>NZ_JBIVJQ010000007.1:0-300642 GCF_044750305.1 Streptomyces sp. NPDC088810
CCGCGGGCAGGTACACCGCCCGCGCATCCCCCTCCGGATCCGCCGCCATCGCCTCCAGCACCGCACGGAACATCCCCGCCAGCCGCTCGGCGTGCTCCTGGGCGAGGACGTGGGAGGTGGAGCGCAGGCTCAGGACGCCGTCGAGGGCGGTGACGGTGAGCGCGAACTCGTTGGGGGCGTCGTTGAAGCCCCAGCCGTCCTCGGCCTGCTCGTCGTCCATCCGGTGGAAGTCGAGGTAGCCGAAGAAGACGTCGACCAGGCGCCCGGCACCCCGGTCCTGCTGGATGGCCGGCATCGGGAAGTGCCGGTGCGGCCAGGCCTCGATCTCCCGTGCCGAGACCTGCTCGACCAGTTCCCGCCAGGTGCGGGCGCTGCGGTCGGCGGGGAAGGGCAGGGTGTTGAGGTAGGTGCCGTACAGCCGGTCGGCACCCGCGGCCTCCGGCCGGGAGTGGGTGACCAGGCCGGCGTGGTAGGCGGGTTCGTCGGTGAGCTGGCCCATCACCTTCATGAACGCGGCGACCAGCACGCTCTTCACGGACGTCTTCGCGGTGCGGGCCAGCTCCCGCAGCGGCGCGTCGAGGTCGGCGAACCGGGTGCCGGCGCGCACCACCTCGGCGGGCCGGGACGGGTCGCCGCGCCAGGCCTCGGGAAGGGTGGCCTTGGCGTGCCGGGTGACCAGGTCCTGCCAGTAGGCGCGGTCCTCCGGCGAGTCCAGCGCGGCCAGTTCGGCGGCGATGGCGTCGGCGAAGCGCACCTCCGGCGCCCGGTACGGCTCCGGCTCCACGCCGTCGCGCAGGCTCTGGTACAGGCGGACCAGGTCGACCAGGAAGAGCTGATTGCTCCAGCCGTCCATCACGGCGTGGCTCTGCGTGAAGGTGCACAGCCAGCCGTCCTCGCCGAGCAGGTGCGCGTACACCCGCAGCAGCGGCTCGTCGCCGGCGAAGTCGAACAGCCGGCCGCGTTCCTCGGCGACGAACGCCAGCATGCTCTGCCGTTGTTCGTCGGCCGGGAGCGCGCTCAGGTCGCGCAGCGCGACGGGCACGTCGGCGTCGGCGTGCACCAGTTGCAGGGGGCGCGAGTAGCCGGTCAGCGCGACCGTCGTGCGCAGGGCGTCGTGGCGGGCGACCAGGATCGCGACGGCCGTGCGGAAGGCGGCCTCGTCGAAGGGGCGGTCGTCGTGGACGCGGTAGACGTTCACGTTGTGGTAGTTGCGCTGCTCGCTGTCGGCGAGGGTCTCCACGAGCATGCCGGTCTGCACCAGCGACAGCGGGTAGGCGTCGGCCACGTCCGCGGGCAGCTTCCGCCGGTCCTCGTCGCCGATCAGCGCGAACGGCGCGACGCCGGCGGGGGTGTCGGCGGCCTGCTCGGTGCGTCCGGACAGCGCGCCGGCCAGGCCGGCCACCGTGCGGTGGGCGAAGACGTCCCGGACGGACACGGCGAGGCCGGTGGCGCGCAGGGCGCCGATCAGGGCGACGGCCCGGATCGAGTCACCGCCCAGCTCGAAGAAGCTGTCGTGCACGCCCACCCGTTCGGCGCCCAGCACCTCGCTCCACACCGCGGCGAGCCGCTCCTCCAGCGGGGTGCGCGGCGCGGTGTGCTCGTCGGTGGTGTACGCCTCGCTGCCGGGTGTGGGCAGGGCCGCGCGGTCGAGCTTGCCGTTGGCGGTCAGCGGGATGGCCGGCAGGGCCACGAACGCCGTCGGCAGCATGTACTCGGGCAGGGTGCGGGCGAGCCGCTCGTGCAGCCGCGCCGGGGCCACGGCGGTGTCGGCGCTGGCGTCGGCGGCGACCAGGTAGGCCACGAGCCGCTGTTCGCCGGGGTGGTCCTCGCGCAGCACCACGCGGGCGTCGGCGATGCCGGGCTGCTCGGCGAGCGCGGTCTCGATCTCGCCGAGTTCGATGCGGTAGCCGCGGATCTTGACCTGGCCGTCGCCGCGGCCGAGGAAGTCGACGCTGCCGTCGGCGAGCATCCGCACCCGGTCACCGCTGCGGTACAGGCGGGCGCCGGGCGGGCCGAACGGGTCGGGTACGAACTTCTCGGCGGTCAGCTCCGGCCGGCCGAGGTAGCCGCGGGCCACGCCCGCCCCGCCGATGTACAGCTCGCCGGGGACACCGGTCGGGACCGGCTGGAGGCGGTCGTCGAGGACGTACATGGTGACGCCGGGCAGCGGGCCGCCGATCGGCATGATCTCCGGCAGGGTGCCGGCGCCCTGCGGCCCGGGCACGTCCCAGGTGCAGGTGCCGACGGACGTCTCCGTGGGGCCGTATTCGTTGACCAGCCGGGTGGCGGGGGCGAGGGCGTGCCAGGCCGCCACGACGGGGCGGCGCAGGGCCTCGCCGGCCACGACGAGCAGCGGCGCCAGCCGTGCCGCCTGCTCCGCGTCCAGCTGGTGGGTGAGCACCTCCAGGTGGGCGGGGGTGAGCTTCACGAAGGCGTACGGGGCCTGTGCGGCCAGGGCCTCACCGAGCTGCCCGAGGTCGAGGTCCTGCGGGAACGTGTGCACCGCCTGGCCGGCGACGAGCGGCGCCCACAGGTTGGGCACGACCAGGTCGAAGGCGACGGAGGAGAACAGCGGGGCGCCGCCGCCGGCGCCGGTGAGTTCGTCACGGGCCCAGCGGACGTGGCCCGCGAGACCGCCGTGCGGGACGAGCACGCCCTTGGGCCGGCCGGTGGAGCCGGAGGTGTAGATGACGTAGGCGAGCCGGGCCGGGTCGTCGGTCCGCTCGGGGGCGCGGCCGGGCCGGGCGGCCACCGCGGCCCGCTCCCGGTCCAGCAGGACGGCCGTGACCGGGGCCCCGGCGGCTGTCCGGTCCGCGTAGGCGGACTGCGTGAGCAGCACGCCGGCGCCCGCGTCGGCGAGGATGCCGCCCACCCGGTCGGCCGGGAACGACGGGTCCATCGGCACGTAGGCGCCGCCCGCCTTCCAGACGGCGAGCAGGGCGGTGACGAGGTCGGCGCCGCGGTCGAGGAGCACCCCGACCACGGACTCCGCCGTCACCCCGAGCGCGGCCAGGTGGTGGGCGAGCCGGTTGGCGCGGGTGTCCAGCTCCGCGTAGCTCAGCCGGGTGCCGCCGTCGACGACCGCGACGGCGTCGGGGGTGCGCCGGGCCTGCTCCTCGAACAGCTCCAGCACGGTGTGCGTGACGGGCTCGGCGGGGTGGACGGCCCAGGCACCGGTCAGCCGGTCCCGCTCGGCGGCGGGCAGCAGCGGGCGCCGGGCGTCGCCGGTGAAGTCGGCGGCCATCGCTTCCAGGACCGTACGGAACATGGCGCCGATCCGGTCGGCGTGCTCCGGGGCCAGGGACCGGGTGTCGGCGGTCAGGAAGATGCTCTTCACCCGTGACGAGATGGTCAGCGGGAACTCGGTGGGGCTGTCGTCGATGCCGACGGCGTCGTCCACCAGGCCCGCGTCGACCTGCCGGAAGTCCTGGTAGTTGAAGAAGACGTCGATGAGCCGGCCGCCGGCCCCGGTGTCGCGCTGCACGGCGGGCAGCGGGTAGCGGCGGTGTGCCCAGCTCTCCACCTCGCGCGCGAAGACCCCGCGGACGAGGTCCAGCCAGGTGCCGGGTATCCGGTCGAAGGCCAGGGGGAGGGTGTTGAGGTACATGCCGTAGACGCGGTCGGCTCCGGTCACCTCGGGCCGTACGTCGTAGACCAGACCGGCGTGGAACCGGGGGGCGTCGGTGAGCTGGCTGAGCACCTTGCCGTACGCGGCGATCATCACGCTCTTCAGCGAGGCCTGCGCCTCGGCGGCCAGGGCGCGCAGCCGCGGCTCCAGGTCGTCCCACAGCACGCGGACGTGGTACTTGCCGCGCGGTGCGTCCGGGGCGCCGGCCCAGGCGGTGGGCAGGGTGAACTTCTCGTAGTCGGCGACCACCCCGCTCCAGTACGTCCGGTCCTCGGTGCCGGCGAGGGAGGCCAGCTCACCGGCGATGGAGTCGGCGAAGCGCACGGCCGGCCGGTCGTACGGCTCGGGCTCCACGCCGTCGCGGAACCGGTGGTAGCAGGTGAGCAGCTCCATCAGGAGCGAGTGGTAGCTCCAGCCCTCCATGATCGGGTGGCATTCGGTGACGGAGATCCACCAGTGGCCGTCGGCGACATGGGCGTGGAACCGCATCAACCCCGGCACTTCGAGGTCGAAGGCGTGCGACCGCTGCTGCCGGACGAACTCCGCCAGCGACTCCTGCAGCGCGTCGGGGGCCAGCTCGCGCAGGTCGCGCACGCCGACGGTCACCTCGGCCCGTTCGTGCACCATCTGCAGCGGTACGGAGTAGCCCGTCAGGTGCAGCGAGGTGCGCAGCATGTCGTGGCGGGCGGCGACCTCGCCGGCGGCCCGGTGGAAGGCGGCCGGGTCGAAGGGCCGCTCGTCCAGGATCCGGAAGCAGCTGCAGTTGTGGTAGTGGTTCTTCTCCTCGTCCGCGAGCATCTCGATGACCATGCCGGTCTGGATCTGCGACAGCGGATAGGCGTCGACGATCCCCTCGGGCAGCCGCGCCCGGTCCTCGTCGGAGATCAGCGCGAACGGCGCGACGAGTGCCAGGTCGTCGGCCTCCAGCGTGGCCCGGCCGGTGAGGAGTTCGCCCAGTTCGGCGACGGTACGACGGTCGAAGACGTCCCGCACGGTGAGGTCGAAGCCCTGTTCGCGCAGGGCGCCGACGAGGGAGACCGCGCGGATCGAGTCGCCGCCCAGGTCGAAGAACCCGTCGTGCACACCGACCCGCTCGACCTCCAGGGCCTCGGCCCAGACGGCGGCGACGCGTTCCTCGACGGGCGTGCGCGGGGCGACGTAGCGGGAGGCCGCGTAGGCGGTGCGGTCCGGGGCGGGCAGGGCACGCCGGTCGAGCTTGCCGTTGGCGGTCAGCGGCAGCCGCTCCAGCGTGACGAACGCCGCCGGCACCATGTAGTCGGGCAGGTCCCGGGAGAGGAAGGTCCGCAGTTCGGCGGCGTCGGGCGCGCCGTCCTCCGCCGGGACGAGGTAGGCGACGAGCTGCTCGTCCCGGACGACGGCGACGGCCTCACGGATACCGGGGTGCTCGGCCAGTACGGATTCGATCTCGCCGAGTTCGATCCGGTAGCCGCGGATCTTGACCTGGTCGTCGGCCCGGCCCAGGAACTCCAGGCTGCCGTCGGGCCGCCGCCGGGCGAGGTCCCCGGAGCGGTAGAGCCGCGCGCCGGGCGGACCGAACGGGTCGGGCACGAACCGCTCGGCGGTCAGCTCCGGCCGGTTCAGATAACCGCGGGCCACACCGGGACCCCCGACGTGGATCTCACCGGGCACACCGATCGGCACCAACCGGCCCTGCCGGTCCAGCAGATGAACGGTGAGATCGCTCAGCGGACGCCCGACCGGGTTGCCCGCGCCGCTCTCCAGATCGGCCTCGACCACCCGGTAGTAGGTGGTGTGGACGGTCGTCTCGGTGATGCCGTACATGTTCACCAGCGCCGGCCGGTCAAGGCCGAGCCGCTGTACCCAGGGCCGCAGCTCGCCGACCTCCAGCTTCTCACCGGCGAAGATCACCGAACGCAGGGACAGCCGGCCGACCCGCTCGTCACCGGCGGCGGCGGCCGAGACCAGAGAGCGGAACGCCGACGGCGTCTGGCTGAGCACCGTCACCCGCTGCTCCACCAGCAGGTCCAGGAACTCCTCCGGCGACCGCGTCACCTCACGCGGCACGACGACCAGCGTCCCGCCGTGCGCGAGAGCACCCCACATCTCGAACACCGACACGTCGAAGGCGTAGGAGTGGAACATCGACCACACATCAGAGGCGTCGAAGGCGTAGTGCTCCTGAGCCGTCTCCAGCAGCCGCACCACGTTGGCGTGGCTGAGCACGACACCCTTGGGCCGGCCCGTCGACCCCGAGGTGTAGATGACGTACACGGCGTTGTCCGGCCCCGACACCGCAGGCGGCGCCTCGACCCGCTCGGACTCCAGCTCGTCCAGGACCACCAGCTCGCCCTCGAACCCGTCGAGGAGGTCCGCCTCGGCGCCGGCGGTGACGACGATGCGTACGCCCGCGTCGGACAGCGCGTAGCGCAGCCGCTCGACCGGGTGGGCACTGTCGAGCGGAACGTAGGCGGCGCCCGCCTTGAGCACGCCGACGAGCGCCGGCACGAGGTCGGGGCCCCGCTCCAGGCACACCCCGACCAGCGACTCCGCCCCCACACCCAACGACCGCAGATGCCACGCCAGCCGGTTCGCCCGCTCGTCCACCTCCCGGTACGACAGCGACACCCCGCCCGCGACCACCGCCACCGCATCCGGCGTCCGCGCCACCTGCTCCTCGAACAGGGCGTGCAGGGTGTGGGTCACCGGGCGGGCAGAGGCGGCGGCGTTGTGCGGGCCGGAAACGAGGAAGGCCCGCTCGTCCTCGCCGAGGAGGTCGATGCGGGACAACGGTGTCGACTCGTCCTCGACGGCCTGCTGGAGCAGGCGGACGAAGTGGCGGGTCATGCGCTCGACGGTGTCGGGCGCGAACAGGGCGGTGGCGTAGACGAACTGGCCGCTCAGAGTGCCGTCGGGGCCCTGGTTCACCTGGAGTTCGAGGTCGCACTTGGCGATGCCGCCGGTCAGCGGGTACGGCTCGACGGCCAGGCCGGGCAGGCCCATCGTCCCGCCGCCGCGCTCGTGGAAGGTGAGGGCCACCTGGTAGAGGGGGGTGCGGGACATGTCCCGCTCGGGCTGGAGTTCGGCGACGAGCCGGGCGAAGGGCACGGCCTGGTGCTCGTAGGCGTCGACGAGGCTCTCCCGGGCGGCGTCGACGAGCTGCGAGAAGCTGGGATCGCCGTCCCAGCGGCCGCGCATCACCAGGTTGTTGATGCCGTAGCCGATCAGCTGCTGCAGTTCGGGGCGGGTGCGGCCGGAGACCACGGTGCCGACGGGGATGTCGCGCAGCCCGGTGTAGCGGGCGACGAAGGCCTGGAAGGCGGCCAGGAGGACGGCGAACGGGGTCGCGTCGTGCCGCAGGGCCAGCTCGCGGACCTCGGCGGACAGCCCCTCGGGCAGGGTGAAGGCCACGTCGGCGCCGTCATGGCTGCGGTACGGCGGCCTCGGGTGGTCGGCCGGCAGATCGGTGGGGGCCAGGTCGGCTAGCGCCGTGCGCCAGTGGTCCAGGTGGGCGTCCAGCTCGCCGGCGGCCTCACCGGCGCGCTGCCAGGCGGCGAAGTCGGCGTACTGCACGGGCAGTTCCGGCAGCTCGGGGTCGCGCCCTTCGGTGAACGCGCCGTAGAGGACGGCGAGTTCGGAGCCGAGGACGCTGGTGGACCAGGCGTCGAAGGCGATGTGGTGGAAGACGACGTACAGGATGTGGTCGTCGGCGGCGAGCCGGATCAGTCCCGCCCGCACCGGCCAGTCCTGCTCCAGGTCGAACGGGGTGACGGCCGCGGCCCGCGCGGACTCGGCGGCGGCGCGCTCGCGTTCCGCGGGCGAGGTGCCGGGTGCCTCCTGGAGGGGCAGCGCGACGTCCCGCGGCTCGTCGATGACCTGGACGGGGTCGCCGTCGCTCAGGGTGTAGCGGGTGCGCAGCACCTCGTGCCGGGCGAGCAGCGCGTTCCACGCGCGCGCCAGCGCGTCCGGGTCGAGGCCGCCGCGCAGCCGGAAGGCGAGCGGCACCAGGTACTCTGGGCTGCCCGGTTCCAGCCGGTTGAGGAACCACATCTGCTGCTGGCCGAACGACAGCGGCAGCGGGCCGGAGCGGTCGGCGGGGGCGATGGTGGAGCGGCGGGCCCGGGAACGGCCGCCGAGCCGGGCTCGCAGAAGCCTCTCCTGAAGGGCGTCGACATCAGAGTTCCGCTGGTGGGGTCCGCCGCTCATCCGTATCCCGTCCTCCTGCTGCTGCCGCTCACCGAAGAACCGATCCCGGTCCGGCCGGAATCGGTGGTCGTGCCGAATTACGCTGCCGCGTGCGTCAGTGCGCGGCTTCCTGCTCCATACGGCGGCGCAGACTGAGCGGCCGCATGTCGGTCCACACCTCGCCGATGTACTCCAGGCATTCCGAGCGCTTTCCCTGCTTTCCCTCGGCACGCCATCCGGCGGGCAGTTCGCGGTCCGCCCACCAGATCGAGTACTGCTCCTCGTCGTTGACCACGACGTAATAGACCTGTTCGTCGTCCCGCTCGTCCGCCATCGCGATTCCTCCGCTGGAAGTGGTGCGTTCAGAATTCCGGGGTCATGCGCGACAGCACTCTTCTGCAGGGCCCGATACTCCGTCTATATCGGCGCTATCGGCGTGCTTGCCGGAAGCGCCGGCGCCGTCCGCGGGGTGCCGGGAAATGGCTCCGGCCGGAGCCCGGGAGGACCGGGCTCCGGCCGGAGCGGGGGGACGGGGGCTGGTTCAGGTGCGCCGCACGCCCTCGGTGGGGCGGCTCGCGGTGCCGGCGGGACCGGCGGGCGCGGACCGGGACGTGCCGCCCGGCAGGCGGCGCAGACCGCGCGGCAGTTCCCAGGCGCGCTTGCCCAGCAGGGCCAGGGCCGCCGGCAGCAGGATGCCGCGCACGAGGGTGGCGTCGATGAGGATGGCCACGGCCATGCCGACGCCCATCATCTTGTTCTCGATCGCGGACAGGGTGATGAAGATCGTGAACACCGCGGTCATGATGACCGCCGCGCTGGTCACCACGCCGGCGCTGGCGGCGACACCGCCGACGACCGCGTCCCGTGGCTCGGCGCCGGCCTGCCGGCGTTCCCTGATCCGGCTCAGGATGAAGATGTGGTAGTCCATGCTGAGCCCGAACAGCACCACGAACATGAACAGCGGCAGCCATTCCGCGACGCCGCCGTACGAGGTGAAGCCGAGCGGCGAGCTGAGGTTCCCGTACTGGAAGACCCAGGTCAGCACGCCGTACGAGGCGCCCATCGACAGCAGGTTGAGGGCGATGGAGACCAGCGGGATGGTCACGGAGCGGAACACCAGGAGCAGCAGGACGAACGCCAGCACGAGCACGAAGGCGATCACGGCGAAGGTGCGGCCGCTCAGCTGGTCGGCGAAGTCGTGCGCGAACGCCGTCCGTCCCGCGGTGGCGTACTCGACGCCGTCCACCTTGCCGAGCGTGCGGGGCAGGGCGGTGTCACGCAGGGTCTCCAGCGCCCGGTTGGAGTCCCCGTCGGTGCCGGAGCCGGCCAGCGGCACCCGGACCACCAGGACGTCGTCGACGCGGACCGTGGAGACCGGGCCGAAGAGCCGGCCGTCGCTCGCGGCGATCTCGTCGTGCAGCTTGCCGACGGCGGCGCGCACGGCAGGCGTGTCCGGCGAGCCGCCGTCGGTGTTCCACACCGTGATCCGGGCCGGGGTGGGCGACCCGGGGAAGGCGTCCTGCATCCGGATCGCCGCGTCCACGGTCGGCGCGCTGCGCGGCAGGCTGTTGACGACGGCGGCGTCCTGCAGGTGCATGGAGAACATCGGCAGCGCCATGACGACGAGGGCCACGACGGCGGCGCCGCCCCACACCAGGGGCCGCTTGACGACCTTCTGGGCCAGCCGGCGCCAGGTCCGCGACTCCAGCACGGTGGTGCGCCGCTTGCCGAGCCAGGGGATACGGCCCTTGTCCACCCGGTGGCCGAGCGCGGCGAGCAGGGCGGGCAGGACCGTGACGGAGCCGATCATCGCCAGGCCGACGATGAGGACCGTGCCGAGGGTGAGCCCGCGGAAGACGTCGAGGCCGCTCAGCAGCAGGCCGCTGACGCAGAGCATGACGGTGATGCCGGAGACCGCGACCACGTGCCCGGAGGTCTTGGCGGTGATGCGCAGCGCCTCGGCGACCGTGCGGCCGGCGGCCCGCTCCTCCCGTTCCCGGCGCAGGTAGAACAGCGAGTAGTCGATGCTGACGGCGACCCCGATCAGCAGGATCATCGAGGAGACCGCGCTGTTGACGGCCACCCACTGGCCGAGCACGCCGATCAGTCCGAAGGCGGCGGCCACGGCGGTGGCGGCCAGCAGCAGCGGAACGGCCGCCGCGACCAGCGCGCCGAACACGATGAGCAGGATGACGAGGGTGATCGGCAGGGAGGTGCTCTCGGCGCTGGCGAAGTCCTTCTTCACCGCGTCGTCGACGGCTCGGGAAAGGCTCTGGTCACCGGCCTGTACGACGCGGATGTCCTTGTGCCGGTCGGCCACCTTGTGCACGGCGTCGACCACCGCGTCGAAATGGGCGTCCATTTTCGCGTTGGGACCGGCGACGAAAAAGGTGACGAGACCGGACCGGCCGTCGGCCGAAACCTGCTGTTCGCCCGGCGGATTCAACGGGGTGCGCAGCCGGGAGACCGCGCCGGGCGTCTTTTCGAATTCGGCGACCAGGTCCTTGACCGCCTGCTGCATTTCCGGGTCGTCCTTGAATTTCGGCCCGTCCTTGTCGCGCGACTGGACGAGGACGTTCTCCAGGACGGGTTCCCAGTCCTTCTGTTCGTTCAGGACCTGCTGGGCCACACCGGATTCGCCGGGGTCCTTGGTGACGGCGCTGTCGCCGGACACCAGGGAGGTGGACAGGACGGCCAGCACCACGAGTGCGAGCCATCCCCCGATGGCCAGTGCGCGGTGCCGGATCGACCAGCCGGCGACGCGTTCGATCAGCGTGCCGTTCTGCAGGTTTAACCGCTTGCCCTTGGGCGGCATGAACTAGGGTCCTTCCGTGAAGGGGGGCTGGTGAGAGACTCGCGTTCGACGCGAGACAGTGCCTCTTCCACCGGGCCGCCGAGTTGCCGCTCGACGGCCCGGGTTCTTTTACGCCGTCACTCGACTTCCTTGAGGATCCGCTCGACCGACCGCATCCGGGTCTGCAGATCGGCCAGGCGCTCGTCGATGCCGGCGAGTTGCTGTACCGCGGAGTCGTGCGACCGGGTGGCCTGCTCCGCGAGCGTCCGGTACTGGTGGTCGCGGGCCAGGATGGCCCGGGCCCGCCAGGTCGTGGCCATGTGCCAGATGACGATGGTGATGACCGCAGCGAACGCACCGACCAAGCCGACGGTGCCGACGACCTCCTGCCAGCCGTGGTAACTCATCGCGGGCTTCCCTTCTCGCCGTCCTCCGGGACGTGTTCGTGGGTGGTGAGGGGTGACAGCGCGTCCGCGATGCTCTGCGGTGTCAGATGGAGCGCGAAGGGGGTCACCTCGTAGAACTTCATCGCTTTCCCGTCGCTCGATATCTCCAGTTGGCCCATGACCAGCCCCGCCGCTTCCAGCCGTCTGAGGTGGGCCTGGAGCAAAGCTCTGCTGATGCCGAGTTCGCGGGCCAGCCGGCTGACGTAGTTGCGGCGCCGGGCGAGAGCGGCCACGACGCCCAGACGGTGCGGGTTCGCCAGGGTTCCGAGCACGCGGGCGAGT
Organism: Streptomyces sp. NPDC088810; assembly: GCF_044750305.1. Lineage (NCBI taxonomy): Bacteria > Bacillati > Actinomycetota > Actinomycetes > Kitasatosporales > Streptomycetaceae > Streptomyces > Streptomyces sp. NPDC088810. Next base: position 11,315 of record NZ_JBIVJQ010000007.1, read on the forward strand.
CGGTCGGCGGGCATGGCGTCCACGGTCGTACCGGGATCGGTGGATCCGGGGCCGGCGGGGTCGGGGCCGGTGGAGTGGGGACCCGTGGGGCCGGGACCGTTCATGTCGGCTGTCGGCCGCGTCAGGTCAGTCACCGCGGTCACCGCTACGACGGGGGCTCCACCGCGTCGCTGCCCAGCGGGCGCCCATGACGGTGCTCGCGGTGAGGACGGAGACGGCGGGCCCCATGCACACCACCATCACGCTGTTGTCGACGAGCCGTCCGCCCAGGTACCCGAGGCCCAGGGTGCAGAACACGAAGACGGCCTCGGCGAGCAGGGCGCCGAGGAGGTAGCTGCGCAGCGGGAAGTTCACGATCCCGGCCGTGACCCCGCCGAGGCCGCGGCCGCTGGGGACGAAACGCATCGCGATCACCGAGGGCACGCCGTAGCGCCGGAACCGCTCGGCGGCCCAGTCCAGCATCGAACGCCGCTTCTGCCGGCGGGACATCCAGCGCAGCGCACGGCCCCGGGCGAGACACCCCGTCCAGAACATGCTCATGTCACCCAGGACGGTGCTCGCCAATAAGATCACGATCAGGAGCGGCAGGTTCAGGCTGCCGGCCGCGGCGAGGGCGCCCGCGCCGGCCACCAGAGCCGAGTTCGGGATCATGGGCGGCATCGTCACGAGCACGAGCAGCACGTACATCCAGTGCGTACCGTCCACACCGATCAGCTCCCCTCGGTTGTCGCGTGCCTCTCCGCGTCATCACCTGCTTACGGAGACTTGCACGTCCGCTGACGCGGGACAACGCGGAAGGACCCACCCCAGGGGGATCTACGGGCCGCCCCCTAGGGGTTCGACCCCGAGACCCTCAGACATCCCTCAGCCACACCCCCGGAACCACCCGGACCGGCCCGGCGGTGTGCTGCGGAGTCCGGGAGACGGGGGCGGTCGGCGACGTCGTACACCCGCCGGGCACGGTCCCGCTCGGGGCCGCAGAGGATCTCGACACGGACGACGGAGCGTCGCAGGTGCTCTCCTCGGTCTCCCCGAGACGCAGAAATCAGTTTCACGCCTCTTCAACGCCGCGTCGCGCTCGCGCTGCGGGCTCGAGGTGCCTGTCAGCGGATAGGCAACTACCCTTTAAACAGGACGAGGTTGCGCTTCAGGACACGTCCCGCAACGGGCTCCCACACCGGTGGGCCTGCTGCCGGGCGACGTGCATCCCCCGCTGTCACGAAGCGACCTCGACGCCAGCGCCGCATCCCTCTTCGAGCGGCGCCAATCCAGCCTTCGCCGGACCTCTTCGGCGTGAGGCTGCGGCCATCCCTTTCGTGCTGGGACAGCGCGAAAACGAGGAAGAAAGAGCAGAGCCATGCGAGCACATCGCGCCAAGCGCGCCTTCGTCTGCGCCGCGGCCGGCTTCCTGCTGGTCGGCGGCACCACAATCGGAGTGGCGGGCACGGCCGCAGCATCCCCCACCACGACGACCGTCTCGGTTCCCGAGGGCTGCTGGTGGCACAGCGGCTGGTACGACAGGTACCACCACTGGCACCAGGGCTATTGGGTCTGCCGCTGAACGGCAACGACCACAGGAACGCGGCTGGGTGCCGGCCGCCGTGAGCGGCCCGGACGACGGTGACGTACGGGTCCTGGCGGCGCACGGGGAGCTGTTCCACGAGTTCGGGCGCCGGGAGCGGGAGCTGGTGGAGGAGCTGGGATCCTAGGAGTGGCAACAACGCCTGTACCGGGTACGGGCGTTGGACGAGCGCACAAGGGCTGATACAGGGCGGCGGCCCTTGCCCTCCGGCTCCGCCGTGCCCGGAAGTCAACCGCGTTCACCTACAACCTCTGCGGGCCGCCGCCGGTCTCCTCTTCGCCACCCCACCGACCGTTCCACGGGAGACCCGGACGTGAAGCACCCCCTGCGCGGCGGTACCGCGCTCGCCGCCCTGTTCCTCGCGGGCCTGACCGCGCCGGTCCTGTCCGGCCCCGCCGCCGCGGCCCCCTCCGGCCTGTCCGGCGACTTCGACGGCGACGGCTACCGGGACGTGGCCGTGGCGGCCCCGTTCGCCGCGGCCGGCGGCAAGGCCGAGGCGGGCCAGGTCTCCGTGGTCTACGGCACGGCGAGCGGACCGAATCCCGCCAGGCGCCAGGTGATCAGCCAGAACACCGCCGGTGTCCCCGGCAGCGCGGAGAAGGGCGACCACTTCGGCGACCGGCTCGCCACCGCCGACCTGAACCGCGACGGCTACAGCGACCTGGTCGTCGGCGCCCCGCGCGAGAAGGCGGGCAGCGCCGAGGACGCGGGGACGGTCGTCATCGTCTGGGGCTCGAAGAGCGGCCTGTCGGGCGGTACGACGGTGAAGAACCCGCAGACGCTCTACGGCAGTTACTTCGGCCTGAGTATCGCGGCGGCGGACTTCACCGGCGACGGCAAACCCGACCTGGCGATCTCCGCGCAGAGCGACTCGGGCACCTCCAGCTGGCGGATCCGGCTGATCCGCGGCCCGTTCGGCACGTCCGGCACCACGGGCAAGGTCTCCTCCTACACCCCGGGCGTCGACCAGCCGCAGCTCACCGCGGGCCGGGTCGGCGGCGACGCCAGGGCCGATCTGGTGGTCACCGGCCGGAAGCCGGACGGCGACCGGCTCGCCACCGCCGTCTACTACAACGGCACCCCCGACGGCATCGGCAAGGCGGCGAGCCTGCGCACCGCGCAGACGGCCGCGATCGGCGACCTGAACAAGGACGGCTACGGCGACATCGTCCTCGGCAACCCGCTGGACGCCGACCGTGATCCGTCCGGCTCCACCGGCGGCAAGATCCACATCGTCTACGGCACCTCGTCCGGCCCGAGCGCCACCCGCCGCGTCCTGCTCACCCAGAACACGGCCGGGGTGCCCGACTCCGCCGAGGCAGGGGACGACTTCGGCGAGGCGCTGGCGATCGGCGACTTCGACAAGGACGGCTACGGGGACCTCGCGGTCGGCGCACCCGGCGAGAGCTTCGGTGACGACGCCCGCTTCCTGGGATCCGCCGGCGCGATCACCCTGCTGCGCGGCTCGTCCTCCGGCCTCACCACGACGCGCGCGGTGTTCCTGACCCAGGACAGCCCCGGCGTACCGGGCGCCGCGGAGGCCGGCGACGGCTTCGGGTACGCCCTGCTCGCCTCGGACGTGGGCCGCGACGGCCGCGCCGACCTGACGGCCGTCGCCGACGGCGAGAACGATCCCGAGGGCGCCGTCTGGCACCTGCCCGGCGCCACCGGCACGCTCTACTCCACCACGGCGTCCACCACCTTCGGTCCCGCGAAGGCGGGCCTGCCCGCGAGGACGTACACGGCCTTCGGGTACGACCTGGCGGGCTAGGCCTACTCCTCGTCGCTGGTGCGTACCGGGGTCGAGCGGCCGGGCTCGGGCAGTTCGTCCATCTCGGCCCGCACCAGCAGGACGTCTCCGATGAAGAGGTCGTAGATCAGGATCCCGATGGCACCGCCGATCAACGGCCCGACGATCGGGATCCACCAGTAGCCGCTGTACGAGCCGGCCACGCTCCCCGGGAAGGCCAGGCCGTCCCAGCCCGCCGCGTAGGTGAACAGGCGTGGTCCGAAGTCCCGGGCCGGGTTGATGGCGTAGCCCGCGTTGGCGCCGTAGGACATGCCGATGGCGGCGACGACGAAGCCCACGACCAGCGGCCCCAGGTTGGCCTTCACGGCCTGGTTGCGCAGGTCGATGATGGCGGCGATCAGCATGAGCAGGAAGGCCGTGCCGACGATCTGGTCGATCAGCGGGCCCCAGATGCCACCGTGGAAGTACGGGGCCGGGAAGGTCGCGAAGATGGAGAACGTGGCATTCGTGTGCCCGTTCACTTTCGGCCCCGCCGCCGCGCCGTCGTAGGCGTTGATCGCGTTGTGGTAGACGAGGTAGACCAGGGCCGCCCCGGTCAGGGCGCCGACGACCTGCGCGAACCAGTACGGCAGGACCTTGGGCCACGGGAATCCGCGGCGGATGGCCATCGCCAGGGTGACCGCCGGGTTGAGGTGGGCGCCACTGACCCCGCCGGCCACGTAGACACCGAAGACGACGGCCAGCGCCCAGCCCCAGGTGATGAGCAGCCAGTCGCCGGCGGCGAGGAAGATCGTGGTGGGGGTGGCGGCCCGGCCGGAGCCGGGCAGTGCGGCGACCGCCATCGCGACCACACCGCAGCCGAAGGAGATGAGGACGAAGGTTCCGAGGAACTCCGCCAGACACTCGCCCAGCAGCCCGCCCCTGCTCCTGAGGCGGGACGGCTTGACGAGCGGAGGGATTTCCACAGCCATGGAGGCCCCCTTTGAAGAGAGCGTTGCGGCCAATATCACCATATTGGCTCACAAAGGCACTCCCCGCAGGGTGACGGCCCCCGCGCAGGTCAGCTGTCGAGGTCGTCGGCGTAGTGGCGGAACCCGTGCCGTTCCCGGTGCAGCGTCCAGAGGGTCTGCGCGAGCACGTCCGGGTCCTTGCGGGCGTGCCCCGCGGAGATGGCCCCAGGGATCACCAGCTGGGCGACGTGGATGCCCTCCCCGGCCAGCCGGTCGTGCAGCAGGTGGCCGTAGGCGCTTTCCGCGGCGAAGGCGATCGAGGTGCCGGCCCGCTCGGGGTGGGGTACGGCCGCGCTGCCGCCGTTGACGAACAGGATCGTGCCGCGTCCGAGCCGCCGCATTCCCGGCAGCACCTGCTGCACGGCGGCCACCGGCCCGTACACGGAGAACTCGATCGGCCCCACCAGGTCCCGGTGCCCCGTGTCCAGCACGGGCCGCATGAAGTCGCGGTGCGGCACCGGGCTGTACTGGAGCACCTCGACGGTCCCGAGGGCGTCGGCGAGCCGGTCCAGCGCCGCGGCCAGCTCCTCCGGCCGGCGCACGTCGGCGGGGAAGCCGCGCGCGGTGATCCCCTCGGCCGCGAGCCCTTCGACGATCACGTCCAGCCGGCCCCGGTCCCGGGCGACCAGTCCGACCCCGAACCCCTCGCGCCCGAAGCGCCGCGCGACGGCGGCCCCGAGCCCCGGCCCGGCTCCCACGATGGCGACACTGCTCATACCCGGCATCCGTACCGCACGGGCCACCGCCTCACACCGGCCGCGCCGGCGCGGCGGTACCGGTCAGGCCATCCAGAAGAACACCGCCGTCATGCGCTTCTCCTCCAGCGTGCGGACGAAGTAACCGGTGGCGCTGTGCACCAGGTTGGCGTGGTAGAGGAGCAGGCGGTTGTACTTGTGCGGGACGCGGACGTCCTCCTCGAAGGCGTCCGGGGTGACATAGCGGGTGCCGAGGGCCTCGACGAGGTTGGTGTGCGGGGCCTGGACGACGTTGCCGCCGAGCCGGCCGCCGGGCAGGGACTGGCGGTGGAAACTGGTGCCGCAGTCCTTGGGCACGTCCGGGTTGAGGTAGAGCACGGCCGCGTACCGGCACAGGGCGCGGGAGTCGGTGTGCGGGCGGGGCTCGCTCTCGCCCTCGCCGACCACCTGCACGCAGTTGTGGTTGAGGGTGCCGCCGCCGGGCGCCTGCTGCACCCACAGCTCCTTCGCCCCGGTCGCCTTCTTCACCAGCCGCTCGATGCGGGCGAGTTCACCGGGTTCGAGGCCGGGCATGGCCCGCAGCCCGGGCCAGGTCTCGGAGGTGTACGGATACCCCTGCACCCAGTCGTCCTTGTCCAGGCACCGCTGCCGTACCGCGTCGATGCCGGGCAGGACGTCGTCCAGCACCCAGTAGTCGCGGCCCTTGGTGGGCTTGCGGTAGGGCAGGACGGGCAGCGCGGCCGGAGTGCGGGGCGGTGGCTGTGGGGGCATGCGGCGAATCTAGGGGCGCGCCCGGTCTGCCTTCTCCCGAGGAGAGGTCAACCTTCCGTCCAGGAGCGGCCAACGTTTGGCCAACGGGCCGGGGCGATCCTTTACCCGGCACCGCTGAGAAAAATCACCTCCGCGTCCGTACTGCTGTGCGTCCGAGTCATGGCGGGATCCCCAGGCAGGAGGAACGGTGCGCTTTTCGCGGAACACGACGGGAACGCTCTTCGTGGGCGGTGCGATGGCCCTGACCCTCGCCGCCCTCGCCTACCCGGGCATGCTCGGTCTGGACAAGGTCTCCAGCGCGCAGGACCGCGTCATCGCCAACACCCAGTGGGGACCGCTCACCGAGCAGGACCGGGACTTCGTGGTGAAGGTGCGGGCGGCAGGCCTGTGGGAGTACCCGGTGGGCCAGATCGGGCTGCAGAAGGGCAGCTCCAAGGCGGTGATCACGGCCAGCCAGCACCTGATCGACGGGCACGCGGCGCTGGACACCACCTGCCGCAAGATCGCACCGATGCTGAACATCACGCTGCCCAACGTGGCGAGCCCGCAGCAGGAGGGCTTCGTGAACACGCTGAAGTCGGAGACCGGCAAGCAGTTCGACACCGACTTCGCCAACATCCTGCGGATGACGCACGGCTCGATCTTCAACGGGATCGCGAAGATCCGTTCCACCACCAAGAACTCGCTGATCCGGGCCCTCGCCGACCAGGCCAACGACACGGTGCTGGACCACATGACCGTGATGGAGAAGACGGGCCTGGTCGACTTCGACCAGACCCTCTTCCAGCAGACCACCCCGCCGAAGCTGCCCAACTCGGACCTGACCCCGCCGGCCCCGCCCCCCGGCCAGCCGGAGGTGGTGCTCACCCCGCCGGCGACCGCCACCGCCAGCCCGGTGGACATCAGCGGCCTCATCAGCGGCGGCGGCGCCCCGGCTGCGGGGGCGAGCCCGAACCCGGGTCCGACGGGGGGCTGAGGTCTTTCAGACTTCAGGCCCTAGGCCAGCCACACGGTGGTGTCCGGCGGGAGCGTCCTGCCCGTCGGCAGAGGCGTGCTGGCCAGCAGGATCTCGCCCGGCGGCAGCGGGACCGGGTCCGTGCCCAGGTTGGTGACGTTGCGCCAGCCCTCGCTGCGGGCGAAGTCCAGCACGGCGGCGGGCGCGTCCGGCGTCCAGGCCAGCGTCTCCCCCTCCAGCAGCTTGCGGCGCAGCCGCAGCGCCGTGCGGTACAGCTCCAGCGTGGAGCCCTCGGCGCCGGCCTGCGCCTCGACGGCGTACGCCGCGAACGACGCCGGCTGCGGCAGCCAGCCGGCTCCGGGCCCGAAGCCGTACGACGGTCCGGTCGTCGTCCACGGCAGCGGCACCCGGCATCCGTCGCGGCCCTTGCGGACATGGCCGGTCTGTTCCCAGATCGGGTCCTGGAGCACCTCGGTGGGCAGGTCGGCGACCTCGGGCAGTCCCAGTTCCTCCCCCTGGTAGAGGTACGCCGAACCGGGCAGCGCCAGCATCAGCAGGGTCGCCGCCCGCGCCCGGCGCAGACCGGCCGCCGGGTCGACCGCGGGCGCGGTGCCGTGGGAGAGCAGCCAGGCGGCCGGGTCGGTGCCGGGCGGCAGCATGAGCCGGGAGGCGTGCCGTACGACGTCGTGGTTGGACAGCACCCAGGTCGCGGAGGCACCGGCGGTCCGGGCCGTGGCCAGCGAGGCGGTGATGACGTCCCGCAGCTCCTCGGCGTCCCAGCGGGCCTCCAGGTACTCGAAGTTGAACGCCTGGCCCAGCTCGTCCGGGCGGGCGTACAGGGCACGGCGGGCGCCCGGCACCCAGGCCTCGGCGACGGCCATGCGGGGCGGCCTGTAGGCGTCGAAGACCTTGCGCCAGTCGCGGTAGATCTCATGGACCTCGTCGCGGTCCCAGTACGGGTGGCTGCCCGGCGCCACCCGGGGCAGCGCCTCCTCGCCGGTCGCGCCGATGTCGCCGACGTCCCGGAGCGGCTCGGTGAGGTCCTTGGCCAGGCCGTGGGCGACGTCGACGCGGAAGCCGTCCACACCCCGGTCGGACCAGAACCGCAGGGTGGTGCGGAAGTCGGCGCGTACCTCCTCGTTGTCCCAGTTCAGGTCGGGCTGCTCCGGGGCGAAGAGGTGCAGGTACCACTCCCCGTCGGGCACCCGCCGCCAGGCGCTGCCGCCGAACACCGACTGCCAGTCGCTGGGCGGCAGCTCCCCGTGCGCCCCGCGCCCCGGCCGGAAGACGTAGCGTTCCCGGGCGGCCGAGCCGGGCCCGGCACGCAGCGCCTCCTGGAACCAGGGGTGCAGATGCGAGGTGTGGTTGGGGACGATGTCCACGACGACCTTGAGCCCGAGCCGGTGCGCCTCGGCGACCAGGGCGTCGAAGTCGTCCAGCGTGCCGAGGCGCTCGTCGACCCCGCGCGGGTCGATGACGTCGTAGCCGCCGTCGGCGAGTTCGGAGGGGTAGAAGGGGCTCAGCCACAGGGCGTCCACACCGAGCGCGGCCACGTGGTCCATCCGCTCGGCGATGCCCCGCAGGTCACCGAGGCCGTCACCGTCGGCGTCGGCGAAACTGCGCGGATAGACCTGGTAGATGACGGCCTGCCGCCACCAGTCGGGGTTCCTGGACGAGAGATCCGGCGAGAGGTCTGCCATACGGGCTCCCATGGGGGACGGACGACGGTACGGAATCTGTATCTGTCCACATTGCCCGGAAAGGGAACGCACGGTACGGCGCCACGCGCCGGGCGGCGAAGGGCGCACCTCGTTTGTGATCTTGCCTACCTGCGCCGGTACGCGGCTATGCAGGAAACCGCGTGCCCCCCTACGGTGGGCGGGCCGTGGTGTTCGGGAAGTCGATGGAAGGTCGACGCGGCCCTCGCCACTGTGATCGGGGAGTTCCCGTTCCGTCCGGCTCGCGCCGGGCCACTGGTCGTACGACCGGGAAGGCAGGGACGGCGGACGTTCGACCCGTCAGCCAGGAGACCGGCCACGGCAGTCACGAAGTGATCCACGAGGTGTTGGAGCGTGAACCGATGGCCGATGCTGCGTCTTTCCGCTGGCGACGTGAGGACACCGTCAAGACGGTGGGACTGCTGGCGGTGATCGTCGCCCTGCACGTCGTCGCCTTCGGGATCCTCTTTCTTCTCGTCGCCCCCGAGCGCTACAAGGTGGGCAGCGAGGTCTTCGGTGTCGGGCTCGGCGTCACCGCCTACACCCTCGGCATGCGGCACGCCTTCGACGCCGATCACATCGCGGCGATCGACAACACCACCCGCAAGCTGATGGCCGACGGCAAGCGGCCGGTGTCGGTGGGGTTCTGGTTCGCGCTGGGGCACTCCAGTGTCGTCGTGCTGCTGGCGCTGCTCATCGCGGGCGGCACCTCGCTGGCCGGACGGGTGATGAACGAGGGGTCCACCACCCACCAGGTGCTGGGCTTCCTCGGTACGACGGTCTCCGGGACGTTCCTGTACCTCATCGCCGCCCTGAACCTGGTGGCGCTGGTCGGCATCCTCAGGGTGTTCCGGGCGATGCGCGCGGGGGCGTACGACGAGAAGGAGCTGGAGCAGCACCTGGACTCGCGGGGGTTCATGAACCGCATGCTCGGCCGGCTCACGAAGTCCGTCTCGCGGCCCGGGCAGATGTACCCGCTGGGCTTCCTCTTCGGCCTCGGCTTCGACACCGCCACCGAGGTCACGCTGATGGTGATGGCGGGCTCCGGCGCGGCGGCCGGGCTGCCCTGGTACGCGATCCTCTGCCTGCCCCTGCTCTTCGCCGCCGGGATGAGCCTGTTCGACACGCTCGACGGCACGTTCATGAACTTCGCCTACCAGTGGGCGTTCTCCAACCCGGTCCGCAAGGTCTTCTACAACCTCGCCATCACCGGCCTGTCCATCGCCGTCGCCTTCTTCATCGGCACCATCGAGCTGGTCGGCGTCCTGCACGAGAAGTTCGGCCTGCACGACGACGTCACCGGCTGGATCGCCGGCCTCGACCTGGACAACGTCGGCTACCTCATCGTCGGCCTGTTCGTGCTGGTGTGGGCGGCGGCACTGGCGTACTGGAAGGTCGCCCGGGTGGAGGAACGCTGGACGGCCTCCGCCGCCGCCGAGTAGCTAGCGGCGGACCGTCTCCAGGTACAGCTTCACGTAACGCTCCACGTCCACCTCCAGGGCCACGTCGATCAGGGCCCGTTCACGGCCGCCCTCGTGGATCTCGGACTCGCCCAGGCGGGGGCGGCGGTCGACGACGGTCTGGCCGCGGGTCGGGCCGGGGGTGAGGGAGACCTCGACCGGGAGGAGGCGGGTGGTGATGCCCACCGGGTCGGCGACCGCGCACACCGCGCCGGCGTCGCCGAGGCCGCCCGCCTCCTCGGCCTCCGGCGGCTCGCCCTGGTGGGCCGGCCGGTGGGCGAGCAGCTCGCCGGCCAGGCGGGTGCCGGGCTCGGCGCTGGTGCGCAGCCGGTGCACCTCGGCGCTGTCCACGACGACCTGCTGGAACACGTCCAGGCCGTACATGGTGATCGGCACCCCGGCGGTGAGCAGGATCGCCGCGGCCTCCGGGTCGTGCCAGACGTTGAACTCCGCGACCGGGGTGGCGTTCCCGGTGGCCACCGCGCCGCCCATGAACACGATCCGCTCGATGTTCCGGGTCACCTCCGGGTGGGTGCGCAGCAGCAGGGCGATGTTCGTCAGCGGCGCGGTCGGGATGAGGGTGACCGGGCGCGGGGAGGCGAGGATCTCGCGGTGCAGCAGGGTGACGGCGTCGACGGCCACCGGGGTCCGGGCGGGCGCGGGCAGGCCCAGGTCGCCCATGCCGTCGGCGCCGTGCACGGGGGCGGAGCGGGCGGGCTCCAGCAGGGGGCGCTCGGCGCCGCGCGCCACCGGGATGTCGGGGGCGCCCGCCTGCTCCAGCACGGTGAGGGTGTTGCGGACCACCCCGTCCACGTCCGTGTTCCCGGCCACGCAGGTCACCGCCCTGAGGTCGAGTCCCGGGTGGCGTACGGCGAACAGCAGGGCCAGGGCGTCGTCGACCCCGGTGTCGCAGTCGATGATCACGGGAATGGGCTGACCGGTCACGGCGGACTCCTTCCGTCGTGCCGACGATAGATCAGGCCGGGCCGTCGCGACCGTTCCCGGCCATCGATTGCCAGGCCCGGGCGCAGATCTTCCCGAGCGCGCACCACTTCCCGAACGCGCGCCACCTCCCGGGCGGGGCCGCTTCCCGGGCGCAGATCCCTTCCCGAGCGCGCACCACTTCCCGAGCGCTGGCCACTTCCCGACGCGGGCCATTTCCCGAGCGCGCCCCACCTCCCGGGCGGGGGCCGCTTCCCGAGCAGGGGCCACCTCCCGGACGCAGATCACTTCCCGAGCGCCCACCACTTCCCGAACGCGGGCCACCTCCCGGGCGGGGCCGCTTCCCGGGCGCAGATCCCTTCCGGAGCGCGGGCCGCTTCCCGAGCGCTGGCCACCTCCCGGACGCGGGCCACTTCCCGGGCGCGCACCACCTCCCGGGCGCGGGCCGTTTCCCGAGCGCTGGCCACCTCCCGGACGCGGGCCGCTTCCCGGGCGCGGGTTCTTGTCGGTCGGTCGGGCGGGGGCCCGCGCCCCTCGGGTGGGTGAGGCGCAACTCGGGTCAGGGCTGCGGGTGGTCCCCGTCCCACAGGGCGGTACCGCGTGCCGCCACTCGTTCGGTGATCCGGCGCAGCAGGTCGGGCACCGGCAGCGCACCGGGGCGGCGGCCGTCCCGCAGGCGTACGGCGGCCAGCCCGGCGCCGGCCTCCCGGGCGCCGATCACCGCCTGGTACGGCACCAGGCGGGCCGCGCGGATCCTCGCGCCCAGGGTGCCCTCCCCGGGCCCGGCGAGTTCGGCGCGCAGGCCGAGCGCGAGCGCCTCCCGGACCAGCGCCGCCGCCGCTTCCACCTGGTCCTCGGCGACCGGCAGCACCACCAGCTGGACGGGTGCCAGCCAGGCGGGGAACGCGCCGGCGTGGGTTTCGAGGAGGTGGGCGACGGCGCGTTCGACGCTGCCGATGATGCTGCGGTGGACCATCACCGGCCGGTGCTTCGCGCCGTCGGCGCCGATGTAGTGCAGGTCGAAGCGGGCGGGCTGGTGGAAGTCGATCTGCACGGTGGACAGGGTGGACTCGCGGCCCGCAGGGTCGGCGATCTGCACGTCGATCTTCGGGCCGTAGAACGCGGCCTCGCCCTCCGCCTCCTCGTACGCCACCCCGGCCTCGGCGAGGACCTCCCGGAGCAGGCCGGTCGCCCGGCGCCACAGCTCGGGGTCGGCGACGTACTTGCCGCCCGGGCCGGGCAGCGAGAGGCGGTGGCGTACGGCCTCGATGCCGAGGTCGGCGTGGGCGCGGGCGATCAGCTCCAGGGCGGCGCGGGCCTCGTCGACCGCCTGGTCCAGGGTGCAGAAGATGTGCCCGTCGTTGAGGTGGATGGCGCGGACCCGGGTCAGGCCGCCCAGCACGCCGGACAGCTCGGCGCGGTGCATGGCGCCCAGTTCGGCCAGGCGCAGGGGCAGTTCCCGGTAGCTGTGCGAGCGGGAGCGGTAGATCAGGGCGTGGTGGGGGCAGAGGCTGGGGCGCAGGACGAGTTCCTCGGTACCGAGCCGCATCGGCGGGTACATGTCGTCGCGGTAGTGGTCCCAGTGCCCGGAGATCTCGTACAGCTCGCGTTTGCCGAGGGTGGGCGAGTGGACGTGCCGGTAGCCGGCCCGGCGTTCGGCGTCCCGGATGTACTCCTCCAGGGTGTGCCGGACCACGGCCCCGTCGGGCAGCCAGTAGGGCAGGCCGGCGCCCATCAGCGGGTCGGTGTCGAAGAGGTTCAGCTCGCGGCCCAGGCGGCGGTGGTCGGGCCGCTGGTCGGTCACCTTGTCGGTCATCCGGGTCTCCTCGGTGAGCGAGGCGGACACCCCCGGCGCGCGACGGAGCCCCGGGGCGTTCGCCCCGGGGCTTGGTGGCTGGTCAGGTGTCAGCGCGCCGGGACGGTCTCCGGCGTCGTCGTGCTCGACGGGCACTGGTGGGCGCGCTGCATGGACGGGACGGTACCGGGGCCGTACGCGGTGCGCCACGGACTTTCCGCCGGGCCCTCACCCGTACGGCGCGGAGCGCTGGTGGGCCGCCCGGGCCGGTGGTGCCGTGAGATCAGGCACCCCGCCGGCCGCACGCAGCCCAGGAGGCACCGATGTCCCCCGCGATACGCGCGCTGTACGACCGCATCCCCCGTGGCGTCGCCCTCTCCCTGCTCGCCACCGGTCTGCTCACCGCCGGCGGCTGCGCGGCGCTGAGCCTGAAGCACCCGGAGAGCGCGCCGTACCCACTGCCCACGGTGGACCGGCCGAGCCAGACGGGGAAGGCGTCCGCGCGGGCCGACGGTTCCACGCTCAGCGACGAGCAGGCGCAGGCCGCGCTGATCAACCAGACCGATCTGGGCGCGCCCTGGACGGCCACGCGCGGCGCGGCCACCTGGCGGGACGGGCTGCTGAAGACGCACACCTCGGTCGGGGAGTGCCAGCGGCTGCTGGACGCGCTGTACAGCGAGGAACTCCTCGGCGTCCCGGCCCGGGTCGCCGTCGGCCTGGACGACGCCGACACCGACGCCCAGCTCCGCTACCAGATCGCCGCCCGCCGCCCGGCGGACGTCGACGCCGTGCTGGCCTGGCTGCGGACGATGCCGGTGCGGTGCGCGCGGTTCACGGCCACCACGGAGCTGGGGCTGGTGGAGGACGTCCAGGTCGTGGACGCCCCGCTGCCGGAGGTCGGGGACGCCCGGCAGGGCCTGCGCGTCACTCTCGCCACGACCACGCCGGACGACCAGGAGTACCTCCTCACCATGGACGTGGCCGCCGTCCGGGTCGGCGAGGACGCCTTCGCGCTCACCAACGCGGGGCTCGGCGACGTACCGAACGACGCGACGCAGGCCGCCGTGCAGATCGGCGCCCTGCGCCTGGCGGACATCCGCAAGCAGGGGCGGGCGCAGGTCTGAGGGTCACAGCGGGGGCTGGGCCGGGGCCGGGCCAAGAGTGGTGGTGCCCGGGGCGGTGCGGTGGCCCAGGCCGGTGCGGTAGGCGTCCAGGGCGGCCTCGACGCGGCCCGTGCGGCGCAGCAGGTCGCCCAGCAGGCGGCACAGGTCGGCGAGGTCGCCGGCGGCGCCCGCGCGTTCCAGCAGGCTGAGGGCGCGGACGTAGTGCTCCTCCGCGGCCTCGGTGTCCCGGGCGTCCTCGGCGATGATGCCGAGCAGGCGGTGCGCGGCGGCGGCGTGCACGGCGCCGCGTTCGGAGGAGAAGTCGCCGAGGACGCCCTGGAGGAGCACGGCGGCCTCCGCGGAGCTGCCCCGGCGGTGCAGCACGTCGGCGAGTTCGACGGCGGCCTGGCTGCGGTACAGGGCGGCCCGGGTCTCCGACAGCATGGCGTACGCCTGCCGCAACTCTGCCTCGGCGCGGTCGAGTTCGCCGTTCTGGGCGTAGACGTAGCCGCGCATCCAGTGGCAGTTGGCCAGCTCGGTGCGCAGGCTCAGCTGCCGGTACAGCTCGGCGGCCTTGGCCAGGGAGGCGTCGGCCTCGGCGACCCGGCCCTCGGCGAGCAGGGTGCGGGCGACCGAGCGGTGCATCCGGGCGATCAGCGCGGGGTCGCCGGCCCGCGGGGCGAGCGCGAGGGCGAACTCGGCGGCCTGGGCGGCGCGGGCGTGGGCGCCCATGTCCATGTAGGGGCCGATGACGCTGGCGTAGAGCAGCAGCAGCGCGTCGGGGTCGTGCAGTCCGCCGCGGTTCAGCTCGTCGAGGGTGGACTCCAGCAGGTAGACGGCGTACCGGAGTTCCCCGGCGAGGTAGTGGGCGACGGCCCGGCCGCGGACGGCGGGGACGCGGACCGGCAGGGTCTTGCCGGCCAGCCGCTCCTCGGCCTGCTCGAAGTACTCGCGCGCCTCGGTCAGGTCCCCGGTCTCCAGGGCGCACTCGCCGAGTCCGAGCAGTGCGGCGGCCTGTTCGCAGCCGAGTCCGTGGGCCTCCGCCTCGGCGCGCAGCACGGCGTACTGGGCGGCGGCCTCCTCGGCCCGTCCGTCGGCGAGGACGCGCTGGGCCTCGGTGAGCCGCAGCCGCAGGCCGGTGGCGAGGTGGGCGGGCCGGCCGACGGCCAGCTCCTCGAAGGCGACGCCGAGCCGGTCCGCGATGTGCCGTAACGCCTCGTCGGAGGCCCGGACCCGGCCGGCCTCCAGGGTGGAGATATAGGCGGGTGTGTACGCCGGCTGGGCCAACTGCCTTTGCGTGAGCCCCCGTTCCGTCCGCAGCCGCTGCACCCGCCGCCCGATGACCTCCGGGTCGTCCCGCTCACGCATGCCCCGTGTACCCCCCAACTACCCAGCCACCCCTTGCCGTTGATGCCCGGCGGCCCTAGGTTAAACGGCGAATTAAGCATGCTTAACACGCCGCTGTTGTGTTGCGAGGTCGCCGTGCCCGGACGTACATCCGCACCCTACGGACGCCCCACCGCACGGAGGGCCGTAACGGCCGCGGTGATCGCCGCCGCGGCCCTCCTCCTGGCGGCGAACGCCGGCCCGGCGAGGGCGGCGGACCTACAGAGCCCGCACGAAGGCGGCCCAGGCCCGGGGATCCACAGCGAGGTGTGCCGAGTGGGGCTTCTTTGAGTCACGGACGGCAACGAGGGCGGGGAGATCGGCGACCTCTACGCAATCGCCTCCGGTGTTGCCGCTGTACGAGGACTTACGCCACCGCGCGTTGTTCAGGGTCTGGTGTCTGCGCATAGCGTTCCTCCATCACGCGGGTGATCAGTGCCGCCGAATCCTCTACGGAGAGGGCGGAGGCCTGCAAGTGAGCGTAACGAAAGGCAGCTTCCCTGACGGTGTCCGGGTTGGCCGTCATGTGCCCCGAGATCATGTCCTCGGTGTACACGATGTCCGGGTCGTCATCGAAGCGCAGCGCGTTGAACGATCCGATGAGGCTGGCGTGTTCACCAGCGTCGAACGGCAGCACCTGGATACGCACCCACTTGTCGTCCCGGAAGCTCAACAGGTGGGCGAGTTGATCCTGCATAACCTGACGGCTGCCGATCGGCCTGTGCAGGGCCGCCTCGTCCAGGACGACCCACGTCAGCGGTGGGTGCTCGCGAGTCAGGATGCGCTGGCGCTCCATACGTGCCGCCACCAACTCATCCAGCCTGTCGGGCATGCCAGTCGCCAGGACGGCACGGGCATAGGCCTCGGTCTGAAGGAGGCCGTAGACCATCTGCGCCTGATACGTGGAGATGTACGCGGCCTTCGCCTCCATCTCCGCGTAAGGCTGAAACCACGTAGGCAACTGGCTCCGCAGGACCAGCCCCACCAGCCGCGAGAAGAACCCGTCCGTCATCAGCGCCGCGTCCACCCGCTCGGCGAACTCCCGCGTCGGCACCTTCAGCGTGGTCTCGATCTGGCCGATCAGGGAGCCCGTACAGAAGACGATCGCCCCGAGTTCCTTCTGCGTGAGCCCCGCTTCCTCCCGTTTCCTCCGCAGCTCCGAGCCGAAGTAGTCCAACGGAGAGGCGCTGGGGTCGAGCGGACGGATGTTGACCATGAAGCGAGGCACCCCCTGCGATCGATCTGTTGCAGAGCGTAACGACCGGATCGCGCGGTTGTCCTGAAGTTCACGAAACCCGGTGGCACCGCTGTCAGGGGCATGACCTACTCTTTGCACACTTGCCGCAAGAGGCACACACGGCTCATGCACAGGGGGCTCACGTTCGCCGTGCCCATGCGGCTCCCCATGTCTTTTCATTCGTTCCGGGGGGTTCGAATCAGCGTGCGTAAGCGCTCTCTCACGGCCGCCACCACCCTGGCGGTCCTCTTCAGCTCCGCGGCACTCGCCGCCGCTCCGGCATTCGCCGACTCCACCCAGCCGCTGCCGGTGCGGCAGACCGGTGACATCGTCGTGGACTCCGTCCACCGGCAGGTCTTCGTCAGCGACCCGCTGAACGGCAAGATCGTCGTCACCGACTACGCCGGCAAGGTCGTCAAGCAGCTCGACACCCGCATGTCCGGCGTCCAGGGCCTGGAGCTGTCCGCAGACTCCGGCACGCTCTACGCGGCCGTGCAGGACCTCGACGCCGTCGCCGTCATCGACACCGCCACCGACACCGAGACCACCCGGTACGAGGTCGGCGACAAGCCGCTCAGCGTGGCCCTCGCGGGCGGCAAGCTGTGGTTCGGTTACGGCGGCGCCGCCGCGGGCAACATCGGCTCCGTCGACCTGACCGCCGAGGACCACACGGTCACGCTCGGCCAGGACGCCGACTGGTACTCGGCCCCGCTGCTGGACGCCGCGCCGGGCTCGACCACGCTCGTCGCGGGCGCGGTCGGGCAGAGCCCGGTCGAGCTGGCCTCGTACGACGTCTCGTCGGGCACCGCCAAGAAGGTGGCGAGCACGCGTGAGGCGGGCGACAACCTCGGCGACCTCCAGGTCACGCCCGACGGCAAGGACGTCGTGGTGGCCAGTGGCGCGCCGTACTACCAGCAGGTGTTCCGGACCTCCGACCTCAACGAGGACGGCAAGTACGTCACGGACGCGTACCCCAACTCCGTCGCGATCGCCCCCGACGGCACGATCGCGGCGGGCATCGACGGCTCCTACGACCCGGACGTCTACATCTTCAAGCCGGGCGCCGGCGAGCCGGTCCGCACCTACGACTTCCCGAACACCGGCACCTCCTCGGGCTCCGACCTGCTGGCCCGCGGCGGGCTGGCCTGGGCCGCCGACGGCTCCCGGCTGTTCGCGGTGACCAGCAACAACCAGGGCGTGTTCTCGCTGCGCGTGCTCAACGCGCCCACCAAGGCGGTCAGCACCGTCACCGTGGACGCGCCGGCCACCGCCACCCGTGCCAAGAAGCTCACCGTCAAGGGCAAGGTCGCCTCCAAGGTGGCCGTACCGGCCGGCACCAGGCTGAGCGTGACCCGCACCGACCTGGAGTCGCCGAAGGGCAAGCCGCTGGCCGCGGCGGTCACCAAGGCGGACGGCACGTTCTCCTTCACCGACACCCCGCCGGCCGGCGGCAAGGTGAAGTACACGGTGGCCTACGCCGGCGACGCCGACCACGCGGCGGCCTCCGGCTCGGACTCCGTCGAGGTGTCCCGCGCCAAGGCGACGCTGACGGTCAACAACAACGGCAAGGTGTACGCGTACGGCAAGGACGTCAAGTTCACCGCGCACCTCGGCAGGACGTACAGCAACCGTACGGTGGAGATCTGGGCCGACCCGTTCGGCTCCGACAAGCCGAACAAGCGGGTGAAGTCCGGCAAGGTCAACTCCGACGGCTACCTGTCGGTCACCCTGGACCTGAAGCGGGACACGAAGGTCACCGCGAAGTTCGCGGGCGACTCGCGCTACAAGCCGGCGACCGCGGCCAGCACGGTCGGCGCGAAGGTCAGCGTGTCCACGTCCGTGTCCAACCACTACAAGGCGAAGTCGGCGTGGGGCCACACGTACTACTTCTTCCACAAGAACAAGAACCCGCTGGTCACGACCAAGATGCCGTGGTACCCGGACCGGGCGCAGAAGTTCGAGTTCGAGGTGTACTACCAGGGCCGCTGGTACCCGGGCGACCCCGCGTACTTCAAGCTGGGCTCCGACGGGGTCTCCCGGGTCAGCATCACCGGCAACCACAGCGAGGACGTCGGCTGGCGGTTCCGGGTCCGCTCGTCGTACATCAACAGCGCCTCCGGTGACACCGTGAACTCCACGACGCACGGGGCCTGGAAGTACCTCACCTTCACCAAGTAAGCGCTAGCGGGCGGCCTGGAGCTGGCGCAGCTGCCGCTGGACGTTCTCCAGCGCGCCGCGCCGGCGGCCCGGCACCCTCAGCCGCAACTCCGCGAGCGCGGGTCCGAGTTCCCGGGCCCGCGCCGTGTCCTTGATGCAGGTCCACTGGTGGTGCGCCCGGTCCACGGCCGCCTCCACGGCGGGCGCGTCCCCCGCCTGCCCGGCGGCCAGCCGCGCCTCCGCCACATCCAGCCAGGCCCGGCAACTGCGCACCGCGTCCCCCGCGAACATCGCCAGATCGGCCCGCACCTCACTCCAGTGCAACGCCTGCTCGGACGCGACCCCGTACACCCGCACAGCCTCCGCCTCGAACCAGGCGGCAATCCCCTCGGCATCCCCGTGCCGCCCTTCCTGCACAGCAGCACTGATACCGGCGTGGGGGTCGGCGGGGGTGGCTTCGGGGGGACGGGCGGCGGAGGTAGCTTCGCCGGTACGGGGGGCGGAGGTAGCTGCGCCCGCCCTCCCCCCGTGCAAGGATCCCGGCGCGGCCCCTCCGGCGACGGCCGGCTGCGCCAAGCCCCCGGCCACGACCCCCGGCGTGAAGCCGGCCGCCGCGGCCCCCCGCACGAAACCACCAGCCGGACCGCCCGCCACATAACCCCCCGCGTCCGCCAGCAGCAGGTTTCCCCTCGCCTCCGCCGCGATACGGGCCACCGCCTGCTCGTGCAGAACGCCCAGCGGGGGACGGTGGCCGCTGCGCAGGAGGGTGGCGACCGTCTTCATGTACGCCGGCTCGGCCAGGCCCCGTCGCCCGGTGGCCGGGGCGATGCGGCCGTAGACAGCCGTGGTGCGGCCCAAGTCGAGGCCGCGCTCGGTGATGTGGCGCCAGGCCTCGGCGTCGGCGTGCAAATCGACGACGAGCGCGGTGTCCGTCGCGGAGCGCAGCCGCAGCTCCTCGCGGATCCAGTGCCAGGGCAGCGCGGTGTAGCGGAGGGTGGCCGGTGTGGTGCGGGCCAGCGCCAGATGGGGCTGGTGCTGGCGCCGGTCCAGGTGCAGCTGGCCGGTGACGTACACGGTGAGCGGCCCGGGGGAGGCCGCGGCGGCCCGCAGCCGGGTGAGGACGGCCTGCGGTTCCAGCGGGTCGGCGAGTTCGATGACGTTCGCGGTGTCGGTGCCCGACAGCACGGAGGGCGCGACGGCGGCCAGCACCGGCAGGACTCCGGCCGCGTCCACCAGGCGCCCCCGGCCCAGCGGCGAGGCCGCGAGCAGCAGCACGGTTCCGGGCATCGTGCCTCCCCCATGTCACCCTGTGGACCCCGTGAACCTCCGGACCCGAGGCCCCCGTGGATCCGCTCTCCAGCCAGCACCGTAACCGCTGCTGCTGCAAACCGGCGCCTCAGTACCGCAAACGCCCCGGTACGACCACTTCACCCACCGCCCCGACAACTCCGCACGCCGGCCCCACCCCTGACGCCGCCCCCGACCAGAACCCGGCGCACAGCACACCGCCGGCACCCCCGACCCCGGCCCGCCTCACCGCCACCACGCGGCCCACCCCCGACACCCGGCCATCCCTTCCGCACCCCCGACTCGGCCCGGCGCACACCTCGCGCCCAGCGCCCCTTTTCACCTCAGCCCGCCCGCGGCACCCGACCCGCTCCCAGCGCCCAGCGCGCCCCCAGCCCCCGCCGAACCCCCCGCGGCCCTCCGCACCGCGAAGATCGTCGTGTCGTCCTCCAGGCGGCCCCCGCTGTGCCGGAGCACCCCGTCGCGGACCCGGCGGACCAGGCGGCGCGGCTGCGTGCCGGCGGGGTCGGCTCGGACGGCGTCGGCGACCTCGTCGGCGAGGGGGAAGAACGCGCCGGGGCGGTCGCGGGCCTCGGTCACGCCGTCGGTGACGAGGAGCAGCGTCTCGTCGGCGGCCACCGGCACCCGGTGCACCGGCGGCAGGCCGCCCGCGAGGTCGGCGAGGCCGAGCGGCAGCCCGTCGCCGCAGGGCAGCTCACGGACCCCGTGCGGCCCGACCGCAAGCGGCGGCTCGTGGCCGAAGTTGACCACGTCGATCACGCCGGGGGCATCCTCGGGGAAGGCGATGAGAACGGCCGTGGCGAAGCGGTCGCCGTCGGCCCGCCCGAGCGCGGCGGTGTGCGAGCGGTGCCGCAGCATCCGGATCTCCAGGCGCTCGGCGACGGTCGTGAGGTCCTTCTCGTGGTACCCGGCCTCCCGGAAGGTGCCGAGCAGCGCGGCGGCGGCCTCCACCGCGCCCAGCCCCTTGCCCTGCACGTCACCGACGAGCACCCGGGTGCCGTGCGGGCCGGGCTGGATGTCGTAGAAGTCGCCGCCGACCCGGGCGTCGACGTCGGCGGCCAGGTACACCCCCGCGTGCTCGAGGCCGGCCCACCCGGACGGCAGCGGGCGCAGCACGGTGCGCCGGGTGGTCTCGGCGATGTCCTGGATGTGCACCAGCTGCCGTTCGTGCCGCATCCGCACGGCGGCGGCCAGCGTGGCCAGGGCGCCGCCGAGGGCGACCAGGAGGAAGTCCCCGAACCCGGCCTGGTACTCGGCGGGCCAGGCGTTGTCCACGACGACGTACGTGACCAGCGCCGCCACGCTGTAGGCGGCCGTCGTCCACACCCCGCAGACCGCGGCGGCGATGCCCGGGACCAGCACGATCCAGGTGATGATCCGGAAGTGCTCGCCGGTGTTGAAGTCCAGCAGGATGACGCCGACGAGCAGCAGCAGGGGCGGCAGCCACGCGATGCTCCGCCCGCGGATCCGCAGCAGCGGCCGGCGCCGCCCGTACTCCATCTCCGTCACGGCGGGCAGCCCTCCCTCTCCTTCCCCGTCCTTCAGCGAAGCACGCGGGAGAACCGCGTGCATCCGGGCACTCGTCACCCTCCTGGCCGAGTTGCCAGGCCGTGTCCCCCGGTGTGCCCTGGAGAGGTGCCCCGCACGCGGGGCGGATTCGGGGGCGAGGAGTAAGGAGTGCTCTCATGGCTCAAGCGGCACCCGCGCCCGGCGGAATGTCCCGGCCCGGCCGCACGCCCGAGATGGAGCGCCGGTCGACCGACGTGGTCGCGCGCCCACCCGACGTCTTCGACGCCCGGACCCACTCGCTCGCCCGGGTGGCCGTCCCGGTCGCCCTGGGTCTGGTCTACGGCTACTGGGTCGCGGCCAGCAACCGTGCCGGCGGTCCGGTCACCGGCTGGAACCTGCTGCTCGGCTTCGTCAGCGCGCTGGTGTTCGCGGTGGTGTGCGCGGCCCTGCTGAGGCTGGGCCCGCGGATGCCGCGGGAGGTGCACGCGCTGTCGTGGTCGGCGTTCGCCGGCTGCGCCTACGGCTTCCTCTACAGCCAGAGCGGCAGCATCTTCCCCACCCAGGGCTCCGGCCAGGGCCCCCACGACGACGTGGTGCGGTCGGTGCTGATGGGCCTGCTGTGGTCGGCGATCACCTTCATCGTGGTCTTCTACCGCTACTACACCCGCGAGGACGCCTACGGCCGCAGGGTCCGCTGAGCAGGCCCGGCGGGGTGTGCGCGTGGGCCCCGGCCGCTCAGCCGGGGCCCACGCGCTCCCCTGTTCTTCCCCTGTCCCTTCGGCCTGCGCCACGAGTGGTGCACATCGGCCACTTCTTCCTCCCCAGCACCAGGAAACACCCGTTCGGGTGATCCCTCCACCGGAGAGCCCCCGAACGCAGTCCCCCCGCTCGCGCACCGGTCCGGGTGGCCCTTGCCTGGAAGCGTGTCCCCACGCCTCAGGAGCGCCCTGTCGGCCGTACTGATCGCCCTGTCCTGCCTCCTCGTGCCGTTCGGCACGCTGGCGGCCTGGGCGGCGTACGGGCTCGCCGACACGGGCCGGTACGTCACCACGATGGCGCCGCTCGCCGCCGACCCGGCCGTGCGGGAGGCCGTCGTGGACACCCTCGGTGACGGCATCCTGCGCGCGGTGGACGAGCATCTGGACGTCCGTCCGGTCCACGGCTCGGTGCGCCCGTTCGTGCACGACGCGGTCCGCTCCTTCACGCAGACCCGGGCCTTCCGGCTGGCCTGGGACACCGGCAACCAGGTCACCCACGACGCCGTCCTGCACGCCCTGCGCACGGACGACGACCGACCCGTCACCGTCGACCTCGCCCCCGTCACCGCCCAGGTCAAACGCCAGCTCACCCGGGATCACGTGCCGCTCGCCGCGCGGATCCCGGTGGAGCACACCGCGGTCGCCGTGCTCCCGGCGGACCGGCTTGCCACGCTCCGGAAGGGGTTCCACGTGCTCGAAGTCGCCGGTTTCTGGCTGCCGGTCGCGGCCGTCGCCTTCGCCGCCGGCGGGATCGCGCTCGCCGTGCGCCGGCGCCGGGCGGTCGCCGCCACCGCCCTGGGCACGGCGCTGGGCGGCGTCCTGCTCGTCGTCGCCCTCGACGTCGGCCGCGGCCTGACCCTGGCCGACCTGCCGGCCGGCGTCTCCCACCCGGCCGCAGGCGCCGTCTACGACGCCCTGACCGGCACCCTGCGCTCGGCCGCCTGGGTGCTGCTGGGCCTCGGCCTGGCGGTGGCCCTCACCGCCTGGCTCACCCGGTACCTGCGCCTGCCCCGTCCCGTGCGACGCCGGCGAGGGTCTCCAGCGCCCGGGCCGGCTACGGCTCCGGAACCGACCCGAGCCCGAGCCTGACCGCATCCGGCGTACGCCCGGGGACGACGCAAAACGCCGTACCCGGAGTGACCGCGATGCCGCCCACCCGCGCGGGCACCCCAACCCGGCCGCTCCGCCTGGCTCACCCGGCACCCGCGGCCGCCCCGTCCCGCGCGACGCCGGCGAGGGTCTCCAGCGCCCGGGCCGGCTGCGGCTCCGGAACCGACCCGAGCCCGAGCCTGACCGCATCCGGCGTACGCCCGGGGACGACGCAAAACGCCGTACCCGGAGTGACCGCGATGCCGTGCGCCCGCGCGGCAGCCGTGAAGGTGTCCGCCCGCCACGGCGCGGGCAGCTCCCACCAGGCGAAGTAGGCGGCCGGGTCGGACCGTACGGCGAACCCGGCGAGCGTCCCGGCGACCAGCCGCTGGCGCCGCCGCGCGTCCTGCCGCTTGGCGGCCACCAGCCGGTCCACGGTGCCGTCGCCGAGCCACCGCACAGCCGCCTCCAGCGCGAAGCCGCCCGCGCTCCACCCGCCGGACCGCACGGCGCGCGCCACCGCCTCGACGCGGTCCTGCGGTACCACGGTGAAGCCCACGGTGAGGCCGGGCGCGACCCGCTTGGAGAGGCTGTCGACGAGGTGCACCAGGCCGGGCGCGAGCGCGGCGAGCGGGGGTGTGCCGCCGGAGTCCAGGAAGGCCCAGATCCGGTCCTCGACCACCGGTATCCCCAGCCTGTGGACACAGTCGGCGAGCTGCCGCAGCCGCCCGGCGCTCGTCGTCAGCGAGGTCGGGTTGTGCAGGGCCGGCTGGAGATAGAGCGCGGACAGCGGCGCGCCCCGGTGGGCGTCGGCCACCGCCTGCGGCACAGGCCCCTCCGCGTCCGTGGCGAGCGGCACCAGGACCAGGCCGAGACGCGCCGCGATCTCCTTGACCAGCGGATACGTCAGCGGTTCCACCCCGACCCGGCCGCCGGGCCGGACCAGGGCGGCGAGGGTGGCGGCGATCGCCTGCCGGGCATTGCCGGTGAACAGGATCCGCTCCGGGGCGGCCGGCAGCCCGCTCCGGGCGAGCAGGGCGGAGACCGCCGCCCGGGCCGCGGGGGTGCCCGCGGCGGCGGCCGGCCGCAGCGCCTGGCCGAGCGCGTCCGGCCGCAGCAGCGGGGCCAGCGCCGGGGCCAGCAGCTCCGACTGGCCGGGCACGGCGGGATAGTTCAGCTCCAGATTGACGAGCGGGGTGCCGGCCGCCTCGGTGAGGGCGATCCCCGGCTGCCCGTCCGGCGCGGTGGCCCGCACGAACGTGCCGCGCCCGACCTCGCCCACCACCAGGCCCCTCCGCACGAGTTCGGCGTACACCCGGCCGGCGGTCGAGGGCGCGATGCCGTGCCGGCGTGCGAACGCCCGCTGCGGCGGCAGCCGTTGGCCGGGCCGCAGCCGTCCGCCGGTGATGTCGGCCGCGATCCGGTCGGCGATGCGCCGGTAGTCGTCCACAAGTCCCCCTGTTCTCCGGTGCATTGAATTGCACCGAGGGCAAAGATTCTATTGCACCGAGTCACCGGGCGCCCTAGGGTCGTTGCCATGCCCCCCTTCCTCTCATTCGAGGACAAAGACCCCGGACTCCCCTCCCGGGTTCCCCTCGTCCTCGTCCACGGACACCCCTTCGACCGCACGATGTGGCAGCCGCAGCTGACGGAGTTCGCCGCCGGCCGCCGGGTGATCGCCCCCGACCTGCGCGGCTACGGCGCCTCCCCGGTCACCCCCGGCACGGTCCCGCTCTCCCGCCACGCCCACGACATCGCGGACCTCCTGGACCACCTGGGCGTGGACACCTTCGCCCTGGCCGGCCTGTCCATGGGCGGCCAGATCGCCATGGAGTGCTACGACCGCCTCGGCGACCGGATCCGCGGCCTGGTCCTCGCCGACACCTTCCCCACCGCCGAGACCCCCGAGGGCCGGCTGGGCCGCGCCGCCATGGCCGAGAGGCTGCTCGCCGAGGGCATGCGCGGCTACGCCGACGAGGTGCTGGAGAAGATGGTCGCCCCCTACGCCGACCCCGAGGTCAAGGCCCACGTGCACCGCATGATGACGGCCACCTCCCCCGAGGGTGCCGCGGCCGCCCTGCGCGGCCGGGCCGAACGCCCCGATTACCGCGGCCTGTTGACCCGGGTGACCGTGCCCGCCCTCGTCCTGGTCGGCGCCGACGACACCTACACCCCCGTCTCCGACGCCGAGGCGATGCACGCGGCCCTCCCCGACTCCGCCCTGCACGTCATCGAGGGCGCCGCCCACCTGCCCAACCTGGAACGCCCCGAGGAGTTCAACCGGGCCCTGGCGGCCTTCCTGGCGCGGCTGGACGGCTGACCGTAGGCTCGCTCCCGTGACCCAGCACCCCGGACGCAGGCTCGCCGCCTGGTGTGCCGGGCTGCTGCTCACCGGGGTGAGCGTGGTCGTCGGCTGCCGGGTCGCCGACACCGACGGCATCACGCCCGTACCCCAGCTGCTCGCCTTCCTGCCCTGGCTGCTCGCACCGGCCGCCGCCGCCCTGCTCTGCGCACTGCTCGCCCGCTGGTGGCCGGGCCTGGTGTGGGCGGTCGCCGTCCTCGGTCTGCTCGCCTGGTACCTGGAGCCGTACGGCAAGTCGGGTGAACCCGACGGCCCGCCGCTCGCCCGGCTCCGCGTACTGACCGCGAACGTCGAGTTCGGCCGCGGCACGCCCGCCCTGGTCCCGGTCCTGCGCGACCGGCACCCGGACGTGGTCTTCGTGCAGGAATGCGAGTCCGGCTGCCGGGCCACCCTCGAACGCGACTTCGCGGCCGTCTACCCGCACCGCCGGGCCGTCGAGGAGGACGGCTCCAAGGGCTCGCTCGTCCTCAGCCGCTTCCCGCTGACCCCGGCCGCGGGCGTCCCCGGCACGATGGGCATGCCCGGCGCCGTGGCCGACGTACGCGGCCACCCGGTACGCCTCCAGCTCGCCCACCCCATGCCCCCGCTGCCGGACCAGGTCGGCCTGTGGCGCCGCGAACTCGGCCGGCTGCGCGCCTTCGCCGCCGCCGGCACCCGCACGCCCACGATCCTCGCCGGCGACTTCAACGCCTCCCAGGACCACGCTGCCTTCCGGCACATCCTCGACGCCGGCCTGACCGACGCGGCCCGCCTGACCGGCCACGACCGCACCCCGAGCTGGCCCTCCCGCACCGCCTCCGTCATCGGCGCCCAGATCGACCACGTGCTGGTCTCCCCGGACTTCACCGCGACCGGCGCCCGCTTCCTGCGCCTGTCCGGCACCGACCACCGCGCCCTCGTCGTGGACCTCACCCTGCACCGGCGGACCTGAACCGGATGGATCAAAGCGGCGATAATGGGCGCATGTCCAGAGAGTTCCCCATCGGCCTCACCCCACCCGACTGGCTGGTCCGGAACCTCAAACCCCAGCAGGCACCCGTCAACTGGGCCGCCATGGCCCGCGCCGCCCTCGCCATGGCCCTCCCCCTGGCCCTCGGCCTCGCCGCCGGCCGCCCCACCTACGGCGCCCTCGCCTCCATGGGCGCCCTGTCCGGCGTCATCGGCGACACCGCCGACGCCTACCGCATGCGCATCCTCAACATCGCCGTCCCCCAGCTCTTCGGCGCGGTCGGCGTCACCCTGGGCACACTGGCGTACGGCCACGGCTGGTACGCGGTCGCCGCGGTCACCGGGGTCGCGCTGGTCTCCGGCATGATCTCGACGATCGGCGCGGTGGCCTCCGTCTCCGGCCTGCTCCTGCTCCTGAACTGCGTGGTCGGCGCGGGCCTGCCACTGCCCTCCCCCTGGTGGCAGGCCCCCGCCCTGATGACCGGCGGCGGCCTCCTGGTCCTCCTCCTGGCCCTGCTGGCCTGGCCGCTGCGCGCGGGCGTCCCCGAACGGGCGGCGGTCGCCG
Source organism: Streptomyces sp. NPDC088810 (assembly GCF_044750305.1). NCBI lineage: Bacteria > Bacillati > Actinomycetota > Actinomycetes > Kitasatosporales > Streptomycetaceae > Streptomyces > Streptomyces sp. NPDC088810. Next base: position 38,415 of record NZ_JBIVJQ010000007.1, read on the forward strand.
CCACCTACCGTGCGGTCGCCACCCTCCTCGCCACCGCCGGCACGGACCGCACCGAGGAGTACGAGGAGGCCCGCCGCGCCGTCACCCAGTCCCTGAACGAGGCATACGACCTGATCCTCGCCCGGCGCGCCCGCCACCACGGCCGCAGCCCCGAACTCACCCGGCTGCTCGCCCAGTTGAACGCCATCACCCCGGTGATCGAGGCGGCCCCCGCGGCCCACCTGGCCGCCCGCCCGCTGCCCCCGCAGATCCCGCAGGCGCTCCACCACCTGGCGAGGTCCGTCGCCGCGGACGGCACCCCCGTACCGCCCCTGCACCTCCCCCTCCCCACCACCGAGACCGCCCGGGCGGTGGACCACGCCCTGCGGCACACCGCCGAGGTCGTCACCGCGCCCGACGTGGACCCCCGCGGCATCGACGACCGCCTGGGCCGGCCCGCCGCCCTCGGCATCCGCGCCGCCCGCGCCGCCCGCAACGTCGTGCTCTCCGCCAACTCCTGGCGCTACGGCGTACGCCTCGCGGTCTGCATCGGCATCGCCCAGGCCCTGGTCTCCCTGATCCCCGTCCCGCGCTCCTACTGGGTCGCCCTGACCATCACCTTCGTCCTCAAGCCCGACTTCGGCTCGGTCTTCTCCCGCGCCCTGCTGCGCGCGCTCGGCACGGTGGCCGGCCTGGTGCTCGCGGCGGTGGTCCTGGCCGAGGTCCCGCTGGGCTGGTGGGACGTCCCGGTCCTCTTCCTCCTGGCCCCCCTCATCCCGGCCCTCACCCCGCGGGGCTACGGCTACCAGACGGCCGCCATCACCCCGGTGATCCTGCTGCTCTCCGACGTCCTCAACCACCAGGGCACCGCCCTGCTGCTGCCCCGGCTGAACGACTCCCTCCTCGGCTGCGCGATCGCCCTGACCGCCGGCTACCTCTTCTGGCCGGAGAGCTGGCACACCCGGGTGGGCGACCGCCTGGCCGACGCGGTGGCCGACACCGCGGCCTACGTGGAAGCCGCGTTCCACCCCGACACCGCCTCCGCCGCCCGGGCCCGCATGCGCCGGCGGCTCTACCGCGACCTGTCCGTCATCCGCACCGAGTTCCAGCGGGCCCTGACCGAACCCCCGCCGACCGGCCGGCGCGCCGCCGCCTGGTGGCCGCTGGTCGTCGCCGTCGAACGGATCGTGGACGCCACGACGGCGGCCCGCGTCCGCGTCCGGCACGGGGCCGCGCCGCCCTCCTCCGGCGAGCTGGCCCAGGTGACCCTGCAACTGCGGGAGCTGTCCGAAGGCGTACGGAACGCGGAGACCCTGACCGCGGTCCGCACCGACCTCACGGGCCCCGCGGGCAGCGTCCTCGAACCCCTCCGCCAGGAGGTTGCCGCGGCCCGCGCCCTCACATCTCCGCACTGACGCGGTCCGGCCACACGAGGCCGCTAACCTTACGTGTCCGTCCTGGCCAGGGATTGACGGCTACAACCTCACGTGAAGGGTTGCGCACATGGGCATTCTCACTCTCCTGCGGAACGCATTCGGCCGCTCCCGCAAGTCACGAGCCACCGCCCCGGAGGGTGCGACCCCCGTCCCGGACCCGCGCCAGTCCCCTTCGGAGGAACCCCCCTCCGAGGAACACGACCTGGTGGCAGCGGCCTTCGACAACGTCGCGGTCCCCCACCAGCCGACTCCGCCGGCCAAGACCGAGGAGCCCGTTCCGGCCAAGGCCGAGGACAAGCCCGAGCAGCCGACTCCGGCCGAGGCCGAGGTCGAGGAGAAGCCCGAGGAGCCCGTTCCGGCCAAGGCCGAGGAGAAGGCCGAGGGGGCCGTTTCCGCGAAGGCCGAGGCCGAGGCCGTGGGGAAGGCCGAGCAGCCCGTTCCGGCCAAGGCCGAGGTCGAGCCCGAGCAGTCGACTCCGGTCGAGGCCGAGGTCGAGGTCGAGGAGAAGGCTGAGCAGCCGGTCACGGCCGAGGCGGAGGCCAGGGTGGCGGCCGAGGAGGCCCGGCCGCCGGCGGAGGCCGACGCGAAGCCCGAGCCCCGGCTGGCGGAGGAGCAGGCCGGCGAGGAGCCGACCGAGACGGCTCCCGAGCCGGTGACAACGGAGGCGGAAGCACCGGTGGCGCCGGAGCCGGTCACTGTGGAAGCAGCAGAGCCGCAGGCGGAGCCGGAGCCGGTCACCGCGGAGGAAGCCAAGCCGCAGGCTGACGCGGAGGCGGAAGCTGAGCCTGCCGAGGCGACGACGGTCCCGCAGGCCGCCGACGGCGAGGACACCCCACAGGGGCCACCCGCACCCGACAACGCAACCCGCACGGGTGGTGCGGGTGGGAACAAGGAGGCCGAAGGCGCAGCCGAGGCGGAGCCGCAGGCGCCGCAGGCGGAGCCGGAGGCGGCCACCACCGCCAAGCCCGCCACCACCCTCGCCAGGGTCAAGGCCCGCACCCCCGCCCTGGCCACCGCCTACAAGGCCGCCGCAGCCACGCTGAAGAAGACGAACCTCACCGGCACCCGAGCGAAGCTCTACCTCGTGCTGGACCGCTCCGCGAGCATGCGCCCGTACTACAAGGACGGCTCCGCCCAGGCCCTCGCCGACCAGACCCTCGCCCTCGCCGCCCACCTGGACCCCGAGGCCACGGTCCACGTCGTCTTCTTCTCGACGGAGGTCGACGGCACCACGGACCTCACCCTCACCCCCGACCACGAGACGAAGATCGACGACGTACACGCCGGCCTCGGCCGCATGGGCCGCACCAGCTACCACGCCGCCGTGGACGCCGTACTCACCCACCACCGCAAGAACACCGCCCCCGCCACCCCCGCCCTGGTCGTCTTCCAGACCGACGGTGCCCCGGACGCGAAGACCCCGGCCACCCAGGCCCTCACGGAGGCCGCCGAGTCCGATCCCTCCGTCTTCTTCTCCTTCGTCGCCTTCGGTGACCACGGGAACAAGGCCTTCGACTACCTCCGCAAGCTGAAGACCGCGAACACGTCCTTCTTCCACGCGGGCCCCACCCCCCGCGAGCTCACGGACACCCAGCTGTACGAGGGCGTACTGGCGAACTGGCGCCCGTAGAACTGAACCGCCCGCTTCTCACCCCGTAAAACGGGAAGCGGGCGGCATACACACGTCGGCTACGATTTCAAGGTTCGTACACGTAGCGACCTGGGAGCAGCCCGCGATGGCTCGACACCTCATCACCAGCGCCCTTCCCTACATCAACGGGATCAAGCACCTGGGCAACATGGTGGGGTCCATGCTCCCGGCGGACGTGTACTCCCGGTACCTCCGCCAGCGCGGCCACGACGTCCTGTACATCTGCGCGACGGACGAGCACGGCACCCCCGCCGAGCTGGCCGCCAAGGAGCAGGGCCTCCCGGTCGCCGAGTTCTGTGCGCAGGCGCACGACGCCCAGAAGGCGGTCTACGACGGCTTCGCGCTCGCGTTCGACTACTTCGGCCGCAGCTCCAGCCCGGAGAACCGCGAGATCACCCAGCACTTCGCCCGCAAGCTGAACGAGAACGGCTTTATCGAGGAGCGGGCGATCCGCCAGGTGTACAGCCCGGCCGACGGCCGCTTCCTGCCGGACCGCTACGTCGAGGGCACCTGCCCGCACTGCGGCTACGACAAGGCCCGCGGCGACCAGTGCGAGAACTGCACCCGCGTGCTGGACCCGACCGACCTGATCAACCCGCGCTCGGCGATCTCCGGCTCCACGGACCTGGAGGTCCGCGAGACCAAGCACCTCTTCCTGCTCCAGTCCAAGCTGCAGCACGAGGTCGAGCAGTGGGTCGCCCGGCACGAGGCGGACTGGCCGCAGCTCGCCTCCTCCATCGCCCGCAAGTGGCTGAACGAGGGCCTGCACGACCGGGCGATCACCCGTGACCTGGACTGGGGCGTCCCGGTCCCGGCGGACACCTGGCCGGAGCTGGCGGCCGAGGGCAAGGTCTTCTACGTCTGGTTCGACGCCCCGATCGAGTACATCGGCGCGACGAAGGAATGGGCCGACCAGGACCCGGCGAACCGCGACTGGAAGTCCTGGTGGTACGAGGCGGACGACACCGTCCGCTACACCGAGTTCATGGCCAAGGACAACGTCCCCTTCCACACCGTGATGTTCCCGGCCACCGAGCTGGGCGTGCGCGAGCCGTGGAAGAAGGTCGACTACGTCAAGGCGTTCAACTGGCTGACCTACTACGGCGGCAAGTTCTCCACCTCGCAGAAGCGGGGCGTCTTCACCGACCAGGCGCTGGACATCCTGCCCGCCGACTACTGGCGCTACTTCCTGATCGCCAACGCCCCCGAGTCGGACGACTCGTCCTTCACCTGGGAGCACTTCACCGCCACGGTGAACAAGGACCTGGCCGACACCCTCGGCAACTTCGTCAACCGCGTGCTGTCCTTCTCCAAGAAGCGCTTCGGCGAGGAGGTCCCCGCGGGCGGCGAGCCGGGTGAGGCGGAGGCGCGGCTCGGCGAGCAGATCGCCGAACTCCTCGCGGAGTACGAGTCGCAGATGGAGGCCCTCCAGTTCCGCAAGGCGGCCGCGGCCCTGCGCGCCCTGTGGTCGGCCGGCAACTCCTACCTGGAGGAGAAGGCCCCCTGGCTGGAGATCAAGACCGACAAGGAGGGCGCGGCCCTCACCCTGCGCACGGCGATGAACCTGATCCACCTGTACGCGGTGGTCTCCGAGCCGTTCATCCCGACGACGGCGAAGACGATGCGCGAGGCGTTCTCCCTGACGGACGACACCGCCGCCTGGGTGAGCCGGGACGAGGCGAAGGCCCTGGCGTCGGTGCCGGCCGGCACCCCGTTCACGGTCCCGCCCGTCCTCTTCGCCAAGCTGACGGACGAGGACCTGGCGACGTACAAGGAGCGCTTCGGCGGCGAGGACGCCTGACCGCGCCGTAGCAAGGCCCGAGGAGGGCGCCGGGCCGGGGGCCCGGCGCCCTTTCGCTGTCCCGACGGGCCCGAGGGGCCGGACCGGTTACTTCAGCACGCCGGCACCGGTCGTGTTCGCCAGTTCCGCCGGCAGGTTCTTCGCCGAGGTCTCCAGGCCCGCGGTGAGGGCCGGCGTCCAGTTGACCGTGGTCTTGATCTTCTTCGAGTTCGCGGCGTTGTACGCGGCGACCAGGTCGGTGACCGTGCCGTTGACCAGGTTGCCGCTGCCCGCGACGGAGCCGGTGCCGTCACCGCTCAGCAGCTTGGCGACCTTGCCGCCGGAGGGCACCGTCCAGTAGTTGGCCTGCGCCACGACCTGGGCCTTGGCGCGGGAGTTGATGCTGTACAGGGGCGCATACCCGTCGACGGTCGTCGTGTCGTACACGTTGTTGTAGATGTGGACCTGGCCGATGCGGGTCAGCGGGGCCCGCTGGACGATGCCCTTCCACACGTTGTGGTGGATGGAGACCCGCAGCTTGCCGGTGCTGTCCTTGTCGCTGGAGCCGATCAGCATCGTCTTGTCGTGGTCGGTGAACTGGTTGCGCTCGACGGTCACCAGGTCGGAGCCCTTGGTGATGTCCAGGGCGCCGTCGTGGATCTGGTACTCGCGGCCGAAGTACTTCGGGTTGGCCTTGTCGAAGTGGGGCGCGTCGGTGAACGTGTTGTGGTCCGCCCAGACGTGGGTCGCCCCGCGCAGGGTGACCGAGTCGTAGTTCGAGTTCCAGTTGCCGTCGTCGCCGTCGGTCGGGTCCCACTGCGGGAAGCAGTCCTCGGTGGCGGAGAAGGTCAGATTGCGGACGATGACGTTGTCCACGTTCTGGATCTGGAGCATGCCGCCGGTGATCCCGGCGTTGCTGCCCGGCACGCCCACGATCGTGGTGTTGGCCGGCACCTTGAAGACGATGTTCTTCGCCTGCTTGGCCTGGGCGGCGGCGCGGGCCTTCTCCTGGGTGCCGGAGGGCAGCTTGGAGCGGCCGTAGGTGGCGGGGTCGTAGGCCTTGAGGTAGGCGGAGAGCGAGTAGCCGGTGCCGGAGGCGTAGTCCGCGCAGGTCAGCTTCTTGCCGCTGTCGTCGGTGTTGGCGTCGATCGTGCCCTTGATCCTGACGATGCGGGGCGTGGTGTCGGAGGCCGAGCCCAGCGCCTTCACGAGCTGGGCACGGGTGGAGACGGTGAAGGTGTGCGCGGAGTCGGCCTTCGCGCCGCCGGTGGTCCCCGTGCCGGAGGCGGCCCAGCCGTCCTTGGCGGCGAGGGTCTGGTGGTACAGGTCGACGGCGTCGGCGTTCGCGTTCATCACGAACACCCCGGCGCCGACACCCGCGGCCACGACGGCGGCGGACACGGCGAGGGTGCGCCGCTTGCGGAGGGACCGGCGGTGGGAGGGAGCTGCCACGGAGGAGTCCTTAGGGGTCTGTCGAACATGCCTTACGCCCCCTCAGTGGCCGCCCGGCGGAAGGAAGTTGCCGTCCGCCGTGGAAATTCTCCGCTCGGCCCGGTCAGGCGTCGCGCGCGTTGCGGCGGGAAGCCGGAAAAATCTTCCCGTGGACTTCCCCGAACCCCATCGCCGGCTCCTCGCCGACGTCGTCGCGGCGGGCGGCCCGTACGGTCTGGTCCTGGCCGGCGGCTACGCCCTCCAGGCGCACGGACTGCTGTGCCGCCCGCACGCCGACCTGGACCTCGCCACCGAGAGCGCCGAGGCCGTCGGGCACATCGCCGGTGCCGTCGGCGCGGCCCTGGAGGCGCGGGGGCGGCGGGTGCGGACCGGCGCCGTCACCGCGCTCACCGCACAGCTGACGGTCACGGACCCACCGACCGGCGAGACGTGCCCGCTCGCGCTGCACAAGGAGGCGTTCTGGCAGCCGCCGGAACTCACCGGGTACGGCCCGACGCTCTCCCTGGCGGACGCCGTCGGCACGAAGATCCGCGCCCTGTACGACCGGGGCGCGGCCGTCGACCTGATCGACGCGCAGGCCTGCGCGGCCCGGTTCTCCCTGCCCGACCTGGAGGAACTCGGCCGCCGGCACGCCCACGACCCGTTCGACCTGCCCACCCTCCAGTCCCGCCTGACCGGCACCGACTTCTACGCCGACCGGGACTTCTTCCGGTACGGACTGGACGAGGCCCGGGTGGCCGCCCTGCGCGCCTGGGCTCAGCACTGGTCCGACGACATCGCCGAGCGGCTGCTGGAGGAGGGCGCGTCCCCGGACGCCGAGACCGACGAGCAGGGCGACTGAGCCGGGTCAGCCCCCGTCGTGCGTCTCGTCCGGGGCCACGCCCAGGGTGAGGTGGGCCCGGACCCCGCGCGCGATGTGCTTGCGGTCGTACTTCAGGTACAGCAGGCCGCCCGCGTGCCCGTTGCCCGGGTAGATGGTGTCCTCGTCGAGCGTGGTGCGGGTGGTGGTGTTGGCGGAGTACGGCTCGACGTCCGCCGTGCACAGCACCGCCTTCTCGGCGAAGAACAGCTGCCCGGTGTGGCAGGTGTGGCCGCCCTCGTACCCGGCGTCCGTCCAGGCGCCGTCGACGTGCACCTTGACGTGGATGTGCACGCAGCGGCCCTGGTACCAGCCGGGGAAGACGGTCCGGAAGGTGACGTACCCGTGCTTGTCGGTGCGCCAGGTGCCGCGCAGGTAGCGGCTGTCGTCGGTGGGCTCCTGGTGGCCGCCGCCACCGCCCCCTGGGCCGCCGGAGGGGGGTGCGCCCGTGGGCGTACCGGCCGGGGTTCCGGTAGGGGCACCTGTAGGGGCCGGGCCGCCGCCTCCGCCGCTGCCCGACGCCTCGTATCCGGAGTAGACGCCCACCGCGTTGCAGTGCCAGATGTCGACGGCCGCGTCCCTCAGCGGCTCGCAGGTCTCCGCGTCGATCACCTTCAGGGTGAGCGTCAGCGGCACGCCGTCCTGGTCCTCGGTGACGTCCTGCCGGATCTTGTCGGCGTCGATGTAGTAGGGGCCCTCCACGGTCTCGGAGGTCAGCGTGTAGCAGATGTCCGCGGAGGTGTCGTAGTGGGCGGACGCGTCGACGGCCAGGGCGCCGCCCAGGCCCACGGCCACGGCGGTGGCACCGCCCGCCATGATCACCGTACGACGGGACAGCTCGCGGTCTCTGCGACCGGGTTCAGGTTTCTCGTTCATGGGCCGGGACCGTAGGGACGCAACCTGTCACCGGGCCCGGAGACGGCTGTGCGCGCCGATCGTCAAGAGCGAGTCAGGACGGATCGGCGCGCACGGCGGTTGCGCTACTTCGGCTGCGGCTTCCTGACGGTCAGGTGCAGCTCGCGCAGGCGGGACTCGTCCAGCTCGGTCGGGGCGCCCATCATCAGGTCCTGGGCGTTGCCGTTGAGCGGGAAGGCGATCGTCTCGCGGATGTTGGGCTCGTCCGCGAGGAGCATGACGATACGGTCCACGCCCGGGGCGATGCCGCCGTGCGGCGGGGCACCGAAGCGGAACGCGCGGAGCATGCCCGCGAACTTCTCCTCGACGGTCTCGCGGTCGTAGCCCGCGATCTCGAAGGCCTTGAGCATGATCTCCGGCTCGTGGTTCCGGATCGCGCCGGAGGACAGCTCCACGCCGTTGCAGACGATGTCGTACTGCCAGCCCAGGATGTCCAGCGGGTCCTGGGTCTCCAGGGCCTCCAGGCCGCCCTGCGGCATCGAGAAGGGGTTGTGCGAGAAGTCGATCGCGCCGGTCTCCTCGTCCTTCTCGTACATCGGGAAGTCGACGATCCAGCAGAAGCGGAAGACGCCCTCCTCGAAGTGGCCCGCGCGCTTGGCCGCCTCGACGCGGACCGCGCCCATGATCTTCGAGACCTCGTCGTACTCGCCCGCGCCGAAGAACACGGCGTGGCCGGCGGCCAGGGAGAGGCGCTTGGTCAGCTCCGCGACGTTCGCCTCGGTGAGGAACTTCGCGATCGGGCCGGTCAGCGAGCCGTCCTCGGCCACGCGGACCCAGGCCAGGCCCTTGGCGCCCTGCTCGACGGCGTACTCACCGAGCTGGTCGAAGAACTTGCGGGGCTGGCCGGAGACGTCCGGCACCGGCAGCGCGCGCACGTGCTTGCCCGCGAAGGCCTTGAACTCCGAGCCCTCGAAGACGTCGGTGATGTCCACCAGCTCCAGCTTGGCGCGCAGGTCCGGCTTGTCCGAGCCGTACTTCAGCATCGCCTCGCGGAACGGGATGCGCGGGAAGGGAGAGGTGACGTGACGGCCGCCGCCGAACTCCTCGAACAGCTCGGTCATGAGCTTCTCGATCGGCTGGAAGACGTCCTCCTGCTCCACGAAGCTCATCTCGACGTCGAGCTGGTAGAACTCGCCCGGCGAGCGGTCGGCGCGGGCGTCCTCGTCGCGGAAGCAGGGCGCGATCTGGAAGTAGCGGTCGAAGCCGGAGATCATCAGCAGCTGCTTGAACTGCTGCGGGGCCTGCGGCAGCGCGTAGAACTTGCCCGGGTGCACCCGGGAGGGGACCACGTAGTCGCGGGCGCCCTCGGGAGAGGTGGCGGACAGGATCGGCGTGGCCATCTCGTTGAAGCCCATCGCCGCCATCTTCTGGCGCATGGCCGAGATGACCGCCGTACGCAGCATGATGTTGCGGTGCATGCGCTCGCGGCGCAGGTCCAGGAAGCGGTACTCCAGGCGCCGCTCCTCGTTGACCCCGTCCTCGGTGTTGATGGTGAAGGGCAGGGGCTGGGCCGCACCGAGCAGCTCGACCTCGGCGACCTCGACCTCGATCTCACCGGTGGGCAGGTCGGGGTTCACGTTCTCGGTTCCACGTGAAACAACGCGGCCGTCGACGCGGACCGTGGACTCCTTGGAGATCTTGTCCAGGGCCTCGTACGCGGGGGTGCCGGGGCGGGCGACCAGCTGCGTGATGCCGTAGTGGTCGCGCAGATCGATGAAGAGGATGCCGCCCAGGTCGCGCCGATTGTGCAGCCAGCCACTCAGCCGGACGTCGGTGCCGACGTCAGAGGCGCGGAGCTGGCCGCAGGTGTGGGACCTGTACCGATGCATCGTCGTTCATCGTCCTTCGTGGTGGGGTTTCTCCTGCCGGCTCTGCGGACCGGCGGGAACGGGCACGGGGCCCGGACCCATCAAGGGTACCGGCCACCCCCAGCTCGGCTCCCCACCATTACCGCTCACCCGCCTACGGTGGCAGCCTTCGGTCACCTCTTCCTAAAGTGGGGCAATGCGTACAGGCGAGCCCCTGCCGTCCGTCGAGGACGTTCTCGCCGCCCTCGCGACCGGGCTCTGGCACTGGGACACGGCCACCGGCCTGGTCACCGTGGACGCGGAGGCGGCGCGGCTGCTCGGGCTGCCCCCGGAGCCGGCCACCCTCACCGAGGCCCAGACCCGGGCCCGGTTCCACCCGGTCGACTGGAACGAGATCACCGGCGTGGTGCGGCTGGCCGTCGCCGAGGGCACCCTCGCCGAGGTGCGCATCCGGATCATGGACGGGGACGGCGAGATCCTGCGGGTCGTCCGCAGCCGCTCCAAGCCGTCCTTCGACCCCGAGCGGCAGGCGTACGAGCTGATCGGCACCCTCCAGGAGGTGACCGAGCCGACCCCGGGCACGGCCGCCGCCCGCAGCGCGGTCACCGGGGACTGGCGGCGCTCCCGGGAGGCGTTCCTGCTGGACGCCGGCCGGGCGCTGGCGGAGGCCCGGTCCACGGCCGAGGTGCTGCGGGTGGCCGGCGGCCTGTCGATGCCGGGCTTCTCCCCGGACGGGCTGGTGGTGTTCGGGGTCGAGGGCGACCGTTTGACGATCATCGGCCAGCACGGGCACCAGCCCGGCGCCATGAACCCCTTCTCCGACATGCCGCTGGACACCCACTACCCGGCCGCCGAGGTCGTCCGCACCGGACGGGCCGTCTACCTGTCCTCCCCGGAGCAGTACAAGGAGCGGTACCCGGTGACCTGGCCGCTCGCCCAGGTCTTCGGGCGCCGCTCGTGGGCGTTCCTGCCGCTGACGGTCGCCGGGCGCACGATGGGCGCCTGGATGGCGGCCTTCACCTATCCGGTGGCGTTCACCCCGGACGAGCGCGCGGTCCTGACCACGGTCGCCCGGATGCTCGCCCAGGCGCTGTCCCGGGCCGGCGCCGCCGAGTCCGAGCGCGAGCTGACCGAGGGCCTGCAGCGCAGCATGCTGCCCTCGCTCGGCCCCGAGATCCCGGGGCTGCGGGTGGCCGCCCGGTACATCCCGACCGGCGGCGGCCTCCAGGTCGGCGGCGACTGGTACGACATGATCCCGCTGCCCTCCGGACGGGTCGCGCTGGTCATCGGGGACGTCCAGGGTCACGACGTGCGCGCGGCCGGCCTCATGGGCCAGCTGCGGATCGCGCTGCGCGCCTACGCCGCCGAGGGGCACCGCCCGGACGCCGTGCTCTCCCGCGCCTCGCGCTTCCTGCACGGCATCACCCAGGCCACCGGCGACGACCCGGCGGCCGACCTCCGCTTCGCGACCTGCCTGTACGCGGAGGCCGACCCGACGACCGGCCGGCTGGAGATCGCCCGCGCCGGGCACCCGCACCCGGTGATCCGGATGGCGGACGGCACGGTGATGATGCGGCCGACGGTGGGCGGACCGCCGCTCGGTGTCGACCCGGACGCCGACTACCCGACGACCCGGTTCACCCTCGAACCCGGCGAGACGCTGATGCTGTGCACCGACGGCCTGATCGAGACCGGCGGGCACGACCTGGAGAGCGGCTGGCGCAGGCTGCGCGCGATCCTGGAGGACCACGCGGGCGACCTGGAGTCGATGGCCGACGCCCTGGTGCAGGGGGTGCACGGGCCGTCCTCGCACCACACCACCGGCCCGCTGGCCGACCGCCGCGAGGACGACATCGCGCTGCTGCTGCTGTGCCGGCCGGGGGAGGGCTGCGGCTGCGGCGACACCGTGACGCTCCGGCCGCAGGTGCGGCGCTCGCTGCTGTCGGTGGCGCAGGACGAGCCGGAGCGGATCGCCGAGGCCCGCCAGCAGCTGCGCGAGCTGCTGCACGACTGGGCGTCGGCCGACCAGCTGGACTCGGCGGTGCTGCTGGTCTCCGAGATGATCACCAACGTGCTGGTGCACACGGACACCGACGCGCTGCTGCTCGCCGAGGTCACCGGCGAGGGGACCGGGCGGCGACTGCGGGTGGAGGTCTTCGACACCGGCGACGACCTGCCGCACAAGCGCCGCCCCGGCGAACTGGCCTCCTCCGGCCGCGGCCTGATGCTGATCGAACTCCTCGCGGACGCGTGGGGGGTGCACCCGCGGGGCGAGGGCAAGAGCATCTGGTTCGAGCTCTACGAGCCGGGCTGCTCGGGGGCCGAGGCGTCGGAGGGGGTGGCGTAACGCTCCCTCAGCTCCTGGACGACCCCGAAGGCCGCCGCGGTCAGCGGGACCGCGAGGAGCATGCCGAGGATGCCCGCGACGGAGGCGCCCGCCGTGATCGCCAGCATCACCACGGCCGGGTGCATCTGCACGGTCCGGCTCTGGATCACCGGTTGCAGGACGTGCCCCTCCAGCACCTGCACCGCGAGCACCACCCCGAACACCCACAGCGCGATCACGAAGCCCCGGTCGGCGAGCGCGACCAGCACGGCCACCGCGCCGGAGATGAAGGCGCCGAGATAGGGGATGTAGGCGCCGACGAAGACGAGCGCGCCGAGCCCCACCGCGCCGGGCACCCGGAGCACCAGCAGGCCCACCGTGATGCACAGGGCGTCGATGAGGGCGATGAAGGTCGTCCCGCGCATGAACCCCTCCACCGCGGCGAACGCCCGCCGGGCGATGGCCTCCAGGGTGCCGGCGCGGTCGCCGGGCGCGACCGAGCGCAGGGCGGTCACGGCCCGGTGGGAGTCGCGCAGGAAGAAGAAGACGAGCAGCAGCGCGAGCACGGCCATGGCGAGGGACTCGGCGACCACGCTGACACCGCTGATGACATTGGAAGCAGCCGTCGCACCGAACTTGCGCAGCAGTTCGCGTGCGTTGGCGGCGAGGTCGTCCAGACCGGTCCCGGCGGCCCCGAAGTGCCGCGCGAGGCCCTTGGCGGCGGCCCGCAGCGAGGAGACGATCTGGTCGCCGGTGTCGATGAGCGCGGCGACGACGATGTACACGGCACCGCCGACGACGGCCACGACGGCGACACAGGTGAGCCCCGCCGCCACCGACGCCTGCACCCCGGCGCGCACCAGCCGCCGGTGCAACGGCCCGAGCAGCGCGGTGCCCAGCAGGGCGAGCAGCACCGGCGTGACAGCCGTACGCAACTCCCCGCACAGCAGCACCCCGAGCCACCCCACCCCGGCACCGAGCAGCACCACGACGCACCAGGCGGCGAACCGGCGGACGGGAACGGGCAGGAGCTGCACGCCTCCAGCAGACCACGGCACACCACGGCGGTCCTGCCGCGCGGGTCCGGCCGGGTGAGGGGCCGTGATTTGCGGGGTCCCCGGGCCGCGGCGCAGGCTGGAAGGACCCGAGGGGTCCGTCACCGGGCCAGGAGGCGAGGTTCGCGATGAGCAGGCTCGAAGAGCACATAGACATCGACGCCCCCGCGCAGAAGGTCTGGGACCTGCTGCACGACGTCGACTCCTATCCGACGTTCATCGACGGCGTCCAGCGGGCCCAGGGGAGCGGTGGCAACCGCGCCCGTCTCGACGTCCGGGCCGGCAGTGTCCAGCGGGAGTTCGAGGCCGTCCTCGACGACCGCGCGGGCGACCAGGTCATCACCTGGCAGACCGAGGGCAGCCCCGAACTGAAGGGCACCCTGTCCGTACGGTCGGTGGACCGGGACCACAGTCAGGTACAGGTCCGGCTGGAGTACGAACCGGGCGCCGTCCACGACGCCTTCGGCGGCCCGAAGGGCATGGCCCAGGTCCACCGCATCGAGAACACGGTCCGCGGCGACCTGCAGCAGTTCAAGAGCCTGGCCGAGGGGTAGCCACGGCCGTGGCGTTGCCGTCGGCTGCTTACGCCACGTCGTGCCGGTTGGCGATACGGGTCACGGTGACCTCGACGGCGACCGGCTGCACTGCATCGAGGGCGGCGAGGTGGGAGACGACGGCGGCCCCCACCCGGTCGTGGACGTTCTGGGCGACGTCCAGCGCCCGCCGCCCCTCGGCCAGGACGCAGCGCACCTCGATCTGCCAGCCCGACCCGTCCGGCGCCCGGGCGGCCCGGATGCCCGCCTCGGGGGACGTGCGCAGCTGCGCGGCGTCCGTCCGGGTGGGCGCGGCGACTGCCGCGAGGCGATGGGAGAGGCGGGGATGCAGGCCCGCCACGCCGGGAACCGCGAGGGCCGCCTCGGCCGCGATGCCGAGGAGGGTGGCCTGTCGGATCACGGTCATCACGCACCGCCGCCGGTCGGGAGGCCGGGACGACCGAGAGGCGGCTCCGGCTCCAGGACGTCGACCACGGTGATGTCGACGGCCGTCACGGCGAGACCCAGGATCTGTCCGGCCGAGTCGAGGACCGACCGGCGCACCTGGTGGACCCGGTCGGTCAGCGGGCGGTCGAGAGCTGCGGCCAGGGTCATGGTCACCCGTACGTCGGTGCCCTCCGCGGGCATGAGCCGGCAGCCCGCCGCCCTGACACCGGGAACCGTGTCCGCGGCCTGCCGGAGGACCTTCGCCGCGGCACTCTCGGCGATCCGCAGGTCCCGGTCCGGGTCCGCCAGGGGCAGCAGCCGGCCGAGCCGTACCTCTGCCCTGACGATGTTCATGACGCGGTCGGCAAGTGCGTGCAGGCCGGGGGCGTGCTCGGCACGCAGCGCGCCGGTGGCCGCGTTCACCGTGGCGAGTCCCTCGACGGCCTCGCGGCAGTGAGGACAGGAGACGGTGTGCGGGTCCGCGGCCGGGGCCGCGTCGCACGTCTGCTCCCAGACCCGGCTGAGCAGGCGGCCGCAGGGGAGTACCTCATCGCCCTCGAACGGGGGCCCCTCGGCGGCGGGCGGTTCGGCAGGCCGCGCGTGCGGGTCGTCTAGCGCCATGGGCCCATCGCCTCCTGAAGGGATCGGCGTGCCCTGAACAGTCTGCCGCGCACGGTCGGCTCATTGGTCCGCGTCACGTGGGCGATCTCCTTGTAGGACAGGCCCTGCACCTCCCGCAGGATCCAGCAGAGCCGCTGCCCGGCGTCCAGGTCGCCGAGCGCACGGGACAGTGCGGCGGTGGCCGCGTCCTGCTCGGCGGACAGGGCGGGCTGGCTCCGGGCGTCTCCCGCCGCGGGCTCGACGACGACCTCCAGGGAGAGGGGCGGCGGCCGGCGCCGGCGCATGGTCAGGCAGCGGTTGACGGTGATCCGGTACATCCAGGTGCGGAACTCCGCGCGGTGGCGGTATTCCGGCAGGCGTCGCCAGGCGCTGACGAAGGCGTCCTGAACGGCCTCTTCGGCGTCCTGGGGATTGCCCAGCATGCAGCGCGCCAGGGCGAGGAGGGACGAGCCGTGCCGCTGGACGAGAGCGGCGAAGGAGTCCTCGTCCCCCTCGGCTGCCCGTACGGCCAGCAGCCCGTCCGGCAGGTCGCGTTCGGGCAGGTTGCGTTCGGGCAGGTCGCGTTCGGGCGATGGGGAAACAGTGCGTTCGATCATGACGCCCCCGCACGAGGCTCGGACCATCCGTGTACCCAAGGGACCACATGTGATTCACGTCACACGTTATGGCCGTGAGAAATGCACCGCCCGATATGTCCAACCTTTCGAAGGGCGCCGTACCGGTGTCCGACCGACCGATCGAGGCGACCGCCATGACGGACAACATGACCAGCGTCGGCGGGGGCAGCGGGCCCACTGCGGGCGTGAGCGCACTGAAGGGCCGTACCGGAGCCGGGGCTCCGGCCGAGACGCGGGGGAAGACCACGATCGCCGACGGCGTGGTGGCCAAGATCGCGGGCATGGCTGCCCGCGAGGTCCCGGGCATCCACAACCTGGGAGCGGGGATGGCCCGCGCGTTCGGTGCCGTGCGGGAACGCGTTCCCGGCGGAGGCGGAGCCGTCACGCGAGGAGTGAAGGTCGAGGTCGGCGAGCGTCAGGCCGCGGTGGATCTGGACGTCGTCGTCGAGTACGGCGTCTCCATCGTCGACGTCGCCGGCGGCGTCCGCACAAACGTCATCAGCGCCGTGGAGCGGATGACGGGCCTGGAGGTCGTCGAGGTGAACATCGCCGTCGACGACGTCCACCTGCCCGACGAGGAGGAAGAGGCCGAACCGGACGAGAGCCGCGTGAGGTGATCCACCACCGGGCCCTGCACGGGCGCGGGAAATCGCGCGCACGGTGACGTACGGGCGCGAGACGGGTGAGTGCATGATGAACGCAGCAACGACGGGCCTCGCGGCGGGCATGGCCCTGGGCTTCGCCGGGTATTTCGGCGGCTTCTGGGCGTTTCTGCTGGTTCTGTTCCTGGGGGCGGCGGGGCTGATCGTCGGCCTCGTCGTCCAGGGCGACCTCGACGTCCGGGCACGGAGGCAGCGATGAAGACCCGGCCCGGTTCCCCCGGGGAGGGGTCGGGCCCACCGGCCCCGGCCTCCGGCCTGCCGCCCCCGGCCGAACGGGGCGCCACCGTCATCCCGGACAGAGTGGTCGCCCGTATCGCCACGCAGGCCGCACGCACGGCCCAGTCACGGCGCGCCGCCGTGCCTCCTGACCGGAGCGCGTCGGAGGCGCCGAGCGCGTCCGCCGCCGTCCGTACCGGATCGGTGCGCCTGCACCTGGCCCTGGACCTGCCCTACCCCACCGACATCCCCCACGTCTGTGAGCGGATCCGGCACGACGTCGCCGAACGGGTGGCACAGCTGACCGGCTTGCGGGTGGGAGAGGTCACGCTCACCGTCCGGCGGCTGGTGACCGCCGCCGGAGCGAAGCGGGGGCGGGTCCGGTGAACGGCCACGCGGTCCCGTGCGCCGGGCACGCCGCGCAGGAAGGGGGATCCCGATGACACCGGACCCCGGTCCTCCCGGCCGCGGCTCCGCGCCGTCCACGCACCGGGCCCCGGTGCCGCTGACCAAGGAGCCCGATCCACCCGAACGCGACGGGCCCGACCCCGGCCCCACGGCCAGGGAACGCGGCAGCGGGCACCGGACCCACCGGCCGTGGTCCACGCGCCGCCTCCCGGCGGTGCTGGTCGCCTCGGTGATCCTCCTGGCCGCGCTCGCAGCGCTGGTCGACGTCATCGCCGTGCGGGCGGGACACCCGGCCGCAGCCTGGCGACGGCACCTGGCCGACGAACTGGCCGCCCGCTCCGTGGACGACGTGTGGATCCTCACGGGGGCCGCCGTGGCCGCCGCCGTCGGCCTCTGGCTGATCGTCCTTGCCCTCACCCCGGGTCTGCGCCGCTGGCTGCCCCTGCGCTCACCCCCCGACTGCCCCCGGCTGCGGGCCTCCCTGGACCGCGACGGGGCCGCCGGCCTGCTGCGCGACGCCGCGATGCGGGTCGCCGGAGTCGGCGCGGCACGCGTCCGGGTGCGCCGCCACCGCATCACGGCACACGCGGAAGTCCGCTTCCGTGACCCCCGGCAGGTGAAGGACGACCTCACCGCCGTCCTGGGCGAGGAACGCGACCGGCTGGCCCTCGCCCGTCCTCCCCGCATCGCCGTACGCGTACGGCGACGCGCCGGCTGAACCGCGAACACGCAACACCGGAGCCCGCACCATGACGCCGCGATCCGTACCCAACCGCAGTCTGCTGGCCCTCGCCGGACTGGTCCTGCTCGGCGGCGGGCTGCTGATCCTCTTCGCCGGGTTCGACCTCTACCGGCGCCACGATCTGGTGCCGCCCGCGGGCTGGCCCCTGATCACCCCGGCCGACGTCCTGCTCGGCTCCGCCGACCGGGCCCGCTGGAGCAGCCAGGGCTGGTGGTGGTGGCCCGCGGTCATCGCCGCCCTCGTCCTCGCCGCCGCGCTCGCCCTGTGGTGGCTGCTCGCCCAGCTGGGCCGACGCCGCCCCGGCTCACTGCCCGTCGGCGGCACACCCCCGCAGGAGGGCGTCGAACTGCGCGACAGCGCACTCAGCGACGCGATCGCGACCGAAGCCGGTGCCCTGCCGGGGGTCGACCGTGCGACCGTACGCATCACCGGCCGGCCGGCCCGCCACCGCACCCGCGTCAGGCTCACCCTCACCCCCGAGGGCACGCCCGGCGCCACTCTCGGTGCCCTCTGCGAAGGCCCGCTCCGCACCGCCCGTCGGTCCACCGGCCTCCCCGAAACGCCCACCGAGGTCCGCCTGAACGTCACCCGCCACAAGCCCCACCGTGCGGAGTGAGGAACGGACCAGGAAGACGGCCGGTCCGGAGCCTCGTGGTGCACGAGGCTCCGGACCGGACTCGACCGCGTACGGCTGATGGCGAGCCCTACATCCCGCCCTCGGACATCCCGTGCACCGCCGGGACCGTGCCGAGCCGGCCCTTCTGGAAGTCCTCGAAGGCCTGCATCAGTTCGTCCTTGGTGTTCATGACGAACGGGCCGTAGTGGGCCATCGGCTCCCGGATGGGCCGGCCGCCGAGGAGGACGACCTCCAGGTCCGGGGTGTGCCCGTCCTGCTTCTCGTCCGCGCGGACGGTCAGCGAGGAGCCGGCGCCGAAGACGGCGGTCTGGCCCGTGCGGACCGGGCGGCGCTGCGTACCGACGCTGCCGCGGCCGGCGAGGACGTACCCGAGCCCGTTGAAGTCCTCCCGCCACGGCAGGGTGATCTCCGCGCCCGGGGCGAGGGTCGCGTGGATCATCGTGATCGGCGTGTGCGTGATGCCGGGACCCTGGTGGCCGTCCAGCTCGCCGGCGATGACCCGCAGCAGCGCGCCGCCGTCGGGGGAGGTGAGCAGCTGGACGTTGCCGCCGCGGATGTCCTGGTAACGCGGGGCCATCATCTTGTCCTTGGCGGGGAGGTTCACCCACAGCTGGAGCCCGTGGAAGAGGCCGCCGGACATGACGAGGGACTCCGGCGGCGCCTCGATGTGGAGCAGGCCGGAGCCGGCCGTCATCCACTGGGTGTCGCCGTTGGTGATGGTGCCGCCACCACCGTTGGAGTCCTGGTGGTCGAAGACGCCGTCGATGATGTAGGTGACGGTCTCGAAGCCGCGGTGCGGGTGCCAGGGGGTGCCCTTGGGCTCGCCCGGCGCGTACTCCACCTCGCCCATCTGGTCCATCATGATGAACGGGTCGAGGTGGCGGTAGTCGATCCCCGCGAACGCCCGGCGCACCGGGAAGCCCTCGCCCTCGAAACCGCTCGGAGCGGTCGTGACGGTGAGCACGGGACGTGCCACGGCGTCGGCGGGAGCGGTCACACGGGGCAGCGTCAACGGGTTCTCGACGGTCACTGCAGGCATGGTGGGTACCTCCTTGGTACGCCCACTTTAGTTGAGCGTTGAACTTCCTGTCACCCGGAACGGAAAAAGCCCGGAGGGCATTCCCTCCGGGCTTTCCGGTGCGCGGGGCGGCTAGCCGTACATGCGGCGCATCGCGAAGTCGACCATCTGCTCGACCGCCTTCGCGTCGAACACCATCCGGTGCTCGCCCTCCATGTCCAGGACGAAGCCGTAGCCGGTCGGCAGCAGGTCGATCACCTCGGCGCCGGTGATGACGAAGTACTTGGACTCCTTGCCCGCGTACCGGCGCAGCTCCTTCAGCGAGGTGAACATCGGGATCACCGGCTGCTGGGTGTTGTGCAGGGCGAGGAAGCCGGGGGTGTCGCCGCGCGGGCAGTACACCTTCGACGTCGCGAAGATCTGCTGGAAGTCCTCGGCGGACATCTGGCCGGTGGTGAAGGCGCGCACCGCGTCCGCGAGTGAGGGCGGGGACGGCTCGGGGTACAGCGGCGGCTGCTGCCCGTATCCGCCGACACCACCCGGCATCTGCTGCTGCGACGAGGCGTACTGCTGCTGGGCAGCACCCCCGTCCATGGGCTGGCCGTATCCGTACATGCGCGTAAGCGTACTGAGAACCGGGCGAGGGGTGGGTCACAGATCCCCGGATCGGGGTTGCTTCTTATTACCGACGGGTAGCATCATCGGAGCTACTTGTTGGTACGTGAACTAGGTGCGAGGAGCAAGTGCCTCGCCGATCCCTCAACGGAGCCGTCGCCATGGGGCACTACAAGTCCAATCTCCGCGACATCGAGTTCAACCTCTTCGAAGTACTGGGGCGCGACAAGGTGTACGGCACCGGCCCGTTCGAGGAGATGGACGTCGAGACCGCCAAGAGCGTCCTGGAGGAGCTGACCCGCCTCTCCGAGAACGAGCTGGCCGAGTCCTTCGCCGACGCCGACCGCAACCCGCCGGTCTTCGACCCCGAGACCAACACCGCGCCCATCCCGGCGTCCTTCAAGAAGAGCTACCAGGCCTTCATGGACTCCGAGTACTGGCGGCTCGGCCTGCCCGAGGAGATCGGCGGCACCACCTCGCCGCGCTCTCTCATCTGGGCCTACGCCGAGCTGATCCTGGGCGCCAACCCCGCCGTGTGGATGTACTCCTCGGGCCCGGCCTTCGCCGGCATCCTCTTCGAGGAGGGCAACGAGGTCCAGAAGCACATCGCCAAGATCGCCACCGAGAAGCAGTGGGGCTCCACCATGGTGCTCACCGAGCCGGACGCCGGCTCGGACGTGGGCGCCGGCCGCACCAAGGCGGTCCAGCAGGAGGACGGCTCCTGGCACATCGAGGGCGTGAAGCGCTTCATCACCTCGGGTGAGCACGACATGTCGGAGAACATCCTCCACTACGTGCTCGCGCGTCCCGAGGGCGCCGGCCCCGGTACCAAGGGCCTGTCCCTCTTCCTCGTCCCGAAGTACCTCTTCGACTTCGAGACCGGCGAGCTGGGCGAGCGCAACGGCGTCTACGCCACCAACGTCGAGCACAAGATGGGCCTGAAGGCCTCCAACACGTGCGAGATGACCTTCGGCGACAAGCACCCCGCCAAGGGCTGGCTCATCGGCGACAAGCACGACGGCATCCGCCAGATGTTCCGCATCATCGAGTTCGCCCGCATGATGGTCGGCACGAAGGCGATCTCCACGCTCTCCACCGGCTACCTGAACGCGCTGGAGTACGCCAAGGAGCGCGTGCAGGGCCCGGACCTGGCCAACTTCATGGACAAGACCGCGCCCAAGGTCACCATCACCCACCACCCCGACGTGCGCCGCTCGCTGATCACGCAGAAGGCGTACGCGGAGGGCATGCGCGCCCTCGTGCTGTACACCGCCTCCATCCAGGACGCCATCCAGCTCAAGGAGGCGAACGGCGAGGACGCCTCCGCCGAGGAGGCGCTGAACGACCTGCTCCTGCCCATCGTCAAGGGCTACGGCTCCGAGAAGGGCTACGAGCAGCTCGCCCAGTCGCTGCAGACCTTCGGCGGCTCCGGCTTCCTGCAGGAGTACCCGATCGAGCAGTACATCCGGGACTCCAAGATCGACACCCTCTACGAGGGCACCACGGCGATCCAGGGCCAGGACTTCTTCTTCCGGAAGATCGTCCGCAACCAGGGTGCCGCGCTGAACTCCCTCGCCGAGGACATCAAGAAGTTCCTGGCGCTCGGCACCGGCGGCGAGGAGCTGGCCGGCGCCCGCGAGCACCTGGCCAAGGCGGCCGTGGAGCTGGAGGCGATCGTCGGCCTGATGCTGACCGACCTCGCCGCCACCGAGCAGGACACCAAGAACATCTACAAGGTCGGCCTGAACACCACCCGCCTGCTCATGGCCTCCGGTGACGTCGTCGTCGGCTACCTGCTCCTCAAGGGCGCCGCGATCGCCGCCGAGAAGCTGCCCACCGCCTCGGCGAAGGACAAGGCGTTCTACACCGGCAAGATCGCCGCGGCGAAGTTCTTCGCGGCGAACGTCCTGCCGGGCGTCACGCTCGCCCGCAAGGTCGCCGCCAACGTCGAGCTGGACCTCATGGAGCTGGACGAGGCCGCGTTCTAAACGGTCCAGACGTTCCGGACGTCCCCGCCGATTCCTCGCACGGGCCCGCTCTCTTTCCGGGAGCGGGCCCGTGCACGTCGTTAAGGTGAATCCCATGAGCGCACCCCCCCGCTTCGATCGCGGCCACACCGACGACCTGATGTCCTTCCTGGCGGCGAGCCCGTCGCCGTACCACGCCGTGGCGAACACCGCCGAGCGGCTGGAGAAGGCAGGCTTCCGGCAGGTCGCGGAGACGGACGCCTGGGACGCCGTGGCATCGGGGCACGGCGGCCGGTACGTGCTGCGCGGCGGCGCGATCGTGGCCTGGTACGTGCCCGAGGGTGCCGAGCCGCACACCCCCTTCCACATCATCGGCGCGCACACCGACTCCCCGAGCCTGCGGGTCAAGCCGCGCCCGGACAGCGGTGCGCAGGGCTGGCGCCAGATCGCCGTGGAGATCTACGGCGGCCCGCTGCTCAACTCCTGGCTGGACCGGGACCTGGGCCTGGCCGGCCGGCTGTCGCTGCGCGACGGCTCCTCGGTCCTGGTCAACGTGGACCGGCCGCTGCTGCGGGTGCCGCAGCTCGCCATCCACCTGGACCGTTCGGTCAGCGCCGAGGGACTCAAGCTGGACAAGCAGCGGCATCTGCAGCCGGTGTGGGGCCTCGGCGACGATGTGCTGGACGGCGACCTCATCGCCTTCCTGGAGCAGGAGGCCGGGCTGACGGCGGGCTCGGTGGCCGGCTGGGACCTGATGACGCATCCGGTGGAGCCGCCGGCCTACCTCGGCCGGGACCGGGAGCTGGTCGCCGGCCCGCGCATGGACAACCTGCTGTCCGTGCACGCCGGTGCCGCCGCCCTCACCGCCGTCGCGACCTCCGGTGCCCCGCTCGGCCGCATCCCGGTGCTGGCCGCCTTCGACCACGAGGAGAACGGCTCCCAGTCGGACACCGGCGCGGACGGCCCGCTGCTCGGCTCGGTGCTGGAGCGCTCGGTGCTGGCGCGGGGCGGGTCGTTCGAGGACCGGGCGCGTGCCTTCGCCGGCTCGGTCTGCCTCTCCTCCGACACGGGTCACGCCGTGCACCCCAACTACGCCGAGCGGCACGACCCGACGCACCATCCGCGGGTCAACGGCGGGCCGATCCTCAAGGTGAACGTCAACAACCGCTATGCCACGGACGGTTCGGGCCGCGCGGTGTTCGCCGCGGCCTGCGAGAAGGCGAACGTCCCCTTCCAGAGCTTCGTCTCGAACAACTCCATGCCGTGCGGCACCACCATCGGCCCGATCACCGCGGCCCGGCACGGCATCCGCACGGTGGACATCGGTGTGGCGATCCTCTCCATGCACAGTGTGCGCGAACTGTGCGGCGCCGACGACCCGTTCCTGCTCGCGAATGCCTTGACGGCCTTCTTGGAGGGCTAGTCGGGACCTCGCCGGGTACCCGCACGGCACCGGAGATTCCGGAACCGGAAGGGGAGGCGAGGTCTCATGGGTCTCGGCGGATGCATCATCCTCATCGCCGTAGGGGCCATTCTGACGTTCGCGACCGACTGGCACATGCAGGGCGTCAACCTCACTGTCGTCGGCCTGATCCTGATGGCCGTAGGCCTGATCGGGGTGGCGACGTTCAGCGGCATCGCGCGCCGCCGCCGCGTGGTCGTACCGCCGACGACACCGGTGGTGGAGGACGAAACGCGCCACCACCGCGTCGACGGCTACAGCGACGGCTACGGCGTCTGACGGCTGAACCCGCCTGCTCCTCATGGTGGGTTCAGCCGTTTCACCCACAACTTGCTTACTAACTCAGTAATCTGCTGAGTTATGGACTTCACAATGCGATGAAGGGCGACTACGACGCCCGCCGCACCCTGGCCGTGGCCGGCGGTGTGGCACTGATCGCCGACAAGCTCCTGACCAGGAACGTCGGCTCCTCCCTCGGCGTCAGGCGGGAGAAGGGCGGGGTGCCCTTCCGGTCCGACGTCAACAAGGTCATCGAGGGACTGTCCCGCCAGACCAATGAACTCGGACTGTGGACGCTCGCGCTGGCCGCCAACACCTTCCGCGACGACGACCTGCCGCAGAACTCCGTGCCCAAGCAGAGCCTCACGGGCAAGGAGACGGCCACGTCCGACGAGCCGCCCTACGTCTACTTCAAGGTGGACCTCGCGGCCGAGGACCACATCGCCCGGGACGCCGCGGGCGTGCCCGTGCCGCTGTACGAGTGGGATGTCGTGGCGGCCTCGGACCCGGACCGGGCGACGCAGCTGGTGGTACCGCCCCCGGCCGTCATCCCGGCGCCGGTCCACGTCACGACGCCGACCGCGGTGGGCGGCGAGCCGGGACAGGCGCACGGGGAGCCGGCTGAGGGGGAGCCGGCTGAGGGGGCCGAATCCACCAGTGCCGCGCCCGGGGCCCCGGCCCCCGGTCTGGATCCGGTGACCGCCCTGTTCCAGTACGGCGCCGTACCCGGACCCCGCGACCAGGCCGCCTCGGTCCCGCCCAGCCAGCGTGCCGCCGCGCATCGCAAGGCCCTCCACCTCGGGGTGCAGGGAGCACGGGACGCCCTGGACCACCTGCACACCCTGGAGCCCGAGGTCGGGGGGCATACCCCGATCGTCCCTGTGGAACAGCTTGACGAGTTGCACGACCTCCTGGTCGGCATCCTGACGGACGTGGAGAACCTCCGGCGCAGGACCGTGGGGGACCATGCGCCGGAGGACGGCGCCCCGGAGCCGGACGGAGCCCTGGAACTCGCCCAGGACTGACGACTCTCAGCCTTCTCCGGGGGCGGTGCCGTCCATCCCGGCCGGCACCAGCGGCAACCGGTCAGCCGAGCGCGTGGCCCGTGGTGGCGTCCACGTGGTCGGGGACGTCCTCGTGCCGGTCGCCGACGCTCAGCGTCCCGGTGGGCTCGAAGACGAGGATCTCGGTGGGCACGGGCGCGTACGGCTTGTGCTCGACTCCGCGCGGGACGGTGAACACCGAGCCCTTGGGCAGCACCACGGTGCGCTCGCCGGCCGGCTCGCGCAGGCCGATGTGCAGTTCGCCGGCGAGGACCAGGAAGAACTCGTCGGTGTGCGCGTGCGCGTGCCAGAGATGTTCGCCCTCCACCTTGGCCACGCGGACGTCGTAGTCGTTGACGGCGGTGACGATACGGGGGCTCCACTGCTCGGTGAAGGAGGCGAGGGCCGCGTCCAGGGAGATCGGTTCCATGGGTTCATCGTCGGGGGTGCCCCGGCGGCCGACGAGTGCTAGAAATCGCACATGCCGCAACGATCCTCTCACCGTGTCGTGCTGGTGGTCGACGACAACTCCAACCCCTTCGAGATGAGCTGTGCCATCGAGATCTTCGGGCTCGCGCGGCCCGAACTGGGGCGGGAGCTGTACGACTTCCGGCTGTGCGCGGCCGAGCCGGAGACCCGGATGCGGGACGGTTTCTTCACGCTCACCGGGGTCGCCGGTCTGGAGGCCGCCGAGACCGCCGACACGCTGATCGTGCCGAACCGGCCCGACGCCCACGTCCCCCGCTCGCAGCGCGTCCTGGACGTGATCCGGCGGGCCCACGCGCGGGGCGCCCGGCTCGTCGGCTTCTGCTCGGGCGCGTTCACCCTCGCGGAGGCCGGGCTGCTGGACGGGCGCCGGGCGGCCTGCCACTGGATGTGGGCGGACGCCTTCCGGGCCCGCTTCCCACGGGTGCGCCTGGAGGCGGACGTGCTCTTCGTGGACGACGGTGACATCCTCACCGCCTCCGGCAGCGCCTCCGCGCTCGACCTGGGCCTGCACCTGGTGCGCCGGGACCACGGCGTGGAGATCGCCAACCACGTCTCCCGGCGGCTCGTCTTCGCCGCGCACCGGGACGGCGGGCAACGGCAGTTCGTGGAGCGGCCGGTGCCCGCAGTGCCCGACGAGTCGCTCGGCCCGCTGCTGGCCTGGGCGCAGGAGCGGCTGGGCGAGCCGCTGACCGTCGCCGGCCTCGCCGCCCGCGCGGCCGTCTCCCCCGCCACCCTGCACCGCCGCTTCCGCAACCAGCTGGGCACGACTCCGCTGGCCTGGCTCACCGGGGAGCGCGTGGCCCTGGCGTGCCGGCTGATCGAGCGGGGCGAGGAGCGGCTGGACGTCGTGGCGGCGCGCAGCGGCCTGGGCACGGCGGCCAATCTGCGGGCCCGGCTGCGGCGGGAGACGGGGCTGAGCCCGTCGGCGTACCGCAAGCGGTTCGGGGCGGGCCCTGCACAGACGACGGCTGCCGGGAGCAGCAGCCCCGATCGGGACGGAATGTGACGATTCCGGGACGATCGGCCGGTGCCGGGGAAGCATGACCCGTATGAGATTCCTCGTACGCGACCGGATCCTCGGCATCGGTGACGACTGGTGGATCGAGGACGAACACGGCCGGAAGGTGTACCTCGTCGACGGCAAGGCGATGCGGCTGCGGGACACCTTCGAGCTGAAGGACACCCAGGGGCGGGTCCTGATCGACATCCACCAGAAGATGCTCGCCCTGCGCGACACCATGGTGATCGAACGGGACGGCGAGCCCCTGGCCCGGATCAGGCGCAAGCGGCTGTCCCTGTTGCGCGACCACTACCGGGTCTCGCTGGCGGACGGCACCGAACTGGACGTCAGCGGGAAGATCCTGGACCGCGAGTTCGCCGTGGAGTACGACGGTGAACTCCTCGCGGTGATCTCCCGCCGCTGGCTGAGCATCCGCGACACCTACGGCGTGGACGTCGTACGGGACGACGCCGACCCGGCGCTGCTCATCGCGGTGGCGGTGTGCGTGATCCACCTGGCCGAGAAGGAGGGCGAGGAGGACTGACGGGGACTAGCTCCGGCGCCGGGGTGGTTCCAGGCCCAGCACCCGGTCCTTGAGCGCCGGGAACTGTTCGCGGGTCGCGGCCACCTTCGCCGGGTCGAGGTCCACCGTCAGGACCTCTTCCCCGGAACCGGCCTCGGCGAGCACCTCGCCCCACGGATCCACCACGATCGAGTGACCCGCCTGCGGAACTCCGGCGTGGGTCCCGGCCGTTCCACACGCGAGCACGAACGCCTGGTTCTCCACCGCCCGCGCCTGAGCCAGCAGCGTCCAGTGCGCGCGTCGCCGCTCGGGCCAGCCCGCCGGGATCACCAGCGTCTCGGCGCCGGCGTCGACGAGTCCGCGGAACAGTTCGGGGAAACGGAGGTCGTAGCAGGTGGCCACGCCGAGCGTGGTCCCGGGCAGCCGGACCGTCACCAGGTCCCGGCCCGCGCTCATCAGCACCGCCTCGCCCTTGTCGAAGCCGAAGCGGTGGATCTTGCGGTAGGCCGCGGCCAGTTCACCGGAGGGGGAGAAGACGAGAGACGTGTTGTAGAGGGGGCCGTCGCCCGCGGCGGAGCCGCTGCCGGACGCAGCGCGTTCCGGGATGGAGCCGGCGTGCAGCCACACACCCGCGTCGCTCGCCGCCTTGGCCATCGTCTCGTACGTCGGCCCTTCGAGCGGCTCGGCCTCCCGGCCGAACTCCTCGTAGGCGAAGGCTCCGGTGGTCCACAGTTCGGGCAGAACGACGAGGTCGGCCCCGCTCTGCTCCCGCACCAGCGCGGCCGCGCGCCGCCGCCGGGAGTCGACCGATTCGTCCTCGTCCACGGCGATCTGGATCAGCGAGGCGCGCACACTACCACCGTCCTGGCATTCGAGTCGTCCACACAGGCCTACGATCGTCACACGAAAGCACTGCCGGGGTGCCTTCCAGCAGCGTAACTTAGCCTCCCAAGACACCCGCCGAAGTGCAGCCGCCGCCCGCTGGCAATGCCGCCACAACCTGCCCGTGTACCGACCGCCGAGGGGTCCCGTTCCGTGAGTCTGCATCCCACCCTCCAGCCCTACGCCGACGCCTGGACGCACTCCATCGAAGCGATATCCGAGATGGTGCAGTCGCTCGTCGAGGGCGAGTGGAACCGGCGGACACCCTGCCCCGGCTGGTCCGTGCGGGACATCGTGTCCCACGTCATCGGCCTGGACTGCGAGATGCTCGGCGACCCGCGCCCCATCCACGCCCTGCCGCGCGACCTGTTCCACGTCACCACCGAGCACCAGCGCTACATGGAGATGCAGGTCGACGTCCGCCGCCATCACACGGCGCCGGAGATGACGGCCGAGCTGGAGTACACGGTCATCCGCCGCAACCGCCAGCTGCGCAACGAGTCCCGGGACCCCGGCACCCTGGTGCGCGGGCCGCTGGGCACCGAGATCACCCTGGAACGGGCCTACCGCATCCGGGCGTTCGACGTGTGGGTGCACGAGCAGGACCTGCGCGCCGCCCTCGGCCGCCCCGGAAACCTGGACTCGCCGGGCGCGTACGTCACCCGGGACGTGCTGCTGGAGGCGCTGCCCAAGGTCGTCGCGCACGACGCGAACGCCCCGCGCAGCTCGGCGATCGTGTTCGACGTGCACGGTCCCGTGGAGTTCCTGCGCACGGTCCGCGTCGACATCCACGGCCGCGGCACCGTGGAGACCGCCCCCGCCCTCGGCCCCGCCGCCGCGCTCACCCTCGACTGGGAGACCTACGTCCGCCTGGCCTGCGGCCGGGTCAGCCCGGAGGCGGTGGCGGACCGGGTGAAGACGGAGGGCGACCAGGACCTGGCGGCGGCGATCCTGCGCCACTTCGCGGTGACCCCGTAGGACCGGGCCGCGGCCGCGGCACAGGGCGCCTAGGCAGGGACGTGCACCGTCTCCACCCGGCTGGCCACCAGCCGCTCCCGCTCGCGCCGGGCCGCCCGCCCCCGCAGCCGCAGGATCTGGCTGATCCCGAGCGCCTGGAGCAGGAACACGGCGCTGAACGCCACGGTGTAGTCGTCACCGGTCGCGTCCAGCAGCACGCCGATCGCGAACAGGGTCGTCATGGAGGCGATGAAGCCGCCCATGTTGGTGATGCCGGACGCCGTGCCCTGTCGCTCGGGCGGGTTGGCCGGCCGGGCGAAGTCGAAGCCGATCATCGACGCCGGCCCGCACGCGCCGAGCACCGTGCACAGCACCAGCAGCAGCCACACCGGCGCGTGGTCACCGGGGTAGGCCAGCGTCACCGCCCACAGCAGCGCGGTGGCGCCGACCGTGCCCAGCGCCAGCGGCAGCCGGGCCGCGTGGTGCCGGGCGACGATCTGGCCGTAGACCAGGCCGATCACCATGTTGGACAGGACGACGAGGGTGAGCAGCTCACCGGCCGTGGCGCGGCTGAGGCCCTGCGCCTCGACGAGGAACGGCAGGCCCCACAGCAGCAGGAACACCATCGCCGGGAACTGGGTGGTGAAGTGCACCCACAGGCCCAGGCGGGTGCCCGGCTCCCGCCAGGCCGCGGCGATCTGCCGGCGGACGTAGGCCGCACCCTGGTGCGCGGACGGCTCCGGCTCCTGGCCCTCGGGGTGGTCCTTCAGGAACAGCAGGGTCAGGACCAGGACGACCGCGCCCGCCAGCGCGCTGCCCGCGAACGCCGGCGTCCAGCCGATGCCGTGCAGCAGCCGGGCCAGGACCAGCGTGGAGACCAGGTTGCCCGCCATGCCGACCAGGCCCGCGAGCTGCGCGACCATCGGCCCGCGCCGGGCCGGGAACCAGCGGGTGCCGAGCCGCAGCACGCTGATGAAGGTCATCGCGTCGCCGCAGCCCAGCAGCGCGCGGGAGGCGAGCGCGGTGCCGTACGAGGGCGAGAAGGCGAAGCCCAGCTGCCCGGCGGTGAAGAGGACCGCCCCGATGCTCAGCACCTTCTTGGTGCCGAGGCGGTCGACCAGCAGGCCGACGGGTATCTGCATGCCCGCGTAGACCAGCAGCTGGAGGATGGAGAACGTGGACAGGGCCGATGCGTTGACGTGGAAGCGGTCGGCCGCGTCGAGGCCCGCGACCCCCAGGGACGTGCGGAAGATGACGGCGACGAAGTAGACGGCCACACCTATGGACCACATGGCGACGGCCGGGCGTCCGCCCGGCGGGTCCCCCGGAAGGGTGGCGTTGCGCACCGGAGCGCTCACCGGACCTCCCCCCGCGCGAGGTGGGAGAACCAGCCCACGTGCCGGTGCACCACACCGACGGCCGCTTCCGCGTCCCCGGCGCGCAGCGCGTCCAGGATCTCCTCGTGCTCGGCGAGCGTCTTGGCGATCCGGTCGGGGTGGGAGTGCATGACGGCGACGCCCATCCGCAGCTGGCGGTCGCGCAACTGGTCGTAGAGCCGGGAGAGGATCTCGTTGCCCCCGCTGCGCACGATCTCGGCGTGGAAGCAGCGGTCGGTGACCGCGGCGGCGGCCAGATCGCCGGCGGCGGCCTGCGCCTTCTGCTGCTCCAGCAGCTCGGTCAGCCGCTCCAGCAGGCCCGGCGGCGCGGGTACGGCCTTGCGGGCCGCGTGCTCCTCGACCAGCAGCCGGGTCTCCACCACGTCCGCGATCTCCTGCGCGGAGACCGGCAGGACCAGGGCGCCCTTCTTCGGGTAGAGCCGGATGAGGCCCTCGGCCTCCAGCCGCAGCAGCGCCTCCCGGACGGGTGTGCGCGAGACCCCGACGGCCTCGGCCAGCTCGCCCTCGGTGAGCAGCGAGCCGCCCTCGTAGCGGCGGTCGAGTACACCCTGCTTGACGTGGGCGTACACGCGGTCGGCGGCGGGGGGCGGCTTGAGGGACTGCGGGGCGGGCTGCTCGACGGCCGTGTTCATGCCCACAGCATAGATACAACACGTACGCAAGGGACGGGACCGTCCATGATGCGGACGTGACGAAGCCCCCCCGGAGCGGCCGCACAACCTTCTGTGCTACTTACGTGTCACACCCATGCGGCCCCCTTCCGTTGCCAGCTCAACCAGGCCGCATTCCAGGGGCATTCACGACATTCGAGGTATATCACTTTGATTACCGGCATCCAGGGCATCCGCCTCCGCCGAGCCGCCGCCGTCGCCGTCACCTCCGGCGCGCTGCTCGCCACCGGTGCCCTCACCGCTGCGCCCGCGCAGGCCGTCACCGCGCCCTCCATCGTGGCCAAGGGCGGCTACGTGATGAACAACGCGAACGGCTCGACGCTGTACAACAAGGCGGCGGACTACAAGCGCTCCACCGGCTCGACCACCAAGATCATGACCGCGAAGGTCGTGCTCGCTCAGCCGAACCTCAACCTCGACGCCAAGGTCACGATCCAGAAGGCGTACAGCGACTACATCGTCGACAACAACTACGCGTCGAACGCCGGGTTGATCGTCGGCGACAAGGTCACCGTCCGCCAGCTGCTGTACGGGCTGATGCTGCCCTCCGGCTGTGACGCGGCGTACGCACTCGCCGACAAGTTCGGCTCGGGCTCGACACGGGCGGCGCGCGTGAAGTCGTTCATCGGCAAGATGAACACCACGGCGAAGAACCTGGGCCTGACGAACACGCACTTCGACTCGTTCGACGGCATCGGCCATGGCGCGAACTACTCCACGCCGCGCGACCTCACGAAGCTCGCCAGCAGCGCGATGAAGAACTCCACGTTCCGCACGGTCGTCAAGACGAAGTCGTACACCGCGAAGACGATCACCAAGACGGGCAGCACCCGCACGATGAAAACGTGGAAGAACACCAACGGACTGCTCAGCAGCTACAGCGGCACCATCGGTGTGAAGACCGGCTCCGGACCGGAGGCCAAGTACTGCCTGGTCTTCGCCGCCACCCGGAACGGGAAGACGGTTATCGGCACCGTCCTCGCCTCCTCCTCCATCGCCCAGCGCGAGGCGGACGCGAAGAAGCTCCTCAACTACGGCTTCGCCCGGCTCGGCTGACGACCGCCGCGGTCACCAGGGCCCGTCGCGCACAGCGGCGGGCCCTTTGTGCTGCCCCGCGCACGACTAGGCTGAGCCCGATGCGCGCCCAGGGGGAGGACGAGAGCCGCGCGGAGCCGTGGGACACAGCCGCCGCGCTGGTCCGGGCCGCGCAGGGCGGGGACGCCCTGGCCATGGACGAACTGCTGGCGCTGGTGACGCCGTACGTCACCCGGCTGTGCCGCCCGATCGTCCCGAACGACATCGCCGACGCCGTCCAGGAATCCCTGCTGGCCGTCTTCAAGGGCCTGCGCGGACTGCGCGACCCGCGGGCCTTCTACGGCTGGGTGCGCACCGCCACCGTGCGAGAGGCGGTGCGCGTCGCCCGCCGCACCCGCGCCGAGGAACCGGCCGACCCCGCCGACCTCGCCCGCCTCGGCGGACTGCGGGCGGACACCGACGGCGAACTGCCGGCCGACGTCCGCGACGTCCTCGCCCGGCTGCCCGTCCGGCACCGTGCGGTCCTGGTGCTGCGCGAGCTGGAGGGCCTGGACGAGTCCGCCGTCGCCGACCTCCTCGGCGTGCCGCAGGGCACCGTCAAGTCCCGGTTGCACCGGGCCCGTTCCTCCTTCCGGAAAGCGTGGTCACGATGAGTTCCGATCCGGTACGGCGGCTTCGGGTCCTGGCCGCGGGCCTGCACGCCGGAATGTACGCCGAGGAGCACCTCCCCCTGCCGTACGACCGGGTGTGGCAGGTCGCCGCCGACCTGCGGACCGAACTGCCGCACCTCGTCCCGTTCCTGCGGGAGTTCCGGGTGCCGTCGGGCGACGCGGACCGCAAGGAGGCGCTGGCGGTCGGCCGCTCCGGCCTGACGGAGGCCTTCGAGGTACGGCTCGCCCCCGGCTGGTGCCTCATGCAGTCCCGTCTGGTCGTGGGCGGCATGGCGGCCGTACCGGAAGCCGGCGGCACCCGCTTCGCCGTCCTGGGCGCCACCCGGCCGGCCGCCCTCCGCCCCGCCCAGTGGCTCTACGGCCGCCTCCTCGGCCGGCGGCGCGGGCGGGCGTTCGTACGGCGGGTGGCGCAGCGGGCGGCGCTCCGGTAGGCGGCTTCAGCGCGGGAAGTGTCCGCGGATGGCCTCCGCCACCTCCCCCGGCCGTTCCTGCGGCAGATAGTGACCGGCCCCGGGCACCAGCCGCACGCTCAGATCGTCGGCGTACGGCTCCGCGCCCGCCAGCAGCGACGGTACGACGACGGTGTCCCGTTCCCCGCCGAGCAACAGCGTCGGCACGGTGAGCCGGTGCCGCCGCCAGGTGCCGCGGACGAGGGCGGGGATGTCGTGCAGCACGTACTGCCAGAACAGCGACTGCGCCGCGGCGGCGCCGGCCGAGGTCGCGGTGGCGTACTCGGTCAGCTCGGCCTCCGTCCACACGGACCGGTCGGCCACCTGGTGCCGCAGCAGGAAGCGGGTGAAGCCGGGCCAGTGGCGCAGCACGGCGCGACCGAGCACCGGGTACTCCAGGAACGCGGTGTACCACAGCCGCCACAGGTTGGGCAGGACCGCCCGGTGCCGCGGCCAGGGGTGGGACATGTTCAGCGCCAGATACCCGGTGAACCGCTCCGGCGCCCGCAGACACAGCCGGAAGCCCAGGTGCGCCCCCCAGTCGTGCCCGACGAGCCCGACCGGCTCCCCGATCCCGAGCGCGTCGAGCAGCGCGAGGGCGTCGTCCGCCAGGCCGTCCATGTCGTATCCGCGCCGGGTGGCCTCCGACCACCCGAAACCCCGCAGATCCGGGCAGAGCAGCCGGTAGTCACCGTCCAGCAGCCCGGCGACCTTGTGCCAGGCGTACCAGTGCTGCGGAAAGCCGTGCAGCATCAGCAGCGGGGCACCGGTGCCGCCGTACTCGGCGAGGTGCAGCCGGGTGCCGCGTACGGCGATGTACCGGTGAACAGCCTGGCGGTCCTCCGGCAGCGCACGTCCGTCCATCTCTTACCCCCTGAGCGGTCGCGGCCCCCCAACGGGCCCGCGTCACCGGGCCAGGAGTCACCCCCGGCACCAAAGGTTCCGTCTGATTCCGATCGGCTCCGCCCCGATCCTCGTCCAGAAGGGTGAGCTGACAAGGAGAGGGCGGTCGCAACACGACGTTGCGGCCGCCCCCTTCGGTCTCGGACGTTACCCGTCGAGACGGGCCTTCATGCCCAGGTGATCAGCCTCTTCGGCTGTTCCAGGATCGCCGCGACGTCCGCCAGCACCTTGGAACCCAGCTCGCCGTCGACCAGGCGGTGATCGAAGCTCAGCGCCAGCGTGGTGACCTGACGCGGCTTCACCGTGCCCTTGTGCACCCACGGCTGGAGCTTGATCGCGCCGACCGCCAGGATCGCCGACTCGCCCGGGTTGAGGATCGGCGTGCCCGTGTCGACACCGAAGACGCCGACGTTGGTGATGGTCACCGTGCCGCCCTGCATCGCCGCCGGGGAGGTCTTGCCCTCCCGGGCCGTCGTCACCAGCTCGCCCAGCGCCTCCGCCAGCTGCGGGAGCGTCTTGGCGTGGGCGTCCTTGATGTTGGGGACGATCAGGCCGCGCGGGGTGGCCGCCGCGATGCCCAGGTTGACGTAGTGCTTGACCACGATCTCCTGGTTGGCCTCGTCCCAGGAGGCGTTGATGTCCGGGTTGCGCTTGATGGCGACCAGCAGGGCCTTGGCGATCAGCAGGAGCGGGTTGATCCGCAGGCCCTGCATCTCCTTGTCCTGCTTCAGCTCCTCGACCAGCTTCAGCGTGCGGGTCACGTCCACCGTCACGAACTCGGTGACGTGCGGCGCGGTGAACGCCGAGCCGACCATCGCCTGCGCGGTGGCCTTGCGGACCCCCTTGACCGGGATGCGGGTCTCGCGCGCGGTGTCGTACGACGCCACGGGCGCGGGGGCCGCGGCGGTGGCCGGGGCCGTGGGGGCCGCCGTGACCGGGGCTGCCGGCTCGGCCGTCCGGGGCGTGGCCGCCGCGTGGACGTCCTCGCGGGTGATGATGCCGTCCGGGCCGGACGGGATGATCGCGGCCAGGTCGACACCCAGGTCCTTGGCCAGCTTGCGCACCGGGGGCTTGGCCAGCGGGCGCGGCTTCTCGGCGACCGCGCCGCCGTGGCCGTTCAGCTCCGCCTGGATCGCCTGCGCCGGCACGCTGACCTCGGGGCCCTTGCGGGGGCGGCGCCTGGTGGAGGAGGTCGCCACGCCGTAGCCGACGAGGACCGGCTGGCGGCCCTCCGGCTTCGGCTCCTCCTTCGCCGGGGCGGGTGCCGCCTCGGGCTGCTCGGCGGGGGCCTCGGGCGCGGCACCGCCGGCCCCGGCCACCGCCACCGCGATGATGGACGTGCCCACGTCCACCGTGGTGCCCTCGGGGAAGTGCAGTTCGTGGACCACGCCGTCGTAGGGGATGGGCAGTTCGACGGCCGCCTTCGCCGTCTCCACC
The DNA here is from genome assembly GCF_044750305.1 of Streptomyces sp. NPDC088810. Taxonomy (NCBI): domain Bacteria; kingdom Bacillati; phylum Actinomycetota; class Actinomycetes; order Kitasatosporales; family Streptomycetaceae; genus Streptomyces; species Streptomyces sp. NPDC088810. The sequence goes on from NZ_JBIVJQ010000007.1 coordinate 73,357, forward strand.
TCGCAGACCACCTGGCCGTCCGTCACCGTGTCGCCCGGCTGGACGTACCACTTGAGGATCTCGGCCTCGGTGAGTCCCTCGCCCACGTCGGGCATCTTGAACTCGCGTACGGACGCTTCCGTCATCGTCGTCACGACCCTCTCCTCAGTACGCCAGCGAGCGGTCGACGGCGTCGAGCACACGGTCCAGGTCCGGCAGGTACTCCTCTTCCAGGCGCGCCGGCGGGTACGGGGCGTGGTAGCCGCCGACCCTGAGGACCGGTGCCTCCAGGTGGTAGAAGCAGCGTTCGGTGATCCGGGCGGCGATCTCCGCGCCGGAGCCGAAGAACACCGGGGCCTCGTGCACCACGACCAGGCGGCGGGTCTTCTCCACCGAGGCCTGGACGGAGTCGAAGTCGAGGGGGCTGACCGAGCGCAGGTCCAGGACCTCCAGGGACTTGCCCTCCTCGGCCGCCGCGGCCGCGGCCTCCTGGCACAGCTTCACCATCGGGCCGTAGGCCGCCAGGGTGAGGTCCGTGCCCTCGCGGACCACGCGCGCCTTGTGCAGCGGCGCGGGAATCGCCTCGGGGTCGACCTCGGCCTTGTCCCAGTAGCGCCGCTTCGGCTCGAAGTAGATCACCGGGTCGTCGCTCTGGATGGCCTGCTGCATCATCCAGTAGGCGTCGGAGGAGTTCGACGGCGAGACGACCTTCAGGCCCGCCACGTGGGCGAACAGCGCTTCCGGCGACTCCGAGTGGTGCTCGACCGCGCCGATGCCGCCGCCGTAGGGGATGCGGACGACGACCGGCAGCTTGACCTTGCCCAGCGAGCGGGCGTGCATCTTGGCGAGCTGGGTGACGATCTGGTCGTAGGCCGGGAAGACGAAGCCGTCGAACTGGATCTCCACCACCGGGCGGTAGCCGCGCAGGGCCAGGCCGATCGCGGTGCCCACGATGCCGGACTCGGCGAGCGGGGTGTCGATGACCCGGCTCTCGCCGAAGTCCTTCTGCAGACCGTCGGTCACCCGGAACACGCCGCCGAGCTTTCCGACGTCCTCGCCCATGACCAGCACCTTGGGGTCGGCGTCCAGGGCACGGCGCAGCGACTCGTTGATGGCCTTGGCCATCGCCATCTTCTCGGCCATCTCAGTGACCCCCTTCATCGGCGAACGACGCCTGGTAGGCGGCGAACTGGGCGCGCTCCTCGTCGACGAGCGCGTGCCCGTCCGCGTACGCGTTCTCGAAGATGGCGAAGTGGTCCGGGTCGGGCATGGCGCGGACCGCTTCGCGCACTCGCTTGCCCAACGCCTCGGACTCGCTCTCGAGTTCCGCGAAGAATCCCTCGTCCGCGTGGTTCGAGGCCTCCAGGTACCTGCGAAGGCGCAGGATCGGGTCCTTCGCCTCCCAGGCCAGCCGCTCCTCGTCGCCCCGGTAGCGGGTGGGGTCGTCGGAGGTGGTGTGAGCGCCCATGCGGTAGGTGAACGCCTCCACCAGGGTGGGGCCCTCGCCGTTGCGGGCGCGCTCCAGCGCCCACTTGGTGACGGCGAGGCAGGCCAGCACGTCGTTGCCGTCGACGCGGACGCCCGGGAAGCCGTAGCCCTGCGCGCGCTGGTAGAGCGGGACGCGGGTCTGGCGCTCGGTCGGCTCGGAGATCGCCCACTGGTTGTTCTGGCAGAAGAACACCACCGGGGCGTTGTAGACCGCGGCGAAGGTGAACGATTCGGCGACGTCGCCCTGGCTGGAGGCGCCGTCGCCGAAGTAGGCGACGACCGCCGAGTCCGCGCCGTCCTTGGCCACGCCCATCGCGTAGCCGGTGGCGTGCAGCGTCTGGGAGCCGATGACGATCGTGTAGAGGTGGAAGTTGTTGCTGTTCGGGTCCCAGCCGCCGTTGTTCACGCCGCGGAACATGCCGAGCAGGTTGGTCGGGTCGACCCCGCGGCACCAGGCGACGCCGTGCTCGCGGTAGGTCGGGAAGACGTAGTCGTCCTCGCGGGTGGCCCGGCCGGAGCCGATCTGGGCGGCCTCCTGGCCCAGCAGGGAGGCCCACAGGCCCAGCTCGCCCTGGCGCTGCAGGGCGGTGGCCTCGGCGTCGAAGCGGCGGGTGAGCACCATGTCGCGGTACAGGCCGCGGAGGTCTTCGGGGGTGATGCCGGCGACGTAGGAGTCGTACACGGCGTTCTCGACCCGCTTGCCCTCCGGCGTCAGGAGCTGCACGAGTTCCGGGTCGGTGCTCTTCTTGGCGGTGCTGCGGGTGGTGCGCTTGGTGCCGGTGGCTCCGGCCGTGCCGGCGGTCGCGCCGGTCTTGCTGCCGGTGGTGCCGGCCTTGCCTGCGGCGCTGCGTCGCGGCTTGCGCGCGGCACTGCTCTCCACGGTCACGTGTGCTCCTCCGTCGTTCCGGCCCCCGGGGTTGCCGGTAGGCCAGTGCGGCTCACCTGTTTCGACCACCGGGCACGGGGTGGGTGCCACTCGGCCGGGAACAGGCGTGACAGGTGCCCCGGCGAGCGCCCTGCAACCATCACGTTACCCAGTGCCTCACATTTCTGTGAAACACCGTTTGACCTGCGATTTTGCTTGGATTTCCAAGTAAATCGAGGTGGTGTGAAAGCGCGCTGGTCACAGCCTTGCGCCCGTCCGAAGCACCCGCACGTTATCCCGCGCACCCAGCTCACGGGAAGGGTTTCATGTGAGACCGGCCTCGTAGGCGAAGAGGGAAAAGTCAGGTTATTCCTGATCCGCGCCCTCGGAGTCGCCGGGCGCCGCCCGCGCACAGACGGAAAAGCCCTGACGTGACCGAAAGCGACCGTCGGCGACTGCCTGTGACAACCCCCAGCTCACAGGGGCTGCGCGTGCCCTAACATCTGGCGCGTGCCGCGCTCATGTGTACCACCCCCCGTATCGCATGCGCCCCCTCTGGGCGCCCTGCTCCGCTTGTACGCCGCGGGAACCGCCCTCACCTGTGAGCCGGTCGACCAGGGCCTCCTCAACCGCGGCTACCGGCTGTGCACCACCCGCGGCCGCTACTTCCTCAAGCACCACTTCGATCCGGACACCGCCGACCCGGCCGCCATCGAACGCCGGCACCGGGCCACCCAGCGCCTGGCCGACCTGGGCGTCCCGGTCGCCCCGCCGCTCGCGCACCGCGAGGGCCGCACGGTCGCCGTCATCGGCGGCCACGCCTACGCCCTGCACCCCTGGATCGACGGCAGGCACCGCCACGGCGGTCAGCTCACGCGCGGGGAGAGCGCACGCCTGGGGGCGCTCCTGGGCGCCGTACACGCCTGCCTGGAGCGAGTGATGCCTCCCAAGGGGCGCACCCGGCCGGCGGCCGGCCCGCACCCCGTGGAGAGCGCCGACCCGGCCGACACCTTCGCCCTCATCGACGACCTGCTCGCCCATGTGCGCCGGCACCGGCCCGCCGACGCCTTCGACGAACTGGCCCGGCACCGGCTGCTGGAGCGCCGCGCGCTCCTGGAACAGCACGCGGACCGGCGCCCGCCGCGCGGCGGCTCGGTGGGGTGGGTGCACGGCGACTTCCACCCGTTCAACCTGCTCTACAAGGACGACGACGCGCCCGCGGCCATCGTGGACTGGGACCGGCTCGGCGTGCAGCCGCGCGCGGAGGAGGCGGTACGCGCCGCCGTGATCTTCTTCGTGCGGCCGGGCGGGACCCTGGACCTGCCGAAGGTGCGTGCCTACGCGCGCGCGTACCGGCGCGCGGCCGGCGCCACGCCCTCGGAGCTGGCGGCGGCCGTGCACCGGGTGTGGTGGGAGCGGCTGAACGACTTCTGGATGCTGCGCTGGCACTACGAGCGCGGCGACACGCGCGCGGACTGCCAGTTCCCGGCCGCGTCGGCGCTCGCCGTGTGGTGGACGCGCGAGTACGACGCGGTGTGCGACGCGTTCGTGCGGTGAGCGGCCGGCGTCACCTCAGGGTGACGCCGGTCCGGTCGCCGTAGGCGAGCTTCAACCGGTGGTCTCGCCGGTGCTGCCGTCGGTCGTGGTGCCCTCGGTGGTGCCGGCGTCGCCGGTGCCCGCGTCCGTGCCGCCATCACTGGTACCGGCGTCCGTGCCGCCGTCGGCGGTGCCCGCGTCCGTACCGCCGTTCGCCGGGTCCGTGGGCTGCGACGGCGTGGTCTGCGGGTCCGACGGCTCGCTGCTGGGCGTCGAACTGGCCGACTGCGGCGGAGAGTACGACGGCGTGGACGCCGGCGGCCAGCCGGAGCCCGAACCCGAACCCGAGCCCGAGCCGTTCTCCGTGGAGGGGTTCGAGGGCTCGTCGGTGTCGTCGTCGGACGGAGTCGGGGAGGGCGACTTCTTCTTCGTGTCCTTGGAGTGCGTCGCCGTCGGCTTGGTGTCGTGGCCGTTGCCGCCGCCACCGTTCGCGCCCTTCATCGCCAGCGCGACGCCCGCCGCGATCGCCACGACCGCGAGGACGGCGAGGATCCACAGCTTGCCGCGGCCACTGCCCTTGTTGCCGTGCCCCTCGAAGCCGCCGTCGTCGCCGCTGCCGTAGCCCGTGGGCAGGATCGGCTGCGGGATCTGCGCGGTGCCGCCGCCGTCCCCGGGGTGCGGCATGACGGTCGTCCCGGCGAAACCGCCCGCCGGGGTGTGCCGGCCGTCGTGCGTCTCCACCGGACCGGTGTTCCAGGTGCCGGTGTGGCCGCCCTGGTCGTACAGCATCTGCAGGCCGTACTGGACGAGGCCGCGCATCTCCTCGGCGGTCTGGAACCGGTCGTCGGGGTCCTTGGCGAGGGAGCGCATGACCAGGCCGTCCAGCTCCGGCGGGCAGCCCTCGGAGACCTCCGACGGCGGGGTCGGGATGTCCTGGACGTGCTGGTAGACCACCGACAGCGGGGTCTCGCCGGTGAAGGGGGGCCGCAGGGAGAGGAGTTCGTACAGCAGGCAGCCGGTCGCGTACAGGTCGGAGCGGTGGTCGACGGCCTTGCCGAGCGCCTGCTCCGGGGAGAGGTACTGCGGGGTGCCCATGACCATGCCGGTCTGCGTCATCGTCGTGGACGCGCCGTGCAGGGCGCGGGCGATGCCGAAGTCCATCACCTTGACGGCGCCGCTGTGGGTGATGATGACATTCGCCGGCTTGATGTCACGGTGCACGATGCCATGCTGATGCGAGTAGGCGAGCGCCTCCAGTACACCGGAGACGATGATCAGGGCCTGCTCGGGGCCCGGCGCCTCGGCGTTCATCAACAGGTCGCGGATGGTGCGGCCCTCGACCAGCTCCATGACGATGTACGGCACGGACTGGCCGCCCACGACGTCCTCGCCGGAGTCGTACACGGCGACGATCGCGTGGTGGTTGAGGCCGGCGACCGACTGTGCCTCGCGGGTGAACCGGGCCTTGGAGACGGGGTCCTCGGCCAGGTCCGCGCGCAGCAGCTTGACCGCGACCGTACGGCCCAGGCGGACGTCCTCGGCCGCGAACACCTCGGCCATGCCGCCCCGGCCCAGCCGGTGCGTGAGCCGGTACCGGCCGTCGCCGACGAGCCCTCCGTTGCCCCACATCTCCGGCGCGTCTGACATGCCGCCGCCAGTCGCCTCGGGGTCGGACGGGCCCTGAGAGCGCTGCGTCTGTGCCATCAGTCCTCGCCGTCGTTTCTGCCCGCGGTGCGCGCGGTGTTGTTACGGTCTCCGTCGGCCACGCTACAGCCTCCGCGGGGGCCGCCGGTTCGGAACGGGAACCGGAACCGACCCGAGACAGACCGGTCATGAAACCTCTAGCACGCGCTGTCGTGCAAATTCTGTGCGCCCGTCGTACGGCCCCTGTAACGCTTGCGCGACGCTTCTTGCGCGTACGGTCACGGAACGGGCACCGCGCTTGACGTGTCAGTGCCCTGGGGCAGACTTGGCCGGGAATGACACATTCGATCAAGGCCTGTTCGCCGGATGACGGCGCGGGGCGGCCGGTGGGGGACGCGGAGAGATGAGCCAGGACGGCGCACAGGGCCGGTACGCGGGGCAGGCCCTGGCCGGGGGCCGCTACCAGCTGCGCGACTTGCTGGGCGAGGGCGGTATGGCCTCGGTCCACCTGGCGTACGACGCGGTGCTGGACCGCCAGGTCGCCATCAAGACGCTCCACACCGAACTGGGCCGGGAACAGGCCTTCCGCGAGCGCTTCCGCCGTGAGGCGCAGGCCGTGGCCAAGCTCACGCACACCAACATCGTCTCCGTCTTCGACACGGGCGAGGACGCGCTGAACGGCATGGCGACGCCGTACATCGTCATGGAGTACGTCGAGGGCCGGCCGCTGGGCTCGGTCCTTGAGGAGGACATCCGGCAGTTCGGCGCGATGCCCGCCGACAAGGCGCTGAAGGTCACCGCCGACGTGCTCGCGGCCCTGGAGATCAGCCACGAGATGGGGCTGGTCCACCGCGACATCAAGCCGGGCAACGTGATGGTGACCAAGCGTGGCGTGGTCAAGGTGATGGACTTCGGCATCGCCCGCGCCATGCAGTCCGGCGTCACCTCCATGACCCAGACCGGCATGGTCGTCGGCACCCCGCAGTACCTCTCGCCCGAGCAGGCCCTCGGCCGCGGGGTGGACGCCCGCTCCGACCTGTACTCGGTCGGCATCATGCTGTTCCAGCTGGTGACCGGACGCCTGCCGTTCGACGCGGACTCGCCGCTGGCGATCGCGTACGCGCACGTGCAGGAGGAGCCGGTGGCGCCCTCCTCGGTCAACCGCGCGCTGCCGCCCGCGGTGGACGCGCTGGTCGCCCGCGCCCTGAAGAAGAACCCGAACGAGCGCTTCCCGACCGCCGAGTCCATGCGCGCCGAGTGTCTGCGGGTCGCGGCCTCCTTCCAGGCGGCACCGCCCAGCATCGTGCCGGGCGCCGGTCCGACGCAGAGCGGCTCGGGCGTCGGCTCCGCGGTGTTCCCGCCGGTCGACCGGACGACCCCGGCACCGCACGGGCAGGTCCAGATGCCGTACCAGCCGGCTCCCACCCCGACTCCGGCTCCGAACCCGTACAGCCACCCGACGCCCCCGGCCCCGTCCTACGGCTACCCGCAGCAGGGCGGCTACCAGACGCCTCCGGGGGGCTACGGCCCACAGGCCGGTGCGCCCACCCCGCCGCCGTACACGATCGCGCCGCAGGCCGCGGGGCGGCCGGCCGGTACGCCCGGCGGCCGGAAGAAGCGGCCGGTGCTCGTCGGTTCGGTCACGGTGGCGACCATCGTGGTGGTCGGCGTGATCGTCGCGCTGACCGTGAAGAACGCCAACGAGGACATCAAGGCCAACACCGGCGGAGCGAGCGCCTCGGCCTCCGCGTCCCACCGGGCCGGCTACCGCGGACCGGACACCACCCGGCGGATCGACGAGAGCAAGTGCACCGATCCGCAGGAGTCCTGGAAGGACCCGGACAAGATCGAGCTGCCCGACTTCCGCTACAAGGACATCGGTTCGGTGAAGGAGTGCCTGCAGGCCGCGGGCTGGAAGTGGAACATCAAGCACCAGAACGACAACACCTGGGGCGAGGGGACCGTCCTGAACCAGTTCCCCGCCCAGGGTGCCGACGTCGACCCCGACGACCTGGACAGCATCGAGCTGAGCGTGTCCACGGGCAACCCGCCGCAATGACCCGCGTGAGGCCGTAGTCCCGGGCCGGTGGTCCGGGGACGAGTCGGGCCCGGCGGTCGTCCGCCGGGCCCTTCGTGTGTCGTCGGCCGGGTCGCCGGCCGGTGGCTTACAGGTACGGGCCGCCCGAGCGACCGCCCGCCTGGTGGTCGTCGCCGCTCTCGTGGCCGGTCAGACCCGGCGGGAGCGCGCGGCGCATCTGCTCCAACTGGGCCCGTGCGGCCATCTGCTGGGCGAACAGCGTGGTCTGGATCCCGTGGAAGAGGCCCTCCAGCCAGCCCACCAACTGCGCCTGCGCGATCCGCAGTTCCGCGTCGCTCGGGGTGGCGTCGTCGGTGAACGGCAGGGAGAGCCGCTCCAGTTCCTCGACCAGCTCGGGGGCCAGGCCGTCCTCCAGCTCCTTCACCGAGCTGGCGTGGATCTCTTTCAGCCGCACCCGGCTGGCCTCGTCGAGGGGGGCAACGCGCACCTCCTCCAGCAGTTGCTTGATCATGCTGCCGATCCGCATGACCTTGGCCGGCTGTTCCACCTGCTCCGTCACCGGGGTCTCACGGGAGTCATCGTCCCTGCCGCCGCCGAGCGCCATCCCGTCCTGGCCCACGACGAGGATCTGGGGATTCTCCGGCGACCGTTCGTTCCTCGGCATCTCCATGCCGCCATTCTCTCGCACGCCAACACCTCATCACCGTCCTGCCCCCTTGTGGGGCTGATCCACCGTTTAGACCCGACGGAGCAATCCAGAATGCCCTATTCGCCATGGAATGTGAGGCTTGTTCCCGTTGGTTTTCCATCGGTCACGACTACCTGGGCTCCGGGAGGTCACCGACGTGACTCCACGCCTGCGACTCACGCTCCGCTGGCTCCGGCCGCTGGTCGTCCTCACGGCGGCGGCACTGCCGGCGTACGGCACCGCCATCGCGTACGGCGGTACGTCCGTCCACGCCGCGGAACAGGACTCCGCCCGCCCCTCCGCCGAGCAGGGGCCGCCGGGCCGCGACGACCCGGCCCGGGTGCAGGCCACTCCGGCCCCCTCCGCGCCCCACGACGCGCCCGCCGCCCCCCTGCCGTCCGACTCCGCCTCGGCGTCGGTCCGCCCCTATCGCCCGCTCGCCTCCGTCGAGCCGTCCCGGGCGGGCAGCCGGGCCGGTGAGGGGCGGATGCGGCCGGGCCGGCCGGACGGGCCCGCGACCGAGGTGGAGGGCGACGACGACCCCCCGCTCGCCACCCCCGTCGCGCAGCCGGACGAGCAGCAGGAGCCGGAGGAGGCGGAGACCGCGCAGATACCCAGCGCCTCCCCGTCACCGGAGGAGGCCGGCTCCGCCCCGGCGCGGCCCGCCCAGCAGGCGGCCCAGCAGGGCGAGGCCCCCACGGAGCCGGTCCTGCGGCTCCTCCCGCTGGGCAGCGGCCTGGTCCTCATCGGCCTGGGCCTGGGCCTGGCCCTGCTGGGCCTGAGACTGCGCCGGAGCTGACAGGACCCGCGTTACGGCGCGACCAGCAGCACCTTGCCGATGTGGCCGCTCTCCTCCACCAGCCGGTGGGCCTCGGCCGCCTCCGGCATCGGCACCTCGCGGTCCACGACCGGACGGACGTGCCCCGCGGCGAGCAGGGGCCACACATGCTCGCGCACGGCGGCGACGATGGCCGCCTTCTCCTCCAGCGGACGGGCGCGCAGCGAGGTCGCGCTGATCGCGGCCCGCTTGCCGAGCAGCGTGCCGATGTTCAGCTCGGCCTTCACCCCGCCCTGCATGCCGATGATCGCAAGACGCCCGTTGACGGCGAGGGCCTGGACGTTGCGGTCCAGGTACTTGGCGCCCATGTTGTCGAGGATGACGTCGGCTCCCGCGCCGCCGGTGGCCTCCCGGATCTCGGCGACGAAGTCCTGCTCGCGATAGTTGATGAGCACGTCCGCGCCCAGCTCGGCGCAGCGGTCCAGCTTCTCCTTCGTGCCGGCGGTCACCGCGACCTTGGCGCCGACGGCCTTGGCCAGCTGGATCGCCATGGTGCCGATGCCGCTGGAGCCGCCGTGCACCAGCAGCGTCTCGCCCGGGCGCAGGTGGGCGACCATGAACACGTTGGACCAGACGGTGCACACGACCTCGGGCAGCGCCGCCGCCCGGGTCAGGTCGACGCCCTCGGGCACGGGCAGCAGCTGCCCGGCCGGTACGGCGACCTTCTCGGCGTAGCCGCCGCCCGACAGCAGCGCGCACACCGGGTCGCCGACGGCCCAGCCGGAGACGCCGGGCCCGAGCGCGGCGATCCGGCCGGAGCACTCCAGGCCGGGGTAGGGGGAGGCGCCGGGCGGCGGGTCGTAGAAGCCCTGACGCTGCAGGATGTCGGCGCGGTTGACGGCGCTGGCCACCACCTCGACCAGCACCTCGCCCTCGCCGGGCACCGGGTCGGGGACCTCGCCCCACACCAGCGCCTCGGGATCACCAGGTTCGGGAATCGTGATCGCATGCATGCCCGTGACGCTACTCCCGGAGGGTCGCTCACCCGCCGGGCAGGGGGCGGGTGTCGGGGGTGACCTGGGCGCCGGGGGTGGCGCGGACGATGGTGATGAGCCGGTCCGTCAACTGGAGGGTGCCGACGGCCGGGTCGTCGTAGCCGAGCACCCGGTGGCCGCGGACGACGCTCACCACCAGGTCGTCCGTCTCGCGCGGCTTCTTGCCCACCTCGCCGCGGACGACCGGCCGTTCGACGATGTCCAGCCCGCTGCCCTGCTGGATGAGGTCCTCCATGACCATGCCGGCGGCGGGGCTGAGCACGGACAGGCCGAGCAGCCGGCCGGCCGCGCCGGAACTGGTGATGACGGCGTCGGCGCCGGACTGCTTCAGCAGCGGGGCGTTCTCCTCCTCGCGCACCGCGGCCACGATCTTGGCGGTGCGGTTGAGCTGGCGGGCGGTCAGGGTGACGAGGACGGAGGTGTCGTCGCGCTGCGGGGCGACGATGATCTGCCGGGCCTTGTGCACCTCGGCCCGTTTGAGCACGTCACTGCGGGTGGCGTCACCTATGACGCCGACGTAGCCCTCGGCGTTCGCCGCGTCGATCACCTTGGAGCTGGGGTCGACCACGACCACCTGCTCCTTCTTCAGACCGGTCGCGCAGACGGTCTGGATGGCCGACCGCCCCTTCGTGCCGAAGCCGATGACGACGGTGTGGTCGCGCAAGGTGGACCTCCAGCGGTTCAGGCGCCATTCCTCACGGGTACGTTCGGTGAGCACCTCCAGCGTGGTGCCGACCAGGATGATCAGGAACAGCACGCGCAGGGGCGTGATGACGAAGATGTTGGCGAGCCGGGCGCCGTCGCTGACCGGGGTGATGTCGCCGTATCCGGTGGTGGAGAGGGTGACGGTCGCGTAGTAGAACGCGTCGAGCAGGTCGACCGCGCCGTCGGAGTTGTCGTGGTAGCCCTCCCGGTCGCCGTAGACGACGAACGCGGTGGCGACCAGCACCACCAGGGCCATGATCACCCGCTTGACGACCTGGCGGATCGGGCGCTCCACCACTTTCCTCGGGAGCTGCACCCGATGGGTCACCAGATGTTCGCCCGCGTGGCGGGCGATGGCGTCATGGCCCGGAAGTTTCACGTGAAACACACCCCGATTCCGGCGGTCGCCCACGGCAGGTCCAGCAGTTCCGTCTCCTCGCCCTGCCGGGCCCCGCCCGGCGGCACGACGGCCAGCGCGTCGGCGGCGGCGATGCCCCGGAGCATGGCCGGGCCGTTGTAGTGCAGCGGCACGGCATGGTCACCGCGCAGCACCACGGGGATGAGCCGGGTGTCGTGCGGGTGCCCCTGCGCCGCCTCCCGGAGCGGCAGGGTGTACGGCTCGGGCGCGGGGTGGGCGGCGAGTGTCCGCAGCAGCGGCTCGGCGAGGGTGAGCAGCCCGGAGACGGCCGCGAGCGGGTTGCCGGGCAGACCGACGAGATGCTGGTGGTCCTTGGTGCGGGCCAGCAGCATGGGGTGCCCGGGGCGCACCTTGACGCCGTCGACGAGGAGTTCGGCGCCGACGCGTTCCAGGACCGGGTGGACGTGGTCGACCGGTCCGGAGGCGGTGCCGCCCGTGGTGACGATCAGGTCGGCCTCGGAGCGGGTGACGGCCTTCTGCAGCGCCCGGGCGTCGTCCCCGATCCGGCGTACGGCGACGACGTCGGCGCCGAGCGCGCGCAGCCACGGCGGCAGCATGGGGCCGAGGGCGTCCCTGATCAGCCCGTCGTGCGGCAGCCCCTCGGTCAGCAACTCGTCGCCGAGGACGAGGACTTCGGCGCGGGGCCGGGGCACGACGGTGACCGTGTCGTAGCCGGCCGCCGCGGCCAGGCCCAGGACGGCGGGGGTGACGAGGGTGCCGACGGGCAGCAGCTGGTCGCCGCTGCGGCACTCCTGGCCGCGGGGGCGGATGTCCTGGCCGTGGAACATCTCGCGGGTGGTGTGCAGCCGGCCCTGGGCGTCGATCCGGCCGTGCTCGGTGCGCAGGACGGCAGTGGTGTCGGCGGGGATGCGGGCACCGGTGGCGATACGGACCGCCTCACCGTCGGTGAGCGGCTCCGGCTGCGCGTGCCCGGCGAGCACACCCTCCTCCCGCACCTGCCAGGGACCGGGTCCGGCGACCGCCCAGCCGTCCATCGCGGAGGTGTCGAAGGAGGGCAGGTCGGTGAGCGCGTCGAGCGGAGCGGCCAGGGCCAGCCCGAGGGCGTCACCGAGCGGCACGGAGACGGGGGTGCGGCGGGCGCGTGAGCGAGCGGCACGGGCGGCGATCTCCCGGGCCCGGGGCCAGGGCGTGGCCCGGTGCCGTTCGGCGGACCGCTCGCCGGGCGTCTGGGCGGCCGGGTCGGGCGTCCGGCCCGTGCCGTCGTCCGGGCCGTCGTCCCGGGGCTCCCTGTGGGCATCCCTCACCAGCGCCAGCGCCTCCTCGACATCGAGGTCGTCGGTGTCTTCGGCGGGCGCCTCGGCCCGGGCGCCGGGGGCGGTCATCCGGCGTCCGGGGCGCTCGGGCCCCCGCTGCTCCCGTCCGGAGCCCCGTCGCTCTCCTCCGCCCAGCGCAGCGCCAGCGCGGCGGCCCTGCGGGCGGCCTCGGCGACAGCCTCGGGGCCGCCCTCGCCCTGGGCCGCGGCATAGCCGACGAGGAAGGTGGTCAGCGGGGCCGCGGGGCGGGCCACGCCGTGTGCGGCGTCCCGGGCCAGGTCGAGCAGGACGCCGATGTCGACGTCCAGGTCGATGCCCAGCTCGTCCTTGACTGCGGAGATCCATTCATCCAACACGTGCCCATGCTCCCTGATCCGTGCCCTGGCGTCGGCGATGTCGTCCCAGGTGTCGCAGTCGAAGGACGCGAGCGGGTCCGGGACGCGGGTGAGGCGGAGGGCGCCGGTCAGCCGGCGCAGAGGCAGCCCGGTGAGACCGTCGTGCGCGGCGGCGAGGGCGGTCAGCTCGCGGCGCAGGGCGGCGGTGCGATAGGCGGCCACGAGCGGCTGGTCGCGGCCGTCGCCGTCGGTGAGCAGCGCGCCGTCGGCGCCGGTGTCCTGAAGGGCGGTCAGCAGGCCCCGGAGCGTGGCCGGTTCGAGGAAGGGCAGGTCGGCGGAGAGGACGACGGTGTGCGCGGCGGTGGTGAGGCGCAGCCCGGCCTCCAGCGCGGCGACCGGCCCGCCGCCGGGCGGCTCCTCGCGCACCCAGCGCACCGGACGGACGGTGGGCCGGGGCGCGGCCACGACGACGGTTGTCCGGGCGTCCGCGCAGGCCGCGAGCACCCGGTCGAGCAGCGCGCGACCCCCCACCCGGACGGCGGGCTTGTCGGCCCCGCCGAGCCGGCGGGCGGCACCGCCGGCCAGCACGACGGCGTCGTACGGCGCGGCGGGCCCGGCGGGGGCGTTGTCGGTCACCCCCTGAGTATGTCCTGCCGGGTCCTCCTTCCGGACCCGGCGTAGGTCACACGGGCTGCCCGCTGATCACAGGGTGCTTCACAGGGTGCGCAGCAGCACCGCCGGCTGTTCCACGCAGTCCGCCACGTACCGCAGGAAGCCGCCCGCCGTGCCGCCGTCGCACACCCGGTGGTCGAAGGTGAGCGAGAGCTGGACGACCTGGCGGACGGCCAGCTCGCCCTCGTGCACCCACGGCTTGGGGACGATGCGGCCGACGCCGAGCATGGCCGCCTCGGGGTGGTTGATGATCGGGGTGGAGCCGTCGACGCCGAAGACGCCGTAGTTGTTCAACGTGAAGGTGCCGCCGGTGAGTTCCCCGGGTGTGAGCGTGCCCGCGCGTGCGGCCTCGGTGAGCCGGGCGAACTCGGCGGTCAGGGACTCGGCGTCGCGCGCGTGGGCGTCCCGGACGACCGGCACGACCAGGCCGCGTTCGGTCTGGGCGGCGAACCCGAGGTGGACGTGGTCGAGCCGGACGATCTCGCGGGCCTCGGTGTCGACGGAGGAGTTCAGCTCGGGGAACCGGGCCAGGGCCGCCGTGCAGATGCGGGCGAGCAGCGCCAGCAGGGAGATCTTCGGGCCCCCGGCCGCGTTCATCGCCGTCCGCGCGCGCATGAGTTCGGTCGCGTCGGCGTCGACCCAACAGGTCGCGTCCGGGATCTCCCGGCGGCTGCGGGAGAGCTTGTCGGCGACCGCACCGCGTACGCCCTTGAGCGGGACCCGCACGCCGGCCTCGGCCCGGGGGGCCGCCGCAGGGGCCGCCTGTACGACCGGAGCCTCGGCCGTGCCCGTCTTCGCGGTTCCGGCCCGCAGCGCGTTCTCGACGTCCGCGCGCAGGATGAGTCCGTCCGGCCCGGAGCCGGACAGCTGCCGCAGGTCGACGCCGTTGTCCCGGGCGAGCTTGCGCACGAGGGGGGAGATCACGGGGACCGGCCCCTCGGCGGTCGCGGAGGCGGGCGCGGACACGGGCACGGACGTGGAGGCGGGCGCGGGCGCCGGTGCCGTCGCCGGTGCGGTCACACGCGCGCGGGGTGCCGCCGAGGCGGCCTTGGGCCGCTGCGCCTGCCCGTTGACTCCGGCCGTGCCTGCCCGTACCCGGCGCCGGCGGGCTGCCGGGGCCTGGGTGCCGTAGCCCACCAGGACGTTGCCGGAGCCCTCGGGCTCCGCCGCCGGTGCGCCGACGGCGACCGTCAGCAGCGGGGCGCCGACGGGCAGTTCGGTGCCCTCCTCACCGAAGCGGGCGGTGACCACGCCGCCGTAGGGGCAGGGCACCTCGACCATGGCCTTGGCCGTCTCCACCTCGACCACCGGCTGGTCGACGGCGACCACGTCGCCGACCTTGACCAGCCAGCGGACGATCTCCGCCTCGGTGAGCCCCTCGCCGAGGTCGGGCAGCTTGAACTCCAGCACCTGAGCCATCAGCCCTCGGCCTCCCACTGCAGCCGGGCCACGGCGTCCAGGATGCGGTCGACGCCGGGCAGGTGGTGCCGCTCCAGCATGGGCGGCGGGTACGGGATGTCGAAGCCGGCCACGCGCAGCACCGGCGCCTCCAGGTGGTGGAAGCAGCGCTCGGTGATGCGGGCCGCGATCTCGCCGCCCGGTCCGCCGAAGCCGGTGGACTCGTGGACGACGACGGCGCGGCCGGTGCGCCGGACGGCCGCGCAGACCGTCTCGTCGTCGAACGGCACCAGGGACCGCAGGTCGAGGACCTCCAGGTCCCAGCCCTCGGCCCGGGCGGCCTCGGCGGCCTCCAGGCAGACCGGCAGCGAGGGGCCGTAGGTGATGAGCGTGGCGGTGCGGCCGGGCCGGCGCACCACCGCGCGGCCGATGGGCTCGACGTCGGTGGGGTGCTCGGGGTTCCAGGTGTCCTTCGACCAGTACAGCCGCTTGGGCTCCAGGAAGACGACCGGGTCGTCCGAGGCGATGGCCTGGCGCAGCAACCCGTAGGCATCGGCGACGGTGGCCGGGGTGACGACGTGCAGACCCGGCGTCGCCATGTAGTAGGCCTCGGAGGAGTCGCTGTGGTGCTCGACACCGCCGATGCCGCCGCCGTAGGGGACACGGACGGTGATCGGCAGGGGCATCCGGCCGCGCGTGCGGTTGCGCATCCGGGAGACATGGCTGATCAGCTGCTCGAACGCCGGGTAGGCGAAGGCGTCGAACTGCATCTCCACCACCGGCCGCAGGCCGTACATGGCCATGCCGACGGCGGTGCCGAGGATGCCGGCCTCGGCGAGCGGGGTGTCGGTGCAGCGGTCCTCGCCGAACTCCTTGGCGAGGCCGTCGGTGACGCGGAAGACCCCGCCGAGGGTGCCAACGTCCTCGCCCATGACGTGCACGGTGGGGTCGGCGGCCATCGCGTCGCGCATCGCGCGCGTGAGGGCCTGCGCCATGGTCGCTGGCTTGACGGCGACGGTGGTCATCGGGCGCCGCCTTCCTGCTCGCCGTGCTGCTCCTGCTCGGCCTCCAGCTCGGCCCGCAACAGGGCCCGCTGCTCGCGCAGTTGCGTCGTGGTCTCGGCGTAGACGTGGTCGAAGAGGTCCATCGGGTCGAGTTCGGGGTCCTGGTTCATGCGGTCCCGCAGTTCGGCGGCCATCGTCTCGGCGTCCTGCCGGGCGGCCTCGAGACCGGCCTCGTCGAGCAGTCCGCGCGTGGTCAGTTCGCGTTCCAGCAGCTGGACCGGGTCGTGGGCGCGCCAGGCCGCGACCTCGGCGTCCTCGCGGTAGCGGGTGGCGTCGTCGGCGTTGGTGTGGGCCTCGATGCGGTACGTCACCGCCTCCACCAGGGTCGGGCCGCCGCCCGCGCGGGCGTGCCGTACGGCGTCGCTCAGGACCTCGTGCACGGCCACGGCGTCGTTGCCGTCGACCAGCCGGCCCGGCATGCCGTACCCGACGGCCTTGTGGGCCAGGGAGGGCGCGGCCGTCTGCTTGGCGAGCGGGACGGAGATGGCGAAGCCGTTGTTCTGCACCAGGAAGACGACCGGCGCCTGCCAGACGGCGGCGAAGTTCAGTGCCTCGTGGAAGTCGCCCTCGCTGGTGCCGCCGTCACCGACCATGGCGAGCGCGACCACGTCGTCGCCCTTGAGGCGGGCGGCGTGGGCGAGGCCGACGGCGTGCGGCAGCTGGGTGGCGAGCGGGGTGCTGAGCGGGGCCACCCGGTGGGCGTAGGGGTCGTAGCCGCTGTGCCAGTCGCCGCGCAGCAGCGTGAGCGCCTCGGCGGGGTCCACGCCCCGGGCGACGACGGCGAGCGTGTCGCGGTAGCTGGGGAAGAGCCAGTCGCGCTCCTCCAGGGCCAGGGCGGCGGCGACCTCGCAGGCCTCCTGACCGGTGCTGGACGGATAGACGGCGAGCCGGCCCTGCTTGGTCAGGGCGGTGGCCTGCGTGTTGTAGCGGCGGCCGCGCACCAGCTGGGCGTACAGCCGGCGCAGCAGGCCGGGATCGGCCTTGCCGGCCGCCTCGGTGCCGAGGACGCGGTAGGGCTCGGCGTCGGGCAGCAGCGGCGCGGGGTCCATACGGGGCTGCCAGGCGGGCGGCGGCGATGGCCGGTACGCGCCCCGCTGCTCCAGAACCGTCATGACGGCACCTCCTCGTGGGAGCGGCTACGGGAGGCGTGTCGGCTGTGACCCGCCTCACCAACCGATTGTTCGGTCGCCGGCACATTTTGGCTACAGGCACCTCAAGGCTGTGGACAAACGGTTCTCCACAGCCTGGAATGAACGCAGGACGTCCACGGCGAGGAAGCGGGGGGACATGGGACCTGAACAAATGGCCTACGGGCCGCGGGACGGCGTCACGCTGCCGCCGCGCCCGCTGGACGCCATCGATCAGGACATCCTGCGGATCCTTCAGGCGGACGGCCGCGCCTCGATACGGTCGGTCGCCGAACGCGTCCACGTCTCCCGCGCGAACGCCTACGCGCGCATCAACCGGCTCGTCGAGGACGGTGTGATCCGGGGCTTCAGCGCGCGCGTGGACCACGAACGGGCCGGTCACGGCACATCGGCGTACATCACGCTGAAAATCGTGCAGAACACCTGGCGCACGGTCCGCGAGCAGCTCAGGCAGCTGCCCGGCGCCTCCCACATCGCTCTGGTGGGCGGAGACTTCGATGTGCTGCTGCTGGTGCACACACCCGACAACAAGGCGCTGCGCGAGCTGGTGCTGACCCGGCTCCAGGCGATTCCCGAGGTGCTCAGCACCCGTACGCTGCTGGTGTTCGAGGAGGAGGACCTGGAGCCGGAGACCTGAGGGCCGGACGGCCGAGGTCAGCCGTGGCGCAGCCCCGAGAAGACCAGCCGGACCACGGCCTCGGCCACCTCCCGGTCGCTCGCGCCCCGCACGTCCGGCCGGTACCACTCCACGATCGAGTTGATCATCCCGAAGACCAGCCGGGTGGCCAGCCGGACCTCCACGTCCCCGCGTACGTCCCCGTCGGCCGCGGCCGCCTTCAGCAGCTCGGCGACCCGGTGGTCGAAGTCGCGGCGCCGCTCCAGCGCCCACCGCTCGGTCTCGGTGTTGCCCCGTACGCGCAGCAGCAGCGTCACGTAGGGCAGCTCGGCTATGAGTACTTCGACCATGCGGCGCACGACGTGCTCCAGCCGGTCGGCGGGCCGCCCCGCGCGCGCGTGCTCCTCGTCCAGGATGGCGAAGAGCCCGTCCAGGGCGCGGCTGACGGCCCGCCGCAGCAGCTCCTCCTTGCCGCTGACGTGGTGGTAGATCGACGACTTGGAGATGCCGGCCGCCTTGGACAGGTGCTCCATGGAGGTGCCGTCGTAGCCGCGCTCGTTGAAGACCCGCACGGCGACGGAGAGCAGCGTCTCGGGGGTGTACGTGTCGCGTCGGGCCGTGGTCATGAGGTGCCCTCCTGCTTGCCGGCGGCGTGCCCGTGGCGGTACAGCGCGAGCGAGGGCGCGCACCGCCCGGAAAGGTCCCGCAGGTTCAGCTCCTCCAGCAGTTCGTGCGCCCAGAGCCGGCCGAGCCTGCGGTTCCATTCGAAGGGGCCGAGGGGGTAGTTGACGCCGAGGCGCATCGCGGTGTCGACGTCCTCCTCGGTGGCCACGCCCTTGGCGACGGCGTCGTACGCGAGGTCGATGATCCGGGCGACCGTGCGGGCGACGATCATGCCGGGCACGTCCCCGATGACGCTGACCTTCTTGCCGAGTGCCTGGAAGAGGCCGACGGCCTCGGCGACGGTCCGGGCGGGGGTGTCCTGGGAGGCGGACAGGGCGATGCGGGTGGCCTTGCGGTAGTCCAGTGCGAGGTCGAAGTGGACGACGTCGCCGAACTCCACGGAGGTCTGGCCGTCGGCGAGGACGAGCCGGCCGCCGCCGGGCAGCACCAGTCGGGTGCCGTCGTCCTCGTCGTCCTTGCGCACCGTGATGCCCGCCTCGCGGATCATCGTGAGCAGCTCGGCGGCCGGACCCAGGTCGCCCTCGGCGATGACGTAGGCGGGCGGCTGCTCCTCGTCGGCGGTGTGCGGTTCCGGCCGCTCCGCGCCGTCCCGGTAGTCGTACCAGCCGCGCCCGGTCTTGCGGCCGAGCCGGCCGGACTCCACCAGCCGGCGCTGGGGCAGGGAGGGGGTGAAGCGCACGTCCTGGAAGAAGGACTGCCACACCGAGTGGGTGACGGACTCGTTGACGTCCTGGCCGATCAGGTCGGTCAGCTCGAACGCGCCCATCTTGAAGCCGCCCGACTCGCGCAGGACCGCGTCGATGGTGGCGGGGTCGGCCGCCTGGGCCTCGTAGACGGCGAACGCCTCGGCGTAGAAGGGCCGGGCGATGCGGTTGACGATGAAGCCGGGGGTGTCGGCGCAGGCCACCGGGGTCTTGCCCCAGGCGCGGGCGGTCTCGTACGCGCGCGTGGCCGACGTGACGTCGGTGGCGAACCCGGAGACCACCTCGACCAGCGGCAGCAGCGGCGCCGGGTTGAAGAAGTGCAGGCCGACGAAGCGGCCGGGGTGGCGCAGCGCGCCGCCGATCGCCGTCACCGACAGCGAGGAGGTGTTGGTGGCGAGCAGGCAGTCGTCGGCGACGATCTCCTCCAGCTCGCCGAAGAGCCGCTGCTTGACGTCCAGCCGCTCCAGGACGGCCTCCACGACCAGGGCGCAGTCGGCCAGCTCCGCGAGGCTGTCCGCGGGCTTCAGGCGGGCGCGGGCCGCGTCCCGGCCGGCGTCGGTGAGCCGGCCCTTCTCCACCAGCCGGTCGAGCCGGGCGCCGATCGCTTCGGCCGCGTCCCGGGCCCGCCCGGGGGCGGCGTCGTACAGCCGTACGGGGTGGCCGGCGACCAGCGCGACCTGGGCGATTCCCTGGCCCATGGTGCCGGTGCCGACCACGGCCACGGGGCTGCTGAGGTCGAGTGCTGTCATGTGCGCGATCCTCCCGCACGGGGTTTTCCACAGATGCGGCGGACCCCCTTGAACCGACCGATCGTTCGGTTACTCTAGCTCTGACCGTCCCATCCCGCTGCTCTTTCTGCCAGGTCCCGAACTCGACGAAGAGTTCTCCAGACGAGGAGTTGGTCCCGCATGGCCGCCGAACTGACCGCCCACGAGCTGATCGAGAAGCACCGGCCCACGCTCGACCAGGCCCTGGAAGCGATCCGCACGCGCGCGTACTGGTCCCCGCACCCCGAGCACCCCAAGGCGTACGGCGAGAACGGCAGCCTGGACGCGGCGGCGGGCAAGGCCGCCTTCGACGCCCTGCTGGGCACCCGCCTGGACCTGGGCCAGCCCGGCACGGACGACTGGGTGGGCGACGAGGTCTCGCCGTACGGCATCGAGCTGGGCGTGACGTACCCGCACGCGGACGTCGACGTGCTGCTGCCGGCCATGCGGGCCGGGCAGCGGGCCTGGCGGGACGCCGGACCGGAGGTCCGCGCGGTGGTCTGCCTGGAGATCCTCAAGCGGATCAGCGACCGGACGCACGAGTTCGCGCACGCCGTCATGCACACCAGCGGCCAGGCGTTCATGATGGCGTTCCAGGCCGGCGGCCCGCACGCCCAGGACCGCGGCCTGGAGGCGGTGGCGTACGCGTACGCGGAGCAGGTCCGCACCCCCGGGACGGCCGAGTGGAGCAAGCCGCAGGGCAAGCGCGACCCGCTGGCGCTGACCAAGGCCTTCACGCCGGTCCCGCGCGGGACCGGCCTGGTCATCGGCTGCAACACCTTCCCGACCTGGAACGGCTACCCCGGCCTGTTCGCCTCCCTGGCCACCGGCAACGCGGTCCTGGTCAAGCCGCACCCGCGCGCGGTGCTGCCGCTCGCGCTCACCGTCCAGGTCGCCCGGGACGTGCTGGCCGGGGCGGGCTTCGACCCGAACCTGGTCGCACTGGCCGTGGAGCGCCCCGGCGAAGGCATCGCCAAGACCCTCGCCACCCGCCCCGAGATCAGGATCATCGACTACACCGGGTCGACGTCCTTCGGCGACTGGCTGGAGGCCAACGCCCGGCAGGCGCAGGTCTACACGGAGAAGGCCGGCGTCAACACGGTGATCGTGCACTCCACGGACGACTACAAGGGCATGCTGTCCAACCTGGCGTTCTCGCTGTCCCTGTACAGCGGCCAGATGTGCACCACCCCGCAGAACCTGCTCATCCCCCGCGACGGCATCACCACCGACCAGGGCCCCAGGACCTTCGACGAGGTCACCGCCGACCTCGCCCGCGCGGTCGACGGCCTGCTCGGCGACGACGCGCGCGCGAACGCCCTGCTCGGCGCCATCGTCAACCCGGACGTCAAGGCCCGTCTGGAGGCCGCGGCCGGCCTGGGCGAGGTCGCCCTCGCCTCCCGTGAGATCGCCCACCCGGAGTTCCCGGGCGCAGTGGTCCGCACGCCCGTCATCGTCAAGCTGGACGGTGCCAAGCCGGACGACGAGGCCGCCTACATGAGCGAGTGCTTCGGCCCCATCTCCTTCGCCGTCGCGGTCGACTCGGTGACGGACGCGGTGGAGCTGCTGCGCCGCACGGTCCGGGAGAAGGGCGCGATGACGGTCGGCGCGTACACCACGGACGCCGAGACCGAGGAGGCGATCCAGGAGGTGTGCCTGGAGGAGGCCGCCCAGCTGTCGCTCAACCTGACGGGCGGGGTGTACGTGAACCAGACGGCCGCCTTCTCCGACTTCCACGGCTCGGGCGGCAACCCGGCGGCGAACGCGGCCCTGTGCGACGGCGCCTTCGTGGCGAACCGCTTCCGGGTGGTCGAGGTCCGCCGGGAGGCCTAGGCCGGGACGCCGGCGCCGGTCGCGCTCCAGTGGTACAGCGTCATCGCCACGCTGGTGGCGAGGTTGTAGCTGGAGACCTGGGGGCGCATCGGGAGGCGCAGCAGGTGGTCGGCTCGGGCGCGGAGTTCCGGTGACAGGCCGGTGCGTTCCGAGCCGAAGGCCAGCACGGCGTCGTCGGGCAGCTTGGTGCCGCGGATGTCCTCGCCCTCCGGGTCGAGGGCGAACAGCGGGCCGGCGGGCAGCTCGTCGACGCCGAGCCGCTCGACGGCGGTCGCGAAGTGCAGGCCCGCGCCGCCGCGCAGCACCGTGGGGTGCCAGGGGTCGAGGGTGCCCGTGGTGACCACACCGGTCGCCCCGAAGCCGGCGGCCAGCCGGATCACGGCGCCCGCGTTGCCGAGGTTGCGGGGGTTGTCCAGGACCACGACGGGCGCGGTGCGGGGCGTACGGGCGAGCGCGCGCAGGTTGGCCTCGCGGGACGGCCGTAGCGCGAGGGCGGCCACGCCGGTCGGATGGGGGCGCGGGACGAGCGAGGCGTACGCCGGCTCGGGCACCTCCGTCAGAAGGGCCTCCAGGGCGTCGCGGACGTCCCCGGCCAGTTCCTCGGCGAGGGCGAGCGCGGCCTGCCGGTCGGTGGTGACCGCGACCGGCACCTCGGCCCCGAAGCGCAGCGCGTGCTTCAGCGCGTGGAAGCCGTCGAGCAGCACGGCGGTGTCCGCGTGCTCGCGCCAGCGGCTCAGCGGGTCGCTCATGCGGTGAACCCTACGCGGTCCGCCGAACTCTCCTCGGGGGAGCGCGGGCCCGGGACCGTACGGCCGACCCGCCGGACGAGCCGCCCCCGCGCGCGTGCGGCCAGGTCGCCCAGCCGGCGCAGGAAGGACGTCGGCAGGAAGACCGCGTCCGCGGTGATCATCGCCAGCGAGAAGAACGGCAGGCCGAGAACGACCGCGATCACCGCGTGCTCGGTCATCATCAGCACCAGCAGGACGTTCTTGGCCCGCCGGTTGAGCAGCGTGAACGGGAAGGCGATCTGCACCATGACCGTCCCGTAGGCCACGATCATCATGATCGTGCCGCTGGACGACATCAGGTCGGCCAGGCCGGGCCAGGGCGAGAAGTAGTCCAGGTGGAGCGGGTAGTAGACGGCGGTGCCGTCCTGCCAGCGCGAGCCCTGGATCTTGTACCAGCCGGCCGTGGCGTAGATCAGGCAGGCCTCCGCCATGATCACGACCAGGGCGCCGTTGTGCAGGACGTTGGCGACGACGTCCAGCAGGATCCGCGACTGCTCCCAGGCGGTCCGGCGGCCGACGGCCCACCACAGGCCGAGTCCGGCCCAGGCCGTCCAGAGCAGCGCCGGGACCAGCCAGCCGTTGTCGAACCGGCCGGTCAGCGTCGCCGTGCCGAGCGCCACGCCCAGCACCGCCCACAGCACCGGGCCCACCCGGTCGGCGGGCACCCGCTCCCCGCGCGCGCGGGCCGCCTCGCCCTGGGCCGCGCGCCGCGCGTCCAGGGACCACACCTGCCCGCAGCGCGTGAACACCAGGTAGAAGGCCATCAGGTGCAGCACGTTGTCGCCGCCGTCGCCGACGAACACGCTGCGGTTCTGCAGCGACAGCACGCCCACCATGAACAGCAGGGCCGCGGTCCGGGTGCGCCAGCCCAGCAGCAGGGCCGCGCTCGCCAGGATGGCCAGCGTGTAGCAGCACTCGAACCAGAGCTGCCCGTCGGACCACAGCAGCGCCGTGAAGGCGTGGTTGTCGGCGGTCAGCTGCTTGGCGAGGTTCCAGCCCCACGGTCCGGAGGGGCCGTAGAGCTCCTGGCGGTGCGGGAACTCGCGCAGCAGGAACAGCAGCCAGGTCCCGGCGAAGCCGATCCGGACCACGGCGCTCTGGTAGGGCCCGAGGGCCGCCTCGGTGACCCGGGCGACACCACGCGACAGCATCAGGGAGAGACGGTTCACCGCACGCCTCCCGCGGCCTCGTCGGACGTCAGGGACCACCAGGGCAGCAGGCGGTAGGCGGGCTTGTCCGACACCCGCTCACGGCTCCACGGCGGCGGCTGCACATTGGTGGTACTGGAACGGACCTGCACGCGCTGGATCACGCCCTCCCGGCTCGTCGGATCGTCCCGGTACAGGCGCATCACCACGATCCGCCGCAGGTACTGCTCGGACAGGGAGCCGCGCAGGCCGACGGGACGGTTGTCGGTGCCGTGCGTGGCGGCGAAGAAGTCCCAGGCCCGGCGCAGCTCGTTCTGCTGGGTGTGGCTGGGCACCGGGTTGCCGTCGATGGCGGCGCCGTCCTGCGCGGACAGGTCGGTCCACCCGGTGGTGCGCAGCGCGCCGTCCCGCATCCGCACCTCCGCGCGGACCTGTACGGCGATGTTCTGCTGCAGCGGGTTGGGGGCGAACAGCTTCCAGTTCTGCTCGAACTCCGGGTACACCCACTCCTCTATCGCCTTGCCGTGCTGCTTCGTCACCGTGTTCGCCGGGGCGAGGCTGAGGAAGACCATCAGCAGGTGCACACAGGCGGCCACGGCGACCACCGCGAGCGCCAGCGCGGCGCCGACCTGGTAGCGGGGGGAAAGCGCGGCGACGCCGGTGCGGGGCGCGGATGCGGGTGCGGGGGGCTGGGGCGGTTCCGTCGGTTCTTCCGGGAGACGCGTCCCGGCCGGCCCGTCCGGGCCCTGTGGGCCCCGCGGATCCTCGTCGTACGCGTCCATTCCGTCCCGTCCCCCGTTTCCGCTCATGCGGTCAGCTCGGTGTGGTGCTCGGTCTACTGCTCGGTCTACTGCTCGGTCGTGCGGCCCGGCCGTCCGGCTCGGCGGTGCGGCTGAGCGGTCGGTCCGGTGGTGCGGCGCCGTCACAGGCGCCGCATGCGGCACGAGCGCCACGTCTCGGCGCCCGCACGGAACGGTACTCAGCCCCGGGCACCGGGCGCAGCCCCGGGTACGAGCCGAACCACGGTGGCCCTCGCCACGCGGTGCCGGTTCCGGGGGTACGGGGGCGTCTCACGAGGCCCGTCGTGCACTTTCCGCCGCCACGCCGCCGTGGTGCGACGAGCGGTACGCCCTCCGCGCCGAGCCGTACCGCCCACCGGAACCCCGCGCGACGCCCCAGCACCCCGGTGCACCCCAGGCCGCTGTCCGCGCGCCTTGTCCACAGGCGGTGCGCGCAGTTTTCCACAGCGGTTGACACCCCACCGGGGCCCGGCACACCATGGACTACGCACGGACCGAACGATCGGTCGGGACGCTTCGCTCGGACAGAGTTCACCGCAGAGCCCGAGGTCAGGGGGACCGCATGGCCACAGCAGCCGCGCAGCGCACGGCACCGGACACCGTCGACACGGCGGCCTACCAGCAGGCCTTCGACGCGGCCGTGGCCGCCGACGAACGCATCGAACCGCGCGACTGGATGCCCGACGCCTACCGCGCGACCCTGGTCCGGCAGATCGCCCAGCACGCCCACTCCGAGATCATCGGCATGCAGCCGGAGGCCAACTGGATCACCCGTGCGCCCTCGCTGCGCCGCAAGGCGATCCTGATGGCCAAGGTCCAGGACGAGGCCGGCCACGGCCTGTACCTCTACAGCGCGGCCGAGACACTCGGCACCGGCCGCGACGAGCTGCTCGACAAGCTGCACGCCGGCCGCCAGAAGTACTCCTCGATCTTCAACTACCCCACCCTGACCTGGGCCGACGTCGGCGCGATCGGCTGGCTGGTGGACGGCGCCGCGATCACCAACCAGGTTCCGCTGTGCCGCTGCTCCTACGGCCCGTACGCCCGGGCGATGGTGCGGATCTGCAAGGAGGAGTCCTTCCACCAGCGCCAGGGGTACGAACTGCTGCTGGCCCTCAGCAAGGGCACCCCGGAACAGCACGCCATGGCCCAGGACGCGGTGGACCGCTGGTGGTGGCCGTCGCTCATGATGTTCGGCCCGCCCGACGACGCGTCCCAGCACTCCGCGCAGTCGATGGAGTGGAAGATCAAGCGCCACTCCAACGACGAGCTGCGCCAGCGCTTCGTGGACATCTGCGTCCCGCAGGCCGAGTCCCTGGGCCTCACCCTGCCCGACCCGGAGCTGCGGTGGAACGAGGAGCGGGGGCACTACGACTTCGGTCCGATCGACTGGACGGAGTTCTGGGAGGTCCTCAAGGGCAACGGCCCCTGCAACGAGCAGCGGATCACCCAGCGCAGGCGCGCCCACGAGGAGGGCGCCTGGGTACGGGAAGCAGCCGCGGCCTACGCGGCCAAGCACGCCGGCGACACCGGTGAGACGGGAGCGACGCGAGCATGAGCACCACCGACTGGCCCCTGTGGGAGGTCTTCGTGCGCTCCCGGCGCGGCCTCTCCCACACCCACGCCGGCAGCCTGCACGCGCCCGACGCCGAGCTGGCCCTGCGCAACGCCCGCGACCTGTACACCCGGCGCGGCGAGGG
The DNA here is from genome assembly GCF_044750305.1 of Streptomyces sp. NPDC088810. Classification (NCBI taxonomy): domain Bacteria; kingdom Bacillati; phylum Actinomycetota; class Actinomycetes; order Kitasatosporales; family Streptomycetaceae; genus Streptomyces; species Streptomyces sp. NPDC088810. The sequence continues at coordinate 99,482 of NZ_JBIVJQ010000007.1, forward strand.
CGTCTCCATCTGGGTCGTCCCGGCCGCCGCGATCACCGCGTCCTCGCCGGACGAGAAGGACCCGTTCTTCGAGCCGGCCGCCGACAAGCCCTACCGGCACCCGACCTTCTACGAGATCCCGGAAGGGGTGAAGCACCTGTGACCGCCACCGGCCCCGCCACCGTCCCGGTGACCGCCGCGCTCGCCCTCGGCGACGACGCCCTGGTGCTCTCCCACCGTCTCGGGGAGTGGGCCGGGCACGCCCCCGTCCTGGAGGAGGAGGTCGCCCTCGCCAACATCGCCCTGGACCTGCTCGGCCAGGCCCGGGTGCTGCTGTCGCTGGCCGGCGACGAGGACGAGCTGGCCTACCTTCGGGAGGAGCGCGCCTTCCGCAACCTCCAGCTGGTCGAGCAGCCGAACGGCGACTTCGCGCACACCATCGCCCGTCAGTTGTACTTCTCCACGTACCAGCAGCTCCTCTACGCCGAACTCGCCGCGGGCGACGGCCCGTTCGCTCCGCTGGCCGCGAAGGCGGTGAAGGAGGTCGCCTACCACCGCGACCACGCCGAGCAGTGGACGCTGCGGCTCGGCGACGGCACGGAGACCAGCCACGAGCGGATGCGGCGGGCCTGTGACGCGCTGTGGCGGTTCACCGGGGAGATGTTCCAGCCGGTGGAGGGCCTCGACGCCGACTGGACCCGCTTGGAGAAGCGCTGGCTGGAGTCCGTCACCGACGTGCTGGGCCGGGCCGGCCTCACCGTTCCCGAGGGCCCGCGCACCGGCGCCTGGTCGGCGGGCGCCGGCCGGCAGGGCCTGCACACCGAGCCGTTCGGCCGGATGCTCGCCGAGATGCAGCACCTGCACCGCAGCCACCCGGGGGCGTCATGGTGACCGCCACCACCGCCCTGGAGGCGGAGCTGTTGGAGCTGGCCGGCGCGGTCCCCGACCCCGAACTGCCCGTGCTCACCCTGCGGGAGCTGGGCGTGCTCCGCGCGGTGCGCCTCCAGGGCAGCGACGCGGTGGAGGTCGACCTGACCCCGACCTACACCGGCTGCCCGGCCCTGGAGACGATGAGTCTCGACATCGAGCGGGTGCTGCGCGCCCACGGCCTGCGCGAGGTCACCGTCCGCACGGTGCTCTCCCCCGCCTGGTCGACGGACGACATCACCCCCGAAGGGCGCGAGAAACTCCGGGAGTTCGGCATCGCTCCCCCGCGCGTGCGCCACGACAGCGGCCCGGTGCCGCTGTCCCTCGGCCCGACCCGCACCCGCGACACGGACACCGCCACCGAACCGGTCCGCTGCCCGCACTGCGGTTCGGCCGACACCGAGCTGCTGAGCCGGTTCTCCTCCACCGCGTGCAAGGCGCTGCGCCGCTGCCTGGCCTGCCGTGAACCGTTCGACCACTTCAAGGAGTTGTGATGGCCCGCTTCCACCCGCTCCCGGTGGCCGCGGTCGACCGGCTCACCGACGACTCCGTCGCCCTCACCCTCACCGTCCCGCCCGAGCTGCGCGAGGAGTACCGGCACGCGCCCGGCCAGCACCTCGCACTGCGCCGCCGGGTCGACGGCAGGGAGATCCGGCGCACCTACTCGATCTGCTCCCCCGCCCCCGACCCGGCCGGCGAGGGCCCCAGCAGCCTGCGGGTGGGGGTGCGGCTGGTCGATGGCGGGGCGTTCTCGACGTACGCGCTCAAGGAGATCAACGTCGGGGACGAGCTGGAGGTGATGACCCCGGCGGGGCGCTTCACGCTGGAACCGGCGCCGGGTCTGTACGCGGCGATCGTCGGGGGCAGCGGCATCACCCCGGTGCTGTCCATCGTCGCCACGCTGCTGGCGCGCGAACCCGAAGCCCGGTTCTGTCTGGTACGCAGCGACCGTACGGCGGCCTCGACGATGTTCCTGGAGGAGGTCGCCGACCTGAAGGACCGCTATCCGGAGCGGCTGCAGCTGGTGACCGTGCTCTCCCGGGAGGAGCAGCAGGCGGGGCTGCCGTCCGGCCGGCTCGACCGGGAGCGGCTCATGGGGCTGCTGCCCGCGCTGCTGCCGGTGGAGCAGGTGGCGGGCTGGTTCCTGTGCGGGCCGTACGGGCTGGTGCAGGGCGCGGAGCAGGCGCTGCGCGAGCTGGGCGTGGCGCGGGGCCGGATCCACGAGGAGATCTTCCACGTGGACGCGGGATCGGCTCCGGCGGCCATGGTTCCGGCGCCCGCGCACAGCACCGTCACCGCGCGGCTCGACGGTCGCGGCGGCAGCTGGCCGGTGCGGGAGGGCGAGTCGCTGCTGGAGGCGGTGCTGCGCAACCGGCCGGACGCGCCGTACGCCTGCAAGGGCGGGGTGTGCGGGACCTGCCGGGCCTTCCTGGTCGCGGGCGAGGTGCGCATGGACCGCAACTTCGCGCTGGAGACGGAGGAGACGGAAGCCGGGTATGTGCTGGCCTGCCAGTCGCACCCGCTGACGGAAAGGGTGGAGCTGGACTTCGACCGCTGACGCATCCGTTCCCTTCTCCTAGAACCTGTTCTATCTTGACGCCCCGTCAGATCCACGCAGCAGCGTCCGGACGTCCGGACGCGCTGCCGGATGACCGGACCCGCCAGGAGGACAGGCCGTGGACTTCACCTTCACCGAGGAGCAGCGGGCGGCGGCCGAGGCGGCGCGGGGGGTGTTCGCCGGGGTCGCGCCGGACGCGGTGCCCAGCCCGGCGCTCACCACCGGCGCCGTGGCCGAGAGCTTCGACCGGGTGCTGTGGTCCCGGCTTGCCGACGCGGACCTGCTGAGTCTGCTGCCGGCCGAGGAGCACGGCGGTGCGGGCCTGGACGCGATCGCGCTGTGCCTGGTGCTGCGCGAGGCCGGCCGGGTGCTCGCCCGGGTGCCCCTGCTGGAACACAGCGCCGCCGCCGCGGCCGTGCAGGCCTATGGCGGCCCCGAGCAGGCGGACCGGCTGCTGTCCCGGGCCGGCCGGGGCGAGCTGGTGCTGACCGTCGCGGCACAGGGCCGTACCGGCCACGACCCGGCCGAGCAGGCCGTCGCCGCGCGGCGGGAGGGGCCGGCGTGGCTGCTGGACGGGGTGCAGACGGCGGTGCCGTGGGCGTACGACGCGGACCTGGTCGTCGTGCCCGCGCACGTCGAGGGCGCGGCGGGCGACCGGACCGTGCTCGCGCTGGTGCCGCGCGAGGCGGCGGGGCTGGTGCTCGCCGAGCAGGTCTCCACCAGCGGTGAGCGGCTTGCCGAGCTGCGGCTGCGGTCGGTCCGGGTGGAGCCCGGCGAGGTGATCGAGGCCGACGGCGCCTGGGAGTGGCTGCACGCGCTGCTGGTGACGGGCACGTGCGCGCTGGCGCTCGGGCTGGGCGAGCAGGTGCTGCGGATGACCGGCGAGTACACCGGCAAGCGGGAGCAGTTCGGGTATCCGATCGCGACGTTCCAGGCGGTGGCCGTGCAGGCCGCGGACCGGTACATCGACCTGCGCGCCATGGAGGCCACCCTGTGGCAGGCCGCGTGGCGGATCGCCTCGGGTGCCCCGGGGGCGCTGCCCGTCGCCGGGGACCTGGCGGTGGCGAAGATCTGGGCGGCGGAGGGGGTACGGCGGGTGGTGCAGACGGCACAGCATCTGCACGGCGGGTTCGGCGCCGACACCGACTATCCGCTGCACCGCTACCACGCCTGGGCCAAGCACCTGGAGCTGGCGCTCGGCCCGGCGGCGGCGTACGAGGAACGGCTCGGCGACCTCCTGGCCGCGCATCCCCTCGCCTGACACCGGACCGGCCCCCGTCCCACTCGACCGACAGGGGCCGTCAGGGCCGGACCTACAGGACGAAGCCCGGCTTGCCCTCGTCGGTGACGACCGGGCGGCCGGTGGTCTGCCAGTGCTGCATGCCGCCGTCGACGTTGACCGCGTCGATGCCCTGCTGGACCAGGTACATCGTGACCTGGGCGGAACGGCCGCCCGAGCGGCAGATGACGTGGACACGGCCGTCCTGCGGGGCGGCCTCGGTCAGCTCGCCGTAGCGGGCCACGAACTCGCTGACGGGAATGTGCAGGGCTCCCTCGGCGTGGCCCGCCTGCCACTCGTCGTCTTCGCGGACGTCCAGCAGAAAGTCGCCGTCCTTGAGGTCCGTGATCTGGACCGTGGGCACACCAGCTCCGAAATTCATGGCTCCGACGCTACCCGAAGCCCGGGGCGGGTCAGTCCTGTCCCAGCAGGGAGGCCAGTTCCGCCTCCCGCTGGGCGATGTCGCCGCGCAGCCGGCCGGCGATCTCGTCCAGCAGCCCGTCGGGATCGTCCGGGGCGAGCCGCAGCATGCCGGCGATCGCACCCTCCTCCAGTTCCCGGGCGACGAGGGTGAGCAGTTCCTTGCGCTGGGCGAGCCATTCGAGGCGGGCGTACAGCTCCTCGGCGGGACTCGGACGGCGCTCGGGCGGAACCGGCCCGGCCGCCCACTCCGCGGCCAGCTCCCTGAGCAGGGTCTCGTCACCGCGGGCGTAGGCGGCGTTGACCCGGCCGAGGAACTCCTCCCGCCGCTTCTGCTCCGCTTCCTCCTGGGCCAGGTCGGGGTGGGCCTTGCGGGCCAGCTCGCGGTAGAGCTTGCGGGCTTCCTCGCTGGGCCGTACCCGCTGCGGGGGCCGTACCGGCTGGTCGGTGAGCATGGCGACGGCCTCCGGGAACAGGCCGTCGCCGTCCATCCAGCCGTGCAGCAGGTCCTCCACGCCGGGCATCGGCAGCACCCGGGCACGGGCCTCCTGCGCACGGCGGATGTCCTCGGGGTCACCGGTGCGGGCGGCCTTCGCCTCGGCGATCTCGGCGTCCAGTTCCTCGATGCGGGCGTAGAGCGGGCCGAGGCGCTGTTCGTGCAGGCGGGCGAAGTTCTCGACCTCGACGCGGAAGGTCTCCACGGCGATCTCGTACTCGATCAACGCCTGCTCGGCGGCCCGCACGGCCTGTTCCAGCCGTTCCTCGGGGCGGGGGGCCTGGGACGGGTCGGCTTCCGGGGTCGTCACCCGCCCAGCGTAGCCGCTGCCCCCGGCTCGGACCGGGGTGCGGCTCCCCGCTCCCGGGAAACCCCTCACAACACCCCGGGAATCCCCTCAGACCCCCGGCTCGGCCTCGATCCGCCCCGCCCGGATGCCCGCGATCAGGTCGGCGTGGTCCGCCTCCGTGCGGTCGGCGTAGGCGACGGCGAAGGCGGCGATCGCCTCGTCCAGTTCCTCGTTCTTGCCGCAGTACCCGGCGATCAGCCGGGGGTCGGCGCTGTGGGAGTGGGCGCGGGCCAGCAGGGCGCCGGTCATGCGTCCGTAGTCGTCGATCTGGTCGGCGGCGAGGGCGGCCGGGTCGACGCTGCCCTTCCGGTTGCGGAACTGGCGCACCTGGTAGGGGCGCCCCTCCACGGTGGTCCAGCCCAGCAGGGTGTCGCTGACGACCTGCATCCGCTTCTGCCCGAGGACCACCCGGCGGCCCTCGTGCGGCACCGCGGGCGCCTCGAAACCCGCCGTGAGCAGGTGCGGGACGAGCGCGGAGGGGCGGGCCTCCTTCACCTGGAGGACCAGGGGCTCGTCGCGGTGGTCGAGGAGCAGGACCACGTAGGACCGGGTGCCGACGCTGCCGGTGCCGACCACGCGGAAGGCGACGTCGTGCACGGCGTACCGGGCGAGCAGGGGGTGGCGGTCCTCGCCGAGGGTGTCGACGTACGCCTCCAGGGACGCGGCGACCGCGGCGGCCTCGGCGTCCGGGACGCGGCGCAGCACCGGCGGGGCGGGCACGAACCGGCGTCCGCCGTCGGGCGCCGCCTCGGTCGACTTCGCGGCGAACCGGCCGCTGGTGTTGGCCCGGGCCTTCTCCGAGACCCGCTGGAGCGTGCCGAGCAGGTCGTGGGCGTCGGTGTGGGAGACGAGCTCCTCGTCCGCGATGGCGTTCCAGGCGTCGAGCACGGGCAGCTTGGCGAGCAGCCGCAGGGTGCGGCGGTAGGCGCCGGCCGCGTCCCGGGCCGCGGCGCGGCAGGTGTCCTCGTCGGCGCCCGCCTCCCGGCCGGCGAGCACCAGCGAGGCGGCGAGCCGCTTGAGGTCCCATTCCCAGGGGCCGTGCACGGTCTCGTCGAAGTCGTTGAGGTCGATGACGAGGTCGCCGCGGGCGTCGCCGTACAGGCCGAAGTTGGCGGCGTGCGCGTCACCGCAGATCTGGGTGCCGATCCGGGTCGTGGGGGTGCGGGCGAGGTCGTACGCCATGAGTCCGGCCGCGCCGCGCAGGAAGGCGAAGGGGGTGGCCGCCATCCGGCCCACGCGCAGCGGGGTCAGCTCGGGGATGCGGCCGGCGTTGGACCCGGCCACCGCGCTCACCGCGTCGGGCCGGGCGGCGTCCAGGTCGAGCGCGCCGTGGGCGGAGCGCGGCACGCTTCTCCGCAGCGCCTTGCCCTCCTCCTTCGGCGAGCCCTGCGGCGGCCACGGGGCGAACCCGCGCACCCGGGGCAGCCGGCGCGCACCCCCGTCCGCCGCGTCCGCCGCGCCCACACCGCTTCCGGTCACACCGACCGCCTCCCCCGAACCAGCCGAACGCACGGGCGCCGGCACGAACATCAACTCGGAGAGACCGTACAACCGGTGACCGAAACGCGTCAGACCCTGTGGAAAAGTCCGCCGGCGCGGCGGCTGCGGAGGGGCTGCCGTCACACGACCGTGCCGTACCCCTTCCACCCCGTCGCGATCTTCACACGGCCCCCAAACGAGCCCTTGCCGTTGCCGTCGCAGCGCCACACGGTGCCGGAGGTGTCGCGGGCCACGAGGTCCGCTCGGCCGTCACCGGTGAAGTCGCCGGCGCCGACGACCGCGTTGTAGGACGCGCCCCAGTCGGCGAACACCCTGACCCGGGCCTTGAAACCGCCCGTGCTCGTGGTGTTCGCCTCGTACCGCCACAGCTCGTTGGACGTGTCCTGGACGAGGAGGTCACCGCGGCCGTCGCCGTTGAGGTCACCGGCGCCGGTGATCTTCTTGTAGCCGGTCCAGTGCGAGGCGGTCTTCGTGCGGGCGGAGAGCTTGCCGCCGGCCGTGCCCTTGAAGAGGTAGACGTCTCCGGTCGAGGACTGGCGGCCGACCAGGTCGGGACGGCCGTCGCCGTTGACGTCGCCGGGGGAGGTGAGGACGTCGTACGCGTTCCAGCCGGAGGTGCCCAGCGAGGTGTACGGCGTGCCGGGCGTCGGGGCCTTGCCGCAGGCCGGGCGGTAGGCCCGCAGGGCGCCGCCGGTGCGGACCAGCACGTCGTTGCAGCGGTCGCCGTCCAGGTCGCCGAACGGCACCACCTGGGCGGTGGCCGGCCAGCCCGCGCCGGAGACCGTGCCGCCCAGCGTGCCCGTGCCGGTGCCGCGCCGGACGGTGAGGGTGCCGGAGGAGCTGAGGGTGAGGACGTCACCGACCCCGTCGTTGCCGGCGTAGTCGCGCGGTGTGGCGGCTCCCGCGGTCACCTTGACGTCTCCGGAGAGGGTGAGCGCGGCGCCCTGGCCGTCGGCGGGCCGGGCGGTGAGGGTCCAGGTGTAGGTGCCGTTGGTGACCAGGCGGCCCGCGCTGTCCCTGCCGTCCCAGGCGGCCGTCAGCTGCCCCCGGGCCGTGGCGCCGGAGAGCGTGCGGACGGTGGTGCCGGACGCCTTCCGACGGACGGTCACCTTCCAGTCGGCGGCGGGCTTGGACAGCCACCAGGTGCCGGACCAGTTCGCGGATCCCGCGGTGACCGTGGCGTCGACGGCCGTGAGGGGGGACGCCGGAACACCGGCCGGTACGACGTGCACGCGCTGGTCGCGGTCGGCGTAGGCGACGCCGCCGCCGAACCGGTCCACGGTCCAGCTGGTCCCGGCGCCGGTGTTCTCCCGGCCGATGTCGGTCCAGTCGGCGAGCTTGCGGCTCGGCAGGTCGGTGTGACTGCCGCCGGCCGGCAGCCCGTTGTGCAGGTCGAGCAGCCTCAGCCCGCTGTCCGACTGGGTGCCGGGAACCCGCTCGACCAGGTATCCGTCCCCGAGCAGGACCCGGCCGTCCGGGGCGGTGGAAGTGCGCTTGGTCGTACGGTCGTACAGGCCGGCGCCGTGTGCGTCGCCCCAGGTGTCCCGGCACACCAGTACACGAAGCGGTCCACGGCCTGGAGGTCGGACGGGGTGCAGCCGTTGCGCGTGGTGAAGGACTCGACGGCGGTCCCCGCGGGCAGCCGGGTGGCCGTGACCTTGCCGCCGCTCGCCGCGCCGCTCCACAGGGTGGAGCCCCACACGGCCGCGGCGGCCCGGTCGCGCTTGAGCAGGACCTTGCCGGACCCGGCGGTGGCGAACTCACCGATGTACTGCTTGCCGGAGGAGGCGCCGTCCACGACGGCGTACCGCCCGGAGAGGTCCGCGAGCTGCGGGGAGTCGTCGCCTGTGTCGAGGGTCGGGCCCCAGTCGGCGGCGCCGTTGGAGCGGAGCATGGTCAGGCCGGACTCGGTGGGGTCACGGCGGCCGTGGTGGCCGGTGCCGTCGGCGAACATCCGGATGCAGCGGGGCGTGGTCTCGTCGCAGGGCCCGTCCCAGCCGCTGACCAGCCCGTCCACGGTGGTCCGCGAAGGGCTCGGGGTGCCGCTCGTGGTGAGCCAGGTGCTGCGGTAGGCACCGATGACCGTGTGCGGCTCGTAGAGCGTGCTGTCGTCGGCGGTGGTGAGGATGCCGCTGCCGAGGGAGAGTCCGTGGACCTGCGCGGGCATCGGCTGTACGGCGGTCAGCCGGCTGCGGGTGACCGAGCCGTCGGCGCCCTGGGCGACCCGGTACACGCCCCAGTCGAGGTCGCCCCGGTCGACGTACTGCGCGGCGCCCGCCACCAGGACGGAGCCGTCCGGAGCCTGGACGAGCTGACGGGCGGCCGGGTCCATGACCTTGGTCAGGGCCGTGTCCGAGCCGTCGGAGCCGAGGGCGAACAGGGGCTGGCCCCGATACTTGTCGTCGCCCGGCGACATCGGCTCGACGCCCAGCAGTGCCGAGCCGACGACGCCGTAGGCGGCCTGGTACGACAGCGCACTCGTCTCCAGGGTGCGGGGCGCCGCGGCCGGGTCGGCCCGGTCGAACAGGTCCGCCTTGCCGCGTCCGGTGCGCAGCCGCAGCACCGAGCCGGGGCTCAGCCGGAAGCCGGTCACCTCCCAGCCCTCCTGCGGGCTGGGCCGGTCGGGCAGCGCCTCCGCCGCGCCGGTGGCGAGGTCGACGATGCTCCAGTGGCTGCCGTCCTCGGTCTGGTAGCGCAGGATGACGGACCGTGCGTCGCCGTCCTCGACGCGGATGTCGTGGGCGCCGCCGGGCAGCCCCGTCACCGGCGTCCCGCGGACCTCGCCGTCGTCGGCCCGTACGAGCTGAAAGGCGCCCGGGTTGCTCGTGCCGGTGAGGACGGTGTCCCCGAAGGTGCCCTCGTACGTGTGGCCCTCGGGCACCGGCACCACGGTGGTGCCACCGGAGGTTCCCGCGCCCCGGACGAGGGTGACCTGGGCGTCCTCCTCCGAGTAGAGGGCGACGGTGTCCGACCCGTCCCCGTAGTGGCCGGGTGCGAAGGAGACGTCCCCGAGGTAGGTGCCGTTGTCGATGTCGTACTGCAGCGGGACCGGCAGGCGCTGTTCCAGCGCGGTGGTGGTGCCGGTGGCGTAGTCCGTCCACAGGTACCGGTCGTCGCCCTCCTGCACCCACAGGAAGCCGCTGGTCCCGGCGTTGAGGATGCAGGTGAACCGGGGGACGGCCCGCGCGGCGGCGGGCAGCACCAGCTCCCCCGCGGAGACCGTGGGCGCGGCCGGCACCGCCGCCGCGGGCGTGGGCGCGAGGGGCAGGCCGAGGCCGAGCGCCGCCGCGAGGACGGCCGCGGTCCGTCGTACCGGGCGTGATCCGGGCCGGGGTCTGTGCCGGTGTGAGCCGAGTCGGGCCACCGTTCCTCCAGAGAGCAGGGGAGGCATGGGCGGAGGTACGGCAACGCTGCGCCCCTCCGGCCCCCCCGGCCGCTCCCCCCACGCGCGTGCGAGGAGGCTAACAGCATGAACATGACGCTCTGACCCGGATGTCGCTCCCGGGCACGGCGGCAACAGCGCGACCCAGCCCGTGAGATAGCTCACCAACGAGACCAACAGCGCCCGGCTGTGCCATCCCTCACACCTCGGAACACAACGAGAAACGGGCCCCTGCGGTGACTTCCGTCACCGGCAGAGACCCGTTTCATCGGTTTCTCTGTGCGCGAGGGGGGAGTTGAACCCCCACGCCCTTGCGGGCACTGGAACCTGAATCCAGCGCGTCTGCCTATTCCGCCACCCGCGCATTGGGTGTGTCTTCCGGCTCCTGCCCTTTCGGGCCGGCCCCTTCCGACACGCAGAACATTAGCACGCCGTACGGGGTGGATTCACATCGCTTCCCGCCCGTACCTTCCCCGCCACCAGGGCGCGCGCGGGACGGCGCTCGGACGGGCGTGCGTATCAGGGAGACGCGCTTCTCGTATCAACCTCGTACCGGTCCCGGTCATCTCCCCCGGAGGCGGACCGGGTCCACAGCCGGGTGCGGGACACTGGTTGCGGCCCGCCTCTACGATCCATGACAGCAGGACACGCGCCAGGAGTTCCAAGGGGAGCCGCTGGGGGAACCGGCTGATTGGCGGGCGCGTAGATACGATCAGTAAGCAGTACCGGCAGTACCCGGCAAGGCAGCGGCACAGAGCAGGCAAGACGACGGCAGGGACGGAGGAGGTGCCCCATGGGAGTCCTGAAGAAGTTCGAGCAGCGTCTCGAAGGTCTGGTGAACGGCACCTTCGCCAAGGTCTTCAAGTCCGAGGTCCAGCCCGTGGAGATCGCCGGAGCGCTCCAGCGGGAGTGCGACAACAACGCCACCATCTGGAACCGTGACCGGACCGTCGTACCCAACGACTTCATCGTGGAGCTGAGCGCGCCGGACTACGAGCGCCTCAGCCCCTACTCCGGGCAGCTCGGCGACGAGCTGGCCGGCATGGTGCGCGACTACGCCAAGCAGCAGCGCTACACCTTCATGGGTCCGATCAAGGTCAACCTGGAGAAGGCCGAGGACCTGGACACCGGCCTGTACCGGGTGCGCTCGCGCACCCTCGCCTCCTCCAGCAGTCAGCAGGCGGCGCCGCAGCCGCCCGCCGGACGCCCCGCGCAGAGCGCCCCGGGCGGTTACGGCTACCCGCCGGCCGCCCCCGCGGGCGTGCCCCCGATGCCGGCCGCGCCGCCGCCCGGCGCCCGCCCCGGCGGGTACGGCTACCCGCAGCCCGCCACCCAGCGGCCCGCCGCGGCACCGATGAGCGGCGCGCGCACCCGCTACTGGATCGAGATCAACGGCACCCGCCACCAGATCTCCCGCCCGACGCTGGTGCTGGGCCGCAGCACCGACGCCGACGTGCGGATCGACGACCCCGGCGTCTCCCGCCGGCACTGCGAGATCCGGACCGGAACGCCCTCGACGATCCAGGATCTCGGTTCCACCAACGGCATCGTGGTGGACGGGCAGCACACCACCCGCGCTACGCTCCGCGACGGCTCGCGGATCGTCGTGGGCAGCACCACCGTTATCTATAGGCAAGCCGAAGGGTGAAGCGGGGGCAATGTCAGAGCTGACCCTCACGGTCATGCGGCTGGGTTTCCTGGCCGTACTGTGGCTGTTCGTGATCGTGGCCGTGCAGGTCATCCGGAGCGACCTGTTCGGTACGCGCGTCACCCAGCGCGGATCGCGTAGGGAGGCGGCCCGGCCGCAGCAGTCCGGCCGGCAGCAGACCCGGCAGCAGGCCACTCCGCCGCCGCAGCGCGGCCAGCAGGGCGGCGGCCGCCGGGGCCGCAACACCCCCTCCAAGCTGGTCGTGACCGAGGGCACACTGACCGGCACCACCGTCGCGCTGCAGGGCCAGACGATCACCCTGGGCCGGGCGCACGACTCCACGATCGTGCTGGACGACGACTACGCCTCCAGCCGCCATGCCAGGATCTACCCGGACCGCGACGGCCAGTGGATCATCGAGGATCTCGGCTCCACCAACGGCACCTACCTGGACCGGTCCCGGCTGACGACCCCCACGCCGATCCCGCTGGGCGCGCCGATCCGCATCGGCAAGACCGCAATCGAGCTGCGGAAGTAGTGCTACGTCATGAATAAGCGCGAGCGGAGCGAGCACGCAGCGGCAGGCCGCCACCCGGTCTCCGGCGCGCTCCCAACCGGAGGGTGGGCAGTGTGGCTCGACACGACCGGCTGTACCCGGAGCCGACGGGCGAGGTGCGCATGAGTCTGTCACTGCGCTTTGCCGCCGGATCGCACAAAGGCATGATCCGGGAGGGCAACGAGGACTCCGGTTACGCCGGTCCGCGCCTGCTCGCCATCGCCGACGGCATGGGCGGCCAGGCCGCGGGCGAGGTCGCCTCCTCCGAGGTGATCTCCACCCTGGTCACGCTCGACGACGACGTGCCCGGCTCCGACATCCTCACCTCCCTCGGCGTCGCCGTGCAGCGCGCCAACGACCAGCTGCGCGCCATGGTCGAGGAGGACCCCCAGCTCGAAGGCATGGGCACCACCCTCACCGCGCTGCTGTGGACCGGCCAGCGGCTCGGCCTGGTGCACGTCGGCGACTCGCGCGCGTATCTCCTGCGTGACGGAGTGCTCACCCAGATCACCCAGGACCACACCTGGGTGCAGCGGCTGGTGGACGAGGGCCGGATCACCGAGGAAGAGGCCACCACCCACCCGCAGCGCTCCCTGCTGATGCGCGCCCTCGGCAGCGGCGACCACGTCGAGCCCGACCTGTCGATCCGCGAGGTCCGGGCCGGCGACCGCTACCTGATCTGCTCCGACGGCCTGTCCGGCGTGGTCTCCCACCAGACGATGGAGGAGACCCTCGCCAGCTACCAGGGCCCGCAGGAGACCGTGCAGGAGCTGATCCAGCTCGCCCTGCGCGGCGGCGGCCCCGACAACATCACCGTCATCGTCGCCGACGTGCTCGACCTGGACACCGGCGACACCCTCGCCGGGCAGCTGTCCGACCAGCCGGTCGTGGTCGGCGCCGTCGCCGAGAACCAGCACCACCTGCACGACAACGGCATCATGCAGACCCCGGCCGGCCGCGCCTCCCACCTGGGCCGCCAGGGCCAGGGGCACGGCGGCGGCGAGTTCGGCCCGCCCGGCTCCGGCGACACCACCGGCTACGTCCCGGCCGGCGGCTTCGGCGACTACGCCGAGGACGAGCTGACCAAGCCGCGCAAGCAGCGCAGATGGCTGAAGACCTCGCTCTACGGCGCCCTCGCCCTCGCCGTCGTCGGCGGCGGCCTGTACGGCGGCTACCGCTGGACGCAGACCCAGTACTACGTCGGCGCCAAGGACGAGCACGTCGCGCTGTACCGCGGGATCAGCCAGGACCTGGCCTGGGTGTCGCTGTCGAAGGTGGAGAGGGACCACCCCGAGATCGAACTCAAGTACCTGCCGCCGTACCAGCAGAAGCAGGTGAAGGCCACGATCGCGGAGGGCGGGCTGCAGGCGGCCCAGACCAAGGTCGAGGAGCTGGCCGTGCAGGCCTCCGCCTGCCGCAAGCAGGCCGAGCGCAAGGCCGCCGAGACCGCGAAGAACGCCCAGAAGAACGCCCAGAAGGGCGCCGGGAAGACCGGCGGCACCAAGGGCACCACCACGCAGACCGCCTTCACCAAGGCCTCCCCGACCCCGAACCCGTCGGCCTCGAAGACGTCACCGACGTCCCCGACGTCGCCGGCGTCCCCTTCGAAGTCTCCGTCCACGACCCCGTCCGCGACCCCCAGCCCCGGCCCCACTCTCTCGGAGGATGAGCAGAAGGTCGTCTCGCTGTGCGGTAAGCAGTAGGCAAGCCGTGAGAGGCCCTGTCACACGATGAGCAGTACTACGAACCCGCCGACGCATCACACGTCCACGATCGGCGCCATCGGCGCGCCGAGCCGTCGCAACACCGAGCTGGCCCTGCTGGTCTTCGCCGTGGTCATCCCGGTGTTCGCCTATGCCAACGTGGGCCTGGCCCTCGACGGCCGGGTCCCCACCGGCTTGCTGAGCTACGGCCTCGGACTTGGCCTACTCGCGGGCGTCGCCCACCTCGTCGTACGGAAGTTCGCCCCGTACGCCGATCCGCTGCTGCTGCCGCTCGCCACCCTGCTCAACGGGCTGGGACTGGTGTGCATCTGGCGGCTGGACCAGTCCAAGCTGCTCCAACAGATCCATGTCGCGGGCGGCAAGGCGACCAACCAGCTGATCTACACGGCGATGGGCATCGCGCTGTTCGTGGCGGTACTGGTCTTCCTCAAGGACCACCGCACGCTGCAGCGCTACACCTACATCTCCATGGTGGCCGCGCTGTTCCTGCTGCTCCTGCCGCTGGTCCCGGGCCTCGGCGCGGACGTGTACGGCGCCAAGATCTGGATCGCGATCGGCAGCTTCACCATCCAGCCCGGTGAGTTCGCCAAGATCGTGCTGGCGGTGTTCTTCGCGGGCTACCTGATGGTCAAGCGGGACGCGCTCGCGCTCGCCAGCCGCCGCTTCATGGGGCTATACCTGCCACGCGGCCGCGACCTCGGCCCGATCCTCGTCGTCTGGGCGATCTCGATCCTCATCCTCGTCTTCGAGACCGACCTCGGCACCTCGCTGCTGTTCTTCGGCATGTTCGTGATCATGCTGTACGTCGCCACCGAGCGGACCAGCTGGATCGTCTTCGGTCTGCTGATGTCCGCCGCCGGCGCCATCGGCGTGGCCAGCTTCGAGCCGCACATCAAGGTTCGTGTGCAGGCCTGGCTCGACCCGATGCGTGAGTACACGCTCAGCCGCACCCCCGGCGTCACCGGCGTCCACTCCGACCAGCTCCAGCAGGCCCTGTGGGCGTTCGGCTCCGGCGGCACCCTCGGCACCGGCTGGGGCCAGGGCCACTCCGAGCTGATCCGGTTCGCCGCCAACTCCGACTTCATCCTCGCCACCTTCGGCGAGGAGCTGGGCCTGGCCGGCATCATGGCGATCCTGCTGATCTACGGCCTGATCGTGGAGCGCGGCGTGCGCACCGCCCTCGCCGCCCGCGACCCGTTCGGCAAGCTGCTCGCCATCGGCCTGTCCGGCGCCTTCGCACTCCAGGTCTTCGTCGTCGCCGGCGGTGTGATGGGCCTCATCCCGCTGACCGGTATGACGATGCCGTTCCTCGCCTACGGTGGTTCGTCCGTCATCGCCAACTGGGCGCTGATCGGCGTCCTGATCCGCATCAGCGACACAGCCCGCCGTCCGGCGCCCGCCCCCGCTGCCGACCCCGACGCCGAAATGACCCAGGTGGTCCGCCCGTCATGAACAAGCCCCTGCGCCGGATCGCGATCTTCTGCGGCCTCCTCGTCCTCACCCTGCTGCTGCGCGACAACTACCTTCAGTACGTCCGGGCCGACAAGCTCAAGGACGACCCGAAGAACCGCCGCGTCACGATCGCCCGCTACGCCACCCCGCGGGGCGACATCATCGTGTCCGGCGGCGACCCGATCACCGGGTCCACCCTGACCAGCAAGACCGGCCTGAACGACCTGAAGTACAAGCGCACCTACAAGAACGGCCCCATGTGGGCGCCGGTCACCGGCTACGCCTCGCAGGCCTTCGGCGCCACGCAGCTGGAGTCCCTGGAAGACGGCATCCTCACCGGCGACGACGACCGGCTGTTCTTCCGCAAGACCCTCGACATGATCACCGGCAAGGAGCAGCAGGGCGGCAACGTCGTCACCACGCTCAACGCCGCCGCGCAGAAGGCCGCGTTCGACGGCCTGAAGAACCAGGGCGGCAAGGGCGCGGTCGTCGCCCTGGACCCCTCCACCGGCAAGATCCTGGCGCTGGCCTCCTACCCGTCGTACGACCCCTCGTCCTTCGCGGGGAACACCAACGACGACGCCGCGGCCTGGAAGAAGCTCCAGAAGAAGTACAACCCCAACGACCCGATGCTGAACCGGGCGCTGCGCGAGACCTACCCGCCGGGCTCCACCTTCAAGGTGGTCACGGCCGCCGCGGCGCTGGAGAACGGCAAGTACACCTCGGCCGACGAGAAGACCGACTCGCCGCTGCCGTGGACCATGCCGGGCACCACGACCCAGCTGAAGAACGAGGGCAACATCCCCTGCGAGAACGCGACCATGCGGGTCGCGCTCCAGTACTCCTGCAACACGGTCTTCGGCAAGATCGGCTCCGACCTCGGCAACGACAAGATGCTCGACGAGGCGAAGAAGTTCGGCTTCACCTCCGAGCAGTTCACCCCGGTCCGCTCCAGCGCCTCGGTGTTCTCCGACGACATGAACCAGTCGCAGACCGCGCTGTCCTCCATCGGCCAGTACAACACCGCCGCCACCCCGCTGCAGATGGCCATGGTCGCCTCCGCGGTCGCCAACGACGGCAAGCTGATGAAGCCGTACATGGTCGACTCCCTGCAGTCCTCCAACCTGGACCCGGTCGCCACGACCCAGCCGGAGGAGCTGAGCCGGCCGCTGTCGCCGAAGAACGCGCAGATACTGCAGGACATGATGCAGACGGTGGTCGAGAAGGGCACCGGCACGCGCGCGAAGATCGACGGCGTCAAGGTCGGCGGCAAGACCGGTACCGCCCAGCACGGTGTCGAGAACAGCGAGAACCCGTACGCGTGGTTCATCTCCTACGCCAAGCTGCCCGACGGCAGCTCCCCGGTCGCCGTGGCCGTGGTGATCGAGGACGAGGGCGCCAACCGCGACGACATCTCCGGTGGCGGCCTGGCCGCGCCGATCGCGAAGAACGTCATGGAGGCGGTCATCGACTCCAAGAAGTGACCGCAGCCGATCACCGGGAGTGAGGCCGCTCACATCCCCTTCACAACGCCGCACGTTGCGATACCGGTCCTGTATCGGGTTACGGGCTTGGCCAGGTCACACAGAGCGAGCCGGGTACGGTAGGCCCGGACGGCAGCCTCCGGCCGTGCACACGGGTGCGCGGCCGAGACCGACGGAGAGGGCTGGTAGGTAGCTATGGAAGAGCCGCGTCGCCTCGGCGGCCGGTACGAGCTGGGCCAGGTGCTCGGCCGCGGTGGCATGGCAGAGGTCTACCTCGCGCATGACACCCGCCTCGGCCGCACCGTGGCGGTGAAGACGCTGCGTGCGGACCTCGCACGCGACCCGTCCTTCCAGGCCCGGTTCCGCCGGGAGGCCCAGTCGGCCGCCTCGCTCAACCATCCCGCGATCGTCGCGGTCTACGACACGGGCGAGGACTACATCGACGGGGTCTCCATCCCGTACATCGTGATGGAGTACGTCGACGGATCCACGCTCCGCGAGCTGCTGCACTCCGGCCGCAAGCTGCTGCCCGAGCGCGCGATGGAGATGACCATCGGCATCCTCCAGGGCCTGGAGTACGCGCACCGCAACGGCATCGTCCACCGCGACATCAAGCCGGCCAACGTCATGCTGACCCGTAACGGCCAGGTCAAGGTGATGGACTTCGGCATCGCCCGCGCCATGGGCGACGCCGGCATGACCATGACCCAGACCGCGGCGGTCATCGGCACGGCCCAGTACCTCTCCCCGGAGCAGGCCAAGGGCGAGCAGGTCGACGCCCGCTCGGACCTGTATTCGACGGGGTGCCTGCTCTACGAGCTGCTGACGGTACGGCCCCCCTTCGTGGGCGACTCCCCGGTGGCCGTGGCCTACCAGCACGTCCGGGAAGAACCGCAACCCCCGTCGGTCTTCGACCCCGAGATCACGCCGGAGATGGACGCGATCGTCCTGAAGGCACTGGTCAAGGACCCGAACTACCGCTACCAGTCGGCCGACGAGATGCGCGCCGACATCGAGGCGTGCCTGGACGGCCAGCCGGTCGCGGCCGCGGCCGGGATGGGCGCTGTCGGCTACGGCGGCTACCCCGACGACCAGGCGACGACCGCCCTGCGCTCGGAGTCCGCGGCCGGGGCGACCGCCATGCTCCCGCCGATGAACCCGGACGACGGCGGCTACGGCTACGACGACCGCCCGGACCGCCGCCGCCAGCAGAAGAAGTCCAACACCTCCACGATCCTGCTGGTGGTCGCGGGCCTGCTGGTCCTGATCGGCGCGATCCTGATCGGCAAGTGGGCCTTCAGCGACAAGAACGCCGACCAGACCTTGGACGCACCGAACTTCGTCGGCCACACCTACCAAGAAGCCCAGAAAATGGCGGTGAACTCCGACCTAAGGCTAGCGGAACCGATCCGCAAGGCCTGTGAGAACCAGCCGAAGGGTAACGTCTGCTCCCAAGACCCGACGGCCGGCACGCAGGTCAACAGGAACGACACGATCTCCCTGGTGGTGTCCACGGGCGCGCCGAAGGTCACCGTGCCCAGCGTCATCGGCCTCAGTCTCGACGATGCCAAGGCGAAGCTGGAGAGCGACGACTACAAGTTCACGGTGAAGACGGAGACCCGCATCTCCACGGAGATCCCGAACACCGTGCTCGACCAGGACCCGATCGGCGGCAAGCAGCGGCAAAAGGGTTCTGACATCACCCTCATCATCGCCAAGGCCGAGGAGAAGGTGACCGTCCCCGACGTCACCGGCAAGTCCTGCGACGAGGCGAAGGCCGAGATCCAGGCCAAGGGTCTGGCCCCGACGTGCAACGACACCCCCACCAGCGACCCGCAACAGAACGGCAAGGTCCTCTCGACCAATCCTTCGGCAGGCCAGCAGGTTTCCAAGAACACGGCCGTCGCGATCAACGTCGGCAAGGTGCAGGAAAAGCAAAAGACGCAGGTCCCGGACGTCCGTGGCCGCACAGTCGCTGTGGCCAAGCAGCTACTGAACGCCGCTGGCTTCACCAA
Organism: Streptomyces sp. NPDC088810; assembly: GCF_044750305.1. Classification (NCBI taxonomy): domain Bacteria; kingdom Bacillati; phylum Actinomycetota; class Actinomycetes; order Kitasatosporales; family Streptomycetaceae; genus Streptomyces; species Streptomyces sp. NPDC088810. The sequence goes on from NZ_JBIVJQ010000007.1 coordinate 118,251, forward strand.
CATCCAGTTCAGCCCGGGCAGCGACAGCAGTGACACCGCGCTCGTCGCCCAGCAGGACCCGAAGCAAAACGAGCAGGTCGACGACCCGGCCGGCACCACGATCACCCTGACGACCGTAGGCTTCGGCGGCGGGAACAATGGCAGCAACGGCAATAACAACAATGGCGGGATCTTTGGCGGCGCCGACGGATAATACAAACGGCGCAGATGGCCCTGCACAACGGTAGAACTCGGGGCGCAGGGCCCTGTCAGCTTAAGTCATACTGCCACGGCCTTGAATACAGCATCGCCTCATTTCGACATGACCTCCTCCTGACTAGATAAGCATTCGCCTGTAAATCAACGACAGGTTGGCCACCTGACCGCAGCTAATTGCGTACGCCGAGCGCGTGCAGACATCACGATAATTACTGTGTTTGGCCGTCATCCCCTCGCTCGGAGATCACCCTCTGCAGTCCTGGAATGTGATCAGTCTAGAGACATGGCGGAGCTCGGCCACAGCGTCCGTTGTTGCAGACATGATGGCTTGAACCGTCTGCTGGCTCACCGACGGTGCTCGGCTCCCTTAGGACACTGCACCCAAGAAGCACGTAAAAGAGATTCGCCTGGCCGCACACCGCCCGCGACCTACCACCTTGGCGCAAAATAGCTCTCACCGCTCGACTGCATGTAGATATGATGAGGCTGTTCCAGACACATAGCCCAATTTCTGCGAGGCAATTGAGATTATGAGGCAACATAAAGGGAAGATCCTGAAGGTTACCGCCACAGCGTCATGCGCACTGACCCTAGCGCTCGGAGTGAGCGGTTCAGCAATGGCAGCACCGTATTCACTTCCCGTATACAACGGGTTCCACGAGAAATTCGGGTACGGGCAATTCAACGATGATCCGAGTGGGTCAATACCCGGCGATGCAATCAGAGCATGCGACAGCAGAGCAGACGGTAAGTGGATTGTTGTCGGAATAGACACCGACCAGGATGGCTACTCCTATGATGATCGTACGGTAAGTTCTCGAGGCCTTACGGCTGGTCAGTGCACTTCTTGGAAGACTGGAGACCTCAAGGAAGGGACGAGTTATCTCGTTGAGGTGTGGGTGAAGGGGAGCGACGGAAGCTACGGGTATACGCAGGAAAACTTCGACACTTAAGACGTGGTGCCTGCTTCAAAAACCCTCACTTGAGCGGCGGCGTGCCATCCCGCTCATATAAGGTACCGTCTCCTGTCTGCAGTGACCTTGTCCCTGCGGACAGGAGGGTCAGTTGAATCAGCGCAGCTCCGCCGGCGGCGTCCGCCTGCTGTCCACCTTCTCCACGCGGACCAGTTCCCCCCACACCACGTACCGGTAGCGGGAGGTGTACACGGGGGTGCAGGTCGTCAGGGTGATGTAGTGGCCGGGCTTCTTCGCGCCGGACTCCTCGGGGACCGCCGAGAGGACCTTGACGTTGTACTTCGAGGTCTCGGGGAGGACCGCGTAGACCTTGTAGACGTACCAGTCGTCCCGGGTCTCGAAGACGATCGGGTCGCCCTTCTCGATCTTGTCGATGTTGTGGAACTTCGCGCCGTGCCCGTCCCGGTGGGCGGCGACGGCGAAGTTGCCCGTCTTGCCGGTGGTGGGCAGCGTGGCCTTGACCGGGTCGGTGTAGTAGCCGGCCACACCGTCGTTGAGGACGTCCGTGCCGGTGCCCTTCTCGACCAGCACCTCGCCGTTCCTCATCGCCGGCACGTGCAGGAACCCGATGCCGTCCTTCGTGTCGAGCGCGCCGGGACCGGACTCCTGCTGCTGCGCCCAGTGTTCGCGCACCTCGTCGGCCTGCCGGTCGGCCTTGCGGTCCGCTATCACGTTCGTCCACCACAGCGAGTAGACGACGAACAGGCCGAGCAGCACACCCGCCGTGATGAGGAGTTCCCCGAAGACGCTGACCGCCAGCGCGATCCGGCCGGGGCGCCGGCGGCGCAGGGCCGTATCCGGAACCGGTTCGGACGCGTCCGTGGTCTCGTCGGTCTCGTCGGCGGTCGCTGCCACAGTTCCTCTGCCCCTACTCGGTGAAGCCCTACTCGATGAGCGCGTCCGGCTTGCCCTTGCTGCGCGGGCGTTCCTGGACCATCTTGCCCCAGACGATCAACCGGTACTTGCTGGTGAACTCCGGCGTGCAGGTGGTGAGGGTGATGTAGCGGCCGGGCTTGGTGAAACCGGAACCGGGCGGGACGGGATCGAGCACGCTGGTGTTGGACGGCGGGGTGACCGGCAGCATCGAGGTCACCTTGTACACGAAGTACGTGTCCTGCGTCTCGACCACGACCGCGTCACCGGCCTCGAGCCGGTTGATGTACCGGAACGGCTCACCGTGCGTGTTGCGGTGCGCCGCGAGCCCGAAGTTGCCGGTCTTCGCGTCGGGCATCGCCGTCTTCAGCGGGGCCTCGCCGTAGTGCCCGACCATGCCCTTGTCGAGCACCCTCTTGTTGCTGATGCCCTCCGCGATCGGCGCCACCACGTCCAGCTTCGGGATGTGCAGGATCGCGAAGCCCTGCCCCGGCTCGAAGACACCCGGGTTCCGCTTGCCGCTGGCCCAGTCGTCCTGGAGCTGGTGCGCCTCGCTGCCGGCCTGCGCGTGCGCGCGGACGTTGGTCCACCACAGCTGGTAGGTCACGAACAGCAGCATCAGCACGCCGGTGGTGATGAACACCTCGCCGATCACCCGGCTCGCGACGGTGGCCGGGCTGGCCTTGCGCAGCCGGGCCTGCCGCCGGGCCTCCACCCGGGTCAGGGGCCGCTGCGGGTCCCGCTGGGCCGGGGGAGCCGTCGTCTCCCGGGCCCCGCCGTGCCGCCCGCCACGGCGCTTGGCGGCCTTTCTCCGGGCCGCACGGCCGCCCTGAGCGGCTCCGTAGGCGGCAGAGGCCGAAGGGGCCGTAGAACCGCCTGTGGGCTCGCTCTCCGGGCCGGATCCGGCTCGCGCCGGGATCCGCAGGGCCATCGTCTCCTCGTCGACCACGGGCATGCCGGCCGGCACGGTGCCAGGCGCGGCAGGAGGCAGCGGTCCCGCCAGGTCGGCCTCGGTCAGCCGGGGCATCGGCGCCGTCGGCGGATCCGGCCGCCGTCCCGCGTACGGCCGCGCACCGGCGGAGGACTCGTACGGACTCCCGCCGCCGTACAAGTCCTCGCGCTCGGGGCGCAGGGCGGTCACGCCGTGGCCCTGCCCACCACCGGGGCGAGCCCCGCCGACCTCGCCACGGCACCCTGGTCGCCGCACTCCGCCAGCCAGTTGGCCAGCATCCGGTGCCCGTGCTCGGTCAGCACCGACTCGGGATGGAACTGCACGCCCTCGACCGGGAGTTCACGGTGGCGCAGGCCCATGATGATCCCGTCGTGGGTGCGGGCGGTCACCTCCAGCTCGGCCGGCACCGTGGCGGGCTCGGCGGCCAGCGAGTGGTAGCGGGTCGCCGTGAAGGGCGAGGGGAGGCCGGCGAAGACGCCCTTGCCCTCGTGCTCGACCGGCGAGGTCTTGCCGTGCAGCAGCTCGGGCGCCCGGTCGACCACACCGCCGTACGCCACCTGCATCGACTGCATGCCGAGGCACACGCCGAACACCGGCACCCCGGTGGCCGCGCAGTGCCGGACCATGTCCACGCACACGCCCGCCTCCTCCGGCGTCCCGGGGCCGGGCGAGAGCAGCACGCCGTCGAAGCCGTCCTGGGCGTGCGAGGTCGACACCTCGTCGTTGCGCAGGACCTCGCACTCGGCGCCCAGCTGGTACAGGTACTGGACGAGGTTGAAGACGAAGCTGTCGTAGTTGTCGACGACGAGAATCCGCGCACTCACTGGTTGTCCACCGTCACATCGTTGAAGGGCAGGAGCGGTTCGGCCCACGGGAAGACGTACTGGAACAGGACGTAGACCACGGCCAGGATCAGTAGGAGCGAGAGGAGCGCCTTCACCCACGCGTTGCCCGGCAGATGCCGCCAGATCCAGCCGTACATGCCGTCCCTTGCCGTCCCTTCCGTATCCCCTACGGCACCAGACCCACGCCGTACGTCACCAGACTAACGGCGCAGAGCCCTCGGTTCGCCTGCCTCCACACGCTGGGTGGAATCCAGGTGCGCCCAGACGATCAGCCGGTGACTGTGCCCCCATTCCGGATCGCACGTGGTCAGGGTCAGATACCGGCCCGGACGCGTATACCCGGACTTACGTGGGACAGGGTCGATCACCTCGACATCGGTCGGCACCGTTTTGTAAGGGCCTTTGTCGATCCGATACGTGAACCAGGTGGTTCCGTCCGTGAGCACGATCGCGTCGCCCGGCCGCAGCCGGGGGAAGTCCTTGAACGGATCGCCGTACGTCCGCCGGTGCCCGGCGACGGCGAAGTTCCCCTGCCGGCCGAGCCGCGCGGTGCTCGCGTAGTGGCCGAGGCCCTTCTTTAGGGTGCCGCTCCCGGTGCCCTCAAGCACCGGCTTGTTCCACGTGGAACCGAGCCGCGGGACGTACATGAGGGCAAACGGTTCGCCGGGTGTGTACGGCTTCGGAGCCTCTGCCGCCTCGGACGGCCCCGGCGCTGCCGCGGTCTGCGGCCGGCCGCCCCGCGACCACTCCGCGTGCAGCCGGTCGATCTGGTCGCTCATCGCGCTGTCGGCCCGGACGCCCGTCCAGAACAGCACGTAGCCGACGAAGAGCACGATCAGGGTGCCGACCGTGAGGCACAGCTCGCTGACGGTTCTGACGATCACGCGCACCGGCGGCTCCCGGACGGACGTCTACCCCACTGGCTTCGCGTAGCGCAGATCCACTGTGCCGGAGTACCCCGGAAGAGTCACCGTCCCGTCGTCGGTGACTTTCCAGCCGAGGCCGTAGACGTTGACGTAGACCATGTAGGTCTGGATCGCCTTGCTCGCGGCGAGCGCCTGCTTCAGCCGGTCCGGGTCCCCGACCGCCGTGATCTTGTACGGCGGTGAGTAGACGCGGCCCTGGAGGATCAGGGTGTTGCCGACGCAGCGCACCGCGCTGGTGGAGATCAGCCGCTGGTCCATGACCTTGATGCCCTGGGCGCCGCCCTGCCACAGCGCGTTCACCACGGCCTGGAGGTCCTGCTGGTGGATGACCAGGTAATCGGGCTGCGGCTCGGGATAGCCGGGGAGCTTGGCGGTGGCGCCCGGCGGGGCGTCGTTGAGGGTGACGGTGACGGCCTTGCCGGTCAGCTTCCGGGTGCCCGCGCTCTTCTCCAGTCCGCCGAGCTTCTCGTCCTGGGCCCTGGTGCTGCCGTCGTCGCTCTCGGCGAGCGACTCCACGCCGTCCCGCAGGGTCGCGTTGGACTCGTCCAGCGCCTTGTTCTTACGGCTGCGCTGCTGGATCAGGTCGGACAGCTTCAGCAGCGAGCCGTCCTGGCGGATGTCGGTGCCCCTGGCCGTGTCGAAGCTGGTGAAGAAGATCAGCCCGGCGAGGGCGAAGACGGCCGCCGTGAGCATCCGTACGGGCCGCAGACGCAGCCTGCGAACGGGGCCCGCACCCGTTGATCCCGTCCCGGGGGAGTCGGCAGAATTGCTCAACGTACCCTTATCTCCTTCGGCGCCACGGAAGCACTACGCTAACGGACGCCCGGGGGAGCACACAGAGTCGTCATGTTGGCCCTTTGTACGCTGCCCCGAGCCCGACCCAGTTACCTGCGCGGCCACGCAGCGCATCGACAGGAGAGACCCTCGTGCCGAAGTCACGTATCCGCAAGAAGGCCGACTACACGCCGCCGCCCGCGAAGCAGGCGCAGGCCATCAAGCTCACCAACCGCGCCTGGGTCGCGCCCGTCATGCTGGCCATGTTCCTGATCGGCCTGGCCTGGATCGTGGTGTTCTACGTGACGGACGGCTCGCTGCCCATCGACAGCCTGGACAACTGGAACATCGTGGTGGGCTTCGGCTTCATCGCCGCGGGCTTCGGCGTCTCCACGCAGTGGAAGTAGCGTTCCCGGCACCTCCGGAAACAGCTCTGCCCAGGGCTATCCACTGAGTTATCCACAGCTGTTTTCCACAGTGGGGAAAAGAACGACGATCTGTGGATAACTCATCGGGTGTTGACGCCGGTGTGACTGGCCAAGTGCCCGTCAGACACCCGTTCGCCCCCTGCCTGACCTGCGGAAACACATCCGAGCGGCAGGGGGCACAGCTGTGTCCGCACCGTGTGCACAAGATCCGCCACAGCCTGTGGACAACGGTTCGGATCAGGTGAGCTGCGCGGTTCTGACCAGCACCAGCGCCAGCGACAGCACCAGGACGACGGCGCAGGTGCCGTACTGCACCAGCGACCGCCTCTCGCGCGGGGCGTGGACCATCGCGTACCCGGTGACGACACCGGCGACGAGCCCGCCGATGTGCGCCTCCCAGGAGATGTTCATGGACGGGTTGAAGGTGAAGATCAGGTTGATCGCCAGCAGGGCGACGACCGGCCGCATGTCGTAGTTGAGCCGGCGCATCAGCACCGCGGTGGCGCCGAAGAGGCCGAAGATCGCGCCCGAGGCACCGAGCGACGCGGTGGTCGGGGATTCGAGCAGGTAGGTCAGCGCACCGCCGGCCAGCCCGGAGGCGAAGTAGACCGCCAGGTAGCGGGCCCGGCCGAGGGCCGCTTCCAGGGGACCGCCGACCCACCACAGGCTCAGCATGTTGAAGCCGATGTGCCAGTACTGCTCGTGCGCGAACATCGACGTCACGAAGCGGTACCACTCGCCGCCGGCGACCCCCGAGGTCGGCGTGAACGGCTTCGGCGGCCAGGCGCCGTAGAGCACCACGTCGTCCAGGAGGGAGCGGTCGGCCTGGATCGCGATGAACACCGCGAGGTTGATCCCGATCAGGATCTTGGTGAGCAGCCGGGGATCGGTCGTGACCGTGCCGCCGGCGAGCGTGCGCGGCCGGGACGCCTGCGGTGCGTGCCCCGTACCGGAGCCGCCGCGGACGCAGTCCGGGCACTGGAAGCCGACCGAGGCGCTGACCATGCACTCGGGGCAGATGGGGCGCTCACAGCGGGTGCAGCGCACGCCGGTCTCTCGGTCCGGGTGCCGGTAGCACACGGGCACGCTCCGGGCGTCCTGCGCGCTCCCTGCGGCCTGGTCCATCAGTTCCCCTTGGTCGTCGTGCCCGTACCTGGTCGTACGGTGCCTACGGCACCATCCTGCCCCGTTCATCCTTACGGACGAGCGATGCCTTTGGTTCCCTTCTCAGTCCTCGCGCGTCTCGACGACCACCGTCTCGAGCACGACGTCGGCGAGCGGCCGGTCGTTGCGTCCGGTCGGCACGTTCGCGATGGCGTCGACCACCTTCCGGCCGGCCGGGCCGGTGACCTCGCCGAAGATGGTCCGCTTGCCGTCGAGCCAGGTGCTCGGCGTGACGGTGATGAAGAACTGGGAGCCGTTGGTGCCCGGGCCGGCGTTGGCCATGGCCATCAGATACGGGACGTCGAAGGCCAGGTCGGGGTGGCATTCGTCCTCGAATCCGTAGCCGGGGCCGCCCAGGCCGTTCCCCAGCGGGTCACCGCCCTGGATCATGAATCCGCTCATGACGCAGTGGAAGACCGTGCCGTCGTAGAGCGGTCTTCTGCTCTTCTCGCCGGTGCCGGGGTGGGTCCACTCGCGTTCCCCGCGGGCCAGCTCGACGAAGTTCCTGACCGTGACGGGAGCGTGCAGCGGGAAGAGCCGCACCTCGATGTCGCCGAGGGTGGTCTTCAAGGTGGCATACAGCTGCTCGGCCACGGTCCGCCTTCCGTTGTCGTCCGCCGCCTTCGATCCTTCCACGGTCCCGGCCGCGCGTCTCCGGGCGGCCACGACTTCCGCGGGGCGTGCGGCGCGGCGCGGCGATTCGTGGCAGTGTCGACGGCGGGCACCCCGGTGCCCCGAATCAGGCCGAAGCAAGCGATCGGCACCCATATGCCCGCCCGCGCATGCCGCACCCGCCCTCGGCAGGCATGATCCGTAAAAGGGTGGAAAGTCGAAATACCGTACGCCACCGAGGAGGAGGAACCCGTGACCCGCATCGACAGCGTGCGCGCCGCGACCGGCTCGGCGAAGGACAGCGTGCTGCACGCCGCGGAAGTGGTGGCGCCCTACGCCGACACGGCCAAGGAGCGTGCCGCGTACTACGCGCAGGAGGCACGCGTACGGCTGGCGCCCGTGGTGTCGCAGGCCGCAGAACAGGCCCGCGTGCAGTACGACGCCCGGCTCGCCCCGCGCCTGGAGCAGGCCCGCGCCCATGTGCCGCCGAAGGTGGACGTGGCCGCGCACGAGGCCGCCGTCCGTACCCGTAAGGCCGCCCGGCAGGCCGCCGACTACTCACGTCCCAAGCTGGAGCAGGCCGTCGCCGCGACCGCTCCGGTACGCGACGAGGCCGCCGCGCGCGGCGCCGCCGCGCTGGCCGCACTGCGCGGCCAGGTGTCGGCGCAGGAGATCCAGAAGCTGGCCCGGCGCAATGCCCGGCGGTCCCGGGCCGGCCGCGCCGTGAAGCTGACGGCGGTGCTGGCCGTCGTGGCGGGCGGCGCCTTCGCGGCCTGGAAGTGGTGGGACAAGCAGGCCAACCCGGACTGGCTGGTCGAACCGCCCGCGGCGACGGAGGTCCCCGACGGGGGCCGCCTCACCTCGGTCGACGGCACCGGCCCGGCGGGCCTGGATCCCGAGGTCGAGGCCAAGCAGGCGGAGGAGGACGCGGCCGACCGCGACGACGAGGCCTGAGTACAGAAAACTGACGATTGATCGGCAAATGCCCTCCGGCACTGCGGTTTCGCAGGCCGGAGGGCATTTTCTGGGTGGAGCCTAGGGGAGTCGAACCCCTGACATCCGCCATGCAAAGACGGCGCTCTACCAACTGAGCTAAGGCCCCGGAAAGGAGCGCCCGGCCGGAAGAATCGTGTTCCGGCGGGTGCCGCAGACCAGAGTACCGGGTCACCCCCCGTATCCCGCAAAAAGATTGGGGCTCCCCGCGGATGACCACTCTCCGTAAGATGCTCGGCGTGGTTCGCTACAGCGAACCGCGGTTTTCAGGGGAAGCGATGGGGAGACGCAATGGACGCCGCACAGCAGGAAGCCACCGCGAGAGCGCGGGAGCTGCAGCGGAACTGGTACGGGGAGCCGTTGGGGGCGCTCTTCCGTAAGCTCATCGACGATCTCGGGCTGAACCAGGCCCGGCTCGCGGCGGTCCTGGGCCTGTCCGCTCCGATGCTCTCGCAGCTGATGAGCGGCCAGCGCGCGAAGATCGGCAATCCCGCGGTGGTCCAGCGGGTGCAGCTGCTGCAGGAGCTGGCGTCCCAGGTCGCGGACGGCAGTGTCAGCGCCGCCGAGGCGACCGAGCGCATGGACGAGATCAAGAAGTCGCAGGGGGGCTCGGTGCTCAACAACACCACGCATACCACGAACAGTTCGGGTGCGCCCACGGTGAAGCGCGTGGTACGCGAGATCCAGTCGCTGCTGCGCTCGGTGGCCGCCGCCGGCGACATCATCGACGCCGCGGACGCCCTCGCCCCGAGCCACCCCGAGCTCGCCGAGTTCCTCCGTGTCTACGGCGCCGGCCGCACCTCGGACGCCGTCGCGCACTACCAGTCGCACCAGAACTGACCGGCTCGGCCGGCACACCGGAGGGGGTCCGGTGGCCGGCCGAGCCGCAGCGGGGCGGGTGCTCCTCTCGTGGGTAGGGAGTGCTGAGGGGAGCAAGGGGCGCGGGGGGTTCGTCGGGCTAGGGGAGGAGCGGCGGCTGCCATGGGTGAGGTGTTCGCCGGCCGGTACGAGCTGGCCGACCCGATCGGCCGGGGTGGGGTGGGCGCCGTATGGCGTGCCTGGGACCATCGCCGCCGGCGGTACGTGGCCGCGAAGGTCCTCCAGCAGCGCGATGCCCACTCCCTGCTCCGCTTCGTGCGGGAGCAGGGGCTGCGCATCGACCATCCGCACGTGCTCGCCCCGGCCAGCTGGGCCGCGGACGACGACAAGGTGCTGTTCACCATGGACCTGGTCGCCGGCGGCTCGCTGGTCCACCTGGTCAACGACTACGGCCCCCTCCCGCCGGCGTTCGTGTGCACCCTGCTCGACCAGTTGCTGTCCGGGCTCTCCGCCGTGCACGCGGAGGACGTCGTCCACCGGGACATCAAGCCCGCCAACGTGCTCCTGGAGGCCACCGGTACGGCCCGGCCGCGGCTCCGGCTGTCCGACTTCGGCATCGCCATGCGGCTGGGGGAACCCCGGCTGACGGAGACCAACCTCGTGGTGGGCACGCCCGGTTACCTCGCGCCCGAGCAGATGCTGGGCGCCGAACCCGACTTCCCGGCCGACCTGTTCGCCGTGGGCCTGGTCGCCCTGTACCTCCTGGAGGGGGCCAAGCCCGACGCGAAGGCGCTGGTGCAGTACTTCCTGGAACACGGCACGCCCGGCCCGCCCAAGGGCATCCCGGAGCCGCTCTGGCAGGTCGTCGCCTCGCTGCTCCAGCCGGACCCCGCGGACCGTTTCCGCACCGCCACGGGGGCGCGCAAGGCGCTCGCAGCCGCCGCGGAACTACTGCCGGAGCCGGGCCCGGACGACGAACTCATCGAGATCTTCGACCAACTCGGCCCGCTCCCCTCGGGGTTCGGGCCGGACGGCCCGCTCCAGCAGGCGTCCGGTGTGGCGTTGGAGCCGGTGCCGGGCGAGGCCCCCGAAGCAGCGCCGGGCGCGGGAGCGTTCACGGGTTCCCGTACGCCCACCTACACCGGCTCCCTCTCCGACACCGGCAGCTTCCGTCTGCCGCCGCCCGAGCGGACCCCGGCCCCCGATCCGGACCCCGCCCCGCCCGCGCCCCCGGTGCCTGGCGGTGTGCCGGACCCCCGCGTCGACACCGCTACCGCGGCGTACACCGCCCGCGATCCGCAGGTTCCCCCTTTGCACCCGTCCCCGGCGCCGCCCGTTCCGCGCGCACGCGGCCGTCGCCGGCGTGCGGCCCGCCGTCCCGGGCCCCCGGCCAAGGCCGCGATCCCGATCCTGCTGCTGGCGCTCGTCTGCTACGCGGTGGGTTTCTGGGCGCTGGCCCGGGCGTGAGCCCGCCGGGCCGCCACCGTCCAGCCGCCGAGGACGAGCAGCAGCACGGTTCCCGCGCCGATCCCGCCGACGGCGACCAGCCGCATCGCCCGGTGTTCGCTCCCGTCCCCGCTGCCTCCGGTCAGCACGGACTCCCGGTCCTGCGCGCTGATCGTGAACACGTCGTCGGGCGCGGGCCGGCCGGCGTATCCGGGCCCGGCGTGCGCCCAGCCGCCCGTCCGCACCCGCAGGGTCACCTCGAACGGCCCCCGCCCGAACGTGCCGGCCAGCTGCGCGCTGAGGTGGACGACGAGGTAGTAGTCGCCGGCGAAGCGGACGGAGGTCACTCCGGCGGGCACGGCGTAGCGGTTGGCGTACTCCACCGGCGGGAGCGGGGCGAGGGCGGCGGACTTCGGGGCGCCGGTGTAGCCGAGGGAGGTGTCGTCGACGTAGCCGCGTACGGGGTTGTACAGGGAGAGGTTCAGCGCGCCGCCGACATAGCCGTGGCCGGGGGCGCCGCCCAGGTCGGCGGAGGCGTGCAGGTGCCGGCCCCAGTCCAGCGGCACCTTGTAGAAGCGGGTCTCGCCGGGTGCGAGGGTGGTCCGCCAGACCCCTTGGCCGAGCGGGCGGGCGGTGGTGAAACCGGTGCCCCCGGGGCGCTCGCGGGCGGTGCCGGTGAGGGGCTCCGGTGTGGCGGAGTTCCAGGTCTGCGGCGCGGTGGTGGGGCCGGCCTGCGCGAGGCCGGGTTCCGTGGCGGGCGCGATCTCCAGGTCCCACCGGCCGGCCCGGGCCGCCGCCCCGGAGCCCTCGGCGTCGAGCCGTTCGACGAGCACGTAGTACGTCCCTGCGCCCTGGCACAGCGCCTTGCCGGTGTCGCGCTGGGCCAGGGCGGTGACCGGGCGGGGGCTGAGCCCGGCGCCGAAACGGGCGGAGGCGTAGGAGCAGGGCGTGCCCTTGGCGTCCTGCAGCGAGACGCGGATGCCGTCGGTGGCGGAGACGGCGGCGTCCGCGGGCGGTACGGCGGTGACGGGTACGTACGCCGTCTCGGCGGCGGTGAGGTGGAGGCGGTAGTAGAGCCTGCCGTTGCGGGGCACGGAGCTGCGGTAGGTGCGGCCGGGGTCCAGCGGGGCGGCGTCCGCGGTGGGCCGCTGCGCGCCGGTGACGGTCCGGGCGCCGGGCGCGAAGGTGTACGGCCCCGGCACGGGAGGCGCGGCGGCGGCCGGGGCGCCGGCCGGCAGGGCGAGGGCGGCGCACAGTGCCGGCAGCAGGATCAGGGCGCGCCGGGCGGCCAGGGCCTGCCGCCTCGTCCATGCCGTCGTACCGCCTCGCGCCCGCACGCGCCACCACCCCCAGTCGTCGGACGGCCGCACACGGACCGCAGGCCCCATCCTGCCCCGGCCGTCGCTGCGCCATCCGGGCAACGCCCGCGCCCGTCCGAAACGCACCCGGCACCCCCGGAGCCCTGCCCGCCCGCTAGCTCACCCGCCGGGCGCCCGCAACCCCGGGACAACGCAAAACCCCGACCGCGCAGGCGGCCGGGGTCGGTTCAGATCGGGTATCGGGACTCACGAACCCGTGGGCACGGAGTCAGTCGCCTCCGTCCACAGATCCTGCTCGGCGCGATCCGCCTGGATCTGGCGGTACACGAGGAGCCCGCCGATGGCGGCCAGTGCGACCAGGAGCAGCTTCTTCACCGCGCGACCTCGTCTTTCCTTGACGTAGGGGACCTCTGGCGCCCGACTATACACACCGACCGATATCGATCGGTGACCTGCTTCGGGGCCCAACTCCCGCCTCCGGAAGCGCAATGAGCCTGGTCGCAGGCGGTTCCGGCCGGAGGGTGACGGCACCTCCACGCACGGTTACTTTGCTCCCTCTTCGCTCACCCTCACCGCGTTTTGCGGGGTTTTCCTCGCTCTTGCACCCATCCGAGTGGTGTTCATCGGAACATCGACGCGCCACGGGCGCAGGTCCACCACCTCGCGGCGCTCATACACATCATGAGGAAAGTACGCAAATCGCCCAACCCGAAAGTGAGGGGCCATGGCCAAGAACAAGGTCATGAAGCTGTGGACCGCCATCGTCACCGCCTTCCTCGCGCTGTGCACGGCGCTCGGACTCGTCACCGCCGCCTCCGCGACCGCCGCCGCGGCCGGACCCCGGACCGAGAGCCCCCGCACCGGCACCGCGCAGCGCACGACCCCGGCGATTCCGGCGGCACACCACGGGATCTGGTCCCATGCCAGTGCCCTGCCCCCCACGATGAAGCAGCGGATCCGGGCCGAGGCCCACGGCAAGACCCCCGGCTGCCGGCACCGTCCGCTCACCGACACCCAGGCGGAGACCACGTCCCAGGACCACCCCGCGGAGTCCCTCGACTGCTGATCCCTCCCCCGCTGCAGTACCGCAACGTCTCGACCGCACGGCGACTTGCGTACGCACCAGTCGACACGGAAAGACCCCCGGCCAGTCTCGGCCGGGGGTCTCGCGCTGTTCGGGGCCCCGGTACGACATGCTCGGAGAACCTCGTAGACACAGACGTACGACCCGGAAAGGTGGTGAGCGCTGCCGTGAACCGGCGCGTCACCGTAGTCACCGCTGTCCACGGCCCGTCCGCCCGGTTCCTGCCGGACGCGTACGCGTCCCTGTGCGCGCAGCGGCTGCCCGCCGGCTGGGAGTGGGACTGGGTCGTGCAGGAGGACGGCACGACCGAGGAGGTCCGCCCCCACGTCCCGGACGACGCCCGGGTGTCCTTCCGCCAGGGCCGGCCGGGCGGGCCCGGGGTCGCCCGGACGATCGCGCTGGCGCGCGCCGAGGGCGCCTACGTCAAGGTGCTGGACGCAGACGACCGGCTCACCCCGGGTGCGCTCGCCCGGGACGTGGCCGTGCTGGAGGCGGAGCCCACCGTCGGCTGGACGACGTCCCGCGTCCTGGACCTGCTGCCCGACGGCTCCACGGCCGGCTTCCCCGGCGACCCCGACGACGGCCCGATCGAGCGGGGCACGGTCCTCGACCGGTGGAAGCGCAACGACTTCCGCGCCCCGGTCCACCCGGCGAGCCTGTGCGTACGGCGGGAGCTGCTCACCGCCCTGGGCGGCTGGATGGCGCTGCCCGCCTCGGAGGACACCGGTCTGCTGCTGGCGCTGGACGCGGTGAGCCGCGGCTGGTTCTCGGCCGAGGCCGGTCTGCTGTACCGCAAGTGGGAAGGACAGGTCACGGGCCAGACGGCGCACGTCGACCCCGTCGAACGCGCGGCCCGCATGGCGGTCGCCGAGGCCCGGGCCCGCGCGCTGGCCGCCTTCGGCTGGACCTATCCGCCGGCCCCTACCCGCTGAACGGCTCCTCCTCGGTGAGGCGGACCGCCTGCGAGGGGCACTTCTCGGCCGCCTCCCGGACCGCCTCCCGCACCGACGGGTCCCCGGCCGCCTCCGCCCCGCCGGGCCGTACGACGCCGTACCCGTCCTCGAACGCGAACACGCCCGGCGCCCGGTGCGCGCACTCGGCGGAGCCGTAGCACAGGGAGCGGTCGACGGAGACCTTCATGCGTCCTCCACGCGTGGGCGGTGCCTTCAGGAACGTCACTGCCCGGCCGCGCCCCCGCTGAACCGGACCGCCGGGCTACCGCTGCCCGCCCGCGGCCGAGAGCCAGTGGGCCACCCGGCGGACCGTCGGCTCGTCGAGCCGGTCGGCGAGCGTGCGGACGGCCTCGCCGTCCTCGGGGCCCAGGTCGTACAGGCCCGCCTTGCTCAGCGCGGCCATGAGCACCTGGTGGCGGCGGTCCGTCATGCGCTCGGCCAGCCGGGCCGGTTCCGGGGAGCCGGGCGCGGGCCGCTCCGGCGCGGGGGCGGGGGGCGGGGCGGACGGGGCGTCGAAGAGGCGCCAGCCGCCGTCCTCGGGCCCCCAGAGCGCGACGGCCGCCTCGGCTCCGCGCGCCCGCACGGTCCGGGTCATGTCCCCGACGGCGTACAGCACCGGCTCCCGGTACGGGGACTCGGCGCCCACCGTCCAGGTGTCCTGGGCCGGCTCGTGGAACATCGCGACCCAGCGGGGTTCACCGGGCGGCCGCGGGCACCGGGGACGCTGCTTCTCCATGGGACACCTCACCCCTTCGGAAAGGACCGGCGAGGCGACCGTAACTGACACATCGTCAGATCTCCAGGGTGTGGACAAGCGCCGTTCCCGCCCGTCCGGCACCGGTCCCTCCCCTCGTGGGGACCGGTGCCGGACGGTGCCGGGCCGTCGACCCGTGCCAAGTCGGCGGTGCAGCACGGGTCGAAGTACGGGGGCCGGACGGTGTCCGGGACGCGCGGGCTCACCCGCCGGGCGCGGCAGGGGATGAGCGATTTCGGCTGAGAACGTTCGGCGCCATGGGCTGTCTCTCCGAGCACCGGGCCGGTGGCCTGTCCGGACGGTGTGTGACGGGTCCGCTACCGGGTTCGGATCCTGCCATCTACGGCCCCGCAGGAGGAGGTTCCGGTCTCCGGACCGGCTCTTCGCCGCAGGTCAGCCGTATAAGGTGAGTTTTCCGGTCCGGACGTCCACACGCGGGGGAAAGTAAGGGGTGGGACCTTGAGTTCCGACTCAGGGGCACGCACAGCCTTCGCCGAGCGCCTGGCGCTGCTGTACAAGGAAGCCGGAAACCCTCCCCTCAAGAGCGTCGCCGAGGCGGTCGTACGACTGCAGCGGGTCGACGAGCGCGGCCGGCCCGTACGGGTGTCGGCGCAGCGGATCAGCGACTGGCGCCGGGCCCGCAACGTGCCGGCCCAGTTCGCGGCCCTCGCCGCGGTGCTGCAGATCCTGATCCCGGAGGCGCGGCGCCTGCGGCCCGCCCCGGTCTCCACCGGCCTGTACGACCTCGCCCACTGGCAGCGGCTGTGGGAGCTGGCGCTGACCGGTCCGACCGGCGAGCCGCCCGCGCCGCCCGCGGAGAAGAACCGGCGGCCCCCCGCCCAGGCCCCGCCGGTCGCCGGCGGCGTGTGCCCGTACCGGGGGCTGGCCCCGTACCGGCGGGAGGACGCCCGGTGGTTCTTCGGCCGGGAACGCAGTACGAACGCCCTCGTCGCCCAGCTCCGCGCGGCCGAGCGGTCCGGCGGCCTGGTGATGCTGGTCGGCGCCTCCGGGGCGGGGAAGTCGTCCCTGCTGAACGCCGGCCTGGTCCCCGCGATCCGCAGCGGCGCCCCGGACGGCCCGGCGGCGGAGGCGGCGGCCCGGTCCCGGCGGGTCCTGCAGCTCGTCCCCGGTGCCGATCCGCTCGGAGAACTGGTCCGCCGCATCCCGGAGCTGGCCGAGATCGCCGCCGTCGCGCGCAGGGCCGAGCAGAAGGCCTCGGAGAACCCGGCGCTGCCCGGCAGCGGCGCCCCGCACGTCGCCCGGGCCGTGCGCGAGGCGGTCGCGGTCTGGGCGGGCCACGACCAGGACGCGGACGCCCGGCCGGTCGTCATCGTGGACCAGTTCGAGGAGGCGTTCACCCTCTGCGCCGACGAGGCGGACCGCCGTACCTTCATCCAGTTCCTGCACACCGCCTGCACCCCGCCCGCCGGCTCCGCCGGACCCGCCCCCGTCCAGGTCGTCCTCGGCATCCGCGCCGACTTCTACGAGCAGTGCCTCGGCTATCCGGAACTCGCCGACGCGCTGCAGCACCGGCACATGGTGCTCGGCCCGCTGACCAGCACCGAGCTGCGCGAGGCGGTGACCGGTCCGGCCAAGGCGGTGGGTCTCGAACTGGAACCGGGGCTCGCCGAGCTGATCGTGCGCGAGGTGAGCGCCGACGGCCCGCGCGGCGCTCACGACGCGGGTGTGCTCCCCCTGCTGTCGCACGCCCTGCTGGCCACCTGGCAGCGCCGCAAGGCCGGGAAGCTGACGCTGGCCGGCTACCGGGCGGCGGGCGGCATCCAGGGCGCGGTCGCGGCGACCGCCGAGCGCGCCTGGTCCGGCCTGGACCCGGCGGCCCGTACCGCCGCCCGGCTGCTGCTGCTGCGGCTGGTCCGGCTGGGCGAGGACACCCAGGCCACCCGGCGGCGCGGCACCCGGCGGCAGCTGGCGCAGGAGTCCGCGGACCCCGGCAAGACGGAGGAGTCGCTGGAGGCCCTGGTGCGGGCCCGGCTGGTGACCCTGGACGCGGACACCGTGGAGATCACCCACGAGGCGCTGCTGCACGCCTGGCCCCGGCTGCGGCACTGGATCGACGAGGGCCGCGGCGACCACCTGCTGCGCCAGCGGCTGGAGGAGGACGGCCGGGCCTGGGAGGACTCGGGCCGGGACAGCTCCCTGCTGTACCGGGGCTCCCGGCTGGAGCAGGCCCGCAGCTGGGCCCGGTCGGCCGGGGACACCTACCTGACCCGCAGCGCGGTGGAATTCCTGGCCGCCTCGGTACGGCTGCGCAAGCGCTCGGTGTGGCTGAGCCGGGCCGCGGTGGCGGCGCTGGTGGTGCTGGCCCTGCTCGCCGCCGGTTCCGCGGTGATCGCCTCCAAGCAGCGCGACGACGCCGTGTTCGCGCAGGTGCTCGCCGAGGCCGACCGGGTGCAGCACACGGATCCGTCGCTGGCCGCCCAGCTCGACCTGGTCGCGCACCAGCTCCGCCCCGGCGACGAGGGCACCTACAGCCGCCTGATCTCCATCGTGAACGCGCCGCTGGCCACCCCGCTGTCCGGCCACACCGGCGCCGTCTACCTCACCTCGTTCAGCCCCGACGGCCACACCCTGGCCACGGCCAGCTACGACCGCACGGTCCGGCTGTGGAACGTCACCGACCCCCACCGCCCGGCCCCGCTCGGCACGCCGCTCACCGGCCACGCCAGCTGGGTGAGCAGCGCCGTCTTCAGCCCGGACGGCCACACCCTGGCCAGCGCCGGCGACGACGGCACCGTCCGGCTGTGGAACGTCACCGACCCCGCCCACCCCGTACCGCTCGGCACGCCGCTCACCGGGCACCGGGGCACCATCTACCTGGTCGCCTTCAGCCCGGACGGCCACACCCTGGCCACGGCCGGCGAGGACCGCACCGTGCGGCTGTGGGACGTCACCGACCCGCGCCGGCCGGCCCCGAAGGCCACGCTGCGCGGGCACTCCGCGGCGGTGCGCTCCGTGGCGTTCAGCCCGGACGGGCGGACGCTCGCGACCGGCGGCGACGACGACACGGTCCGGCTGTGGGACGTCACCGCGCCACGCCGGCCGGCGGCGGTCCGCACCCTGCGCGGGCACACCGACCTGGTGCACTCGGTGGCCTTCAGCCCGGACGGGCACACCCTGGCCAGCGGCAGCGCGGACGACACCATCCGGCTGTGGGACGTGACCGACCCCGCCCGCGCTGCGGCGATCGGCTCGCCGCTGACCGGCCACACCGGCCCGATCTGGTCCGTGGCGTTCAGTCCCGACGGCGGCCGGCTGGCCGCCGCGAGCGCCGACAGCACGGCGAGCCTGTGGAACGTCGGCGACCCGGCCTCCCCGTCCCAGATCGGCGAGCCGCTCGCGGGCAGCAGCGGTGAGATGTACGCGCTGGGGTTCAGCCGGGACGGCCGTACCCTCGCCACCGGCAGCGGCGACGGCAAGGTGCGCCTGTGGTCGGTGCCGACCTCGGACATGCTCGGGCGCAACGGCGCGTTCCGCCCGGACGGGCGGGTTCTGGCCACCGCCGCCCGGGACGGCCGGCTCCGGCTGTGGAACGTGACCCGGCCCGGCCGGCCCGTCCCGCTCGGCAAGCCGTTCATGCACGCCGACGGCGACCAGCGCTCCCTGGTGTTCTCCCCCGACGGCCGCACCCTCGCCGTCCTCACCGGCGTCCGCGCGGTCCACCTGTGGAACGTCACCGACCCCGCCCACCCCGTCTCCGCCGGCCCGCCGCTGCGCCTGCGCACCCGCTTCATGGGCCCCGACGCGCTCGCCTACAGCCCCGACGGCCGCACCCTGGCCACCGCCTACGACGACCGCACCATCCAGCTGTGGAACGTCACCGACCCCGCCCACGCCGTCCCGCTGGGCAAGCCGCTCACCGGCCACCGGGGCTACGTCAACGCCCTCGCCTTCAGCCCGGACGGCCGCACCCTGGCCGGCGGCAGCGCGGACAGCACGATCCGGCTGTGGAAGGTGACCGACCCCGCGCACGCCGTACCGCTGGGCGCGCCGCTGCCCGAGCACTCCGGGCCCGTCAACGCGCTCGCCTTCAGCCCGGACGGGCACACGCTGGCCAGCGGCAGCGACGACGACACGGTCCGCCTGTGGAACGTCACCGACCCCGCCACCGCGAGCGCGCTGGGCGCCCCGCTCACGGGCCACACCGAAGCGGTCACGTCCGTGACGTTCAGCGCCGACGGCCGCACCCTGGCCAGCGGCGGCAACGACAACACGGTCCGCCTGTGGAACGTCACCGAGCCGGACTCGGCGACCCCGATCGGCCAGTCGATGAGCCCCAACGCCAAGACCGGCGCCTTCCTCTCGTTCAGCCCCAACAGCCACGTCCTCGGCGTCTCCAGCGGCAGCGACACCGTCCGCCTGTGGAGCCTGGACGCCGACGCGGCGATCCGGCACATCTGCTCGGTCACCCGGGGCGTCCTCACCCCGCACCGGTGGCACGAGTACCTCTCCCGCCTCTCCTACGACCCTCCGTGCGGTCGATGATCGGCCAACATCCCTGATTCCCCCCGGACTTGGCCCCACGGAACCGACAACCTTGTTACCCTTGGCCATAGCCCGGTCGCTGGTGCATCCCCCGTCGCCAGCGGCCGGGTTTTTGGCTGCTCCCACACGACGGCATCGGCTGCGAGCGGGCTGACCGCCGGTGTCCGTGCTTGTTGGTGTCAAACGTTGGTGTCACCAGAGACAAGCACCGTTGACAATGCCTGCGCAGCGTACTAGGCCTGTTCCCCGGCCGTCTCTGCCCTGAGTTTCACCGCCCGCTCACGCGGGTCGTACCCAACACCAACGCCCTCGACCAGCACGACGTCCCCATCGATGTGATCGGTCCGCAGCCGCAGGATCTCCTGATACGCGGGGGACGCGTACCAGGCGCGGGCCTCGGCTAGGCCGGGGAACTCGATCAGCACCATGCTGCCTGGCCAGCTCCCCTCCACCACCTCAGTCGGCGGGCCGTGGATCAGGAAGCGGCCGTGGAATGGATCTAGGGTGTCCTGGATGCGATCCAAGTACTCAAGGACATCAGGGTGATGACGGCGATCACGTAGGTGGGCAAAGCCGTATGCAGGCACGTCCCCTTCCCTTCGTTCGCTCCGGTACGACGACTTGAACGTAGCCGCGCGCCCCGCACGCCGCGATTACCTTCGAGGTAATCGCCGAACGGGCCGCTCAGACTCGACGCGGTCGCTCCCGAAATGAGCCGCCCTCGGCCTGCCCGACCCCAACGACGAGGAAGCCTCGCCCACTGGACCTACGCCGGCCATGGCCACACCCCCGGCGAATCCTGGCTCGCCGCCAACATCCGCCGGGACATAGAGCACAACCGCGAGATCGCCCGCGAAGAACTGCCCGCCTTGCTCGACCTGGAAGGCGCCGCTACATGACCCCCGCCGTCCCCGAGCTGCTGACCGTGCCCGAAGTCATGGCGCGGCTGAAGGTGGGCCGGACCAAGGTGTACGACCTGATCCGTACCCACGCCTCGTGTCCATCAAGGTCGACGGGTGCCGCCGCATCCCTGACCACGCGGTATCCCAAGGTCGCTCAGGCGATCCTCCGGCACAGCCAGATCAGCATGACCATGGATGTCAAAGACCCCCAGCCGATACCGACTGGGGGTCTTTTCGCTGGTGGGGCTAACAGGATTTGAACCTGTGGCCTCATCCTTATCAGGGATGCGCTCTAACCAACTGAGCTATAGCCCCGCCGCGCTCTGCGGTGTGTGTCCCGCGCGCTGACTCCTGAAGATTAGCGCACGACCGCGTCAGTCCCAAAATCGGTTGTCCGGGGGCCGTCGGTACGCCGCTGGTCCGGCGATCACTCGTCCTCCGCGAGGGTCAGCTCGATGCCGCCGACGAAGCCCGCGGACAGGTTGTAGATGAACGCGCCGAGGGTCGCGAGGGCCGTGGCCAGGACGACGTCGATGACCGCGATGATCGTCGTGAAGGTCAGGACGTGGGGGAGGGAAAGGAACGCCTGGAGGTCGAAGCCGTTCGCCTCGTTCGAGCCGGTCGCCTCCGAGATCGTGCCGCCCACCGTCGAGAACACGCCCATCGCGTCCATGACCATCCACAGCACCGCCGAGGCGACGATCGTGCAGATGCCGAACGCGATGGAGAGCAGGAAGCTGACCTTCATCACCGACCACGGGTCGGCCTTGGCCACCCGCAGCCGCGCCTTGCGGGTCCGCGGCGCCGTCCGCACACCCGTACGCGGCTTGCGCACCGCACCCGCGGGGGCCGCCGGATAGGCCTGCGGCGGGTGGTAGGGCCCGTCGGGCTGCTCAGAGCGCCGCTCGCCGGGCAGCGGCGACGCCGACCGCGCCTCACCGGCCGCGCCCGGGCCTCGGGTGTCCGCCACAGTTCCCCCCTGGGACTCCTGCTGGGATTCCTGCGTGCCGGAGGACTCCGCCACGGAAGCCTTCACCGGCTTCAGGTTGGTCGTGTGCGGATCGCTCGCACTCCCCGCACGCGCGGCGGAGCCACGGCCGCCGCCGCCCGTTTCCGTACCCGTGGAGGTACCGGCCGATCCGGCGCCCGTGGCTCCGCTCACGATGACTCACTCCTCGTGCTACTCGGCCGAGGGTGCCTCACCCTCGTCCGTGCCGGTGGTCGCGGCACCCTCGGCGGTCTCGTCCACGGCCACATCGCCGTCGACTTCCTCCGCCTCGCGCCCGGCCTCGGCGTTACGTGCGATACCGACCACGGCATCGCGCTTGCCCAGGTTGATCAGTTGGACGCCCATGGTGTCACGGCCCGTCTCCCTGACCTCGCTGACTCGCGTACGAATCACACCGCCGGAGAGGGTGATCGCGAGGATCTCGTCGTTCTCCTCGACGATCAGCGCGCCGACGAGCGAACCACGGTCCTCCACGATCTTGGCGGCCTTGATGCCGAGGCCGCCGCGACCCTGGACGCGGTACTCGTCGACGGCGGTGCGCTTCGCGTACCCACCGTCGGTGGCAGTGAACACGAACGTACCGGGTCGAACAACATTCATCGAGAGAAGCTCGTCGCTCTCCCGGAAACTCATCCCCTTGACACCGGAGGTGGCGCGGCCCATCGGGCGAAGCGTCTCGTCCGAGGCGGTGAACCGGATCGACTGCGCCTTCTTGCTGATCAGCAGCAGATCGTCGTCGGCCGAGACCAGCTCGGCACCGATCAGCTCGTCGTCCGAACCGTCCTCGCGCTCCCTCAGGTTGATCGCGATGACACCGCCGGAGCGGGGCGAATCGTAATCCTTCAGTGGCGTCTTCTTGACCAGACCGGACTTGGTGCCCAGCACCAGGTACGGCGCCGCCTCGTAGTCCCGGATGGCCAGGATCTCGGCGATCGCCTCGTCCGGCTGGAAGGCGAGCAGGTTCGCCACGTGCTGACCGCGCGCGTCCCGGCCGGCCTCGGGCAGCTCGTACGCCTTCGCCCGGTACACCCGGCCCTTGTTGGTGAAGAACAGCAGCCAGTGGTGCGTGGTGGAGACGAAGAAGTGGTCGACGATGTCGTCTTCCTTCAGCTTCGTGCCGCGCACGCCCTTCCCGCCGCGCTTCTGCGCCCGGTAGTCGTCCGTCTTCGTCCGCTTGACGTAGCCGCCGCGCGTGACGGTGACGACGATGTCCTCCTCGGCGATCAGGTCCTCGATGGACATGTCGCCCTCGTACGGGATCAGCTTGGTCTGGCGGTCGTCGCCGTACTTCTCGACGATCGCGGCCAGCTCTTCGCTGACGATCCCGCGCTGGCGGACCGGCGAGGCGAGGATCTCGTTGTACTCGCTGATCTTCGCCTGGAGTTCGTCGTGCTCCTGGACGATCTTCTGCCGCTCCAGGGCCGCCAGACGGCGCAGCTGCATCTCGAGGATCGCGTTGGCCTGGATCTCGTCGATCTCCAGCAGGTCCATCAGGCCCGTGCGCGCGACGTCGACGGTGTCACTGCGCCGAATCAGCGCGATGACCTCGTCGATGGCGTCCAGGGCCTTCAGCAGACCGCGCAGGATGTGCGCCCGCTC
The DNA here is from genome assembly GCF_044750305.1 of Streptomyces sp. NPDC088810. NCBI lineage: Bacteria > Bacillati > Actinomycetota > Actinomycetes > Kitasatosporales > Streptomycetaceae > Streptomyces > Streptomyces sp. NPDC088810. Next base: position 141,378 of record NZ_JBIVJQ010000007.1, read on the forward strand.
CTCGGCCTTGCGCAGCCGGAACTTCGTCCGGCGGACGATGACCTCGATCTGGTGCGTCACCCAGTGGCGGATGAACGCGTCCAGGGACAGCGTGCGCGGCACACCGTCGACCAGCGCCAGCATGTTGGCGCCGAAGTTCGTCTGCAGGTCGGTGTGCTTGTACAGGTTGTTCAGGACGACCTTGGCGACCGCGTCCCGCTTGAGGACGATCACCAGACGCTGGCCGGTCCGGGACGACGTCTCGTCACGGACGTCCGCGATGCCGCCGATCTTGCCGTCCTTCACCAGGTCGGCGATCTTCTGCGCCAGGTTGTCCGGGTTCACCTGGTACGGCAGCTCGGTCACCACCAGGCACTGGCGGCCCTGGATCTCCTCGACCTCGACCACCGCGCGCATCGTGATGGAGCCGCGCCCGGTCCGGTACGCCTCCTCGATGCCCTTGCGCCCCACGACCAGCGCGCCGGTCGGGAAGTCGGGGCCCTTGATGCGCTCCATGAGCGCGTCCAGCAGCTCCTCGTGGGAGACCTCGGGGTTCTCCAGGTACCACTGGGCGCCGGCCGCGACCTCGCGCAGGTTGTGCGGCGGGATGTTGGTGGCCATGCCGACCGCGATACCGGCCGAGCCGTTGATCAGCAGGTTCGGGAAGCGGGCCGGCAGGACGGTCGGCTCCTGGGAGCGGCCGTCGTAGTTGTCCGTGAAGTCGACGGTCTCCTCGTCGATGTCCCGGACCATCTCCATCGACAGCGGCGCCATCTTGCACTCGGTGTAGCGCATGGCCGCCGCCGGGTCGTTGCCCGGCGAGCCGAAGTTGCCGTTGGAGTCGACCAGCGGCATCCGCATCGACCACGGCTGGGCGAGGCGCACCAGGGCGTCGTAGATGGAGGAGTCACCGTGCGGGTGGTAGTTGCCCATGACGTCGCCGACGACACGGGCGCACTTGTAGAAACCGCGCTCGGGGCGGTAGCCGCCGTCGTACATCGCGTACAGCACGCGGCGGTGGACGGGCTTGAGACCGTCACGGACGTCCGGCAGCGCACGGGACACGATGACGGACATCGCGTAGTCCAGGTACGAGCGCTGCATCTCCGTCTCGAGCCCGACGGGCTCGACACGCATCGCGAGCTCGCCGCCCTCTTCAGGCGTCACGGGGGTGTTCTCGTCGGCCATTGCTGGTGAAGATCCTTCCTGGTGCGGTCAGCTGAGACCGACTCAGATGTCGAGGAAGCGGACGTCCTTGGCGTTGCGCTGGATGAACTGGCGCCGGGCCTCGACGTCCTCGCCCATCAGCACCGAGAACAGGTCGTCGGCCTGGGCGGCGTCGTCCAGGGTGACCTGGCCGAGGACCCGGTGCTCCTGGTCCATCGTGGTCACGCGCAGCTCCTCGGCGTTCATCTCGCCGAGACCCTTGAAGCGCTGGATCGAGTCCTCGCGGACGCGCTTGCCGCGCTGCCGGCCCATCTCGATCAGCGCGTCGCGCTCGCGGTCCGAGTAGGCGTACTCGATGTCGTCCCGGCCCCACTTGATCTTGTACAGCGGAGGACGGGACAGGTACACGTGCCCGGCCTCGACCAGCGGCCGCATGAAGCGGAACAGGAAGGTCAGCAGCAGGGTGCTGATGTGCTGGCCGTCGACGTCGGCGTCCGCCATCAGGATGATCTTGTGGTACCGGAGCTTCTCGATGTCGAAGTCCTCGTGCACACCGGTGCCGAAGGCCGAGATCAGCGCCTGGATCTCCTGGTTCTGCAGGATCTTGTCGATCCTGGCCTTCTCCACGTTGAGGATCTTGCCGCGGATCGGGAGGATCGCCTGGTACTGCGGGTTGCGGCCGGACTTGGCCGAGCCGCCGGCGGAGTCACCCTCGACGATGAAGATCTCGCACTTGGTGGGGTCGTTCGACTGGCAGTCGGAGAGCTTGCCCGGCAGGGACGCCGACTCCAGCAGGCCCTTGCGGCGGGTCAGGTCACGGGCCTTGCGGGCCGCCACGCGCGCGGTGGCCGCCTGGATGCCCTTGCGGATGATGTCCGCGGCCTCGACCGGGTTGCGGTCCAGCCAGTCGTTGAGGTGCTCGTAGACCGCCTTCTGCACGAAGGTCTTGGCCTCCGTGTTGCCCAGCTTGGTCTTCGTCTGGCCCTCGAACTGAGGCTCGCTCAGCTTGACCGAGATGATCGCGGTCAGACCCTCACGGATGTCGTCACCGGTGAGGTTGTCGTCCTTCTCGCGCAGCAGCTTCTTGTCGCGCGCGTACTTGTTGATCAGGCTCGTGAGGGCCGCGCGGAAGCCCTCCTCGTGCGTACCGCCCTCGTGCGTGTGGATGATGTTCGCGAAGGAGTACACGCCCTCGGTGTAGCCGCTGTTCCACTGCATGGCGACCTCGAGGGACAGGCTCTTGTCCTTGTCCTCGGCCTCCAGCGAGACGACGGTGGGGTGCACCGCCTCTCCCTTGCGGGAGTTGAGGTACTTCACGAAGTCGACGATGCCGCCCTCGTAGTGGTACGTGACGGTCTTGACCTCGGCCTTCTCGTCCGCACCCGCCTCGTCCGCACCGCTCGTCGCCTTCGCCGACTCGCGCTCGTCGGTGAGCCGGATCGTCAGGCCCTTGTTGAGGAACGCCATCTCCTGGAAACGCCGCGACAGCGTCTCGAAGGAGTACTCGGTGGTCTCGAAGATCTCCGGGTCGGCCCAGAAGGTGACCGACGTGCCGGTCTCCTCCGTCGCCTCGTGCTGGACCAGCGGAGCCGTCGGAACGCCCATCTTGTAGTCCTGCGTCCAGCGGTGGCCGTCGGTCTTCACCTCGACGGCGACCTTCGTGGACAGCGCGTTCACGACGGACACACCGACACCGTGCAGACCGCCGGAGACGGCGTACCCGCCGCCGCCGAACTTGCCGCCCGCGTGCAGCACGGTCAGCACGACCTCGACGGCCGGCTTGCCCTCGGAGGGCACGATGCCCACCGGGATGCCACGGCCGTTGTCGACGACGCGCACACCGCCGTCGGCGAGGATCGTCACGTCGATGGTGTCGGCGTAGCCGGCCAGCGCCTCGTCGACCGAGTTGTCGACGACCTCGTACACCAGGTGGTGCAGACCGCGCTCGCCCGTGGAGCCGATGTACATGCCGGGCCGCTTGCGGACCGCGTCCAGCCCTTCGAGCACGGTGATGGCGCTGGCGTCGTACGAGGCCGAGGCGGTGACCTCGGCGCTCACGCCTGCGTCGGTGGACGGGATGTTCTCGTTGGGGTTGCCGGAATCGGCCACGAAGCGCCCTTTCTGGCACAGCACGAGCCGGGCTCGTCGGCGGATTGCCGGAGCGGCTGCGGCATGTTGCGTTGGTAAGCCTTGATCAGCGTTGCTCAGCTTTTCCCGGGCGGTCCCCACGTTGGGGCGGGATTGTCTTCCAGTCTACCGGTAGCACTGACATCGATGGGGGTTTGCCGGTACCTGAGTCCCCATGTGCCGCCCTCAACCGGTCTCGGCCGGGTCCCGATATACGGAAGGGGGCTCCAAGCGGCTCACAGCGGCACTCAGAGCTTTGAGCCGTCAACCCTTGGCTACTGGGGGGTCAGATGGCGGTCCGCAGCCCGTCCGGGCGCGGTACGGCGGTGATCGACACCGGTGCGCGCGCATGTGACGGGACGCCGGGACGGCCTCCCGACGTGAGGTAGATCACCCGTAGGTATCGCCGGGTCCGGTACTCCCGGGGGCCCGCAGCGGGCCGTAGCGCCGGGTCTGACCGCCCGGATTCAGCACCTTGATCATCCGTACGCTGCCGTGCCCGAGGTCCTCGTTGATCCGCGCCACCAGCGTCGGCGCGAGCACCCGCAGCTGGGTCGCCCAGGCCGTCGAGTCGCACTGCACGGTCAGGACCCGCTCGTCCTCGTCGTACCGCTGCGGCACACAGTGCTTGGCCAGGTCCTCGCCGACGATCTGCGGCCAGCGGCCCATCACCCCGCCCACCGCGGCCGGCGTCTCCCAGCCGCGCTCGGTGATCAGCCGGTTGATCGCCGAGCCCAGTGCCATCGGATCGCGGCCGTCGGCGCGCGCGCCGGAGCGCAGACCGCCGCCCCGCCGCGCCTGCTTCTTCTGCCGGGCCGCGTCCCCACGTGCGCGTGCCTGCTCCTTCGCGGCGCGCAACGCAACGCGCGCGAGGTCGACACCGGAGGGCTCGTTCTTCTTCGGCGCCTTCGCGGCCTTGGGGGTCTTAGGGGTGGGGTCCTCGCTGCTCATACGCGCTCCACCGCCCCGTCGGCCACCGCGTACCGGGCGCCGGCCAGCACATGCGGTACGTCGTCGTCCACGGCGGCCGTGACCAGCACCTGTTCGCCGGGCGCGACCAGCTCCGCCAGCCGTTCCCGGCGGCGGGCGTCCAGCTCGGCGAAGACGTCGTCCAGGATCAGCACCGGCTCGTTGCCCTCGGCGCGCAGCAGGTCGTAGGAGGCCAGCCGCAGGGCGAGGGCGTAGGACCAGGACTCGCCGTGCGAGGCGTACCCCTTGGCGGGCAGCTGGCCGAGCTTGAGGACCAGATCGTCCCGGTGCGGGCCGACGAGGGTGACACCCCGCTCGATCTCCTGCTTGCGGCCCTCGGCCAGCGCCGCCACCAGCTGGGCGTACAGCTCTTCGCGCGTGTGCGCCTCACCGGGAGCCGACGGCCTGTACTCCAGCGCGACCGGCCCGCCGCCGGGGGCCAGCTGCTCGTAGGCCTTGTCGGCGAGCGGCTGCAAGGCGGCGATGAGATCGATCCGCTGGGCGAGCAGCTCGGCGCCCGTGCGCGCGAGATGCTGGTCCCAGACGTCGAGCGTGGACAGGTCCATGGACCGCCCGCCGTGCCGGCGCGCCAGGGCGGCCGTCTTCAGCAGGGTGTTGCGCTGCTTGAGCACCCGCTCGTAGTCGGAGCGCACGCCCGCCATCCGCGGGGACCGCGCGGTGATCAGCTCGTCCAGGAACCGCCGCCGCTCGCCCGGGTCGCCTTTGACGAGGGCGAGGTCCTCGGGCGCGAACAGCACGGTCCGTACGATCCCCAGCACGTCCCGCGGCCTGACCTGCGAGGACCGGTTGATGCGGGCCCGGTTGGCCCTGCCCGGGTTCAGCTCCAGCTCGATCAGCTGCTGCCGGTCGCCCTGCCGGACCTGTGCCCGGACGACGGCCCGCTCGGCGCCCATGCGCACCAGGGGCGCGTCGGAGGCGACCCGGTGGCTGCCGAGGGTCGCCAGATAGCCGACCGCCTCCACGAGGTTGGTCTTGCCCTGCCCGTTGGGGCCGACGAAGGCGGTGACGCCCGGGTCGAGCGGGACCTCGGCCCGGGCGTACGAGCGGAAGTCGGCCAGCGAAAGATGCGTGACGTGCATGGTCGTCCGCCGACCTCCCTGCTTGTCTCAGGCCTGCTGCCGCGGCCTACTTCTTCTCTACGGCGTGCCCGCCGAACTGGTTGCGCAGCGCGGCGATCATCTTCATCTGCGGCGAGTCCTCCTGGCGGGAGGCGAACCGCGCGAACAGCGACGCGGTGATCGCCGGCAGCGGCACCGCGTTGTCGATGGCGGCCTCCACAGTCCAGCGTCCCTCACCGGAGTCCTGTGCATAACCGCGCAGGCCCTCCAGGTGCTCGTCCTCGTCGAGGGCGTTCACCGCGAGGTCCAGCAGCCAGGACCGGATGACCGTGCCCTCCTGCCAGGACCGGAACACCTCGCGGACGTCCGTGACGGAGTCGACCTTCTCCAGCAGCTCCCAGCCCTCGGCGTAGGCCTGCATCATGGCGTACTCGATGCCGTTGTGGACCATCTTCGCGAAGTGCCCCGCGCCGACCTTGCCGGCGTGGACCGCACCGAAGTCGCCCTCCGGCTTCAGCGCGTCGAAGACCGGCTGCACCTTGGCGACGTGCTCGGCGTCGCCGCCGTACATGAGCGCGTACCCGTTCTCCAGGCCCCAGACGCCGCCGGAGACGCCGCAGTCCACGAAGCCTATGCCCTTGGCGGCCAGCTCCTCGGCGTGCCTCTCGTCGTCCGTCCAGCGGGAGTTGCCGCCGTCCACGACGACGTCGCCGGGCTCCAGCAGCTCGGCGAGCCGGTCGATGGTCGACTGCGTGGGCTCGCCGGCCGGGACCATCACCCAGACCACGCGCGGGCCGCTGAGCTTGCCCACAAGCTCTTCCAGGCTGTGGACATCCGCGACGTCCGCGTTGCGGTCGTATCCGATGACGGTGTGGCCCGCGCGGCGGATCCGCTCGCGCATGTTGCCGCCCATCTTGCCGAGGCCGACGAGACCGAGCTCCATCAGTTGTGTTCCTTAGGTCGCTGTGTGGCGTATGGGGCACCTTCGTGCCGAGCCGAGCCTAGACCCGACCCCTCCCGCACAGTTGTGGGCATACGCGCTCACCTGCGGAAACCCAGGGCACCCACTCCGCCTGGCCACGCTGCCGGGTACCCACAGGAGGCCCCGGCACCGTGCACAGCTGTGGACGACGATCAGCCGCTGAGCCGCACCGGCATGATCAGGTACTTGTACGCGTCGTCGGCCTCGGCATCCACCGCCGGCTTGCCGCTCAGCAGCGCCGGCTTGGTGGACGTGGTGAACGACAGCTGGGCCACCGGGGAGTCGATCGCGCTCAGACCGTCCAGCAGGAACGTCGGGTTGAAGGCGATCGAGATGTCGTCGCCCTCCAGCTGCGCGTCGACCCTTTCCACAGCCTGTGCGTCGTCGCTCGACCCGGCCTCCAGGATCAGCACGCCCTGCTCGAAGCTCAGCCGCACCGGTGTGTTCCGCTCGGCCACCAGCGCCACACGCTTGACGGCCTCGACGAACGGCGCGGTCTCGATCACCGCGACGGAGTTGAACTCGGTCGGGAACAGCGTCCGGTACTTCGGCAGGTCGCCCTCGAGCAGCCGGGTGGTCGTACGACGGCCCGCACCCTCGAAACCGATCAGGCCCTCACCGGCACCGGAGCCGGACAGCGCCAGCGTGACGCTGTCGCCCGCGCCCAGCGACTTCGCGGTGTCCAGCAGCGTCTTGGCGGGGACCAGGGCGACGGCGGAAGCGTCCGGGTTCTCCGGCTTCCACAGGAACTCGCGGACCGCGAAGCGGTAGCGGTCGGTGGAGGCCAGGGTGACCGTGTCGCCCTCGATCTCGATGCGCACACCGGTGAGCACCGGGAGCGTGTCGTCACGGCCGGCCGCGATGGCCACCTGGGAGACGGCGGCGGCGAAGACCTCGCCGGGGACGGTGCCGGTCGCGTTCGGCATCTGCGGCAGCGCCGGGTACTCCTCCACCGGCAGGGTGTGCAGGGTGAACCGGGAGGATCCACAGACCACGGTCGCCCGTACACCGTCTGTGGAAATCTCCACCGGCCGGTTGGGGAGCGCGCGGGAGATGTCGGCGAGCAGGCGGCCGGAGACGAGGACGGTGCCCTCCTCCTCGACCTCCGCCTCGACGCTGACGCGCGCGGAGACCTCGTAGTCGAAGCTCGACAGGCTCAGCTGGCCGTCCTCGGCCTTCAGCAGCAGGCCGGCGAGGACAGGCGCCGGCGGACGGGCCGGGAGGCTGCGTGCCGCCCACGCCACTGCCTCCGCGAGTACGTCGCGTTCCACCCGGATCTTCACCGTAAGCCGCCTCCTGCTGTTGCTACTGAGTCCTCCGACTCGGTGTCACCGCCCACTGCGAAGGGAAGGACACCGGGGACCAGTCTGACGCACCCCACTGACAGTAGGTGCCCGTCGGGGTCAAGTCGGTCCGAGGGGCAGCCGGGCGCGAGACGGCGAGTTGTGCACAGCCCCCGCTTCAAAGCGATTGCCGAGCTCTCTCTAGTTGGGAGTAGTAGTAGGGCCTGTGGATACCGTGGATAACCACGTTTGCCCAGCTCAGCACAGGTTTTTTATCCACCGGTCCTGTGGGTGGAGGCGGTGGACAACTGGGGCTGTCTGTGGAGAACAGAAAGTTCTGCACACTCCGCCCACAGGCTGAGGGCAGTTCTCCCCAGCTGTGTCCCCAGGAATACCCACGTTACCCACACCCCAACCCGGCAGCTTCCTGTGACGCCTTTCACTCGACGCGGTGACGGGGTGCGCCGCGTTGCCGAACAGTGGACAGCGCTGTGGAGAAGCCGGGGATCGCTGGGGACAACCGCCCTCAGCCTGTGGGTGAGCGGTGGACAACTCCGTGCACAGGCTGTGGATCTTCGAGTTGTCCACAGTCTGTGGAGATCGTTCGTCCACGATTCCACAGGCCTCTGAGCTGGGCGGAAGCCGTGGGACCAGCTTCCCTGTGGACGCAGTTCGGGACAACTCCGCAGTCCCCAGGATGTGGACGGAAGAAAGTCACCGAATCTGTGGAGAGTGGCCGTAACCAGGCAATTAATCGAACACCGGATGACGGACGAGGAACGCTGCACACCCCGCGTGAACCCGGCCGCAGCTGCCGCAGCCGTGTCGTCGGGGCGGCGCCCACCGGTCTGCGCCGACGCCCGGCACACGAAAGGGCGCCCTGGGGACGTGGTTGTCCCCAGGGCGCCCTCGGCGCCGCCGTACGGCCCGTGTCAGCCGTTCTTGATGCGGTTGGTCAGCTCGGTGACCTGGTTGTAGATCGAGCGCCGCTCGGCCATCAGCGCGCGGATCTTGCGGTCGGCGTGCATGACGGTCGTGTGGTCACGGCCGCCGAACTGCGCGCCGATCTTCGGCAGCGACAGATCCGTCAGCTCCCGGCACAGGTACATCGCGATCTGCCGGGCCGTGACCAGCTGGCGGCCGCGCGAGCTGCCGCACAGATCCTCGACCGTGAGCCCGAAGTAGTCCGCCGTCGCCGCCATGATGGCCGTCGCCGTGATCTCCGGCGTCGAGTCCTCACCGCCGGGGATCAGGTCCTTCAGGACGATCTCGGTCAGGCCCAGGTCCACCGGCTGCCGGTTGAGCGAGGCGAACGCCGTCACCCGGATCAGCGCGCCCTCCAGCTCGCGGATGTTCCGCGAGATCCGGGAGGCGATGAACTCCAGCACCTCCGGCGGGGCGTTGAGCTGCTCCTGGACCGCCTTCTTCCGGAGGATCGCGATACGCGTCTCCAGTTCCGGCGGCTGGACGTCGGTGATCAGGCCCCACTCGAAACGGTTCCGCAGCCGGTCCTCCAGCGTGACCAGCTGCTTGGGCGGCCGGTCGCTGGAGAGCACGATCTGCTTGTTGGCGTTGTGGAGCGTGTTGAAGGTGTGGAAGAACTCCTCCTGCGTCGACTCCTTGTCCGCCAGGAACTGGATGTCGTCGACGAGCAGGATGTCCATCTCGCGGTAGCGCTTGCGGAAGCTGTCGCCCTTGCCGTCGCGGATGGAGTTGATGAACTCGTTGGTGAACTCCTCCGAGCTGACGTACCGCACCCGCGTGCCCGGGTACAGGCTGCGCGCGTAGTGCCCGATCGCGTGCAGCAGGTGCGTCTTGCCGAGTCCCGACTCCCCGTAGATGAACAGGGGGTTGTACGCCTTCGCGGGTGCCTCGGCGACCGCGACCGCCGCCGCGTGCGCGAAGCGGTTGGAGGCGCCGATGACGAACGTGTCGAAGAGGTACTTCGGGTTCAGGCGCGCGGTCGGCTCACCGGGGCCGCTCGCCGGTGCCGGCTGCGCGGCCAGCGGACCGGGGGCACCGGTGGGGGGCACGTCCGGGCGGCCGGGGCCGCCGCGGTGCGCCGGCGGCTCGGGCCGCTCACGGCGGACCGGGTCCCGCTGGTCATATTCGGTCCGGGACGGGTCGTACTCCCCGCGCCCGGTGTCGTAGTCCGGGCGGGACGGTTCGTACTCCGCGCGCGGGCCGTCGTACTCGCCGCGCTGCTGCTCGTACGGCGGCCGGTCCACGCCCTGCGGGCGGTAGTCCTGGGCCGGTGAGCCGTACGCGTCGGCGCCCGAGCCGTAGCCGTCCTGGGACGACGGGGAGGCGTACGGATCCCGCTCGGGGAAGCCGAGCCGGGGCTGCTGCCAGCCGTAGTCGTCCTGCCCGGGGCGCGGCCAGGCGCCGGGCTCGGGGCGGTGGTACTCGGACGGGTAGGCCGGGCGGACGGTCGGGAGCTGATCCGGGCGGGCCGGCGGGTGCTCGGTGCGCGGCTCGGTGCCCGGGAGCTGCTCGGCACCGCGGTGGCGGCCGTAGCCCTCGTACGGTCCGGAGGGCAGCTCCGGCTCCTCGTAGCGCGGCTTCGGGCTCTGCGGGGCGGGGGGCGCCGCGGGAGCCGGCGGTTCGCCCGCCGAGTCGTCCACGGTGATCGCGATCCGGATGGGACGGCCGCACTCACGGCTCAGGGTCTCGCTGACGATCGGCGCGAGACGGCCCTCCAGTACGCCCTTCGCGAATTCGTTCGGTACGGCGAGCAGGGCGGTGTCCGCGACCAGCGCGAGCGGCTGGCAGCGGCGGATCCAGTGCTCGTCCTTCGCCTCCACACCCTGTCCGCGGCCCTCGCCGAGGAGCTGCTCCAGTACTCGTGGCCACACTGCGGCAAGATCGGCAGGTACGTCAGCCACAGGGCACGCTCTCTCACGAGTCCCACGAACGTGTGGTCCGGGGACGGGTCGGGATGGAATCCGGGTGGGTGGTCGGGGCGGTCCCGCTCGGGCGGGGCACAAGGGAACGAATCGGAGTCCAGCCACGGTAGTCAGCGCGGCGGGTACGGTTCAAGTTGTTGTCCCCAGCCTGTGGACAGTGTCTCTCGGTGACCCCTGGTTTGACCGAATGGCGCAGCCCCGCGTACCGTAACCAGGTCGAGTTGTCGATGGCTGCTGCCGCCTGCCTCCGATGGGCACAGATCACTTCGGGTGATCGGGAAGCGGTGCACTCGGGCGTGAAGCGAGCTACTCGTGGGCGCACGGTGACAGCCAGGACGGCACCCCGCCACTACCGATTTCTTCTGGAGCCCCCGAGTGAGCAAGCGCACCTTCCAGCCGAACAACCGTCGTCGCGCGAAGACCCACGGCTTCCGGCTGCGTATGCGCACCCGTGCCGGCCGCGCGATCCTCGCGTCCCGCCGTAGCAAGGGTCGCGCCCGCCTGTCCGCCTGATCCCGATCAGGTCATGACGTCGTGCTGCCCACCGAGAACCGGCTGAGGCGGCGCGAGGACTTCGCGACCGCTGTACGACGAGGTCGTCGGGCCGGACGCCCGACTCTCGTCGTCCACCTTCGTAGCGGTGCCACGGACCCGCACGCGCCTGGGGAGAGCGCTCCCCCGACGCGTGCGGGTTTCGTCGTGAGCAAGGCCGTGGGTGGCGCGGTCGTGCGCAACACAGTGAAGCGCAGACTGCGCCATCTGATGCGTGACCGAGTCGCCCTGTTTCCCCCCGGTAGCCTGGTAGTCGTACGAGCGCTGCCCGGAGCGGGCGACGCAGACCACGCACAGCTGGCCCGAGACCTGGATGCCGCCCTACAGCGGCTGCTGGGAGGGGGCGCGCGATGAAGTACCCGCTGCTGGCTCTTATCAAGCTGTACCAGTGGACGATCAGTCCGCTGCTCGGGCCGGTGTGCAAGTACTACCCGTCGTGCTCCCACTACGGCTATACGGCCATCGACCGGCACGGTGCGATCAAGGGAACGGCACTCACCGCCTGGCGCATCCTCCGGTGCAATCCGTGGTCGCTCGGCGGTGTGGACCATGTTCCGCCGCGTAAGCGCCCGCGGTGGCACGAAATGCTGCGCAACGCGTGGCGCGCACGCAAGGCGGGGCCCTCCGCCGCCGAACCGGCCACCGAAGCGAAGCTTGTTCGCGAGTCTCCTTCGAGCCCGGCCGCAGAGACCTCGTCCCATGCCCAAGGAGCATGATTAGTGGACACGATTGCCAGCCTCTTCAGCTTCATCACGACACCCGTCTCCTGGGTCATCGTCCAGTTCCACAAGGTGTACGGCGCGATCTTCGGTCCGAACACCGGATGGGCCTGGGGCCTGTCCATCGTGTCCCTGGTGATTCTGATCCGCATCTGCCTGATCCCGCTCTTCGTGAAGCAGATCAAGTCGACGCGCGCGATGCAGACGCTCCAGCCGGAGATGAAGAAGATCCAGGAGCGCTACAAGAACGACCGGCAGCGCCAGTCCGAAGAGATGATGAAGCTGTACAAGGAGACGGGCACCAACCCGCTCTCCTCGTGCCTTCCCATCCTGGCGCAGTCCCCGTTCTTCTTCGCCCTGTACCACGTGCTCAACGGCATCGCGACGGGCAAGACCATCGGTGTCATCAACGAGCCGCTGCTCGCCAGCGCCCGTAAGGCGCACATCTTCGGTGCTCCGCTCGCCGCCAAGTTCATGGACAGCTCGGACAAGGTCGCGGCGCTGGGTGCCACGCTGACCGACGTCCGGGTCGTGACCGCGGTCATGATCGTCATGATGTCGTTCTCGCAGTTCTACACGCAGCGCCAGCTGATGACGAAGAACGTCGACACGACGGTCAAGACGCCGTTCATGCAGCAGCAGAAGATGCTGATGTACGTCTTCCCGGTCATGTTCGCCGTCTTCGGCATCAACTTCCCGGTCGGTGTCCTCGTCTACTGGCTGACCACCAACGTGTGGACCATGGGCCAGCAGATGTACGTCATCCACAACAACCCGACCCCGGGTTCCAAGGCCCAGGCCGCCTACCTGGAGCGCCTGACCAAGCACGTCACGCAGCACGGCAAGGTCCGCCGGCGCAGCGAGAAGGTCATCGTCAAGGCGATCGTGGCCAAGGGCCGCGACCGCAACGAGTTCGAGCGCAAGTTCATCAACGCGCTGAACAAGGCCGGCCTCGCCGCCCAGGCCGACGGCTCGGTGACGCACAGCACGACCCAGGCCGCGGCCCAGACCGAGGAGGGCGCGGTCGCCGGCACCGCCACGGCCACCGCCGTACGGCGCCAGCAGCCCAAGCGTCAGTCCAAGTCCCAGCGTCAGTCGGGTACGGCCAAGCAGGCGGAGGACTCCCCGTCGCTGGAGAAGTCCGAGCCGCAGGACGCCAAGCCCGCCGCTGCCAAGCAGCCCCAGAAGCCCGGCTCGGGCACCCGCAGCAAGGCCCAGTCCGGCCAGCGCAAGGGTGGACCGCAGCGGCCCAAGTCCCCGTCCAAGAAGTAAGAAGGAGCCCATCCCGTGACGGAAGGCACCACCTCCGCCGCTGCCGAGGGTGCAGACACCCTCACCCGCCTGGAGCAGGAGGGTGAGATCGCGGCGGACTACCTGGAGGGTCTGCTGGACATCGCCGACCTCGACGGCGACATCGACATGGACGTCGAGGCCGACCGGGCCTCCGTGTCGATCATCAGCGACACCGGCAGCCGCGATCTGCAGAAGCTGGTCGGCCGGGACGGCGAGGTGCTGGAGGCGCTGCAGGAGCTGACGCGCCTGGCGGTGCACCGGGAGACCGGCGACCGCAGCCGGCTGATGCTGGACATCGCGGGGTACCGGGCCAAGAAGCGCTCCGAGCTGTCCGAGCTGGGCGCCAAGGCCGCCGCCGAGGTGAAGAGCAGCGGCGAGCCCGTGAAGCTCAAGCCGATGACCCCGTTCGAGCGCAAGGTCGTGCACGACGCGGTCAAGGCCGCGGGACTGCGCAGCGAGTCCGAGGGCGAGGAGCCGCAGCGCTTCGTCGTCGTGCTGCCCGCCTGATCGGTCCTCTCGTTTCACCGGCCCCGTCTGTTGAGCAGGCGGGGCCGAATTTTGTCAGCCTGGTAGTTCTGGTGGCCGGCGCGTGAAGCGTCGGCGCTGTACGGAAGGACGGTCCCCGTGACGGAGGCAGCGGAGCTTCCCCCCGCGCCCGAGCAGGCGCGGGAAGTGTTTGGTGATCGCTTCGCCGATGCGGTCCGCTATGCGGAGCTGCTCGCCGAGGCGGGCGTGCAGCGGGGGCTGATCGGCCCACGGGAAGTGCCCCGCCTGTGGGAGCGGCACCTGCTGAACTGCGCGGTGCTCTCCGAGGCGGTCCCGGAGGGAGTGACGGTCTGCGACGTCGGTTCCGGTGCCGGGCTGCCGGGCATCCCGCTGGCCCTGGTCCGCGACGACCTGAACATCACCTTGCTGGAGCCCCTGCTGCGGCGCACCAACTTCCTGACCGAGGTCGTCGAACTGCTCGGCCTGGACCATGTCACCGTGGTGCGCGGCCGGGCCGAAGAGGTCCTGGGCAAGCTGCCGCCGGTCCATGTGGTGACCGCCCGGGCCGTGGCCCCGCTGGACCGTCTGGCCGCCTGGGGCATTCCGCTGCTGCGCCCGTACGGCGAGATGCTCGCGCTCAAGGGCGACACCGCAGAGGAGGAGCTGAAGGCCGCGGCCACCGCCCTCAGCAAGCTCGGTGCCGTGGAGACCTCCATCCTCCATGTGGGCGAGGGCGTGGTGGATCCGCTGTCCACGGTGGTGCGGGTCGAGGTCGGGGAGAGCCCGGGCGGTGTGCGCTTCGCCGCGAAGCGAGCCAAGGCGGCCCGCACCGGCCGCGCTCGCCGTCGTCGGTGATGCGAGTGACGGGCGGCGCTGATCCGTCCTGACGACGAGACGTACTCCACACAAGCTGCCAAACCTACGCAAGCCGGAGTGTCGCGAAGGTCCGGTCGCAGCGGCTGTGCATCGTGTTTCACGTGAAACGTCGCTCACTGCTGCACGGCATCATCAGTCGTGGCCGCGCTGCGGCCGAACCCCGCGACCGGAAGCCTCTCGGTGCCCTTCGAGAGGATCCCGTTTCCCCGGACACTCCGTCCCCCTCGAGGGGTACGGAGTTGTCCACAGAGGTGGATTTCTCCACAGAACGCCAGGCCTCACTGGTTCACGACCCCGAAGACATGGGAGGCTCTGTTCATTGCGAGCCTGAAGTCGAGGAGAGTGAATCCTTGCGGTCCGACGCCAACATCGCGGGACCGATGACCGATCCGGTCCCCGGTCCCCGTACCGAGTCGATGGGGGCGGATGTTTCACGTGAAACACCGCCCCCGATGGACGACACTCCCATCGGTCGTGCGGCCCAACTGGCGGTAGAGGCTCTCGGCCGCGCCGGCGAAGGCCTGCCACGACCGGAGCAGACCCGAATCATCGTGGTCGCCAACCAGAAGGGCGGCGTCGGCAAGACGACGACAACCGTCAACCTTGCCGCCTCGCTGGCTCTGCACGGTGGCCGCGTCCTGGTGATCGACCTCGACCCTCAGGGCAACGCGTCCACGGCCCTGGGAATCGACCACCACGCAGAAGTGCCCTCCATCTATGACGTTTTGGTGGAGAGCAAGCCTCTCGCCGAGGTCGTCCAGCCGGTCCCGGATGTCGAAGGCCTCTTCTGTGCCCCCGCCACCATCGATCTCGCCGGTGCGGAGATCGAGCTGGTGTCCCTGGTGGCCCGGGAGAGCCGGCTGCAGCGAGCCATCCAGGCGTACGAGCAGCCGTTGGACTACATCCTCATCGACTGCCCGCCCTCGCTCGGACTGTTGACGGTCAACGCGCTCGTCGCGGGCGCCGAGGTCCTCATCCCGATCCAGTGCGAGTACTACGCACTGGAGGGCCTCGGCCAACTCCTGCGCAACGTCGACCTGGTGCGGGGGCACCTCAACCCCACCCTGCATGTGTCGACCATCCTGCTCACCATGTACGACGGCCGGACGCGCCTTGCGTCGCAGGTCGCGGAAGAGGTGCGCACCCACTTCGGTGACGAGGTGCTGCGGACGAGCATTCCTCGCTCGGTCCGTATCTCCGAGGCGCCGAGTTACGGGCAGACGGTGCTCACTTACGATCCAGGATCGAGCGGCGCCCTCTCGTATCTTGAGGCGGCACGAGAAATCGCGCTGAAGGGCATCGGCCTCAGCTACGACGCAAGCCAGGCCCATATCGGCGCCCAGAAAGACCCGAGCATGGTGGAGGGGATCCAGTGAGCGAGCGACGGAGGGGTCTGGGCCGTGGTCTCGGCGCATTGATTCCCGCTGCCCCGACCGAGAAGGCCCCGGCCCCGGCGGCGATGGGAGGCGGAGCGTCCGCATCCCCCGCAGCCGTGCCGGTGCTGACGACCGACCGCGGAGTGGCCGCGGCAAAGGTGGCCACGCTGCCGCCGGTTGCACAGGAAGCCGAGGCGGCTCCCGCGAGCCCGGGCGCCGAGGTGCCTGCGCCTCCGATGGGGGCCCACTTCGCCGAGATCCCCCTCGACGCCATCACGCCGAACCCACGCCAGCCCCGTGAGATCTTCGACGAGGACGCGCTCCAGGAACTGGTCACCTCCATCAAGGAGGTCGGCCTTCTGCAGCCCGTCGTGGTGCGGCAGCTGGGGCCCGCCCGCTATGAGCTGATCATGGGCGAGCGCCGCTGGCGGGCCTGCCGCGAGGCCGGCCTGGAGGCTATCCCGGCCATCGTCCGGGCCACGGACGACGAGAAGCTCCTCCTGGACGCGCTGCTGGAGAACCTGCACCGCGCGCAGCTGAACCCGATCGAAGAGGCCGCTGCCTACGACCAGCTGCTGAAGGACTTCAACTGCACGCATGACCAGCTGGCCGACCGGATCGGGCGTTCCCGCCCGCAGGTCTCCAACACCCTGCGGCTGCTGAAGCTCTCCCCGACCGTACAGAAGCGAGTGGCCGCCGGCGTGCTCTCGGCTGGTCATGCCCGGGCGCTGCTGGCCGTCGAGGACTCGGAGGAGCAGGACCGGCTGGCCCACCGGATCGTCGCCGAGGGGCTGTCGGTGCGGTCCGTGGAAGAGATCGTGACCCTGATGGGTTCGCGGCCCCAGAAGGCCTCGCGCGCCCGGGGGCCCCGGGCCGGCTCCGTGCCCTCGCCGGCGTTGAGCGAGCTCGCCACGCGGCTCTCGGACCGCTTCGAGACGCGGGTGAAGGTCGAGCTGGGCCAGAAGAAGGGCAAGATCACCGTCGAGTTCGCCTCCGCGGACGACCTCGAAAGGATCCTCAGCACGCTCGCCCCGGGCGAGAAGCTGGCGCTCCAGAAGAGCCTCCACGAGAACGACGGCGAGGAGACGCACGACTGATCCTCGGGTGTTTCTGCCCGGTGGGGCAGGGGAGCGGGCCGTGTCCGGTGGTACCGGAACGCGGCCCGCTCTTTGCTTTGAGGCGGTATCGAGTGAATCCCATCGTGGATACGATGCGATCAGGTAAGGCACATCCACCGGACAGCATCTGCAGCGCTCTGACAGTCGCTCGCGATGCGGCGGGTGAAGGAAGCGAGGATCAGCCTTCATGGGGCGTCGGCTCGTGCCGCTTACGCTGGACAACCTTCAGGACGTTCCCCATCGTTGCCGCTCGTGCGTCTTCTGGGAGCTCGACCCCGTCAGCGGCGAAGCGGCAGTGAAGGCGGGCACGGCCGCACTGGAGAAGGAAGCCTGGATCTCCGCCGTCCTGCTGGACTGGGGGTCGTGCGGCCGGGTGGTGTACGTGGATGACGTACCGGCGGGATTCGTCCTCTACGCTCCGCCGGCCTACGTCCCACGCTCGACGGCCTTCCCCACGAGCCCGGTGTCGCCGGACGCCGTCCAGCTGATGACGGCCTTCGTCATGCCCGGCTATCAGGGGCAGGGGCTGGGCCGAGTGCTGGTGCAGGCGGTGGCCAAGGATCTGCTGCGCCGGGGCTTCAAGGCGATCGAGGCGTTCGGGGACGCCCGCTGGAAGGAGCCCGCCTGTCTGCTGCCCGCCGACCATCTCCTGGCCGTGGGCTTCAAGACGGTCCGGCAGCATCCCACGCATCCCCGGCTGCGGCTGGAGCTGCGGTCCACGCTCTCCTGGAAGGAAGACGTGGAGATGGCACTCGACCGGCTCCTGGGAGCGGTCCAGAAGGAGCCGGCGCTCAGGCCGCTGTAGTCCTGGGCAGCGGCCGCGCGCATGGCCGTTCAATGCGAATGGGCCAACCCGAGGGGGTTGGCCCATTCGTGTTTCACGTGAAACGTCACTCGGCGATGAACTCTTCGAGGTCGCGCAGGAGCGCGGCCCTGGGCTTGGCGCCGACGATGGTCTTGGCAACCTCGCCGCCCTGGTAGACGTTCAGGGTCGGGATGGACATGACGCCGTACTTGGCGGCCGTGCCCGGGTTCTCGTCGATGTTCAGCTTGACGATCTCGATCTTGTCGCCGTGCTCGGCGGCGATCGCCTCCAGGGACGGAGCGATCTGGCGGCACGGACCGCACCAGTCCGCCCAGAAGTCCACGAGGACAGGCTTGTCGTTCTTGAGGACTTCCTGATCGAAGGAGTCGTCGGTCACAATCTTCAGGTTGCCGGCCACAGTGGGCTCCTTACCTTGGTCGTGCGGTGGGGCGGGGAGAGGGGAAGGTCAGACTGCGGTCTTCTCGGGTTCCGCCTGCTCCTCGTCGGCGAGGGCGGCGAGGTAACGCTCGGCGTCCAGAGCGGCGGAGCAGCCGGTGCCGGCCGCGGTGATCGCCTGACGGTACGTGTGGTCGACCACGTCACCGGCGGCGAAGACACCGGCCACGTTGGTGCGGGTGGACGGGGCGGCGACCTTCAGGTAGCCCTCCTCGTCCAGGTCCAGCTGGCCCTTGAACAGCTCGGTGCGCGGGTCGTGGCCGATCGCGATGAACAGACCCGTCACGGGCAGCTCGGACAGCTCGCCGGTCTTCACGTTGCGCAGCTTCAGGCCGGAGAGCTTCTGGTCGCCCTGGATCTCGGCGACCTCGCTGTCCCAGACGAACTTGATCTTCGGGTCGCCGAAGGCGCGCTCCTGCATCGCCTTGGAGGCGCGCAGGGTGTCGCGGCGGTGGACGACCGTCACGGACTTGGCGAACCGCGACAGGAAGGTGGCCTCCTCCATCGCGGTGTCGCCACCACCGATCACGGCGATGTCGTGCTCCCTGAAGAAGAAGCCGTCACAGGTGGCGCACCAGGAGACACCACGGCCGGAGAGCGCGTCCTCGTTCGGCAGGCCCAGCTTGCGGTGCTGCGAGCCGGTGGTGACGATGACGGCCTTCGCCCGGTGGACGGTGCCCGCGGTGTCGGTGACGGTCTTGATCTCACCGGTCAGGTCGACGGAGACGATGTCGTCCGGAACCAGCTCGGCGCCGAAGCGTTCGGCCTGGGCACGCATGTTGTCCATGAGGTCGGGACCCATGATGCCGTCGCGGAAGCCCGGGAAGTTCTCCACCTCGGTGGTGTTCATCAGTGCACCACCCGCGGTGACGGCGCCTTCGAACACCAGGGGCTTCAGCGACGCGCGGGCGGTGTACAGCGCCGCCGTGTAGCCTGCGGGCCCGGAGCCGATGATGATCACGTTACGGACGTCGCTCACGGCTTGATTCCTCGTCTCTGGTCTGCATCAGTCGACCGGTGCGAGTCCCTTTCGGGACTCTCACCCCACCCAACGGATCCTACGGGGCGCGCATTCCCGGTGTGTCCGGGCACACGCGCGCCCGGGGACGGCCGAAGGTGTGTTCCAGCCGACTCAGGGACGCGAGACGGACTGCTTCAGCAGAACGGTGCCGGTCGAAGCCGTCTGCTGGTGTACGCAGGCTGCGTCGACCACGTACGCGGTGACCCGCTTGCTGTCCTGGGTGTCGGCCACGACGACGAGGTAGGCGGCCTTCCCCGCATACGTTCCCGTCTTGGCGCCCAGGACGTCAGCGCTCTGCCGGAGCGCCTGCCGGACGCAGTCGGGGACCGGAACCGTGGTCTGGATCAAGGTGTTCGGCCCCTCGGTCGAGCCGGGGGTGTCGGACCCGCCGTCGGAGTTCAGCCGGGGCCTCTCGCTGCCCCGCTGCAAACCCTTCTTGGTGATGAGGAGGGTCTTCACCTGGTGCTGCACGCTGTCACCCGAGAAGGTCTCGGCGGAGGCGGTCGGGGTGCCGTGGGCCGTCGTGTGATCGCCGTTGTCGCCGAGCGAGGTCAGGACGAGGCTTCCGGCACCCAGTACCGCGGCCGTGAGAACGGCACCCAGCACGAGCCGTCCGCGCCGCCTCCCTCGTTTGTCCTTGCGTCCCGGTCCGGTCGCCGCACGCGGACGCCCCGCGGGGCGGTCGGCGGGGAGGTCCGCAGGGTGATCGGCGGAGGTCGATGTTTCACGTGAAACACGGCCCGTGGTGTCTTCGTCGCCTGCGGTCAGCGGTGCCTCGGCGGCAAGGGCGGCGTCGATACGCGCCGACACATCGTCCGGCATCCGCTCCGGTGCAGGCACCGAGCCCAGCAGATCGCGGATCTCCTCCAGCTGGGCATACACGTCCGCGCACGCCTCGCATGCGTCCAGATGGCGCCGTACGTCCGTGCCGCGGTCCGGTGGCAGCACGCCTTCGGTGAGGTCGGAGATCTCGGCGACGTCCGGGTGCCCGGCCGTGTCTGTCGTGGAAGTCACGCTCGCCCACCTCCGCCCTTCGCTACGGCTGAATCGCTTGGTCCCGCGTCCTTGGGGCGCCCGCCCGGGGACCCCGTTGCCGGTGGGACGGATGGCCCCTGTCCCCGGTTCCGTCCCGGACGGGCTTCTTTCGCGCTCCCGGTACCGCCCGGTGCTGGGTCTGCGGTTCCTTCGGGGCGCAGGTGCGTCAGCAGGGGGAACAGTCTGGCTCTGCCCCGGGCGCATCGGCTCTTCACCGTTCCCGTCGGCACGTCCAGGATCCGCGCGGCCTCCGCCACGGGATAGCCCTGCATGTCCACAAGGATCAACGCGGCCCGCTGCTCCGGCGGAAGGGTGCCGAGCGCTTCGAGGAGCTGGCGGTGCACATCCTTCCGCTCGGCCGGCGCCGAGGCGGACTCGTGCGGCTCCAGCAGCTGCTCCAGCCGCTCGGTGTCGTCGACCGGGGCCGTCTTGCGCGAGGCCGCCTTGCGCGCCCGGTCCAGGCAGGCGTTCACCGTGATCCGGTGCAGCCAGGTCGTGACGGCCGACTGGCCCCGGAAGGTGTGGGCGGCCCGGTAGGCCGACACCAGGGCGTCCTGCACCGCGTCAGCGGCCTCCTCGCGGTCCCCCAGGGTCCGCAGGGCCACCGCCCAGAGCCGGTCCCGGTGCCGCCGCACGATCTCACCGAAGGCCTCGGGGTCGCCTTCCACGTGACGGGCGAGCAGGTCGCGGTCGCCCACTCCGTCGTATCCGGCGCCCTCCGCCATCTGCCCCCTCCGGTCCGGGTGAGACGTCAGCCCGTGAACTTCACTTCGCCGATGGCCTGCTTGAAGCCGGCACTGGCGTACAGAGTGGAGTCGTACCCCGAGTTCGGCACGGCCGTCAGCCAGACGAGGACGTACTGCGTCTCGACCGGCTTGGTGACCTTCACCGTGGCGTTGGTGCCCGTGGTCGTGACGCTGCCGATCTTCGTCATGGAGTCCAGCGACGCCGGCGTCAGCGAGTCCGCAGCGTACAGCTCGACCGTCGTGTGGTCACCGCCGTAGCGCAGGTCGAGGGTGGCGGTGCTGAGCTTCTTCGCCGAGCCGAGGTCGTACACGATGCCGACGCCCGGCTTGTACGGCGCGAACGTCGGTCCCTCGTTGTAGCTCTTGGTCTTCCAGTACGTCGACGTGTCGCCGTCGTAGGTCTTCGATTCGGCGCCGGAGTTCTGGGGGTCGCCCTTGGCGACGAACTCCTGGCCGTTCTGGACCTTTATCGGGGTCGGCTTCGGCTTCACGACGTTCTTGTCGCCGCCGTCCGTCGTCTGGGTCTTGTGGGTGTCGTCCGACTTCTCGCTCTGGTCCATCAAGGCGTCCGCCAGCTGCCAGCTGCCCAGGCCGAGGGCGGCGATCAACAGGGCCGACACCGCCCACTTCAGGGCCCTGCCGGTGCGGCTCTGGAGCGGGGGCGGCGGGGCCCCGATCGGCTGGGTGGCACCGGGGTGCGGCGCAGGGCGGCCGTAGGTGCCCTGCTGGTAGGTCGTGCGCTGGTACTCCGGCGGGGCCGTGAACGCCGGCTCGGGCGGGCGGATGCGCGGCATCTCGCCGATCGCCTTCACCAGCTCCTCCGGCGTGGTGCACGGCGCCTCGTGCCGGGACGCCGTGGCCCCGTCGTTGACGAGGGCGCGCATGGTCAGCTCGGACAGGCCGCGGTGCACACCGGCCCGCACCTGGTCCGGGGCGATGAGACCGATGTCCTTGGGCAGGCCGGACAGGCCGTAGGCGTCGCTCTCGTAGGGCCAGCGCTGGGTCAGCGCCGCGTACAGCAGGGCGCCGATCGCCTCGGTGTCGGCTCGCTGCGGGGTGTCGGAGCTGATGCCCCGCAGCGCCGCGTTCACCGCCAGGCCCCGGATGCGCCACTGGCCGGTGGAGGCGCGCAGTACGGCGTTCGGGTTCAGCCGCAGATGGGCGAGGCCTTCCCGGTGCGCGGCCGCCATGGCCGAGGCGACCTGACTGACCATCTGGTAGGCGTCGTGCGGCTCCAGCGGGCCGCCGGCGAGGAGCGTGGACAGCTCGGTGGCGTCGGGCAGCCACTCGTGGACGACGTAGACGAGATCGTTCTCCTCGACGGCGTCGAGGACCTGGACGAAGCGTGGATCACCGAGCAGGGCGGAGGAACGGGCGGCGGCGAGGACGGAACGGGCCCGGGCGTGGTCCGCGGGCAGTACATGCACGCCGACGGCACGACGGAGTTTCTCGTCGACCGCACGCCAGCTGCTGAATCCGTCCAGACGGGTGACGCACTCCTCCAGCCGGTAGCGTCTGGCGAGCTTGTGACCGCTGTGCAGCTCGGGAGGCGACGCCTTCCGTCCGGGACCCTCGGTTCCGCCGCTCCCTTGTGCCTCGTCACTGTCCGTGTCCCGCTCCGGGTTCTTGGCCACCCCGTCGGCCGTGGACTGGTCCGTCTCCGCGGTCAGCGGTTGCTCACCGCTGTTGTCTGCCACGTCGACGGCAGCCGTGCTCCGTTCCGCCACCGTCGTCCCTGCCTCCCCATCCGTTGCACGCTGTCCGACGCCGAAACCAATTGTGCCCACAGTCCGCCGCTATGCACGACACGCGGCGGCGGACGATGGTTGTGCGGCTACCCCCGCCTCAACGACCCAGGCGCCCGCGCACCATGCCGACGAGCGAGTTGAGTTCCTCGATGCGCATCCGGCGCGCGGCGACGAAGAAGACGCCGAAGAGGATCACACCGCCGACGAGCAGCGCGGCGAACGAGCCGATCACGCCCTGGCCGAGGGTGTTCCCGATGCCGTAGCAGGCCGCGCCGCTCAGCAGGGCCGCCGGCACCGAGGCGATCCCCAGCCGTGCGTACGTCCGCAGCACCCGGGACCCGTCCAGGTCCCCGCCGAGCCGCGTACGCAGCCGGCGCCAGGCGACACCCACGCCGATGGCGTAGGCGAGACCGTAGGCGGCGGCCATTCCGACGACCGCCCAGCGCGCCGGCAGCAGGAAGTAGCACAGTGCCGCGGCACCCGCGTTGACCGCGGCCACGATGACCGTGTTGTAGAACGGCGTGCGCGTGTCCTCGTAGGCGTAGAAGGCACGCAGCACGACGTACTGCACGGAGTACGGGATCAGACCGAGGGCGAAGGCCATCAGCATGTAGCCCATGTTGGTGGCCGAGCCGGTGCCGGCGGAGCCGAAGACCAGGGTGCACATCGGGATGCCGAGCGAGATGAACCCGAAGGCGATGGGCACGATGGCGACCGCGGTGGTGCGCAGGCCCTGGGAGATGTCGTCACGGACGGCACCCGAGTCCCCCTCCGCGGCCGAGCGGGAGATTCGCGGCAGCAGGGCGGCCATCAGGGACACGGTGATGATGGCCTGCGGCAGACCCCAGATCAGCTGGGCGTTGGCGTAGGCGGCGAAGCTGGTGCCCGCGACGCCGGAGTCCTTGCCCGCGGCGATGGACAGCTGGGTCACCACCAGGGCGCCCGCCTGGTTGGCGAGGACGAACAGCACCGTCCACTTGGCGAGCATCGCGGCCTTGCCCAGACCGTGGCCCCGCCAGTCGAAGCGCAGCCTGATCCGGAAGCCGGTCTCGCGCAGGTAGGGGATCATCGCCAGGGCCTGGACGACCAGGCCGAGCAGCACACCGACACCGAGCAGGCGCTGGCCCTCCGGCGGGATGCTCTCGACCGCCATGTGCGAGTTCGAGGCGGTGCCGTAGACCCAGATGAACATGCCGAGCGTCACGATGATGACGATGTTGTTCAGGACCGGGGTCCACATCATCGCGCCGAACTTGCCACGCGCGTTCAGGATCTGACCCATCACCACGTGGACGCCCATGAAGAAGATCGAGGGCAGGAAGTAGCGGGTGAAGGTGACCGCGACCTCGTTCGCAGCCGGGTTGTTGGCCACCGGGTTGGCCAGCGCCCGCACCAGCAGGGGCGCGCCGAGCATCGCGAGCCCGGTCAGCGCGGCCAGGGCCACCATCACGAGGGTCAGCAGCCGGTTGGCGAAGGCCTCGCCGCCGTCCTTGTCCTCCTTCATGGAGCGCACCAGCTGCGGCACGAACACGGAGTTCAGGCCGCCGCCGACGGTGAGGATGTAGATCATGGTCGGCAGCTGGTAGGCCACCTGGAAGGAGTCGGCGAGGAAGCCCAGGCCCAGCGCGGCGGCGATCAGCGCGGAGCGGACGAAGCCGGTGAGACGGGAGACCATCGTGCCCGCCGCCATGACCGCGCTGGACTTCAGCAGCCCGGCGGCCCGCCCGCCCTTCTTGGCGGGAACGGCCGCGGCCGCGGAGGCCGCCGGCTCGCCGGCCACGGCCGGACCGGCTGTATCCGGAGCGACGGCCGGGGCGGGCACTGACGACTGCGCCGGATATCCGGCCCCGGCGTACGGGTGGCCCTCCTGCGGACTCCGACCGTGCGGCTGCGGGTACTGGCCGGGGCCGAGCCCACCGCCCGGAGCGGCGGCCGGTCCCGGGACGGCCGGGGGATCGGTCGGCGTGTGCCCGCCGCCCTGTTGCTGGTCCTTGAAGAGATGCGCGAAGGCGTCCGGCTCGTGGTACTCCTCGCCGGAGTGCGTGACCAGGTCGTCCACGCCGACGAACTGGGTCGTGCGCGGGTCTTCGCCGTAGGGGAGGTACTGGGTGGCGCCCCCCGGCTCCGGCGCCGGGGTCTGCGCCCACACGCTCGGGTCGGGGGCGTAGGGCGACTGGGCGGGCGGGGCGTACGGCTGCTGCTGGTCGTACGGGTCCGGGGGAGGCGGCGGGTGCGCGGCGCGGTCGTACAGCGCCTCGGCGACCGGGTCCTGGGCGGACAGGTCGTGCGCCCGGTAGGGGTCCTGCTCGTAGGCGTCCTGGAGGTACATGTCCGCCGCGTGCTGCGGCGGCACCTGGCCGGGCTCGGGCGGCGGCTCGGGGTAGCCCGAGCCGGCCGCGCCCTGACCGCGGTCACCGTCGTACGGCGCGTTCATGCTTACCCCACCTCATCGTCCCGGGCCCACCGGCCACGACATCGCTCAACGGTCCACTCTCTCACCCGTCCCGGACGGGTCGGCGCTTTCCGGTGCGGTGTCCGGCGCAGGGTCACTCGGCTGCTCCGGGTCGTCCGCCCCGGAGGCGGAGCCGGACTCTCCGGTGAGACGGTCCCCAGGCGCCCCCGGGTTCCCGGGCTCGTCCGCGCCCTCCCCCGCCGTGCCGGGGCCGTCCTCCTCGGTCTGCCGGGCGGCGGCGCGCTTGCGCTGGGTGTACATCCGGAAACCGGCGAGCACCAGGAGCAGGACGCCGCCGCCGATGACCAGCATCACGGTGGGCGTGACCTCGGTGACCTTCACGTCGAAGCTGACGGCGTCGCCGTAGGGCTGGCCGTCCTCGGTGAACAGCTGCGCGAGGACCGTCACCCGGCCGTTGGCGTTGGCCGAGGTGGTGAACTTCACCGACTGGCTGTGCCCGCCGGAGATCTCCACGGGCTGCTCGTAGTAGGCCTTGCCACCGATCTTCAGACGGGTCGGCTGGGTCGAGGTGAGGCGCAGCACCAGGTGGCCGACGGGCTGGACGAGGTTGTTCTGGACGGTCACCGGGATGGTGGCGCTGCGGCCCGAGAGCTTGGTCTCCGACTTGTCGATCAGCTTGACCTGGTCCGCCAGGTCGTCGACCCAGGCCTCCACGCCGTCGCGGTAGCTGTCCGCCGCATCGGCCCGGCCGCGCCAGGACGTGGACATCTCGCGGTTTATGGCCCGGCCGAACGGCGTGACCACGCGCGACTGGTTGGAGAGGACCACCCGGAACCTGTCGAGCTTGTCCTGGGTGCGGGCGATCTGCTCGAAGGCCGTCCTCTGCAGCTGCTGCCGGCGCAGCGAGGAGGGATAGGCGGACCTCGACGGGATGCGCGTGGTGGCGCCCGGGTCGGGCTTGTCCTTGGCCGCGGCGGTGAGGTTCTGGGACTGGGACCAGGTGCCGCCCTGGAGCGCCTTCAGCGCCGCCGCCATCGCCTGTGCCTGGCTCGCCGTGGGCATCCGCTGCGGAGCGACGACGATGCTGCGCTGCTTGTCCGTCTGCGTGTTCAGCTCCAGGCTCTGGGCCAGGAACCGCTGGACGGCGAGGGTGCCCGAGCCCGCCTTCGTCAGGTCGTCCTCGAACGCCGTGGACAGCCGGGCGTCGGCGACCACCGCCGTGGTGCCGCCGCCGACCGGGCGGGCGGCGGACGGCGTGTACGGCAGTCCGGCGGTCTCCTGGAGGCTGTCGCTGCGGGCGATCACCCGGTCTGCGCCGGCGGAGGTCGCGACCTTCATGATCGACGGGTCCACGGCGCCGTCCGCCGGCCAGGCGAAGTCGGTGCTCGGCGTGACATGGAGCACCGTCTTGACGGTGATCGCGGCGACGTCGCTGGCGTCCTTGAGGTGGCTGAGGGAGCCGGTGACGCTCGTGCCGCTGTGCGCCAGGGAGGCCAGGTCCGGGTCGCCGAACGGCAGCGCGACGACCTCCTTGCCGGCCACCGCCTTCTGCAGACCGGCCAGCCACTGCTTGGCGACCGTCTGGTTCTCCCGTGAGCCGGGCGTGCTGGTGCCGTCGGGGCCCTGGAGCCGGTAGTTGCCGACGGCCATGGCGTCGACCGAGGCCAGCAGGTCCGGGTCGATCACCCAGGTGACGTCCAGGTCCTTGCCCAGCTCCACCATCCGGGCCAGCCGCCCGCCCGGTGCCAGGTCCTTGGCCAGGTCGTCGTCGAGGAACTCCGGCGTCTGCAGTTCGCCCGCGCCCGTCTTGGCGGTCATGTGGACCGTGGAGATCAGCGGCCACAGGAACGTCGTCTTGGTCTTGGTGTCGGCGTCGGACGGCTGCCACGGCAGGAAGGTCCGCTGGATGCCGAGCACCTGGTCCCAGGGCTGGGCGGAGGTCTGGCCGGAGAGGGCGACCCCGAACTCGTAGACCCCCTCCTCGTCGAGGTCGAGCTTGTCCACGGGGACGGAGATGGTGAAGTGCTCGGCGACGCCCGGGGCCAGCTTGTCGAAGTTCTCCTCGTACTTGTCACCGACGTCGGTGCCGGTGCTGCCCTGTGTCTCGTCGGAGTGCCGGGCGACGGAGTCGATGGCCGAGCGGGTGGTCAGCGGGGGGCCCACCCGCAGCCCCACATGGGCGTCGGTGACGGTCTGCTTGCCGTTGTTGGTCACTGTGCCGGACACGGTCAGCGTGTCGCCGTCCGTGGGGGCACTGGGGCTGAGCGAGTCCAGGGAGACGGACACCGTGTCGGAGGAGGCGGCCTGCGCGGGCCCGGCCGCGGGCAGCTGGAGCAGGCCGGCCAGCAGTGGTGCTCCGGAGAGCAGTGCTCCGGCGCGCCGCAGCCACCGGCGGGCAGGTGAGGCACTGGTCCTCTGGAAGTCAGCCGCCTCGGCCACGCGCTCGCCCGTCCCTCGTCGTCGTCAGTGGTCGTCGGAATGTGCGTCCACGCATGGTAACGATGCGCGCTGAACGGAAGTGCCGCGGTCTCCGGCACAAGATCGAAGAACAGGCCGCGGCCCGTCCTCTATATCCAGTATCGAGGGGAGAGCGGCCGTACGCCGCAAGAGCAGTGCTTGCAGCGGGTATGCCGGGAGCTGTCCGCACCGCCGTAATGGAGGCGCCCCTGGTCGCGCGGGGCACGTACCCTCTTCTGTTGTGCCGAACCCCAACGAAGACACTCCCTCCGCCCTGAGCCAGGCGCAGCAGCGCGCGGTCGCCGAGCTGCTGCGGGTGGCGCCCGTCGCCGACGATCTCGCCCGCCGATTCCAGCAGGCCGGCTTCTCGCTCGCTCTCGTCGGCGGATCGGTCCGCGACGCGCTGCTCGGCCGTCTCGGCAACGACCTGGACTTCACGACCGACGCCCGCCCCGAGGACGTACTGAAGATCGTCCGACCATGGGCGGACGCCGTCTGGGAGGTCGGAATCGCCTTCGGCACGGTCGGCGCGCACAAGGGTGGCTACCAGATCGAGATCACCACCTACCGGTCGGAGGCGTACGACCGCACCTCCCGCAAGCCGGAGGTGTCCTACGGCGACTCGATCGAGGAGGACCTGGTCCGCCGTGACTTCACGGTCAACGCGATGGCCGTGGCACTGCCGGAGAAGGAGTTCATCGACCCGCATGGTGGCCTGGAGGACCTCGCGGCACGTGTGCTGCGCACGCCGGGCACGCCAGAGGCGTCCTTCTCGGACGATCCCCTGCGCATGATGCGGGCCGCCCGGTTCGCCGCCCAGCTGGACTTCACGGTGGCCCCCGAAGTCGTCACCGCCATGACCGAGATGGCCGGGCGCCTCGACATCGTCTCGGCGGAGCGGGTCCGGGACGAGCTGAACAAGCTCATTCTCTCCGCGCACCCGCGCAAGGGCCTGACGCTGCTCGTCGACACCGGGCTCGCCGTGCACGTGCTGCCCGAGCTGCCGGCGCTGCGCCTGGAGAGCGACGAGCACCACCGGCACAAGGACGTCTACGAGCACACGCTGATCGTCCTGGAGCAGGCGATCGAGCTGGAGCAGGACGGCCCGGACCTCACGCTCCGCCTGGCCGCGCTGCTGCACGACATCGGCAAGCCGCGCACCCGACGGTTCGAGAAGGACGGCCGGGTCTCCTTCCACCACCACGAGGTGGTCGGCGCCAAGATGACCAAGAAGCGCATGACCGCGCTGAAGTACTCCAACGAGCTGGTGAAGGACGTCTCCCGGCTGGTCGAACTCCATCTGCGCTTCCACGGCTACGGCACCGGGGAGTGGACGGACTCTGCGGTCCGCCGGTACGTGCGTGACGCAGGCCCGCTGCTGGACCGCCTGCACAAGCTGACCCGTTCCGACTGCACCACGCGCAACAAGCGGAAGGCGGCGGCGCTGTCCCGGGCCTACGACGGTCTGGAGGAGCGCATCGCCCAGCTCCAGGAGCAGGAGGAGCTGGACGCGATCCGCCCCGACCTGGACGGCAACCAGATCATGGAGATCCTCGGCATCGGTCCCGGTCCGGCCGTCGGCAAGGCGTACAAGCACATGCTGGAGCTGCGCCTGGAGAACGGGCCGATGGAACACGACGCCGCGGTCACGGCTCTCAAGGAGTGGTGGGCCGCACAGGGCTGAGTGGGCGCCGAACGGGTGTTTCACGTGAAACACACGTCCGGGGCGGCGGCACCGAGGGGCGATGTTTCACGTGAAACATCGCCCCTCGCCCCGTCTTACCGGTGCTGGACGTCCTGCCGTCGCTGGAAGCGAGCCAGGCCGGCGGCGATCACGCCGTAGATGACGGCGACGAGCATCACGAGCACCCTCGAGCGGCCGTCCGGCGGGAGCATCAGCGCTGCCACTCCGGCCGCGCCGACGAATGCGACATTGAAGAGCACGTCGTACACGGAGAAGATCCGGCCGCGGAAGACGTCCTCCACGCCGGCCTGGACGATCGTGTCCGTGGCGATCTTGGCGCCCTGGGTGATCAGGCCCAGAACGAACGCTGCGACCATGAGCGGCCCGGTGGCGAACGGAAGACCCAGGGCAGGTTCCAGCACCATGGCCGTCCCTGAGCACACCGTGATCCACAGGCCGGGACCGAGCCGGCCCGCCGCCCAGGGCGTCACCACCGCCGCCGCGAAGAATCCCGCGCCGGACAGCGCCAGCGCCACTCCGAGCAGCCGCAGTCCTTCCCCGGGCGTGTCGGCGAGGGCGTAGCGGCAGAGCATGAGCAACAGGACGAGGAGTGCGCCGTAGCAGAAGCGCATCAGCGTCATCGCGGCCAGGGCCGAGGCCGCCTCCCTGCGCTGGGGCGCGGCCAGATGCCGGACGGCACCGAGCAGCTCACCTGCCGTCTCGGCGAGCACCGTGGCCAGACGCGGACGGGCCGGGTGCCGGTCGGGGCCGAGGAGGCCGGGCGCCAGACTCAGGGACGCGAGGCTCGCGCACCCGTACAGGAAGGCGCCCGACAGGACTACGGCCGCGTCGGATCCGGAGGCCACGATCCGTACGCCGAAGGCCAGGCCCCCGCCGGCGGTCGCGGCGAGGGTGCCGGCGGTCGGGGAGAGCGCGTTGGCCAGCACCAGACGCTCGGCGTCGACGACCCGGGGCAGGGCGGCCGACAACCCGGCGAGGACGAAGCGGTTGACGGCGGTGACGCACAGCGCGGAGGCGTAGAACAGCCAGCCGGGGGCGTTGCCGATCACCAGGGCGGCGGTGGCCGCGGCCAGCAGGGCGCGCAGCAGATTTCCGTACACGAAGACCTGCCGGCGGCGCCAGCGGTCCAGCAGGACCCCGGCGAAGGGGCCGACCAGGGAGTAAGGGAGCAGCAGGACCGCCATCGCCGAGGCGATCGCGGTGGCCGAGGTCTGCTTCTCCGGGGAGAAGACGACGTACGCGGCGAGTGCGACCTGGTACACGCCGTCGGCCCCCTGGGACAGCAGGCGGACGGACAGCAGGCGCCGGAAGTTCCCCAGGCGCAGCAGGACGCGCAGGTCACGGACGACGGGCATGGATCACACCCTCACACATGCGGAAGGTCCCCGGGTCGCGGAACCCGGGGACCTTCACAGCCCTGGCAGGAGCGTTCTCGTGCGAGCGGCGGCGCCGAGCGCCTTAGCGCTCGACCTCACCGCGGATGAACTTCTCGACGTTCTCGCGGGCCTCGTCGTCGAAGTACTGGACCGGCGGGGACTTCATGAAGTACGAGGACGCCGACAGGATCGGGCCGCCGATGCCGCGGTCCTTGGCGATCTTCGCGGCGCGCAGGGCGTCGATGATGACACCCGCGGAGTTCGGGGAGTCCCAGACCTCGAGCTTGTACTCCAGGTTCAGCGGGACGTCACCGAAGGCGCGGCCCTCGAGGCGGACGTACGCCCACTTGCGGTCGTCCAGCCAGGCCACGTAGTCGGACGGGCCGATGTGGACGTTCTTCTCGCCGAGGTCCCGGTCGGGGATCTGGGAGGTGACGGCCTGCGTCTTGGAGATCTTCTTGGACTCCAGGCGCTCGCGCTCGAGCATGTTCTTGAAGTCCATGTTGCCGCCGACGTTCAGCTGCATCGTGCGGTCCAGGATGACACCGCGGTCCTCGAACAGCTTTGCCATGACGCGGTGCGTGATGGTGGCGCCGACCTGGGACTTGATGTCGTCACCGACGATCGGCACACCGGCCTCGGTGAACTTGTCCGCCCACTCCTTGGTGCCGGCGATGAAGACCGGGAGAGCGTTGACGAAGGCGACCTTGGCGTCGATGGCGCACTGGGCGTAGAACTTCGCCGCGGCCTCGGAGCCGACGGGCAGGTAGCAGACCAGAACGTCGACCTGCTTGTCCTTGAGGACCTGGACGACGTCGACCGGCTCCTCGGCGGACTCCTCGATGGTGGCGCGGTAGTACTTGCCGAGGCCGTCGAGGGTGTGGCCGCGCTGGACGGTGACACCGGTGCTGGGCACGTCGCAGATCTTGATGGTGTTGTTCTCGGAGGCGCCGATGGCGTCGGCGAGGTCGAGACCGACCTTCTTGGCGTCGACGTCGAACGCGGCGACGAACTCGACGTCGCGCACGTGGTAGTCACCGAACTGCACGTGCATCAGGCCGGGGACCTTGGACGCCGGGTCGGCGTCCTTGTAGTACTCGACTCCCTGCACCAGCGACGCGGCGCAGTTGCCCACGCCGACGATGGCTACGCGAACCGAACCCATTCCGGTTGCTCCCTGTGTGTACGAGTGAGGCCCTGACTGGGTCTCACGTGGCGGTGTCGTCGGGCGTATCCGTCCGGGAGGTGTCCCCGGGACGGGGCAGGCCGCCCGTCGATCCATTGATGGTGTCCTGCTGAGCGGACCCCCCGGATGCGGAACCCTTCAGATCCCGCCCGGCCCGCTCGCTCTCGATGAGCTCGTTCAGCCAGCGCACTTCGCGCTCCACGGACTCCATCCCGTGGCGCTGGAGCTCAAGCGTGTAGTCGTCGAGGCGCTCCCGGGTGCGCGCCAAGGAGGCGCGCATCTTCTCCAGGCGCTCCTCCAGGCGGCTGCGCCGGCCCTCCAGGACGCGCATGCGCACATCGCGCGAGGTCTGCCCGAAGAAGGCGAACCGTGCGGCGAAATGTTCGTCCTCGTACGCGTCGGGGCCGGTCTGCGAGAGCAGTTCCTCGAAGTGCTCCTTGCCTTCCGCGGTCAGCCGGTAAACGATCTTGGCGCGGCGTCCGGCGAGCGGAGCGGCGAGGGCGTCGTCGTGCGTGTTTCCGGGTTCCTCGATCAGCCAGCCGTTGGCGACCAGCGTCTTGAGGCAGGGGTACAGCGTGCCGTAGCTGAACGCACGGAACACACCGAGTGACGTGTTGAGTCGTTTGCGCAGCTCGTAGCCGTGCATCGGGGACTCCCGGAGCAGGCCGAGCACGGCGAACTCGAGGATGCCGGAGCGCCGGCTCATCGTCGCCTCCTCCCGGTCCCGCAGGTCGTTCCCGCAGGTCTCGCAGTGCCTGTCAGCGTCTTTATCTCGCGCTGATGTATCGACTCGATACATCACGACGATAGAACGGCCTACCGCACGCGACAAGGGGGGCGATGGTGAACGGGATCACATCACCGATTCGCAGGAGGCAAGTTGCCTGTTTTGGGGTGAACTTCGTGGCTCGGAGGGTTTTGGTGGTGCGTAGTCTGTGCGGCATGCACACCACCGGGAACCGCGTGATGCCTGGGGAGCGTCGTCGTCCCCGGTGCAGTACGGGTGAATGCAGGACCGACCACATCCGTACTTCGGGGGGACCGGAAACCAGCCGCCGTTCCAGGCGCGCACGGGTGCGCCTGCCCGAGGAGTAATCGTTCGATGAGCGAGCACCGTCGCAAACCGCCGCAGCCGCAGGGAGGCGGACGTGCCGCGGCCCGACGCGGCCAGTCCGGCTCGTCCTCCGGCCGCCGTGCGGCACCGCGAGGCGCCACCGGGTCCCCTGCCGACTCCTATGGGTCCCCTTCCTATGGGTCGGAGGCCACTGGTCCGGGAGGCGAGGAGCGTCCCTACGGCAGTCGTGCCGAGGCCCGCCGTGCCGCACAGAAAGGCGGCCGGCGCAGAACCGCCGACAACCCGCCCCCCGGCGGCCGGCGCGGCGGCCCGGGCGGGGCGACCGGTCCCGGACGCGGGCGGGGCCGCGCGACGACGGCACCCGGCAAGAAGCGGTTCATCGACTACCCCAGGGCCGGCAAGGACGGCTGGCGACGCTGGGTACCGTCCTGGAAGCTGGTCAGCGGGCTGTTCATCGGCTTCGTCGGCAGCCTGGTGGTGATGGTCGGCGTCGGCTACGCGATGGTCTCGATCCCGAACGAGAACGACGCGGCCAAGTCGCAGAACAACGTCTACTACTGGGCCGACGGCACCCAGATGGTGGCCACGGGCACCGGGGTGAACCGGCAGAACGTCAGCATCGACCAGATCCCGGAGGCGATGCGGTACGCGGTGATCTCCGCCGAGAACAAGTCCTTCTACCAGGACTCCGGCGTAGACCCCATGGGCATCGCGCGTGCCGTGGCCAACATGGCACGGGGCGGCCAGACGCAGGGTGGCTCGACGATCACCCAGCAGTACGTGAAGAACACGTACCTGAGCCAGGACCAGACGCTCACCCGCAAGTTCAAGGAGATGTTCATCTCCATCAAGGTGGGCGCGAAGCTCGACAAGAACGACATCCTGCAGGGCTACCTGAACACCTCGTACTTCGGGCGGGGAGCGTACGGGATCCAGGCGGCGG
This sequence comes from Streptomyces sp. NPDC088810, assembly GCF_044750305.1. Lineage (NCBI taxonomy): Bacteria > Bacillati > Actinomycetota > Actinomycetes > Kitasatosporales > Streptomycetaceae > Streptomyces > Streptomyces sp. NPDC088810. The sequence goes on from NZ_JBIVJQ010000007.1 coordinate 175,256, forward strand.
CGCAGACCTACTACGGGAAGAACGCGGTCGACCTCAAGCCGAGCGAGTGTGCCGTCCTCGCGGCGCTGCTCAAGGGACCGACGTACTACGACCCCGCCGGCAACCAGGACCTGGACAAGTCGGCGACCCCGCAGGCCAACCTGAAGCGTTCCACGGACCGCTGGAGCTGGATCCTCGGCGAGATGCACAAGGACAAGCACCTCACCGACGTCCAGTACCAGGAGGCGATCAAGAAGTACCCGGAGCCCGACGGCCGCAAGGCAACCAAGGGGATGACCGGGCAGATCAGCTACCTGGCCGACACGGCGAAGAAGTACGTCCTCGCCCACTCCGACATCACGGAGGCGCAGTTCGACAAGGGCGGCTACCAGATCTACACGACCTTCGAGAAGGCCAAGGTCAACGCGCTGGCCAAGGCCGTCAAGAACGTTCAGAAGGAGCGCCTGGACCCGAAGCACCGGGACCTGGACAAGTACGTCCAGTTCGGTGCGGCCTCGGTGAAGCCCCGGGACGGAAGGATCGTCGCGCTGTACGGCGGTGACGGCTACGAGAACGGGCACTTCACCAACAACGCGGACACATCCGGCGTCCCCGTGGGTTCGACCTGGAAGCCGTTCGTGCTCGCCGCGGCCATGAAGTACGGCACGTACAGGTCCGAGGGCGAGGGTGTTTCCCCGCTGAGCAAGTACAACGGCAACGACCATCTCAAGGTCTTCAAGCCGGATGGGTCGTACTACCTCAACAAGGACAACACACCCTTCTACCAGAACAACGAGGGTCCCAAGCCCTGGGGCTACATCACTTTGCGCAAGGCGATGGAGCAGTCCGTCAACACGCCGTTCGTCCAGCTCGGTGTCGATGTGGGGATGACACACGTCCGGGACGTGGCCAAGGCGGCCGGCATTCTCGACCAGAGCATGTCGCAGAACCTCAACCCGTCCTTCGCCATCGGTACGTCGACGCCCAGCGCGATTCGTATGGCCGACGCCTATGCGACGTTCGCCGCCTCCGGCAAGCAGACGGACCCGTACTCCGTGACCGCCGTCAAGATCAACGGTGTCGACGCGCCCAGCTTCGTCAAGCCGAAGCCCGCCCCCGAGCAGGCGCTGGACGCGAACATCGCCAACAACGTCACGGATGTCCTGGAAAACGTCATCCAGAACGGTACGGGTCAGAAGGCCAAGTCCCTCGGCCGTACGGCGGCGGGCAAGACCGGTACCACCGACGAGAACAAGTCGGCCTGGTTCGTCGGCTACACCCAGCAGCTGTCGACCTCTGTGGCGATGTTCCGTGAGAATCCCAAGGACCACAAGCTGCTGTCCATGAACGGCACGGCGGGGGTGGACTCCATCCATGGTGGTGACATCCCGACGCTGGTGTGGACCGAGTACATGAAGGCCGCGCTCAAGGGCGCGAACGACCTCGGCTTCCCGGACGCCACCGAGATCGGAACGGTGCAGGACGAGGCGGGTGCCCCCTCCCCGACCCCGAGCGTCACCATCAAGCCGAGCCCTACGCCGAGCGACACGCCGAGCCCGACGCCGAGCGAGACGACCCCCACGCCGTCCCCGTCGGCGAGTGAGTCCTGCCAGTTCGGTGGCTGGGACCCGAACTGCAACGGCAACGGGAACGGGAACGGCAACGGCAACGGAGGCGTGGATACGGGCGGCGTCGACGGAGGCGGAGACACGTCACCGACGCCGACGGTCACGGACACGACCGGGACAGGCACCACCCGAGGAAACGGCAACGGGGGCTTCTTCGGAGGCCAGACGGGTTAGCCCGGTGATCTGACCGGTTGGCGACCATATCGCCCACCACGGGTGTTTCACGTGAAACATGGGCCGCCGCACCCACCAGGTGCGGCGGCCCTCGGCGTTTTCTCAGGCTGGTACGGCAGGATGTGCCCCATGCCCAGTGCAGAGATGACGCCCGCGAGCATGCCCGAGCCCGAGCCCGCGCGGCCCGCCGTGGCAGAACCGGTGCAGCCGACCAGGGAGGACGGGGTCGCCGCCGCCGGCAGTGAGCTGATCGGCGGTCCCCTGGGGCGGCGCGCCCTGCTCGGGACCTCCTGGTGGACCCCTGTACGGGTCGTGGCGCTCGTGGCGATCGGTATGTTCGCCCTCGGCCTGGTCCAGAAGGCGCCCTGCTATCACAGTGCCTGGTTCTTCGGTGCGAGCAGCCAGTACACGCACGCCTGCTACTCGGACATCCCGCACCTGTACCAGGGTCGCGGGTTCGCCGACCACCTCGTGCCGTACTTCGACAAGCTCCCCGGCGACATGGACTACCTCGAGTACCCGGTGCTGACCGGTGTGTTCATGGAGGTGGCCTCGTGGCTGACGCCGCACAGCGGCAGCATCCAGCACCAGGAGCAGTGGTACTGGTTCGTCAACGCCGGGATGCTGATGGTGTGCGCCGCCGTCATCGCCGTCTGTGTCGCCCGCACCCACCGCCGACGCCCCTGGGATGGCCTGCTGGTCGCCCTGGCGCCCGCCTTCGCGCTGACCGCGACCATCAACTGGGACCTGCTGGCGGTGGCGCTGACGGCCGCCGCGATGCTGATGTGGGCGCGTGGCCGGGCCATCGCCTTCGGTGTCCTCCTGGGGCTCGCCACGGCCGCCAAGCTGTATCCGGTCGTGCTGCTCGGTCCCCTGCTGGTTCTGTGCTGGCGGGCCGGCAAGTGGCGCGAGTTCTTCCAGGCCGTGGCCGGTGCGGTGGTCGCCTGGCTCGTGGTGAACCTGCCCGTGATGCTCGCGCACGATGCGACGGGCTTCCACATCCGCGAGGGCTGGGCGAAGTTCTACACCTTCAGCCAGGAGCGCGGTGTCGACTTCGGCTCCTTCTGGCTGATCTGGGCGCAGAACTCCAGCAACCCGCCCACCACGAACTTCGTCAACAACGCGGCCATCGTGCTGGTGGTGCTGTGCTTCCTCGGCATCGTCGCGCTGACGTTCACCGCCCCGCGCCGGCCGCGCTTCGCCCAGCTGGCCTTCCTGATGGTGGCCGCCTTCGTCGTCACCAACAAGGTCTACTCCCCGCAGTACGTCCTGTGGCTGGTGCCGCTGGCGGTTCTCGCCCGGCCCAAGTGGCGGGACTTCCTGATCTGGCAGGCGTGCGAGGTGGGGTACTTCCTGGGCATCTGGATGTACCTCGCCTACACGACCAGCGGAGACGCCCACAAGGGCCTGCCGACACAGGGCTACCAGTGGGCGATCGTCATGCACCTGGTGGGCACGCTGTACCTGTGCGCCGTCGTCGTACGGGACATCCTGATGCCGGAGCGGGACGTGGTGCGCCGGTCCGGCGAGGACGATCCCTCAGGCGGGGTGCTCGACGGCGCGGAGGACGCGTTCGTGCTCGGCGCGGCGGCCCATCCCCCGCGCCACGCCGCGTACTTCGAGGGGCCTCAGGTGGACTGGGGCCGACCCGAAGAGCTCGCCCACAAGGACCGTTCGCTCTGAGCGAACGCGCGCAACGCCGCCTCGGCGCGCGGCACGGCCGGCCGTCACGCGCAGCCGGTGCACGCAGAAGGCCGTACCCGGGCGCTCCGGATACGGCCTTCTCGCAGTCCTGGACGGGCTCAGCGGTCCACGAGGCGGTCGAACTGGGTCGTGGTGTGCCGCAGATGGGCCACCAGCTCGTCGCCGACCTTGGGCTCGGGGGCGTCCGAGGGCACGAACAGGATCGACACCTGCATGTGCGGCGGCTCGGCGAACCAGCGCTGCTTGCCGCCCCAGACGAACGGGGAAAGGTTCCGGTTGACCGTCGCGAGTCCGGCGCGTGCGACACCCTTGGCGCGCGGCATGACGCCGTGCAGGGCCTTGGGGGCCTCCAGACCCACTCCGTGCGACGTACCGCCCGCCACGACCACCAGGAAGCCGTCCGAGGCCGCCTTCTGCTGCCGGTAGCCGAACCGGTCGCCCTTCGCCACGCGCGTGACGTCCAGGACGGCACCGCGGTACTCCGTGGCGTCGTGGTCTCCCAGCCACAGCCGTGTGCCGATGCGCGCGCGGAACCGGGTCTGCGGGAACTGCTGCTGGAGCCGGGCCAGATCGTCCGCCTTGAGGTGGCTGACGAACATCGTGTGCAGCGGAAGCCGTGCCGCGCGCAGCCGGTCCATCCAGCCGATGACCTCCTCGACGGCGTCCGAGCCGTCGGTGCGGTCCAGCGGCAGGTGGATGGCGAAGCCCTCCAGCCGGACGTTCTCTATGGCCTGGTGCAGCTGCGGCAGGTCGTGCTCGCTGATGCCGTGCCGCTTCATCGAGGACATCACCTCGATCACGACACGGGCGCCCACGAGGCCGTACACGCCGTCGATGGACGACACCGAGCGGACGACCCGGTCGGGCAGCGGGACCGGCTCCTCGCCGCGCCGGTAGGGCGTCAGCACCAGCAGGTCACCGCTGAAGAAGTCCTTGATGCGTGCGGCCTCGTAGGTCGTGCCGACGGCGAGCAGGTCGGCACCGAGCCGCGTGGCCTCCTCCGACAGCCGTTCGTGCCCGAAGCCGTAGCCGTTGCCCTTGCAGACCGGGACGAGTCCCGGGAACTGCTCCTGCACGTGCTTGTGGTGCGCCCGCCAGCGCGCGGTGTCGACGTAGAGCGTGAGCGCCATGGCCGGACCCGGAACCTTTCTCGTGGCTGCGGTGGATCAGAGGTGTATGAGCTGTGAGGGCTATGGAATCAAACGCCCGCGTGGCTCAGCGGCGCGACATGTAGATGTCGAGCGCCTTGTGGAGCAGCTTGTTCAGCGGGAAGTCCCACTCGCCGAGGTACTCGGCGGCCTGACCGCCCGTGCCGACCTTGAACTGGATCAGGCCGAAGAGGTGGTCGGTCTCGTCCAGCGAGTCGGAGATGCCGCGCAGGTCGTAGACGGTGGCGCCGAGTGCGTAGGCGTCGCGCAGCATCCGCCACTGCATCGCGTTCGACGGGCGGACCTCGCGGCCGATGTTGTCGGAGGCGCCGTAGGAGTACCAGACGTGCCCGCCGACGATCAGCATCGTCGCCGCGGACAGGTTCACGCCGTTGTGGCGGGCGAAGTACAGCCGCATGCGGTTGGGGTCCTCGGTGTTGAGGGCCGTCCACATGCGCTGGAAGTACGACAGCGGGCGGGGCCGGAAGTGGTCACGGACGGCCGTGATCTCGTACAGCCGCTGCCACTCGGGCAGGTCCTGGTAGCCGCCCTGCACGACCTCGACACCGGCCTTCTCGGCCTTCTTGATGTTGCGGCGCCACAGCTGGTTGAAGTTCTTGTGGACCTCTTCCAGGGAGCGGTTCGCCAGCGGCACCTGGTAGACGTAGCGGGGCTGCACGTCGCCGAAGCCGGCGCCGCCGTCCTCGCCCTGCTGCCAGCCCATGCGGCGCAGCTTGTCGGCCACCTCGAAGGCGCGCGGCTCGATGAAGTCGGCCTCCAGGTCGCGCAGTCGCTTGACATCCGGGTCCTGGATGCCCCTCTTGATCGTGTCCGCGTTCCAGCGGCGGATGATCACCGGCGGGCCCATCTTCACCGAGAAGGCACCCTGCTGCTTCAGGTGCGCCAGCATCGGCTGGATCCAGTCGTCCAGGTTCGGCGCGTACCAGTTGATGACCGGGCCCTCGGGCAGATAGGCGAGGTAGCGCTTGATCTTGGGCAGCTGGCGGTAGAGGACGAGGCCCGCACCGACCAGCTGGCCGCTCTTGTCGAACCAGCCCAGGTTCTCCGAGCGCCACTCCGCCTTCACATCTGCCCAGGCCGGGACCTGCATGTGGCTCGCCGCCGGCAGGCTCTGGATGAATGCCAGATGCTGCTCGCGACTGATGGTCCTCAGGGTCAGGCTCATTCGGGGCGCTCCTCGGGCTGGTGTGTCCCCATGGGTACAGGGGCTCCGGCTCTCGCGCCGAAGCCTACTGCGCCTTGCGAGCGCCCCGACTGGGCATATGGGCCTCGACCCCGGCGGAGTCAGCCGACGAGGCCGCCGAAGAGGCCGCCGTGGGCCATGCCGATCAGGAAACCGACGCCCGCGGCACCGAGCCCCAGGATCAGGAAGAACCGCTGCCGCGTGGTCACCGAGACCCACTGTCCGTAGACGCCCGTGGCCAGCGCCACCAGGCCCGTCCACGAGGTCAGCAGGTGGAGGCTGTGGAAGAAGGACGTGATGAAGGACAGCAGGCCCAGGGCGAACGTCACCGCCATCAGGGCGTCCTGCAGCGGATGGGGCTTGCCGTCCGAGGCGAAGAGGGATCCGGCGGTGTTGGGCTGCAATGCCTGTGCCATGGGCACCTCCTGCGAAAGCGGCGCATCTTAGCGCCGCACACACCCGATGTGTACAGATTGTCGGCCTCGAGGGCCGGATTTCAACCGGAAGCGGGTGTGCGGGTAGTCTGTACCGTCTGCACTGGTGTCTGCCCCGACCTGAACCAGGTCACACTGCTCGGCTTCCCTGAGGGAACCCCATTGTCAGTGGCGGCCGATACCGTTGCGTACGCATCACAACCCTCCTGCCACGGAACGACCGTGGCCGCTGAGTCCAAAGGAGGTGGGTTCCACATGCGTCACTACGAGGTGATGGTCATCCTCGACCCCGATCTCGAGGAGCGCGCTGTCTCCCCGCTGATCGAGAACTTCCTGTCCGTCGTCCGTGACGGCGGCGGCAAGGTTGAGAAGGTCGACACCTGGGGCCGTCGTCGTCTCGCCTACGAGATCAAGAAGAAGCCCGAGGGCATCTACTCGGTCATCGACCTGCAGGCCGAGCCTGCGGTCGTCAAGGAGCTCGACCGCCAGATGAACCTGAACGAGTCGGTCCTCCGGACCAAGGTCCTCCGCCCCGAGACCCACTGAGCCCTTCCGCTCAGCTGATCTCGGGATTCGAGTAGCAACCAAGCAGCCAGAGCAGCAAACCCGCCGAGAGGTTCCCCCATGGCAGGCGAGACCGTCATCACGGTCATCGGCAATCTTGTCGACGACCCCGAGCTGCGCTTCACCCCGTCCGGTGCGGCGGTCGCGAAGTTCCGCGTCGCGTCCACTCCCCGCACCTTCGACCGCCAGACGAACGAGTGGAAGGACGGCGAGAGCCTGTTCCTGACCTGCTCGGTCTGGCGCCAGGCGGCGGAGAACGTCGCCGAGTCGCTCCAGCGAGGCATGCGCGTCATCGTGCAGGGCCGGCTGAAGCAGCGGTCCTACGAGGACCGCGAGGGCGTCAAGCGCACGGTCTACGAGCTGGACGTCGAGGAAGTCGGCCCCAGCCTGCGCAACGCCACGGCCAAGGTCACCAAGACCGCCGGTGGCGCTCGCGGTGGCCAGGGCGGTTACGGCGGCGGTGGCGGCCAGGGTGGCGGCGGCTGGGGCGGAGGCTCCGGTGGCGGCCAGCAGGGCGGCGGCGCTCCGGCCGACGACCCGTGGGCGACCGGCGCTCCCGCCGGTGGCAACCAGGGTGGCGGCGGCTGGGGCGGCGGCTCCGGCGGCGGTGGCGGCTACTCGGACGAGCCCCCCTTCTAGGTCCTCGGACCAAGGGTGGGTCGTACCCCAACTTCTTGATCACACAGGAGAATCACCATGGCGAAGCCGCCTGTGCGCAAGCCGAAGAAGAAGGTCTGCGCTTTCTGCAAGGACAAGGTCACGTACGTGGACTACAAGGACACGAACATGCTGCGGAAGTTCATTTCCGACCGCGGCAAGATCCGTGCCCGCCGCGTGACCGGCAACTGCACGCAGCACCAGCGTGACGTCGCCACGGCCGTTAAGAACAGCCGTGAGATGGCGCTGCTGCCCTACACGTCCACCGCGCGCTAAGGGAAGGGTGACCGAATCATGAAGATCATCCTCACCCACGAGGTCTCCGGCCTCGGTGCCGCGGGCGACGTCGTGGACGTCAAGGACGGTTACGCTCGCAACTACCTGATCCCGCGGAAGTTCGCTATCCGCTGGACCAAGGGTGGCGAGAAGGACGTCGAGCAGATCCGTCGTGCTCGCAAGATCCACGAGATCCAGACCATCGAGCAGGCCAACCAGGTCAAGGCCCAGCTCGAGGGCGTGAAGGTCCGTCTGGCCGTCCGCTCCGGCGACTCCGGCCGTCTCTTCGGCTCCGTCACCCCGGCCGACATCGCGTCCGCGATCAAGGCTTCCGGTGGCCCCGAGGTCGACAAGCGCCGCATCGAGCTGGCCGCTCCGATCAAGACCCTGGGCGCCCACGAGACGTCCGTGCGTCTGCACCCCGAGGTTGCCGCCAAGGTCAACATCGAGGTCGTCGCGGCCTGATCGCCGCGTGATCGCTGTGCTCGCTTGAGCCGGTGAAAGGGGCCGCACCCTTCAGGGGTGCGGCCCCTTTCCCATGGCCGGGGCGGCATGTTTCACGTGAAACGGTCAGCGGGTCGCGCCGGTCACGAGCCAGCGGCCCGAGCGGGTCCGCAGCCACAGGGTCAGCATGCGGATCGTCATCATCAACGTCATCGCTGCCCAGAGCGCGGTGAGCCCGCCGCCGAGGGTGGGGACGAGCAGGGCCACCGGAGCGAACACCGCCAAGGTGACGACCATGGCCCAGGCGAGATAGGGACCGTCGCCCGCGCCCATCAGGACGCCGTCCAGGACGAAGACGATCCCGCAGACGGGCTGCGAGAGTGCCACGAGCAGCAGGGCCGGCAGCGCGGCGTCCTTCACTCCGGAGTCACTGGTGAACAGCGGCAGGAAGACCGGTCGTGCGGCCACCACGAGCAGGCCCAGTACGACACCGGTCGCGATGCCCCACTGGATCATGCGCCGACCGGCCTGGCGTGCCCCCTGGGGGTCGTCCGCGCCGAGATAGCGGCCGATGATGGCCTGCCCCGCGATGGCGATCGCGTCGAGCGCGAAGGCCAGCAGGTTCCACAGGGACAGGACTATCTGGTGCGCGGCGATGTCGGCGTCACCGAGACGTGCCGCGACCGCCGTGGCGATCATGAGGATCGCCCGCAGGGAGAGCGTGCGCACCAGGAGGGGAGCGCCGGCCTGGGCCGAGGCACGGATCCCGGCGGCGTCGGGCCGGAGTGAGGCACCGTGCCGGCGGGCTCCGCGGACGACGACGGTCAGGTAGACGGCCGCCATGCCGCACTGGGCGATGACCGTGCCCCAGGCCGAACCTGCGATGCCGAGCCCGGCGCCGTAGACCAGTCCCGCGTTGAGCGCGGCGTTGGCGACGAAGCCGGCGACGGCGACATAGAGCGGGGTTTTGGTGTCCTGCAGGCCGCGCAGGACTCCGGTCGCGGCTAGGACGATGAGCATGGCGGGGATGCCCAGGGAAGAGACGCGCAGATACGTGGTGGCGTAGGGAGCCGCGGTGGTGGAGGCACCGAAGAGGTCAACGATGCCAGGGGCCAGGGGCAGGACGACGGCGATGACGGCGAGGCCGAGCAGCAGCGCCAGCCAGATGCCGTCCATGCCCTGGCGGATGGCCGCCGGAAGATCACCGGCGCCGACACGGCGGGCCACGGCGGCCGTGGTGGCGTAGGCGAGGAAGACGAAGATGCTCACAGCGGTGGTCAGGAGCGCGGAGGCAACGCCGAGACCGGCGAGTTGAGCGGTTCCCAGATGGCCGACGATCGCACTGTCCACCATGACGAAGAGAGGCTCGGCGACCAGGGCGCCGAAGGCCGGGACGGCCAGCGCGACGATTTCGCGGTCGTGCTGCCGGCGGGTGGCCTTGGGGATCTCTGGAGCCTGTGTCATGAGCATCAATGTAATCGTCCACAGGTAAGAGATGCAACCGGCAAGTGCTCCTTACTTTCGGTCTGGGAGCATGTCCTTTCGGGTGCCGTTCGAAGCGATCTTGGCCCGACTGGGGAAGTTTTTTCTCTGCACAGCCGGTGGATCGTAAAGGTGCAGGTCAGCGGCTTGTTGGTGGGGAGATCGAGGGCTTGTTCACAGAGCTTTCCACCGGGTCGTGCACAGGTTTCGCCGAGTTCTCCACAGCATCGGGGCGGTCGTCCACATGGCCTGTGGATAACCAGATTGGCTGACGGTGCCGACGGGCCTACGGTTGTCCGGCGCCCGCTCCTTCCTCCGGCCCGGCAAGCGTCCTTCTTCCGGTCGGGGAATCGTCACAAATCCGACGTGCCAGAACCGGAGTTGGGCCTCTCAGTTGTCAGTGTCGTGCCGTACAAAAGAGGACACGGCGAGGTCCGCCGCGCGGACGGGAGGAGGTGGCTCGGTGAGCATTTCCGAGCCCTTGGACGATCCGTGGGCCGACAGTGGGCCCAGTGATCGTCTGCCGGCCTCCCGTCGGCGCGGTGACGGCGGCCGGGGTCGTGATGAGCAGCACGACCGGGGCCGGGACAACGGGGCCTGGGACGGCGGCGGTTCGTCCTTCGAGCGGGTCCCGCCGCAGGATCTGGACGCCGAGCAGTCGGTCCTGGGCGGCATGCTGCTGTCCAAGGACGCCATCGCCGACGTCGTCGAGATCCTCAAGGGCCACGACTTCTACAAGCCCGCGCACGAGACGATCTACACGGCCATCCTGGACGTCTACGCCAAGGGCGAGCCGGCCGACCCGATCACCATCGCCGCCGAACTCACCAAGCGCGGCGAGATCAACAAGGTCGGCGGCGCGGCGTATCTGCACAGCCTCGTCCAGACCGTGCCGACGGCGGCCAACGCCGAGTACTACGCGGAGATCGTCCACGAGCGTGCCGTCCTGCGCCGCCTGGTCGAAGCCGGCACCCGCATCACGCAGATGGGATACGCGGCCGACGGAGACGTCGACGAGATCGTCAACCGCGCGCAGGCCGAGATCTACGCCGTCACCGAGCAGCGCACCAGCGAGGACTACCTCCCGCTCGGCGACATCATGGAAGGTGCCCTCGACGAGATCGAGGCGATCGGCTCGCGCAGCGGCGAGATGACCGGCGTGCCCACCGGGTTCACCGACTTCGACTCGCTGACGAACGGCCTTCACCCGGGGCAGATGATCGTCATCGCCGCCCGTCCCGCCATGGGCAAGTCGACCCTCGCCCTGGACTTCGCGCGGGCCGCCTCCATCAAGCACAACCTCCCGAGCGTCATCTTCTCGCTCGAAATGGGCCGCAACGAGATCGCGATGCGTCTGCTGTCCGCCGAGGCCCGGGTCGCTCTGCACCACATGCGGTCCGGCACGATGACGGATGAGGACTGGACGCGGCTCGCCCGCAGGATGCCGGACGTGTCGGCCGCACCGCTCTACATCGACGACTCCCCGAACCTGTCGATGATGGAAATCCGGGCCAAGTGCCGGCGCCTGAAGCAGCGCAACGACCTGAAGCTGGTCGTCATCGACTACCTCCAGCTGATGCAGTCCGGCGGCTCCAAGCGCGCCGAGAGCCGTCAGCAGGAGGTCTCGGACATGTCCCGTAACCTCAAGCTGCTCGCGAAGGAGCTGGAGATCCCGGTCATCGCGCTCTCCCAGCTCAACCGTGGCCCCGAGCAGCGCACCGACAAGAAGCCGATGGTCTCCGACCTGCGTGAGTCCGGCTCCATCGAGCAGGACGCCGACATGGTCATCCTGCTGCACCGCGAGGACGCCTACGAGAAGGAGTCCCCGCGCGCGGGCGAGGCCGACCTGATCGTCGCCAAGCACCGAAACGGTCCGACGGCCACCATCACGGTCGCGTTCCAGGGCCACTACTCCCGTTTCGTGGACATGGCCCAGACCTGATCCGCCGGGCACCGGCGAGGTGCCCGGCACATCGATTCGACGCCCGCCTCCGTACCAGGTGGACTGGGCCCATGACGACAACTCAGGAAGCGCTGCTCCCCGGCACCCGCCGCGCCCTGCTGCACCGGATCGCCGTCGCGCAGTCCGAAGGACGGGCTCCGTCGCTGGTCGCCGCGATCGTGCGGGACGGGCAGGCAGTGTGGCACGGCGCGCGGACCTCGGTGGACGGGCACGGCCCGGACGAGACCGTGCAGTACCGGATCGGGTCCATCACCAAGACCTTCACCGCCGTCCTGGTGATGCGGCTGCGCGACGAGGGCGTGCTCGATCTCGGCGATCCCCTGGAGAAGCACCTGCCGGGCACCGGCGCCGGGGAAGCGACGATCGCGGAACTGCTCGCGCACACCGCGGGATTGGCGGCCGAATCGCCTGCGCCCTGGTGGGAACGGACGCCCGGATCCCTGCGGCCCGAGCTGAGCGATGTGCTGGGGGAACAGCCCCTGCTGCATCCCGTCGGACGGCGGCACCACTACTCCAACCCCGGCTACACCGTGCTTGGCGCCCTGGTGGAAGAGCTGCGCGGCGCTCCCTGGGAGGAGGTGCTGCGCCACGAAATCCTGGAGCCCCTCGGCCTGCACCGGACGAGCGTGCAGCCGGTCTCCCCGCACGCGGGCGGCTGGGCCGTGCACCCGTGGGCCGACGCGATGCTGCCCGAGCCGCTGGAGGACCTGGGCCGGATGGCGCCGGCCGGCCAGCTCTGGTCGACCACCGGGGATCTCGCGCGGTTCGCCGCGTTTCTGGCCCGAGGGGACGACCGGGTCCTGAGTGCGGAGTCGGTACGGGAGATGCGCACCCCGGCTGCGCCCGCCGAGGCCGCGGACGTGCTGGACGGGATCACATACGGCCTGGGCCTGCAGATCCAACGCCGCGACGGCCGGCTGCTCGTCGGGCACTCCGGTTCCCTGCCCGGCTTCCTGGCGAACCTGACCATCAGCGTGGAGGACGACGTGGCCGCGGTGGTGCTCGCGAACTGCACCAGCGGACCGCTGCTGGGTGCCGTGGGAGCCGACCTCGTCCGGATCGTCGCGGAGGCCGAGCCGCGGATCCCGGAGCCCTGGCGACCCGTGCGCGAGGTCGATCCGACAGTGCTGGAGCTGGTGGGGCAGTGGTACTGGGGCACGTACGCCTTCGGCCTGCGCGCGACCGCCGACGGCCTTCTCGCCCTGGCACCGCTGGCCGGCGGCGGCCGCAGGGCCCGCTTCCGGGCGAACGGCGACGGCACCTGGACGGGCCTGGAGGGCTACTACGCCGGGGAGCTGTTGCGGCCCGTACGGCGCCCGGACGGGTCCGTGAGCCACCTCGATCTCGGCTCGTTCGTGTTCACCCGGCAGCCGTACGACCCCGAGGCCCCGGTGCCCGGCGGCGTGGACCCCGAGGGGTGGCGGGGCATCGGCTAGCCCATGGCTGCCCGGGGGTGTGTTTCACGTGAAACGCACCCCTGCCCCCTCCGGGGCTCCCTGTGCGCGGCCCATCCGGCTGCTCACGGAGCCGTCAGAGCCCCAGCTTGAAGCCCTCGTGGGAAGCACTGAAGCCCAGCCGCTCGTAGAAGCGGTGGGCGTCGGTGCGCGTCTTGTCGGACGTCAGCTGCACCATGCGGCAGTCGAGCGTCTGAGCGGTGTCGATGGCCCACTCGATCAGCCGGCTGCCCAGCCCGCTGCCGCGCTCGTCGATGTGGATGCGCACGGCCTCGATGAGCGCACGGGTGGCCCCCTTGTGGGAGAGCCCGGGAATGATCGTGAGCTGGAGGGTCCCGATCACACGGCCTACGCGCACGGCGACGACGACATGCTGGTTCGGGTCGGCGGCGAGGCGGTCGAGTGCCGTCTGGTAGGGCGTCAGATCGTCGGGTGACTCGCGCTGGGCACCGAGCGGGTCGTCGGCGAGCAGGGCGACGATCGCCGGCAGGTCGTCGGCGGTTGCGGCCCGTATTTCAAGATCGTCCATGCGACGCACCCTACGCGGGCACGTTCAGGGACTCCACCACGCGGACCAGCGGGGCCAGTTCGGGGTGCTGGGCGGCGTCATCCAGGGCCTCGCGCAGCGCGGCATCGTTGGTGGGCCGCGCCTCTTCCAGTAGCCGTAGGCCAGCCGGGGTGACGTTGGTGTAGATGCCGCGCCGGTCGGTGGGGCACAGGTAGCGCTCCAGCAGGCCGCGGTCCTCCAGTCGGGTCACCAGGCGGGTGGTGGCGCTCTGGCTGAGCACGACCGCGTCGGCGACCTGCTTCATCTGCAGATGTCCGCCCTCGCCGTCGTGCTGCCTGCTGAGGACGTCCAGCAGGGAGTACTCGCGCACGCTCAGGTCGTGCTTGGCCTGCAGTGCGCGCTCGATGTGCGCCTCGATCCTTCCGTGCAGCGCAGAAAGGGCGCACCAGCCCTGGGCGAGGGCGGTGAGCGCGGGGTCCGTCGCTGTCATGGGGGTTCTCCTCCGTCCCGGGCGGCTGCATCACAAGGGTAGAGCACCGCCGCAATAGTCGGCGCTTGCATTATCCCGCGTCTGCAACTATTGTGAACGAACGCAAAGCGCTCCTGCAATCGTTTGGGAAGGGTGTACCCCCCTATGCCTCTCGCGCTTCTGGCCCTCGCGATCGGGGCCTTCGGAATCGGAACGACCGAGTTCGTGATCATGGGCTTGCTGCCCGAGGTCGCGGGCGACTTCGGGGTCTCCATCCCCACGGCGGGCCTGCTCGTGACCGGCTATGCGCTCGGCGTCGTCATCGGTGCCCCGCTGATGACCGTGCTGGGCACCAAGGTCCCGCGCAAGCGGATGCTGATGCTGCTGATGGGCCTGTTCATCGTCGGAAACCTGGTCTCCGCCGTGGCCCCGGCCTTCTCGGTCATGCTGATCGGACGAGTGATCGCCTCGCTCGCCCACGGTGCCTTCTTCGGCATCGGCTCCGTCGTCGCGGCCGAACTGGTCGCGCCCGCGAAGAAGGCCGGCGCCATCGCCATGATGTTCACCGGTCTGACCGTCGCCAATGTCGTCGGCGTTCCGCTGGGGACGTTCGTCGGACAGAGCGCCGGCTGGCGTGTCACCTTCGGCATCGTCGCCGGCCTCGGCGTCATCGGTCTCGCCGGTATCGCCAAGCTCGTGCCCGAGCTGCCTCGGCCGGAGGGCGTTCACCTGCGGCACGAGCTGGCCGCCTTCAAGAACGCCCAGGTCCTGCTCGCCATGGCGATGACCGTCCTCGGCTTCGGCGGCGTCTTCGCGGCCATCACCTACATCGCGCCGATGATGACCCACATCGCCGGGTTCGCCGACGGCTCGGTCACCTGGCTGCTGGTCCTGTTCGGCCTCGGCATGGTCGGCGGCAACCTCGTCGGCGGCAAGTTCGCCGACCGCGCCCTGATGCCGATGCTGTACGTCTCCCTGGGCGCCCTGGCCGTCGTCCTGGCCCTCTTCACGTTCACTGCCCACAACAAGATCACCGCCGCGGTGACCATCGCCCTGATCGGCGCCCTGGGCTTCGCCACGGTGCCGCCGCTGCAGAAGCGCGTCCTCGACCAGGCGCACGGCGCCCCGACGCTCGCCTCGGCCGTGAACATCGGCGCCTTCAACCTGGGCAACGCCCTGTCCGCCTGGCTCGGCGGCCTCGTGATCGCGGCCGGCCTCGGTTACACGTCGCCCAACTGGGTCGGCGCCGCGCTCGCCGCCGCCGCCCTGGTCCTCGCCTTCCTCTCGGCCGCCCTGGAGCGTCGCGACGGCGCACGCGGCACCGTGGTCGCCTCCGGGACGCCGGCAGGGCAGCGGACGCCCGTCCACCACTGAGCGGGCGCCTCACCACCCGAACTGCACAGACGTCCGTGCCCGGGGAGTCCCGGTACGGAAAAGCACCCACCACAGCACCATCCAAGGAGACAGCTCCATGAGCACCACCGCCGTCACCCCGCTCACCACCGAGGACGCCGAGCTGCTCGTCGCCACGGCCCGCCGGGCGGCCGAGGACGCCGGAGTCACCGTCAGCGTCACCGTCCTGGACGCCGGCGGCCACCTGCTCGCCTTCCGCCGGGACGACCGGGCGGTGCTGATCTCCGGCGAGACCAGCACCCGCAAGGCCTACACGGCCCTCCAGCTGAACGCCCCCACCGCCGACCTGGTCGACGCCGTTCAGCCCGGCGGTCCCTTCCACACGCTGCCCACGGCCCTGGACCGGCCCCTGCTGTTCATCGCGGGCGGTATCCCGGTCCACCGCGACGGCCGGCTGATCGGTGCGATCGGTGTCGGCGGCGGCGCGCCGGAGCAGGACCACGGCTTCGCCACCGCGGCCGTACAGGCGCTCGCCTGAGCCATAGCCGGACTTCGTGGCTCCGGCCCCGTCGCTTCGAGCGGCGGGGCCGGAGGAGCGTCGTAGGAGGGCTCAGCCTGCCGCGACCGTGAGCGGTGCGAACCGCCGGGTCCAGTCACCCGGCAGGTCCGTGACGCCGTAGGTCATCACCGAGTTGAAGGCGACGGAGGCCAGTCCCCGCTCCTTCGCCCAGGCCAGCAGCTCTTCATGGCGCACGTCGATGTCGGTGCGCAGGGGCCGCTCCGTGCGGGCCGCCAGCGAGGCGATGAGCGCCTTGGCGGTCTCCGTGTCCCGGGCGATCAGCGGGCCGACGACATGGGTGTCCATGTTGGGCCACGCGGCCGTGTAGCCGATGAGCCGGCCGGCCGCCTCGGCCACCCGCAGCTGATCGGCGAAGGCGGGCAGCCGGGTGATGAGCGGCGTGCGGTCGGTGCCGAACACCTCCTCGTCGAGGCGCAGGATCGCGGGCAGGTCCTCCGCGGTGGCGGCGCGCGTGGCGACGGAGGATTCCGGCCCGCTGGGTGTGAAGCGGCCCATCAGCATCTCGGCTCGGCCCGTCACCTTGAAGCCCAGCTCCTCGTAGAGGGGCCGGCCGTACGGCGTGGCGTGCAGGGTCAGCGGGGTGCTCCCCATGGCCGACAGGACATGCCGCATCAGGCGACGTCCGACGCCACGGCGGGCGTGGCGTTCGGCCACCAGGACCATACCGATGGCGCCGAGATCCGGCCGCTGCCATGCGCCGTACTCCGTGACGACGCACGCGGCGACGAGGCCGCCCTCGGGGTCATCGATGCCGAATCCCTTCCCGGCCGTGAGGAGGAGGCCCCACTTGTGTTCCTCGCGTGGCCACCCCCGGTCTTCGGACAGGTCGGCGCACGCGGTGAGATCGCGAAGCGTCAGGCGGCGGATGGGCAGAGCGGCGAGGGAAGGAGTTGGCACGCAGGTCAGGCTGTCCGACCGGCACCCCCGCCGTCCACCCGTTTCGATGCAGACGCAGGTGCTTTTGGCCATCTCGTGGCCAGGCGGACAGCTCCCGGACAGCTGCGGGTGTTTCACGTGAAACATCGGCAGCCGACTAGCCTCGGGCCATGGCGAGACTTCATCTCTTCGATCTCGACGGCACGTTGCTGCACGGCACCACCGCACCGGTGGAGATTTCCCGCCAGTTGGGGCTGGAGGCCGAGACGGTGGTACTGGACCGCGCGATCGCGGAGGGACGGATCGGTCCGCCGGAGTACGCGGCACAGGTGTACGACCTGTGGGCGGACCTGACCGAGGCGCATGTGCGGGCCGCGTTCGAGGCGGCTCCCTGGCTGGCCCGGATCCGCGAGGTCTGGGCGGAGATCCGCAGCGCGGGCGAATACTGCGCGGTGGTGTCCCTCTCGCCCTCCTTCTTCGTGGAACTCCTCCTCGACTGGGGCGCTCACACGGCGCACGGCTCCCGTTTCCCGGCCGTGCCGTTCACCCAGCCTGTCGACCCGTCCGGGGCGCTCAGCGCCGCGGCCAAGGTGACCATCACGGACCGGCTCTGCGCGGAGTTCGGCGTGACGCGGGCCGACTGTGTGGCGTACGGCGACTCGTCGTCGGACAGGGAGTTGTTTGCTGTCGTACCGGTTTCCGTGGCGGTCAACGCCGACGCCCACCTGACGGGTCTGGCGACCCACTCCTATACGGGACGGGACCTGTGGGATGCCTATGAACTGATCGGTCCCGCCCGGTAGTTGACGGGCACCGTCGCTCGCACCGAGCTCCTCTCGTACACGTCCGGGACGTCGGCATCCCGCCGAGCCGCATACGGTACGGCTCGGTGGAGGACCTGTTCGTCGGGGCCGGCTGAGCGTGCCTACCCGAGGTCGGGAGCGTGCATGGCGCGTACCCCCTCGATGTTTCCGTCGAGGTAGTGACGCAGGGACAGCGGGACGAGATGGACGGAGGCGATGCCGACGCGGGTGAACGGGATGCGGACGATCTCGTACTCGCCGGCCGGCTCCTCCACCTCGGGGCCGTGGCGCAGGGACGGGTCCATGGACTCCAGCCTGCAGACGAAGAAGTGCTGCACCTTCACCCCGGTCGCGCCGCCGTCCTCGCCGATGTGTTCCACCGTGTCCACGAAGCACGGCACCACGTCGGTGATCTTGGCGCCGAGTTCCTCGTACACCTCCCTGTGCAGGGCATCGACGACGGTCGAATCCCCGGGCTCGACTCCGCCACCGGGAGTGACCCAGTAGGGATCGACACCGGGCTTGGTGCGCTTGATCAAGATCAGGTCGTCACCGTCCAGGAGAACAGCACGGGCGGTGCGCTTGACCACGGGTCGGACGGTCATGGGAGAAATGTGGCCCGGCTGGTTCCACGTGAAACATCGCAAAGCGCCACGACACGACCGCAGCGCGTGCCCCCGCTGGGGGGCGTCAGGACCAGGCCGCGGCGGCGCGCTGCAGCCACTCGTGGGCGCGCGCGACCGGGGCCAGGGCGAGCGTGCCGGTCCGCACCACCAGGAAGTACGTGCGCAGCGGCGGCACCGGCGGATCGTGCAGGGTGACGAGCGTGCCGTGGTCCAGGGCCGGGGCGCACAGGTAGCGGGGCAGTACCGCCAGTCCCGCACCGGCGATCGCACAGGAGAGCACGGCCCGCAGATCCGGAACGATGACCGTGCCGGTGGCGGCCGGGCGGGAGTCGAAGACGGAGGCCCAGTAACGCGAGACGAATGGCAGCGACTCATGGACCTCGACCACGGGCAGGTTCTCCAGGGCCGGCGCGCCCTTCAGTCGCAGGGTGTCGGAACCGATCCGCTCCGCCCAGCGCGGCGCCGCGACCAGCACGTGCTCCTCGTCGCAGAGCGGAGTGGCGGTGAGCAGGGCCCCGCGAGGCCGGGCCGTGCTGATGGCCAGGTCATGGTGGCCGCAGGCCAGCCCCTCGAGCACGTCCTCGGCCGTCCCGAAGGAGGCGCGCAGCGCGAAGCCCCGGCCGTCGTCGCCGGTCAGCTGCGTGAGGGCGGGCAGAGCCCGTTCGGCCGTGAACTCCGGAGGCCCGGCCAGGTGCAGCGTCCGCACCGAGGACTCGTCGTCCGGCCCGCTCTCCGCTATCTCCACCAGGGCGTCGAGATGCGGCGCGGCCTTGTGCGCGAGTTCGTCGCCGATGGTCGTCGGCGTCACCCCGCGCGCCTGGCGAAGAAAAAGGGGTCTGCCCAGCTGGCGCTCCAGCGTGCGGATCTGCGAGGTGACGGCGGGCTGGGACAGGCCGAGCAGGGCCGCGGCGCGGGTGAAGGAGCCGGCCCTGTGGACGGTGACGAAGGTCCGCAGCAAGGCCAGATCCATGGCATGCCTCCCCTGTCGCTGCCCTCCTCCGGCCCCAGGCAGGCACCAACTATAAATAAGTCGATAGGTCTCTGTCGCTAGCGTGATTGGACACTGACGCAGAGTCAACTAGCCTTGTTCGCGCGGTCTTTCATCCACGAAAGCCGCAGACGGTCCGGGCCACGAGGGGGGAGGCTCGGACCGTCCCGAGGGCTCGGCGCGCGGCCGCGGAGGCACTTATCCTGCGGACTCGTCCAGGGCGCGCAGTACGTCGGCCACCAGGTCCTCGGGGTCCTCCGCGCCGACGGACATGCGGATGAAGCCCTCCGGGACGGCGTCCCCGCCCCAGCGGCGGCGGCGCTCGGCGGTGGACCGTACCCCGCCGAAACTCGTGGCGTCCTCCACCAGGTGCAGAGCCGCGAGGAAGCGCTCGGCACGCGCCCGCGTGGGCAGGGTGAAGGAGACGACGCAGCCGTAGCGACGCATCTGCTGCGAGGCGATCTTGTGCGAGGGGTCGTCGGGCAGGCCCGGGTAGCGCAGATCGGAGACCTCGGGACGCTGTCGCAGCGCCTGCGCGACGGCGAGGGCGGTGGCGTTCTGCCGGTCGACGCGCAGCTGGAGCGTGGCGATGGACCGGTGCGCGAGCCAGGCCTCCATGGGCCCGGAGATCGCGCCGACGATCTTGCGCCAGCGGCGTACGGCGGCCATCGCCTCGGTGTCGCGGCCGGTGACGTAGCCCAGCAGGACATCGCCGTGCCCGGTGAGCTGCTTGGTGCCGCTGGCCACGGAGAAGTCGGCGCCCAGCTCCAGCGGACGCTGCCCGAGAGGGGTGGCGAGGGTGTTGTCGACGGCCACCAGGGCGCCCCGCGCGTGGGCCGCCTCCGCCAGCCGCCGGATGTCGCACACATCCAGCCCGGGGTTCGACGGGGACTCGATCCACAGCAGCCGCGCCCCGTCGAGCACCTCCAGCTGGGCGTCACCGCCGGTCGGTGCGGTGCGCACCTCGATGCCGTACGCCTCCAGCTGGGCGCCGACCAGCGGCAGCACCTGGTAGCCGTCGGACGGCAGCACGACCGCGTCCCCGGCGCGCAGCTGCGAGAACAGCACGGCGGAGATCGCCGCCATGCCGGAGGCGAAGACCAGCGTCTCGGCGTCCTCCCGTCCGGGTGCCTCCAGCTCGCTGACGGCCTGCTCCAGCAGGGTCCAGGTCGGGTTGTCGTCGCGGCCGTAGGAGTACGGTCCCGTCACCTCGCCGGGCAGGTGGAAGTGCGCCGCGAACACCGGTCCGGGCAGGGTCGGCTCGTGCTTGACCGGCTCGGGGAGCCCCGCCCGCACCGCGCGCGTGCCGTCGCCGGTGCGGCCCTCGTCCTTCGTGGCGTCGCTCATGCGGCCCGTCCTTCCAGTTCTTCCCGTACGGCGGCGAGCAGACCGGTACTCGCCGCCTCCACCATCTCAAGACACTCCTCGAAGCCGTCCCGGCCCCCGTAGTACGGGTCCGGTACGTCGAGGTCGTCGCCGGCGGCGGGGTCGAAGGAGCGGAGCAGCCGGATCTTGCGCGCTTCCTCCTCGGTGGGCGCCAGGCGGCGCAGCGCTCTGAGGTGTCCGGTGTCGAGGGCGATCACGAGGTCGAGGCGGGCGAACCACGACGGCAGGAACTGGCGGGCCGTGTGCTCGCTGTCGTAGCCGTGCTCCTCCAGGACCGAGACGGTGCGCGGATCGGCCGGATCGCCCTCGTGCCAGCCGCCGGTGCCGGCGCTGTCGGCCTCCACCACGTCCTCCAGCCCGGCCTCCGCCACGCGCGCGCGGAAGACGGACTCGGCCATCGGGGAGCGGCAGATGTTGCCGGTGCACACGAAACAGACGCGGTAGGTCATGGCGTGGTCAGTCCTCGTCGGGCAGGACGATGTGCAGCGCCCAGGAGACGACGGAGACGATCAGACCGCCGAGCACGGCCGTCCAGAATCCCTCCACATGGAAACTCAGGTCGAGCTTGCCGCACACCCAGGAGGTCAGCAGCAGCATCAGCGCGTTCACGACCAGGGTGATCAGGCCCAGCGTCAGGATGAACAGCGGGAAGGTGAGCACCTTCAGGATCGGCTTGACCAGCCAGTTCACCAAGCCGAAGATCAATGCGACGACGATCAGCGTGCCGGCCTTCTTGGCGGTGCCGTCACCGGTCAGGGTGATCTTGTCGAGCAGCCATACCGCGACCGCCAGGGCGCCCGCGTTGGCGATCGTCTTGACTAGGAAATTCATCATGTGTCTGATCGTGGCAGACCGGAGCAACAGTGAGCAGTGAGGCGAGGGCGGCAGCGGCGATGAAGGCATTCCGGCTGGACGAACTGGAGGCGGAACGCGCCGCCAACGAGGGCGCCTACCTGCAGTTCCTGCGTGAGCGGAACATGTCGGTCGGCCTGTACGCGCTGAACGCGGGCGAGCACGACTCGCAGAAGCCGCACGGTCAGGACGAGGTGTACTTCGTGGTCAGCGGCCGGGCCTCGATCACGGTCGGTCTGGAGACGACCGAGGTGGCGCGGGGCAGCGTCGTGTACGTGCCCGCCGGAGTCGCCCACAAGTTCCACCACATCAGCGAGGACCTCAGGGTGCTCGTGGTGTTCTCTCCGCCGGAGGCGTGAGGCCGCAGCTCAGGGTTCCCTAGGGGACAGGTCAGGGGACGGCAAGGGATGCGAGGCCCCCGCAACGGCCCTCTGCGGCCCTAGCATCGAATGCGGAACATCGACACGAACGAGACGCAAAGGACGAGGGCGATGCGAGAGATCTTCGCGGGACTGCCGTGGTGGGTGAAGTGGGTCGCGGTGCCGGTCATCGCCCTGGTCGTGTTCGGCGGCCTGATAGCGAGCGTGGTCGGATTCGTCATCGGCCTGCTGTTCAAGGCGCTGGTTTTCGTCGCCCTGGTCGGCGGACTGATCTACGTCGTGCGCAAGTTCATGGCCGGCTCCGCGTCCCGCAGCGACTGGTGAGTCTCGCGGGAGCCGGTCACCCTGAACGGGAGTACCGGTTCCCTCTGGGGAGGGAAGTTTCCCCGGGGAGCCGTCTGCGCGCGGTGGCGGGCGGTTAAAGTCCGGAACTCCCCACGGGGTCCCGCTCCGTGGGTGGCGCAGACCCCCTCCGTGCTTGTCTGCACGGGCTGCCCCCCTCGCGCTATGGGAGTGACCCTTGGCCACGGTTGACACCGCACCGGCAGAACCCCACGCACCCCCCGCTCCACCGCGCTCCTGCGCGTCCCCCGTCCCGCGGCCGGCCCCCGTGGCCGTCCCCGGCCAGCCCCACGCGGCGGACATCTCCGGCGGCGCCCCGCAGCCGGCGGACCGCTCCGGACCACCGCCCTGCGCCGGCCGGCCGGACCCCCCGACGGCCGCCGCGCCCCCGGCCACGCTCATCGGATCCGTCCAGCGCGCCATGCGCCTGCTGGAGACCGTCGCCGCCCACGCGTACGGCGCCCCCGCCAAACAACTCGCCCGCGAGACCGGCCTCGCGTTGCCCACGACGTACCACCTGCTGCGCACCCTGGTGCACGAGGGCTATCTGCGCCGTGAGAAGGGGCTGTTCTTCCTCGGTGACGCGGCGGAGCGGCTGGGCCGCAGCGGAGCGCAGCAGAAACGTCGCAGCACGGTGGCGGACACGCTCGCGCACTGGCGCGATTCCATCGGTGTACCGATGTACTACGCGATGTACCGGGACGGCGAGATCGAGGTCATGTGCGTCTCCGCCTCCCGTCAGGCGCCCGCGGTCGAGGAGTGGGCGGACTTCCGGGAGACCGGCCACGCCCACGCCATCGGCCAGTGCCTGCTCTCCCAGTTGGACGAGGACGCGCGGCGCGACCATCTCGCCCGGTATCCCGTGCAGCCCGTCACGCCGTACACCGTGCGGGACAACGACGCGCTGCTACGGCGGCTGGCCCGGACGCGTCGCATGGGACCGGTGGTCGAGCGTCAGGAGTACGCCGTCGGGACGGTCTGCGCGGCGGTCCCGATCACGGTCGGTGCCACCGCGGCCACCATGGCCATCTCCCTGCCCGCCCACCAGGCCGACCGGCTGCTGCCCGCGGCCCACCGGCTTCAGGCGGAGATCGGGCGGCATCTGGGAGCGCTCACCCTCTCTATCAGTATCTGAAAACTCACTCCTTGTGATCTCTTGTGTACGTTCAGCAAGATTTGACCACGGTCAGAGGGATCAATCCCGGCCAGTCGATGTCATATGACGGGGTAGGCGATGCGTGAGTCCGTACAGGCAGAAGTCATGATGAGCTTTCTCGTGTCGGAGGAGCTCTCCTTCCGCATCCCAGTGGAGTTGCGCTACGAGACCAGTGATCCCTATGCCGTGCGGCTCACTTTTCATCTGCCCGGTGATGCCCCGGTGACCTGGGCCTTCGGGCGGGAGCTGCTGATCGACGGGGTCGGCCGTCCGTGCGGGGAGGGGGATGTGCACATCGCCCCCACCGATACCGAGGTGCTGGGTGAGGTGCTGATCCGTCTTCAGGTCGGCGGCGACCAGGCCCTCTTCCGCTCGTCGACGCCACCGCTCGTGGCCTTCCTCGACCGCACGGACAAGCTCGTCCCGCTCGGCCAGGAGGGTGCTCTGGCCGACTTCGACGCTCATCTCGACGAGGCCCTGGACCGCATCCTGGCCGAGGAGCAGAGCGCCGGCTGAAGCGTTACGGCACGGGCGGCGGGCGCTTGGCGGTGCCGCACGGAACCGTGCAGGAACGCTTCTGCAGCGGGCTCGCCCGGCGGCACTGCGGGGAGCCCGCCACGTGCCGTACGCCGTTTCCGGGCCTCCGTGCTCACCGCTTCCGGCGTCGGCCCCGGCCGCCGCGTGCCGGCGCGGGCTGCGCCCCGGCGGCTGCCGCGACGGGCGGGGCGGACCGGTCGGCCGACACGACGAGGGCGGCCAGCGCGGTGGTGACCGGGACCGAGGCGACCAGCCCGATCGAGCCCACCAGCGTGCGCACGATCTCCTCCGCCACCAGCTCACTGTTGGCCACGGTCCCGACGCTGCTCTGCGCGATCGAGAACAGCAGCAGCAACGGCAGGGCCGCACCGGCGTAGGCGAGGACGAGGGTGTTGACCACGGACGCGATGTGGTCGCGGCCGATCCGGATGCCCGCCCGGTACAGGCCGCGCCAGCCCATCGACGGGTTGGCCTCGTGCAGCTCCCAGACGGCCGAGGTCTGTGTCACCGTCACGTCGTCCAGGACGCCGAGCGAACCGATGATGACACCGGCCAGCAGCAGACCGCTCATGTCGATCGACGGATACAGGCCGTGGATCAAACCGGTGTTGTCGTCCGTGTTGCCGGTCAGCGCCGCCCAGCCGATGAAGAGCGAGCCGAGCACGCCGATCAGCGAGAGCGAGATCAGCGTGCCGAGCACGGCCACCGACGTACGCGCCGACAGGCCGTGGCACAGGTACAGGGCGATCAGCATGATGGCGCTGGCCCCCACCACGGCCACCACCAGCGGGTTCGCCCCCTCCAGGATCGCCGGCAGGATGAACAGCGTCAGCACCAGGAAGCTCATGGCCAGGGCGACCAGGGCCATGACACCGCGCAGCCGGCCCACCACGACGACGGCCACTGCGAAGATGCCCGCGAGCAGCGCCATGGGGAACTTGCGGTCCACATCGGTCACCGAGTACTGCAGCTCCCTGGGAGCCGAGGGCTCGTAGGCGACCACGACCTTCTCGCCCTGATGCAGCTGCCGTGTCTGGTCCGGCTGCACGATCTCGGTGAACGTACGGCCCTTGTCCTTGCCGGTGTCGACTTGGACGGTCGCCTTCTTGCAGGTGCCGCCGGCCTGTTGCTGCGCGGACGTGCCCTCGGCGGTGGACGTGTCGCCGGTCGGGGTGCCACCGGAGGCGTTCACCGACTTGCAGCTCACCTCGAGGACCCGGGTGACCGTGGCCTGCTGGGTCTGCCGGTCGAAACCGACACCCGTGCGCTTGTGGGACGGGGCCGCTCCGGGCCAGAGCACCACGAGACCGACCAGGACCGCCGCCGTGAAGGGGACCAGGATCGCCGCGATGACCTTGCGCAGATGCTGGGACACGGGGGCGGCGGGTCCGTGGCTGTGACTGTGGCCGTGCGCGTGACCGTGCCCAGGGGCGTCATCACGGCTGCCCTCCCGGGCTCCGTGACTGCCGGCGAGGCCCTGGCCCGAGCCGTCCCGGTGGTGCGGCTCGGGCGGCTGATTGGGGTACTGCTCCATCCTGGTCACCGCCCGATCATCGCAAGAACGGTGGGGGCCCACTGTTCACCGCGCCACACATGACGCTAGCGTGGAGCCACCTTTGCACACGCGGGAGCTCGGAGCACCGGGCTGAGAGGGCGCTGACCTCCGTACACGCGATGTTTCACGTGGAACAACCGATGTTCCACAGGAAGCCTCGGCAGACGGACACCGCTGCGTCGACCGCCGAACCTGTTACCGGGTAATGCCGGCGTAGGGAGTAGGTCTCATGACCAACAAGGACGCACGCACGCCTGCCTCCGTTCAGGACGAGAAGTCGCAGGAGGCCGGGAAGCCCATCGGCTGGCACAAGGCGTACGTCGAGGGCTCGCGCCCCGACCTGCGCGTGCCGGTCCGTCAGGTGCATCTCACCAACGGGCAGTCGGTCACGCTGTACGACACCTCGGGGCCGTACACCGATCCGCTCGTCGACACGGACGTCCGCCGGGGCCTGCCGCCGCTGCGGGAGAACTGGATCATCGGCCGCGGAGACACCGAGGAGTACGCGGGCCGTCCGGTCCGTCCCGAGGACGACGGGATCAAGCACACCTCACCGCGTGGCGGGCTGCGCAACCTGGACGCGGTCTTCCCGGGACGTCCGCGCCAGCCGCGCCGGGGCCGCGACGGCCAGGCGGTGACACAGCTCGCGTACGCGCGCCGGGGCGAGATCACGCCCGAGATGGAGTACGTGGCCATCCGGGAGAACGTCTCGCCCGAGGTGGTCCGCGAAGAGATCGCGGCGGGCCGGGCGGTGCTGCCGGCCAACGTCAACCACCCGGAGATCGAGCCGATGATCATCGGCAAGCGGTTCCTGGTGAAGGTGAACGCCAACATCGGCAACTCCGCGGTGACGTCCTCCATCGAGGAGGAGGTCGAGAAGATGACCTGGGCGACCCGGTGGGGCGCCGACACGGTCATGGACCTGTCCACCGGCCGCAACATCCACACCACCCGCGAGTGGGTCCTGCGCAACTCCCCCGTCCCCATCGGCACGGTGCCGCTCTACCAGGCCCTGGAGAAGGTCGACGGCAGGGCCGAGGAACTGACCTGGGAGATCTACAAGGACACCGTCATCGAGCAGGCCGAGCAAGGCGTGGACTACATGACCGTCCACGCGGGTGTCCGGCTGGCTTACGTCCCGCTCACCGCCAACCGCAAGACCGGCATCGTCTCGCGCGGCGGCTCGATCATGGCCGCGTGGTGCCTGGCGCACCACAAGGAATCGTTCCTGTACGAGAACTTCGAGGAGCTGTGCGAAATCCTCGCCGCCTACGACGTCACGTACTCGCTGGGCGACGGCCTGCGGCCGGGGTCGATCGCGGACGCCAACGACGAGGCGCAGTTCGCGGAGTTGCGGACGCTCGGGGAACTCAACCGGATCGCCAAGCGTTTCCATGTACAGACGATGATCGAGGGCCCGGGACACGTCCCGATGCACAAGATCAAGGAGAACATCGACCTTCAGCAGGAGATCTGCGATGAAGCTCCGTTCTATACGCTCGGTCCGCTGACCACGGACGTCGCGCCGGCGTACGACCACATCACCTCTGGCATCGGTGCCGCGATGATCGCCTGGTGGGGCACGGCAATGCTCTGCTACGTCACGCCCAAGGAGCACCTGGGCCTGCCCAACCGGGACGACGTCAAGACCGGCGTCATCACCTACAAGATCGCCGCACACGCGGCGGATCTCGCCAAGGGGCACGCCGGTGCGCAGGAGTGGGACGACGCACTGTCCGACGCCCGCTTCGAGTTCCGGTGGGAGGACCAGTTCAACCTCGCCCTGGACCCGGACACGGCACGGGAGTTCCACGACGAGACCCTGCCGGCCGAGCCCGCCAAGACGGCCCACTTCTGCTCCATGTGCGGGCCGAAGTTCTGCAGCATGAAGATCTCGCAGGACATCCGCCGTGAGCACGGGGGCAGTCGGGCCGAGATCGAGGAGGGCATGGCCCAGAAGTCGAAGGAGTTCGCCGAGGCGGGGAACCGCGTGTACCTGCCGATCGCGGACTGAGCGGCAGGCCCCAGGGGTCTGCGTCTCCGAGCCGCCGTAAGGCAGCGCGCGAGGCGCGGACTCCGCGGGGCGCCGGTTCCCCCTCGGCTCGGGGGCCGGGTCACTCGGGCTGGTGTTCGGGGCCGCCGAAGTCCGGGCTCGTGTAGTCGGGGCTGGTGAAGCTGGGGCGGCCGGAGCCGGTGCCGTCGTCGGGGCTGCTGAAGCCGGGGCGGTCGTAACCCAGGCGCGGTATGCGGCCGGTCGGTGCGGGCGGGGCCGGGTGGGACACGGTGGTCGTGCCGGGCTCGGCGAGCGCCTCCCGGAGGAAGGGCAGGATGCCGCGCTCCAGCAGGGCGTCCCGCCACGCCTCCCGGGCCCTGGCCAGCTCCTCGTGGGCCGCGTCCCGGGCGTGCTCGTCAGCCGGGGTGCTGTTGCGCAGGGCGGTGAGCAGCAGTCCGACGGCGGCGACGAGGATCGCCGCCGCGGTGATGGCGCCGAACACCCAGCCGGTGGTGAGCAGGGTGCGGGCGAGGGTGTGCCCGGGGTCCAGCATCTTCAGGATGTAGCCGACGAGCAGGAAGATCACCGCGGCGGTTCCGGAGAGGACGGGAGCCAGGACGGCGACGACCGCGATGGCGCCCGCACCGGTGCTCTCGGCGGCTTCCCCGAGGGAGGTGGCGAGGCCCGCTGCGGCCGAATCAGGGCCCGTCGTACCGGAGTTCCCGACGGTGGGCGGGACGGACAGCGCCGGGTGGCGCAGTTCGTCGCGGAGTTCGACGTAGTGCTGGTACTCGGCCGCCGCGGCTGCCGTGATCAGGGCGGAGGCGCTGAGTGCCATGGTGCGCAGTTGTTCGAGGTTGAGCCGTTCGCCGACGGCGGCCAGTTCCGGCCGGTGCGGTGCGGAGCGCAGCGCCTCATCGAGGAGCCGCTCGAATTCCTGGCGGTCCTCGCTCTGCAGGTGCTGCGGAACGCTGTTCATGTGCATCCCCCGATGCTCCGTAGGGCTTGGGGCTCGCACGCCGGCGAGCCGTCGGGCAGAAACGGAGGGGAGCCTGCGACGGATAAGCCGATGGTAGAGCCGTGACGGCGCGCGTTGACAGGGGATTGCCGGAAATTGCGTTCCTGCCGGCCGGCGGGCAGCCGGGGGAACGCCTGCCCGCCAAACGGTCAGCTGTCCAGCGGCAGTTGTTGGACCAGCAGCTTTCCGGCCATGGTCACGCCGCCGTCCATGGCGATGGCCAGCCCGTCGGCGTAGATGTGCGGTCCCTCGACGACCGGGCCGCTGCTCTCCTCGCCGTCCTCGGAGCCGACCTCGCCGAGGAGGTAGGGAATGGGGCTGTGCCCGTGAACGACCCGGGTGCCGCCGTACGTATCGAGGAGGGAGCGCACGGCGTCGGCGCCACCCTCGTCGCGGAAGGAGAAGCGCTTGGTGAACTTGCGGAACAGGTCCCAGACCTCGTCGGCGTCGTTGCGGGTCAGCGTCTCGCGGACGGTGTCGTTGACCGCCTCGATGGAGTCGCCGTAGTCGAGGTAGGCGGTGGTGTCGGAGTGGAGCAGCAGATAGCCGTCGACCTCCTCGACGGCGTCGAGGCGGGCCATCCACTGCAGGTGGTGGTCCTGGAGGCGGTCCATGTCGGTCTTCTGGCCGCCGTTGAGCAGCCAGGCCGCCTGGAAGGTGGCGGTGCCCGCGCCGGAGTTGACGGGGGTGTCGCCGAACCGTTTGGCGCCGAGCAGCAGCAGCTCGTGGTTGCCCATCAGGGCCTTGCAGTAGCCGCCCGCGGCCGCGGCCTCGGCGGACAGCCGCATGACCAGGTCGATGACGCCGATGCCGTCCGGGCCGCGGTCGGTGAAGTCGCCGAGGAACCACAGGCGGGTGGTGCCGGCGCACCACTGGCCCGAGGCGTCGATCAGCCCCTGCTCCTGCAGAGCGGCCACCAGCTCGTCCAGGTAGCCGTGGACGTCACCGACGACGTACAGCGGCCCGGGGCCGGACGCGGGCTGCGGCGCCGGGGCGGCGGCGGGGGTGGGCTCGACGCGCACCTGGACGGTGTCGCCGCGGTTGATGACGGGCAGGTCGCGCTGGGTGGGCGTGTAGCCCTCGGGGTACGCCTCCTCGGCGGGCGGGACGACGTCGCCGGGGTGGATGCTGCGGACGTACGGACCGGTCTCATGGACGTACGCGGGTACCCGGAAGTCGCGCAGCGTCGCCGTCCGCTCCGCCTCGGGTCCCTGACCGGCCCCCTGAGTCATCAGACCCCTCCACCATCGCGCCGCATCTGCACCGCTTCGGACTGCCTGGTCGCAGCGGTCCGCGGTGTCGTGGGCCCATCATAGGAATGCGCGTCGCGCCGTGTGATGACCCAGGGGTGGTGAATCGGAACAAGACTCCGGTTCACCGCGGCTTTCGCCCCGTTTGGGCAGATGTTCGACCGGCTGTCGGCCTATCGGAGTGTCGACCGGGCGCTTTCGAGGCCTGTCCGTCCCCGACCGGCCGGGTGCGCCTCCCCGCGCCGCACCGGTCGGTCCGCACCGGCCGGGCCCCGAGCCGGCCGGTGCGGCAGGCGGCGCTACGTGTCGTCCGGCGTCCGCGGCGGACTGACCGTCGTGCGCGGAGGCCGCCGCTGGGACGAGGTGCGCACGATCAGTTCGGTCGGTATCACCTGCTCGACCGGCTGGTCGGACTCGACGCCCTCGATGGCGTCGATGAGGAGCTGGACGACGGCCGTGCCGATACGGCGCGGTTTCAGCGAGAGCGTGCTGATGGGCGGCTCGGTGCTGGCGTACACGGTGGACTCGCTGCAGCAGACCAGCAGCAGGTCGTCCGGGACGCGGAGACCGTAGCGGCGGGCGGCGGCGAGCAGGTCGGTGCCGTTGGGGTCGAACAGGCCGTAGACCGCGTCGGGCCGGTCGGGGCGGGCGAGCAGCCGGTCGGCGGCGACGGCGCCCGCGCACGGGTCGTGCGCCGGGTAGGCCTCGTAGACCGGATCCTGGCCGACGCGTTCGCACCAGCGCAGGTAGGCGGTGGTCGACAGGTGGGTGTAGGTGTCCGTCGTGGTGCCCGTGAGCAGGCCGATGCGGCGGGCGCCGGCGTCGGCGAGGTGGTCGAGGATGCCGAGGACGGCGGCCTCGTGGTCGTTGTCGACCCAGGCGGTGACGGGGAGCGAGCCGGCCGGGCGGCCGTCGGAGACGACCGGCAGGCCCTGCCGGACGAGTTCGCTGACCACCGGGTCCTGGTCGGAGGGGTCGATGACGACCGTGCCGTCCAGGGCGACGTTGGACCAGACGTCGTGGCGGGAGGTCGCGGGCAGGATGACGAGGGCGTAGCCGCGGGCGAGCGCGGCCGAGGTGGCGGCCCGGGCCATCTCGGCGAAGTACGCGAACTCCGTGAAGGTGAAAGGTTCATCCCCGTACGTCGTCACGGTCAGGCCGATCAGACCCGACTTGCCGGTACGGAGAGTGCGGGCGGCGGCCGAGGGTCGGTACCCCAGCCGGTCGGCTACCTCGCGGACATGGCGCCGGGTGGCATCCGGGAGCCGGCCCTTGCCGTTGAGGGCGTCGGACACGGTCGTGATGGAGACCCCGGCGGCGGCGGCGACGTCTCTGATGCCCGCCCGGCCCGGCCGACTGCCTCGACGTGAGGTTTCCGCGCGGCTCACCTGGTGCTTCCCTGCTGCTGTCATGGCGAGCCGATAGTAGGGCTCATGTGGTGGTGTAGTGCGGACGCATATGCACGCGTTGACAGGCACGTTTCTGCATGGTCAAAGGCGGCCAACTGCCTTAGAAATCAAGGAAGTTGAGCGATCCAGTAGTAGGACGTTACTTGTCGACGCGGATGGGCCTGCCAAGTGCCCGATGTCTCGAAGAGGTCTCAACTCACCTTCACGAGGGACGCGCGCCACGGCGCAAGCCACCGGCGCATAGATATATGTACGGCGCGCCCCCCGGAACGTACGCCTTCGTACGCCGATGCCCTTGATGCCGGTGGACGACGGGAGATCCACCGCTCCCCGCGGCGGTGCCCCGCGCTGCCGGGTGTCCCGGACCTGTACGCAGCGGGGCCGAATCCTCTTAAGGTGAGCAGTATTGGAAGCCGGTGGTGTCGACGGGCCGCCGGCGGTCGCGAGGAGGACTGCGGTGAGCGAGACGAGCCCCAAGCTGCGCGCCGAGCTGGAGGGTATCCCCACCTACAAGCCGGGCAAGCCGGCCGCGTCCGGCGGCCCGGTCGCCTACAAGCTGTCCTCCAACGAGAACCCGTACCCGCCGCTGCCCGGCGTGCTGGAGAGCGTGACGGCGGCGGCCTGCGACTTCAACCGTTACCCGGACTTGGCCTGCACCGGGCTGATGAACGAGCTGTCCGACCGCTTCGGTGTGCCGCTCTCCCACCTGGCCACCGGCACCGGTTCGGTAGGGGTCGCCCAGCAGCTGATCCAGGCCACCAGCGGCCCCGGCGACGAGGTGATATACGCCTGGCGGTCGTTCGAGGCATACCCGATCATCACGCAG
This sequence comes from Streptomyces sp. NPDC088810, assembly GCF_044750305.1. Lineage (NCBI taxonomy): Bacteria > Bacillati > Actinomycetota > Actinomycetes > Kitasatosporales > Streptomycetaceae > Streptomyces > Streptomyces sp. NPDC088810. Next base: position 207,274 of record NZ_JBIVJQ010000007.1, read on the forward strand.
ATCAGCGGCGCCCGCTCGGTGCAGGTGCCGCTGACGCCGGGTGATGTGCACGACCTGGACGCGATGGCGGACGCGATCACCGACCGGACGCGACTGGTCTTCGTCTGCAATCCCAACAACCCGACGGGCACGGTGGTGCGGCGGGCCGAGCTGGAGCGGTTCCTCGACCGGGTGCCCGCCGATGTGCTGGTGGTGCTGGACGAGGCCTACCGGGAGTTCATCCGCGACCCCGAGGTGCCCGACGGTGTCGAGCTGTACCGGCAGCGGCCCAACGTCTGCGTTCTGCGGACCTTCTCCAAGGCCTACGGCCTGGCCGGGCTGCGCGTCGGTTTCGCGATCGCCCACGAGCCGGTGGCGGCGGCGCTGCGCAAGACGGCGGTGCCGTTCGGCGTGAGCCAGCTGGCGCAGGAGGCGGCGATCGCCTCGTTGCGGGCCGAGGACGAGCTGCTGGGCCGGGTCGGCTCGCTGGTGTGCGAGCGCACGCGCGTGGTCGACGCGCTGCGGTCCCAGGGCTGGACGGTGCCGGAGACGCAGGCCAACTTCGTGTGGCTGCGGCTGGGGGAGCGTACGGTCCCGTTCGCGCAGGCCTGTGAGGAGCACGGTGTGGTGATCCGGCCGTTCCCGGGCGAGGGTGTGCGGGTCACGGTCGGCGAGGCCGAGGCGAACGACATCTTCCTGAAGGTGGCCGAGGGATTCCGCAAGGAGATCCAGCTCGGCAGCTAGCTCTACTCCTCGATCAGCTCCACCCGGATGGGGTCGCCGTCCCGCACGCTCGCCAGGAGGCCGGCGTCCCCGTCCACGCTGCCGAGGATGTTGCACGGGCTCGCGAGGCGGCACTCCTCGCCGCGCGAGATCGGCGTGGGGCCGTAGGGGAGGGCGAGGGCGTCGCCGTCCGTCCAGAAGGCCACCGTGCCCGGTTCCACGACCTGGCGGGCGTCCGTTTCACGTGAAACAGAAACGCCTGTGTCGAAATACACCTCCTCTCCCCAGGTGCGCGCGGTCGAAGCGAGGGGCAGTGCCTTGGCGAGGGCCTGTGCGGTCGTGGTGCTTGCGTCGAGGGTCGCGGTGATGTTGCCCGCGGGCCAGGAGATGCGTATCTGCATGGCGCGCAATTCAACAAGATGTTGAAGTCGCTGCCAAGGTCTTGACGGGAAGGCGAAGGGGGGACCCCCCTTCCGCGGCCGAAAATCAGTGCGTCATAATGGCTTGTGAATGTGAACGCGTTCACAAGCGCGTCCCGTTTGCTCCGTATGCGGGCAACAAAGAGGGGCAAACCGCCGCTGTACCACGGCGTAGTAAGGAGAGTGACGACGTGGACCTGGCTTTGGCGCCGGAGACACTGGCGCGCTGGCAGTTCGGCATCACCACCGTCTACCACTTCCTGTTCGTTCCGCTGACGATCTCCCTGGCCGCCTTGACGGCCGGGCTGCAGACGGCCTGGGTGCGCACGGAGAAGGAGAAGTACCTCAGGGCGACGAAGTTCTGGGGCAAGCTCTTCCTGATCAACATCGCGATGGGCGTGGTCACCGGGATCGTGCAGGAGTTCCAGTTCGGCATGAACTGGTCGGACTACTCGCGCTTCGTCGGTGACATCTTCGGCGCCCCGCTCGCGTTCGAGGCGCTGATCGCGTTCTTCTTCGAGTCCACCTTCATCGGTCTGTGGATCTTCGGCTGGGACAAGCTGCCCAAGAAGATCCACCTGGCCTGCATATGGATGGTCTCGATCGGCACGATCCTGTCGGCGTACTTCATCCTCGCGGCCAACTCCTGGATGCAGCACCCGGTCGGCTACAAGATCGACAAGGTGAAGGGGCGGGCCGAGCTGACCGACTTCTGGGCCGTGCTGACCCAGAACACCGCCCTCAGCCAGGCCTTCCACACCCTCTCCGCGGCCTTCCTGACCGGTGGCGCCTTCATGGTGGGCATCTCCGCCTACCACCTGGCCCGCAAGAAGCACATCCGCGAGATGAAGACCTCGCTGCGACTCGGCCTGGTCACCGTGGTCATCGCCGGTCTGCTCACCGCGGTCAGCGGTGACACCCTCGGCAAGGTGATGTTCAAGCAGCAGCCGATGAAGATGGCCGCTGCCGAGGCACTGTGGGACGGGCAGAAGCCGGCGCCGTTCTCGATCTTCGCCTACGGCGATGTGGACAAGGGCCACAACAGCGTGGCCATCGAGATCCCGGGCCTGCTGTCCTTCCTGGCCAATGACGACTTCACCTCCTACGTGCCCGGCATCAACGACGTCAACAAGGCCGAGCAGCAGAAGTTCGGGCCCGGTGACTACCGGCCCAACATCCCGGTCGCCTTCTGGGGCTTCCGCTGGATGATCGGCTTCGGTATGGCTTCCTTCGCCATCGGGCTGGCCGGGCTCTGGCTGACGCGCAAGAAGTTCATGCTGCCGCAGCACCTGCGGGTCGCCGACGACGAGGTTCCGCACCTGGTGCTGTTCAAGAGCAAGGCGCTCAGCCCCAAGCTCAGCCCCTGGTTCTGGCGCATCGCGACCTGGACGATGGCCTTCCCGTTGATCGCCAACTCCTGGGGCTGGATCTTCACCGAGATGGGCCGTCAGCCGTGGGTCGTCTACGGCGTCCTGCGGACCCGGGACGCGGTCTCCCCCGGCGTCTCCCAGGGTGAGGTCCTGACCTCGATGGCCGTCTTCACCGCGCTGTACGCGATCCTCGCCGTGGTCGAGGTCAAGCTGCTCGCGAAGTACGTCAAGGCCGGTCCGCCCGAGCTGACCGAGGCCGACCTCAACCCGCCCACGAAGATCGGCGGCGACACCAGTGACGCCGACAAGCCGATGGCCTTCTCGTACTAGGCCGAGGGAACAGCCATGGAACTTCACGATGTCTGGTTCGTCCTGATCGCCGTCCTGTGGACCGGCTACTTCTTCCTGGAGGGATTCGACTTCGGAGTCGGCATCCTCACCAAGCTGCTGGCCCGGAACCGGCCCGAGCGCCGGGTGCTGATCAACACGATCGGCCCGGTCTGGGACGGCAACGAGGTGTGGCTGCTCACCGCGGGCGGTGCGACCTTCGCCGCGTTCCCGGAGTGGTACGCCACCCTCTTCTCCGGCTTCTACCTGCCGTTCCTGGTCATCCTGGTCTGCCTGATCGTCCGGGGTGTCGCCTTCGAGTACCGGGCCAAGCGGCCGGAGGAGACCTGGCAGCGCAACTGGGAGACGGCGATCTTCTGGACCTCGCTGCTCCCGGCGTTCCTGTGGGGCGTGGCCTTCGGGAACATCGTGGGAGGTGTGAAGATCGACCGGCACTTCGAGTACGTCGGCAGCGTCGGGGACCTGCTCAACCGCTATGCGCTGCTCGGCGGTCTGGTGACGCTCACGCTGTTCACCTTCCACGGGGCGGTGTTCACCGCGCTCAAGACGGTCGGGGACATCCGGGTACGGGCGCGGAAGCTGGCCCGGTGGGTCGGCCTGGTGGCGGCGGTCGTGGCGCTGGCCTTCCTGCTGTGGACGCAGGCCGAGAGCGGTGACGGCACGAGCCTGATCGCCCTGATCGCGGCCGTCGTCGCTCTGGTGGCCGCGCTCGTGGCCAACCAGCTGGGGCGCGAGGGGTGGGCGTTCGCGCTCTCCGGCGTCACCATCACGGCCGCCGTGGCGATGCTCTTCCTGTCGCTCTTCCCGAACGTCATGCCGTCCACGCTGAACGGGGACTGGAGCCTGACGGTCACCAACGCCTCGTCAAGCCCGTACACCCTGAAGATCATGACGTGGTTGGCAGTGATCGCCACACCGGTCGTCCTGCTCTACCAGGGCTGGACCTACTGGGTGTTCCGCAAGCGGATCGGCACGCAGCACCTCGCTGCCGACACTGCTGCCGGCGCCGCGCACTGAGTCCGCCGAGGGTGTGTTTCACCTGAAACACACCCTCTGGACCGAAGGGCCTGTTTCACGTGAAACCAATCGATCCACGCCTTCTGCGGTATGCCCGCGCCACCCGGCTCTTCCTCGTGGCGGTGATCGGGTTGGGTGCCGTGGGCGCCGGGCTGGTCATCGCTCAGGCGATGCTTGTGGCCGAGATCGTCGTCGGAGCGTTCCAGCACGGGCAGTCGGCCGCTGAACTGCGCACTCCCCTGCTGCTGTTGGCCGCCGTGGCCGTGGGACGAGCGGTTGTCGCGTGGCTCACCGAACTCGCGGCTCACCGTGCGAGCGCGGCCGTGAAGTCCGAACTGCGCGGGCGGCTGCTCGACCGGGCGGCGGCGCTCGGGCCGGGGTGGCTGAGCGGTCAGCGGACCGGCTCGCTGGTCACCCTGGCCACACGCGGGGTCGACGCCCTGGATGATTATTTCTCCCGCTATCTGCCGCAGTTGGGGCTCGCCGTGGTCGTGCCGGTTGCGGTGCTGGCGCGGATCGTCACCGAGGACTGGGTCTCGGCGGCGATCATCGTCGGCACCCTGCCGCTCATTCCGGTCTTCATGATGCTGATCGGCTGGGCGACCCAGTCCCGGATGGACCGGCAGTGGCGGTTGCTGTCACGGTTGTCCGGCCACTTTCTGGACGTGGTCGCGGGGCTGCCCACGCTGAAGGTGTTCGGCCGGGCCAAGGCGCAGGCCGCGTCCATCCGGCGGATCACCGGCGAGTACCGGCAGGCCACCCTGCGGACCCTGCGGATCGCCTTCCTCTCCTCCTTCGCGCTGGAGTTGCTGGCCACCCTGTCCGTGGCGCTGGTCGCCGTGACGATCGGGATGCGGCTCGTGCACGGCGAGATGGACCTCTACACCGGGCTGGTGATCCTGGTGCTGGCGCCCGAGGCCTATCTGCCGCTGCGGCAGGTGGGGGCGCAGTACCACGCGGCGGCGGAGGGGCTGGCCGCGGCGGAGGAGATCTTCAGCGTGCTGGAGACGCCGGTGCCGGTGTCGGGTACCGGTGCGGTGCCTACGGGTGCCGTGGCCTTCGAAGGGGTCACCGTTCGCTATCCGGGGCGGGCCTCGGATGCGGTGACCGGTGTGTCGTTCACCGTTCAGCCCGGGGAGACCGTGGCGCTGGTCGGGCCGAGCGGGGCGGGCAAGTCGACGCTGCTGAGCGTGCTGCTGGGGTTCGTGGGGCCCACCGATGGGCGGGTGCGGATCGGGGGCGCGGATCTCGCCGGGCTCGATCTGGCGGAGTGGCGGTCGCGGATCGCGTGGGTGCCGCAGCGGCCGCATCTGTACGCCGGGACGATCGCGGAGAACGTGCGGCTGGCTCGGCCGGAGGCCGACGACGATGCTGTGCGCCGGGCTCTGCGGGACGCGGGGGCGTGGGAGTTCGTGGCGGGGCTGCCAGAGGGTACCGACACCGTGCTCGGGGAGGACGGGGCGGGGCTGTCGGCGGGGCAGCGGCAGCGGCTCGCGTTGGCTCGGGCGTTCCTCGCTGATCGGCCTGTGCTGGTGCTGGACGAGCCGACGGCTGCGTTGGACGGGGCGACGGAGGGGGACGTCGTCGCTGCGGTACGGAGGCTTGCTGTGGGGCGCACCGTGTTGCTCGTCGTGCATCGGCCGGCGTTGTTGGGGGTGGCCGACAGGGTGGTACGGCTGGGAGGTGCTGAGCTCGTGCGGCGCCCGGGGGACAGCGGACCTCCCAGGGGGCTCCACGCCCTGGACCCCCACCCTCGCCCACCCGCCACCCGACTCGGTGGACAGGCGGAGGCTGGGCTCGGTGGGCTGGAAGGTGTGTCCGTCTGTTCACCGGCCGTAGGGCTGGATCGTGGCCCGGGGCAGGGGAGTCCCGCGCGGAGTCGGCGTGTGCTGGCGCGGGTTCGGGGGGACGGGCGGCGGTGGTCGGGGCGGTTGGCCGGAGCCTTGGGGCTGGGGAGTCTGGCGGTCGGGAGTGCTGTCGGGTTGATGGCGACCTCCGGGTGGCTCATCTCGCGGGCCTCGCAGCAGCCGCCGGTGCTGTATCTGATGGTGGCGGTGACCGCGACCCGGGCCTTCGGCATCGGGCGCGCCGTGTTCCGGTACGCCGAGCGGCTGGTGTCGCACGACGCCCTGCTGCGGATGCTGGCCGACACCCGGGTGGCGGTGTACCGGCGGCTGGAACGCCTGGCTCCCGCGGGGCTGCGCGGCGCCCGGCGCGGTGATCTGCTCACCCGGCTGGTCGCGGACGTGGACGCCTTCCAGGACTACTGGCTGCGCTGGCTGCTTCCCGCCGGAGTCGCCCTCACCGTCTGCGCCGCCTCCGTCGGCTTCACGGCCTGGCTGCTGCCCGAGGCCGGCGCCGCCCTCGCGGTGGGCCTGCTGGCGGCCGGTGCCGGCGTCCCCCTGCTGACCGCGACCGTGGCCCGGCGGACCGAGCAGCGGCTGGCGCCCGCCCGGGGCGTACTCGCGACCCGGGTGACCGACCTGCTCACCGGCACGGCCGAGCTGACCGTCGCCGGTGTGCTGCCGGCCCGTACGGACGCGGTCCGGCGGGCCGACGGGACCCTCACCCGGATCGCGGCGCGGGCCGCCGCCGTCACCGGGCTCGGTGACGGGCTGACCGCGCTGATCTCCGGGCTGACCGTCACGGCCACCGCGGTGTTCGGTGCCCAGGCGGTGGCGTCCGGCCGGCTGGGCGGCGTGGCGATGGCCGTGGTGGTCCTGACGCCGCTGGCCGCCTTCGAGGCCGTACTCGGGCTGCCGCTCGCCGTGCGGTACCGGCAGCGGGTGCGGCGCAGCGCGGAGCGCGTGTACGAGGTGCTGGACGCCCCCGAGCCGGTACGCGAGCCGGAGTCGCCCTGTCAGGCGCCCGCCTCGCCGTTCCCGGTGGTCGTCAAGGGCGTGGTCGCGCGGTACGAGGGCCAGCGGCAGGACGCGCTCACCGGGCTGGACCTGACGCTGGAGCGGGGGCGCCGGGTCGCGGTGGTGGGGGCGTCCGGCTCCGGCAAGACGACCCTCGCGCAGGTGCTGCTGCGGTTCCTCGACCCGGAGGCGGGCTCGTACACGCTCGCCGGTGTGGAAGCGTGCGCGCTGGCCGGTGACGACGTACGGCGGCTCGTCGGGCTGTGCGCGCAGGACGCGCACCTCTTCGACAGCTCGGTGCGCGAGAACCTGCTGCTGGCCAGGAAGGGCGCGACCGAAGCCGACCTGCGCGGAGCGCTGGGCCAGGCCCGGCTGCTGGACTGGGTGGACTCGCTGCCCGACGGCCTGGACACGCTCGTCGGCGAGCACGGGGCGCGGTTGTCCGGCGGGCAGCGGCAGCGGCTGGCGCTGGCCCGCGCGCTGCTGGCCGGTTTCCCCGTGCTGGTCCTGGACGAGCCCGCCGAGCACCTGGACCTGCCGACGGCCGACGCGCTGACCGCCGATCTTCTGGCCGCCACGGAGGGACGTACGACGCTGCTGATCACCCACCGGATGGCGGGGCTGGACGCGGTGGACGAGGTGATCGTGCTCGACGCGGGCCGGGTGGTGCAGCGGGGGCCGTACGAGGAGCTGATCGCCGAGGACGGGCCGCTGCGGGAGATGGCACACCGGGAGGCCGAGGCGGAGTCGCTGCCGGCGATGGGATGAGGTATCGCGCCCGGGCCCTACGGCCCACCGGCAGGGCGGAACCCCGTCGGCCCACCGCGCCGGCCGAGCCGGACGGCGCGGGCTACCGCCGCCGATCCGCCAGCAGTTGTTCGATCACCACCGCGACACCGTCGTCGTTGTTGGCGACCGTGCGGCCCGACGCGGCGGCGATGGCGTCCGGGTGGGCGTTGCCCATCGCGTAGGACTGGCCGGCCCAGGTCAGCATCTCGACGTCGTTGGGCATGTCCCCGAAGGCCACGACCTCCTCGTGCGAGATGCCGCGCTCGGCGCAGCACAGGGCGAGGGTGCTGGCCTTGGAGACGCCGGGGCCGCTCAGTTCCAGCAGGGCGCTGGGGCTGGAGCGGGTGACGTTGGCGTGCTCGGCGACGGCCAGCCGGGCGAGGGTGAGGAAGGCGTCGGGGTCGAGGGAGGGGTGGTAGGCGAGGATCTTGAGCACGGGCTGGTCGGCGTCGGGGCCGTCGGGCGCGAGCAGTTCCTCGGCGGGCAGGAGGTTGTCGGGTATCTCCATGTGCAGCTTGGGATAGTCCGGTTCCTGGTGGAAGCCGTACGTCTGCTCGACCGCGAAGACCGTGCCGGGTGCCGCGTCGCGCAGCAGCCGTACGGCCTTCAGCGCGTTCTCCCGGCACAGTTCGCGGACCTTCACGAACCGGTGGGCGCCGGGGCCGCCGTGCAGGTCGACCACGGCGGCGCCGTTGCCGCAGATCGCCAGGCCGTGGCCGTGGACGTGGTCGCTGACCACGTCCATCCAGCGGGCCGGCCGGCCGGTGACGAAGAAGACCTCGATCCCGGCCTCCTCGGCGGCGGCCAGGGCGGCCACGGTCCGCGGGGAGACCGACTTGTCATCGCGCAGCAGAGTGCCGTCGAGGTCGGTGGCGATCAGCCGCGCGGGCGTGGCGGCGGCAGGGGTCCCGGGCTGTCTGGTCGCTGAGGTCACCCGGTCATTCTCGCGCATATGCCCGCACGGCCGTGCGCGACTCCGCACAGATGAGACACAGATGACGTCCGGCACGGTCGGCCCGGCTCGGGACGCTCAGCCCCGCTCATGATGCCGGCCCGCTCAGTCCAGCTGGGCGAGGGCTTCCATGGCGATCCGCTCGAAGACCTTCTCGTCCGCGGCGAAGTCGGAGTCCGGGATGGGCCAGTGGATCACGATCTCGGTGAAGCCCAGCTCCTGGTGGCGCCCGGCGAAGTCCACGAAGGCGTCCAGGGACGCGAGCGGCCGACCGCGGTCCGGGGTGAAGCCGGTGAGCAGGACCTTGTCCAGCCCGGCGACGTCCCGCCCGGCGGCCTCGCACGCCTCGGACAGCTTGCCGATCTGCCCGCGCAGGGCCTCGACGGACTGCTCCGGCGTGCCGTTCTCGTACAGCTTCGGGTCGCCGGTGGTCACCCACGCCTGGCCGTACCGAGCGGCGAGCCTCAGGCCACGCGGGCCGGTGGCCGCAACCGCGAAGGGCAGCCGGGGGCGCTGCACACAGCCCGGGATGTTCCGGGCCTCGTGCGCCGAGTAGAACCGGCCCTCGTACGACACCGCGTCCTCGGTGAGCAGCCGGTCCAGCAGGGGCACGAACTCGGCGAACCGGTCGGCGCGCTCGCGCGGCGTCCACGGCTCCTGGCCGAGCGCGGTGGCGTCGAAACCGGTACCGCCCGCGCCGACGCCGAGGGTGACCCGGCCGCCGGAGATGTCGTCCAGGGAGATCAGCTCCTTGGCGAGGGTCACCGGGTGGCGGAAGTTCGGCGAGGTGACCAGCGTGCCGAGGCGCAGCCGGTCGGTGGCCGCCGCGGCCGCCGTCAGCGTCGGAATCGCGCCGAACCAGGGGCCGTCACGGAAGCTGCGCCAGGACAGGTGGTCGTAGGTGTACGCCGTGTGGAAGCCCAGCTGCTCGGCGCGCACCCAGGCCGCACGGGCGCCCTCGTGCCAGCGGCGGTACGGGAGGATCACGGTGCTCAGACGCAGACTCATGCGTCCGAGCGTAAGCGGCGGCGCCGGCAACGGACGAACCGGTCACGGTACGCGGCCGTAGGGCCACGCGGGGAGCGGGGGAGACGGGGCCCGTACTCCTTCAGCGGGCGCCGGGAAACCGCAGGTAGCGCGGGGGGACCGCCGCCGTCAGCCAGACCCCGTTGGCGCTGACGTGGAAGACGTGGCCGTCGCGGTGCATGGCACCGGCGTCGACGGCCAGCACCACGGGGCGGCCCCGGCGGGCGCCGACGCGGGTGGCCGTCTCCCGGTCGGCCGAGAGGTGGACGGCGTGCCGGGTCATGGGCCGCAGGCCCTCCGCGCGGATGGCGGCCAGGTGCGCGGCGACCGTGCCGTGGTAGAGGTACGGCGGTGGGGTCGCCGGGGGCAGGCCGAGGTCGACCTCGATGCTGTGTCCCTGGCTGGCGCGGATTCTGCCGCCCTCGATCGCGAAGCGCCGTTTGTCGTTCGTGGCGACGACGTGATCCAGCTCCTCGCGGGTGAACCGGAATCCGTGGGCCGCGGCCGCGGCGATCAGCGCGTCGATCTCGACCCAGCCGCTCGCGTCCGGGGTGAGCCCGATGCGCTCGGGCTGGTGGCGCAGGTGCCTGGAGAGGTATTTCGACACCTTCACGGTGCGGCGTTCGTCCATGCACCCAGGGTGTGGGAGAGACGCGGATCACGCAGGTTGTTTTTCTCCGCAGGTTTGATCCACAAGCAAGTGCGGTTATCCACAGGGGAATTGGCGGAGTTGTGGACAACTGGCGGGCGCAGGCCACCGGGCGGCACGGTTCACAGCCTCGGCTCCACGCGGGCGATCCGCCGCAACAGTCCCGGCGCGAAACGGGACAGCAGGTGCGCTCCCCTGGCCTCCGGGGTCACCGGGACCACCGCCTTGTTGTCGGTCACCGCGTCCAGGACGGCGGTCGCCACCTTCTCCGGCGGGTAGTTGCGCAGCCCGTACAGGCGGGCGGAGCGCTGCCGGCGGCGGCGCTGTTCCGCCTCGTCCACGCCGGTGAAGCGGGCCGTGGCGGTGATGTTGGTGTTGACGAAGCCCGGGCAGACGGCGGTGACGCCGATGCCCTGGGAGGCCAGTTCGGCGCGCAGGCATTCCGAGAGCATGAGCACGGCCGCCTTGGAGGTGCTGTAGGCGGGCAGTGCGCGCGAGGGCTGGTAGGCCGCCGCGGACGCGATGTTGACGATGTGGCCGCCCTGGCCGCGCTCGGCCATGCGCGCCCCGAAGAGCCGGCAACCGTGGATCACCCCCCACAGGTTGACGTCCAGCACCTTGCGCCAGTCGTCGGTCGTCGTGGCGAAGAAGGAGCCCGACAGACCGATGCCCGCGTTGTTGACCAGCACGTCCAGCACGCCGTACTCGTGGTGGACCTTCTCCGCGAGTTTCTCCATGGCCTGCTCGTCGGAGACGTCGGCCGGTTCCGACCAGGCCTCGGCCGCGCCGGTCAGCCGGGCCAGTTCCGCGGTGCGGGCCGCGGCCTCGGCATCGCGGTCGACGGCGATCACGCGCGCCCCGGCCTCCGCGAAGGCGAACGCGGTTGCCCGGCCGATCCCGCTGCCCGCGCCGGTGACCAGCACCAACTGCCCGGCGAACCGGTCGGCATGGGGGCCGGTGGCGGCCGGCGCGGGATGCCCGCCGGCCACCGAGGTCACGAACTCACCGATCCAGGCGGCGACTTGGTCGGGCCGGGTGCGTGGGACCCAGTGCTTGGCCGGCAGCGTGCGGCGGGTCAGCCGCGGCACCCACCGGTCCAGGTCGTCGTAGAGCCGCTCGGAGAGGAACGCGTCCCCCTGGGGCGTGATGAGCTGCACGGGCGCGTGTGCGTACGCGTCCGGGCGCGGCCCGCGCAGCCGGGCGCGGACGTTGTCCCGGTACAGCCAGGCGCCGTGGGCCGCGTCCGAAGGGAGGGAGCCGGTCGGGTAGTCGCCGCCGGGGACGCGCTCGACCCGTTCCAGGAGCTTGGGCCAGCGCTTGCCGAGCGGACCGCGCCAGGCCAGCTCCGGCAGGACCGGCGTGTGCAGCAGGTAGACGTACCAGGACCTGGCGCCCTGGCCGAGGAGCTGGCCCACCCGGCGGGGCGTCGGGCGCTTCACGCGCGCGTTGATCCAGTGCCCGAAGTGGTCGAGGGACGGTCCGGAGATCGACGTGAAGGAGGCGATTCGGCCCTCCGTGCGGGCCACCGTGACGAACTCCCAGGACTGCACCGAGCCCCAGTCGTGCCCGACGAGGTGCACCGGCCGGTCCGGGCTGACCGCGTCGACGACGGCCAGGAAGTCGTCCGTGAGCTTGGCCAGGGTGAAGCCGCCGCGCAGCGGCTTGGGCGCCGTGGAGCGGCCGTGGCCCCGGACGTCGTAGAGGACGACGTGGAAGCGGTCGGCGAGCCGGACGGCCACCTCCGACCAGACCTCCTTGCTGTCCGGGTAGCCGTGCACCAGCACCACCGTCGGCTGTTCCGGGTCGCCCAGCTCGGCCACGCACAGCTCGACCCCGCCGGTGCGCACCCAGCGCTCGCGCGCGTCTTCCCGCTTCGAAAGTGCCGTCACTTCTCCTCCGCCCAGCGCCGCACGTGCGGCAGATCGTCGTCCAGCCAGAACGCGCTCTCCCCGGGGTCCCGGGAGTCGGTGACCACCAGGATCTCCTCGAACTTCGCGCCCGTGCCCCGGAAGCCGAGGTGCGGTTCGACCGCCCACAGACCCGGCTGCGGCGGATGGTCCGAGAAGCGGTACGGCGACCACAGCGGCGACCAGCCCTCGCGGTGGCCGCGCAGCGCGTCGGCGGCGAGCCCCTTGAGGGCCTGCGTGCCGAACCCGAACAGGTGCGGGGAGAAGCGGCGCTGTTTCACCCGGTCCACCTTGTGGGCGATCACCCCGAAGGGGTAGGCGCGGTGCCGGTTGGCGTAGCCCTGGCGGACCATGAGCCGGTCCACGTCCTGGTAGATCTCCCGCAGCGGGCGCCGCTCGCGCACCTCGCGCAGGATCAGTTCGCGGTGGGCCTCCAGGTCGGCCATCAGCCGGTCCTGCACCAAGTTCACGCCCAGCGAGCCGGAGTAGCCGATGTCCGCCGTGTACCCCTCGTACACCGGTGCCATGTCGAGGATGAACGGCATCCCCGGTGCCAGCGCGCGGTCGGTCGGGAAGAACTGCAGCGGGATGCGGAAGTCCGCGAACGCCGTGCGGTCCCCGAACCAGGCGAAGGGGAGGTGGAACCAGTCCCGCACACCGCGCTCGCGGAGCCACTCGCGCTGCATCCGCGCCGCCTCGCGCTCGGTCACGCCGGGCTCGAGGCGGGCCGCGACCGCCTCCGCGCACTCGTAGGCGAGGCGCTGCACCCGCCGGAACCCCCGCAGTTCCACGGAGAGTTCGCTGCCCACTGCCGTCGTCATGCCGCTCCGTCCCGTCGAGCAAGCTACTAGTCCGTAACGTGACACAGGCGAATCTGGCAGTTGTTAGAGGCGGCGTCAATAGGCGGGATCAAGGGCTGTGGACGACGGCGGTACGACGCCCGCGGCCCCACCCCTGGGTGGGCAACCCCTAAGGCCCCGTAATACCTGGGGCGGATGGGCAAACGGCTCTGAGGTCTGACGACGGACGTGGTCCGGATCACTACCGTCGAAGGCGTGACTGTGATCGCGACCGAAAGCCTGAGCAAGCGGTTCCCCCGGGTGACCGCTCTCGACCGGCTGTCCGTGGACATCGGACCCGGTGTGACCGGACTCGTCGGGGCCAACGGCGCCGGCAAGTCCACCCTGATCAAGATCCTGCTGGGGCTGTCCCCCGCCACGGAGGGCCGGGCCGAGGTGCTCGGCCTCGACGTCGCCACCAAGGGCGCCGCCATCCGCGAGCGCGTGGGATACATGCCGGAGCACGACTGCCTGCCACCGGACGTCTCGGCCACCGAGTTCGTCGTGCACATGGCGCGCATGTCCGGCCTGCCGCCCACCGCCGCCCGCGAGCGCACCGCCGACACCCTGCGCCACGTCGGTCTGTACGAGGAGCGGTACCGCCCCATCGGCGGCTACTCGACCGGCATGAAGCAGCGGGTCAAGCTCGCCCAGGCGCTGGTGCACGACCCGCAGCTGGTCTTCCTCGACGAGCCGACCAACGGCCTCGACCCGGTCGGCCGCGACGAGATGCTCGGCCTGATCCGCCGCATCCACACCGACTTCGGCATCTCCGTGCTGGTCACCTCGCACCTGCTGGGCGAACTGGAGCGAACCTGCGACCACGTCGTCGTCATCGACGGCGGCAAGCTCCTGCGCTCGAGCTCCACCACCGACTTCACCCAGACCACGACGACCCTCGCGATCGAGGTCACCGACAGCGACACCCACCCGGACGGCACCCGCGCGGTCCGCGAGGAGCTCCACGCGCGCGGAGTCGACACGCACGCGGAGGCCGGCGGCCTGCCCGGCGCCGGACACATCCTGCTGCTGACCGCCACGGGCGAGGAGACCTACGACCTCGTCCGGGACGTCGTCGCCGACCTCGGCCTCGGCCTGGTCCGCATGGAACAGCGCCGGCACCACATCTCCGAGGTGTTCACCAGCAGCGACGAACAGCGGAAGGAGGCCGTCGGCCATGGCGGTTGAGCAGCCCACGTACACGGCGGCGACGCCCGCCGGCGACCAGACCCGCATCCACGACATCGGCTACCGCGGCTACGACGGCCCGCGCCTCGGCCGTGCCTACGCCCGCCGCTCGCTGTACTCGCAGTCCCTGCGCGGCGCCTACGGCCTCGGCCGTTCGGTGAAGTCCAAGGTGCTGCCGATGCTGCTGTTCGCGGTGATGTGCGTGCCCGCCGCCATCATGGTGGCCGTCGCCGTCGCCACCAAGGCGCACGAACTGCCGGTGTCCTACACCCGGTACGCGATCATCATGCAGGCCGTGATCAGCCTGTACGTCGCCTCGCAGGCACCCCAGGCGGTCTCCCGTGACCTGCGCTTCAAGACCGTACCGCTGTACTTCTCGCGGCCCATCGAGACCGCCGACTACGTCCGCGCCAAGTTCGCGGCGCTCGCCTCGGCGCTCTTCGTCCTCACCGGCGCCCCGCTGCTCGTGATGTACGCGGGCGCGCTGCTGTCCAAGATGGGCTTTGCCCACCAGACCAAGGAATTCGCCCAGGGACTGGTCGCCGTGGCCCTGCTCTCACTGCTCTTCGCCGGCATCGGCCTGGTCATCGCCGCGTTCACCCCGCGCCGCGGCTTCGGCATCGCCGCCGTGATCGCCGTACTGACCATCTCCTACGGCGCGGTCTCCACCCTCCAGGCCATCGCCTACACCCAGGACAGCACCAGCGCCATCCCGTGGATCGGCCTGTTCTCGCCGATCACGCTGATCGACGGCGTGCAGTCCGCCTTCCTCGGCGGCAGCTCCGCCTTCCCCGGCGGGACCGGCCCGTCCGGCGGCGAGGGCGCGGTCTACGTCCTGTTCGTCCTCGGCCTGATCGCCGCCTGCTACGGCCTCCTGATCCGCCGCTACCGGAAGGTGGGACTGTGACATCGCTCAGCCTCGACCACGTCTCCCGCTGGTTCGGCAACGTGGTCGCCGTCAACGACATCACCATGACCATCGGCCCCGGCGTCACCGGCCTGCTCGGCCCCAACGGCGCCGGGAAATCCACCCTGATCAACATGATGGGCGGCTTCCTCGCCCCCTCCACCGGCACGGTCACCCTCGACGGACAGCCGGTGTGGCGCAACGAGTCCATCTACCGGCACATCGGCATCGTCCCCGAGCGGGAGGCGATGTACGACTTCCTCACCGGCCGTGAGTTCGTCGTCGCCAACGCCGAACTGCACGGCCTCGGCGACAAGGCCGCCCAGCGCGCCCTCGCCACGGTCGAGATGGAGTACGCCCAGGACCGGAAGATCTCCACGTACTCCAAAGGCATGCGGCAGCGCGTGAAGATGGCGAGCGCCCTCGTCCATGATCCGTCGCTGCTGCTGCTCGACGAGCCGTTCAACGGCATGGACCCGCGCCAGCGCATGCAACTGATGGACCTGCTGCGGAAGATGGGCGACGAGGGCCGCACGGTGCTGTTCTCCTCGCACATCCTCGAAGAGGTCGAGCAGCTCGCCCGGCACATCGAGGTCGTCGTCGCCGGACGGCACGCGGCCAGCGGCGACTTCCGCCGGATCCGCCGCCTGATGACCGACCGCCCGCACCGCTATCTGGTGCGGTCCAGCGACGACCGCGCCCTCGCGGCCGCGCTGATCGCCGACCCCTCCACGGCCGGCATCGAGGTCGACCACGCCGAGGGCGCGCTGCGCATCCAGGCCGTCGACTTCGGCCGCTTCACCGCCCTGCTGCCGAAGGTCGCCCGCGACCACGGCATCCGGCTCCACACGGTCTCGCCGTCCGACGAGTCCCTGGAGTCCGTCTTTTCTTATCTGGTCGCGGCGTAGGAGGCCGAAGATGTACGACCCCACCGTCGCCCGGCTCACCTACCGGGCCCTGCTCGGCCGCCGTCGGGCCCTCATCCTCGGCGCGCTGCCGCTGCTGCTCATCGTGATCTCCGTGGCCGTGCGCGCCCTGACCGGAGCCGACGACCAGACGGCCTCGGACGTCCTCGGCGGCTTCGCGCTCGCCACCATGGTGCCGATCATCGGTGTCATCGCCGGCACCGGCGCGATCGGCCCGGAGATCGACGACGGCTCCGTCGTCTACCTGCTGTCCAAGCCGCTCAAGCGGCCCACGATCATCTTGACCAAGCTGATCGTCGCCATCGTCGTGACCATGGTCTTCTCGGCGGTGCCGACCCTGATCGCCGGCCTGATCCTGAACGGCAACGGCCAGCAGATCGCCGTCGCCTTCACGGTCGCCGCGCTGGTCTCCTCCATCGCCTACTCGGCGCTGTTCCTGCTGCTGGGCACGGTCTCCCGGCACGCGGTGGTCTTCGGGCTCGTCTACGCCCTGGTCTGGGAGGCGCTGCTCGGCTCCCTGGTGCCGGGTGCGCGCACGCTGAGCGTCCAGCAGTGGTCGCTGGCCGTCGCCCACAAGATGGCCGGCGGGGACCTGGTGACCTCCGACGTGGGTTTGCCGACGGCCACCGTGCTGCTGGTGGCGGTCACCGTGCTGGCCACCTGGTACGCCGGGCAGAAGCTGCGCTCGCTGACGCTGGCGGGCGAGGAGTGACCCCCGAGGGGCCGCTGCGGCCTTGACGGGGACTTCACCCCGCAGCGGGAAGGACGGGGGCCCACCGGACAGGACGTCTGGGACGACGTCGTCCTGGACGAGGCGTTCGTCCGGGCGGCCCAGACCTCCGAACCGTCCGCCCGAGCCGCAGCCCTGGCGCTCCGGGCAGCCTCCGGCCGGCTGGTGCTTCGGCAAAGCGCGGCGCCGCAGGTGGCGCCGCCGGTAGGGGGCGTTTGTTCGGTTTATTCGGTGGCGCCCAACTCGGCGGCGGGACAGAGTGGTTGTGCACCATCCGCCGGGATCGTCCCGGCGTCACCGACTGGGAGCGGAGGTGGGCGATGTCCATGCACGGCAGTACGCCCAGCTCCCGACAGGGCAGCCCGAGGCCGGCTCCGGGGTGATTCCCTACCGCTCCGTGGAGCCACGGAAGCTGCCCGGGGCGGTCGCTTCGAGCACGCGATGTCGCTCTCGCGTGGACCGCCCACCCGGAGGATTGGCCGAGTGGTAAGGCACCGGCTTGTGCTGTGTTCCCTCACGCGCGAGTCGTGGTCGGGCCTGGAAAGCCCGCGCACGTTCGATCCGTGCATCCTCCGCGAGACATTGCCACCCTGCGGCGCTACGCGTCCCGTGCGTCCGCGATCCCGTCCAGCTCCCGCATCGCCTCCGCATGGGCGCTCATCGTGCGGTGGACCGTGCCGGTCGTGACGAGGACCGCGCCGGCGAGGGAGACCGGCACGGACAGGCCGAGAAGGGCCAGGACCTCCGGCCAGTCGCGTTCGTTCGCGCAGTAGTCGCCCTTGTACAGGCCCTCGTTGGCGGTGCCGCGGTCCGTGAAGAGGCGGGCCTCGCACTGGTCCGGGTACGGGTCGTCCGGCTTGCGCTCCGCCTCGTACGGCGTGAGCAGCAGGACGGCGCACCAGGTCCACAGCAGCCCCGCCACGGCGAGCAGACCGATGCCCCAGGCGCGTATCCGGCTCGCGCGGTCGCGGAAGTCGAGGTCGTAGTCGCGTGATCGCATGGCCGCCGAATGTAGCAACCGGCGCGGACCGGCCGTCCGGGGCGGGCCGGCCGGACCCAAGCATGAGCGTATTCGCCGCGCGGGGCCGCCTGGCCGAGGCATGTCGGGGTCCGTTCGCGCTGCACCGCGAACGGCAGCGAGCTGCCCTGACGTGCCGGCCCGCTAGCCGAGCAACCGCTCCAGCACCACCGCGATGCCGTCCTCCTCGTGGGACGACGTGACCTCGTCGGCCACCGCTTTCAGTTCCTCGTGGGCGTTGGCCATGGCCACGCCGTGGGAGGCCCAGGCGAACATCGGGATGTCGTTGGGCATGTCGCCGAAGGCGATCGTGTCGGCGGCCTTCAGGCCCAGTCGGCGGGCCGCCAGGGACAGGCCCGTGGCCTTGGACAGGCCGAGCGGCAGCAGCTCGACGATGCCCGCGCCCGCCATGGCCACCGTGACGAAGCCGCCGGCCGTCCGCCGGGCCGCGTCCGCCAGCTCGTCGTCGCTCAGCGTCGGATGCTGGATGTAGATCTTGTTGAGGGGCGCCGTCCAGAGGTCGGAGGCGTCCGTGAACGGGGTCGCGGGCAGCTTGCCGGTGACCGCGTACCCCGGGCCCACCAGCACCTCGCCGTCGAGGCCGTCCCGGCTGGCCGCCAGGTACAGCGGCCCCACCTCGGCTTCGATCTTCGCCAGGGCCACGCCCGCCAGCTGCCGGTCCAGGGTGACCGAGGTCAGCAGACGGTGGGACCCGGCGTCGTAGACCTGGGCGCCCTGGCCGCAGACGGCGAGGCCGTCGTAGCCGAGGTCGTCCAGGATGTGCCGGGTCCACGGGACCGCACGGCCGGTGACGACGATGTGCGCGGCGCCCGCCGCGGTGGCCGCGGCGAGGGCGTCACGGGTGCGCTGCGATATCGACTCGTCGGAGCGCAGCAGCGTTCCGTCGAGGTCGGTGGCGATGAGCCCGTAGGGGAAGCTCACCGGGACACCGGCTCCAGGACCTCGCGGCCGCCCAGGTACGGGCGCAGCACCTCGGGGACCCGGACGGAGCCGTCGGCCTGCTGGTGGTTCTCCAGGATCGCCACGATCGTGCGCGGTACGGCGCACAGCGTGCCGTTGAGGGTGGCAAGGGGCTTGACCTGCTTGCCGTCGCGGACCCGGATGGACAGCCGGCGGGACTGGAACTCGGTGCAGTCCGAGGTCGAGGTCAGCTCGCGGTACTTGCCCTGGGTCGGGATCCACGCCTCGCAGTCGTACTTGCGGGAGGCCGAGGAGCCGAGGTCACCGGAGGCGACGTCGATGACGCGGAACGGCAGCTCCAGCGAGGTCAGCCACTGCTTCTCCCACTCCAGCAGGCGCTGGTGCTCGGCCTGGGAGTCCTCCGGCGCGACGTACGAGAACATCTCGACCTTGTCGAACTGGTGGACGCGGAAGATGCCCCGGGTGTCCTTGCCGTGCGAGCCGGCCTCGCGGCGGAAGCACGGGGAGAAGCCCGCATACCGCAGCGGCAGCCGGTCGGCGTCGATGATCTCGTCCATGTGGTAGGCCGCCAGCGCGACCTCGGAGGTGCCGACCAGGTACAGGTCGTCCTTGTCGAGGTGGTAGACGTCCTGCGCGGCCTGGCCGAGGAAGCCGGTGCCGGCCATGGACTGCGGGCGGACCAGCGCCGGGGTGAGCATCGGCGTGAAGCCGGCGGCGGTCGCCTGGGCGATCGCGGCGTTCACCAGGGCCAGCTCCAGCAGGGCGCCGACGCCGGTGAGGAAGTAGAAACGGGAGCCGGAGACCTTGGCGCCGCGCTCGACGTCGATGGCGCCGAGCAGCTGGCCCAGCTCCAGGTGGTCCTTGGGCTCGAAGCCCTCGGCACCGAAGTCGCGGATCGTGCCGTGCGTCTCCAGCGTGACGAAGTCTTCCTCGCCGCCGACGGGCACGTCGGGGTGGACGAGGTTGCCGAGCCGGAGCAGCAGCTCCTGGGTCTCGGTGTCGGCCGCGTCGCGCTCGGCGTCGGCGGCCTTGACGTCGGCCTTCAGCTGCTCGGCGCGCTTGAGCAGCTCGGCCTTCTCGTCGCCGGTGGCCTTGGGGATCTGCTTGCCGAGCTGCTTCTGCTCGGCGCGTAGCTCGTCGAAGCGGACGCCGGAGGACCTGCGCCGCTCGTCGGCAGACAGGAGGGCGTCGACGAGCGCGACGTCCTCTCCACGGGCGCGCTGGGATGCGCGCACACGGTCGGGGTCCTCACGAAGCAGGCGAAGGTCAATCACGTGGCCAAGGCTACCGGTGCGGGGTCGCGGCCCACGAATCACTATTCCGGAGAGTTCTGATTCGCGGTCTACCGTCCGTTATGCGGTAATTGCCGTGCGTGTCACTCCGTCAAGCCCGTAGGTCACGGGTGTGCGTCAAGGGAAAAGTGTCTCACTCCCTGGGACGGGGCACGTCCCGGGTGCCCGGTTGACCGGATTCCCTTGTCTCGAACGGGATTTGGCGGCCCGGTTGTCCACAGGAACCCACACCCTCCGAAGAGTTATCCACAGGCTGTGTGGAAGGTCTGTGGATTTCGGAATTGATCACTCCGGAAAGCTCGAACACGCTGAAGAATTCCCGGGTCAAACCCTGTCGACACCCACGTTCGGGTGGAAAACGGTCGCCCTAAAAGATGAACCAAAGGAAACGGGTGGACGAAGGGTGATCCAGGGGTGGGTGGTCCGCCGGGGGTTCCAGGCCGATTTGTCGACCCGGTGACTCCGCCCTGTCGACTTGTCCCCAGGTCGAGAAGGGCACCTGTGGATAACTCCTGTGGATAACGTTCGTCTGCAGGTACGACCGGGTGCGGCGGGCTAGAACCGGCCGTCCTGGCAGCGCGCCACCCAGTCCGCCGCCGCCATGAACTCCTCGTCCGAGGTCCCCGGCGGCGTCGGTCCGGCCTCGCCCGGTGTGATGTCGGCGCGGGGATAGGAACCGAGGTAGCGCACCTGGAGGCAGATCCGCCGCAGCCCCATCAGCGCCTCCGCCATCCGCCGGTCGGCGATATGGCCCTCGGCGTCGATGCAGAAGCAGTAATTGCCGATGCCGGCGCCGGTCGGCCGGGACTGGAGCAGCATCAGGTTGATGCCCCGCGAGGCGAACTCGCCGAGCAGGTCGCGCAGCGCGCCGGGGTGGTCGTCGCGCTGCCACAGCACCACCGAGGTCTTGTCGGCGCCGGTGGGCGCGGCCGGCCGGGCCGGTCGGCCGACCAGCACGAACCGGGTCTGCGCGTTCTCCGCGTCGTGGATCCCGGTCTCCAGCGCCTCCAGGCCGTACCGGGCGGCGGCGAACTCGCCCGCGAAGGCGGCGTCGTAGCGGCCCTCCTGGACCAGACGGGCGGCGTCCGCGTTGGAGGCGGCCGACTCCCACAGGGCGTCCGGGAGATTGGCGCGCAGCCAGTTGCGCACCTGGGGCTGGGCCGCCGGGTGCGCGGAGACCGTCTTGATGTCCGTGAGCTTCGTGCCGGGGCGGACCAGTAGCGCGAAGGTGATCGACAGCAGCACCTCGCGGTAGATCATCAGTGGTTCGCCGGCGACCAGCTCGTCCAGGGTGGTGGTGATGCCGCCCTCGACGGAGTTCTCGATCGGCACGAACGCGGCCTCGGCCTCGCCGGCCCGCACCGCATCCAGCGCGGACTGCACCGACACGTACGGGATCAGCTCCCGGGTGGCCGTTTCCGGAAGCGTGCGCAGAGCGACCTCGGTGAAGGTGCCCTCCGGGCCGAGATAGGCATAGCTCGCTGGCATGTCCCTCACCCTAATAGCCGCGGGGAGACCCGTCGCAGGTGTCTCATGAATGCCACTCGACCGGGTGGTTTGAACCCGGTTCACCCCTCAAGCAGCCGCTGTCCCACGTACTCGCCCTTCGCCGCCCCGCCCGGCACCGCGAACAGGCCGCTGGCCTCGTGCCGGATGTACTTCGACAGCGCGTCGCCCCGGTCGAGCTTGCGCTGCACCGGTACGAAGCCGCGCAGCGGGTCCGCCTGCCAGCAGATGAAGAGGAGACCGGCGTCGGGCGTGCCGTCCGCGTCGATGCCGTCGTGGTAGGAGAACGGGCGCCGCAGCATGGCCGCGCCGCCGTTCTTGTCGGGCCGGGTGATCCGCGCGTGCGCGTTCAGCGGGACGACGTAGTCACCGTTCGCGTCGGTCTTCTCCAGGTCCATCGGGGTGGTCTCGCCGCCGCCGGACAGCGGCGCACCGTCGGCCTTGCGGCGCCCGATGACCTGCTCCTGCGCGGCGAGCGACAGCTTCTCCCAGTCGTCCAGGAGCATGCGGATCCGGCGTACGACGGCGTAGGAGCCGTTCGCCATCCAGGCGGGCTCGCCCGTGGCGGGCACGAAGATCCGCCGGTCGAAGTCGGCGTCGGTGGGCTTCGGATTGCGGGTGCCGTCGACCTGGCCCATGAGGTTGCGGGCCGTCATGGGGTGGGCGGTGGCGCCCGGGCTGCGGTTGAAGCCGTTCATCTGCCAGCGCACCCGCGCGGCGGAGCCCGCGTCCTTCTGGATCGCGCGCAGGGCGTGGAAGGCGACCAGGGCGTCGTTCGCGCCGATCTGCACCCACAGGTCGCCGTCGCTGCGGGACTTGTCGAGCCGGTCGGAGGAGAAGTCCGGCAGCGGGTCCAGGGCGGCCGGCCGCTGCTGCTCCAGGCCGGTCCGGCCGAAGAAGCTGCGGCCGAAGCCGAAGGTGACGGTGAGCGAGGACGGGCCCGCGTCCCGGGCCACGTCGGTGTCGCCGTGCGGGGCGACCTCGCCCGCCATCAGCCGTTCGGCCGTCGCCGACCAGCGGCGCAGCAGGGCCGCGGCCTCCTTGCGGCCCGCGCCCGGCGCCAGATCGAAGGCGACGAGATGGCCGCGCGCCTGGAGGCCCTCGGTGATGCCGGGCTGATGTTTCCCGTGAAACATCGCCCGGTCGGAGCCCACCGAGGTCAGCGGGGTGGCCCCGGCGGGTGCGGCGGCGTAGCCCGCGGCCCCGCCGGCCGCGCCGAGCACGAGACCGGTGGCGCCGGCGGTGCCGAGCAGGGCGCGCCGCGAGATGCCGTTGGCGCCGGGGACGGACTCGGGCCGCGCCGGCGGCGCCTCGGGCGTACGGGTCTGGGGGACGGACTGGTCGGGCATGGTGCGGTTCAGCCGATCTGCGCGTTCTTGGAGACGGTCACCTGGTCGATGTCGGAGGTGCGGACCGTGACGGCGATCTTCCAGTCGCCGGCCATGGGGATCTGCACGCCGTTCGCCGACCAGTGGCCGGTGGCGATGTGGTCGGGGTTCACGGGGAGCGGGCCGATCTTTTTCGTTTCCAGGGTGAAGGAGAGCTTCACCTCGGGGACGTCGAAGGCCCGCCCGTTGGGCCGCTGGACGTAGACGTGCATCTCGTTGCCGCCCACGCGCGCCGGGTCGAGGTCGATGCTGACGACGCCCTTGCCGTCGGCGCCGCCGGTGTCGAACGGCATGTCCAGGGTGAGCGCGCCGGACGCCGCCGAGGTGTCGGAGCCGGCCGACGCGGAGGTGGCCGCCTTGGCCTCCTGCTCGGTGCGGCCCGGCTCGGTCTGGGTCAGCGCGGTGGTGACGGCGAGCAGCACGAGGGCGACACCGGCCTCGGCGAGCACCGAGCGGCGCAGGCCGAAGCGGTTCGGGTCGGCGTCGCGCAGCCGCTTCTCGCGGGCGGCGTCGACGGCCGCGCGCTGCCGGGCGAGCTGGGCGGCACGCCCGGAGTCGGCGGCGCCGGTGCCGCCGCCCTTGCCGCGGGCCGTCTGCGAGGCGGTGACCTGCTCCTTGCGGGCCCGGGCCTGGGTCGTGCGCGCCTTCCCTGCGCGGGCGACCGGGTCGGTGAGCCGGCCCGTCCACCGCCGGGACACGCCCGCGATGCCGACCAGCACCGCCACCAGAGCGATCTTGACCAGCAGCAGCTGTCCGTAGCGGGTCTCGGTGAACGCCGACCAGGAGCCGAGCTGCCGCCAGGACTGGTAGACGCCGGTGACCACGAGGGCCAGGACGGAACCGAAGGCCACCCGGGAGAAGCGCTGTACGGCGGCGGCCTCGACCGGGGTCTCGGCGGGCGCCCGGTACAGGGCGGTCAGCAGGGCGGTGAGGCCGCCCAGCCAGGCGGCGACGGCCAGCAGGTGGACGACGTCGACCGGCATGGCGAGGCCCGGCTGGAGCCCGGTGGAGGCGTGTTCGGCCATGGCCCAGCTGGCCGCGAGACCGGCCGCGACGACCACTCCGCCGACCGCGAGCCCGAAGGTCAGGTCGCGCTTGTCCTGGCCCTCCTCGCGGCGGGTGTAGGCGCCGAAGAGGACGGCGACGAACAGCGCGGCGGCGGCGAGCAGCAGCAGCCGGGAGACCAGGGCGGCACCGGTCTTGGTCTGGAGCACCTGGCCGAGCAGGTCGAGGTCGAAGACGTCGGCGACCTTCCCGGAGCCGGTGTAGGAGCCGCGCAGGAGCAGCAGCCACAGGGTGGCCGCGGTCAGCGCGACCCAGCCGCCGACGACCAGCCGCTGCAGGGGCCGTACCCCCGCGCCGCGCTGCCAGCAGGCGAGCACGAAAGCCGCGCCGCCGGCGAGCACGATGAAGCCGGCGTACGACACGTACCGCCCGAACGCGTAGAGCCCGCCCACGACTCCGCCGCCGGCGGCCGGTCCGGTGCCGGAGACGACGGTCTGCGAGGGCGCCCCGATGGAGAAGGTGTAGGCGCCGGCGACGGGGTGGCTGTCGGCGGAGACGACCTGGTAGGTGACGGTGTAGGTGCCCTTGGCGAGGCCGCTCTTGAGCTGCACGGCGTACGTCGTGCCGCTCACGTTGGCGGGGCTGCCCGTCTGGACCGGCTTGCCCTTGGGGTCGAGGACGCGCAGGGAGTCGTCGTTCATCGCCACCTTCTCGGAGAAGGTGAGCGACACCTGGGTGGGCGCCTTGTCGGCCACCACCCCCTGTGCGGGGTCGCTGCCGGTCAGTGCCGCATGGGCGGAGGCCGGTCCCGCGCCCGCCAGCAGTGCGCCGGTGACGGCGATGAACAGCAGCACCAGGATCCGCAGGCGGGGGGTGATGGTCCGGGTCACGGTGGTCCCTCCCTCAGTGGCCGGTCGACGGGTTGTACGTGGTGGCCTTCACCGGCATCTCGACGGTGAGGGGCCCGGACTTCTCGAACCCGAGTTTCAGGGTGACCGTCTGGCCCTGCTTCGGTGCCCGCTTCAGCTTCTCGAACATCAGGTGGTTGCCACCGCTGCGGAACACGAGCCGTCCGTGGGCCGGTATGGCGAAGGAGGACTTCTCCGTCATGGCCCCACCGGACGTGCTGTGCATGGTGACCTCGCCGGCGACGTCACTGCTGACCGAGGTCAGCTCGTCCCCGGTGCCGCCCTTGTTGGTGATCGTCAGGAACCCGGCGGCCATGTCGGCGGAGACGGGCTGGGGCATGTAGGAGGCGCTGACCGACAGCTCGGCCCGCTCCGGGCCCGAACCGGACCCGGAGCAGCCGGTGAGGGCCAGGGTGCCGGTGAGCGCACCCGCGGTCAGGACGGCGGCCCGACGCCTCACGGCTTGGTTCCCTTGACGAGCTTCGGCAGGTCCTTGGTGTAGTCGTCGACCGTGGTGCCCTCGCCGTAGAGGACGTAACCGGCGTCGGTCTTCGGGGAGAAGGCGATGACCTGGGTGCCGTGCACGGAGACGAGCTTGCCGTTCTTGTCCTTCTTGGTCGGCTCCACGGAGATGCCCAGGGACCGGGCGCCGGTCTGGATCTTGGCGAAGTCGCCGGTCAGGCCGATGAACTGGGGATCGATGCCCTTGAGCCACTTGCCCATCTCGGCGGGGGTGTCGCGGCCGGGGTCGGTGGTGACGAACACCACGCGCAGGTCGTTCTGTTCGGCCTTGGGCAGCGCCTTCTTGGCGACGGCGATGTTGCTCATCGTCGTCGGGCAGATGTCGGGGCAGTGGGTGTAGCCGAAGTAGACGAGGGTCGGGTGGCCCTCGGTCTCCTTGCGCAGGTCGTACTGCTTGCCGTGGGTGTCGGTGAGGACCAGGTCCGGCTTGGTGAAGGGCTGGTCGAGGACGGTGGCGGCCTTGCCCGCGTCGGATCCTCCCGAGACCACGGCGACCGGCGACCCGGCGTCGTCCCCGTTGCCGCACGCGGACAGGGGCAGGGTGGCGGCGGCGAGCAGTACGGCCGCGGTGAGCGTCTTCTTGCGCATAGAAAAATGTCCCAGATGTCTGAACTCCGGCGCGCACCGGGGTCGGGCGGGGCGTCATGTGACGATCGCGCGACGCCCGGTGCGCGCGGCGGAAGAAAGGGCTCAGGCGGCGGTCCGGCGGCGGCCCGCGAGGACGCCGTAGGCCACGCCGGCGACACCGATGACGATGCCGACCACGCCGAGCACGCGTGCGGTGGTGTCACTGTCGCTGCCGGAGTCCCCGGCGGCGGTCGTCTTCTCGGTCGTCTCGGCGGTGTTCTCGGCGCTCGCCGTGCCGTGGTGGTCGCCGGTGGCGGCGGACAGCTCCAGGACCGGGGCCGGGTTCTCCGGCTCGTCCTGACCCTCCTGCTGCAGCTCGATCCAGCGCACGACCTCCTTGTTGGAGTACGTCTGGACCGCCTTGAAGACCAGCTCGTCGGTGTTCTCGGGCAGGGCGCCCAGGGAGAGCGGGAACTTCTGGAAGTAGCCGGGCTCGATGCCCTTGCCGTCGGCGGTCCAGACGACCTTGGTGACGGCCTCGTCGATCTTCTCGCCGTGCATGGTCAGCGGCTTGGCCAGCTTGGACTTGGTGACCTCGACCTTCCAGCCGGGGACCGGCTGCGGCATCACCGAGGCGATCGGGTGGTCGGCCGGGAGGTTCACCTCGACCTTGGTGGTCGAGGCGTTGTCGCGCTCGTTGGGGACCTTGAAGTCCACGACCGCGTAACCGCCCTTGGCCGCGACGCCCTCGGGCTGCACGGAGACGTGCGCGAAGGCGGGCGCGGACAGGGCCAGAACGGCCGTACCCGCGGCGGCAGCGGCGGCGGCGATACGAGAAGCCTTCATGGAAGGAAGCACTCCACTCTGAGTGAGGTCCGGTGGTGAAGAGGGATACGCGCGCGCGGGGCCGGTGTCTTTGCCGTACCGCTGAAAAAAAGCGCACGCGCGTGTGCCGCACGACGGCGGCGCACCGGGGTCCGTGTCCGTGGAGCGGAGCGGTGGCCGCGTCAGGCGGCGAGGAGGAAGGCGGCGGCGGGCGGGCCGCGCCGGATCACCGTGTGCTGGAGCACGGCGGTGTGCGGGGCCGGTGTCTCGTCCCCGTCGGGGCGCGGGCCGCGCGGGCCGGGTCCGGCGGCGGGGAGCAGGCCGGCGCACAGGGCGCGAGCCAGCGCCAGCCCAGCGCGCAGGGATCGTACGAGCGCCCCCTCCGCGACTCCATGCGCCGACAGCTCGATCAGCCGCAGCACGGCCAGGTCCCCGCGGCGCAGGAGCCAGCCGACGGCGAGGGCCGCGAGCACATGGCCTAGCAGCATCGGCAGCGAGGGCAGCAGGCCGGCCGAGGCGCCGGTGGCGTCGTGCGCGTGCTCCAGGGTGCCCAGGGCGGCCGTGGGCCGGCCGGCGCGGTCGATGAGACGCGCGTCGAGCAGCAGCCGGAAGGCGTGTCCCGGGGTGATGGAGGCCGGGGCCGACCCGCACAGCAGCCGGGCGGCCCGCTCGACCAGCGCGCTGTCGCTCAGCACCCCGCCCGGCGCCACTGCCGGCATCCCGGCCGCCGTGACCTGGTGCTGGCCCAGTCCGAACAGGGTGTGCAGCACGGTCTGGCCGAGGGCGAGGAGCGCGGCGATGCCCGGCAGCGAGCGGGCCCGCCCGGCGAGCGGTGCCACGAGCAGCAGGGAGCCGAGGAAGCCCGCACCGAGCGACCACAGCGGCACGCCCGCACAGGAGGCCAGGGTGTGCCCGCACGCGGCCAGCGCGACGCAGACCGCGGCGAACACCGCGGCCCGCAGAATCCGGAGCCCGGCTCCGGGACGCGCCGTGCGCGGGTGGGGGGCAGTCATGGCGGCCTCATCATCGCACTGCCCTTACGTGCCGACTACGGCAGGGCGCCCGGGCCGGGGCCCCGCCGTACCGCCCTCATACACCGATTCATCCCCCGGCGCATCGGCCGGATGGGCGGACTCACGCCGACGGAGTGCTTATGACCGCCTACGGGCGGCAATACGTAACGGTATGTCGAGCCGGCCAGGAGGCTGGAGCATGAGCATCTGGTGGTCACTCCATCTGCGGCGCGAGGCCGCCAGCGTGCCGCTCGCCCGGCGGCTGCTGATCGGCACGATGGAGACGGCGGGCGTCGACCCGGACATCTCCTACGACCTGTCCGTCGCCCTGAGCGAGGCCTGCGCCAACGCCGTCGAGCACGGCGGGGACACGGCGCCCGGCACCTCGGAGGCGTACCGGGTGACCGCGTATCTCGACGGTGAGAAGTGCCGTATCGAAGTCTCCGATTCCGGTCCCGGTTTCGAG
This sequence comes from Streptomyces sp. NPDC088810, assembly GCF_044750305.1. Lineage (NCBI taxonomy): Bacteria > Bacillati > Actinomycetota > Actinomycetes > Kitasatosporales > Streptomycetaceae > Streptomyces > Streptomyces sp. NPDC088810. The sequence goes on from NZ_JBIVJQ010000007.1 coordinate 235,356, forward strand.
CGCCCCCCGGACCCCCGGCCGGCCCGCCCGGACGCGGAGCACGGCCGGGGTCTCTGTCTGATCCGCGAACTCGCCGACCACGTCCACATCGGGGCCAGCCCCGGCCGGAGCGGGACGGTGGTCAGCTTCGACAAGATCCTCAAGTGGAAGAAGGATCCTTCACTGCTCACGGCGTGACGGCCGGCGGGCGGGCTCCAGCACCCTCGCCAGTGCCTCCAGGGCCTCCGGGTACGCCCGCTCCCGGGGCGTGCCGTAGCCGACGACCAGGCCCTGCGGCCGGCCGGGGTCCGGGGTGTGCCAGTGCTCGCCGAGCGTGCCCAGCGCCAGGCCCTCCGCGTCCGCGCGGGCCAGTGCCTCGGCCTCGTCCGGCACCTCGACCAGGGCGTGCAGCCCGGCTGCGATCCCGCGCACGCTCCGCCGCGCCCCCAGCCGGTCCAGCAGCTGGTCCCGGCGGCGCCGGTAGCGCAGCCGGCACGCGCGCACATGACGGTCGTAGGCGTGGCTGTCGATCAGCTCGGCGAGGGCGAGCTGGCCGATGGTCTCGGTGTGGTGGTCGCTGTGCAGCTTGGCGTCGGCGACCGCGTCCACCAGGTGCGGGGGCAGCACCATCCAGCCGAGGCGCAGCGCGGGGCCGAGCGTCTTGGAGGCGGTGCCCAGGTAGACGACCTGGCCCGGTGCCATGCCCTGCAGGGCACCGACCGGCTGCCGGTCGTAGCGGAACTCGCCGTCGTAGTCGTCCTCGACGATCAGGCCGCCCCGCGCGCGGGCCCAGTCGGTGAGCGCCCGGCGCCGCTCGGGGTGCAGGGTCACCCCGGTCGGGTACTGGTGGGCCGGCGTGACCACCACGGCCGCCGTCTCGCCCAGTTCCTCGGGGCGCACCCCGCGCGAGTCGACCGGGACCGGCAGGACCGTTCCGCCGTTGTGCCGCACCACCTGCCGGTGGAAGGGCAGCCCCGGGTCCTCCATGGCGACGGCGGCGCCGTCCAGCACGCGCGTGAGCAGCGCGAGGCCCTGCACGTACCCCGAGGTGATGACGATCCGCTCCGGCGGCGCGAGGACCCCGCGCGCCCGGCCCAGATAGCCGGAGAGTGCGGTGCGCAGCTCGATCCGGCCGCGCGGGTCGCCGTAGTCGTACGCCAGCGAGGGGGCCGTCGCTATGGCCCGGCGCAGCGCGCGCAGCCAGGCGGCCGCAGGGAACGCGCCCACGTCCGGGCTGCCCGGGCGGAGATCGAAACGCGGCGCCCGCGCGTGTGGGTGTGCCTGTGGCGCCTCGGCGTCCACGACGGGCAGTTCTGCGACCCGGGTGCCGGACCCCTGGCGGGCGGTCAGGTACCCCTCGGCGACCAGCTGGTCGTACGCCGCCTTGGCGGTCCCCCGGGAGATCCCCAGCTCGGCCGCGAGCCGCCGGGTGGCGGGCAGCCGGGTACCAGGGGCGAGCCGCCCGGCGCGTACGGCGTCCCTGAGCGCCCGCTCCAGGCCCACCCGGCGGCCGTCCACCGAGTCCGGTTCCAGATGCAGGTCGACACCGACCCCGGACCAGAAGTCGTCCATATCCCACCCCCGTCAGTGCACGCGCCCCCGAAGGGGCGCGAGACCGTGTCGATATGCGGCTCGGCCGCGGCACGCCAAATGGCCGGGCACCTCCCGGTACCCGGCCATTCAAACGCAAATCAGCCCTTGAGTGCGGCCATCCACGCCTCGACCTCGTCGGAGCGGCGGGGCAGACCGGCCGAGAGGTTCTCGTTGCCGTCCTCCGTCACCAGGATGTCGTCCTCGATCCGGACGCCGATGCCCCGGTACTCCTCCGGCACGGTCAGGTCGTCGGCCTGGAAGTACAGCCCCGGCTCGACGGTGAGCACCATGCCCGGCTCCAGAACACCGTCCACGTACGTCTCGGTCCGCGCGGCAGCGCAGTCGTGGACGTCCATGCCGAGCATGTGCCCGGTGCCGTGCAGGGTCCAGCGGCGCTGCAGGCCCAGCTCCAGTACACGCTCGACCGGGCCCTCGACCAGGCCCCACTCGACGAGCTTCTCGGCCAGCACGCGCTGCGCGGCGTCGTGGAAGTCGCGGTACTTGGCGCCCGGCTTCACGGCCGCGATACCGGCCTCCTGGGCCTCGTACACGGCGTCGTAGATCTTCTTCTGGATCTCGCTGTACGTGCCGTTGATCGGCAGCGTGCGCGTGACGTCGGCGGTGTACAGCGTGTGCGTCTCCACGCCGGCGTCGAGCAGCAGCAGGTCGCCGGGGCGGACCGGGCCGTCGTTGCGCACCCAGTGCAGGGTGCAGGCGTGCGGGCCGGCCGCGCAGATGGAGCCGTAGCCGACGTCGTTGCCCTCCACGCGCGCGCGGAGGAAGAACGTGCCCTCGATGTAGCGCTCGCTCGTGGCCTCGGCCTTGTCGAGGACCCTGACGACGTCCTCGAAGCCGCGGACCGTCGAGTCGACCGCCTTGCGCAGCTCGCCGACCTCGAACCCGTCCTTGACGAGACGGGCCTCGGAGAGGAAGACGCGCAGCTCCTCGTCGCGCTCCGCGGTGACCTTGTCGGTCAGGGCCGCCTCGATGCCGGCGTCGTAGCCGCGCACCACGCGGACCGGGCCGGTGGCCTCGCGGAGCTTGTCGGCCAGCTCGCGCACGTCGGCGGCCGGGATGCCGTACAGCGCCTCGGACTCGGTGAGGGAGTGGCGGCGGCCGACCCACAGCTCGCCCTGGCCGGAGAGCCAGAACTCGCCGTTCTCGCGGTCGGAGCGCGGCAGCAGGTAGATGGTGGCCTCGTGGCCGTCGCCCCTGGGCTCCAGCACCAGGACGCCGTCCTCGGTCTGGTTGCCGGTGAGGTAGGCGTACTCGACGGAGGCGCGGAACGGGTACTCGGTGTCGTTCGAGCGGGTCTTCAGGTTGCCCGCCGGGATCACCAGGCGCTCGCCCGGGAAACGGGCGGAGAGCGCGGCGCGCCGGCGCGCGGTCTCGGCGGCCTGCGGGATCGGCTCCAGGTCACGCAGCTCCGTGTCGGCCCAGCCGGACTTCATGTTCTCGGCCAGCTCGTCGGAGACGCCCGGGTAAAGGCCGTTCTTCCGCTGCTTGACGGTCTCCTCGGCCTCGGCCTCCGGGCCCTCCGCGGTAGCGGAGTCGGGCACAGCCGGGTTGAGCTCGTCGGACACGTGATCCTCCTCGATACGCCATTGATCTCCCCCGGGGCCCGCGACGCTCCTGCTTGTGGCCGAGCGGGGACCTCCATCATCGTACGGTCGTACCGGGTGCGGGCGGGGCCGGATGACCTGTTATGCCCGGTCATGCCAGCGGGCCGGGCCCCGCGGCCGCGGGCCCTCAGTCGAAGCGGGCCGCGAGCAGGACCACGTCCTCCTCGCTGTCCGCGGCGTCCAGGCCGTCGGGCAGGACCGCGCGCAGGACGTGGTCGGCGACGGCGCCCGGATCGTGCCGCACCGCGCGCGGGATGCCCGAGGCGGCGGCGTGCAGCCGGGCGAAGGCGCGGTCCATCGGGTCGCCGGTGCGGTGCAGCAGCCCGTCGGTGTAGAGCAGGACCGTCTCTCCGGCCTCCGCCTGGATCTCCACGCTCGGCGCCTCCCAGCAGGCGAGCATGCCGAGCGGGGCGGAGACGGAGGTCTCGGCGAACTGGGTGCGCCGCTCGCCGATCAGCAGCGGCGGGCTGTGCCCGGCACCGGCCAGCGTGACCTTGCGCAGGGCGGGCTCGCAGTAGGCGAACAGCGCGGTGGCGGAGCGGGCGGGCTCGGTCAGCCGCAGCAGCAGCTCCAGGTCGGACAGGACGGCGACCGGGTCCTCGCCCTCCATCACGGCGTACGCGCGCAGGGAGGCGCGCAGCCGGCCCGTGGCGGCCACCGCGCTGGGCCCGGAACCGGTGACCGAGCCGACGGACAGGCCCAGGGCGGCGTCCGGCAGCGGCAGGGCGTCGTACCAGTCGCCGCCGCCGCGCGGGCCGGAGCGGTGCCGGGCGGCGAGCTGGACGCCGGCCACCCGGGGCAGCCGGGAGGGCAGCAGTTCCTCGGTGATGGTCGCCATGCACGCGCGCGTGCGTTCCACCTCCAGCAGCCGGGCCAGGTGCTCGGTGGCGTGCCGGACGTACAGCCCGGCGAGGTGGCGCCGGCGTGCGTGCGGCTCGGCCGGCTCGTCGTAGAGCCAGACGACGGCGCCGAGGCGGCCGGCGGACTCGGTGGCGAGCGGGAGGGCGTAGCTGGCGGCGTAGCCGAGGCGGGCTGCCACCTCGCGGTGGCGCGGGTCCAGGCCGTCCTCGGCGAACAGGTCGGGGTGGACGACCTCGGCGGTGCCGCGGGTGTCGTACGGCAGGGCGCGGCGCGGCACGGTCTCGATGTGGCCGAGGTCGGCGCGGCCGAGGCCGAGGCCGAGGGTGGTGCGGGGACCGAGGCCGTCGGCGGGCTCCAGGACGACCAGGCCGCGGCGCGCGCCGACCAGGGCGGCTCCGGCGCGCAGCAGCTCGTGCAGGGCGGGGTCGAGGGCGTGGGTGCGGGAGAGGCGCTCGGTGAGTTCGTGGAGGGTCGTGAGATCGGAGACCCAGCCGGCCAGCCGGTCCTGCAGGAGGGCGCCGGGGGCGGGTGCGTGGGGGGCGGGGACGGAGGCGGCGCCGGCGGCGGGGGAGGCGGGCGCAGTGTGTGCGGGCGTGGGGACCGTAGGATCGATTCCAGCCACTTTCGGAGGGTGCGGGGCGTTCATGGCGCCCGGCCTTCAGACCGGTGCGTATTGCTCAGAAGCATCGCAAACCCCCATGTCGTTCTGCGCCGCTAGCAGTGTCTCCACATGTACACGCACTCGTGAGGGGATGTCCAGCATTGTCCTGCGGGGATTCCTGGTGTCCATGGGTCGCGAGAGGGTTTTTCCCGAACCCCTTGCCTTACTGCCAAGTTGGCTAAAAACTGCCTTAGGTATCGGTCCATTGCGGTCGACTGGCCTTGCTCGACGGAGCGTCACAGCGGTCGTGATGGGTACGTACTCGGAGAAGGCCAGGGGTGGTTGGGGACCACCCGGAACCTGGCGACGGACCCGGGCGTCATAGCCACCGACGACCGAGCCCCATCCTCCCGTGGCGGAGGCGGAGAGAAATACGCGCGACGGCAAAACGCCAGACTTCGCCACCCCCACGCCGCGCCCGTGCTTTTGATAGACGCACTATGGACGCGGACGCGGCCAACGCTCGACCCCTTGGGGTTCCCATGCCGTGCGCAGGGGTGTGATGCGCCAATAGGTACGCACAGTGAAGTGATCGACACATGGTGTGATGTGGCCCACGGTGTTGCCAGCGGTGCAACGGAAAGGAACGAGCGCTCATGCGCGAGATCCTCGGAAGGCGACGCAGGCTTCTGTCCAGGCGCAACGGCGGGAGGCCTGAGCTGATCGGCGCGGCCCTGACCTTTGCGGCGGAATGGCAGTGGCCGGTACTCCCCGGTGTGGCACCGGACCCGCAAGGGCGGGCCCGCTGCGCCTGCCCGGACCCGGAGTGCACGGTGCCCGGGGCGCACCCCTTCGACCCCGGCCTGCTCGCGGCCACCACCGACGCGCGCATGGTGCGCTGGTGGTGGACCAACCGGCCGAACGCCCCGATCATCCTGGCCACCGGGGGCAACGCGCCCTGCGCGGTCAGCCTGCCGGCGCTCGCCGCCTCCCGCGCCCTCGCCCTGCTCGACCGGCGCGGCATGCGGCTCGGCCCGGTCATCGCCGCGCCGACCCGCTGGTCGCTGCTCGTGCAGCCGTACTCCATGGAACAGCTCGGCGAACTGCTGTACGCCAAGGACTTCGTCCCCGGCTCGCTGCGCTTCCACGGCGAGGGCGGCTATGTCGCGCTGCCACCGTCCGAGACCGGCCAGGGTGCCGTCCGCTGGGAGCGGGCCCCGCTGCCCGGCTCGGCCGCGCCCTGGGTGCCCGGCGTGGAGGCCGTGGTGGACGCCGTGGTCGACGCCCTCACTCGTACGGGTGTGAGCGCGCCCGAGTTGTAGGGGGTGTCGGCGCGGGCGGGGCGGCCGGGCCCCGCCCGCTCGTTATCTTCCGGACATGCTGCGACATTCCGGCGGCCACCGTGCCCCACAGCGGGATCCCCGACGGCTGCGTCTGCTCACCCTCGTGGGCGTCGTGGCGGCCGTGGTCGCCCTGCCGCTGACCATGGCCTCCGCCGGGCAGGCGGGCGACGCCGGCCGGGCCGCCCTGCCGGCTGCTTCCCCCGGTGACGCCGTGCCCCGCCCGGACACCGTGCACAGCTCCCCCTTCACGCTCGGCCTGGGGCTCGCCACCGCCGCCCGCTGCGGTCCCGAACTGACCTCGCCCGACGGCATCGAGGCGCAGACCTGTGTGCTGACGCAGGGCGAGGACACCTGGGCGCGCACCTACTACCGCAACGCCACCGGCGAGTCGCTGGACTCCGTGCTGAGCCTGATGGGTCCGGGCGGCCGGAGCCTGCAGATGCGCTGCGTCACCGGGGCCGACGACGAGCCCGCCACCTGCGAGACACCGCGCGAGCGCAGCCGAGGGGGTCCGGGCGGCTACACGGCCGTCACCGAGTTCGCCGAGCGCGGCGCGGACGGGGCGCTGCTGCTCCGCTCGGGCAGCAACTCCTGAGCGCAGCGAGGGATTTGCTCGCCTGCGGCGCCGGGTGCCGGACGCGGACATGGAAAGGCCCGGTTGCTGGCGACGGGGGATGCACCAGCAACCGGGCTACTGGAACGGTAACAAGAGATCGGCGGTTCGCAAATTCCGGGTTGGCTATTCGGACACCGATTTCCCTGACCGAACCGGGAGTTGTGACAGGAGTCACCTGCCGCGCGGCCGGGTGTCACGGCTGACCGGCCGGTCAGCCGTGACACCCGCGCGCGGGACGTCAGCTGAGCGTGACCTGCCGGTTGGTCAGCCCGCCGCGCGCCCGGCGCTCCTCCGGAGTGAGCGGCTCCTGGACGGCGAGGGCCGCGGCGAGGCGCTCGGCGAACTCGGCGGCGGGCTTCTCCACGTCCTCGGCCAAGACCCCGCTCGGCAGGTCCCAGACCGGCACGGTGAGGCCGTGAGCACGGAAGGAGCCGACGAGCCGGGTGCCCTCGCCGAGGCTGGAGCGGCCCGCCGCGTGCAGGCGCGCGAGTGCGTCCAGAAGCTGCTCCTCCGGGTGCGGCATGACCCAGCGCAGGTGGTTCTTCTCCGGGGTCTCGCACCAGTAGGCCGCGTCCACGCCGGCCAGCTTCACGGTCGGGATGGCGGCTGCGTTGGCCCGCTCCAGGGAGGCGGCCACCTCCGGGGTGGCGTTCTCCGCGTCCGGCACCCAGAACTCGAAGCCGCTGTGCACGACCGGCTCGAAGGCGCCCTCCGGGTCGAGCAGGTCCTGCAGCCGCGGACCGTCGGCCGGGGCGCGGCGGCCCTGCACCGGGGTGCCGGGCTCGGCCTCCAGGGCGCGCAGCAGCGTGTCGGCCAGGTCACGGCTGATGTCGCCGGACGCCGTGTCGTTCTGCAGGCCGATCAGGACCGAACCGTCGTCGCGGCGCAGCGCGGGCCAGGCCATCGGCAGCACCGTGGCCAGGGTGACCGACGGGACGCCCTCGGGCAGGCCCTCCCGCAGGGGCAGCTCGGCCGTCGCCGCCGGGACCAGCTCGCGCAGCGCCACCCAGTCGCACTCGCCGGGCAGCCCCTCGAACGGGCGCTGCACCAGCTCGGTCGCGGCGTGCGCGGCGGCCCGGCCGTGGCAGGCCTTGTAGCGCCGGCCGCTGCCGCACGGGCAGGGTTCGCGAGCGCCGACAACCGGGATCTCCCCGTCGATCGGCTGCGGCTTGGCCTTCGTCTGGGGTCGCTTCTTGGCCATGATGGGTGTCTCCCGGTTACGGCTCTTCTCGTACGTCGGGAGCCTAGCCGTTCGGACCATGACCGACGGGAACCTGTGGACAACGCACGGGCGCTCGACGCCGGTGGTGTGAAGTCGGGGGCGATTGGCGGGGGGTGGCGGACCTTCAGTCCGTGTCCTCGAACGCGTCCGCGAAGTCCAGGTTGGGCAGGCCGGGCAGGCCGGGCAGCGGCGTGCCCGGGTCGGACAGCGGCCGGCTCGCGCCGGACAGCGGCCTGCCTGGGACCGGCAGGTCCGGCAGGTCCGGCAGTGCCGCGTGCGTGACGCGCGTAGCGAAAGCGTCGCGGTGGCAGCGGGCGTCGGGATCGTGGACGTCCTCGTGGACCACCACCCAGACCGTCACCTCGCCCTGGACGTCGTCGCGGACGCCCCAGTCGTCGGCGAGCGCCGTGATGATGTTCAGCCCGCGACCGCCGTGCGCGGTCACCGACGGAGTGGCCGGGGCCGGGCGGGTCGGGCCGCCGCCGTCCGTGACCTCCACGATGAGCCGTCCGCGCGGGTCGACGCGCCATGCGGCGCGGACGTCCCCGTCCCCGGCCGGCGCGTCGCCCAGGGGGCGTCCGTGCTTGCAGGCATTGCTCAAAAGTTCGGAAAGGATCAGTACGGCGTCGTCGATGACCGATTCCGATACGCCACCGCTGCGCAGCTGCGCGCGCATCCGGTGCCGTGCCTCGCCCACGCCCGCAGGGCCATGGGGTACGGCCATGCTCGACGACGTGGGCACCTCCTGTGCCACCACCAACGCCACCCCCGAGACCTCCTTCGCCCCACGCCACGGTGTGGATGCCCTCTTGGCCTGTACCGGAAACCGGCCAATCCCCTTCCGGTGACGCATTCGACACGACCGCACACGCAGCGAACGCGCCGGTGCACTCCCCGTGACGAACTCCGCCCGGAAGTGGGCGGTATGGCGCGATTCGGCGGGTCGATGGGCAGCGGGCGGGCGGCTCAGCGGCCCAGTTGCCGCAGTACCGCGCGCGGGCGGTTGGTGATGATGGCGTCGACGCCCAGCCCGACGCACAGGTCGACGTCCTCGGGCTCGTTCACGGTCCACACGTGGACCTGGTGCCCGGCCCGCTTCAGCCGCTCGATGTAGGCGGGGTGGTTGCGCACGATGCGCATCGAGGGACCCGCCACCTGCACCCCCGCCGGCAGCCGCCCGTCGCGCAGCCGGGGCGAGACGAACTGCATCAGGTAGACCGTCGGAAGGGTCGGTGCAGCGGCCCGTACGCGGTGCAGCGAACGCGCCGAAAAGCTCATGATCCGGACCGGCGACTCGGCGGCGGAGGCCGGCGTGTCCAGGCCGAACCGCTCCAGCAGCGCGATCAGCCGCTCCTCGACCTGGCCCGCCCAGCGTGTGGGGTGCTTGGTCTCGATGGCCAGCTCCACCCGCCGCCCGGCGTCCGCGACCAGCTCCAGCAGCCGCTCAAGGGTGAGGACGGAGGTCTCCTCGCGGTCCTCCGGCCGGTGCTCCCAGTCGGGCTCCTCGTCCCGCCCGCGCCAGGCCTCGCGCGTCTTCCAGGAGCCGAAGTCGAGGGCGGCCAGATCGGCCAGCTCCAGCGCGGAGACCGCGCCGCGGCCGTTGGAGGTACGGTTCACCCGCCGGTCGTGGACGCAGACCAGATGTCCGTCCGCGGTCAGCCGTACGTCGCACTCCAGAGCGTCCGCGCCGTCCTCGATCGCCTTCCGGTAGGCGGCGAGGGTGTGCTCGGGGGCGTCTTCGGAGGCGCCGCGGTGGGCGACGACCTGGATGGTGTGCTGTCGTGCGTGGGTCACCGCGTCATGGTGCCACCGTCGCCGGGTAGGCGTGGCGGCGCGGGCGCATCCGCGCGCGGGACGAGCACGCGGGCCGCTCCTCCGTAAGGCACTCCGAGACGGTCTTGTAAGGCGCTCGTTTATAAAACCTTTGCGCGAATAATCCTATATAAACCTATATAAAGGGGACCGGCGGACCCACAGCCACCGCTTATGGTGCTCTGACGGCCCGTGGGAAAAGCTGACTGCAGTGCAGTCCGACCAGTGCGACCGACGACAACAGGCGTGGACCGAGGAGAAGACCTGTGAGCACCGAGAACGAGGGCAACGCGGTACCCCCGGCGCCGTCCGCACCTCCCGTGCCGATGGCCTCTCCCGCCGCTTCCCCGCAGGGCCACGCGCCCGAGGGGAACGCACCGACGGCCCCCCTCCCTCCCGTACCGCACGAGGCCCCCGCGGCCTCCGACGGCTCCTGGCCCCCGCCGCCGGCCACCCCGGCCTACGGCGACGGCGGCGCCGGCGGTCCGGGCGCCGGCTGGGGCGCCTCCTACCAGCAGCCCGCCCCCAAGCCGCGCAGCGGGCGCGGCGGCCTGGTGGCGGCGGTGCTGGTGGCCGCGCTGGTCGCGGGCGGCCTGGGCGGCGGCCTCGGCTACACCCTGGCCAAGGACCGGGACGACCGCGGCTCCACCACCATCTCCTCCGACAGCAGCGCCGCCCAGGTCAAGCGCGCGCCGGGGACGATCGCGGGCGTGGCCGCCAGGGCGCTGCCCAGCACGGTCACCATCGAGGCGGAGAGCAACAACGGCGAGGGCGGCACGGGCACGGGCTTCGTCTTCGACACCCAGGGCCACATCGTCACCAACAACCACGTGGTGGCGGAGGCCGTGGACGGCGGCAAGCTGACGGCCTCCTTCCCGAACGGCAGGAAGTACGACGCCGAGATCGTCGGCCACGCGCAGGGCTACGACGTGGCGGTCATCAAGCTCAAGAACGCCCCCTCCGACCTCAAGCCGCTCGCCCTCGGCGACTCCGACAAGGTGGCCGTCGGCGACGAGACCATCGCCATCGGCGCCCCCTTCGGGCTGTCCAACACGGTGACCACCGGCATCATCAGCGCCAAGAACCGCCCGGTGGCCTCCAGTGACGGCAGCTCCTCCAGCAAGGCGTCGTACATGAGCGCGCTGCAGACCGACGCGTCGATCAACCCGGGCAACTCCGGCGGCCCGCTGCTGGACGCCTCCGGCGCGGTCATCGGCATCAACTCCGCGATCCAGTCCACCGGCAGCGGCGGCTTCGGCTCCGGCCAGTCCGGCTCGATCGGTCTGGGCTTCGCCATCCCGATCAACCAGGCCAAGTACGTCGCCCAGCAGCTGATCAAGACCGGCAAGCCGGTGTACGCCAAGATCGGCGCCTCCGTCTCCCTGGAGGACTCCGGCGACGGCGCCCAGATCACCGACCAGGGCACGGGCGGCTCCGCCGCGGTCGAGTCGGGTGGCCCGGCGGACAAGGCCGGCCTCAAGCCCGGCGACGTCATCACCAAGCTCGACGACCATGTGATCGACAGCGGTCCGACCCTGATCGGCGAGATCTGGACGCACAAGCCGGGCGACAAGGTCACGATCACCTACAAGCGGGGCGGCCAGGAGCACACGGCGCAACTGACACTGGGCGCACGCGAGGGCGACAGCTGACCCGCCCCGTGCGGCAACCACCGCCCCGCGATCCGGCGTCGGGCCGGTAATCTGTACCCGCGCCGTCGATCTCCGGTGGCGCGGGGAGGCGTGCCCGAGCGGCCTAAGGGAACGGTCTTGAAAACCGTCGTGGCAGCGATGTCACCGTGGGTTCAAATCCCACCGCCTCCGCACAGGTCATAGAGACCGCAGGTCAGAGGGGGTGCCCCCCACCAGGGGCACCCCCTCTGCGCGTACCTTGTCTCACCCTGATTCGCCGGTATCCCACCTCTGACCAGCGCGTGCGGCCAGGCTGCGGCCAGGATTCACGGCCCCTCAGCGCCGCTCTCGTCCTCCGCCAGACCCTGGTCGATCAGGGCATTCATCCTGTCCTCCTCGCCGTCCAGCACCTTGGCGTAGTAGCGCTGGAGCACGGCCACACTTTGTCCCGCGCGCCGGGCGGTCTCGGCCAGGCTCACCCCCGAGCGGAGCCAGAACGACACGCACGCGTGGCGCAGGTCGTATGGGATGGCGGCCAGTGGAGAGGCGACCTGCGCTGGGGTGAGCGCCTTCCGCCGCACTTCCTTCCACACCGCCCCGTACTCCTGCGATCGGACGGGGCCGCCGCGCACGGCGCTGAACAATCGCCCTTCGGCAGTGGTGCCGAAGGTGTCGAGGTGATCCCGCAGGATGCCGACCAACACTGGCGGGATGGGTACTGGACGGACCGCGCGGCGGGCCCGGTGCTTCAGCTGCCGTTCCTCGTACGGCTTGCCATCGTCGGTCCAGGCCGAACCGACCTGCGGCCGGGCGCCGGCCAGCATGAGCCGTCCCCAACCGTCCGACGGTAGTTCGCACTGGTCAGCGCTGAGCATGGATACCTCTTCGGGCCGCATTGCCGCGTAGTAGATGCACGCGAAGAACGCGACCAGGTGGGCGCCTCGAAGGCCCTGCGCGCGGACGGCGTCCAACAGGGCTCGCGCCTGCGCCGGCGTGGCGACGCTCCGCACGTCCAGCTCTTCCACTGCCTTGGGTGTCTCCCAGTGCACCCGATGCAGAGGGTTGCCAGGCAGCAGCTCGTGTTCCACGGCCAAGCGCAGGCAGTTGCTCAGCACCGCGCGGCGGCGCCGGAACGTGTTGGCAGCGGCCGGCTTGCCGTCCTGGCGCTTGGCCAAGTGCTCCAGCACCGTGCGGACACGCTGAGGGCTGTCCAGGTCGGTCACGGCTGGCGCGTTGCGCTCGACCCATGCCAACGCCCTGGCCTCCGCCTCCGGCGGTTGCTGGTCGTGGCGTCCCGCGTTGAATCCCCACGGGTAGAGCGCCCGACGCAAGAGATCGTCTGCCGGGCGACCCTTCCCCGTGGGACATAGAGCCATCGTTGCGATGGTCAGGCTCTCCGCGATGCTGGCCCGGTGCTTCGCTGCTGCCGTCGGCCACTCCCGGGCGGCGTGCGCGCGGGCATGGGCGTACCAATTCGTACGGTTACGCTCGCGTACCTCCGAGACGGGGAGCCCGTTCTCGGTGTCGAAGGCGAGGAACGGGCCCAGGGTGACCAGCGGTCCCCACACCACCCGCACGATGGTGATCATCAGGTTGATGAACTTGATGACCGCCATCAGCGGGGTGACGACGTCGGTGGGGTCCTTGGTGGCCACGACCATGGCGATGCCGAGCAGGACCAGCCCGCCGACGCCCATACCGGCGCTGACGGCGGCGCCCTTGGCCGCGTCCAGGGGCGAGTGGAGCAGGTCCATGCGGCGGCGGTGGCGGGCCTCGCGGAAGCGCTGCCCGCGTTCCTCCCACTCGGCGGCGGCCTCCATGTTGCCCGTGGCTTCCGCCGTGCGCATGTAGCGCTCGTAGCGGGCGGCGGTCCGCCCGTCCCACGCACGGCGGCCCACGATCCGGGCCCCGCCGAAGACGTAGAGAGACTGCCGGGCCACGGTGCGGGCGGCGGTCTTGGTCCGCTCGTCGGTGACGGCCGCGCGGATGGCACGCCCGGAGCGCACCCACAGCGGCACCGAGGGCGCGGCCGGCGCGTCGGGGATCACGGTCAGCGTCGTGACCGGGGCCGGTTCGGCGGGCGGGTCGGTGTTCTTGTGCAGGTGAACGACATTTGAGGACATGCTGGGGGGTATCTCCTGACTGCCCCGATCGGGGTTGGAGTTGAGGAAACCGCCGGGGTGGCCGGGGTCGGTGGCGCGGCGGCCACCCCGGGCGGTGCAGATGCCGGTCATGCGCCGGCGGGGGCGGTCACCACCAGCCGGAGGACTTCTTGGCGGCCTTGGCGGCGGCGGCCTCGTTCACGACGCGCTGCCGCTCGGTCTTCAACGCGACGATCTCCGCGATGAGCCGGGTCTCGGCGGACTGCCAGGCGGTGTCCATCTGCCGGTCCGCGCGGGCCGTGCCGTTGCCCCGGCGCAGGCTGCGCGCCCCGGACACGGCCGCGCCCAGCACGGCACGGCGCTCGCTCCCGGTCAGCGGCCACATCTCGCGGTTCTGCACCGCGGCGAGCTTGCGTTCGTTCTGCTGGATCGCCTTGTCCAGGCAACGGGTGTCGGGCTTGCCCATGTCAGGCACTCCTCGGCGAGGTGGAAGGGGAAGCGCAGGGCACGCAGGTGCCGAGCGAGGCGGGGATGACGTAGCCCGCATCGGTGCGGCACTGCGGGCAGATGCGGCGGGCACGGTTGGCCTTGGCCAGCGCCGCCCACCGCGCCGGCGTCATCGGCCGGACCGGCTTGGCCAAGTCGATGCGGTACAGGTAGGCGACCAGCGGGCCCCGGCGGCGGCGCGGGCGTTCGAGCTGCGCCGCCACGTCCTGACCACCCGGCCGTAGGTCCAGCGCACGGAGCTGGCGGCGGGTGGCGTAACCGTCCGGGGCCAGCCGCCACCGGTAGACCGAAACCAGCGGGTTCGCGGATTCTGAAGGTGGTCGATCAGCGAACCTGCTTGTGATCTGAGGTGCAGTCGCCGGATGGAGGGTAAGTTCGGGACCATTCGTCTGCGCCCCTGGGAGGCCGACGGGCTTGCCACCGCGCTGGGTCGTAGGGTCTCGTGCATGCAAGCAGATAGCTCTCTGGAACCACGTTCTCTCCTGATCAACGGCACTGTCGGCGTCGGCAAGACGTCGGTGGCTGAGAGCGTGGGCGACCTTCTCGCCGATGCCGGGATACCGCATGCCGTTATCGACCTCGACTGGCTGCGCCAGTCTTGGCCAACGCCTTCGGGAGACCGCTTCAACTTCGGCATGATGTTGCGGAACCTGCGCAGCATGGCCGGCAACTACCTCGCTGCTGGGGCGGCTCGGCTGGTCCTCGCCGGTGTGATCGAGGACTTGGATGAGCGAAAGCTGTGCGGTGATGCGGTCGGCACTGAGCTTTCGGTCTGCCGACTCCAGGTCGATTTGCCTGTCAACCACCAGCGACTCATGCGGCGCCACGAGAACGAGCCCGAGGCGTTGCGATGGCACCTGGCCAGGGCCAGCGAGCTGGCTGGGATCCTCGACCAAGCAGCAGTCGATGACTTCAGTGTTGACGCCACCACGCGCTCGGTCGGCGAGGTCGCCGCCGATGTGATCAAGAAGGTCGGCTGGCTGTGACGCGGCTGCTATGCCTGCGACGGATCGATGGCGAAGCGTTCGGGGTGGGCGGTTCGGACGTAGTGGATCGCGGTGTGGGAGGTGATCCCGAACAGACGCATCAGCCTGACCGGGTCGGCGGTCTCCCGTGCTTCGTCCAGGAACCGGTCCTGTCGGAGCTGGGTGAAGTTGATGCCGATGCGGTCGCGGAGCGATTTGAAGTTGGCGATTCCCACGGACGGACGGTTGATGTGCAGTGCGGTGAGAGGACTGACGATCAGGTAGGGGTTGGTGCTCAGCGGCCACCTGCGGTGGCGTTCGGTCAGCCATTCCTTGACGAGTTGCAGAGCGAACTCATCAAGGCAGATCTCGTGATCGAGCCGGTTTGGCCTGCGGATTCGTAATCGTCCTGTGGACCGGTCAGGGTCGTCGAGGAGGATTTCGGCGACTTGCTTGGGGCGAACCGCGTAGACGGCCATCAGGACCAGGGCGAGTCGGTCCTTGGTGCCGCCGGCCTGGTTGAGTAGGCCTTTGAGCCGGTCCGCTGGGATGGGCCGGGGGACCCTGACCGGGGTGGTGAGGTGCACGTTTCTGGCCGGATCGCGGAAGATTCGACGCTCGCGTCGCAGGGCTCGGAACAGCGAACGCAGTGAGGTGAACACTGAATAGTTGACGGCTGCTGTCTTCACTTCCTGCTCAGTCACTTCGCCCAGCGAGGCGAGATGGTCCCAGGCACCGAGGACTGACACGACGTGAAGGGTGTAGCCGCGGATCGTGTGCCAGAGCATCGGTGGCGAGGGGCGTTTGCCGCCGCCGCGGAGCACGGCTATCCAGGTGCGCAGATCGGCCTGGAACTGGGCCGGCGCCTGGTTCACCCATCGGCGAACCGATGCCTCGTGGGTGCCGATGGTGTCTGAGTCGACCAACCGCATGCCCTTGGCCTGCAAGAACCCGGCGACCCGGACAGTGTTGTAGTACGGGGAGAGATCACCGACGCCCAGAACGTCACGCTCGAGGATCGGAGTTCCGGTGCCGAGCCAGGCCAGCAGAACCCGCAGGGTGCGAAGACTCTTCTTGCGCGTAGCGCTCGACCATGCCTGGTCTCGGGCAAGCTGGTCGAGCTCGCCGATGATCGCCTGCCCTGGTTCGCTGATCTTCAGAAGGCCCGGGTCATGGATGGCCTTCCAGTTCCTGTCCGGAGCCGGGAAGAGTTCGAGTTGAGCAGGATCGATCAGGTGCTCGGGCCAGTAACGGAGTTCCGACCGGCGCTGTTGAGCCTGCCGGTCCCGTGCGTTGTTGAGGTCGCGGCCCGTCTTGTTGACGTAGATGTCGATGTCGCCGCCGAACCGCAACTGGTCAGGGATCGGGGCGTCGGCCAGGGTTTGCTCCAGCTCGACGACGCGGCAGCGACGACAGCGTCCCAGGGAGAGAGGCAGCGTCCGATGGCAGCGTCGGCAGGTGCCCTTCTCGCTGGACCGTCGCCAGTTCTTGCAGGCGGAGCACAGTTTCGCGGTGGTTCCTGACCAGGACAGGCAGTGCTCACAACTGACGCCCGGCGAGTGAGGGTGAAGCGCGAGGTGCCACCGGTTCGGGCGTCGCCGCAACAAACCCGCACGACGGAAGATTTCTACCAAAGGTCCGCGTAGTTGGGGCAGTTGGGCGATGTCCTGTTCGCTCACCAGGGTCTGGTCGGCATCCCGGGCAGCAAGCACGAGGCGGGCCATGTGGAGGGCGAGCCTTTCCCATGCGTCGCTCAGGTCCGCTCGGCCGTCATCTGCGCGATGACAGCGGTCAAGGTGGGCAGTTCCGGGAAGCCCCGGTCCATGATCCGCTGCGCGTGGTCCACCTTCAGCGTCCGTGGCGGCGACGGCCAGGACAGCTGGCCGTGTACCTGTGTCGGACAAATCCGTGGATCGTCGCGGACGGCCGACGCCTGTGGCTCCGACGATCAGGGACGCCAGTGGCCGTCCGGAATGGGCAACTCAGGGAAGCGGAAAACCCGCTGACGCCAGTGCATCGCGTCCTGGCCTCAGTTGGGCGGAAGGCCGCGCAGACCACGACCCGTTCCCGGGATTGGCCGGACCGCAGAACCGCGGTCGGGCCGGGTGCCTGCCACCCTGCGTTCCTCACGCTCCCGGGATGCGAGGTGCGGCTCAGGCTCGGCCTGCATCAGGTCCGCGACGGTGCAGTCCAGAGCCGCACAGATCTTGTCCAGATCCTCCAGCCTCACCGTCACGGGCTTCCCGCTCCACAACGCCGCGACCTTGCTCAACGAGGGGGTGAAGCCCACCTCGGCCAGAACGGTCTGCAACTGGGTTGGGCGCCAGATGTCGCGCTGGGCGGCGACCATCCGCAGATTCCATTTCACCCTCATGCCTCCATGCTCAAACGTCGCACTGCCCGGCGCGCGGACTGCAAACTCGCCACTTCGGGATCGGCCTGGACAGTCGAGAGGTAGCCGACCGTCGTACTGGCCCAGATATGGCCGAGGACCTTTCGCACGTCCCAGAGCGCCATGCCGCTCTCGTAGAGGTGCGTCGCCCTCGCATGCCGCAGCAGATGGGGAAACAAGCAGGTCACCGGGCCTGGAAGGTAGAGACCGCCAGCAGTCTTGAGCGCTTTGCGGAACGCGTCAGGACGCACCGGCATGGCCACCGCGATGTTCAGGTCCGCCACGGCCCGCGGCCGTCGCTCCGAGGGGAACAACGGCGCGGCCGGGTCCAAGGCGTCGTCGCTGAACAAGGCGCGGATGTCCTCGATTACCACCACAGCAGTTCGCGTCCCTCCGCGAAAAGGTAGGCCTGCCGCTCACGCTTGCCCGCGGTCGTCACGCTGGTCAGCGCCGTGCCGGTGTCTTCGCCCCGCCGCGCGGCCTCCAGGGTCGACCAGGCGCCGGCGAGGGTCGCGGCGGTCTTTGCCTGGACGCGTGCGACGCGGGCCCCGCCCCCGTCACGGCCACGAGCCGGGTCTCCTCAGTGGCCGCCTCGGCGCGCAGCCGGGCACGGGCCACGGCCGCCTCGTCGCGGGCTTCCTGCTGGATGCCCCGGATGGCGTCCAGCGCGCCGGGGGTGAGCGCGGTGCGCTCCCACAGCCCATGGACGAGCCACAGGGCCTTGGCGGCGATCGGCAGCCACGCCACGGCCAGCCACGCCGCGTAGAGCCGTCGGTGCTGAGGGCGTGTGCCACGAGGACGCCGGTCGCTATGAAACCGAAGCACCAGCCGACCCCGGTCACCGCGGGGCTGTGGTCGCCCTGTGCGGCGAGGCGGCGTTCGTAGGCGAGGGTGGCCAGCCATCCGCCGTCGATCCCGAGACCGACGACCAGAGCGACGGGCCAGGGCACCGCCGTGCCCAGCCACATCACGACCACGGCCAGGGTGAGGACCATCGACACCGCCGTCATCGCGACGGCGGGCAGCCCGGTCTTGGCGCTCATGCCGCACCCCCCGAAAGGGGAGGGTTGGTCAGACCGGTCAGGGCAGCGATCTCATCGCCGGTCAGGACGGTGTTCTCGTCCATGGCGTGGGCCACGGTGCGGATCTCGTGCCACAGCTGGGATACCTTGCGGCGGGCCATGCCCCGCACCATCCCCCAGGACTTCCCGCCCTGCGGGACGTGGTCCGGGCCGAGCCGGTACCCGAACTGCGTCAGGACCTCGACGGCCTGCTCGCGGTCGTGGTCGGCGGCTCACGCGGCGGCCCTCTCCGGCGTCCAGAGCCCGTAGGCCAGCAGGTACTGAACGTGGGCGATCTCCCCGGCCGCGCACTGCGCCGCGTAGTGCCAGGGCGGGGTGCCGTGCGCCTGGTGTGCGGTGTTGCCGGTCACGACCCAGCATCCCGGCTCCGGCTCCCACGCGATCACCTCGGAGGTGACGATGGTCATGCCGTAGGCCATGGACAGCACCGCGTGCCCGGCCTCGTGGAAGGCGATACCGGGCCGGGCCTGCTCGTAGGTGAGCGGGATGTGCTGCATCGGGCGCCGCCGGACGGTGTGGTCCGCCAGCCTCTCCGGAGCGGGAGCGGCCGTGGTCATGCCGCACCGCCCGGCAGGCTCGCCGTGGCCGTACGGTTCGCCAGCGCGGTCCGCTCGGCCAGCACCCGGCGGCGGGCCCGGCGCAGCCGGCGCTCGTGACCTCGGCGGTCCCGGTCGCAAGTGGCGCACAGAGTCGGAGGTCTCCTAGTGTCGGTCACCCGTCCGCCGTTCTGTGTCCTGATGGCTGGACTCCCCGGCTCCGGCAAGACCACCCTTTCCCGCGCTCTAACGACTCGCGGCTTCGTGCGGCTGTGTCCGGACGAAGAGATGTACCGCCGACACGGGGTCTATGGCGTGGACTTCCCCCGGGGCACCTTTCCCACCCTTGAGAGGCCAGTCCTCGAAGATGTGGCGGCTGAGCTTAGAGAACAGCTCAAGGCGGGACACGACGTCGTCGTTGACCACGGCTTCTGGACCCCGGAAGATCGGGGAAGATGGCGAGCCATCGCTACCGATGCCGGCGCTACCCCAGTGCTCGTTTACCTCGCAGCCAGCCACGACGAGCTGTGGGCGAGGATCAGCAGGCGCAACGAGTTCCACAAGAACGACCCGAACTCCATTTACTTCTCGGAAAGCGACCTCCATCGGTACCGCACCCGGTTCCTCCCTCCTCAGGCAGACGAACCGCACCTCGCCTATGACGGCGACACTGCGGCTGTCCTCGCGGCTCTAGACGGCTCACACCCTCGTCCCGCAGATGACTGATGCACAGGTCGGCCGGGCAGCACTCGGTCTCAGTCTCATTCACTCTCGTCCTGAGCCGTGCAGGACGCAGGAGTGGCGATGCACGGGTGTGACCGCCACCGGATGCTGCTGTGACTTGCATTGCTAGGCGCCGTTCCCGACTGGGGTCCGTCATGGCGGGCGTCGGGGCTTCACCGGCGTTCAGGTCGTTCGTACGGTAGCGCGCTCGACCTGAATGCAAGGGATCAGTCAACTGCCTGACAGAGCGCTGCCGCGTCAGTTGCATCCACCACGAACGTGCCGACCACGGCGCCGTCCGCACGCTAATATGCCATTCAATTATTGACGAGTCAGCTGTTGGCGGGGAGATGCGTATACGCCATTTGGGTGCAAGACTTGGAGTATGGGTCGTTCTAAGCATCGGCGGATTGGCTCGGAGCGCCAGTATCTCGGGTTGGCGTCACGCCTCCGTTTGCGAGAACAGCTTAATCAGGCCCGATTGGACCTGTCTAAGGAGCGGGCCAAGGTTGAAAAAGCCAAGTGGTCCAGAATAGGCGCCTGGGCCCAATGGGTCGTTACGCTCGCAACGGCGATCGCCCTGATTTTTACTCTTCGGCACGGCGCCGATGAATTGGCCACTACCCGCGAGCAGCACGTAACAAGTAGGTTTGCTACAGCCATCAACCAGGTTGGATCCAAATCACAAGAGGTCCGAGTGGGTGGGGTGTATGCGCTCGCGCGGCTGATGCTGGATTCTCCGACAGATCAAGGCGCTATCGTCGATGTTCTTGCAACCTTCGTGAGGGATCAGCAGCGTCCTCAGGCGAACATCCCTTCACCTCTCGGCCACTACTTCAACGATCTCCGCAGTGACATTGAGGGTGCTATCGTCACGCTGCAGGGTTGGTGTCTAAAAAACGAAGATTGTTGGATACGTGAAGGAAGTAGTCCACACTCTCTGGATCTAAGTGGAGTTGTATTCGGTCGCATTTATTGGGATTACAATCTCCCTAGGGTAAATCTCTCCGAGTCGGATTTTACCGACGCCTATATCCTAGAGGCCGACCTATTTGGCGCGTCCTTCGTTGGCGCAACAATGAGGAATATCTCGATCGAAAAAGCGGGGCTCCGCGAAGCGGTCTTCTTTAACGCTGACCTTTCAGGTGCCGACATAGCATCGACGGATCTCTCCAAGGCGGACTTCAGAGAAGCCGACCTCCGCAATTCTTTACTCCGCGACGTGGATTTCTCCGGCGCGAAGCTGGATGAGGCAGATCTGAGGGGCGCGGACCTCTCCAGGGCCCGGGTGTCTTGCAGTCAGCTAGCTAAAGCCAAGATGGACGAAAAGACGAAAGTGCCAGCCTCATGTTCTGGTATCCGCTCTTGAGTTCCTGCCGGGCTGACTGTCGCAGGACGTAGCACGATCAGGGCGCTGCCAGGGTGGCACGCTTGTAGGCTGGCTTCTTCTTTCTTTTCTCCACACGGCGGGTTAACGAGGCAGCGCCGCCCCGGCAGCCCGGCGGGCGCCGGAGGCACGCAGCGGGGCAAGTCCAGGGTGCTGCCTTGCTTGTGGAGGTCGTCGGCTTTAGCTGACACCAATGTCTGACCAGCGGAGTGCGGATCGAGGCGTGCAGTGGGTGAGCCGACTGAGAAGACGCTGTGTGATCGACTTGATAAGGGTGATGCCCGATCCTGTAGTCGAGTGGCGTGCGGCCAACCTCTGGCCAGGAGACCGCCGGCTAGCTTCTCGCTGCTGGCGTCTGCCCAGGTCACGACCTTCGCAGCGTGCGATGGTTGGCCGGTCTTGAAAACCGTCGTGGCAGCGATGTCACCGTGGGTTCAAATCCCACCGCCTCCGCACAGCTCGTAGATATGCAGGTCAGAAGGGGCGTCCCGGTTTTCGGGGCGCCCCTTCTGCATGAGGTCTGTCTCAGCCGGTGTGCCGTTGGGACGGTGTGCGCAGGGCGAGGAGGGCGACGTCGTCGATGCCGGGGGGCTGGACGCGGCGCAGGAGTTGGTCGGTGAAGGACGGCAGGGGGCGGTGGGCGAGGGCGGCGGCGTGCTGCCGGAGCCGGTGGAGGCCCTCGTCCAGGGTCTGGCCGGGTGCTTCGATGAGGCCGTCGGTGTACAGCAGCAGGGTGGAGCCGGGCGGCAGCGCCACGGTGGCGTCGGGGCGGGGCGTGGAGACTCCGGTGCCCAGCAGGAGACCGTGGCCGTCGGTGAGGTAGCGGGCCAGGCCGTTGTGGTCGATGAGCAGCGGCGGAGGGTGGCCCGCGTTGGTCCAGGACAGCTGCCAGTGCCCGTCGTCCGTCTCGGTCACCCGGGCGAAGATGAGCGTGGCCATGCTGACGTCGGTGATCGGCATGACCGCCTCGTCGAGGCGTTCGACGATCCGGCTGGCCGGTTGGCGCTGGGACCAGGCGTAGGCGCGGAGCATGTTGCGCAGCTGGGCCATGCCGGCCGCGGCCTCCAGGTCGTGGCCGACGACGTCCCCGATGGCCAGCGCGGTGGCGCCGTCGGAGAGGGTGAAGGCGTCGTACCAGTCGCCGCCGACCTGTGAGGCGTCGGGGGCGGGCAGGTAGCGGACGGTCATCTGCAGCCCGGGCACGCTCGGCATCTGCGGCAGCAGGTGGTTCTGCATGGTCTCGGCGACCGCGCGCTGGCGCTGGTAGAGGCGGGCGTTGTCCAGGGCGACACCGGCGCGGCGCGCGATGTCCTCGATCAGCGGCAGGTCGGCGGTGGTGAAGTCGCCCGGTTTCTTGGCGCGGCCGAGGGTGAGGGCGCCCAGGACTTCGCGGGTGCTGCGCAGGGGGGCGATGGCCGCGGAGTGGATGCCGGTGGCGTCGAACAGGCGGCGCTGCTCCACCGCTATCCCGGAGTCCGGGGCGCCCTGGTAGGTGTCGGGCCCCGCCAGGGTGGAGGCGACACCGCGCAGGGCCCGGGACAGGGGCATCGGGGATTCCTCGGGGATCGGCGGCATGGGTCCCTGCAGATCTTCATGGTGCACGAGCGTGTCGCCGTCGGCCTGGACCACGGTGGTGCGCCACACCTCGTCGCGCTCGGTGATCAGGTCGATGACGACCCAGTCCGCCAGCCGGGGCACGACCAGGGCCACCAGCCGGCGCTGTGCCTCGTCGACATCGAAGGTGGAGGTCAGCTGTGTGGTGGTCTCGGCCAGCAGGGCCAGCCGCTCCAGATCGCTCATCCGTTCGGCGGCCTGCTCCGGGTGCGGCTCGGTGCCGTGCACCGCCTCGGGTGTGTGGAAGACCACGAGTGTGCCGGCCCCGGCGTCGGCGAGGGCGTAGGGGGCGATCATCCACGAGATGCGCAGGACGGAGCCGTCGGCGCGGGCGAAGTAGTCCTCTTCGCCCTGGGCCGGGTGCCCGGCGTGGAACGCCTGCCGCATGCTGCACCGGGTGGTGGGCAGCGGCTGGCCCAGAGGCCCGCGGTGCAGCAGCTCGTGGGCGTCCTGGCCGATCAGGTCTTCGGCGGGCCGGTCCAGCAGATGCTCGGCGAGGGAGTTGACGGCGACGATTCGGCCCTGCTCGTCGGCGACGTAGGCGCCGGCCCCGATGGCGTCCAGTGCGTCGGTGAGCCGGGCGTCGGGAACTCCCGGTGACCGTGCAGGGCAGGTCTCGGCGGTCTTCGGCTCCGTCATGTCCTCGCCTCCGCAAGCTCGGGCCCCGTCCGCGGTGCCGCAGGGGGAGCGCCGCGCGATGTCTTCACGCTTCCTTTCCCGTATGCCCCCACAGGGAGGATCCGACCTCGCATCCGCCGGCCTCCTGGGCGCCGGGGACACCGCTGGGCGCGCGAGGGGTCCCGCACGGTGCTCGACAGCTCGGCGTCGGACAGCTCCGGAACCGCCCCGCAGGGGCCGGGAGCGTGCCGTAGGGTCACCCGTTTTCGGGCGGGGGTCAGGAGACGGCGGCGTCGTCCACCGTCTCCCGTATCTCCAGGACGGTGTCGGCTCCGGTGATCTCGAAGAGCCGCTGGAGCTGCCGGGGCGGCGCGGCCACGCGCAGGGTGCCCGCCTGGTGGGTGAGGATCAGCAGATTGAGGAACGTCGAGTCCGCGAAGACGACACCGGAGGCGTCCAGGACCACCTTCGGGTGCTTCCTGGCGGCGGCGTCCAGCGCGTCCGCCAGGGGCGGGATCGAGTGCAGGTCGTAGGCGCCGTGCGCGGCGACGACCCACGCATCGCGCCGTTCGTACTGAACGACCGCCGCCTGAGGGGGATGCTTGCCGGCCCGGTCCGACCCCTGCTTCCCGCCGGCGTTGGTCGTGAGCCTTGGCATGACGGCTTCATCCGAGGACACCTTCAGGCTCCTTCCATGGCGCTTCATCGCGGGACCAGGTCAGCGAATACGTGAAAAGTATGTCATGTATCTGTGTTCCGGCAATGGCGTCGCATAAAATGCGGGGCATGGTTGGAGTGCCCGAACCTCACACCGGTTGGACGTTCATCACCAACCACGCGCGCGTCCTGGCAGCCATCGCCGACAATCCGAACATCCGGATCCGTGACATCGCCGCCCGCTGCCGGCTCACGGAGCGGGCCGTCCAGCGGATCATCTCCGATCTGGAGCAGGACGGTTACCTCTCCCACACCCGTGACGGACGCACGAACACCTACCGCATCGAGCCGGACAAGGTGCTGCGCCACCCGGCGGAGGCCGGCCTCCCCGTGGCCTCCCTGCTCTCCCTGCTCGTGCAGGACGAGTCCGAGCGCGTCAGGAACCCGGTCGCCCAGTAGCTCCCGGCTCGGGGCGTCAGGGGTGGTGGCCCGTCATGCGGGCCGCCGAGGCGATCGTGGCGCGGGCCTCGCGTTCGGTCAGGCCGGTGTGCAGGGCCGCCTCGGTGAGGGGGGCCACCAGGGCAGGGCCGATGCCGTTCTCGTAGGCGCGGCAGGCCGCCCAGAACAGGCGGGTGTTGCGCTGGCCCTCGTGGGCGGTCAGGACGAAGTGGACCAGGCCGCGGCCGTGGTCGCCGGCGGCGGGCGGCGCCGGCTGGTGGGGGCGCGGCGGGGGCAGCAGCAGGCGGAGCAGGGAGGGCGGGCAGGCGGCCGGGGCCAGGTGGGCGGTGCCGGGTGCGGCGGTGTAGACGCCGTGGTCGGTGCGGGAGCCCGGGCCGACGAGGTAGCCGCCGGCGCCCCGGATGTCGATGCCGGGCGCCAGCCGGCCGGCCGAGTTCGGTACGACGGTGTCCGGCGGGCCGGTCAGCCACAGGTGGCGGCCGCCGCTCGGGGTGAGGACGACGACCGTCTCCGGGATCGTGAACAGGTGGCGCAGGGCCAGTTCGCGCAGGGCGGCCGAGGAGTCCGTGCCGGACTTGGTGTCCAGGTCGACGCCGATCAGGTGGTACGGGGGCAGCCCGCAGGCGATGCCGTAGCCGGTGGCCCGGGGCGCGGCGGCGAAGAGCTCGCGGATGCGGACGGGGTCGGTGGAGGCGTCGTACACGCCGTGGCCGTAGCGTCCGCACTCGCCGTGGCAGGGGCGCCCCGGGGCGGGGTCGTCGCGGTGCGGGGAGCGCAGGGCCGGGAGCTTCGTCCGGGACAGGGGGATGACGGCCAGACCGCGTTCGGCGGCTGACAGGGCGTGTGCGAGGGCCAGCGTCGTTGCCTGCCGGTCGGTGGTGGCCATGGCTCCATGTTCGTACGTGCGTTCGAAAAAAGGAAGGGTGGATCGAGCCGGCGCGCCGGTGCGGAGTGGGGGTGGCGGGATGCTGCCGGAGCGATTCACTCCTCGTGTTGCCCGGAGGGCTGGACGTCCGTGCTGGTGAGCCTCGGGTGACGGCTGTCGTGACGAGGATCCTCGCGGGGTGTGCTTCAAAACTCGCAACACGTCTGCGCGGCGGTGCCTCGGCGCCGCCGCGTCGGCGTTTTCGCGGGAGCGCCCGGCCGGCCTTGACACTCCACGATATCTGACGGACAGTCAGAAACTGTTTCCCGAGTCTGGGGGTGGCGGTGCGCGAGGAGCAGGCCGGCGACGAACTGGGCGCGCGGCTCAAGGAGTTCCAGGGGCGTCCGGCCGCCGTTGCCGGTGTCGGCAAGGACCCGGTGAACGCGCCGATGATCCGGCACTGGTGCGAGGCGCTGGGCGACACCAACCCCGCCTACACCGGCCCGGACGCCATCGCCCCGCCCACCATGCTCCAGGCCTGGACGATGGGCGGCCTGACCGGACACCAGGGCCGCACCGGGGCGTACGGCGAACTCCTCGCCCTGCTGGACGCGGCGGGCTGCACCGCCGTGGTGGCCACGGACTGCGAGCAGGAGTACCTGCGGCCCCTGCGGCCGGGCGACGAGGTCGCGTTCGACACGGTCATCGAGGAGGTCTCCGGCCGCAAGACGACCAAGCTCGGCACGGGCTACTTCGTCACCACCCGGATGGACGTACGGGTCGACGGCGAGCCGGTCGCCACCCACCGCTTCCGCATCCTCAAGTACGCCCCCGCACCCCGCGCCCCCCGGGCGCGCCGCCCCCGCCCGGTGGTCAACCGGGACAACGCCGGCTTCTGGCAGGGCGTGGCCGAGCACCGGCTCCTCATCCAGCGCTGCACGGCCTGCGGCACCCCGCGCCACCCCTGGCTGCCTGGCTGCAACGCGTGCGGCAGCCCGGCCTGGGACACGGTGGAGGCGAGCGGCGAGGGCACGGTCCACTCGTACGTGGTGCTGCACCACCCGCCCTTCCCGGCCTTCGACCCCCCTTACGCGGTCGGCCTGATCGAACTCGCCGAGGGGGTGCGGATGGTGAGCAACGTGGTCGGGGTGCCGTACGACAAGGTGCGCATCGGGCTGCCGGTGCGGCTGGAGTTCCAGCGGTGCGACGAGGAGCTGACGGTACCGGTGTTCCGGGTGGTGGACCGGTGAGGGCCGGGGACCGGCTGCCGCCGCTGGAGATCCCGGTGACCCGCACCCTGATCGTGGCGGGCGCCATCGCCTCCCGGGACTACCAGGACGTGCACCACGACCCGGAACTGGCCCGGCAGAAGGGCGCACCGGACATCTTCATGAACATCCTGACCACGAACGGCCTGGTCGGCCGGTACGTCACCGACCACGTCGGCCCCCCGGCGGTGCTCCGCAAGGTCGCCATCAGGCTGGGCGCGCCCAACCATCCCGGGGACACGATGGTGCTGACCGGCAGCGTCGAGGAGGTCGACGGGAACACGGCCGTCGTCCGGGTCGTCGGCACCAACGGCCTCGGCACCCATGTGACGGGCACGGTGACGGTCATCCTCCCGGAGGCCGGATCATGAGCCTGCGCAGTCGCGACACCCTCGGCGGACGCGCGGCGATCGCCGGCATCGGGGCCACCGAGTTCTCCAAGGACTCCGGCCGCAGCGAGCTGCGCCTGGCGGTGGAGGCGGTGCGGGCCGCACTCGACGACGCCGGGCTCACCCCGGCGGACGTGGACGGGCTGGTGACCTTCACCATGGACACCAGCCCGGAGATCACCGTGGCCCAGGCCTGCGGGATGGGCGAGCTGTCCTTCTTCTCCCGGGTGCACTACGGCGGCGGGGCGGCCTGCGCCACCGTCCAGCAGGCGGCGCTCGCGGTGGCGACGGGCGTCGCGGAGGTCGTGGTCTGCTACCGCGCGTTCAACGAGCGCTCGGGCCGCCGGTTCGGCGCGGGCGTGCAGCACCGGGAGCCGTCGGCGGAGGGGGCGGCCCTCGGCTGGGTGCTGCCGTTCGGGCTGCTCACCCCGGCCTCCTGGGTGGCGATGGCCGCCCAGCGGTATCTGCACGCGTACGGCCTGACGCCGGAGGCGTTCGGGCACGTGGCCGTGGTGGACCGGGCGTACGCGGCGACCAACCCCGCCGCCTGGTTCCACGGCCGCCCGATCACGCTCGCCGACCACGCCGCCTCCCGCTGGATCGCCGAGCCGCTGCGGCTGCTGGACTGCTGCCAGGAGACCGACGGCGGGCAGGCGGTCGTCGTCACCTCCCTGGAGCGGGCCCGGGACCTGCCGCGGCCGCCCGCCGTGATCGCGGCGGCGGCCCAGGGCGCGGGCCGGGCGCAGGAGCAGATGACCGGCTTCTACCGGGACGACCTGACCGGCCTGCCGGAGATGGGCGCGGTGGCCCGGCAGCTGTGGCGCACCAGCGGACTCGGCCCGGACGCCGTCGACGTGGGCATCCTGTACGACCACTTCACCCCGTTCGTGCTCATGCAGCTGGAGGAGTTCGGCTTCTGCGGCCGGGGCGAGGCGGCGGACTTCGTGGCCGAGCGGCGGCTGCCGCTGAACACCCACGGGGGCCAGCTCGGGGAGGCGTACCTGCACGGCATGAACGGCATCGCGGAGGCGGTACGGCAGCTGCGGGGCACGGCCGTGAACCAGGTCCCGGGGGCGGCCCGCACCCTGGTGACGGCCGGCACCGGAGTGCCCACATCAGGGCTGGTCCTGACGGCGGACGGCTGACCTCCTCGGGGGTCGTACCCGGAGATGGTACGGTCCCGCAGTCCACCTTCAGGAGGTGGAGGCAGCCCCACCCCTACAACCTGAGGGGGACTCGCCTTCGGGACCTGCGGGCGATCCGCCGCGGCGGGCCTCGCTCCTAGCGTGGAGCCATGACCACACCCGTCTGCACCAGCGCCTCGGCCGCCGCCGCTCCCGCGCGGCAGACCTACCCGTCGTTCGCGTCGTACGTGCGCGCCCGCCAGCCGGTCCTGCTGCGTACCGCCCGCTCGCTGACCGCGAACCCGAGCGATGCCGAGGACCTGCTGCAGACCGCGCTCGCCAAGACCTATGTGGCCTGGGAGCGGATCGAGGACCAGCGGGCGCTCGACGGCTATGTGCGCCGGGCGCTGCTGAACACCCGCACCTCGCAGTGGCGCAAGCGCAGGGTGGACGAGTTCGCCTGCGACGAGCTGCCCGAGCCGGAACCCCTGCCCGGCGGCGACGACCCGGCCGAGCGGCAGGCGCTGCACGACGCCATGTGGCAGGCGGTCCTGCGGCTGCCGGCGCGCCAGCGGGCGATGGTCGTCCTGCGGTACTACGAGGACCTCAGCGAGGCCCAGACCGCCGAGGTGCTCGGGGTGTCGGTGGGCACGGTGAAGTCGGCGGTCTCCCGCGCGCTCGGCAAGCTGCGCGAGGACCCGGACCTGATGCTGGTCCGCTAGCCGCGGTCTCCCGCGGAACGTGACCGCTCAGTGACCCACCCCCTAGTGACATACCGCGTGGTATGTGCGCAGAATTCAGCGCACCCCCTACCACCGCGTAGGACCACCGCGTAGGCAATGTCGCCCGGGAGGACGCCGTGCTGGCCACGATGCAGGACGTACCGCTGCTGATCTCCAGGATCCTGACCCACGGGTCGACGGTCCACGGCTCCTCACGGGTGACCACCTGGACCGGGGACCCCGAACCGCACCGGCGCACCTTCGCCGAGATCGGCGCCCGCGCCGCGCAGCTGGCGCACGCCCTGCGGGACGAGCTGGGGGTGACCGGCGACGACCGGGTGGCCACGCTCATGTGGAACAACGCCGAGCACGTCGAGGCGTACTTCGCGATCCCCTCCATGGGCGCCGTCCTGCACACGCTGAACCTGCGGCTGCCCGCAGAACAGCTGGTGTGGATCGTCAACCACGCGGCCGACAGGGTCGTCCTCGTCAACGGCTCCCTCATCCCGCTGCTGGCGCCGCTGCTGCCGAAGCTGCCCACGGTCGAGCACATCGTCGTCTCCGGGCCCGGCGACCGCGCCCCGCTGGCCGACGCCGGCGCGCAGGTGCACGAGTACGAGGAACTGATCGCGGGCCGGCCCACCCACTACGACTGGCCGGAGCTGGACGAACGCCAGGCCGCCGCCATGTGTTACACCTCCGGCACGACCGGCGACCCCAAGGGCGTGGTGTACAGCCACCGCTCGATCTACCTGCACTCCATGCAGGTCAACATGGCCCAGTCGATGGGCCTGACCGACCAGGACACCTCGCTCGTCGTCGTCCCGCAGTTCCACGTCAACGCCTGGGGCCTGCCGCACGCCACCTTCATGACCGGCGTCAACATGCTGATGCCGGACCGCTTCCTGCAGCCGGCCCCGCTCGCCGAGATGATCGAGAGCGAGCGGCCCACCCACGCGGCGGCCGTCCCGACCATCTGGCAGGGCCTGCTCGGCGAGCTGCACGCCAGGCCGCGGGACGTCTCCTCGCTCACCCAGGTCACCATCGGCGGCTCGGCCTGTCCGCCCTCCCTCATGGAGGCGTTCGACCAGCTCGGCATGCGCGTCTGCCACGCCTGGGGCATGACGGAGACCTCCCCGCTGGGCACGGTGGCCCGTCCGCCGGCTCACGCGGTCGGCACGGACGAGGAGTTCGGCTACCGGCTCACCCAGGGCCGCTTCCCGGCGAGCGTCGAGGCCCGCCTCACCGGCCCCGGCGGCGCACGGTTGCCCTGGGACGGCGAGTCGGCGGGCGAGCTGGAGGTGCGCGGGCCCTGGATCGCGGGCGCCTACTACAACGGCCCCGACGCCGAACCCCTGCGTCCCGCCGACAAGTTCAGCGCGGACGGCTGGCTGAAGACCGGTGACGTCGGCACCATCTCCCCCGACGGCTTCCTCATCCTCACCGACCGGGCCAAGGACGTCATCAAGTCCGGCGGCGAGTGGATCTCCTCGGTCGAGCTGGAGAACGCGCTGATGTCCCATCCGGACGTCGCCGAGGCCGCCGTGGTCGCCGTACCGGACGAGAAGTGGGGCGAGCGGCCGCTGGCCACGGTCGTCCTGCGGCCCGGCGCGACCGCCGACTTCGAGACCCTGCGCACCTTCCTCGCCGAGGAGGGCCGCATCGCCAAGTGGCAGCTGCCCGAGCGCTGGACGGTCGTCGAGTCGGTCCCGAAGACGAGCGTGGGCAAGTTCGACAAGAAGGTGCTCCGCAGGCAGTACGCAGAGGGCGAGCTGGACGTCACCCACCTCTGACGGGGCTTCGCCGCCGTGGAAAGGACCCGGTGCCGAGCGAGAACTCGACACCGGGCATCGGGGCGGGATCCGGCTCCGGCCCCCACCGCCGGCGTTTCGGGGCCGCCGCGCGGTGGGCGTGCCGGCCGTCCCGTGGCATCGGTGCCGGCCTGCCGAGGCACGGGCGGCGTACGACGCGCACCGCGCGCGCCGGGACGCACTGCGGCGCGTTGCGTGCCCTGGGCGGCACTCCGGTCGCCGCTCCGGCGCGCTGCTCGGCCGCCGCGCGCCGTCAGCGCCGGCCCCCAGCAGTGCGTCGGTGCCGGCGGCTGCACGCTGCGAGTGCCGGCTGCCGCAAGCCGCCACCGCCAGCCCTTACGCAGTGCGTTAGTGCGGCTGCCGGCGCTGTCGGCGCCGGCCTCCGCATGCGTCGGTGCCGGTATCCGCGCGCCGCCGGCCCCCGCCGTCAGCGCCGGCCCCCGCACCCCGTCAGCGCCGCCCGCCCCGCACTGTCGTAGTCCACCCCAGTACCAGCCACAGCCCCGCCACCGCGCACACCCCGGACCAGCCCCAGTGGCTGAAGGCGGGGCCTGCGACGGCTGAGGCGAGGGCGCCGCCGGCGAAGCCGGAGACGACGTAGGCCGTGTTGGCGGTGGCCGGTGTGGACGTCGTGGTCAGGGCGAGGGTCTGGTTGGCGACGTGGGAGGCCACGAGGGCCGCGTGGATCGCGATCGCGGCGGCGAACAGGGCCGGCAGCACCTGGCCGCCGAGCCAGAACAGCGGTACGGCGACGGCGGCCAGCCCATACGCGGCGCCGACGACCCGGGCCGCGCCGAACCGGTCCACCAGCCCGCCCGCCAGTGGCGCCACCGCGCTGGCGGTCAGCCCGAAGAGGCCGAAGAGCCCGGCGGTCGCGGTGGACAGGCCGTACTCCGGACCGGTCAGCAGCAGCGCCAGCGAGGTCCACAGGGCGCTCCACGCCCCGAACATCCCCGCCTGCCGCAGGCACGCCCGCCACAGGTCGGGCGAGCGGCGCAGCAGCCCCGGCAGCTCGGCGATGCCGGAGAACAGCCCGCCGTGCCGTACCCGCCGCTCGGCCGGCAGGGCCGCCGCGGTGGCCAGCCCCAGGGCGAGGGTCAGTACGGCGGACCCGGCGAACACCCAGCGCCAGCCGAAGGCCTGCCCGGCGAGCCCGCCGAGGACGCGGGCCGCGACGATGCCGGTGAACAGCCCGGCGATGACGGCCGCGACATGCCGGGCGCGCCGGTCGGCCGGGGCGCGCGCGGCGACCAGCGGCACGAGCAGCTGCGGTACGACGGTCGCCGCGGCGGCGACGAACACGGCGGCGGCCAGGGCCGCGGTGCCCGGGGCGACGGCCGCGACGAGCAGCGCCACCGTGGTGGCCACGGAGAGCCAGGCGACCAGCGGACGGCGGTCGACGCGGTCGCCGAGCGGGGCGAAGAAGAGCAGCCCGGCCGCGTAGCCGAGCTGGGCCACCGAGGCGATCCAGGCCACGGCCGCGGGGAGGGTGCCGAAGTCGTGGGCGATCAGCGGCAGCAGCGGGGCCGCGAGATAGATGTTGGCGGCCGTGACGGCGGTGCAGACGGCGATGAGCAGGAGGAAGAGGGTGCCGGAGGCGGACCGCTCGCGGTCGGGTATCCGGACTCCGGGCGCCCGGCGGGTGCTGGTGGCTGACGGCATGAGGGGGAGGCACTCCTTAGAGCCGACTCACACAACTAACTGGTTGGTTGAAACTCCCCAACAGCGTGCACCGTCCCGGCATTCCCAGTCAACCAACCAGTTGGTTATCGCTCGCCGAGCGCCCTACCCTGTCCCCATGGCACCAGTGAGGGACCCCGAGGCCACCAAGGCCCGTATCTTCGACGCGGCGGTCGCCGAGTTCGCCCGCCACGGCATCGCGGGCGCCCGCATCGACCGCATCGCCACCGCGGCCAAGGCCAACAAGCAGCTGATCTACGCCTACTTCGGCAACAAGGCGGAGCTGTTCAGCAAGGTCCTCGGCACCTGCATGGTCGACCTGGCGGCGGCCGTACCCGTCGACCCCGACGACATCGAGGGCTGGGTCGACCGCCTCCTCGACTACCACGCCACCCACCCCGAACTGCTGCGCCTGCTCTTCTGGGAGGGCATCGAGTACGGCAGCGCCGAACTCCCGGACGAGCCGGCCCGCCAGGACCACTACGCCCGCAAGGTCGCCGCGCTCGAGGACGGCCAGGCCCGGGGCGTCATCACGGACGCCATCCCGGCCGGCGACCTGCTGATCCTGATCACCGCGCTGACCAACTGGATGGCCGTGGTCCCCCAGATGCGGCGCATCCTCGCCGGTACGCGGGACTCCGACCGCGACCGCCTGCGGGCCTCCGTCAAGGAGGCGGCCCGCAGGCTGGTGGCCCGCTAGCGACTGCCCGTACGGCGCCGGTGTCCGGACCCGGTGCCTAGTTCGTGCCGATCCGGGCCAGCAGGTCCACGATCCGCGACTGCACCTCGGTGCTGGTGGACCGCTCCGCGAGGAACAGCACCGTCTCGCCCGAGGCCAGCCGGGGCAGGTCGGCCGGGTCGACCGCGGCCGTGTAGACGACCAGCGGGGTGCGGTTGAGCTGCCCGTTCGCCCGCAGCCAGTCCACGATCCCGGCCCGCCGGCGGTGCACCTGCATCAGGTCCATCACCACCAGGTTCGGCCGGAACTGCCCCGCCAGCGTCACCGCGTCGTTGTCGTTCGCGGCCCGCGCCACCTGCATCCCGCGCCGCTCCAGCGTCGAGGTCAGCGCCAGCGCGATCTCCGCGTGCTCCTCGATGAGCAGCACCCGCGGCGGATGCTGCTCGCTGTCCCGCGGCGCCAGCGCCTTCAGCAGGACGGCGGGATCGGCGCCGTACGCCGCCTCGCGCGTCGCCTGCCCCAGCCCGGCCGTGACCAGCACCGGAACCTCGGCGGCCACCGCGGCCTGGCGCAGCGACTGCAGCGCGGTCCGCGTGATGGGCCCGGTCAGCGGGTCCACGAACAGCGCGGCGGGGAAGGCCGCGATCTGCGCGTCGACCTCCTCGCGCGAGTGCACGATCACCGGCCGGTAGCCACGGTCGCTCAGCGCCTGCTGGGTCGTCACGTCCGGCGCGGGCCACACCAGCAGCCGGCGCGGGTTGTCCAGCGGCTCCGGGGGCAGCTCGTCGTCCAGCGGCTGCGGACGCGGCGTGTCCGCCACCTCCACGGCCCCGCCGGGACCGTCCAGCGGCTCCGGCCCCTCGGCGGCGTCGGGCTCCGGGGCGCCTATGGCGTACGACCGTCCGGCCCCCTCGGTGCCCGCGGCCGGCCGGGACTGCCCGCCGAGCGAGGGCTGCGCCCCGGGCACCGGACCGGCGGGCGCCGGCTGCGCCACCGCCGGCTGCCCGGCGAGCGGCGCCTGACCGCCGAGCGACGGCTGTGCCGGTGCCGGTTCGGCCGGCGGATGCGGCCGGGCCGCCTGGACCGGCTGCGGCTGCGGCTCCGGGCGGGTGGCCGGGTCGGGAGGCGTGCCCAGCTTGCGCCGCCGGCCGGAACCGCCCGGCGCGTGCGGCGGCGGAGTGGCCGTCGGCTGCTGCACCTGGGCGGCCTGCCGCGCGAACGGCACACCCTGCCCGAGCGTGCGCACGCTGATCGCCCGCCCCTGCGTCGAGTCCGGGTCGACCGGCACACCGCCGGCGGCCGGCGCGGGCAACGGCTGCGCGGCCGGTACGGCGGACCCGTTGGCCCCGGGGGGAAGCGGGGTGCCGGGAGCCGGGGTGGGAGTGCCGGTACCCGGCCACTGC
Source organism: Streptomyces sp. NPDC088810 (assembly GCF_044750305.1). Taxonomy (NCBI): domain Bacteria; kingdom Bacillati; phylum Actinomycetota; class Actinomycetes; order Kitasatosporales; family Streptomycetaceae; genus Streptomyces; species Streptomyces sp. NPDC088810. The sequence goes on from NZ_JBIVJQ010000007.1 coordinate 269,619, forward strand.
TGCGGGGCACCGGCCGCCGGACTGCCGGCCTGGGCGCCCTGCGGGCCCGCGGTCGCCTGCCCGGCCTCGGCGGGCAACGGCAGCGCACCCGGGGCCACCGGGGTACCGGCGGGCGGGGTGCCCGGCTGCGCGGCGGCCGGGGGCTGCGGCGCCGGGGCGGTGCCCTGCGCGGGCGCCGGCTGGGCCGGTGTGCTCTGAGCGGGCGCGGGCCGGCCCGGCGTGTGCTGCGCTGGTACGGCCGCCTGCCCCGGGACGGCGGCACCGGGCTGCGCACCGGGAACCGCCGGCGCGGGACCTGCCTGGACGGGACCGCTCTGCCCGGGACCTGCCTGGACGGGACCGCTCTGCCCGGGACCCGCCTGGACGGCGATGCCCTGCCCGGGACCCGCCTGGACGGCGATGCCCTGCCCGGCCGTGCCCTGCGCCGGAACGCCGGGCGCCGCCTGGCCGGGAGCCGGCGGTACGGCCGTGCCCTGCGGGGCCTGGCCGGGAGCGGCCGGCGCCGGGAGGGGCTGCGGCGGGGTCTGTCCGGGTACGGTTCCCGGCGCCACCGCCTGCGCGGCCTCGGCCGGCTGGGCCACGGCCCGGCGCCGTCGGCCGGTCGGGGCGCTGGTGGGATGCGGCTGCGGCGGGGTGTGGTCCTCGGCCTGGTCGAGCGGTACGGCGTCGTGCCGGCCGTCGTCACCCGGGAGCCCCTCGACGGACACCGGCATCTGCGCGGGCACCTGCACCTGCCCGGGCAGCGGTCCGGCACCGGCCGCCGGACCGACCTGCGGCCGCGCGTCGGCAGCCGTACCCGGGCCCGGGACGGACGGCCCACCGCCACCCGGAGTCACGGGAACACCGGCGTTCGGCCCCGCGGGCGCACTCGCACCCGGCACCACCGGCACGGCCGCACCCGGGGCGGGGGCCGTGCCGTTCGCCGGCTCGGCACCGGCCGGGGCACGGTCGGCGTCGGCCGGTGGCAGGGCGAAGACCGTACGCGCGCCCGCCTCCTGCGCCGCGGCGCGCTCCGCCGCGGCGGCCAGCGCCCGCCGGCGCCGTCCGCCCGGCTGCGCGCCGTCTGCCGCGACCAGCTCGCCACCCTGCGCCGGAACGGCCTGCGCGCCCGGTGCCGGCTCGCCGCCGGCCGCGGGAAGGGCCGGGGGCAGGGCGGCCTGCGGGGCGTCGGAGTCGCCCCGGGCCCGCCGGCCCGTGGGCGCGGGCACGCCCTGCGGCGGCACGGTGCCACCGAGTCCCGTACCCGAGGCGGCGGCCCCCGCGCTCTGCTCGGCCGCGGTCATCACGGCACCCTCGGCCACGCCCTCGCCGTCACCGGCGCCTCCGGCGCCGATCTCGGCGGGCCGCCCGCGGCGCCGCCCGGTCCCGCCGGACGCGCCCTCCGGGGCCTCGGCCGGAACCGCGACAGCCTCCTCGGCGGGCGCGCCGGCCCGCCGCCGGCGCCGCCCGGTCGGTACGGGTGCCTCCGCCTCACCGGCGTCATCCGCGCCGGCCACGTCACTCTCCAGGAAGGCGTCCGTGGAGGCCCGCCGGGCCCGCCGCCGACCGCCCGCGCCGGCCTGCTCGGCCGCACCGGAGTCGTCCGCGGCACCCTCGGCGCCGTCCGGGACCTGCACCGTGCCGGGGGAGTCGGCGGCGACCGCGCCCGCCCCGCCGCCGAGCGGCACCTCGAGCACGTAGGCACTGCCGCTCATGCCCGGCACCTCGTGCGTCTGCAGCACGCCTCCGTGGGCGCGCACGATCCCGCGCACGATCGGCTCGTGCACCGGGTCCCCGCCGGCGTACGGTCCGCGCACCTCGATACGCGCGACCTCGCCGCGCTGCGCGGCGGCCACGACGACGGTGTTGTCCAGATAACCGCCCGCCGAGACGGGCGTGTTGCCGGTGGCGTCGACCCCCGCGACGTCCGCCACGAGATGCGCGAGCGCGGTGGCGAGCCGCTGCGGATCGACCTCGGCCTCGATGGGCGGGGCGTGGACGGCGAACTGCACGCGCCCCGGCCCGATCAGCTCGACGGCCCCGTCCACACCGGCGGCGACGACGGCGTCCAGCATCACCTTCGTCCGGGTGATGTCCTCACTGCCCGCGTCCAGCCGCTGATAGCCGAGCACGTTGTCGATCAGGGTCGTGATCCGCGCGTATCCGGCGGAGAGGTGGTGCAGCACCTGATTGGCCTCGGGCCACAGCTGACCGGCGTCGTCGGCGGCGAGCGCGGACAGCTCGTGGCGCAGCTCGTCCAGCGGTCCGCGCAGCGACTCGCCGAGCAGCGTGAGCAGCTGCTCGTGCCGCCCTGCGAGCGCCTCGTAGCGGTCCTTCTCCCGCTCGGCGAGGGAGGCGTACCGCTCCTCGCCGGCCGCCAGCTCCTCCGCGTGCTTCTCGCGCAGCTCCTCGACCTCGGTGACGTGCTGCTGGCGCAGCGCGGTCAGGTCGGAGGCGTGCTCCTCGGAGAGTCGTTCCAGCTCCTCGGCGTGCGCCTGCTCCAGCGCGGCCTTCTCCTCGACCAGGGCGTCGTACGGCCGCCGGTCGGTGAAGGTCATCACGGCGCCGACGAGCTGGTCCCCGTCCCGCACCGGCGCGGTGGTCAGATCGACCGGCACCTTCTTGTCGCCCTTGGACCACAGCACCTGCCCGCGCACCCGGTGCTTGCGCCCCGAGCGCAGGGTGTCGGCGAGCGGCGACTCGTCGTACGGGAAGGGCGAGCCGTCGGCACGGGAGTGCAGCACCAGGGTGTGCAGCTCCTTGCCGCCCAGCTCACCGGCCCGGTACCCCAGTATCTGGGCGGCGGCCGGATTGACGAGCACGATCCGCCCGTCGGTGTCGGTGCCCACGACGCCTTCCGCGGCAGCCCGCAGGATCATCTCGGTCTGCCGCTGGGAGCGGGCCAGCTCGGCCTCGGTGTCGACGGTCCCGGACAGGTCCCGGACCACGATCATGAGCAGCTCGTCGCCGGTGTAGCCGTAACCGTCGTACGCCTGCTGCCCGTTCAGGTTGGCGCTGGTGACCTCGACCGGGAACTCGGTCCCGTCGGTCCGCCGCGCGACCATCCGGGTCGGCTTGGTCCGCCCCGTGGGATCCATGTGATCGGGCCGCCGCATCGACCCGGGGATCAGCCGGGAGTCGAACTCGGGCAGCAGGTCGAGCAGCCCGCGCCCCACGAGAGCCGTACCGGGCGCCTCGAAGGCCTCCAGCGCGATGGTGTTGGCGTTGACGACGGTTCCGTTGGCGTTGACCAGGACCAACGCATCCGGCAGCGCGTCGAGTATGGCTGCGAGGCGAGCAGCGCCTCGGGATGGCCTGCTGCTCACGAGACGCCTTCCTCCCTGTTACCGCACCTTGCCGACCGCTCGGGCCATCTTGCCAACCGGCCCGCGACGTGTCACGCGAGGGAGTCTAAGGGCACGGATCGCGCTTGCGGCGCCGGATGAGAGGGAGGTCCCACGAGGAAGTGACGGCGAACGCGTGACCGCATGGGCCGGCTCCCCCGGTCCTCCTCCGGACCTTTACGGAACCAATGCGTCCGCCAAGCACCCCGCGGCCCCGTGGGCCGCCCCTACGCCGGGCCGCCCGGCTTCGGCAGCAGCGGCACCATCCGGTCCCACCGCCCCATCTCGCATCCGTTGCTGCGGTCGTACGAGGCGTCGACCGGGCGACCGGCCCAGGTACCGGTGACCCGGGCGGTGGCCGGGCCGCCGTAGAGCATGGTGCAGGTGGTGTCCGGGGGCACCGGCGCGAAGGGGTCCCGGCCCCAGCGCGTGTGCTCGTCGAGCACCTGGCAGGCCCCGGCGGCGTCCGGATGCCGGCCGGCGGCGGGATGGCAGGACACCTCGTACGTCCCGTCCCGCCCCGCCCCGGCGTGCCGGACCACGACGGTCAGGTGATCAGCCCCGTCCTCGGGCCGCACCGGTGGCGGCAGCGCGCCGGCCGCGGCGGCGGGTACGGCGGTGAGCGGGACGAGGGACGCGACGGCGGAGAGCGACGCCCACAGAAGGCGCCGCCCGGCGCCCGGCAGTACAGAGACCATGCCCGTTCCAACGCCGCTGTCGCCGAGACGTTGCGCCGGGCTCCCCCCTTTGCCTCCGGTTCCCTCCCGCCCCGCCCGGCGAAGCCCTTTGCCCTGCGGCCCGCCTGCCTAGTACCGTGGGGGGCGATTGGTGACGCGGCGCTCGCCTGTGTCATCATCTGCACGCACCATTCGCGCGCTCGCGTGAGCGGTTGTGCTGGAGGCGTCGCCTAGTCCGGTCTATGGCGCCGCACTGCTAATGCGGTTTGGGCCTTAAAGCCCATCGAGGGTTCAAATCCCTCCGCCTCCGCCCCATCCGAAGCCCCGGTCCCCAGGACCGGGGCTTCGTCGTTCTCCCCCCGTCCTGGACGTTTTCGCAGGTCACAAGGGGTATGAGGATCGGATTTCACATGACGGCGGCAGTCATGTAATGTTCTTCCTGTCGCCGCGAGCGGGCCGAAAGGACCGGGAGCGAAGGCAAAACAAAAGAACAAGCACTCGTAGCTTAACGGATAGAGCATCTGACTACGGATCAGAAGGTTGCAGGTTCGAATCCTGCCGAGTGCACACAGGTCAGAAGCCCCGCCGGTTAATCCGGCGGGGCTTCTGACATCAGCGGCTGACATCAACGTCCCTGAGAAGAGATCTTCAGGCGGCCGTCTCGTCTTCCACGTTGTCCTCGTCGTCGTCCAGCCCCAACGCGTCGTCCATCCGGTCGGCGGCGGCCCGGAGCGTCGTCCCCATCACATGCGCATAGGTGTCCAGCGTCATCGTGATCGTGCTGTGCCCCAGCGTCTCCATGATGGTGCGCGCGTCGACCCCCTGAGCCAGCAGCAGCGACGCGCAGGTGTGGCGCAGGTCGTGCACCCGTACCCGTCGCACCTTGGCGTCCCGGCACAGGATCGTGAGCATCCTGTTCAGCCCGCGCGGATCGATCACCCTGCCGGTGGAGGTCGTGAAGACGAGCCCCGCCGGCTGTCCCTCCGCCGGCTTCCACTTCGGTCCCGCGACTTTGCGCTCACGATCCTGCGCCTCGCGGTGCTTTGTGAGCGCCTGCACGCACCGCCGGGGCAGAGAGACCGTGCGGATGGACCGCGTCGTCTTCGGCGTGCCGAAGATCAGCTCTCGCCGGATGCGCTGCACGTTCCGGCGAACCCGGAGGGTACCGGCGTTCAGGTCCACGTCCGACCACGTCAGACCCAGCACCTCACCGCGGCGCAGGCCGGTGGAGATCAGCAACAGCCACAACGCGTAGAGGCGGTGGGGGCGAGCCGTCTTGAGCAGTGCTTTGGCTTCGCTGGCGTCCAGCGGGCGAACCTCCTTGTGGTCGACGGTGGGCGTCTCCACGATCCGGGCCACGTTTCGCGCGATCAGTTCCTCGCGGATGGCCTGCTGCAACGCGGACCGCAGTACGGCATGGACGTACTGAACGGTGCGCGCGGACGGGCGCCGCTCGCAGCAGCGACCGACCGCACAGCACGTGCGCTTGTCCTCCGGGCGTTCCTTGTCCGCTCCCCGAAGGCAGCACAGGCAGGCTGACTTGAACTCGGAGAGGAACCGGCGCACGTCCGCCGGCGACAGCCGGTTCAGCCGCTTCTTGCCGAGTGCGGGCCGGATGTAGAGCCGGGACAGACCCTCGTAGCTGTTCAGCGTCGCAGGCTTGAGACGCTCCGGGGCGATGGTGGCGAGCCAGTACGTCAGGTAGTCCCCGAACGCCATGGTCGAGGACGCTGCGGGGATGCCCTGACGGGTCATCTCCTGCATCTCCGTCAGCTTGTCGGCAACTTCCTCGCGGGTCTTGCCGTAGACGAACTTCCGGGTGCGGGTGCCGTCGGGGCGGTAGACGTAGGCGGCGGCGTGATAGCGGCCGTCGGTGCGCTTGGTGATCGTTCCTTCGCCGTTGGCGCGTCGCTTGGCCATCAGGCGGCCTCCTCCATTTGGTTGCGCATGTACTCGCGGACGGCGTCGACCGGGATGCGGCGGGCCCGGCCGGCGGTGAAGCTCGGGAGCTGCTTGGAGCGAATGAGGTCGTAGACCTTGCTGCGGCTGAGGCGAAGCGCTGCCATGACTTCGGGGACCTTGAGCGCTTCGTGGCTGGCGGGCATGGCGGTGGTCACGCGGTGTCTCCTCTAGGACTGTCCGTCGGGGTCCCTCTGAGGGCCGCTACTTCCGCTACCTCCGCTACCGCGCAGGTCAGGGGCCTGCTGCCGGTAGCGGGAAGGGGTAGCGGTAGCGGATGGGTAGCGGGGCGGTAGCGGCAACCGGAGCCGGTTGCCGCTACCGCGTTAGTGCTGGTCAGGCCACGTTTTCGGTGCCCGGTAGCGGAGGTAGCGGACTTTCCGGGGGTGGGGGGCAGTAGCGGGCCCACGCGTCCCTCAGATCGGCGGCGTAGTAGCCCTTGAGGACGCTCCCGGCGGCCTTGATGTTGCGGGAGGTGATGGGCTCGTTGTCCGCCGTCATGTACTCGGCGAGCATCCGGGACAGGCGCCGGTTGTCGAGCGGCTTGCCGTGCAGGTCCGCCCACGGAGCATCGTCCAGGGCGTTGAGCCGGTCCAGGATTGCGACCGTGGGCAGGCGGTCGATGCCGACCATGACGTGGTCGCGCAGGTCGGTGAGCAGCCGCACTCCGAGGCTGCCTTTGTCGTTGGCTTTGGACGCTGCGACCAGGACGACGCAGGCTTCGCGGGCCCTGTCGGGCCAGTCCCCGCCGGCGGCGTCCGCGACCGCGAGCAGCGGTTCCCACACGTCGGCGGGCCGGTCCGTGACGCCTTCGGGCATGGCCGGCCACACGTTCATGACCTGCTCGCTGACCCGCTCTGCCCAGGTGGCGAGCCGGTCACGCAGTGCGAACCCTTCCTTCTCGTGGATGCGGGTGCGATAGGGCTCGATCGTCTCGTTGCGGGCCCTGCGGCGCATGCGGATGTTGACGGAGCGGTCCCGGATGGTGTCGGGCAGGTAGCCGAGCCCGGCCACGGCGACGGCGGCGTAGGAGTGGAATGCCTGCACGGTCTGGTTGGCGCCGTCTCCCACGCAGCGGAACATCGGCCGGTTGCGGCGGTGTCCTGCGTTGATGAAGCCCCGGAGCTGCTCGTTTTCCCCGGCCTTGGGGCCGAAGATGGTGTCGATCTCATCGAAGAGGATCGTGGGCCGCTTGCCGTCGACCCCGGCCACCGCGCGGAAGAGCGCGGCGGCGGAGGCGTCTACAGCGGCCATCGGGTTGGGCACGAGCGTTTCCACGATCTCCAGCGCACGGGACTTCCCGGACCCCGGTTCGGGGGACAGGAAGGCGAGGCGCGGGGTGGACTCGAAGCAGTCGAGCAGGTGGGCGTGTGCGTCCCACAGGACCACGGCCACGTAGGCGGCCTCGTGCGGGAAGACGTTGAAGCGGCGGTGGAAGGCTTCCACCTCGTTGAGCAGCGCGGCGCCGTCGATGCGGTTGGTCATGCGGCGTGCCTCCCTTCACACGGCGGGGCGGACGTTCCGGTGCAGGCGGAGCGGTGGGCGTCGTACTCGGTGACCAGCGCGGCGACGCCGTCGGGCCCGGTGGCGGTGCCGGTCAGCCCGCAGGCGCAGGCGTAGGCGGCGGTGGGCAGGGCGCCGGGGCGCATTGACCAGCGGGCGCCGTCGTAGGGGTGTCGGTAGACCGGCGGGGCGAAGATCCGGATCCCGGGCGCGTCCGGGGTCGGGTCGACACCCGGCCGCATCGGGGACCGGTTCGAGAGAAGGGCAGTTACGACGCCCTGACGGGCGGCCTCCTTCGGCTCGCCCACGGCCGCCATGTTCACAGCCTGTGTGGCGACGTTCGGGCCGGTCGGAACTGAGGTGGGGCAATCCAGGGCGGGGGGAGTCGGCGCCGTCATGCCGCCTCCCGTGGGGTGGCGTGGCCGATGACCCAGTCCAAGGCGCTGCGGATGGTGGCGCGGCACTCGGCCGGCGGCAGGCCCGTCGACTCCCCCGCCCCCTGGATTGCCTCCTCCACCACGTGCCGGGGGATGTCGCCCCACGCCACGAACCGGGCCACCTTGCAGGCGCTGCGGTGCAGGGTGACGTTGCGGCCGTTCGGCCCGCCCGCGGTCGCGGAGGCGATGACGGCGCACTCGCGCTCCAACGCCGCGCGCGCGGCGCGGGTGCCGTCGTGCACCCGCACGGGCGCTGGAGCGGGCTGGTCCGGCTCGGTGAGCAACGCGGTCAGCCAGTCGGGCAGTTCGGCCACAGGAGCGTCGTGGGCGACCTCGTACGTGCCGTCGGGGGTGGTGCTGCCGGGGGCGACGACGTAGCCGCCCCAGGCGCGGGTGTCGATGTGCGGTCCGAGACGGTCCACGCTGCACTTCAACCGCACCCCGGCGGGGGCGGTGAAGTAGAGGTGTTCACCGCGCGCAGTCCGCACCCGGTAGGTGTCGGGGAGGACCTGCCCGGCGCGCTCGCAGAGCGCTTGCAAGGAAGTGGCGCCGTCAGGCGCTCCTTCTGGCTCTTCCGCCTTGACCGGGTCCAGGTCGATGACGAGCAGCCCGGCCGGTCCCGTCGCGATCCCGACGTTGTACGGGCGGTGGGCCCACGCCGCGTGGATCAGTTCGGGGTCGGTGGTGGCGCGCTCTTCCGGGGTGCGGTGCCCGCCGGCGCACCGACCGGTGCGGGGGCAGACACGTTCGGCGTGCCCGGCCGGGCGCTTACTGCCGGGGTGAAGCGGGATGACGGGCCAGCCGCGTTCGGCCGCCGTGAGAGCGGATGCGAGTTGCGGCAGGCACTCCAGGGATGCGCTCGGGGTGCCGGTCATGCCGCCCAGTAACGGCCGCTCGCCGTCTCGCCGGATGTGGGTCGGTTGGGTCATGCTGGGAGACCTCCACAGGTCTGTTGACGGTCTGGTGGAAGGCGGCGGCCCCGGTTCTTGGCGGAAGGGGGCCGCCGTCGTCGTTGTGCGGATGGGTTAGGCGGCGGCGGACTCGTCGCCGCGCGTGGTGGTCAGGCGACCGTCCACGGCGCGGACGACCATGCCGCCGGTGGTGAGCCTTTTGACGGCCTTGGACACAGCGCTCTTGGACAGGCCCGTGATGGTGACGAGGTCCTTCTGGCGGACCGGGTCGTCGGCGGTCTCGATGGCCTTCAGGACGCGGGCCACCGCGCTGTCAGTGGTGGGCTCGTCCAGCGTCGTGTTCTTGACGAGGGTGAGCGTCGGGGTGCCCGCGGCTTCCACCGTGGGGGCGACGGTGCGGGACCACGGGGTGCGGTCGGGCAGGGCGATGACGACGGCCTTGTCCATGTAGCGGACCTTGACGGGGTCGGGCTTGCGCTTGCCGTCCCGGATCAGCGCGACACCGGGAACGGGGAGTTCGTCGGCGTTCCAGCCCTTGGCCTGTGCGTCCTCGCCGAGGACGACTCGGGCTTCGGCCGGCGTGCGGACCGCGAGGCAGATGGAAACGCCGATCTGCGGGGCGATCTGCTTGGGAATGCCGTCGTTGATGCTGGGCTTCTGGGTCATCCACCACAGGTCGATGCAGGCGGCGCGGCCCATGCGGGCGATGGACTCCAGGCCCGGCAGCGCGGACCGGGTCACGGTGCGGGTCCTGCCGTCGCCGGTCTCGGTCTCGTAGGGGACCTTGTCGGCGGCCGTCATGACCTCGGCGCCCTCGTCCACGACGACCGTGATGCGGGGCCGCTCCTTCGTGGGGGTCCAGGTGTCCTGGCCCTTGGGCAGCACGCTGAGCCGGTCCAGCATCTCCGTCTCCAGCTCATCGACCACGTCGACGACTTCGCGCGGGGTGGAGGCGACGCGGGCCCGGTGGTCCCACAGGCGGCCTTCCACGCGCTTGAGGTCGATGATGACGAGCGCGTTCGTGGCGCCCTCGGACGCGTCGTACAGCAGCGGCCGGGACGCAACCGACTTGCCCGCGCCGGACCGGCCGGCGATGAGCAGCCGTTCCCCGAGCGGCACGGTGACCTGTTCGCCGGTGACGGTGTCGACGCCGAGGGAGCGCCGTTCGGGTGTCCACTTCAGGTCGTCGCCGTCGGCTGCCGAGCGGGTGCGCAGGATGAGTTCGGCCCAGCCGCCCTGCTTGCCCGCCTTGATCTGCATGCGCAGGCTCGTGCGGGCGCCGAGCAGGGCGCGGATGTGGTCCTCGGCGGCGCGGAGCTTGGTCGCCGTCCACGTGCCGTCGAGCCGGACGGCGACGACGATCCCGGCTTCGGTGAGCTTGGGCCGGCCGGTCAGCGTGCCGGCGAGGCCGCGCTGTTCGGCGTGGTCCTTCCAGTGCTGCGGCTGAAGGCGCTTCAGCAGCGCGCTCTCTTCGGCGGTGGGCTTGAGTCCGGTGGTGTCGCGCTCGCGCACGGCCACCCACACGAACAGGGCGGTGACGGCCGCGACGACGGCGACGGCCGACCACACCCACACACGCGTCGGGACCTGCGGGAGCCAGACGTATCCGGCGATGCCGAGCGCGGCGGTCGTCTTGGTGGCGAACAGCCACATCGGGTCCGGTACGCGTCGCTTGGCGGTGCGCAGCTCCCGTTCGGCGCGGTGGCGCAGGGAGGTGACGCCCTCGGGGTCGACGGCGCGGGCCCGTTCCAGGGCGGCGCGGGCGTCGGCTACGAGCGGCTTGCGCTGGGCGCGCAGAGCGGCGCGGCGGTCGGCTTCCTTGCGCCACACGTCGGCGGTCCATCGTGCAGCGGTGGCGGCGTACTGGCGGTGGGCACGCCAGACTTGTCCGTGGCTCACGGAGTCCTCTTCTCAGGGGTAGTGGGTCGGTGGTGACGGGCCCTGCGACGGCCCGTCACCACACGTATGTGTTACGCGGAGTGAGCGTGTTTCCGGTTTCCTGGTTTCCGAGGCGGCCCCTACGCGTGCGCGCGCGAGGGCGGAAACCTCCGTCACCCTGCGTCGCTACGGGGCCTATGGCGGCCGAACAGCCTTCCGGGGGTCAAACCCCACACAGAAGGAGGCTCAGACGCTCTGGGGGCCGTCTGTGGCGTCGGGGTGTTTCAGTGGCTCTTCCGGCCGCGCTTGCCGGTGCTCTTGCCGCCCTCGGAGATGGAGCGGACGACGGTGACCACGGCCCAGCCGAGCACGAGCGCGATGAAGGCGAGCATGGCCAGGTTCGCGGCGATGGCGGTGAGCACGCCGACGAGCAGCGGGCCGAAGTAGACGCCGGCCGCGACCGCGCCGGCACCGACCCCGGAGCCGAGCGCGACGCGCTGCACCGTGCGGTCCGGCGGCGCCTGGTGGATGTGCACCACCTGCGGCCCGCTCGGCTGCTGCGCGGGCAGGTTGGCCGGGTCGGCGTAGACGTGGCTGCCGTCCGGGAGTTGGACGACAGTCAGCGGGCGGTGTGCGGGGAGCTGTTCCATGACGCACCCTCCGGGGCGTTGTCGGGGAAAGCGCAGGTAGAGCACATGCCGAGCGAGGGCGGGATGACGTATCCCGCATCCCGGCGGCACTCGGGGCAGGTGCGGCGGGCGGCGTTGGCCTTGGCCAGAGCCGCCCACTTCGCCGGGGTCATCGGACGCACCGGCTTCGCGCGGTCGATGCGGTAGAGGTAGGCGACCAGCGGGCCCCGCCGGCGCCGGGGCCGCTCCACCTGCGCCGCCACCCCCTGACCACCCGGACGCAGTCCAAGAGCGCGGAGCTGGCGGTAGGTCGCGTAGCCGTCCGGGGCGAGCCGCCACCGGTAGACGGGCAGGGCGCCCATCAGGCGACCTGGAGACCGCGCTCGGCGCGCAGGGTGTCGCGCAGGGTGCGGGCGTTCGCCGGCGAGGTGCGGACCTCACGACGGATGCCCTCGGCGGTCAGCCTGGCATCCGGCCAATCGGCCGTAGCCTTCCGCGCCTCCGCCAGCAGCTCGCCCGGGGTGCGCTTCGGTCGCGGAGTGCGGGCGACCTCGGGCACGCGGCCCGTGGCCCGTCGCGGCCGGGTCGACTCCGCGCCGATCGCGCGCCGCTCGATCAGTGTCACGGGCGGCTGCTCGATGGCCGGGACCGGCTTGGCCAGGGCCGTCGACTTCAGGAAGCCGACGGCCACCGGTCGGAGCAGCGGCTTCACGTTCTGGCTGATCGGCGCCGGGGTCGATACCGCGAGGTCAGACCTCGACCGATTCCTCTCGGTATTGGTCGATTCCTCCGCATTCTCGATCGGAGCTGTGATCGGGCTGGGGCGGTGGTGCAGCACCTTCGCCACGAGGTCGGAACCGAAGTAGATCGACCCGACCGGCAGCGACGTGGCGAGCAGCACGAGCACCCAGTTCGCCGGGTCCCAGTCCGCCAGTCGACCCCAGTCGACCGACCGGCCGTGCAGCTCCGGTACCAGACCGTGCACGTAGTTCAGCACCAGCGAGGCAATCGTGTAGGCGGCCAGCACCCGCAGCGCGAACGCCCGGTCCCGTCCGGCGAGAACGAGCGTCGCGATCAAGGCCAGGGCCATGAGGCCGTCCACGACGAACGGGTACAGCGTCGCGGCCGTGCCGTCCGCGCCGATGGCGCCCGCGATGTCGCGCAGCGCGTTCCAGGACACCCGGAAGGCCATCGCGACCACGACGACCAGCGCCAACACGAGAGCGGCGCGCCCCTTGCGGTGGAGGCTCATTGGTTCGCCTCCCCGCCGTCGCGCAGGTCGCCGTACTCCCATGCGAAGGACTCCAATTCCTCGCCCTCGTCGCTCCCCTCGCTGGGAGCAACAGGAACGTCGGCGGAGCGGTCGCGGAGGTTCCGCAGCCACCCGACGGCGTTGACGATGGCGCCGACGAGCAAGGCGAGGCGCCACACCGGTCCCCGCAGCGCCAGCAGACAGGCCGTCGCCCCCAGCATCAGCAGCGAGCCGACACGGATGACGACCACGGGCAGGGCGCCCGGTGAGGGATTCGCGCTCATGCGGCACCACCCGGCTGCCCGGTGAGGCCGTTGACGCGGTCGCGGTGGGCGGCGAGCACGCGCCGGCGGGCCCGACGGATGCGCCGCTCGTCCAGCTCGGACGGGGTGCGGTCGATGACGATGATCTGCGCGTCCAGCAACTCCATCTCCGCGCGGATGACGGGCATCTCCGCGTCGATGGCGTCCAGCTCCGCGTCCGTGGGCTCCAGCCACGGCTCGAACGCGGTAACAGCGTCCTGAACAGTCACGATGTGGTCCATGGGTCGTGTTCCCCCTAGCAGGTGGCAACGGCCCGAACAGCGGCCCCGGTGTTCCAGCACCGGGGCCGCGCGCCGTTGAAGTCGGCATCTCCGGCTCCCCTCTACGCCGCTCGTACGAGACGAGCAGCGGAGGCAACCGGCCGCAGCAACGCTGCGGAGATTGAGTTGCGCTGTACCGCGCACGGGAACAGACCCGCGCGCGCCCGCCCTCTTGTTCGCGGAGGTGGGGCGGGCTCCCCTCATATGCGCTCTGTTGAGTTTTCAAGGAACGACCAGCTCAGGGCCCCAAGAGCACGAGCAATCCCGAACCGACATGCAGACGGCAGCAAGCCCTGAGAAAGCACAGGGATGCCCTGACTTGCTGTAGCCATTGTCCGTACAATGGCTACAGACAGGATGTTGGCAGAGGTTGAGTCGGGCCGCAAGGGCATTGGCCACATTGACTAGACAATGCAGTTGGTGAGCGGCTTCCATGGGAGGCATGGCAGTGAGTCGTCTCGGGCGAAACCCGATGTATCAGCAGATCGCGGACGCGCTGCGGGAGCAGATCACGTCCGGGAAGCTCGAACCAGACGCAAAGCTCCCGACGGAAGCGGAGTTGCGCGATCAGTACGGCGTGTCAAGGGAGACCGTACGCAAGTCGCTCGCTCAGCTCGTGAACGAGGGGCTCGTCGTCTCAGCGCGTCCGCAGGGGCACTTCGTCCGGCGTCGCCGACCGATGGTGTTCCGCCCGCAGGCAGAGTTCCGGAAGCGGCCGTACTCACCGGAGATGGACGCCTTCATGACCGAGTACTCGGCAGAGGGTCGCGAGCCACGGCAGGAAATCGAAGTAGCCATCGTGGAGCCTCCGGAGGAGGTAGCCAAGCGGCTTCACCTGGAGGCGGGCGAACTGGTCGCGGTGCGGAAGCGTGTGCGCTACCTCGATGGCGAGCCGTTCAACATCAATGACAGCTACTTCCCGCTCTCCATCGTGCGTGACTCGGAGATCATGCGCCCGGAGGACATCACCCGTGGTGCCAACGAGGTTCTAGCCGAACTCGGGTATCGACAAGTGCGAGCACTAGATGAGCTGTACGTCCGCATGCCCACCCCCGAGCAGGTGCATCGGCTCGACCTCGGCCCTGGGACGCCGGTCGGGGTCCATGTCCTCACCGGCTACACAGCCGAGGGGAAACCTGTACGAGTCGCGGTGACCGTGCTCCCCGGCGACCGGCACGTGATCTCTTACGAACGACAGCGCGAAGAGCCGAACGAGGACGCATGAAAGACCTGCTCATCCGGCCCGGCCGCGTTGATGAACTCGGCACCGTGGAAGCGCTACTGCAAGGAGCGTCCACATGGCTTGCCTCTCGCGGCATCGATCAGTGGCAATACCCGCCGCATCGTGCCCGCATCGTGACTGCGCTGGAACAGGGTGTGTGCTTCCTCGTCTTCGAGGACGGCGAGCCAATCGCGACTATTCAAGTGGACGACTTTGCGGACCCCGAGTTTTGGAAGCCGGACGATGATCCGGGAGCCGCCTTGTACGTGCATCGTATGGCCACCAGTCGCAGCGCCGCCGGCCGTGGCGTCGGCGGGAAGCTGCTGGACTGGGCCACGGATCGGGCTGCAGAGCAGGGCAAGCAGTGGTTGCGTTTGGATGCGTGGAAGGACAACGAAGGGCTGCACCGGTACTACGAGGGGGCAGGCTTCACCCTTCTGCGTATCGTTGATCTTCCGCACCGCAGGTCAGGCGCTCTGTTTCAGCGCCCGTCGAAACGTGGGACTGACATCAACCGCTGACATCAACGTGGGCACACACCGACGGACGGTCCAAGACAACGCAGGGTACACAGACGGCCACGTCTGCTGAGTGAGCGCCCATAGATTGTCAGGGCGTACAGGCTGCACCCGCCTACGGATCAGAAGGTTGCAGGTTCGAATCCTGCCGAGTGCACAGCAGACCAGAGGCCCTGTGGAGTGATCCGCAGGGCCTCTGGCTTTTGCCTTGACGGCAGTATCTGACGGCAACCGCTGGTGCGCTGTCCGAGGGGCCGCTTCGTGAGGGACCGGCTGGTCCGGAGGAGGCCCAGTAAGGCTCAGGAGTGGCACACTCCTGCTCCGTGGCTGACTTGGTAACGCAAGTAGTTCCCGTGGCCTCCGCACTAGCGGGAGTCGCGCTGACCACTGCCGGCAACATGTACCTGGAGCGCAGCAAGTGGCAGCGAACCCGGCACACCGAGCAAGAGGCCCGGTCGCTGCAGGCGTATGCCGATCTCCTGCAAGGGGCGACAGACATCGCACGTACTCTCCGGCAGACTGCCGAGCAGTTGGAAGAGGGGCACAGCGTCGATGTCCAAGCGATCGTCGCGGTCATAGATGACCACATAGGCCAGCTGCGGCGACAGGGCACAATCGTCCGGCTGGTGGGGCCGCGTAGCGCCTTCGGCCTGGTCAAGTCGCTGGAGGACCAGGTCGCACCCATCTACCGACTCGTGATTGAGGTCAGTCGCTCAGGCGATGGCTCGGCTCTGGTGGAGCCTGCCCGGCGGTTGATGCGGACCCGGGATGAGATCACCGATCACTTGCGCAAGGCCGGAGGTCTTTCCTGAGTCATGTCCACTGGGTGGTACCTGGCGAGGCGAGGATGGAGATCAGACGGTCACCGGGACGCCGGCCGCGCCATCGTCCATGCCGTCCGGCGGCGGGCAAGCGCGTCAGGGGGCGCCGCCGGTATCTCGGGAGCATCCTGGGGGCACTGGTAGCGCCGGGGCAGCCGACGAGAAGGGTTCGGTCATGCGGGAATCGTCGCAAGGCGTTACGGCCGTGGCTCTCCTGGCGGATCCGGACGCGCCGACGCAGATCGCGCGGCGCATTGCCCGCGTACTCCCTGCTCGGCTCGCCGACAAGTCGGGCCAGGGGCGGCGGTTCGACGTCGAGGTGATCAGTGAGCCCTTCACCGCAGGGACCGAGGATGTGTCCACCTTGACACGCCGGATCATGGACCGCGCGCGTGCGGAACAGTGGGACGTCGTCGTGGCCCTCACCGACCTTCCCCTGCACTCGCACGGGCGCAAGCTCGTCGTGGATCTGAGTCATGAACACGGCCTGGCGCTGCTGTCCCTTCCGTCGCTGGGGGGCCTGCGTCTTCAGACAAGAGCCTTGCGGGCGGTCGAAGAAGCCGTGCTCAGCTTGGCGACTCCGCGTGCCACTGGGGACGGGCAGCCTTCCCAGCGTCATTCGCCGGGACGTTTTGCCAGTCGTCTTGCGCCTGTTCACCCGGGCCCGATCGGTGAGGAGGAGACCGCCGATCTGCGGTACGTCGTCAGCGGGCCGGGCGGTTACCTGAGGGTGCTCGGAGGTATGGTCCGCGCCAACCAGCCGTGGCGGTTGGTGCCGGGCCTGTCGAAAGCCCTGGCGGCCGCCCTTGCCACGGGAGCCATCGCCACCGTGAACTCCACCCTCTGGAGTCTGTCCGAGGCGCTGAGCACGCCGCGCCTTGTGATCGCCATGGTCGGGTCTGTCGTACTCATGATCGGCTGGTTGATCGTGGACGCGCAGCTGTGGCATCGATCGACGGATGCCTCGCTGGAGGAGAGGAAGAGGACGGCTCTCTACAACGCGTCCACGGTCGTGACCTTGGGCATCGGCGTGGTCGTCTGTTACGCGGGTCTGGTGGTCATCAACTTGGTGTGGGCGCTCTTCATCCTCAATGACAAAGTCTTCGCCTCGATGACACGGACCCCGCTGCATGCCACGGAGTACTGGACGCTGTCCTGGTTCGTCGCTTCCATCGCCACGGTGGGCGGCGCGCTGGGATCCGGTTTGGAGAGCGACGAGGCGATCCGGGCAGCCGCCTATTCCAAGCGCGAACAGGAACGTCGCCGCATGCGGGCGGACGACCACGATGACTAGCTGGTGACCTGAGTCGGAGACGTGCCGGGGACCGGTGGCCGTCCGAGCACGACAAATCCGCTGATCGATCGGTGAAGGGTCGTTTCACATCGCATGCCGACGGGGACCCGCACCGCACGCCGCCGGAGTGCAAGCTCCGCCGAGCAGGCCGGCGGCGGAACCACCGTTCCACCTGATCCGGGTGAACGGCCCGCAGAGGCGGGAGCCACGGACCTCGTCACAGCAACTTCCGGGAGTCAGGCTCTCTGCGCCGTCTCATCATCGCCGTGCCGCGGTCCTGCCGTGGCACCGAGAGAAGACATCAATGAAAGCAGCGGTATATGAAGGACCGCGAACTGTCACAGTGAAGGACGTACCGTGGTTCACGGGCAACATCGGTGTGGTGGGCGTTTTCCTGCCCCAGGATCCCGGCGGCGCGGAGGCTCAGGGTGAGCTGGAGGCCCAGGGCAAGGTTCCGATCGACTTCGGGATGATGTGGTTCAAGGGCCAGCACATGGGGACCGGGCAGGCGCCGGTGAAGAAGTACAACCGGGCGCTGCGGGATCTGATCGCCGGCGGGAAGGCGGAGCCGAGCTTCGTTGTCTCCCACGAGCTCAGCCTGGACGAGGCCCCCACCGCCTACGAGCACTTCGACGCCCGTGACGAGGGCTGGACCAAGGTAGTCCTGCACCCCGACGGACACGGCAACGGCCACAAGCAGTAGGGAGCACAGGACCGCCGCCCGTCTGCTCCCCCGACACCGGGCCGGCCGACGAGCAGTGTCCAACCCCGGCTCCGGCCGGGGTTGGACGGGCGGCTGTCGCCTGCGCTCTCGCTCAAGTGGCCCGCCTTCCGTTCACCTCACCGCACGTGGGGAACACTCATGAAGACAGACACCCGTTCCACCTCCCGCCTCCAGCACGATCCGCTCGTCCGCGGCCTCGGCTGGGCCAGCGCGCTTCTCGGCGTGCCCCAGGTCGTCGCCCCGGCGGGCTTCGCCCGGGCCTTGGGCGTCGGCGACGCCTTCCGGCACCGCTCGGCCACGACCGCCGTCGGTGTGCGTGAGCTGGCGGCGGCGACCGGGCTGCTGGGGCGGCCGCATCCTGCCTGGCTCTGGGGCCGCGTCGGCGGCGATCTCATGGATCTGACGATGCTGACCCGGGCCCTGAGGAATCACAACGGTCGCGGCCTGGGCCGCACCGTTGCCGCGACCGCCGCGGTCACCGCCCTCACGGTCACGGACGTCTATGCGGCCGTGACCCGCACCCGCAGGAGCGCCCCCATGGAACTGACCGCGACCACCACCGTCACCCAATCCCCGGACGAGGTCTACGCCCTCTGGAAGGACCTGAAGCGACTGCCGGACTTCATGGTGCACGTGGACGAGGTGCGCGTCACCGGTCCGCGCACCAGTCACTGGCGGGCCAGTGCGCCGTTCGGCAAGGCGGTCGAATGGGACGCCGAGACCACGCAGGACGACCCCGGCCGGCTGATCGCCTGGCGGTCGGTGGACGGCGCCGACATCGACAACTCGGGCGAGGTCCGCTTCGAGCCCGCCCCCGGCGGCCGGGGCACGGAGATCCGGGTGGCCCTCCGCTACGACCTGCCCGGCGGGGCGCTGGGCCAGGCCGTGGCGCGCTACTTCGGCGAGGAACCGCACCAGCAGCTGGATGACGACCTGCGCCGCTTCAAGCAGATCGCGGAGACCGGCGAGGTCGTCCGCTCCGAGGGTGCACCCGGCGGCAAGCGGGCCCGCGGAGAGTTCCCGCAGCACCCGGCCAGGCCGCTGACCGAGGACGAACTGAAGGAGGCCCTGGCATGAAGGCGAACTGCTGGACGGGACGCAACTCGGTCGAGGTACAGGACGTCCCCGAACCCTCGATCCTGAACAGTCGCGACGCCATCGTGAAGATCACCTCGACGGCGATCTGCGGCTCCGACCTCCATTTGCTCGACGGCTACGTCCCCACCATGCAAAAGGGCGACATCATGGGCCACGAGTTCATGGGGGAGGTCGTCGAGGTCGGCCCCGGCATCAGCGACGGCACACTGCACGTGGGGGACCGGGTCGTCGTGCCGTTCCCCATCGCCTGCGGCGCCTGCGCGTCCTGCCGCGCGGAGCTGTACTCGTGCTGCGAGAACACCAACCCCAACGCGGGCATCTCGGAGAAGTTGTTCGGCCACCCAACCGCCGGCATCTACGGCTACTCCCACCTCACCGGTGGCTTCGCCGGCGGCCAGGCCGAGTACGCCCGCGTGGTGCTCGCCGACGCCAACGCCCTCAAAATCGAGTCGGACCTCAGCGACGAGCAGGTGCTGTTCCTGTCCGACATCCTGCCGACCGGTTACATGGGCGCCGAGATGTGCGACATCCAAGAAGGTGACGTCGTCGCCGTCTGGGGCGCCGGTCCGGTCGGCCAGTTCGCCATGGACAGCGCCCGGGTCCTGGGCGCGGAGAAGGTCATCGCGATCGACAAGGAGACCTACCGGCTCGACATGGCCGCCGCCCAGGGCTACGCCACCATCAACTTCGAGGACACCGACGTACGCTCGGCACTGCTCGAACTCACCGGCGGACGGGGCCCCGACAAGTGCATCGACGCGGTCGGCCTGGAGGCCACCCACGGCGCCTCCCACGTCCACCTCTACGACCGGGCCAAGCAGGCGGTCCGCTCCGAGACCGACCGGCCACACGCCCTGCGCCAGGCCATCCTGTCCTGCCGCAGCGGCGGCGTGGTGTCGGTCATCGGCGTCTACGGCGGACTGATCGACAAGTTCCCGGCGGGTGCCTGGATGAACAGGTCCCTGACCCTGCGCACCGGGCAGTGCCATGTGCACAAGTACATGAAACCGCTGCTGGGCATGATCGAGCAGGGCAAGATCGACCCCACCCGGATCATCACCCACCGACTGCCCCTGACCGAGGCACCGACCGGCTACGACCTGTTCAAGAACAAGAAGGACCACTGCGAGAAGGTCGTCCTCACACCGTGAGGACGGCACCGTCCCTGACGGCAACGACGGCACCGTCCCTGACGGCAACGACGGCACACAGAGACCGTTGGTCGAATCCTGTCGAGTGCACACGGACATGAGGCCCCGGAGAGATCCGGGGCCTCTTGCATTGCGCCGCCTTCTCCCTCGAGGCGAAGGCGACCGGCTCGCCCGCCGCCATCGCCGCTGAAGATCGTGGGGTCAGCACTCCTCGGCCGGGTCGTTGCGGTTCAGCTTCTCCAGGTATTCGTGGGCCAGGCCGGTGGCACGGGTGAACCACTCGGTGATGATCGCCAGTTCGTCCGGGGAGTAGTCGGCGAAAAGGGCCGTCAGGCGCTTGTAGTGGCCGGCGTACACCGCCTCGACGCGGGTGACGGCGTCCGGTACGGCGGCCACGCGGACCCGGCGGCGGTCCGTGGGGTCGGGGCGGCGGGTGACGTAGCCGGCGCGTTCCAGGCGGTTGAGGATGCCGGTCACCGCGCCCGTGGTGACGTGGGCCCGGGCCGCGAGGTCGCCCGCCGTCAACAGGTCCTCGCCGGCCTCCAGGACGAAGCCGAAACAGGTCAGGTCGGTGACGTTGAGGCCCAGCCGCCGGGCCAGCTCCTGCTGTCCGATGAGGTGGGCGGCGATGAGGTGGTCCATCGCCGACAGCGCCTGGGCCGGCGTGGCGGGCGGGCGCGGCGTGCCGTGCATCTTTCGCAATCCCTTAGTTCGTGAGATATTCGGAGCGTAAACTTCTTAGCCCGTGAGGGAACGGGTTCGTCCCGTGGAGGCGTTCCATGAGTCTGTACGACGAGGGTCACACGATCGCCGGCTGGACCGGCGTCGCCATCGCGACCGCGGGAAGCGCGGTGGTGGGGTGGGGGGTGTGCGCGGCCTCGCTGCCGCTGGTCGTCGGCGGGTTGGCCGTGGTGGCGGTCAGCGTTCTGGTGACCTGGCTCCTGCACCTGTCCGGCTGGGGGAAGCCGCCCGGCGTACGGCCGCGGGAGCAGTGGGGCATGCGGGTCCGGGACGCGCAGGCGAGGGAGGGGCACGCCGGGTGCGTCGGGTGCCGGCTTGCGGGGCGGGGGCGGAGGCGGCCGACCGAGGCACCGGCCTCGGCCTCGGCGCCGGGCGCGATTCCCGCCGAATCGATCCCTGCGGAATCGATCCCTCTGTCCCCTGTCGAGTGAACGAGCTTTCCTCGAACGACAGTTGCTGATCGCCGACCCCGGCTTCCGGCTGGCCAACGATCACCACGCCCTGCCCGCCGGCAACTCCTCACCGTCCCCGTCCCTGCCGCCCGCATCCATTGTCAGACCCGACCTCTACCCTCACGAGTGATGGCACAGGTCTGGGGATGCACGGGACTGCGGTGGGCGGCAGGCGGTCCGGAGCTGGAGTGGGACGGCGGGCGGCGTAGTGCGCTGCCCCGGGGGAAGCGGGTCGCGTTCGCCGTGCCGGAGGGGGGTGTGCGCAGGTGTGTCGGGGCGCGGGGGCACGCCTGTGCGGTGGGGGCGGTCGTGCCGGGGCGGAGTACGGGGGCCCGGTGCGAGGAGTGCGCGCGGCTGGACCGGGCGCACTCCGTGGCCGCCGACACGATCGCCGACGATCCCCGGCCGTACCGCGTGTATCTGGCGTGGTTCGGTCCGGGGATGGTGAAGGTCGGCATCACCGCCGTCGAGCGGGGTCCGGCGCGGCTGCTGGAACAGGGGGCCGTGTGTTTCAGCTGGCTGGGCACCGGACCGCTGATGGCCGCGCGGCGCACCGAGGAGCTGCTGCGGGCCGCGCTGCGGGTGCCGGACCGGATTCCGTACGCCGAGAAGCGGGCGGCGCGGGCCGCCCTGCCGGTGACTCAGGAGGAGCGGGCCGCCGAGGTGCGGGAGCTGCACGCGCGGGCCGTCGCGCTGGCCGGGTGGCCGGAGTCCCTGCGGCCGGAGCCCTGCGAAGTCGTGGATCACGTAAGCGTTTTCGGGATCGGCGGGGGGCCGGAGGCGTTCGGTGAGGTCGTGGAGCTGGTGCCCGGTGGGGGCGTGGGCGGGGAACTGGTCGCGGCGGCCGGGCCCGATCTGCACCTGGCGGTCGGCGGTCGCGGGGTCGTGGTCCTGGACACCCGGCTGATGGCCGGCTGGGAGCTGGTGCCGCCGGGGCCGGCGGACGTCGGATGCGGCTTTCCCGTGCGGGAGTTCAGGCGGGAGCCGGACGGCTTGTTCTGACCCGGGGATTCCCTGAGAGGCGCCTGTGTGTTTCTCAGGGAAATCACAGATTCGTGAAAGCGTGTTCTCAGAGGGCCCCGACAAGGTGTCCATCATGACCACGACCTCGCCCCAGGGGCGCACCGAACTGCTGAGGCCGGACGGGAGCCCCGTCCGAGTGCTTGTGGTGGACGACGAGTTGTCGATCACCGAACTGCTGAGCATGGCCCTTCGCTACGAGGGCTGGCAGATCAGGAGTGCGGGGGACGGGCAGGGGGCCATCCGGACGGCCCGTGAGTTCCGGCCCGACGCCGTCGTGCTCGACATGATGCTGCCCGACATGGACGGGCTCGCCGTCCTCGGGCGGCTGCGGCGCGAGCTGCCCGATGTGCCCGTCCTCTTCCTGACCGCCAAGGACGCGGTGGAGGACCGTATCGCCGGGCTCACCGCGGGCGGCGACGACTACGTCACCAAGCCGTTCAGCCTGGAGGAGGTCGTCGCGCGGCTGCGCGGGCTGATCCGGCGGTCCGGGGCGGCCGACCGGCGGTCGGACTCCGTGCTCGTCGTCGGGGACCTGACCCTGGACGAGGACAGCCACGAGGTCTCGCGGGCCGGGGAGTCCATCCACCTGACCGCGACCGAGTTCGAGCTGCTGCGCTTCCTCATGCGCAACCCCCGGCGGGTGCTCAGCAAGGCGCAGATCCTGGACCGTGTGTGGTCGTACGACTTCGGCGGGCAGGCCAACGTGGTCGAGCTGTACATCTCCTATCTGCGGCGCAAGATCGACGCCGGACGGGAGCCGATGATCCACACCCGGCGTGGAGCCGGTTATCTGATCAAGCCCGCCGCGTCATGAGCGGGCGACGACGGCCGCGTCCGCAGCAGCGACTGAAGCGACGAGCAGGACAGCCGCGCACCCTGCGGACCCGGCTCGTCGTCGCGTCCGTGACGCTGATCGCCGTGGTGTGTGCCGTGATCGGTACGGTCACCACGCTGGCGCTGCGCTCGCATCTGTACGACCAGCTGGACGGCAAGGTCACCGAGATCGCCGTCCGTGCGGTCGGGCACATGCAGCAGGCACCGGGCGGCGATGGCGAGCCGGGGCCGCCCAGGGTGCCGGAAAGTTCCACGCCGAGCACCAAGGTGCAGAACCTGCTGACGAAGGGGCCGACGCCGTTCGGGACCGTCGCCGCCTTCGTGCAGAACTCCTCGATCACGAAAGCGGCCGTCGCCCGGAAGCAGAACGACGACCAGGGCGTCTTCAAACAGTCGCGGGCCGTCGGTCTGAGCGCGGCGCAGCAGAAGACGCTCAGCACGGTGCCGAAGGACGGCAAGGCGCACACCGTGGAGCTCCCGGGGCTCGGGGACTACCTCGTCAAGTACATGGCGGGCCGGGACAGCAGCGACGCCTTCTACGTCGGGCTGCCCACCAAGGACACCGACGACAACATCAACACCCTGGTCCTCGTCGAGGTCAGCGTCACCGCCGCCGGTCTCGTCGCCGCCGGCATCGCCGGCTACGTGCTCGTCGGCCTCGCCACCCGCCCGCTCCGCAAGGTCGCCGCCACCGCCACCCGGGTCTCCGAACTCCCCCTGCACACCGGCGAGGTGAACCTCAGCGAGCGGGTGCCGGAGTCGGAGTGCGATCCGCACACCGAGGTCGGCCAGGTCGGTGCCGCGCTCAACCGCATGCTCGACCATGTGCACGGCGCCCTGCACGCCCGGCAGCAGAGCGAGACACGGGTACGGCAGTTCGTCGCCGACGCCAGCCATGAGCTGCGCACGCCCCTCGCCTCCATCCGCGGGTACGCCGAGCTGACCCGGCGCGGGCGCGAGCAGGTCGGACCGGACACCCGGCACGCCCTCGGGCGGATCGAGTCCGAGGCCGGGCGGATGACGCTCCTCGTGGAGGACCTGCTGCTGCTCGCGCGGCTGGACGCCGGACGGCCGTTGCAGTTCGAGCAGACCGATCTCATCCCGCTGGTCGTGGACACCATCAGCGACGCCCGCGCGGCCGGCATGGGTCACAACTGGCGGCTCGATCTGCCCGACGAGCCGGCGCCGGTGTCGGCGGACGCGGCCCGGCTGCAGCAGGTGCTGGTCAACCTGCTGGGCAACGCCCGCAACCACACCCCGCCCGGTACGACCGTCACCGCGCGGGTGCAGCGGCGCGGGCCGTGGATGTGCGTGGACGTGGAGGACAACGGGCCGGGCATCCCGGCGGATCTGCTGCCGCACGTCTTCGAGAGGTTCGCCCGCGGCGACTCGGCGCGGTCCCGGGCCACCGGGTCCACGGGGCTCGGGCTCGCCATCGTGCAGGCCGTGGCCGCCGCGCACGGCGGTGCCGTGACCGTGGACAGTGTCCCGGGCCGCACGGTGTTCACCGTGCACCTGCCCGCGCTCGGCCCGGCGGCTCCCCGGCCGGAACCCGAAATGAGCTGGCAGTCGGACTCACAGGCACAGCACAGTGCCACCACATGGGTGCGACAGGGCGCCTGACGAGAGTCGGTGCATGCGAACCGACTCTTCTCCCGGCACCCTGCCGGCGCGGGAGCACCTCCCGGCCACAGACGCCGGAACCCCTGTCCTGGACGTAGTGATCCCCGTCTACAACGAGGAGAAGGACCTCCAGCCGTGCGTCCGCAGACTGCACGAGCACCTCACGTGCACCTTCCCATACGCGTTCCGCATCACGATCGCGGACAACGCCTCCACGGACACCACCCCGCTGGTGGCGGCGCGGCTGGAGGCGGAGATCCCCGAGGTCGCCAACTTCCGCCTGGAGCAGAAGGGGCGGGGGCGGGCGCTGCGGACGGTGTGGTCCGCGTCCGAGGCGCCGATCCTCGCCTACATGGACGTCGACCTGTCCACCGACCTCAACGCCCTGCTGCCGTTGGTGGCGCCGCTGATCTCCGGCCACTCCGACCTGGCGATCGGCTCCCGGCTCACCCGCACCTCCCGGGTCGTGCGCGGCCCCAAGCGGGAGTTCGTCAGCCGGGCCTACAACCTGATCCTGCGCGGTTCGCTCCAGGCCCGCTTCTCGGACGCGCAGTGCGGTTTCAAGGCGATCCGGCGCGATGTGGCGCAGGTGCTGCTGCCGCTGGTGGAGGACACCGGCTGGTTCTTCGACACCGAGATGCTGGTGCTGGCCGAGCGGGCGGGCCTGCGGATCCACGAGGTGCCGGTCGACTGGGTCGACGACCCGGACTCCACCGTGCACATCGTGAAGACGGCCACCGACGACCTCAAGGGGGTGTGGCGGGTCGGCAAGGCGCTGGCCACCGGTTCGCTGCCGCTGGACCGGCTGACCCGGCCCTTCGGTGACGACCCGCGCGACCGCGACCTGGCCGACGTGCCCAAGGGACTCGCCCGTCAGCTGGTCGGCTTCTGCGCGGTCGGTGTCCTGTCCACCCTCTTCTACCTGCTGCTGTACAGCGTGTTCCGGCAGTTCGCCGGCTCGCAGCTCGCCAACGCGCTCGCGCTGCTGGTCTCCGCGACAGCCAACACGGCCGCCAACCGCCGGCTCACCTTCGGCGTGCGCGGCCGGGGCGGCGCGGTCCGGCACCAGGCGCAGGGCCTGGTCGTCTTCGGTATCGGCCTCGCCCTGACCAGCGGCTCGCTCGCCGCCCTGGACGCGGCGGGCGGCAGCCCGGCGCACTCGACCGAGCTGGCGGTGCTGATCGCGGCCAACCTGGCGGCGACCGTGCTGCGCTTCCTGCTCTTCCGCGCCTGGGTCTTCCCGGACCGGGGGGAGGCCGAGCCGTCCCCGGTGGCCGCCGCGCACCTCCCGTCCGCGCCGGCGAACCGCACCCCGGCGCCGTACGCCCCGCTGCCGCACCGCCCGGTGCCGTACCGGCAGCAGACATACGGGCGGCCGTACGAACAGCCCTGCCAGACCACCCGTTTCCGCGCCGGTGAAGCCGCGGACGGCAACTGGACGGACACCGCCGACGCCACCATGCGGTTGCAGGCGGTGCGTCCGCACGACACTGATCCGGAGGACGCCCGATGACCGGTACGACCGTCTGGGGACCGCCCCCGGCCGCGGCCCCGCAGGCCCCCGGGGCCCGGGAAGCCGAGCTGCCGTTGCTGCGCAGAGTGTGGCGCGGCCGGCCCGAGGACCCCCGCTGGGCCCGCCCGGCCCTGCTCGGCCTGCTGGCCGCCACCCTCCTGCTCTACCTGTACGACCTGAGCGCCTCCGGCTACGCCAACTCCTTCTACTCGGCGGCCGTCCAGGCGGGCAGCGCGTCCTGGAAGGCGTTCTTCTTCGGCTCGCTGGACGCGGGCAACGCCATCACCGTCGACAAGCCGCCGGCCTCGCTGTGGCCGATGGCGCTGTCGGTGCGGATCTTCGGCCTGCACTCGTGGGCGATCCTCGCGCCCGAGGTGCTGATGGGCGTGGCGACCGTCGCCGTCGTCTATGCGGCCGTGCGCCGCCGGTTCAGCCCCGCGGCCGGTCTCATCGCGGGTGCGGTGCTCGCGCTCACGCCCGTCGCGGCGCTGATGTTCCGGTTCAACAACCCGGACGCCCTGCTGGCCCTGCTGATGTCCGTGGCCTGCTACCTCGTCGTCCGGGCCGTGGAGGACGGCCGTACGAAGTGGCTGGTGTGGGCCGGGGTCGCGATCGGTTTCGCGTTCCTCGCCAAGACGCTCCAGGCGTTCCTGATCCTGCCGGCGCTGGCGCTCGTGTACGCGGTGTGCGCGCCGGTGTCGTTGAAGAAGCGGTTCGGGCAGCTGGCGGCGGCGACGCTCGCGCTGGTCGTCTCCGGCGGCTGGTGGGTCGCGGTCGTTGAACTGTGGCCGGCCTCGTCGCGGCCGTACATCGGCGGCTCGCAGAACAACAGCTTCCTGGAGCTGACGTTCGGCTACAACGGGCTCGGCCGGCTCAACGGCGAGGAGACCGGCAGCGTGGGAGGCGGCGGTGGCGGCGGCGGCACCGGCATGTGGGGCGAGACCGGCTGGAACCGGATGTTCAACTCCGAGGTAGGCGGCCAGATCTCCTGGCTGCTGCCGGCGGCGCTGATCCTGCTCGCCGCCGGCCTGGTGGCCACGCGCAGGCTGCGCAGGACGTCCGTCACCCGCGCCTCGTTCCTGGTCTGGGGCGGCTCGCTGCTGACGACCATGGTGGTCTTCAGCTACATGGCGGGCATCTTCCACCAGTACTACACCGTGGCCCTCGCCCCCTACCTCGCGGCCGTCGTCGGCATGGGCGCCGGGCTGCTGTGGGAGCGGCGGCGGGAGCCGTGGGCGTCGATCACCCTCGCCACGTCCGTGGTCGCGGCGGCGGCCTGGGGGTACGTCCTGCTCAACCGGACCCCCGACTACCTGCCCTGGCTGAAGTGGCTGGTCCTGATCGGCGGGCTGGCCGCGGCGCTCGGCCTGGTCTTCGCCGGCCGGATCTCCCGTCAGCTCGCCCTCGGGGCGGCGGCGGTGGGTCTCGTGGCCGCGCTGGCCGGACCGACGGCGTACACCCTGAGCACGCTCCAGGAGGGCCACACCGGTTCGATCGTCACGGCCGGTCCGGCGGGCGCCAGTGTGATGGGCGGCCGGGGCGGCGGTCCCGGCGGCGGTGGCGGTATGCGGGGCGGCTTCGGCGGGGGCGTGCCGGGCGGGCAGAACGGCCGGCAGGGTCAGCAGAACCAGCAGGGTCAGCAGAACCAGCAGGGCAACGGTTTCCCGGGGGGCGGTTTCCCCGGCGGCGGCGTGCCGGGCCGGAACGGCCAGCAGGGTCAGCAGGGCCAGCAGGGTCGGCAGAACGGCACCGGCAACGGCTTTCCCGGTGGCGGCCGGATGGGCGAGGGCGGTGGTGCCGGTGGCGTCGGCGGCCTGCTGAACGGCGCCGACGTGACGTCCGAGGCCAGGAAGCTGCTGGAGAAGGACGCCGGGACGTACACCTGGGTCGCCGCTTCCGTCGGCTCCCAGAACGCGGCCGGCTACCAGCTCGCCACCGGCGACCCGGTCATGGCGATCGGCGGCTTCAACGGCACCGACCCCTCCCCGACGCTGGCGCAGTTCAAGAAGTACGTCGAGGAAGGGAAGATCCACTACTTCATCGCCGGTGGCGGCATGGGCGGCGGCGGCAACAGCGGTACGGCCTCCCGGATCAGCTCCTGGGTCCAGGGCACCTTCAAGAAGGTGACGGTGGGGTCGGCCACGTTCTACGACCTCACCCAGAAGGCGAGCGACTGAGGCGAGCGACCGAGGACAGGGGACCGACACCGACCGGAAAATGCGTTGTACACCGTATAGCATCCGCTATACGGTGTACGGCATGTCCCCATCCCAAGGCCATCCCCGGCGCTGGCTGATCCTCGGCGTCATCTGTCTCGCGCAGCTCACCGTGCTGCTCGACAACACCGTCCTGAACGTGGCCATCCCCTCGCTCACCCGCGAGCTGCACGCGAAGACCTCCGACATCCAGTGGATGATCAACGCGTACTCCCTGGTGCAGTCCGGCCTGCTGCTCACCGCCGGCAGCGCCGCCGACCGCTACGGCCGCAAGAAGATGCTGGTCACGGGGCTCGCCCTGTTCGGCGTCGGCTCGCTCGTGGCCGGGCTCGCCGGCAGCACCTCCCAGCTGATCGCCGCGCGGGCCGGCATGGGCATCGGCGGCGCGCTGCTGATGACGACCACGCTCGCCGTGGCGATGCAGATCTTCTCCTCCGAGGAGCAGCCGAAGGCGATCGGCATCTGGAGCGCGGTCAACGCGCTGGGCTTCGCCGGCGGCCCGCTGATCGGCGGTTTCGTGCTCGACCACTTCTGGTGGGGTGCGATCTTCCTGATCAACCTGCCGGTCGCGGCGCTGGGCCTGGTCGCCGTGGTGGCCCTCGTCCCCGAGTCCAAGAACCCGCGCGGTGACCGTCCGGACCTGCTGGGCGCGCTGCTGTCCACCATCGGCATGGCCGCGCTCGTCTACGCGATCATCTCCGGACCGGGGCACGGCTGGACGTCGGCGCGGGTGCTCGCCACGGCGGCCGTGGCGGTGCTGGTGCTGGGTGCCTTCGCCTGGTGGGAGAGCAGGGTCGAGGAGCCGATGCTCGACATCCACTTCTTCCGGGACCGGCGGTTCACGGGTGCGGTCGCCGGGGCCGTGCTCATCGTGTTCGGCATGGGCGGTGCGCTGTTCCTGCTGACGCAGCACCTGCAGTTCGTGCTCGGCTACGAGCCGCTGGAGGCCGGACTGCGGACCGCTCCGCTGGCGCTGACCGTGGTCCTGCTCAACTTCAGCGGGCTGTCGGCGAAGTGGTCGGCGCGGCTGGGCACGCCGGTGTCGATCGCGCTCGGCATGATCTGCATGGCCGGGGGCCTGGTGTCCATCGCCGAGGTGGACCACGGGGGCTATGCGGGGACGCTGCTCGGGCTGCTGCTGATCGGCGCGGGGTGCGCGGTGGCGAACCCGGCGATGGCGCACGCCATCATGAGCGCGATTCCTCCGGAGAAGGCGGGGGTGGGGGCCGGCATCAACGGAACGTTGGCCGAGTTCGGGAACGGGCTTGGTGTTGCCGTTCTGGGTGCCGTGCTCAGCTCTTCCGTGGCGTCGGGGGAGTCGTTGGCCGATGGTCTGGGCGCGGGTCAGCTGGTGGGGGCCGTTGCGGTGCTCGTCGGAGGATTCCTGGCAGCGGGATTGCTTCGGCGGGCGGAGCGGGTGTCCGCCTAGCAGCTCGGGGGATGGGGTAGTCGGGCGACTGCGGGTGCGTTGTGGCTGGTCGCGCAGTTCCTCGCGCCCCTAGGTTGGGACAGTGAGCGCAAACGAGGAGAAGGGCCGCCGGTGACGAAGCAGGCAGGTCGGTCGGCGCGGGACAGTGTGTGGCGGGAGGGCAGGGCCCGGCGCGGTGGGCGCAGTGGGCAGCCCTCCGGGCTCGACCGGGAGCGGATCACCGAGGCGTCCGTACGGCTGCTGGACGCGGAGGGGCTCGCCAAGTTCTCCATGCGGCGGCTGGCGGCCGAGCTGAACGTCACCGCGATGTCCCTGTACTGGTACGTCGACACCAAGGACGACCTGCTCGAACTCGCCCTGGACGCGACCTACGCCGAGCTGCGGCTGCCCGACCCGGCCCACACGGACGAGGACTGGCGGGAGCAGCTGCGGGCGCTGGCCGCCGCGTACCGGGGGCTGCTGGTCCGGCATCCCTGGCTGTCCCCGCTGGCCGGGCGCTACCTGAACATCGGCCCGAACGCGCTCGCGTTCTCCCGTGTGGTCCAGCGGGTCGTCCGCCGGGCGGGGCTGCCGGCGCACGGGGTGACCGGGGCGATCTCGGCCGTCTTCCAGTTCGTGTACGGCTTCGGCACGATCGAGGGGCACTTCCTCGCCCGGATCGCGGACACCGGGCTCAGCCCCGATGAGTACTTCGAGCAGGCCATGTCCATGGTGGACGAGGTCCCCGGCACCGCCGACGTGATGCAGGAGTCCAAGGACCTCATGGCGGCACGCGGCGGTGACACGGTGGACGAGATGCTGGACCGCGACTTCGCCTTCGCCCTGGACCTGCTGATCGCCGGCATCGAGGCGATGGTCGCCCGCGGCTGACCACCCCCCGACACCTTGTCTGCGCCCCTCGCGCTGCTGCACAGGCTTGGAGGGGTGGTCAGTTGTCGGGGGCCAGCCGTGCCGGGAAGCCGCCCGTGGCCACCGGGCCCCACCGCTCGGGGGTGACGCGGATGATGGACTTGCCCTGCTTCAGCATGGCCGCCCGGGCCCCTTTTTGTCTGCGCCTCTCGCGCTGCTGCGCAGGCTTCGAGGTGCTGCGCCGGACTCCGTCCGTCGGCTTGGTGTGAGGGGTGGTCAGTTGTCGGGGGCCAGCCGTGCCGGGAAGCCGCCCGTGGCCACCGGGCCCCACCGCTCGGGGGTGACGCGGATGATGGACTTGCCC
>NZ_JBIVJQ010000007.1:300738-410788 GCF_044750305.1 Streptomyces sp. NPDC088810
GCCCTGCTTCAGCATGGCCGCCCGGTACTCGTCCCAGTCGGGGTGTTCGCCGGCGATGTTGCGGTAGTACTCGACCAGCGGTTCCACGGAGTCGGGCGTGTCGATGACCTCGGCCGTGCCGTCGATCTGGACCCAGGGGCCGTTCCACTCGTCGCTCAGGACGACCAGGCTGACCCGGGGGTCGCGCTGGGCGTTGCGGGTCTTGGCCCGCTCCGGGTAGGTGGAGACGACGATCCGGCCGGAGTCGTCCACCCCGCAGGTCAGCGGGGACGCCTGCGGGGAGCCGTCGGCCCGGCGGGTGATCAGCAGCGCGCGGTGGCGGGGTCGTACGAAGTCCAGCAGCTCGTCCAGCGATACACGGGTGTTGGTAGCGATGTTCGGTGCCATGGGGGCAGCCTAGGGGCGGTGGGCGCCCCGGTGGCTGACCCTGCTGTGCGTATGTCTACGCCTGGGGCAGCGCGTCGCCCTGGACGGCCTGGATGTCCAGCTCAACCTTCAGCGTGGTGCCGATGGCGGCGATGCCCGCCTGGAGGACCTGGTTGTAGTTCATGGCGAAGTCCTCGCGGTGCAGTTCCGCGGTGGCCCGGAACGCGGCGCGGGTGCCACCCCAGGGGTCGGCGCCGGTGCCGAGGTAGGCGAGGTCCAGGTCCACCGGTCGTACGACCCCGTGCAGGGACAGTTCGCCGTGGACCGTCCAGCGGTCGGAGCCGGCCTGGGTCACACCCGTGGAGCGGTAGGTGATCTCCGGGTGCCGTTCGACGTCGAGGAAGTCCGCGGACCGCAGGTGCGTGTCGCGCATGCCGTTGCCGGTGTCGATGGACGCCGCCCGGATCACCGCCTCCACCCGGGACTTGGTGACGTCGTCGGGCGCGATCTCGATGGTGCCGCCGAACTCCGTGAACCGGCCGTGCACGCTGGAGATCCCGAGGTGCTGGGCGACCGCGGCGACGGAGGAGTGCGCCGGGTCGATGGTCCAGGGGCCGGGCGGCGGCAGCTCGGTGCCGCCCTGCCGGGCCAGCGTCACCGTGCCGACCTCGGCCCGGCCGCTCGCGGTGACGATCGCGCTGGACGCGGCGGGCGCGTAGCCGACGGCGGTCACGATCACGGTGTACGCGCCCGGTGCCAGCTCGGTGGTGTCCCGTACGGCTCCCTCGGTGTCCGCCTCGGCCCGCAGCACCTGCGTGCCGGTCATGTCGGTCACCGTGACGACCGCGTGCGACACGGCCCACCCGTCCCGCGTACGGATCTTCGCGGTCAGTCCCATCCCGTTTCTCCCTGAAAAAAGCTCAAAAACTGGTCGTATGAGACCGGCCCGTGGCGGGCGCGCCCTCCGCTCAAGGCGCGCGCCACCACGGGCCGGGGTGTGAACTACTCGCCGGGGTGGGCGAGTTCGATGTCGTGGCCGTCGACGCCGGGGCCGGACACGGTCAGCGCGGTGGCCACCGGCGGGTAGCCGGTCGCGATGACGGTGTACTCGCCGCCGTCCAGGTCGGTGAAGGCGTACGCGCCGTCCGCACCGGTGGTGGCGGTGCCGACCACGTTGCCCGCCTGGTCGACCAGGGTCACCCGGGCGTCGGCCAGGGGGCCGTGCGGGGCCCGGACGACACCCTGGAGCCGGGCGCCGGCGTCCAGGTCGACCTCGACGCGGGTGACGCCGGTGGCGCCGACCTCGACCGGCAGGGCGCGCGGCCGGAAGCCGCTCGCGTTGACCGCGACGGTCACCGTGCCCGGCACCAGGTCGGTGAGGGCGAAGTCGCCCTGCTCGCCGGTGGCGGCGGTGGCCAGCAGGTCGCCGCGCACATCGGTGACGATGACCATGGCGTCCTTGACCGGCAGCGCGCTCCCGGCGGCCCGGACCACACCGGTCAGCCCGCTGGTGCCGCTCAGCAGGATGTCGTACGACAGCGGTTCCTCGCCCACCACGACGGTGGAGGCCTGCGGCTGGTAGCCGTCGGCGGAGGCGATCAGGACGTACGACCCGGTGCCTGGAGCGTCGAGCGCGTAGGAGCCGTCGGCCTGGGCCACCGAGCGGCCCAGCTGGCGGCCGGACAGCGAGATCAGCGTGACCGCGGCCTGCGGGACCGGGGCGCTCTCGGCGCCGCGGACGAAGCCGTGCACCGGAGTGCCGCCACCGGTGCCGGGCTCGGCGACCGTGGCGACGGCGCTCGGCTGCGTGGCCGCGGCGGCCGTGGTGTCGTTCGGGCCGACGACGGGGGTGGCCCAGCTGGGCACCCGCTCCGGGGCCGGAGCCTGGGCCTCGGCGACGGCCGGCGCGGCGGCCGGGTCTGTCACCGGGGCCTCGCCCTCGGCGGCCTGGGCCAGCGCGCCCTTGGTCTTCAGCGGGACCTCCTTGATGAACAGCGTGATCAGGAAGGCGACGGCGGCGAGGCAGCCGGCGATGAGGAAGACGTCGGCGATGCCGTGGCCGTAGGCGCTCTCCAGCAGGGTCCGGATCGGCTTCGGGAGCGCGTCCATGTCCGGGATGGTGTCGGTCGAACCGGAGCTGCCGGCCAGGGCCTTCTGGTACTTCGGGCTCAGGTCGGCGACGCCGTCCTCGACGTAGTGGGTGATCCGGCGGGACATCACGGCGCCCAGCGCGGAGACGCCGACCGCACCGCCGAGGGAGCGGAAGAAGGTGACCGTGGAGCTGGCCGAGCCGAGGTCGGAGGGCGCCACCTGGTTCTGCGTGGCGAGCACCAGGTTCTGCATCATCATGCCGATGCCGAGACCCAGCAGGGCCATGAAGACGGCCATCTTCCAGTAGTCGGTGTCGTACCGGATGCCGCCGAGCAGCACCAGGCCGGCGGTGACCAGGACGCCGCCGCTGACCAGCCACGCCTTCCAGCGGCCGGTGCGGGTGATGAGCTGACCGGAGACGGTCGAGGAGACGAACAGACCACCGATCATCGGGATGGTCATGACGCCGGACATGGTCGGGGACTTGTCGCGGGCCAGCTGGAAGTACTGGCTGAAGAACACGGTTCCGGTGAACATCGCGACACCGACGAACAGCGAGGCGAGCGACGCCAGCGTGATCGTGCGGTTCCTGAACAGGCGCAGCGGGATGATCGGCTCGCTCGCCTTGGACTCGACGAGCACGAACAGCGCGCCGAGGACGATCGAACCGCCGACCATCGCGTAGGTCTGCCAGGACAGCCAGTCGTACTTGTCACCGGCGAAGGTGACCCAGATCAGCAGCAGGGAGACGGCGGCGGAGATGAAGAACGCGCCGCCCCAGTCGACCTTGACCTCCCGCTTGACCACGGGCAGGTGCAGGGTCTTCTGCAGCACGATCAGCGCGATGATCGCGAAGGGGACACCGACGTAGAAGCACCAGCGCCAGCCCAGCCAGGAGGTGTCGGTGATGACACCACCGAGCAGCGGGCCGCCGACGGTGGCGACGGCGAAGGTGGCACCCAGGTAGCCGGAGTACCGGCCGCGCTCACGCGGGGAGATCATCGCGGCCATGACGATCTGCGCCAGGGCGGACAGACCGCCGACGCCGATGCCCTGGAACACCCGGAAGGTGATGAGCATGCCGGGGTTCTGCGACAGGCCGGCCGCCATGGAGGCGACCACGTAGATGACCAGGGCTATCTGGACGAGCGCCTTCTTGCTGTACAGGTCGGCGAGCTTGCCCCACAGGGGAGTGGCCGCGGTCATCGACAGGAGGGCCGCGGTGACCACCCAGGTGTAGGCGGACTGGCCGCCGCCGAGGTCGCCGATGATCTCCGGCAGGGCGTTGGAGACGATCGTGGACGACAGGATCGCCACGAACATGCCGAGCAGCAGCCCGGACAGGGCCTCCATGATCTGCCGGTGCGTCATCGGGGCATCGCCGTGGGAGCCTCCCCCGTGCTTGGCGTGAGCCCGCACACCGGCTGGTGTGGTCGTTGCCATGGGCTTCCTTCTCTTATGTGCTTGCGGGTGTACGGGTGGTCTCTTGGGTTACGGGTTCGGGGAGCCGGAGCGGGGCGGACCGGCAGTCGCCGAAGGACGCGCGCAGGCGTGTCATCAGCCGGATCAGCTCGGCGACGTCCTCGTCGGTCCAGTCCGCGAGCCGCTCGGCGAGCAGGTGCGTGGTCCGGCGGGACAGCTCGTCGAGCTGATCCAGGCCCGTGGGCGTCAGGCGCAGGATGCGCGAGCGCTTGTCCGCGGGGTCCGGGTGCCGCTCGATCCAGCCGCGCGCGGCGACGTGCGCGACATGCCGGCTGGTGACCGACATGTCCACGGCGAGCAGCTCCGCGAGCTTGCTCATGCGCATGTCGCCGTGGCGGCCGAGCAGCGTCAGCACGGCGGCCGAGCCGGCCGGACAGTCGTGGGGCAGGATCCGCCCCATGTCCCGTTTCACGGCTCCGACGGCGCTGAGCTGACGCGCCAGCTCTTCGAACTGCGTCTGCTCGGCCATCACACCTCCCGTATCGTTGCTTAGGGCAACCATAAACGTGCTTGGTTGCTGCAGGCAAACAAATCCGGGACGGTCGGCGCAAAAACTTGGCAAAGGCAAGTATTGCGAACGTACATGTGCAGGTGGCTGCGGGTGGCGTGCCCCCGTCTGTCCCGGTGGCCCCGCACTTGGGTCGGTCCCCTCGATTCGCTAGGGTCTCGGGGCATGGCTAACACCCAGGGCCCCCAGGGCAATTACGACCCCGCAGGCAGCACCCAGATGTTCCGCGCGTTCGTCGACGAGGCACCCCAGGGGCGGCAGCAGCAGGCGGCCTCCTCCGGCCCCCGCGTCGGGCTGATCATCGGCGTCATCGTGGCGCTCGCCGTGGTGGCCGGCGTCGCCTGGCTGGCGATGTAGCAAGGGGCCCGCAGGGTCACTCCCATCCCACGGACCCGTCCCGCGTCTCGATGGGCACGCCGAGCGGCACCCTCCTCCGCGTGGAAGGCCACGGTCCCCTCCTGATACCAGCGCCGGCCGGTGGCCTCGATCGCCGGCGCGCCCCAGGAGAGGTCGGCGGGCTTCGCGGCAGGCGTCGTACGGCTCTCCGTCGGGCCGGGGGAGGTCGCCGGCGGTGTCGTACGACCGCTCCGGCCACCGGCGGGGCCCGGGGTGCCGGGGGGTTTCCGTCCGGGTTCGGTGGGCGTGCCCCGGTTGGTCCGAGTGGGTGCGGCGGAGCCCGTGTCGCCGGTCTCGGCCGAGCCGCTCGGTGCAGACCAGGAGTTCGCCGCGCGCGGTGTCTCCCCGCCGAGCTGCACCAGCGGCACCGGCCCCGACGGCCGAACGGCGGTCGATCCGCCCTCACCCGTGCCGACCGCGGTGTACCCCCCCCGGACCGCCGCCGCACGCGGCCGGCACCCCGCCTGGACGGACGACGGCCGCCGACGCTGCCGTAACGGCGCCTCGGCGGCCATGCGTCCATGTCGTCGTACGAAGGATCCCGGTACGCAGCATCCGGTCAGGGCGGCTTGCGTGCCGTCGGCCAGCAAGCCTGCCGTCGTGGCTCAGTCCGAGATCAGGCCGTCCCTGAGCTGGGCCAGCGTCCGGGTCAGCAGGCGGGAGACGTGCATCTGGGAGATGCCGACCTCCTCGCCGATCTGCGACTGGGTCATGTTGGCGAAGAAGCGCAGCATGATGATCCGGCGCTCCCGGGGCGGGAGTTTGGCCAGCAGGGGCTTGAGGGACTCGCGGTACTCCACGCCCTCCAGGGCGGTGTCCTCGTAGCCGAGCCGGTCGGCCAGGGAGCCCTCACCGCCGTCGTCCTCGGGGGCCGGGGAGTCGAGGGAGGAGGCGGTGTAGGCGTTGCCGACCGCGAGGCCGTCGACCACGTCCTCCTCGGAGACGCCGAGCACGGCGGCCAGCTCGGTCACCGTCGGCGAGCGGTCCAGCTTCTGCGACAGCTCGTCGCTGGCCTTGGTGAGGGCCAGGCGCAGCTCCTGCAGCCGGCGCGGGACCCGCACCGACCACGAGGTGTCGCGGAAGAACCGCTTGATCTCGCCCACGACCGTCGGCATCGCGAAGGTCGGGAACTCCACGCCCCGTTCGCAGTCGAACCGGTCGATCGCCTTGATCAGGCCGATGGTGCCGACCTGGACGATGTCCTCCATCGGCTCGTTGCGCGAGCGGAACCGGGCCGCCGCGTAGCGGACCAGCGGCAGGTTCAGCTCGATCAGGGTGTCCCGGACGTAGGCCCGCTCGGGACTGTTCTCGTCCAGCGCGGCCAGGCGCAGGAACAGCGAGCGGGACAGGGTGCGGGTGTCTAGGTTGGCCGTGGCCTGCGCGGCCGGGACAGCTTCGGCGGCCGGCTCGGCGGCCGGGGACGGCACGGCTTCGAGGGCCGTGACACCCTCGAAGCCGTCGAGGACGTCGAGAGCGTCGAGCTCCTTGGGCGCTGCCTCGCTCAGCGTGGGCGTCAGCACCTTCGAGCTGCCCTGGTCTGCGGACATGCCACCCCCTTTGGGTCGCGGGACGGTCGCGGCGGCGCTGTCTTCACGAGCAACGCAGCCCTCACCTGAATACCGGAGCCGGAGCCACGGCAAACGCGCTTCCCGCAGAATGTCACATGTCGGCAACACGCTGTAGCGACATGTCGACATGTGAGATCCGAATCGGCCCTGGAAAGAAGGGGTCTGACGGTATTTCGGGTGCCAACTGTCGGCAACCGCCCTGGTGAGCGATTCGCTCGCGCCGGTTACCGCTCGATCGGGTTTGCGATGCAGTGCCGTTCGAGCCGTGCTTCCGTGCGCCCGCTATGCATCAGCCGCTCCGGCGTCTGCTGCCGCTATGCGTCGATCCGATTTGCGGAACGCAGCCGCTGGAAGCTACGGGCGAGCAGTCGGGAGACATGCATCTGGGAGACGCCGAGTTCCGCGCTGATCTGTGACTGGGTGAGATTGCTGTAGTAGCGCAGAAGAAGGATTCGCTGTTCTCTCTCGGGGAGTTGGACGAGGAGATGGCGGACCAGGTCGCGGTGTTCCACGCCGTCCAGGGCCGGGTCCTCGTAGCCGATCCGGTCCAGCAGGCCGGGCAGTCCGTCGCCCTCCTGGGCGGCTTCCAGCGAGGTGGCGTGGTACGAGCGTCCCGCCTCGATGCAGCTGAGCACCTCGTCCTCGCCGATCCGGAGCCGCTCGGCGATCTCGGCGGTGGTCGGCGAGCGGCCGTAGAGCGTGGTCAGGTCCTCGGTGGCGCTGTTGACCTGCACCCACAGCTCGTGCAGCCGGCGCGGGACGTGGACGGTGCGGACGTTGTCCCGGAAGTACCGCTTGATCTCGCCGACCACGGTGGGCATCGCGAAGGTCGGGAACTGCACGCCCCGGTCCGGGTCGAAGCGGTCGATGGCGTTGATCAGACCGATGGTGCCGACCTGGACGACGTCCTCCATGGGTTCGTTGCGGGAGCGGAAGCGGGCGGCTGCGTAGCGCACGAGCGGGAGGTTCGCCTCGATCAGCGCGCCCCGCACCCGGTTGTGCTCCGGCGTGCCCGGGGTCAGCTCCTTCAGTTCCGCGAACAGGACCTGGGTCAGGGCGCGGGTGTCGGCGCCGCGGCGCTTCTCGGGGGCCGGTGGGTCCGGGGGGTCCGTTGGGTTCGGTGGGGCCGCTGGGTCCGGTGGGGTCGCAGTGGGCGCCTCTTCCTGGGGCGGCGCAGTACTGGCCGACAAGGTCAACGCCACCTCTTCATCGGTCAATCATCCGTCAAAAGCGGTCATAGCATCACAAGACATGTGCACCGTGTGCAAGCACCCGATAACCCCGTGTTGTGTTTCAAATGCCGTCAAGTTGGGGTAAGCAGTGCGCGAAAAGCCCCCCGCCGGAAAGGGCGGGGGGCTCTCGGCGTGAACGCGGGCTGCGGGGCTACTGCTCGGCGATCTCGTAGTCGGCGATCACCCAGGTGGCGAACTCGCGCCACAGCGCGACGCCCGCCTGGTGGGCCGGGTGCTCCAGATAGCGCTTGAGGGCGTCGGCGTCCTCGACGGCCGAGTTGATCGCGAAGTCGTAGGCGATCGGCCGGTCGCTGATGTTCCAGGCGCACTCCCAGAAGCGCAGTTCCTCGATCCGGCCGCCGAGCGCCCGGAAGGCCTCCACGCCCGCCACGACCCGCGGATCGTCGCGCTCGACGCCCTCGTTCAGCTTGAAGAGGACCAGGTGGCGGATCATGGGGAGTACCTCAGCTCTTTCCTCCGTCGGCGACCCAGGTCATGAAGTCGCCGATGGCCTTGGCCGCGTCCGATATGCCCTCGAAGCCTATCTGGACGTAGTCGGCCGCCTTGGCCGGGTCCGTGATGATCACGTACAGCGCGAAGACCACGAGCACGTACACGGCGATCTTCTTGGCGTTCACCGCCACCGCGGCCTCCCCTGTGCCAGTGCCCCGAGGGCCCCTGCCTGCCGGCGGCGAGTGTAACCTTCGGACCTGCTCGTACGGCCAACAGCCCGCCGGAGCGTGGGCGTTGTGTCCGGTACGCGCGAAAGGCCCCACCGGTCGGCGGGGCCCTTCTGTGAGCGGTAGCGGAGGGATTTGAACCCTCGGTGACTTGCGCCACACTCGCTTTCGAGGCGAGCTCCTTCGGCCGCTCGGACACGCTACCGAGGGAGACCCTACAGCAAGGTGGGGCGAGGTTTGAAATCGATAGGGGCAGCCGCTGTCAGCGGTCCCGGAAGAAATCGGTGAGAGGCCGGGCGCACTCCGCCGCGAGCACGCCCTCGATGACCTCCGGGCGGTGGTTGAGCCGCCGGTCGCGCACCACGTCCCACAGGGAGCCGGCCGCGCCCGCCTTCTCGTCCCGGGCGCCGTAGACCACCCGGTCCACCCGGGACTGCACGAGCGCGCCCGCGCACATCGTGCACGGCTCCAGCGTGACGACGAGCGTGCACCCGGTCAACCGCCACTGGCCGAGCCGGGCCGCGGCCCGCCGGATCGCGAGGACCTCCGCGTGGGCCGTCGGATCACCGGTGGCCTCACGCTCGTTGTGCCCGGCTCCGAGCACCGTCGTACCGTCCGGGGACAGTACGACGGCGCCGACCGGGACGTCCCCGCCCCGGACGGCCAGTTCGGCCTCCGCCAGGGCGTGCCGCATCGCGGCCCGCCAGCGGTCCCGTACCGGATCCGGCGCACCATGCGGAATCTGCCCCGGGGGCAGCGGATCCTGTGGCGTGGTCAGCGGACGGTCTCCAGCACCTCCGAGGCGCCCAGGGCCTCGGCGATCGTGTTCAGCGCGTCGTCGGCGTCCAGGGCGCGCAGCTCCTTCTCGCTGATGCCCAGGTCGTCCAGGATCTCGCTGTCGCCCACCGGGCTGTGCGGCACCGCGTCGGCGGCGCCGCCCTCTTCCTCGTCGTCGTCCTCGGAGTCCCCGTCCTCCGTGCCGTCGAGGTCCAGGGCGTCCAGGTCCGGGCCGTCGTCCGCACCGGGCTCCCGGCCGAGCAGCTCGTCGGTGAGCAGCAGCTCCCCGTACGCGCTGCGCTGGGCGGCGGCGGCGTCCGAGACGTAGATGCGAGGGTCGTCCTCGCCGTCCACGCGGACGACACCGAACCAGGAGTCCTCCTGCTCGATCAGGACGAGCACCGTGTCCTCGTCGGGAGAGGCTTCCCGGGCCAGGTCGGCCAGATCCGACAGGGTCTCCACATCGTCCAGCTCTGTGTCGCTCGCTTCCCACCCGTCTTCGGTGCGCGCGAGCAGTGCGGCGAAGTACACCGTGACTCTCCCACTGGTCATAGGCGTGCCGGTTGGGGGTCCCCCCGGCGGAGGTACGTGGGCGGAGAGAGCCTGGGCTCCGAGCCCCACCCACTCGGAATCGTGGCAGAAACAAGGCGTCCAGGGGACGTCTTCGGCTCCCTGTGTCTGGCTGTTTCGATCGTGGATCCGTGATCGGCCCACCAGCGCGCTCATTGCCGCCACCTGCGGATCGTACGCGGCTTTTCCCCAGGCTCACGCACGCCCGCCGCCCCAACACCGGCGTGTGGGTGGATCTTCCGCTGTGCGGCGGTGTCCCGCGCGGCTACCAGCGGAACGTCCGCATACGCATCGCGTGGCGCAGTCGGGCGGCCTTGGCGCGCCGGGGCTGCACCCGGGCGCGCAACGCGCGGGCCTCGGCGAGCTCGCGCAGGAACTGGGCGCGGCGCCGCCGGCGCTCCGCCTCGCTCTCGGGCTTGTCGGGACCGGTCCTCGCGGACCGCGCGGCGGGGCCGGTCGTGTCGCCGGCCTCGGCGGCGTCCGCGGGCAGGTCAGGCTGGTCGGGCACGTCTCACCACCCCACTTACGTCCTTCCCACTTTCCCCCCGATGGCCGGTTTGACGCCAGCGCGAGGGTGACCCGTGTCGCAGGTACCGTTAGGGGCATGCGTCTCCACGTCGTCGACCACCCCCTGGTCGCTCACAAGCTCACCACGCTGCGCGACCAGCGCACCGACTCCGCGACCTTCCGGCGGCTCGCCGACGAACTGGTCACCCTGCTCGCCTACGAGGCGACGCGGGACGTACGCACCGAGGCCGTCGACATCCAGACCCCGGTCGCGCGGACCACGGGCGTCAAGCTCGCCCGGCCCCGCCCGCTGGTGGTGCCGATCCTGCGGGCCGGCCTCGGCATGCTGGACGGCATGGTCCGGCTGCTGCCGACCGCCGAGGTGGGCTTCCTGGGCATGATCCGCAACGAGGAGACGCTGCAGGCGTCCACGTACGCCTCGCGCATGCCGGAGGACCTCTCGGGCCGCCAGGTGTACGTGCTCGACCCGATGCTGGCCACGGGCGGCACGCTGGTCGCGGCGATCCAGGAGCTGATCAAGCGCGGCGCCGACGATGTCACCGCCGTGGTGCTGCTGGCCGCGCCGGAGGGCGTCGAGGTCATGGAGCGGGAGCTGGCGGGTACGCCGGTCACCGTGGTCACGGCGGCCGTGGACGACCACCTCAACGAGCTCGGGTACATCGTGCCGGGGCTGGGGGATGCGGGGGACCGGCTCTACGGGGCCGCGGAGTAGTTCTTTCCGCGCCTGCCGGGGTGGGGGCCGGCCGTCGGCCCCGCGCCCCTGGCGGAGCGCCGCTCAGCAGGACTTCTTCGTCGTGGCCGTCGGCTGCGGTTCGGTCAGGGTCGTCAGGGTGCGGTCGGCGGCCGCGCGGTTGGCCAGGCCCTTGAAGGCGTCTCCGATGATCAGGTCCAGGTCGGCGCCCTTGCGGCCGTCCGCGCGTGATTCCGCGCCGGCCAGCTGGGTGCCCAGGACCCGCAGGGAGGTGTCCTGGGCGGCGGGGGAGCCGAGGAGTATCCCGGTGCCCTTCACCTTCTTGTCGTACTGCTTCGACGCGTTGCCCACGTTGCCGATCCGGAAGCCGCGCTTCTTCAGCTCGTCCGCGGTGCTCTTGGCGAGCCCGGTGCGCTTGGTGGCGTTGTAGACGTTCACGGTGATCCGGCCGGGCTCGGGGAGGGGCTTCACCCGGGCGGCCGGGGCCGCCGCGGTCCTGGTCCGGCAGTGGGTCCCGGCGCCGGACGCCGTGGCCGTTTCGCCGCCGCCCGTGAAGACGTCGATGAGCTGCAGGGTGCCCCAGCCGACCAGGCCGAGCACGGCGGTGGACGCCACCACGGCGGCCACGAGCCTGCCGTGCCGTCGGGGCGGACGCATCCGAGGGTATTTGTCCCCCGTGATCCGGTACTGGCCGCCCATGCCGGGGGGAGTCAGCATGCTCATGAGCGCAGCGTAGTGCGCCCGAGCGGCGATGCCTATCAGATGATCAGTCGATGCCGCTCAGCGGACCCGAAAGGGGCAACGGCCGTGTTCCGCCGGGTCAGTCCAGTTCGAGCACGCGTGCGTGCAGCACCTGGCGCTGCTGCAGGGCGGCGCGCACCGCGCGGTGCAGGCCGTCCTCCAGGTACAGGTCGCCCTGCCACTTCACGACGTGCGCGAAGAGGTCGCCGTAGAACGTCGAGTCCTCCGCCAGCAGGGTCTCCAGATCGAGCTGCTGCTTGGTGGTCACGAGCTGATCGAGGCGGACCGGGCGCGGCGCGACGTCCGCCCACTGCCGGGTGCTTTCCCGGCCGTGGTCGGGGTACGGCCGGCCGTTTCCGATGCGCTTGAAGATCACACGGAAAGCCTACCGGTCAAGACGTTCCGGGCGCAGCCATGGCGGCGGAGTGCAACGCTTGAAAAGATGGAGCAATTCCGGCAAATGGGCTACTACGGGAACGGGGGCCGGAGATGAGCGCCAGCGAGACCGCGCCGCCGGCCGGGCCCGAGGGGGCCGGTGCGCTGCCCGCCGAGGCGCGGAAGATCGCCTCGGGCTACGCCTTCGCCGGTCCCGCCCTCGACCTGGGCGCCCTGCTGCGGGACGGCGCGTGCCACCCCGGCGTGTCGGTCCGTGTCCCGCTGCCGGTGCTCAACCGGCACGGCCTGGTCGCGGGCGCCACCGGCACCGGCAAGTCCACGACCGTTATGCACAGGCTGTGGACCGCGAGTCGGCGTACGAGAGGCTGAGCGCTGCCCGCCCGCAGGAACCGGCGGCCGCACGAAGCCGGAAGCGGCGTCCGAGGAGGAGCCGTCGCTGGTCGAACAGGTCGTCGCCAGTGGGATGTTCACGTCGCCGGCCCGCTCGGTCGGCACCCGGCCCGGCCGCGAGATCGCCCGCTCCCTGTTCGGCACGGCCCGCCGGCGCCGGTAGCGCACCGGCCCGGCGGAGGCGGTGGGCCGCCCCCGCCGGGGGCCGTTCAGCGGGCCCGGTCCTCCGGGGGCCGCTGCGGCTGCGGGGTGCGCTGGTCCGGCCTGGCGGCCGTACCGCGCCGGGCCTCCGCGCGCAGCAGGGCGCGCAGGACGGCGTAGGGATCCCTGGGCATGACTGTGCTGCTCCTTGCGTCGAGCCGACTGACCTTGCGGGGGACGCGGGTCCGTCAGCAGCGCAGGACCACCGTGCGCAGCAGGGGCGTGGTGTCCGGCACCCGCGGCACGGCGGGGCACGGGCGGGCCGCCGGGCGGGCGGGGGCCGCGGCGGGGAGGGGTGCGGGGTGCTCGGGTACGTCGGCGCGGTGGACGGCGCGGAAGGGCGGCCGGAGCGCCGAGTCGAGGCCCTCGTGCTCGGCGGTCTCGGCGGTCACCGCCAGGTACGGGGCCGCCTGGGCCGACAGGTGGGCGCCGGGCACCCACAGGGCGAGGAGCAGCACGAGCACGCGCAGCCAGGTACGGCTCCGGGGCGCGCTGCTGCTCCTGCTCACACCAGCTGTCTCCCCGGGGCGGGCGGCGGAGGCTGCACGCCGGGTGCGAGATCCGCCCGCTCGGCGTACCGGGGGCACGCGCGGTTGACGGCGGTCACAGCGCCTGCGGCACATGGCCGGCCCGGCCGCGGATGCGCAACGCGGTGGCGATCTCCACGATCCCCACCGCGATCAGCCAGATCCCGCCCA
Organism: Streptomyces sp. NPDC088810; assembly: GCF_044750305.1. Taxonomy (NCBI): domain Bacteria; kingdom Bacillati; phylum Actinomycetota; class Actinomycetes; order Kitasatosporales; family Streptomycetaceae; genus Streptomyces; species Streptomyces sp. NPDC088810. Next base: position 314,054 of record NZ_JBIVJQ010000007.1, read on the forward strand.
CGAGGGTCAGTACGGCGACCGACTTCAACGGCGAGTCGATGAGCACGATCCCGGCGATGAACGTGAGGATCCCGAGAAGGATCTGCCAGCCCCGGGCCGGCATCCGGGGGTCGTGCGCGGCGGCCAGGGTCTGGGTGATCCCGCGGATCAGCCAGCCGATGCCGATCCACAGGGCGAGCAGCAGGACCGACTGCATGGGGCCGCGGAAGCAGAACAGGCCCAGCAGGATCGACAGCGCGCCGCTGATGAAGGCCAGCACCCGCAGCGAGGTCGCCCGGTGCGTGCCGAACGCCGACACCAGCTGGAAAACGCCGCTGTAGACCAGGTACAGGCCGAACAGCACACCGGCGGCGAGCAGGGAGGCACCCGGCCAGACCAGCACCAGGACGCCGAGCACCAGGGAGCCGATGCCGGTCAGCAGGACGACCTGCCAGGCGGCCCGGGACAGGGCGTGCAGGGGGCCCTCGAACGGGGGTTCCGGTTCATGGTGCCCGCGGTACGGCTCCGCCGTGGGGCGCCCGCGAGGAGCCTCCCCGGCGTGGACGTGCCGGTCGTCGTACTCACGGCCCCCTTGGGGACCGCCGCTCGGTGCCTCGGTCATGCTCCATGCTGGGAGCGGCTGGGGGGCGGGGGCCAGTGGGGTGGGCCGGATGGGTGGGGGCCGCTGCGGGGTGCGGGCGCACGGGTGGGGGCGCACGGGTGGGGGCCGTCGTCGGGCGCACGGCTGCGTTGCGGCCCGTGCTGCCCGCGCGGCCGGAGCCGCACATCGATGCCGCCCCGTGCCGCGGCATCCGTCGGCGCAGGCCCGCTACTTCTTCGCCGGCTTCGCCGCCTTCGCCGCCGCCTTCATCTCCTGCTTGTGGGCGCGTACCTTTGCGAGCGACTCGGGACCGGTGATGTCGGCGACGGACCGGAAGGACTTCGCCTCGCCGTAGGCCCCCGCGGCCTCGCGCCAGCCCGCGGGGGCGACGCCGAGCTGCTTGCCGAGCAGGGCCAGGAAGATCTGCGCCTTCTGCTTCCCGAACCCCGGCAGGTCCTCCAGCCGCCGCAGCAGCTCGCCTCCGCTGCCGACACCCCGCCAGACGGCCTCCGCGTCCCCGTCGTAGTGCTCGACGAGGTACTGGCACAGCTGCTGGATCCGCTTCGCCATCGAGCCGGGGTAGCGGTGCACCGCGGGCTTCTCGGAGAGCAGCGCGGCGAAGGCCTCCGGGTCCATCGCCGCGATCTCGTGCGCGTCCAGATCCTCGGCGCCGAGCCGGTCGGCGATGGTCCGGGGCCCCTTGAACGCCCACTCCATGGGGATCTGCTGGTCCAGCAGCATCCCGGTCAGCGCGGCGAGCGGGGACCGCCCGAGCAGCGCGTCGGCCGCCGGGTCCTGGGCGAGGTGCAGGGTCACGTCCATGCGTCGATGATTACGCGCCCCCGCCGACTCCGCCCGCTCACCCGGTCCGCTCGGCCCGCGGCCCCGTTCACTCCGCTCACCCAGCCCGCGCACTGCTCCGCGCGCCCGCCCGGTTCGCCCAGTCAGCTCAGCCCGACTGGCCCGCTCAGTCCGCTCTCCCCGCAGCCCGGTCACTCCGCATGCCCGATCCGCTCACTGCGCTCACCCCGCCCACCTCGCCCACCCAGTCCGCTCGGCCGGCGGCCCCGTTCACTCCGCGCGCCCAGCCCGCGCACTGCTCCGCGCGCCCGCCCGGTTCGCCCAGTCAGCTCAGCCCGACTGGTCCGCTCAGTCCGCTCTCCCTGCAGCCCGGTCACTCCGCATGCCCGATCCGCTCACTGCGCTCAGCCCGCAGTCCCGTTCGCTCAGCCCCCCCCACCCCGCCCGGTCGGCGCGCCCGCCCGGCCAGTCCGCCGCCCCGCTCACTCCGCCCGCGCGCCTGCTCCGCTCGCCTAGTCCGCCCGTCCAGCCCGCATGGTCCGTGCACCCGCTCAATCCGCTCCGCCCGTCGAGCCCGCGCGCCCACTCCGCGCGCCCGGTCAACCCGTCGGCTGCGCCCGCCCAGTCCGTCTGGCCCGCGCGCCGCTAAATTCCCCCAGTCCGCCTAGCCGCCCAGTCCGCTCGGCCCGTGCAGTCCCCTCAGCACCCTCGCCCCGCCGCCCCCTTCACTCCGCCCGCCAGTACCCCAGCGCGTGGACCCGCTGTTTCGGGATGCCCAGGTCCTTGCGGACGTAGGTCGCGAGGGTGCGGGTGGTTGCCGTGTCGCAGGCGATCCAGACGTACGGGTGCGGGGTGTCGGCGACGACGGCGGGCAGCTCGGCGCGGACCCGGTCCACCAGGTGGGCGCCCGCGTCCCGGCGCGGCACCGCCCGGAACTCGGGCCGGCAGGGCAGCCCCGCCGGCTCGCCCTCGAACCAGACGGTCGCCGGTGCCGAACCGACGGCGCCCAGCAGGGAGTTGATCGCGGGCAGCGAGGCCGGGTCGCCGATGGCGACGAGGTGCGAGGGCGCGGGGTCGGGGTGCTGGAACCCGGTGCCCTGGACGGTGGCCTCGATGGTGTCACCGGGCCGCGCGGCCCGCGCCCAGTCGGAGGCCGTACCCGTGTGCAGCGCGAACTCCAGGCCGAACGTGCCGGTGGCCGGGTCGGGGTCGACCAGGGTGTAGGCGCGCTGGTGCGGCCGGCCGTCGGCGGAGAACCACAGCCGTACCCACATGGTCGGGTGGACCCCGGTCGCGGCGAGCAGCCCGCCGTCGCTCATCCGGAGCCGCCGGTAGTGCGGGGTCACGTCCTGCGCGTCGAGCACCGTCAGTACGAAGTCCTTGGCGCGCAGCAGTTTCAGCACCGCGCCTTCCCAGCCCCGCCCCTGCCCCATGACCCCTCCACGGTTCGCGTACGATTCCGCCACAGCAAAACTTAGGCAAGGCTAACCTAAAGCACAGGGGGTTTCCCGGGTGACCACCGAGACGTACCGCGACGCCTGGGGCATCCCCCACCTGCGCGCGTCCAGCGCCCGCGAACTCGCCCGTGCCCAGGGGCGGGTCACCGCCCACGACCGGGCCTGGCAGCTGGAGGTCGAGCGGCACCGCGCCCAGGGCACCTCCGCGTCCTTCCTCGGCCCCGAGGCCCTCTCCTGGGACGTCTTCGCCCGCCGGGCCCGGCTGGAGGACACCGCCCGCCGCTGCTTCGCCGCGCTGGAACACCGGGACCCGGAGACGGCCGACTGGGTGCGGGCGTACGTCGACGGGGTCAACGAGGGCCTGCCCGCCGGCGCCCGCCGCGCGCCCGAGTTCGCCCGCACCGGCCTGGCCGCCGGCCGCTGGCAGCCCTGGACACCCCTCGGCGTCTGGCTCGGCACGCACATCCTGTTCGCCGGCTTCCCCGCCAAGCTCTGGCGCGAGCAGGCGGTACGGCACCTCGGCCCCGACGCCGTCGGCCTGTTCGCCGCCGACGGGCCCGCTACGGCGGGCAGCAACGGCTGGCTGGTCACCGGCGACCGCACCGCCACCGGGCACGCCCTCATCGCCGGCGACCCCCACCGCTTCATCGAGGACCCCGGGGTCTACCAGCAGATCCGCCTGGCCTGCCCCGAGTTCGACGTCATCGGCCTGGCCGTGCCCGGCGTCCCCGGCATCGCCCACTTCGGCCACACCGGCACGGCCGCCTGGGCCATCACCAACGCCATGGCCGACTACCAGGACCTCTACCGCGAGCGCCTCCGCCGCACCGGTGCGGGCATCGAGTCCCTCTCCCCCGACGGCATTTGGCACCGAGCCGCCCGCCACACCGAAACGGTCCACATCGCCGGCGGGCCCCCCGTCGAGATCGAGGTCGTGGAAACACCCCGGGGCCCGGTGATCGCGGGAGGCCCGGAGGGGCTGGACGCAGGCGACGAAAGCCGCACGGGTGGTGCGGGCGGGGGCCCAGACCCGGCCGACGGCGGAGCCGAGGCGCTGGCCCTGCGCTACCCACCCCGCGTCACGGAGGACCTCGGCTTCAGCGCCCTCCTCCCCCTCCTCCGCTCCCGTACCGTCGCCGACATCGACCGCGCCCTGGACGCCTGGGCCGAGCCCGTCAACGTCGTACAGGCCGCCGACACCGCCGGAGGCACCCTGCACCGCGTCGCCGGCCGCGTCCCCGTCCGCGCCCAGGCCAACCGCCTCCATCCGGTGCCCGCCTGGGAACCCGGCCATGAATGGCAGGGCACGCACGAGACGCCGTACGCCCACCCGGCCACCGAGGACGGCATCGCGGTGATGGCCAACGCCCGCGGCCTCGCCACCCCCCTCGGCGTCGAGTTCGCCCCGCCCCACCGCGCCGCCCGCATCCGCGCCCTGCTCGACGCGGACCGCGCCTGGACCGCCGACGGCATGCCCGCGGTCCACACCGACACCCACCTCGGCTCCGCCGCCCCCCTCCTGGACCACCTCGCCGCCCTCACCGGCCTGACCCCCGCCGCCGCGGCCCTGCGCGACCGCCTGCTCGCCTGGGACCGCCGGATGGACGCGGACAGCACCGACGCGGCGGCGTACGCGGCGGTGCGCGGCGCGGTCGTACGCCGGCTCGTCGCCCACCCGGTCTTCGCCCCGCTCACCGCACCCCCGGCCTACCCGGACGTCCTGTTGCCCTGGCTGGCCCTCGTCCCGCGCATCGGCCACGCACTCGAACACCTGCTGCGCGCCGAGGACTTGTACGGCATCGACCGGGCGGCAGCCGTCCGTACCGCCCTGGAGGAGGTCGCCGCCGCACCCCCCGCCGCTCCTTGGTCCGCCACCCACCGCCTGGCCCCCTGGAGAGCGCTGCCGACCGAGCCGTACACCGCGGCGGACGAGCCCGGTCTCGCCGGCGACCACGACTGCGTGCTCTGCACCTCCGCCGTCCCCGGCCTCACCGACCGCGCCGCCCGCGGCCCGGCCGCCCGCTACGTCTGGGACCTCGCCGACCGCGAAAACAGCCGCTGGGTGGTCCCCTTCGGCGCCGACGGCGTACCCGGCGCCCCCCACCACCGCGACCAACTCCCCCTGTGGCTGGAGGGAGAACTGGCCCTGGTGGTCACCGACTGGACCCTGCTCACCCCCGATCCGACCGATCCGACCGATCCGATCGAACCGACGGATTCGACCGAACCGACCGATCCGATCGAACCGACGGATTCGACCGAACCGACCACCACCCACCCCACCGAGGAATCCGATGACTGACCTGCACGTCCAGCACATCGACGGCTACGGCACCGTCCGCATCCGCCCCCTGGACCCGGAGGGCGACGCGGAGCTGATCCACGCCTGGGTGAGCGACGAACGCGCCGCGTTCTGGGGCATGAACGGCCTCACCAGCACCCAGGTCGCCGAGATCTACGCCCACATGGCCACCCTCGACACCCACCACGCCCACCTCGTCACCAAGGACGGCGAACCGGCCGCCCTCCTCCAGACGTACGAGCCGTCCGCCGACCGGGTCGGCGAGTGCTACGACGTCCGCCCCGGCGACCTCGGCGTCCACCTCCTGCTCGCCCCCGCCGGCCCCGACGGCCCGCGCCCCGGCTGGACCTCCGCCCTGCTGACGGCCATCACGACGTACGCGCTGCTGGTCCTGGACCGCCACCGGGTCGTGGTCGACCCCGACGTGCGCAACACCAAGGCGATCGCCCGCTTCGCACGCCAGGGCTTCCGCCGCGGCCCCGCCGTCGTCCTGCCCGAGGTCGACCTGCCCGATGTGTACCTCCCGGAGAAGCACGCACAACTGGCGTTCCTCGACCGGGCGGTAGCCTTCCCCGGGTGACGACGCCCGACGAGCTGATCGCGCACTACGGCCTGGAACCCCTGCCCCGCGAGGGCGGCCTGTTCCGGCGTACCTGGGCCGGGCCCGAGCGGCCCGACGGCCGCCCCGAGGGCTCCGCCATCGTCGCCCTGCTCACCGCCGACGACTTCTCCGCCCTGCACCGCCTGCCCTTCGCCGAGGTCTGGCACTTCTACCTCGGCGACCCGCTCCGGCTCCTGCTCCTCGCCCCCGACGGCACCACCCGCACCCCCGTCCTCGGCCCGGACCTCCGCGCCGGCCAGCACCTCCAGCTGACCGTCCCGGCCCGCACCTGGATGGGCGCGCGGGTCGCCGCGGGCGGTTCATGGACCCTCTTCGGCTGCACCATGGCGCCCGGATTCACCTACGCGGACTACGAACACGGCAACGCGGCCGACCTCACGGCGCGTTACCCGGCCGAGGCCGCCCGGATCACGGACCTGTGCCGCCCATGACCCCGCTCGCCGGCCGGAACCGCCCTGAGCACACCGGCGGTTCTCCGCGTACCTGTAGGGAGGCAGTGGGCACGGCTGCGCGTGTGCCGGTACGGAGGCACGCGTGCGTGTGGGGACGGAGGCTGACGACGGTGCTGCGCGACGGAGACCGGCGACCGGGACGACGGCAGGGCCCGCGGGGGCCACGCGGGCCGAGGCCCGCCCCCCGCGCACGCCTGCTCCCCGCCCTCCGTCCCGTTCTCCTGCTCCCCGCCCTCCTGCTCGGCCTGCTCCTCGGCACCGCGGCCCCCGCCTCGGCCCACGCCGTCCTGCGCTCCACGGACCCCGCCGACGGATCGGTCCTGCGCACCGCCCCCCGCCACGTCACCCTCACCTTCACCGAGTCGGTCGGCCTGCTGACCGACTCCTTCCGGATCTACGACCCCGGCAACCGCCGTATCCGCACCGGCCCCGCCGACCACGCCCCGGGCCGCTCCGACACGGCCCGCGTCAGCCTCCCCGCGCGGCTCGCCGGCGGCACGTACACGGTCGCCTGGCGGGTGGTGTCGGCCGACAGCCACCCGGTGTCCGGCGCCCTCACCTTCTCGGTCGGCAAACGCACGGCGGCACCGGCGGCCCCGCCCACGGACCGCGGGGAGAACCAGGCGACCACGGCCCTGCACACCATCGCGCGCTACCTCGCCTACCTCTCCCTGGCCCTGCTCCTGGGCACGGCCGCGTTCGTGGCGTACTGCCGCCCGCCGGCCACCGCCCACCTGCGCGCCCCCGTCCTGGCCGCCGCGGCCGCCCTCCTCGTCTCCAGCGCCGCCCTGTACCTCCTGCGGGCGCCCTACGAGGAGGCCGCCGCCCCGACGACCGGCTTCTCCCTCTCCGCCCTCACCCACACGGCGACGACCCGCCCCGGCCGGCTGCTCCTGCTCCGCCTGGCGCTGCTGCTCCTGGCCGCGGCGGTCATGACGGTCCTGCGCAGGCGCCGCGTGACGCTTCCACGCCCGGCAGGCCTCGCCGCGGCCATGGTCCTCGCCACGGCCCTGTCCCTGACCTGGTCGGCGTCCGACCACGCCTCGGCGGGCATCCAGGTCCCGGCGGCGCTCGTCTCGTCCACCCTGCACCTGCTGGCCATGGCGGCCTGGCTGGGCGGTCTGGCCGCGCTCCTGTGGACCCTGCGGCGCACCCCGGAGCCGGCCGGCCTGCCCGCCTCGGTCCTGGCCCGTTTCTCCCGCCTGGCGTTCGCCTCGGTGACGGTCCTGGTGGTGACCGGCGTCTACCAGTCCTGGCGGGGCCTGGGCTCCTGGCAGGCGCTCACGGACACGACGTACGGCCGTACCCTCCTGGCCAAGCTGGCCGCGGTCACCGCCCTGCTCCTGGCGGCGGCCTGCTCCCGCACGTGGACCGCCCGCCTGGTCGGGGCCGCCGCGGCCACGCCCGCCCGCGTCCCCGAACCGGCGACCGGCCCTCCGCTGCCCGAGCTTCCCCCGGCACCGCCCGCGAACCCCGCCCTGCCGCTGCTGCGCCGCTCGGTCCTGCTGGAGGCGACGGCCGGCCTGCTGGTCCTGGCCCTGACCACCCTCCTGACCAGCACCGTGCCCGGCCGCGCGGCGACGGAGCCGGTCCAGGCCGCCGCCGTCCCGGCGACGGGCATCCCGACGGCCTCCGTCACCACGATCCCCTTCGACACCGGGGCCGCCGGCGGCCAGGGCAAGGTCCAGATCACCCTGGATCCCGGCCGCGTCGGCACCAACTCCGTGCAGGCGGTGATCTACGGCCCCGACGGCGGCCTCTCCACGGTCCCCGATCTCCGCCTCACCCTCACGCTCCCGGCCCAGCGCGTCGGCCCCCTGGACACCAAGGTCACCGACCGCGGCGGCTACTGGTCCGCCCCCTCCTTCACCGTGCCCCTGCCCGGTACCTGGACGGTGAAGGCCACGGTCCGGGTGTCCGACCTGGACCAGGTGACGGTGTCGGCGCCGGTGCGGGTGACGCGCTGACTCAGACGGCGTGCAGGAAGAGCTGCGGCGACCACCCGGTGCAGCTGGGCCCCTCGTCGATCGAGTGGGCACACGCCCTGACCTTGAAGTTCCAGTCGCCGTGCGCGGGCCCGCTCACCGTCGCGACCTGGCGTTCTCCCATGGCCATCCGCCAGCTGTACCAGCTGCGCCCGGACGGATACGTGTAGCTGATCTCGTAGTAGGCGTAGCGGGGGCTGGAGTAGCCGCCGTAGTACACCTTCAGCGTGTTGGCGCAGGCGTCGAAGCGGGCACCGGCGTACGGGGTGTACGTGTGCTTGTACCGCGTGGGCACACCGCCGATGTTGGTCCCGCCGTCCGGCGGATACGCGTCACGGTACGCACAGCCCGCGGGAACGGATCCCGGGGCCTTCGCCTGCTCGGCAGCGGTCGCCACGCCGTCCACCGAGGCGACGGAAAGCAGCAGCACGGCCGCAGCAGCCACAGTAGTGAACGACCGCCTCATGGCCCTCACCTCCAGCGCAAGATGCCCCTTTCACCACCGTGCGCTTGCGTCTCCCAAGTCGCATCCCGGACCTGCCGGAGCTCCGGTCACTGCTGCGGCCGGGGGCGCCAGTGCGCGAGCTTGTGCAGCGCGGAGGCGGTGTCGGCGAAGCCGTCGTCACCGAGGAGGGCGCGCATCTCCGCGTTGAACCGGTCGATCTCCGGACCAGCGGCGCGGACGGCGGCCGCACCCGCGTCCGTCAATTCCAGTACGACCGCACGGTGGTCGTGCGGATGGGCGTGCCTGGCCACCAGCCCGGCTGCGGTGAGCCGGGCGACCAGCGGCGTCACCGCGGACTGGCGCAGGCCGAGGGTGCGGGCGAGTTCCTGCTGGGTCAGGCCCCGCTGGTCGCGTACGGCGAACAGGGCGCCCAGCTGGGCGGTCGTGACCCCGGCGACGGCCAGGCAGCGGCGGTCCGCGGTCAGGCGCAGGGTGTGCGCGGCGCGTTGCAGGAGGAAGAACAGGCGCTGGTCGGGTTCGGGTGGCATGGTCCGATCTTGACAGGGCGAGCCACGCGAGACGATGCTCAGTTCACTACTGAAGTGAGGTGGATGTGAACGCCCGCACCCTGGATCTCGACCTGGCCCGGAAGGCGCTGTCCGCCCAGCCCTTCAGCGTCTACCTCGGCGCCCGGCTGACGGCGTTCGGCGACGGCGCCGCCACCCTGGAGCTGGACGTCCGCGAGGAGCTGTGCCAGCAGAACGGATTCCTCCACGGCGGTGTCCTGAGTTACGCCGCCGACAACGCCCTCACCTTCGCCGCCGGCACGGTCGCCGGCCCCCGCCTGCTCACCGCCGGCTACACCATCGACTACCTGCGGCCCGCCCGAGGCGAGCTGCTCCGCGCCCACGCCCAGGTCGTACGTCCCGGCCGCACCCGGGTGGTCTGCCGCTGCGACCTGTACGTGATCGACCCCGCCGGCAGCATGACCCTCTGCGCCATCGCCCAGGGAGCCGTCGCCCTCACCGCTGACGCTCGCTCCTAGTCGCCGGGCGGCTGGACGACGGCGATCCGCCAGAGCACGGAATCGGCCGCCGAGAACTTCCACGCCAGGTGGTGCAGAAGGGAGCGCGGGATCTCGGCGGTGAACACGCCGCTCCCGTCACCGCACTGCGATCCGGCGAGAGGTTTTCCGGTGGCGACGATGCTGAACTTCGCGGGACCGGCGCACGTCCACTTCACCGTGATGGATGAGGCCCTCCCCGCCGACGCGGGAAGCGTCACACCGCCCGCACCGTGACCCGATCCCGTGTACAGCGTCTTCGACCCGACAGGGAGCGGCGACTGCACCGGATCGGGAAGGCGGTCCGGGCTCGTCGGGGTCCGTCCCGGCGCGGGGGTCGCGCCGGTCCCCGTCGTCGCCCCGTGGGTGGCGGTCGCCCGGGGGTGGTCGCCGCCGGAACAGGCCGACACGAGCACCAGGGCCGACAGACCGACGGCCAGCAGGGAAGGCTTCATCAGAGCGTCCTCAACTCACGAGTGGGCGATGTAGGGCGAGAGCGCCGGGAGCTTGGCGCTCCCGTGATTCGAAACGATCCACTTGCAGCCGCCGTTGTAGGAACCCCGCTCCCAGTCGAAGGAATATCCCTTCGAACCGAGGGCAAGCCATCCGTCGCGCTGGCTCGCCGGCACCTTCCACGTACCGCCGAGGGTGACGGTGGTGGTTTTCGCGTAGGAAATCGATCCGCTGATGGTCTCTTCCGCGGAAGCGACGAGAATGGACTCGCTGAGCTTGGCCGCATAACTAATCGTGCCGGTCCAGGTGTGGCCCTTGGCGACCTCGACCTTGAGCGTGATGCCGGACTGTCCGTAGACGGTCTTGCTCTTGTCTTTGACGAACGTCCCCTTCACATGGGAGAAGGAGAAGGCCGGGTCGGGCGGGCAGCCCTGCGGGGCCTTCGGCTCGTCGACCTCGGCGTCGTCCGGTGCCTGCGGGATCGCCTTGCCGTCCTGGTCGGCATTGACCTGCGTCTGGTCGGTATTCACCTGCGTCGGGGCGTCCTCGGCGAAAGCGGTGCCGATTCCTCCGGTCCCCATCCCCAGAAAAGCGGTCAGTGCGGCGGCCGTGCATACGCGCGAAATGGCGTTCATGGTTCCCTCCGTTGCGCTCCCCCCGGGAGCGGCATGAGCAGAACAATCACGGACCGCCAGGGTGATCGTCAAGGAAATTCGATCAATCTGAGGGAGACTTGAGACTGCCGATTGACCGTCGGTACCGGCACGAGAATATTGCCTTTTCCATACCCTCTTTGCTCGATCAGGGAATGCCAGGGCTTGTTTCTTGGCCCGCGAACCGGTGCCGGCGCCGGCTGGCTCAGCCCCATACCGACCACCACGTCCGGGAGCGGCTGCTGCGCGACGTTCGCCACACAGTCGCGACGGTCCTCCTGATCCTCGGCGTCCGGAGGTCGTGACCGACGCGATCACGACCTGCGAGCCCGGGGGATCGATCCGCATGCGGCGGACAACGTCGAAGGGCCCCACCGCGAACGGTGGGGCCCTTCGACATCGTGCCCGGTGAGGCACTGGCGGAGGATACGAGATTCGAACTCGTGAGGGGTTGCCCCCAACACGCTTTCCAAGCGTGCGCCCTAGGCCTCTAGGCGAATCCTCCGCCGGAAACATTACATGACCGAGGGGAGTGCTCGCGAACCCGTTCCCGCAGGCCCGCATCCGTTACAGCCCATGGGCCCGGATCGGGTACTGTGGGCGCAGCCCCTCACGCGGCGCTATCTGACTGAACTCCCCCAGGGCCGGAAGGCAGCAAGGGTAGGTCGGCTCTGGCGGGTGCGTGGGGGGCGCTTGCGTTCCCGGGGCCGGGCGGCGTGGGCCGGGGCCTGTGGGCTGCGGGCGGAGCCCGTTGTCAGCGGGCGCCATTAACCTCGTATGCGTGTCGTCTCTCGCGCTGTACCGCCGCTATCGCCCGGAGACCTTTGCCGAGGTCATCGGGCAGGAGCATGTCACCGACCCGCTGCAGCAGGCGCTGCGGAACAACCGGGTCAATCACGCGTACCTGTTCAGCGGTCCGCGTGGCTGTGGCAAGACGACCAGCGCGCGCATCCTGGCCCGCTGCCTGAACTGTGAGCAAGGTCCCACCCCGACCCCCTGCGGCGAGTGCCAGTCCTGCCAGGACCTGGCCAGGAACGGGCCGGGTTCGATCGACGTCATCGAGATCGACGCGGCCTCTCACGGTGGTGTGGACGACGCCCGTGAGCTGCGCGAGAAGGCCTTCTTCGGTCCCGCGGGCAGCCGCTACAAGATCTACATCATCGACGAGGCCCACATGGTCACGTCGGCCGGCTTCAACGCGCTGCTCAAGGTGGTCGAGGAGCCGCCCGAGCACCTGAAGTTCATCTTCGCGACCACCGAGCCCGAAAAGGTCATCGGGACCATCCGGTCGCGCACCCACCACTATCCGTTCCGGCTCGTGCCGCCCGGCACGCTCAGGGACTACCTGGCCGAGGTGTGCCAGAAGGAGGACATCCCGGTCGAGGACGGCGTGCTGCCGCTCGTCGTGCGCGCCGGCGCCGGCTCCGTGCGTGACTCCATGTCGGTCATGGACCAGCTCCTCGCCGGTGCCGGAGCGGAGGGTGTGACGTATGCCATGGCCACCTCCCTCCTCGGGTACACCGACGGATCTCTCCTCGACTCCGTCGTCGAGGCCTTCGCCACCGGTGACGGGGCCGCCGCCTTCGAGGTCGTCGACCGCGTCATCGAGGGCGGCAACGACCCGCGGCGGTTCGTCGCCGACCTGCTGGAGCGGCTGCGGGACCTGGTGATCCTGGCCGCGGTTCCCGATGCCGTGGACAAGGGGCTCATCGACGCCCCGGCCGACGTCCTGGAGCGGATGCAGGCCCAGGCCGAGACCTTCGGCGCCGCCGAGCTGAGCCGCGCCGCCGACCTGGTCAACGAGGGCCTGACCGAGATGCGGGGCGCCACCTCCCCGCGGCTCCAGCTCGAACTGATCTGCGCCCGCGTCCTGCTCCCCGCCGCCTACGGCGACCAGCGGTCCCTGATGGCCCGCCTCGACCGCCTGGAGCGCGGCATCAGCTTCTCCGCCGGTGCCGGCGCGCCGGCCATGGGGTACGTCCCCGGCCCGGAGGCCCACGGCGGCGCCGTCCCGGCGGGTGCGGGTGCCGGTGGGGCGTCCGTGCCGTCCGTCGGGGGTCCTGCGGCGGCACGTGCCGCCGTCCGGGGCACGGGTGCTCCGGCCGGGCCCGGCGGCCAGGAGGGGCCCAGTGGCCCCGCCGGTCCGGGTGCCCCGGCCGAGCCGACCCCTGCGGCCCGGCCCGCGCCCGCCGCCTCCGCCGCTCCCGCGCCTACGACCCCCGCCCCAGCACCCACCCCACCGCCCAGCCCCGCCGCGCAGCCCCCCGCCCCGGCACCCGGCGCGTGGCCCACCGCCGCCGCCGTCGGCAGTGGCCGGCGCCCCGGTGGCTGGCCCACGGCCGCTCCGGCGGGCGGCCAGCAGGGTTCCGTCCAGGGTCCCGGCCGTGCGGCCCCGGCCCCGGCCCAGCCGCCGCAGCCCGCCCCCACGGCCCCCGCCGCCCAGCCCCCGGCCCCCGCCCCCACCGGCGGTCTCGACCCCCGCGCGCTCTGGCCGAACATCCTGGAGGCCGTCAAGAACCGCCGCCGCTTCACCTGGATCCTGCTCAGCCAGAACGCCCAGGTGACCGGCTTCGACGGCACCACCCTCCAGCTCGGTTTCGTCAACGCCGGCGCCCGCGACAACTTCTCCGGCAGCGGCAGCGAGGACGTGCTGCGGCAGGCGCTGGCCGAGCAGTTCAACGTGCAGTGGAAGATCGAGGCGGTCGTCGACCCGTCCGGCGGCGGCTCCGCCCCGCCCCCGGGCGGCGCACCCGGCTACGGCGGAGGCGGTGGCTACGGCGGCGCGCCCGCCCCCGCCCACACCGGTACTCAGGGCGGCGGCCACGGCAGTGCTCCCGGCGGTGGCTACGGCTCCCAGGCCGCCCCCCGCCCCGCGTCCGCCCAGCCGTCGTCTCAGGCCCCCACCGCCCACAGCGGTGCTCCGTCCGCCCCCGCACCCCGGCCGGCCGCCGCGCCCGAGCCGCCGCCCGTCGCCCCCGAGGACGACATCCCCGAGGACGACGACCCGGATCTGGACGAGTCGGCACTCTCCGGCCACGAGCTGATCGTGCGGGAGCTGGGGGCCACGGTGGTGGAGGAGTTCTCCAACGAGTGAGGGCCTCCAGGCCCCGGCCACGACGCCCCAGGAGCCCCCTCGGAGCCCCCTCGGAGCCCCCTTCCGGGCCCCTTCAGCGGCGTCTTTGGAGGAAGCTCCGAGAAACCCGGCCCCCGGTCTTCGGCAACCTTGCCATTAGGCTGACCCCCGTGAAGGTCCTCGTCATCGGCAGCGGCGCCCGCGAACACGCCCTGTGCCGCTCCCTGTCCCTCGACCCCGACGTCACCGCGCTGTACTGCGCCCCCGGCAACGCCGGCATCGCCGAGGTCGCCGAGCTGTACCAGGTCGACGCGCTCGACGGTGCCGCGGTGGCCGGGCTGGCCACCCGCCTCGGTGCCGAGCTGGTCGTCGTCGGCCCGGAGGCCCCGCTGGTCGCCGGCGTCGCCGACGCCGTCCGTGCGGTGGGCATCCCGGTGTTCGGCCCCTCGGGGGAGGCCGCGCAGCTGGAGGGGTCCAAGGCCTTCGCCAAGGACGTCATGGCGGCGGCCGGCGTGCCGACCGCCCGCTCCTACGTCTGCACCACCGCCGAGGAGATCGCCGAGGCCCTCGACGCCTTCGGCGCCCCCTACGTCGTCAAGGACGACGGTCTGGCCGCGGGCAAGGGTGTCGTCGTCACGAGTGACCTCGAGGCGGCCAAGGCGCACGCCGCCGCGTGCGAGCGCGTGGTCATCGAGGAGTTCCTCGACGGCCCGGAGGTCTCCCTCTTCGCCGTCACCGACGGCGTGACCGTCGTACCGCTCCAGCCCGCCCAGGACTTCAAGCGCGCCCTGGACGGCGACGAGGGCCCCAACACCGGCGGCATGGGCGCGTACTCGCCGCTGCCGTGGGCCGACCCGAAGCTGGTGGACGAGGTGCTGCAGACGGTGCTGCAGCCCACGGTGGACGAGATGCGGCGCCGGGGCACGCCGTTCTCCGGGCTGCTCTACGCCGGTCTCGCGATCACCTCGCGCGGGGTGCGGGTCATCGAGTTCAACGCCCGCTTCGGCGACCCCGAGACCCAGGTCGTGCTGGCCCGGCTGAAGACCCCGCTGGCCGGTGTCCTGACGGCCGCCGCCACCGGCAGCCTCGCCGACCTGCCGCCGCTGCGCTGGAGCGAGGACGCGGCCGTCACCGTCGTCGTCGCCTCGCACAACTACCCCGGCACCCCGCGCACCGGCGACCCGATCACCGGCCTGGACGAGGTGACCGCCGAGGACGCCCCGCACGCGTACGTGCTGCACGCCGGCACCCGGCAGGAGGGCGACGCGGTCGTCAGCGCGGGCGGACGTGTGCTGTCCGTCACGGCCACCGGCAAGGACCTGACCGAGGCGCGGGAGCGGGCGTACCGGGCGGTGGGCCGGATCCGGCTCGACGGCTCCCAGCACCGCACCGACATCGCGGCGAAGGCGGCGCGGTCCACGGGCGCCTGAGCCCGTCTGACCTGCTCGTACGACTCCCAGGCCCCGGACCCGCAATCCGGGGCCTGATCTTTGCTGTCTGTCACCCAGCTCTGACCAAAGCCATTCCATCGAGTGAGCAATCGCCCATACGGCTGACGGGGGCCGGGGCCCCAACTAGGGTGCCGCGCAAGCGTTCCGGCACTTGGCCCACCGGCATTGCGATGTCAGTGGCGGGTGCCACAGTGGGGGAGTGGACAAGACCAGGGCAGCACGCGATCGGCAGGGAGGGGGCGAGGTCGGCACGTGACCGGAATCGGTGTGGAGGCGGGCGCGCAGGCCGCGCGCTCCCGGGCCCTCGCCGTCCTGCGGGTCCGGGGCCGGGCGCTGGCCGTGGCCCTGCTGCCCGCGGGTGCCGCGGTGATCCTGCTGACCGGCGCCTCCACCGGCCATCTCGTCGGCCCGGGCTGGGACGCCGCCCGGTGGATCGTCGGCGTGCTCGCGGTGCTGGTGCTGCTGGCCGCGGCCGGTATCGCCGTGGTCGTGGCCCGGGCCCGCCCCGCCATGAGCCCCACGGTGCCGATCGCGGAGGACTCCGCCCCGGACCTGTACCGGATGGTGCGCGACCTCGCCGACCGCCTGGACGTGCCGGCGCCCTCGGCCATAGCGCTCACCCCGGACTGCGACAGCTGGCTGGAGGACCGGGCGCACTCGGCCCACGGGCCGCCCCCGCGTCCGGCACCCGACGAGATAGCGGGCCCGGGCCGCCGCCGGACCCCGGTCGCGCCGGTCCTCGTCATCGGCTCCCCGTTCCTGTGGTGGATGCGCGTGGGCGAGCTGCGCGCGGTCCTCGCCCCGGTCATCGCGGGTACGGGCCCCTCGGCGCACCCGGACATAGCGGCCGCCCGCCGCTTCGTGCGCGGTCTGGACGCGGCCGTGGCCGTCGCCTCGACCCCGGGCCGCTGTCCGCCGGTCCGCGGGCTGTGCGCGGCCCTCGGCTGGGTGGCCCGGCTGCTGCTGCGCGGCTGCCGCGAGCATGCGACGCAGATGGAGCGCGGGGTCGCGGCGGCGGCGGCCGAGCGCGCCCAGGCGGTGGACTACGGGTTGCGGATCGTCGCCCAGGAGCAGGTCGGGCTCGCCTACGCCGGCTGGGACCGGCTGCTGACCAGGGTGGCGCTGCCCGCCTGGCGCATGGGCCGCTGGCCGTCCCGGCTGGACGCGGGCGTGGTCGCCGCGCTCACCGAGCTGTCCCGCCGCGACCGGCTGGCCGAGGGCTTCACCTCCCGGCTCGGCGAGCGCCCCGCCTGCGATCTGCTGGAGGAGCCCGGCGCGGTGGACGAGGCGACCTCGCTGCTCGCCGCACGGCTCTTCCACGGCGGCCCCGCCGAGACCGGACACGACTGGGCGCCGGTGGACTGGCAGGCGTATCCGGAGGAGGTCGTCGACCGCACCTGGCGCACCGACGCGGCCCGCCTCCACCGAGTCCTGGACACCCTGGGCGTCCGCCCTTCCCACACCCCCGCCGGCCCCACCCTGGCCCGGGTCCTGGACCACCTGGCAGAAAAAGCCCCCCAGCCCGGCCGTCAAGCCGCCGACGGAGAGCACCCCCCACAGGGGCCATCCGCACCCGACGACGAAACCCGCACGGGTGGTGCGGACGGGAACACGGACGCCGAGAGCGAAGCCGAGGCGGCCCCGGCGGAAACCACCGGCGCGGAACCCGGCGCGGAACCCGGCACCCCCCGCAGCACCGCCCTCGCCGCAGGCCTCAGCGCCGAGCTGGCCCGCGAGGGCACGACGGCCGCCGGCCAGACCCCCGACAGCCCCCGGTGGGACGACTGCGACCTGCCCCCCTTCCCGCTGCAACCCCAGCGCACCGCCCGCGAACTCCTCGCCGACCACGTCACGGCGATGGTGTGCTGCGCGGCCGTGGACACCGCCGGCGCGGCCCCCGCCCTGGACTGGCTGGACGGCCCGTCCCTGCTGCTGGGCGGCGAGCGGGCCGCCGATCTGGCGCCCAGGGTCCGCAGCCTGATCGAAGAGGGAGACCCGGGCCCGCTGCGCGACTGGCTGGCCGCGTCCGGAATACGCCCGGAGAAGCCCGTGAGACTCGTCTGAGCCGACCGCGGACGGAGTCCGGTCGTCACCCACCGGCGCCGAGGCGCACCTCGCCACAGGCCCCCTGCAAGGCCGCCGCACGCGCCCCCGCAAGCCCCGCCTCCCCCGTCGTAACGGAAAGGCGACTTCCACTTCAGGTCAATTCGCAACGACTAGTGACCGGGCCCGTGCGTTATGTGATGTGCTGGGACCGACCACGCCTTTGGCAAAGGCATGCGACATACGACAGCACGACCGAGCACGACCGAGCACGAACAGCACACGAGCACACGACCACACCGAGAACAGTGAGCACCACCGAGACAGGCACGGGGGCATGAGGGAGGGGAGCGACCATGGCCTCGGACCACATCCGCCGCTGGGAGTCCGGAGCACTCGCGCACGCCGTCACGGACCCCTTCGGCCTGGGCCCGGTGCCCTGGCTGCGCGGCAGTGAGACGTACTTCGACGACACCGGCCACGTCGTGCCGTGGTACGTCGACCCCAGCCCGCAGCAGCTCACCGGCAGCGACCGGGCACGCGTGCCGGCGCCCCGCGCGGCCGGTGCCGGCCCCCGCGCGGCCGACGACGTGCACCGCCAGATCAAGGGCTTCACGTCCACCGGCGCCGTCGCGCCCGGCGAGGCGATCGACTTCCACATCACGGTCGACCCGCCGCAGGAGTTCAGCGTCGACATCTACCGCATCGGCCACTACGGCGGCGACGGCGCCGCCAAGATCACCACGAGCCCCCGGCTCTCCGGGATCGTCCAGCCGCAGCCGCTGACCGCCGACCGCACGGTCTCCTGCCACCACTGGTGGCTGTCCTGGCGCCTCCAGGTGCCCTCCTACTGGAGCATCGGCGCCTATGTGGCCGTCCTCACCACGACCGACGGCTACCGCTCCCACGTTCCGTTCACGGTCCGCGACGACCACCCCGCCGACCTGCTCCTGCTGCTGCCGGACATCACCTGGCAGGCGTACAACCTGTACCCGGAGGACGGCCACACGGGCGCCAGCCTCTACCACGCCTGGGACGAGAAGGGCCGGCTGCTCGGCGAGGCCGACGCGGCCACCACGGTCTCCTTCGACCGCCCCTACGCGGGCGCGGGCCTGCCCCTGCACGTCGGCCACGCCTACGACTTCATCCGCTGGGCCGAGCGCTACGGCTACGACATCGCCTACGCCGAGGCCCGCGACCTGCACGCCGGCCGGATCGACCCCACCCGCTACCGGGGCCTGGTCTTCCCGGGCCACGACGAGTACTGGTCGGTGCCGATGCGCCGGGCCGTCGAGGACGCCCGTGAGCGGGGCACCTCGCTGGTCTTCCTCTCCGCCAACACCATGTACTGGCAGGTCGAGCTGGGCCCGTCCCCCTCCGGCGTGCCGGACCGGCTGCTGACCTGCCGCAAGCGCAAGGGGCCGGGCCGGCCGGTGCTGTGGCGGGAGATCGACCGGGCCGAGCAGCAGCTGGTCGGCATCCAGTACGCGGGCCGGGTGCCCGAGCCGCACCCGCTGATCGTCCGCAACGCCGGCCACTGGCTGTGGGAAGCGACCGGCGCGCACGAGGGCGACGAGATCGCGGGCCTGGTCGCCGGCGAGGCGGACCGCTACTTCCCGCGCACCCCGCTGCCCGAGCACGACGAGCGCATCCTGCTCGCCCACTCCCCGTACACCGACAACGACGGCGTTCTGCGCCACCAGGAGACCTCCCTGTACCGGGCCCCGTCCGGCGCCTGGGTGTTCGCCTCCGGCACCTTCGCCTGGTCCCCGGCCCTGGACCGCCCCGGCCACGTGGACGCCCGTATCCAGCGGGCCACGGCGAACCTGCTGGACCGCATCTGCAAACGCGACTGACCCCCGGGCGCGCGCCCTATCACCCCCATACGGGAGAATCGAGGCACTTGGTCAGAACCACGGGGAGGAACCGTGTCCGGATTCGTAGAAAAGCCCGAGCCGATCGAGGTTCCGGGCCTGGTGCACCTGCACACCGGGAAGGTGCGCGAGCTGTACCAGAACGAGGCGGGCGACCTCGTGATGGTCGCCAGCGACCGCATGTCCGCCTACGACTGGGTTCTGCCCACGGAGATCCCCGACAAGGGCCGGGTGCTCACCCGGCTCTCCCTGTGGTGGTTCGACCAGCTCCGCGACCTCGCCGAGAACCACGTCATCAGCACCGAGCTGCCCGAGGGCGCCCCGGCCGACTGGGCGGGCCGCACGCTGATCTGCAAGTCGCTGAAGATGGTCCCGGTGGAGTGCGTGGCCCGTGGCTACCTCACCGGCTCCGGCCTCGCCGAGTACCAGGAGTCCCGTACGGTCTGCGGCCTCGCCCTCCCCGAAGGCCTCGTGGACGGCTCCGAACTGCCGGCCCCGATCTTCACCCCGGCCACCAAGGCCGAGGTCGGCGAGCACGACGAGAACGTCTCCTACGAGGAGGTGGCCCGTCAGGTCGGCGCGGAGACCGCCGCCCAGCTGCGCCAGGCCACGCTCGCGGTGTACTCCCGCGCCAGGGACATCGCCCGGGACCGGGGGATCATCCTGGCCGACACCAAGTTCGAGTTCGGCTTCGACGGCGACACCCTCGTCCTCGCCGACGAGGTCCTCACCCCGGACTCCTCCCGCTTCTGGCCGGCCGACCAGTGGCAGCCGGGCCGCGCCCAGCCCTCGTACGACAAGCAGTACGTCCGCGACTGGCTGACCTCGCCGGCGTCCGGCTGGGACCGCAGGAGCGAGCAGCCCCCGCCGGCGCTGCCGGAGGAGGTCGTGGCGGCGACCCGGCAGAAGTACGTGGAGGCGTACGAGCGGCTCACGGGCACCAGCTGGTCCTAGGGCACGAAAAAGACCCCGGTCCAGTGGACCGGGGTCTCATCCCGAGCGGACGACGAGGCTCGAACTCGCGACCTCAACCTTGGCAAGGTTGCGCTCTACCAACTGAGCTACGTCCGCAGTGCGCCGTGGCGCGAGAGCAACTATACCCAACCTCGCTCGCGTGCGAGACGCACCGCCGCATGACGGTTCTCGACGCCGAGCTTCGAGACGGCCGAGGAGAGGTAGTTCCGCACGGTCCCCGGCGACAGCGCGGCCCGCTCGGCGATCTCCGCGACCGGCGCTCCGTCGGCGGCCAGCTCCAGCACCTCGGCCTCCCGCGCGGTCAGCGGCGAGTCCCCGGCGGAGATCGCGTCGGCGGCCAACTCCGGGTCGACGTAACGGCCTCCGGCGTGCACGGTCCGGATGATCTCGGCGAGCCGCTGGGCACTGACGGTCTTCGGGACGAACCCGCGCACACCGGCAGCGAGCGCCCGTTTCAGATGCCCGGGCCTGCCGTGCCCGGTGACGATCAGCACCTGGCAGCCGGGCAGTTCGGCGCGCAGGGATGTGGCGACTTTCACACCGTCGGCGCCCGGCATCTGCAGATCGAGCACGGCCACGTCGGGTTCGTGCGCCCGGGCCATGGCCAGCGCCTCTGGCCCGGTCGCCGCCTCCGCGACGACCAGCAGGTCGTCCTCCAGGGACAGCAGCGCGGCCAGCGCACCCCGGATCAGATGCTCGTCGTCGGCGAGCAACAGCCGTACCGGAGCGCTCACGAGGTGACTCCTCTCACAGTCCTCAGGGGTACGTCCGCCACCAGCCGGAACCGGTCCCGGCCCGTGCCCACGACCCCCGCCTCCAGGGTTCCGTCCACGGCGGCGAGCCGTTCCCGCAGCCCGGCGAGCCCGGAGCCGCCACCACCGCCGGGCGCCCCGACCCCGTCGTTCTCCACTGTCAGCACCACATGGCCCTCGCGCACCGCGAGTTCCACCTCGCACCGGCCCGCGTCCCCGTGCCGCAGCACGTTGGTGGTCGCCTCGCGCACCACCCAGCCGAGCGCGGACTGCACCTCGGCGGGCAGTCCGCCGGTCGCCGCGCGCACCTCGCAGTCGATCCCGGCAGCGGTCAACACGCCCTGGGCACCGGCGAGTTCGACGCCGAGGTCGGCCTCCCGGTACCCGCGTACGACGTCCCGTACCTCGCGCTGGGACTCCTGCGCGATGCGCTGCACCTCGATCATCTGCTCCACGGCCTCCGGCCGCCCCCGCCGGGCCAGTTGCACCGCCAGCTCGCTCTTCAGGGAGATCACCGACAGGTTCCGGCCCAGTACGTCGTGCAGGTCCCGCCCGAACCGCAGCCGCTCCTCGGCGACGGCGAGCCGGGCCTCCACCTCGCGGGCCCGTTCGGCCTCCCACAGCACGGCCAGGGTCCAGGCACCGCAGCGGCAGGCGAGCAGCGAGAACACCGTCTGGAAGGCGACGATCACACCGGTCACGAGGATCCCGGCACCGTCGGGGTCGGCGAGCCCGACGGCCCCCATGAGCAGCACCGCGAGCAGCGCCGCCCCGCGCAGGAACACCCGTACCGGGACGGTGAGTCCGTAGAGCACGCCGAACGGCAGCAGGACGGCGCCGATCGCCAGCCGGACCACCGCCGGGTCGGCCGCGTCCAGTGCGGCGAGGGCCACGAGCAGCGCCAGCGCCAGCCCCAGCAGGACGGCCGGGACGCCGTGTGCCCGGGCCGGCAGCCGGGCGCGCCCCAGGTAGTGGTCGAGCGCGGGCCGGGTCAGCCGGTTCGAGGCCGCGCACTGCAGGGCCGCCACGAGGACGAGCAGGGCGCCGAGGACGAGGGCCACGGGCCGGTGGTCGAGTCCGCCGACCAGGGGGAGCAGCAGCCAGCCGAGCGAGAAGAACCAGGTCGTGCCGTACCAGGTGACGACCGTGTACAGCTCGACACGGTCCGCCTTGCTCCGCTCCCGCCAGTGCCGCTGCTGCCACCGCCGTATCCGCCCCACCACGCGCGCCCCCCGATCCTCAGCGCCGGGGTTCCCACCGGAACCACCGCCGTACAGCAAACACCGCCACCACGGTCCAGGCCAGCGCGGTCGCGAGGGCACCGAACGCCTCGTACGCGCTCAACCCGCCGGTCCAGCCCGCCCGGACGAGCCGGATCGCGGGGGACAGCGGGAGCAGCTCGCAGACGGAGGCGAGCTTTTCCGGCATGACCTCGGTGGGGAACATGATCCCCGAGCCCGTCATCGACACGAACACCAGCGGCAGCCCGGTCACCTGGCCGCTCTCCACGGTCCGGGTGACGGACGCGGTGAGGGCGGCGAGCGCGGCACTCAGCACCAGCCCGGCCGCCAGCCCCAGCAGGGTCAGGTACGGCGCCTTGGGCACCCCGGCGTGCAGCAGCACCGCGCATCCGACGCCCAGCACCACGGCCTGCGCGAGGCCCAGGGCCAGGGCGGGCAGGGCGGTGCCGGTGAGGATCTCGGTATCGGTGAGTTCGCCGGTGCGCAGCCGTTTGAGGACGAGTTCCTCGCGGCGGGCGACGTAGGCGTTGACGAGCGAGGAGTAGACGGCGAACAGGAAGGCGAAGCCGACCGCGGCCGTGAACATGGCGGCGCCGACGCTGATGCCCTGCTTCTCCAGGTCCAGCTGGTCCAGGGCCGGGCGGACGCTGAACGGCAGCGCGAGCGGTACGAAGAGCGCGGTGAACACGACCCCGCGGTTGCGGCCGAGGAGGGCCAGTTCGGCCCGTGCCAGCGCCCGCAGCCGTCGTAGGGAGGGCGTGAGGGTGCGCGGAGCGAGGGTGCTCATGCCGCCGCCTCCTCTGCCCGGGCGATGCCGAGGAAGGCCTCCTCCAGCGAGGCCGAGCGCACGTCCAGGGCGCGCAGTTCGACGCCGGCCCGTTCGGCCCAGGCGAGCACCGCGGTAGCGGTCCGCTGGAGTTCACGGGTGCGCAGCCGCACCACCCGGCCGTCGCTCTCGTGTCCGCAGACGCCGAGGTCGGCGAGGGGCGGCAGATCGCCGAGGAAGTAACCGTCGGGCAGTTCGAAGGACATCCGGGAGGGGCGGCCGGCGGTGACCTCGGCCGGGGTTCCGCAGGCGGCGATCCGGCCCTGGTGCAGGATGGCGAGCCGGTCGGCGAGACCCTCGGCCTCCTCCAGGTAGTGGGTGGTGAGCAGCACGGTGGTGCCCGCGTCGCGCAGACCGCGCACCAGTTCCCAGGTGTCCCGGCGGCCCTCCACGTCGAGCCCGGTCGTCGGCTCGTCGAGGAACAGCACCTCGGGATCGCCGAGCAGCGCGAGCGCCAGGTCCAGGCGCCTGCGCTCCCCGCCGGACAGCTGCTTGACCCGCACACCCCGCTTGTCCGTGAGCCCCACCAGCTCCAGGACCTCCGCTTCCGGCCGGGCTCCGCTGGTGCAGCCGGCCCACATCCGGGCGGTCTCGGCGACGGTCAGCTCGGCGGGGAAGCCGCCCTCCTGGAGCATCACGCCGGTGCGGGGCCGTACGGCGGCCCGCTCGCGGTGGGGATCGTGGCCGAGCACCCGGACCCGGCCGCCGGCCGGTGCCGCGAGCCCTTCCAGCAGTTCGACCGTCGAGGTCTTTCCGGCGCCGTTGGTGCCCAGCAGGGCGAAGATCTCTCCGCGCGCCACGGAGAAGGTGATTCCGCGTACGGCCTCGAACCCGCCCCCGTAGACACGCCTGAGGTCGGTGACCTCGATCACGTTGTCGTGTCCGTCGATGTTCATGACACCAGCGTTCCGGCAGCGCGCCCCGGTCGGCAGTGCACGGTGTCATCACTCGGCATGACAAATGTCAGGCCGGTTCCGGGCAACGAGAAGACCCCGGTCCGATGGACCGGGGTCTCATTCCCGAGCGGACGACGAGGCTCGAACTCGCGACCTCAACCTTGGCAAGGTTGCGCTCTACCAACTGAGCTACGTCCGCACTGCTCCCGATCGGCTCCCACCGATCGGTGCGAACACCAGCCTACCTGATCCACAACAGTGGTCGTGTCGGCGGTGCGGAGCGGGTGACAGGAATTGCACACTGCGCCTTCCCCCTGGAAGGGGGATGTTCTGCTACTGAACTACACCCGCACGGTCCTCGGGATCCGGCCTTTCGGCCTCGCCCCTCGGCGTGTCCCAGACATTAGCTGATCAGCAGGGGGGTAGCGCAAGTCGGCTCCCCTCCGGACCCGGTATGCCCCAAGTGCACGGTCCTCAGGGCCCGCTGACGGGCCCTGAGGACTCGCCCCTTCGCGGGCTCACTGCGCGGCGCTGAACGCCTCGTAGACCTTCTTCGGGATGCGACCACGGGCCGGGACGTCCATCTTGTTGGCCTGGGCCCAGGCGCGGACGGCCGCCGGGTCGGGGGCGACCTCCGTCTGCTTGTACGCCTTGCCGGACCGCGACCGCTTGCGGCCGGCCTCGACGTAGGGCGCGAGCGCCTTGCGCAGTTTCTCGGCGTTGGTTTCGTTCAGGTCGATCTCGTACGACTTGCCGTCGAGTCCGAAGGCGATCGTCTCCGCCGCTTCCGAGCCGTCGATGTCGTCAAAGAGAGTGACCACGACCTTTTGCGCCACGAATATCGGTCCCTTCGTGCGGAACGTCGTTACAGCTCAAGGCCGCCGACGTGCCGAGTATCGGCTATTGCCAATTCATTTGTACAGTGCCCGGCAATGCAAAGTGAAGCCCGACTAAATCCGTCCGCGTGTCCGGGCGCAATAGGGTGCGTCGGACGGACTGTGGAACTTTCCCAGAAGTTTTCACGGGCGGGCGGCTTCGACACCCGATCGTGATGCGCCTCACGTACTTTCCTCCAACTCTACCCGCGTAGAAATTTTGTGCGGGTAGTCTGAAGGAACCTGCTCAGCACCACACACCGGGAGTGCCAGTGGCACGCGTCGTAGTCGACGTCATGCTCAAGCCGGAGATCCTCGACCCCCAGGGCCAGGCGGTCCAGCGTGCGCTGCCGCGCCTGGGATTCGAGGGGATCTCGGACGTACGTCAGGGAAAGCGTTTCGAACTGGAAGTTGACGGGCCGGTCGACGAAGCCGCGCTCGCCCGGATCCGCGATCTTGCGGAATCCTTCCTCGCCAACACGGTGATCGAGGACTTCACGGTCCGGGTCGATGAAGTCGCGGAGGCGGCGAAGTGACCGCTCGTATTGGCGTCGTCACTTTCCCGGGCAGCCTGGACGACCGGGACACCCAGCGCGCGATCCGTATCGCCGGGGCGGAACCGGTCGCCCTCTGGCACAAGGACAAGGACCTCAAGCAGGTCGACGCCGTCGTGCTGTGCGGCGGTTTCTCCTACGGCGACTACCTGCGGGCCGGCGCCATCGCCCGCTTCTCGCCGGTGATGGAGCCGCTCGTCGAGCAGGCGAAGGCCGGACTGCCGGTCCTCGGCATCTGCAACGGCTTCCAGATCCTCACCGAGGCCCACCTCCTCCCGGGCGCGATGCTCGGCAACGACCACCTCCACTTCATCTGCCGCGACCAGAAGCTGCGGGTGGAGAACGCGGAGACCTCCTGGACCAGCGACTACCGCGCCGGCCAGGAGATCCACATCCCGCTGAAGAACATGGACGGCCGGTACGTCGCCGACGCGTACACGCTCGACAAGCTGGAGGCAGAGGGCCGCGTCGCCTTCCGCTACCTGGACTTCAACCCGAACGGCTCGCTCAACGACATCGCCGGCATCACCAACGAGGCGGGCAATGTCGTCGGCCTCATGCCGCACCCGGAGCACGCCGTCGAGCCGCTGATCGGTACGGGCCGTACCGACGGGCTCCCGTTCTTCACCTCGATCCTCAAGAAGCTGGTCAACGCATGAGCCGGACGCCTCTGGACACGGTCGAGCACGCGGCCGCGACCCCCGACGTCGAGCTGCCCTGGGCCGAACTGGGCCTGAAGAACGACGAGTACGAGCGGGTGGTGGAGATCCTCGGCCGCCGCCCCACCGGCGCCGAACTCGCCATGTACTCGGTCATGTGGTCCGAGCACTGCTCGTACAAGTCCTCCAAGGTGCACCTGCGCCAGTTCGGCGAGAAGGCACCCGAGAGCGACGCCCTGCTCGTCGGCATCGGCGAGAACGCCGGCGTGGTCGACGTCGGCCAGGGCTACGCGGTCACCTTCAAGGTCGAGTCGCACAACCACCCGTCGTACGTGGAGCCCTACCAGGGCGCGGCCACGGGGGTCGGCGGCATCGTCCGCGACATCATCGCGATGGGCGCCCGCCCGGTCGCCGTGGTCGACCCGCTGCGCTTCGGCGCGGCCGACCACCCCGACACCAAGCGCGTCCTGCCGGGCGTGGTCGCCGGCATCGGCGGCTACGGCAACTGCCTGGGCCTGCCCAACATCGGCGGCGAGGTCGTCTTCGACTCCTGCTACCAGGGCAACCCGCTGGTCAACGCCGGTGCCATCGGTGTGATGCGGCACGAGGACATCCACCTCGCCAAGGCCTCCGGCGCGGGCAACAAGGTCGTCCTGTACGGCGCCCGGACCGGCGGCGACGGCATCGGCGGCGCGTCGATCCTCGCCTCCGAGACCTTCGACGACGCCAAGCCGTCGAAGCGCCCGGCCGTCCAGGTCGGCGACCCCTTCCAGGAGAAGCTGCTCATCGAGTGCACCCTGGAGGCGTTCAGGGAGAAGCTGGTCGTCGGCATCCAGGACCTCGGCGCGGCCGGTCTGTCCTGTGCCACGTCCGAGCTGGCCTCCAACGGCTCCGGCGGCATGCGCGTGACCCTGGACGACGTCCCGCTCCGCGACTCCACGCTCTCGCCCGAGGAGATCCTCATGAGCGAGTCGCAGGAGCGCATGTGCGCGGTCGTGGAGCCGGAGAAGGTCGACCGCTTCCTGGAGATCTGCGAGAAGTGGGACGTCATCGCCACCGTCATCGGTGAGGTGACCGACGGCGACCGCCTGGAGATCTACTGGCACGGCGAGAAGATCGTCGACGTCGACCCGCGCACGGTCGCGCACGAGGGCCCGGTCTACGAGCGTCCCTACGCCCGCCCCGAGTGGCAGGACGCCCTCCAGGCCGACGACGCGAACAAGCTGCCCCGCCCGGAGACCGGCGAGGAGCTGAAGAACCAGGTCCTGAAGCTGGTCGGCTCGCCGAACCAGGCGTCGAAGAAGTGGATCACGTCCCAGTACGACCACTTCGTGCAGGGCAACACCGTCCTCGCCCAGCCGGAGGACTCCGGCATGATCCGCGTGGACGAGACCACCGGTCTCGGTGTCGCCATCGCCACGGACGGCAACGGCCGCTACGCCAAGCTGGACCCGTACACCGGCGCCCAGCTCGCCCTGGCCGAGGCCTACCGGAACGTGGCGACCACCGGCGCCAAGCCGCTGGCCGTCTCCGACTGCCTGAACTTCGGCTCCCCCGAGGACCCGGCGGTGATGTGGCAGTTCGCCGAGGCCGTGCGCGGTCTCGCCGACGGCTGCCTGCAGCTCGGCACCCCGGTGACCGGCGGCAACGTCTCGCTCTACAACCAGACGGGCGAGGCCGCCATCCACCCGACCCCGGTCGTCGCGGTCCTCGGCGTGATCGACGACGTCGCCCGCCGCACTCCGGTCGCCTTCCAGGAGGAGGGTCAGCTGATCTACCTCCTCGGCGACACCCGCGAGGAGTTCGGCGGCTCGGCCTGGTCCCAGGTGATCCACGACCACCTCGGCGGTCTGCCCCCGGCGGTGGACCTGGAGCGGGAGCGGCTGCTGGCCGAGATCCTGATCTCCGCCTCCCGCGACGGCATGATCGACTCCGCGCACGACCTGTCCGACGGCGGTCTGGTCCAGGCGGTCGTGGAGTCGGCGCTGCTCGGCGGCAAGGGCGCCCGTCTGGTCGTACCCGACGGCCTGGACGCCTTCACCTTCCTGTTCTCCGAGTCGGCCGGCCGCGCCATCGTCGCCGTGCCGCGCTCGGAGGAGGTCCGCTTCAACGACATGTGCGGTGCGCGGGGCCTGCCGGCCACCCGCATCGGTGTCGTCGACGGCGACGCGGTCGAGGTCCAGGGCGAGTTCACCCTCTCCCTCGCCGAGCTGCGCCGGGCGCACGAGGAGACGATCCCGGCGCTGCTGGCGTAAGCGGCATCCCGGCACCCGCGGCCCCGCCCGCTCCGGCAGGCGGGGCCGAGTCGTACCCACCGGGCGGCACGGCAAGTGGCGGTCACCGGCGTACTGTTGGCGGCCATGGAGGTGATCTGACTCTCATGCCACCGGCCAAGAAACGTGCCCGCAGCTACGACCCGGCCAAGACCCGGGCCGCGGTCCTCGCCCAGTTCGCGAACGTCCGGGAGGCCGTCCGCGGTCTCGGTGCCGAGCAGCTCGGCCTGCCCACGCGGCTGGGCGGGTGGACCGTACGGGACCTGATCGCGCACATCGGTATGGCGGTCACCGCCGTCCACCGGGCACTGGACGTGCCCGCCCCGCCGAAGCAGACCGTCACCGTGGCCGAGTGGCCGTTCTCCACCGCGCCGCGTGCCGCCGCCATCGACGACTTCACGCGGGGCCTGACCGCCGGCCACCCGGACCTCGGCGCCTACCTCGCCGACGTCGACCACAGCCTGCGCGCCCTGCTGGACGAGCACCCCGGCAGCCGGCTGCTGGACACCAGCGCGGGCGCCCTGCCGCTGGCCGACTACCTCGTCACCCGCACCGTCGAGCTGGTCGTCCACACCGACGACCTGAACGCCGCCGTCCCGGGCCTGGACGTGCCGTACGACCGGCAGGCCCTGGCCGCCGCCACCCGGCTGCTCGCCGACGCCCTCGCGCTGAAGGCGCCCGGCGGCTCCACCGAGGTGCGGGTGCCGCCGTACGCCGTCGTGCAGTGCGTCGAGGGGCCGCGGCACACCCGCGGCACCCCGCCCAACGTCGTGGAGACCGACCCGCTGACCTGGATCCGGCTCGCCACCGGCCGCGTGACCTGGCAGGACGCGCTGTCCGGGGCGAAGGTCAGCGCGAGCGGGGAGCGGGCCGACCTCGGGGGGCTGCTCCCGGTCATGGCGTAGGGCCTGTCTTCCGGATCTTGCCGGTGTCGCGGGGCCTGGCTCGGCTGCGCACGCGCGGGAGGGGAGCAAGGCCTTGGCCGTCGTGGCACCGCGGCGGGAACCGGTCGGGCCGGCCGCCCGTCGAATCCGTATGAACCGGTACAAGCAGCGCGTGACCCTGGCGGTGGCCGCCGTGCTTCTCCCGTTCGCGGTGGCCTGTGGCAGCGAGAAGGGGGACAGTGGGGCGGTGAGCGTCCAGCAGCCGGTGACCGGGATCGACTGGCGGGTCGACAGCATCACCGTCGGCGGTACGACCCGGCAGGCGCCCGCCCCCGCCCGCCTGCGCATCGACGAGGACGGCAGGGCGGCCGGCAACCTGGGCTGCAACCACTTCAGCGCCCGGGCCACCGTGCGCGGCGACCGGATCACCATCGGCGACCTGCGCACGACCCGGATGGCCTGCAGCGAGGAGCGGATGGCGTTCGAGCGCGCCCTCGCCCGCACCCTCACCACCGGCACGCTCACCGCCGAGCGCCACGCCGCGGAACTGACGCTCACCGACGGCGACGGCGACCGCGTCCACCTGAGCCGCAGCGCCTCCGAATGATGTGCGACACCTCACTCATGCATACGGCGAAGATGCCCGTGACCGGCCCGTACGGCGTTCCCGGAGCCCCCGCCGAGCACTGACGAACGGCCGTGACCAGCGCAGACGTAGAAACCACCAAGGTGATCGAGACCGGCCGCGCCGTTACGGGCGCGTATCCCCAATTCGGACCAGTGGTCGATCTCGCCTACACTCGGAGGCGTGCCACGTGGTGACGGTCGACTCAATCACGATCTGCTTCCCGGCGAAAAAGGCCCCCAGGACGCTTGCGGCGTCTTCGGCGTCTGGGCTCCGGGTGAAGAGGTCGCAAAGCTCACGTACTTCGGGCTCTACGCCCTCCAGCACCGGGGTCAGGAATCCGCGGGAATCGCGGTCAGCAACGGCTCCCAGATCCTCGTCTTCAAGGACATGGGCCTGGTCTCCCAGGTCTTCGACGAGACCTCGCTCGGTTCCCTCCAGGGTCATATTGCGGTCGGACACGCCCGCTACTCGACCACCGGCGCCTCCGTGTGGGAGAACGCCCAGCCGACGTTCCGCGCCACCGCGCACGGCTCGATCGCGCTCGGTCACAACGGCAACCTGGTCAACACGGCGCAGCTCGCCGAGATGGTCGCCGAACTCCCGAACGACAACAACAGCCGCTCCACCCGGGTCGCGGCCACCAACGACACCGACCTGCTGACGGCCCTGCTGGCCGCCCAGGTCGACGAGGACGGCAAGCCGCTCACCATCGAGGAGGCGGCCCACCAGGTCCTCCCGAAGGTGCAGGGCGCCTTCTCGCTCGTCTTCATGGACGAGCACACCCTCTACACCGCCCGTGACCCGCAGGGCATCCGGCCGCTGGTCCTCGGCCGCCTGGAGCGCGGCTGGGTGGTCGCCTCCGAGTCCGCCGCCCTCGACATCGTGGGCGCCAGCTACGTCCGCGAGATAGAACCGGGCGAGTTCGTCGCCATCGACGAGAACGGCCTGCGCAGCTCCCGATTCGCGGATGCGAAGCCCAAGGGCTGTGTCTTCGAGTACGTGTACCTGGCCCGCCCGGACACCGACATCGCCGGCCGGAACGTCTACCTCTCCCGCGTGGAGATGGGCCGCCGGCTGGCCAAGGAAGCCCCCGCAGAGGCCGACCTGGTCATAGCGACCCCGGAATCCGGCACCCCGGCCGCCATCGGCTACGCGGAGGCCTCCGGCATTCCCTTCGGCGCCGGCCTGGTCAAGAACGCGTACGTGGGCCGTACGTTCATCCAGCCCTCGCAGACCATCCGCCAGCTGGGCATCCGCCTGAAGCTGAATCCGCTGAAGGAAGTCATCAAGGGCAAGCGCCTGGTCGTCGTCGACGACTCGATCGTGCGCGGCAACACCCAGCGGGCCCTGGTCCGCATGCTCCGCGAGGCCGGCGCCGCCGAGGTCCACATCCGGATCTCCTCCCCGCCCGTGAAGTGGCCCTGCTTCTTCGGCATCGACTTCGCCACGCGCGCGGAGCTGATCGCCAACGGCATGACCATCGAGGAGATCGGCACCAGCCTCGGCGCCGACTCGCTCGCCTACATCTCCATCGACGGCATGATCGAGGCGACCACGATCGCCAAGCCGAACCTGTGCCGCGCCTGCTTCGACGGCGAGTACCCGATGGAGCTGCCGGACCCCGAGCTGCTCGGCAAGCAGCTCCTGGAGACCGAGCTGGCGGCCGGTCCCGCGGCCACGGCCGCCTCCGACGCGATCCGTCGCCCGTAACACCCCTGCAGTACGACACGAAAGCTCTCACAGTCATGTCTGAGACAACTGGTGCCAGCTACGCAGCGGCGGGCGTCGACATCGAGGCGGGCGACCGCGCCGTCGAGCTCATGAAGGAGTGGGTGAAGAAGACCCAGCGCCCCGAGGTCCTCGGCGGCCTCGGCGGC
The DNA here is from genome assembly GCF_044750305.1 of Streptomyces sp. NPDC088810. Classification (NCBI taxonomy): domain Bacteria; kingdom Bacillati; phylum Actinomycetota; class Actinomycetes; order Kitasatosporales; family Streptomycetaceae; genus Streptomyces; species Streptomyces sp. NPDC088810. The sequence goes on from NZ_JBIVJQ010000007.1 coordinate 345,748, forward strand.
TTCGCCGGACTCTTCGACGCCTCCGCCCTCAAGCGCTACGAGCGCCCGCTGCTCGCCTCCGCCACGGACGGAGTCGGCACGAAGGTCGACATCGCGCGCCGGATGGGCGTCTACGACACCATCGGCCACGACCTGGTCGCCATGGTCATGGACGACATCGTGGTGTGCGGCGCCGAGCCGCTGTTCATGACCGACTACATCTGCGTCGGCAAGGTGCACCCCGAGCGCGTCGCGGCCATCGTCAAGGGCATCGCGGAAGGCTGTGTGCTGGCCGGCTGCGCCCTCGTGGGCGGTGAGACCGCCGAACACCCGGGTCTGCTGGGCGAGGACGACTTCGACGTCGCCGGCGCCGGTACGGGCGTCGTGGAGGCCGACCGGCTGCTGGGCGCGGATCGCATCCGTACGGGTGACACCGTGATCGCCATGGCGTCCTCCGGGCTTCACTCGAACGGATACTCCCTGGTCCGCCACGTCCTGCTGGACCGCGCCGGGCTGGCCCTGGAGACCGAGGTCGCGGAGCTGGGCCGGACCCTCGGCGAGGAGCTGCTGGAGCCCACCAGGATCTACTCGCTGGACTGCCTCGCGCTGACCCGCACCGCCGAGGTGCACGCCTTCAGCCACGTCACCGGCGGCGGTCTGGCCGCCAACCTGGCCCGGGTGATCCCGGACGGTCTGCACGCCGTGGTCGACCGCTCCACCTGGGCCCCGGGCGCGATCTTCGACCTGGTCGGGAAGACCGGGAACGTCGAGCGCCTGGAGCTGGAGAAGACCCTCAACATGGGCGTCGGCATGATCGCCGTCGTCCCGGAGGAGTCGGCCGAGGTGGCCCTCGCGACCCTGGCCGACCGGGGCGTCGACGCCTGGGTCGCCGGCGAGATCACCGAGCGGGGCGAGAAGGAGACCGGCGCGGAGCTGGTGGGAGACTACGCCGCCTGACCTTGCGAACAGCACAGAAGCCGGTCGGTGGCTGTGCCACCGACCGGTCTCGTGCTCAGTGCAAGGTCAAGCGCCTCGACGGTGCTGTGCGGGACCCTCGTCCTCGTCGTCGTCCTCATAGAGGTCGGCGTAGCGGGAGTACAGGTCGTCGTCGTCTTGCTCATCGTCCTCGAAGCGGTCGCCGTTCGGCGACTGGTTCGACGTCGATGCGCCCAGCTCCTCGGCCAGGCGTGAGAGGTCCGTCCCGCCGCTGTTGTACTTCAGCTGGCGGGCGACCTTCGTCTGCTTGGCCTTGGCCCGGCCGCGCCCCATGGCTCGACCCCCTCAACGACGGGGCTCGACGGCCCCAGAGTCTGACACGCGTTCATGATCTGGAACGGACTCTCCGCGGAGAGGCCGGTCCGTAGGGCTTCCACGGTACCTGAGCCCGCGCCCATACGGTACGTCGCCCGCAGCACGCGCGTGTGCCCAGGACCTTCGAGGCGCCCTGTCCTCGCTGGTCAGTGGCGATTTTAACCACTTATCGGGGAACGACCCGCCGGGGGAAGTGAGAGTTCTCTCTAAGTTCCCGCCGACGGGTACCGCTCGTGTGTGCGACCGGGCTAGCGCGCGGCGCCGGCCGACCGGGCGTCGGCCATCCGCTGCTCGGCGATCCGGTCCGCCGCCGCGGCCGGCGGAATCCCGTCTTCCTTCGCACGTGCGAATATGGCCAGCGTGGTGTCGAAGATCTTCGCCGCCTTCGCCTTGCACCGGTCGAAGTCGAACCCGTGCAGCTCGTCGGCCACCTGGATGACCCCGCCGGCGTTCACCACGTAGTCCGGCGCGTAGAGGATCCCGCGGTCGGCGAGGTCCTTCTCCACACCCGGGTGGGCCAGCTGGTTGTTGGCCGCACCGCAGACCACCCGGGCGGTGAGCACCGGCACGGAGTCGTCGTTCAGGGCGCCGCCGAGGGCGCACGGGGCGTAGATGTCCAGCCCCTCGACCCGGATCAGCTCCTCGGTGTCGGCGACGGCCGTCACGCCCGCGGGGTACTGGTCGAGGATCCGCCGGACGGCGTCCGCGCGCACGTCCGTGATCACGACCTCGGCGCCCTCGTCGCGCAGGTGCTTCACCAGGTGGTGGCCGACCTTGCCGACGCCGGCGATGCCGACCTTCCGGCCGCGCAGCGAGGGGTCGCCCCACAGGTGCTGGGCGGAGGCGCGCATGCCCTGGTAGACGCCGAAGGCGGTGAGCACCGAGGAGTCGCCGGCGCCGCCGTTCTCGGGGGAGCGGCCGGTGGTCCAGCGGCACTCGCGGGCCACGACGTCCATGTCGGCGACGTAGGTGCCCACGTCGCACGCGGTCACGTAGCGGCCGCCGAGCGAGGCGACCATGCGGCCGTAGGCGAGGAGCAGCTCCTCGGTCTTGTCGCGCTCCGGGTCGCCGATGATCACGGCCTTCCCGCCGCCGTGGTCGAGGCCGGCCATGGCGTTCTTGTACGACATCCCGCGCGCGAGGTTGAGGGCGTCGGCGACGGCCTCGGCCTCCGTGGCGTACGGGTAGAAGCGCGTGCCGCCGAGGGCGGGGCCCAGGGCGGTGGAGTGGATGGCGATCACGGCCTTGAGGCCGCTGGCCTGGTCCTGGCAGAGCACGACCTGCTCATGACCGCCCTGGTCCGAGTGGAACAGGGTGTGCAGGACATCAGCAGGCGCGCCGGTTACGTCGGTCACTGTGGTGACTCCTGTGTACATAGCGGCGAGTGGGGTCGGTCCCCGTACGGGTGGCGGGGAGCCGTGGCACGAGCGTAGAGCCTCGGCCACCTCACCATCCGCGCAGTGTTCAGGATCACTCTCCGGGGCCCTCTGTGCACGTATGACCGTGGCACGATTTGCAGTGTTTCGAGCCGGGTCCGATGGGGAGGGAGCAGGCGTGCCGAAGGTGTCCTCCGTGGTCGTCCCCTATGCCGCGTACCTGCGCGTGTACGAGCCGCTGGGCGCCTTTCCCGAGCCGGAGCGCAGCCACTGGGCGCGCTACGCGTGCCGCCCCGACCGCCCCTCCTACCAGGACGAACTGCGTCGGTCCCTGGCGGACCTGCTGCCCGTCCCGCCGATCGCGGTGCCGGTGCACGAGAGCAGCGACGCCTTCGTGCTGGAGGTCGACGGGGTGGTCTGCGTGTGCCCCTGGCGGACCCGGCTGCGCGGCTGGCAGGCGCTGGGCGAGCTGGCCGAGGAGCTGCCGCCGCCGGTGCTGGACGCGGTGCTGCCGCCGGTGGTGCGGCGCCAGGCCGCCCAGGACTACGAGCGCTGGCTGGCCCGCAACCCCGACGCCCGCCCGTGGATCCGGACGGCGACCTGGCAGGTGCCGCTGAACTGGTTCGTGCTGGTCTCGGATGAGGAGCGGCGGTACGACAAGGGCACCGCCGAGGTGCCGCCGGTGCTGCGCTACCGCACGCCGATGGTGCAGGCCCGGCGCCGGGTGGCGCGGGGGCTGCGCACGCTGCGGGACACCGTCGAGGAGGGCCCGCTGGTCGACGGTCTGCTGGATGTCGGCCGCTGGCTGGAGGAGTTCCACCCCCGCTCGCTCGTGGAGCTGGACTACGGCGGCCTGGTGCACGTGCTGCCGGCGGGCGAGCTGGAGGACGACCACTCGGCGGCGGACGTGGCGGCCGGCATCGAGGCGCTGCGCCGGGGTGACGGGATGGCCGCCGGCGAGGCCTACGGGCGGCTGGTCGAGCGGTGGCGGGCGGTACGGGACCGGCGTTCCGCGAACTGAGTGACGTACGTCACGGTCAAATCGGCGCCGGGCGGCGTACGTTCTACTCGCTTAGACCACCTGACGGGATGTTGGTCCCGATCTGGACTTTTGTCCCAAGGGTGATGGATGGCACTTACCCGGCCCTTGCGCCTCTTGCTATCCCTCGTGCCAAAATAGGACAAGGAGTCCGGGGAGGACTCCGTCCGTCCAACTGTGCTCCAACATGGGCGGATTCTCCGCATTGCACGCTTTGGGGGGTCTGGTGACTCCTGATCGTCCTGTGACTGATCGTCACAGTGGCGTGACTGTCCGCTATGGCATGGTCCATCGGCTTCCGTCGCTGATGAACACCTGGGAGGGCAATTCCATCGGTTTGGCCGACGCGGCTGGACAGATGGTGTAGTTGTAGTGCCGAGGACAAGCCGTTCGTCCTATAACCGACTCGACTCGCGTCCGCCATTTCGGGCAACGCGGGTCAAGGTGCAGAATTTAGAGGAAAGAACCGAGAAGGTTCGGTTCTCCCGAGGAGGCCGCTCATGACCGCTCGCACCCCTGATGCCGAGCCGCTGCTGACCCCGGCTGAGGTCGCCACCATGTTCCGTGTCGACCCCAAGACGGTCACGCGGTGGGCGAAGGCCGGCAAGCTCACGTCCATCCGTACGCTCGGCGGGCACCGCCGCTACCGCGAGGCCGAGGTTCGCGCTCTGCTCGCGGGCATCCCGCAGCAGCGCAGCGAGGCCTGAACAACTTCATAACCGGGCAAGGCGGTCGGTCCCCCAACCGGCCGAAACGCCCGAAACCCTAGCTCCAAGCGACGCGGGACCTGCCCCAACAGGGCCCTCGCCCAAGCCGAAGAGAACGTCATAGGCAGCGACACAGGGTGCGTCGTCGATCGCGCTGGACTCCGCCGGGTCCAGCGCGATCTTTTTTGTGCGCCTCCTTGTAGGAGTCTGGGGAGCGCTGTCGGAACGGCTGTGGTCCGGCTCTGGCGGCGGTGCAATTGCACATATTAAATTGACCCTTTGTATGACGGGGGTAAGTGCCGCAGTTTCAAAAACTCATGCGGTGACTCCCGTCACACTCCAGCACGCTTGTTGCTCGCGACCCGTGTGCGTTAGAGGGATGTCGGGCGGGGGTGCGGGACCCAGACTCCCACGCCTGTATGGCGGTTGAGCCCGCGGAGGGTCACGCGTCCCCGGGAGCCTCCTCCTCGACGGCCTCCTGCTCGCCCTCCTGCCCGCGCGGGCCGGCATCCATCGCCAGCCGCAGCAGGTGGTGGCAGATGGGGCAGTGGCGCGTGAGGTGCCGGTAGGACGAGGCGGCCGACAGATGGGCCCTCAGGAGCGCCCGCGTCTCGTGCCTGACCGACGCCGCCATACGCCACCTCCAGGGGCCGCACAGGAGGAACGGGCCCTGCTCCCTGGGTACCGAGGGAATGTGACCCCGTCAAGGCCGCGCGGGGTCCGCAGGGCGGCACAGAGCCCCCCTTTCGGCCCGGAACAACAAAAAGGGCCCCTCTCGGGGGCCCTCTTCAGCGATGCGGTCCTGACGGGATGTGCCGTGTTGTTTGCGGCTCTGCCGCGCGGCGCGGCCTGCGGTGGGGCGGGTGGGGGTGTGGGTCCTTGCCGGACGGGGGCCTGGATCCTGGTGCGGTCCTGGCGGGATTTGCTGTGTTGTTTGCGGCTCCGCCGCGGGCGCGGCCTGCGGTGGGGCGGGTGGGGGTGGGGGTGGGGCTCGTTGTCCTTGCCGGACGGGGGCCGGGATCCTGGTGCGGTCCTGGCGGGATGTGCTGTGTGTGTTTGCGGCTTCGCCGCGGGCGCGGCCTTGGCGGCGGCGGGGTATGAGTGAGGCCCGCCATCCTTGATCGGATGCGGGCCTCACTGGATGCGGTCCTGACGGGATTTGAACCCGCGGCCTCCACCTTGACAGGGTGGCGAGCACTCCAAACTGCTCCACAGGACCTGGTGTCGCGGCGCTTGTTCGTGCGTTGCGCTGCGAGAAGGACTGTACAGGAGGGTGAGGGCCCTGGTCGAACTCACCCTCCGTGCGGGAGTGGTTACGGGGCGGCCGCGTCGATCGCCTTCACGATCCGCTTGTCCGAGACCGGGTACGCCGTGCCCAGCGCGTGCGCGAAGTAGCTGACCCGGAGTTCCTCGATCATCCAGCGGATCTCCAGCACCGAGGAGGGGACCGGCCGGCCCTTCGGGAGCTGTTCCAGGAGCCAGGCGTACTCGTCCTGCATCTCGTGGACCTTCTCCATGCGGGTCGTGTCCCGCTGGACGTTCGTCGGCATCTGCTGCAGGCGCCGGTCGGCGGCCACCAGATACCGCATCAGGTCGGGCAGCCGCCGTATGCCCGCCCACGTCACGAAACCGGACCTCACGAGGGCGTCCAGCTGCTTGCGGACGTCCGTGAGGTTCGCCAGCAGCACCGGGCTGCTCACGGCCTTCAGCCGCCGCTCACAGGCCTGCCAGGCGGCCAGCACCTGCTGCACCTGGGTGACCGTACGCACCGTGGTGTCCACGATCTCGGCGCGCACCTTGTCGTACAGCTTCCGGTACGACTCCTCGTCCCACGCCGGCCCCCCGAAGTCCGCGATCAACTTGTCCGCCGCGGCCATCGCGCAGTCGTCGAACAGGGCCTGGACCGAGCCGTGCGGGTTGGCGGAGAGCGCCAGCTTCTGGGCGTTCGTCAGCTTCTCGGACGCGAACTTCGCCGGGTTCACCGGGATGTTGCGCAGGATCAGCCGGCGGGTGCCCTTCCACATCGCCTCGGCCTGCTCCGCCTCGGTGTCGAAGAGGCGGACCGAGACCGTGTCACCGTCGTCGACGAGGGCCGGGTACGCCTTCACCGGCTGCCCGGCCCGACGGGTCTCGAAGACCCGGGTGAGGGTGCCGATGGTCCAGTCCGTCAGACCCTTGCGCTCCAGGGACTCCCCGCCCTCGCGGGACGCGGTCGCCGCCGCGGCCTGGGACAGGGCCTGGCGCGCCTTCGGCTTCAGGCGCAGCTTCAGCGCCTGAAGGTCCTTGTCCTCGGCCAGCTTCCGGCGCCGCTCGTCGACGATCCGGAAGGTGATCTTCAGGTGGTCGGGGACCTTCGCCCAGTCGAAGTCCTCCGCCTCGAACGGGACACCGACCATCCGCTTCAGCTCGCGCGCCATCGTCACCGTCAGCGGCTCCTGGAGGGGCACCGCCTTCTCCAGGAACGCCCTCGCGTAGTTCGGCGCCGGTACGTAGTGGCGGCGGATCGGCTTGGGCAGCGAGCGGATCAGCTCCGTCACCACCTCCTCGCGCAGGCCCGGAATCTGCCAGTCGAAGCCCTCGTCCGTGACCTGGTTGAGGACCTGGAGCGGGACGTGGACCGTCACGCCGTCGGCGTCCGCGCCCGGCTCGAACTGGTACGTCACCCGGAACTTCAGCTGGCCCTGCCGCCAGGTGTCGGGGTAGTCGGCCTTGGTGACCGCCTCCGCCGACTCCCGGATGAGCATCTCCCGCTCGAAGTCCAGGAAGTCCGGCTGCTCGTGGCGCTTGCGCTTCCACCAGGAGTCGAAGTGGGCGCCGGAGACGACGTGCTCGGGCACCCGCTGGTCGTAGAAGTCGAAGAGCGTGTCGTCGTCGACCACGATGTCCCGGCGCCGGGCGCGGTGCTCCAGCTCCTCGACCTCGCTCAGGAGTTTGCGGTTGTCGGCGAAGAACTTGTGGTGCGTGCGCCAGTCGCCCTCCACCAGTGCGTTGCGGATGAACAGTTCGCGGGAGACCTCGGGGTCGATCCGGCCGTAGTTCACCTTCCGCTGGGCGACGATCGGGACGCCGTACAGCGTGACCTTCTCGTACGCCATCACGGCCGCCTGGTCCTTCTCCCAGTGCGGTTCGCTGTACGTCCGCTTGAGGAGGTGTCCGGCGAGCGGCTCCACCCACTCCGGTTCGATCTTGGCGTTGACCCGGGCCCAGAGCCGGCTCGTCTCCACCAGCTCGGCCGACATCACGAACTTCGGCTGCTTCCTGAACAGCGACGAGCCCGGGAAGATCGCGAACTTGGCGTTCCGGGCGCCCAGGTACTCGTTCTTGTTCCCGTCCTTCACGTCCTTCATCCCGATGTGGGAGAGGAGGCCGGCGAGGAGGGAGACGTGGATCCGGTCGGCGGGGGCATCGTCCTCGTCGAGGTGGATGCCCATCTGCTTGGCGACCGTGCGCAGCTGGGTGTAGATGTCCTGCCATTCGCGAATGCGCAGGAAGTTCAGGTACTCCTGCTTGCACATCCGGCGGAAGGACGACGACCCCCGCTCCTTCTGCTGCTCGCGGACGTACCGCCACAGGTTCAGGTAGGCGAGGAAGTCGCTGGTCTCGTCCTTGAAGCGGGCGTGCTGCTGGTCGGCCTGGGCCTGCTTGTCGGCCGGGCGCTCGCGCGGGTCCTGGATGGACAGCGCGGCGGCGATGACCATCACCTCGCGGACACAGCCGTTCCGGTCGGCCTCCAGGACCATCCGGGCCAGACGCGGGTCGACCGGCAGCTGGGCCAGCTTGCGGCCGGTGTCCGTCAGCCGCTTGCGCGGGTCCTTCTGCGCCGGGTCCAGCGCGCCCAGCTCCTGGAGCAGCTGCACGCCGTCGCGGATGTTGCGGTGGTCCGGCGGGTCGATGAAGGGGAACTTCTCGATGTCGCCGAGGCCGGCCGCGGTCATCTGCAGGATGACGGAGGCCAGGTTCGTCCGGAGGATCTCCGCGTCCGTGAACTCCGGGCGGGCGAGGAAGTCCTCCTCGGAGTACAGCCGGATGCAGATGCCGTCGCTGGTACGGCCGCAGCGGCCCTTGCGCTGGTTGGCGCTGGCCTGCGAGACCGGCTCGATCGGCAGCCGCTGGACCTTGGTGCGGTGGCTGTAGCGGCTGATCCGGGCGAAGCCGGGGTCGATGACGTACTTGATGCCGGGGACGGTGAGCGAGGTCTCGGCGACGTTGGTCGCCAGAACGATCCTGCGCCCGGTGTGCGGCTGGAACACCCGGTGCTGCTCGGCGTGGGAGAGCCGGGCGTACAGCGGCAGGACCTCGGTGAATCTGTACTTCTTCTTCTCCAGCGCGTCCGCGGTGTCCCGGATCTCCCGCTCGCCGGAGAGGAAGACCAGGATGTCGCCCGGGCCCTCGGCCTGGAGTTCCTCGACGGCGTCGCAGATCGCGGTGATCTGGTCGCGGTCGGCGTCGTCCGACTCCTCCTCCAGCAGGGGGCGGTAGCGGACCTCCACCGGGTACGTCCGCCCGCTGACCTCGATGATCGGGGCGTCGCCGAAGTGCCGGGAGAAGCGCTCCGGGTCGATGGTCGCCGAGGTGATGACGACCTTCAGGTCGGGCCGCTTGGGCAGCAGCTGGGCGAGGTAGCCCAGCAGGAAGTCGATGTTGAGGGACCGCTCGTGGGCCTCGTCGATGATGATCGTGTCGTAGGCGCGCAGCTCGCGGTCGGTCTGGATCTCGGCGAGCAGGATGCCGTCCGTCATCAGCTTGATGAACGTGGCGTCCGGGTTCACCTGGTCGGTGAAGCGGACCTTCCAGCCGACGGACTCGCCGAGGGGCGTCCTCAGCTCCTCCGCGACCCGTTCGGCCACGGTCCGGGCGGCGATCCGGCGGGGCTGGGTGTGCCCGATCATGCCGCGCACGCCCCGGCCCAGCTCCAGACAGATCTTCGGGATCTGCGTGGTCTTGCCGGAACCGGTCTCACCGGCCACGATGACGACCTGGTGATCGCGGATGGCCTCCGCGATCACGTCCTTCTTCTGGCTGACCGGCAGCTGCTCGGGGTAGGTGACGACCGGCACGCGGGAGCGGCGCTCGGCCATCCGGGCCGCGGCCTTGTCGATCTCGCCGTCGATCTCGGCGAGGACGGCGGCGCGGGCCTCCGGCTTACGGATCTTGCGCGCGCCCTCCAGCCGCCGTCCGAGCCGGTGCGCGTCGCGCAGCGACAGCTCGGTCAGGCGGGGGGCGAGGGTGCCGGGGGCGGGGGCGGGATGCGTAGACATACGCGATCCAGGATCTCACCTCGGCGGAAAATCACGCGAACGATTTCAACCGGGGCGTGATGTCATGGCATGACCTAGCGTGGGCGACATGCCCGATTCCCCTCACGGAGAGCACGGCCACCCCCGACCCCACGCGGACCACTGGACGGCGTTCCGGGAGTCCCCCTTCCTGCCCGCCACGGTCCTCCTCCTCATCGTCGCCGCCGCGGCGGGCCTCTTCGCCGGGTCGTACACGTACGCCATGGCCAACCCCACCCCGCACAGCATCCCCACGGCGGTGACCGGCGCCCACGACCGGCCGGCCGCCCGGCGGTTCATCGACGGCATGGAACGGGCGCTGCACGCCTCCCTGAAGCTGCACCCGTACGGCAGCCGCGAGGACGCGGTGCGGGCGGTGGACGAGCAGAAGGTGTTCGCGGTGGTCGACGCGCCCAAGGGCGGCCGGACGATCACCGTGAACGTGTCCGGTGCGTCCGGCGCGACGGTCGCCCAGGTGCTCGGCGAGACGGCGGTGAAGGTCGGCCAGGCCACCGGCACCCCCGTGAGGGTCCACGACCTCAAGCCGCTCCAGCAGGGCGACCCGAGAGGCCTGGCGATCTTCTACATCTCGCTCGCCGCCGTGATCGTCGGCTTCGTCGGCGCCATCCAGCTGAGCGTGCACGCAAAGGAGCTGAACCCGCTGGAGCGGATCGCGTTCACCGTCGCCTACGCGCTGCTCGGCGGCTTCGTGATCGCCGCGGTGGTGGACTGGCTGCTGGGCGCGCTGCAGCTGCCGTTCGTGGAGTCCTGGCTGATCCTCGCCCTGACGATGTTCACCTCGGGCATGGTGTTCACGATGTTCAACACCCTGCTCGGACGCTGGGCCATGCTGCCGACCTGGGGCCTGATGGTGCTGCTGGGCAACCCGTCGTCCGGCGGGGCCGTCTCCTGGCCCCTGCTGCCGTCGCCGCTCGGCACGATCGGCCGCTGGCTGCCGCCCGGCGGCTCGGTGAACGCCCAGCACACCGCGGTGTACTTCCGCGGCCACCAGCACGCCTTCCCGTTCCTGGTACTGGCGGGCTGGACGGTCGTCTCCTGCGCGGTGTTCCTGATCTGGCGGCACCGCCACCCCGGCGGCAGACCGACCGGGGCGGCCCCCGCGGGTTAGGAGGCGCGCTGGGCGGGCGGGGCCGGCGGGGCGGGCTCGGGGTGCCTGCGGCCCGGGCCTTCTCCCAGCGCGATCGACCTCGCGGTGTTGGAGACGGCCTTGATGCCCAGGTAGGCGGTGGTCACGCTGCTGACGGCGGTGAACGCGGCGGTGAGGATGCCGACGATCACCGCCTTGTCCCCGCCGAGCCGCCACACGCCGAAGACCGCCACTGCGGCGATCGCCAGATTGCTGATGACGACCGCGAGCAGCCCGTACCGGGCCCGGACCTTCTCCAGCTCGGTGTCCCCGATGGCTCTGGCCTCGTCCCGGCTCATGTCTCCCCCCGCCCCCGCGCACCACGCGCGGCCCGCCTGAACGTAGCGCCGGCCGGGCGAGGTGCCAAGGCGTCACCGCACGTCGACGTAGTCCTCCGCGCCCTCGCCCACGAAGTGCTTGCTGTCGGGGTACAGGAAGACGGGCACCCAGGTGCCGTCCTGCCTGGCCGTGAAGCCCTTGCTGAAGGATCCCGTGCTCTTCGTGGTGACCGTGGCCATCAGGTACCAGCTCGTCGCGCCCTTGGGCCGGAAGAGGATCTGCACCTTCTTGAAGCCGTACGCCTTCCACGTGCCGGAGCCGACCGCACGCTCCTGGAGCACGCCCTTGACGGTGACGGTCCTGCCCTTGGTCACCGGCTCCGGGGAGGCGTTGGCGTCCTTGATCCGGGTGAGCGCGCGGTTGCGGCGCAGGCTGTTGCTGGTGCTGCCCTTGATGTCCTTGGTGGTGGAGCCGGCGTAGCGCAGGCGCCAGTAGCCGTCCGTGTAGCCGGGCACCTTGTCGGCGACGAACTGGGAGCCGAAGCCGGCCTTCACGGTCTTCTTCGTGCTCCAGCCGGTCTTGCCGTCCGGTGAGTACTGGATGTCCACACTGGCCTGGTCGTTGACGTCACGGCCGATCAGGTCGAGCGTGCCGGTGATCTTCAGCTGCGCGTACTTGTCCAGCGACGCGGTGAAACCGGTGAACTTCGTCGTCGCCGTGACCGCCACGGTGACATCCGCCGTGCTGTGCTGCGCGAACGGGGTGTACGACGTGAAGGCGATCTCGTAGACGCTCTTGCTGCCGTACGGGGTCCGCACGAAGGAGAAGCGGCCGTTCGCGTCGGTCGTCGCGCCGACCGGGCTGCAGGTGCTGCACTCCTTGTAGTCCATCTCCAGCGGGATGCCGGACAGCGGCTTCCAGTCGGCACCGCTCTGGTACTGCAGCGTGCCGGTGACGTTGATCTTCTCGCCGGTGGTGACGTGGAAGCTGCTCTTGTCCAGGACCATCCGGGTCGGCGCGGCCTTCGGCCAGACCTGGACCGGAGCGGCGGCGGCGAAGCCCAGGCCGCCGTTGTAGTCGGCGGAGACCCAGCCGGCCTGCTCCAGCCGGTGCGGGACGGCGAAGTGCCCGGCCTCGTCCGTAACGGCGGTCGCCTTTTCGCCGCCCCCGTCGAACGAGAGGTTCACGGTGGCGCCGGGCAGCGGCACGGTCTCCCGGGTGCCGGGGTCGCGGACGACCATGTCGCCGGCGGCCGTGACCGTCTGGTGCTCGATGTCCGGCTCGCCGGGCGTGACGGCGAAGCTGCTGAACACGGGCTGCTTCGCGTAGTGCAGCGTGCCCGCGTTCTGCTCGACGGTGGTCTCGCCGGAGCCGTCCGTGGCCTCGACGTCGACCGTGTAGTCGCCGAGGGTGTCCAGGTGGATCGGCTGGGACGCCCACACGGCGTCCCACGAGCTGGACTCGTACCGCTTGGTGAAGTCGGTGATCGTGGCCACCGGCGCGTCGGTCGCGCTGCTGCCGGCCGGACGGAGCCTCGCGACGAGCTTGCTGACCTCACCGCTGTAGTTGAGGCGTACGTCGAGGACCGACCAGTCGGCCTGATCGCTGTAGGCGTCCCGGACGGTCGGGCCCGCGGCGTGGGCCGTGCCGGGGAGGGCGAGCGTGGCGACCAGGACGGCGCCGGCCGTCACCAACCCTCTGGAGATCTGTCTCAAGTACCCCCCTCAGGGTCCCTGTACGACGAAACCCCTCGCTCGAGCGGGAGTGGGGTTCTCGCCAAATGTGGCCCGATCGTACTGGCCACCGTTGCGGGCTAACCGAGGAGGGCGGCGATGTCCCGCGGCGACCAGTGGTCCGTGGCGCCGGGGCAGGCCGCGACATAGGAGGCGACCGCGTCCAGGTCCCACGCGCCGGCCGAGAGCAGGCCCGCGGCCAGGAAACGGATGTAGGCGGCGGAGGGAGGAACCCACGGCACGTCGTGCATCCCCCACGGCGCCGTGAAGGTCAGGACCGGCAGGCCGTCCACCTGACCGGCACAGACGAGCGTCTCGTAGCGGCCCTCGCCCAGCACGGCACGCCCCTGGCTGAGGACGTCCGCCAAATCCAGGTCCGCGCCCGGCGCCCGGTACATCTCCTGAGCGGCGATGTCGGCGAACTGCCCGGCGGTCACCAGGTGCGCCCTGGCCAGCACCCGCCCGTTCACCTCCGGGTCGTAGAAGGCGCGGCCGCCTCCCCACACCGGTGACCTGGTGGCGAAGTACATCGCGCCGGTCAGTTCCACGGGGATCGACCGGGCCGGCATGGCGGGGTCGCGGCATCCCGGGTACTCCCTGGCCCCGCCGGGCGGGCACCCGCCCCTGAGGTAGGCGGCGAGCCGGTCCAGGTGCACGTTGGATCCGTAGGACGTGTACCAGACGCGCTCGGGATACCAGTCGAGCGGCAGGGTCGGGTCGATGCTCGGTAAGGCCTTCACCTGGCGGTGCTCCGTCGATGTCCCGGGGGTATGGCTGGTACGACAACGGCTGGTACGAAAGAGGCCCCCTCCACGATCGTGGAGAGGGCCTCTGCCCTGGTCAGGGCGGCTGTGGCTGGGGCCGGGGTCGAACCGGCGACCTTCCGCTTTTCAGGCCGAGCCTGAGCGGAGGCGGGCCCCGTGGTGCAGGTCATAGCGTGTCGCCTCCGGTCGTCGTTGTACGCCACTGTTGGCGTACGGGTTGGCGTACGCCAACCCGATGTACGGCAGTTGGGCCAGTCATCAGTCCGGAGCCGTCCCCACGGCCAGGAGATGTGAGCTGGCGGCGAGTAGCTCGGGGTACGGCTCCGCCATACGCGCGGCGGCCATCGCGGAGGCAATCAGGTCGTCCGTGGGCCCATCGCCCGGCTGCTGCTCTGCCGTTTTGACCAGTGACCATGCGGGCCCCTCAATCCCGAAGACCTGCACGTCTGTAAGGCCGGACGCGACAAGCTCAGCCACCAGCTCTTCGGCTCGGTGGAAGTAGGAGACGGTGAAGCCTCGTACGCCGTCGTAGACGGCCGTCTCAAGAATCTTGGAGACCGAATCGTGAATCCGCTCTTTGTGCAGGTGAGCGTATGTGACGTGCTCGAAGAGTGAGGCATAGCGGTTGATCGCAGCCGCAGCCACCAGGCCGCCCGGCTTCACAACGCGGCACGCTTCCGACAGAGCCTTGGCCCGATCGGCAGGGTCAGGGAGGTGGTACAGCGGGCCAAGGAGCTGCACAACATCGAAACTGTCGTCTGCCTCATGCAGGTCACGGGCGTCGCCAAGGACCGCTGAACAGATGGCTGCCGCACTTTCGACGTGACGGGGGACAGGGTCCACGAGAGTGACCTCGTAACCGTCATTCACGAGCCACTCGGCGTGAATGCCGGTCGCTCCGCCCACGTCGAGTACGCGGGCCGGCGCAGGAGGCAAGAAGCGGCGGAGAAGCTCCTGTGTTCTGGCCAGCTCCATACGCCCGTCTGCCGAGACTCGTAGGCGACTGTCCTCGTTCACTGTCTCGCCGTAGAACCGCATCACGGAGGGGTCCAATTCGAGGTTCGACATGCCCGCAGTATCCTGTGTACCGGTGGACCAGTCCAGCGCGCGGAGTAGGGGAAGCCATGGCAGTTCTGAAGTACGAAGAGATCGCCGAGTCTCTGCGCGTCCGCATCGCTGCTGGTGAGTTCCCTCCTGGGGCCACCATCCCCTCGGGCCGTGACCTGGCCGAACAGTGGGGCGTGTCACGCGCAACCGCCATCAAGGCTGTGGACGTGCTGCGGAATGACGGCGTAGTCGTCGCCAAGCAGGGCACCGGCTTCGTTGTCACGGAAACTCCCGTCGCACGACCCGCCGGCGCTCGGCGTGCGGGGTCGGCACGGATCCTGGGTGGCATGCCCTTCCTGCGCGTAGGGACGCCGGATTGGGCCGAGCCTCCGTCAAGGGTCGCCGTCGCGCTGGGGCTCCCCCCTGGAGTGCAGGCCCTTCGGCGGATTCGGGTCCTCCAACTTCAAGACGGGACCCCGAATAGCTGCGTGGAGGCATGGTTCCCTCCGGAGATCGCAGAGGCTGCACCTCGCCTCGCTGACACTGCCCCGATCGCCGAAGGTACGACGCGCTACGTTCGTCGCCAGACAGGCCGATTCCCGGTCGAGGGCGTGGACGTCACAACGGTGCGCCTCGCCACGGATGTGGAGGCCGAGCGACTGGGTGTTCCGACGGGAACGGCCGTCGCCGTCCTGCTTCATACGGCATACGACGAGCAGGGGCGCCCTCTGGTTTGTGAGGAGGGTGTGACGCCCTCATCGCTCTTCGAGCAGATCGACACCTATGCGATGTAGTCGTTCGCTTGTGTGTCGCTAGCTGGACCGGTCCGCCGGTCCAGCTTTTTTGATGGCACTACACATCCACCACCTGCGCATTTTCTGCGGCCGGTCGATCGACTCGTTCCCCCCTGCTTGACTGGACCGGTCCACCGGTCCACTCTGTTCCTGCGGCGCCGTCCTTCCCTGGCAGGGCGAGACGGTTGCGCTGGTTCGGGATAGCTCTGTCGCCACGAGGGGCCCCGCCGCTGGTCGTCGCTTGAGAACTGCATACGTGGGCCCCGTCTCCCCGAGTCGAAAAGACGGATCGCGCGGAGGACAGGATCCGTGCACCCCAGCCCCTCGCGGCGCCTCTATGCGCTGCGGCCGGTTGCCTCCGTCGCTCGTCTCGTACGAGCGGCGCCGAGGGGAGCCGGAGATCCCGACTCCAACGGCGTGCGGCCCCGGTGCGGGAACACCGGGGCCGCTGTTCGGGCCGTTGCCACCTGCTAGGGAGAACACGACCCATGGACCACATCGTGACTGTTCAGGACGCTGTTACCGCGTTCGAGCCGTGGCTGGAGCCCACGGACGCGGAGCTGGACGCCATCGACGCGGAGATGCCCGTCATCCGCGCGGAGATGGAGTTGCTGGACGCGCACATCATCGTCATCGACCGGACGCCGTGCGAGCTGGACGAGCGGCGCATCCGCCGGGCCCGCCGACGCGTGCTCGCCGCGCACCGCGACCACGTCAACGGCGTGTCCGGGCAGACGGGCGGTGCCGCGTGATCCGCATCGTCACCCGCGCTTGCATAGAGCAGCTTGAGCACGACTCCCGTGCCGCCTGTGAGCTGGCCCGGCAGACCAGCGGGGCCGCGAACGAGGCGTTCGGCCGGCACGTGCGTGAGCTGTACGCCGCCACCGACCGCGCTGAACGGGCCGAGGCGACCACGGCCGAGGTGGGCACGCTCCTGGCGCGTGCGGTGGAGGAGCTGTCCGCCGCGCAGCAGGAGATGTTGCTGAAGGACATCGAGATCCGCCGGCTTCGTCAGGAGCTGGAGGGTGAGTCGATGGAGGGGCGGACGCTGACGGTGCTGCTGCACTACGGCGCCCCCCACACGATCTACGCCACCCGCGAGGACGCGTACGCCGACACCGTCACCCACGGAGTCCCCGCCGGCGCGTGGGTGCCCGCTGATGAACGCCCGGTCAGTGAGGTCGCGTGGCGCTGTGAGGCGTTCATCTTCCACGCCGCGTCCAACGGCTTCCGCCGCGCGTTCGTGCCCGCTCCGAGGTCGGTCCGGGAGGCGGCGTGAACAGCGTTCAGACCCGTTCAGCGGAGCGCGCCCTGTCGTCCGGCACGTGGCTGATCGTGTGCGGGGCGATGCTCTATTCCATCCTCACCGTGACGCCGCTGATGGCCGAGCACACGGCCAAGGAGTGGACGTGGACGGCGCCGATCCTGCCGCTCGTGGTGGACGCCGCCGTGGTCATCGTGGTCAAGCTCGATGACGTGCTGGCCCGTCTGGGCGGGGACGGCGGACGCTGGCCCCTCACCCTGCGGTGGATGACCGGCCTGATGACCCTGGCGCTCAACACAGCCGACTCCGCACTGAGAAAAGACCTGGTCGGCGTCGCCGTCCACGCGGTGGCGCCGCTGCTGCTGATCGTCACGGCGGAGACCAGCCTGGCCTACCGGCGGGCCATCGCCGCCGCCGTGGCAGCCCTGGAAGCCGAGCAGAAAGCCGAGCGGGATCGGCGTGAGCAGGCGGCCCGCGAGCGTGCCGCGCAGGCCCGCGAAGAGGCCCGTGAGGAGCGCGAGCACGCCGCGCAGTTGGCGCGTGAACAGCGTGAGCACGAAGCCCGTCTGGCCCGTGAGCAGGCTGAGCGGGAGGAGCGGCAACGGCGCGAGGAGCGCGCGACCCGCGAGCGGGCGGAGGCTGCCGAGCGGGAGATCCGTGAACGCCGTGAACGCGAGCGTGAACAGCGTGAACAGGAGCGGCTACGGCTCGAACAGCAGGCCCGCCAGCGGGCCGAAGCCGAGCGGCGTGAGCGCGCCGAGCAGGCGGAGCGTGAACGCCGTGAGCGCGAGGAGCGTGCGGCCCGTGAACGCGCCGCGCTGCTGGAGCGCGGCCCGGCTGAGGGCAAGCTGCCGGAGGACGAGGCGCGCCGGATCGTGGCCGCCGCGTTCGCTGCGGGTTTGTCGGTGAGGCAGGCTGCGGAGCTGTGCGGCTGGTCGGTCGGCTGGGTCTCCCACCGCTACGCCGAGCACCGGGACCCCACCGGTGCCCGCGCTGAACTCGCGATCGCGGGTCAGTGATGGAGACCCTGCCCGTCTACCGGTGGCGGCTCGCCCCGGACGGCTACGCCACCTACCGCCAGCTCCGCGCTCTCGGACTGCGTCCGGGTGGTCAGGATGTGGCGGCGCAGGTGGAGCGGCCCCGGCGCCGGCGGGGCCCGCTGGTCGCCTACCTCTACCGCATCGACCGCGCGAAGCCGGTGCGTCCGATGACCCCGGCGAAGTGGGCGGCTCTGGCCAAGGCCAACGCCGCCCGTCGCATCTGCCCCGAGTGCCGCCGCGACGCGGGATACGTCATCCCGCCCTCGCTCGGCATGTGCGCGACCTGCGCTTTCCCCGACAACGCCCCGGAGGGTGCGTCATGGAACAGCTCCCCGCACACCGCCCGCTGACCGTCGTTCAGCTCCCGGACGGCAGCCATGTCTACGCCGACCCCGCCGCCCTGCCCGCGCAGCAGCCCGCCGGGCCGCAGGTGGTGCACATCCATCAGGCGCCGCCGGACCGCACGGTGCAGCGCGTCGCGCTCGGCTCCGGTGTCGGTGCCGGCGCGGTCGCCGCCGGCGTCTACTTCGGCCCGCTGCTCGTCGGCGTGCTCACCGCCATCGCCGCGAACCTGGCGATGCTCGCCTTCATCGCGCTCGTGCTCGGCTGGGCCGTGGTCACCGTCGTCCGCTCCATCTCCGAGGGCGGCAAGGGCACCGGTAAGCGCGGCCGGAAGGGCCGCTGAAACACGCCGAGGCCGTAGGCGGCCCGTAGGGCGCCTGAGCCCCCTTCCCTGTGGGGTTTTGACCCCCGGAAGCCTGTTCGGCCGCCACAGGCCCCGTAGCGACGCAGGGTGACGGAAGTTTCCGCCCTCGCGCGCGCACGCGTAGGGGCCGTCTCGGAAACCAGGAAACCGGAAACACGCTCACTCCGCGTAACACATGTGCGTGGTGACGGGCCGTCGCAGGGCCCGTCACCACCGACCCACTCATCCCGGAAAGAGGACTCCGTGAGCCACGGACAAGTCTGGCGTGCCCACCGTCAGTACGCCGCCACCGCCGCACGATGGACCGCCGACGTGTGGCGCAAGGAAGTCGACCGCCGCGCCGCGCTGCGCGCCCAGCGCAAGCCGCTCGTAGCCGACGCCCGCGCCGCCCTGGAACGGGCCCGCGCCGTCGACCCCGAGGGCGTCACCTCCCTGCCCCACCGTGCCGAACGCGAAGTGCGCACCGCCAAGCGACGCGTACCGGACCCGATGTGGCTGTTCGCCACCAAGACGACCGCCGCGCTCGGCATCGCCGGATACGTCTGGCTCCCGCAGGTGCCCACACGTGTGTGGGTGTGGTCGGCCGTCGCCCTCGTCGCCGCCGTCACGGCCCTGTCCGTGTGGGTGGCCGTGCGCGAGCGCGACACCACCGGCCTCAAGTCCACCGCCGAAGAGCGCGCGCTGCTGAAGCGTCTTCAGCCGCAGCACTGGAAGGAGCACGCCGAACAGCGCGGCCTGACGGGCACACTGACCGGCCGGCCGAAGCTGACCGATGCCGGGATCGTCGTCGCCGTCCGGCTCGACGGGACGTGGACGGCGACCAAGCTCCGCGCGGCCGAGGACCACATTCGAGCCCTGCTCGGCGCCCGCACGAGCCTGCGCATGCAGATCAAGGCGGGCAAGCAGGGCGGCTGGGCCGAACTCATCCTGCGCACCCGCTCGGCTGCCGACGGCGACGACCTGACGTGGACGCCCGAGCGGCGCTCGCTCGGCGTCGACACCGTCACCGGCGAGCAGGTCACCGTGCCGCTCGGAGAACGGCTGCTCATCGCCGGACGGTCCGGCGCGGGCAAGAGCGTGGCGTCCCGGCCGCTGCTGTACGACGCGTCCGAGGGCGCCACGAACGCGCTCGTCATCATCGACCTCAAGCGCGTGGAAGGCCGCCTGTGGGACCACCGAGCCCGCGTCGCCTCCACCCCGCGCGAAGTCATCGATGTGGTCGATGAACTGGAGACGGAGATGCTGGACCGACTCAGCATCCTGCCCAAGGGCCAGGACACCTGGACCCCCACCCCCGACCGGCCGCGCATCACGGTCGTCGTGGACGAGGGCGCCGAGGTCATGACGGCCGCCGACAAGGTCCCTTACGAGACCGAGACCGCCGACGGCAGGACCCGCACCATGACCCGGTCCGCTCTGCCGGGCCTGGAATCCATCGCCCGCATGGGCCGCGCCGCCTGCATCGACCTGTGGTGGATGACCCAAAAGCCCAGCATCAACGACGGCATCCCCAAGCAGATCGCCCCGCAGATCGGCGTCTCCATCTGCCTCGCCGTCCGCACCCCCGCCGAAGCCCGCGTCGTCCTCGGTGAGGACGCACAGGCCAAGGGCTGGAACGCCGACGAACTCCCCGTCCCCGGTGTCGCGCTGATCCGGGACGGCAAGCGCAAGCCCGACCCCGTCAAGGTCCGCTACATGGACAAGGCCGTCGTCATCGCCCTGCCCGACCGCACCCCGTGGTCCCGCACCGTCGCCCCCACGGTGGAAACCGCGGGCGCCCCGACGCTCACCCTCATCAAGAACACGACGCCGGACGAGCCCACCACGGACCGCGCAGTTGCCCGCGTCCTCAAGGCCATCGAGACCGCCGACGAACCGGTCCGCCAGAAGGACCTCGTCACCATCACGGGCCTGTCCAAGAGCGCCGTGTCCAAGGCCGTCAAAACCCTCACCACCGGCGGCACGGTCGTCCGCGCCCTGGACGGCCGACTGACCACCGCGCGCGGCGACGACGACACCGCCGCCGCCTGAACCACCACCCAAGACGACGGCGGCCCCCTTCCGCCAAGAACCGGGGCCGCCGCCTGTCCACCTGCCATCAACAGACCTGTGGAGGTCTCCCAGCATGACCCAACCCACCCTGATCCGGCGAGTGCCCACCCTCGGCCTGCCGGGCCTGGAACTGCTGGCGTGGGCGATCGAGGCGGGCGGACGCGGCTGGCGCGTCTTCCCGCTCCGCCCCGGCGACAAGCGGCCCGCCGGACACGCTGAGAAGTACTGCCCCGGCACCGGGCGCTGCGCCGGCGGGCACAAGACGCCCGAGCAGCGCGCCACGACGGACGTGGACCTGATCACCGCCGCCTGGGCCCACCACCCCTACAACGTCGGCATTGCCACCGGCCCCTCCGGGCTGCTGGTGGTCGACCTCGACATGCCGAAACCGCAAGAGCCGAAAGGAACGCCTGACGGCGTCGCCAACTTCTCTGCGCTCTGCGAGCGCGCCGGGCAGCCCGTCCCGGACACCTACCGGGTGCGGACTGCGCGCGGCGGCGAGCACCTGTACTTCACCCAACCCCCGGGCGAGCGGCTGCACTCCACCGCCGGACGACTCGCCAAGAAGATCGACACCCGGGGCTGGGGCGGGTACGTCGTCGCCGCTGGCAGCGTCACCCCCGACGGCCCGTACACGGTCCTGGACAACCGTGACCCCGCCCCACTGCCCGACTGGCTGCACAACGCCCTGAAACCCCGCCAGCGGCCCGCACAGGCCGTGCCGGAAGCGTCCGTACACGCGACCGGGTATGCCGCCGCAGCGCTGCGCAACGAGGCCCACAACGTCGCCACGGCCGCCGACGGCACCCGCAACGCCACCCTGCTGCGAGCCGCCCGCGCACTGGGGCGGCTGGTGGCGTCCGGCGACCTCACCCGCGCCGAGGTTGAGCAGGCTCTTAGTAGGGCGGCAGCGGGCAACGCCACCCAGTCCCAGCGCTACTACGACGACGTGATCACGCGAGGACTGGACTGGTCCATCGCCCACAACCCGACCGGACGGCGGGTGCCGGCATGACCAATCCCCCGCCTACTAAGAGCCTCACGCTCACCACCGCCGCACGGTCCGACGCCGAACCGACCGCACCCCGGCCGGCCGTGGGCGAGCTGAATGGCGCCGCCCGTCAGGGCGTCGTAACTGCCCTTCGTCCGAACCTGTCCCCGATGCGGCCGGGTGCCGACCCGACCCCGGACGCGCCCGGTATCCGGATCTTCGCCCCGCCGGTCTACCGACACCCTTACGACGGCGCCCGCTGGTCGATGCGGCACGCCGCGCTGCCCACCGCCGCCTACGCCTGCGCCTGCGGGCTGACCGGCACCGCCACCGGGCCCGACGGCGTCGCCGCGCTGGTCACCGAGTACGACGCCCACCGCTCCGCCTGCACCGGAACGCCCGCCCCGCCGTTGGAAGGGAGGCACGCCGCATGACCGCCATCGACGGCGCCGCGCTGCTCACCGAGGTGGAAGCCTTCCACCGCCGCTTCAACGTCTTCCCCACCGAGGCCGCATACGTCGCCGTGACGCTGTGGGACGCGCACGCGCACTTGCTCGACTGCTTCGACTCCACGCCTCGCATCGCCTTCCTCTCCCCCGAGCCGGGGTCCGGGAAGACGCGGGCGCTGGAGATCGTGGAAACCCTCGTGCCGCAACCCATGACGGCCGTCAACGCGTCCGCCGCCGCCCTGTTCCGGTCCGTCTCCGCAGGCAACGGCAAGCCCACCATCCTTTTCGATGAGATCGACACAGTCTTCGGGCCCAAGGCGGGGGACAACGAGGAACTGCGCGGATTCCTCAACGCCGGTCACCGCCGCACCGGGGTCACCTACCGGTGCATCGGGGACGGCGGGCAGCAGACCGTTCAGGCGTTCCCCTCGTACTGCGCGGTCGCGGTCGCAGGTCTCGGCTCGCTGCCCGACACGATCCTGAGCCGCTCCGTCATCATCCGCATGCGACGGCGGGCCAGGAACGAAAAGGTGGAGCCCTTCCGGGCCCGCATCCACGAAGCAGAGGGCCACAAGCTGCGTGACCGGCTCGCCGCGTGGGCCGAGCAGGCCCGCGGGTTCGTCATGGGAGCGTGGCCGGACATGCCGGACGGGGTGACCGACCGGCCGGCCGACGTGTGGGAACCCCTAATCGCCATCGCCGACGCCGCCGGCGGCCACTGGCCCGAGCGGGCCCGCGCCGCCTGCGTGACCCTGGTGACCGCCTCCAAGGCCAACGACAAGGGCAGCCTCGGTGTCCGGCTGCTGACCGACCTGCGCGACCACGTCCTGGTCGGCATCGACCGCCTGCCCACCATCGCCATCCTCGACCGGCTCAACGCCCTGGACGACGCACCGTGGGCCGACCTGCACGGCAAGCCGCTCGACAACCGGCGCCTGTCACGGATGCTCGCGGAGTACGTGACGGCCCACAACGAGCCCATCACCTCCCGCAACATCAAGACCGCCGGGAGCGTCCTCAAGGGCTACTACGCCACCGATCTCGCGGACGCCTGGGCCCGCTACTGCCCCCCACCCCCGGAAAGTCCGCTACCTCCGCTACCCAGCACCGAAAACGCAGCCTGACCAGCACAAACGGGGTAGCGGCAAGCACCGCCGCTAGCCGCTACCCCGCCGCTACCGCTACCCCTTCCCGCTACCTCGAACAGGCCCTTGACCTGCGCGGTAGCGGAGGTAGCGGAAGTAGCGGCCCTCAGAAGACCCCCGAAGGACTGCCCCGGAGGAGTCACCGCATGAGCACCGCTTTGCCCCCGACCCACGAGGCGCTCACGGTTCCCGAAGTCATGGCCGCGCTGCGGCTGAGCCGCTTCAAGGTCTACGACCTCATGAGGTCCAAGCAGCTCCCGAGCTTCACCATCGGCCGCGCCCGACGGGTGCCCGCCGATGCGCTCCACACCTACATCCAGAACCGGCTGGGAGACGACAACTAATGGCCAAACGCGCCAACGGCGAAGGCAGCATCACCATCCGCAAGGACGGCACGTACCACGGCCGCGTATACGTGACTACGACCAGCGGCATCCGTAAGCGCGTCTCGGTCTACGGCAAGACCCGTGACGAGGTGCGGCGGAAGATCACCGAACTCCAAGCGCAGGAGAACCAGGGCATCCCGGTGCCCGACACGAACATGAGCCTGGGGGACTACCTGACCTACTGGCTCGCCACTGTGGTCGAGGTCCACCGCCGCCCCAAGACCTACCAGGGCTACGAGAGCGTGGCTCGTGTCCACCTCATCCCTGGTCTCGGACGGAAGAAGATCCGCACGCTTCGGGCCGCCGAGGTCCGGACGTGGCTCGCCCGCGTCGCCGCTGAGTGCCAGTGCTGCAAGCACGGCTGGGACAAGGAGCGAGCCGAGCCGGAGTGCTGCGCGGCCGGCAAGTGCTGCAGGACGCTGCTGTCCCGGCGCATGGTGCAGTCCATCCATGCCGTCCTGCGCAACGCGCTGCAGAACGCCGTACGAGAGGAACTGATCGCGCGGAACGTCGCGCAGCTCGTCCAGGTCCCCACGCCTACCTACGACACCGGGAAGGGGCTCAGCGTCGCCGATGCCCGGCTGTTGCTCCGCGCGTCTGAGGGGGACCGCCTGCACGCCCTCTACGTGCTCGCCCTGGTCCTGGGTATGCGACGCGGTGAGCTGCTGGGCTTGCGTTGGGACGCGGTCGATCTGGACCGCGAGACGCTGACCATCGAGCGCGCGCTACAGCGTGTCGAGGGAGAGCTGCGGTTGGTCAAGCCGAAGACCAAGGCATCCGTCCGCACTGTGCCCCTGCCGCCCCTCATGGTGAAGGCGCTCGCCGAGCATCGCGAGCGGCAGGCGCAGGAGAGAGCCGCCGCCGGTATGGGGTGGAAGGAGCATGGGCTGGTGTTCACGTCCCGTATCGGCACCCCGTTGGAGCCGGACAACCTCCGGCGGAGCTGGGACCCGCTCCGCAAGCGGCTCGGTCTGGAGATCCGCTTTCACGATCTCCGACACTCGGCCGTCTCGCTTCTGCTCGACCTGGGTGTTCCGCCTCACATCGTCCAGCAGATCGTGGGTCACAGTGACATCGGGGTGACCATGAAGGTCTACGCCCACGCCTCCCTGGATGAGCAGCGGAAGGCGCTCCGGAAGCTTGGTGAGACCCTCACTTGATGCCTCACGCCCTTACAGGTGATCTTGCCTCAGAACCCATGACATCCACGGGGTGACCCCGTCACGCTGGGTGTGGGAGTGACCCACATCTCTACATGAGGGAGATCGGTATGCATGCCAGCAAAGGGGATCGGCTTATCGTCCACGGCCGCATTGCCGGACGGGAGGATCACGTCGTGGAGATCGTGGAAGTTCTTGGACCGAACGGGACACCGCCGTACCGCGTGAGGGCTGAGAACGGCCACGAGACGATCATGTCCCCAGGGCCTGACAGCGTCGTCGACCATCGCAAGGCTGGCGACCAGCTCTAGTTGCGACGTCGTTGGCGTACCGGTTGGCGTAGCCGACACGAAAACACCCCCACCGGAATATTCCAGTGGGGGTGTTTGCCCTGGTCAGGGCGGCTGTGGCTGGGGCCGGGGTCGAACCGGCGACCTTCCGCTTTTCAGGCGGACGCTCGTACCAACTGAGCTACCCAGCCACGGTGTTTCACGTGAAACACCAGCGGTCCTGACGGGATTTGAACCCGCGGCCTCCACCTTGACAGGGTGGCGAGCACTCCAAACTGCTCCACAGGACCAAGCGTGCGTGCAACAGTGTCGCACACGGTAATGCGTGCCCCCAACGGGATTCGAACCCGTGCTACCGCCTTGAAAGGGCGGCGTCCTAGGCCGCTAGACGATGAGGGCTATCGGCCCGCCTGGGCGCTTGTCAGCGCGTCGGGGACGTGAGAAGCATATGGGATGGTGCCGGGTATCGCCAAAACGGTTTACGGCGAGGTGGCGGGAGCGGTCGGCGAGGGGGAGCGCGAGGCACCGGGGCCGCCCGGTTGGTTATCGTCCGCCAGATGGCGACTGACCTCGGCCGTTGTCAGTCCCAGACCCCCCAGCTTGATCGCGTCCCACGCCTGCAGCCGGTGGCTGTCCCGGTCGAAGTAGAGGATCGAGGCCTCGATCGGGGCGGGGTACTTGCGCTCCACGGCACGCAGCCCGCTGCCGCCGGTCGATCCCTCCATGCGCAGCCGGGTGCCGTACGGCAGCAGCTCCGTCCCTTGGTGGTGCAGGTGCCCGCACAGCACCAGCGGCACCTCGCCGTCGGTCTCCCGCGCGGCGGACGGCTCGTGCGCGACCGCCACGTCCACCGGGGAGCCGGCCGTCCGCTGGTCGCGCAGGGCGCTGGCCAGCCGGTCGCCCGCCAGCTGCTCGGACGCCTCACCGCCGGGCACCGCCGAGCGGTCGGGGGTGAACTGCGGATCACCGATGCCCGCGAAGCGCAGGCCCGCCACCGTCCGGGCCCGGCCGTCGTCCAGGACGTGCACGTTCTTCATGCGCTCCAGGTAGCGCTGGGTGGTCCGCGAGTCATGGTTGCCGCGCACCCAGACGTACGGCACGCCCAGCTCCCGGATCGGGTCCAGGAAGCCGTTCTCCGCCGCCGTACCGTGGTCCATCGTGTCGCCGGAGTCGACGATCACGTTCACCTGGTACTGCTTCACCAGCGAGCCGATGATCTTCCAGCTGGCCGGGTTGAGGTGGATGTCCGACACGTGCAGGACCCGGATGGTGGAGGGGTCCGGCCGGTACGCCGGGAGCGTGGACGTGACGTCGTAGAGCTTCGTCACGTTCGTCACCAGGCGCGCCAACTCCTTCTGGTAGACGTCGAATTCCGTGACGATGCTGCGGGCGTTGCCCACCACGGACGGCGCCGAGCTGAGCAGCCCGGAGAACCTCGGCTCCAGGACCGACTTCGGGTTCCAGGTGGCGTACGCCGACGCGCCCGAGGCGGCCAGCAGGACCAGGGCCAGTCCGCCGGCGGCCAGCGCCCGGCGCGGGCGGCGGTAGACGGCGAGGCCCAGGGCCGTGGCCCCGGAGACCACGGCGACCGAGGACCGCACGGCCAGGTCCAGCGTGCCGTGCTCCACGTCCCGGGCGACCTCCTCCTGCAGGCCGGAGATCCGCTCCGGGTGGTCCACCAGCGCCTGCGAGCGCAGTGGATCCAGCTGGTCGACGTTCACGTCCAGCCGGACCGGGGCCACGTGACTGTCCAGGGTGAGCGCGCCCAGCGGCGACACGTTGATCTTCGTACCGCCGTTCAGGGAGGGGCGCAGCGCCATCGTCGTGTCCATCGGGCCGACCGGGGCCCGGACGTTGCCGACGACCAGCAGCCCCAGCCACGCACCGGCCAGGACGACCGCGGTGAGCCCGAGGGCGCGCAGCCAGGGCCGGGGGCGGGCGGCGAGTTCGAGGGCGGGCAGCGGACGGGCGCGGTTCGGGGTCCGGTTCAGCAGGGTGCGCAGGGCTGCGAGGGGGACGCGGGCCATTGGTCCCGTATGCCCGGACGCAACGGTGCCTATGCGGCACCGTTACCGGACAATGGCCCTGTGCTGGAGATGACGCGCGAGGAGTTCGAGGAACTGGTCGCCGAGGCGCTCGACCGGATCCCGCCGGAGCTGACACGGCTGATGGACAACGTCGCGGTGTTCGTCGAGGACGAACCGCCCGCCGACGATCCCGAGCTGCTCGGGCTCTACGAGGGGACGCCGCTGACCGACCGGGGCGAGTGGTACGCGGGCGTCCTGCCGGACCGGATCACCGTCTACCGGGGGCCGACGCTCAGGATGTGCGAGAGCCGCGAGGACGTGGTCGCCGAGACCGAGGTGACCGTCGTGCACGAGATCGCCCACCACTTCGGCATCGACGACGCCCGGCTGCATGCCCTCGGGTACGGATGACCGGGTGCGGGGGTGCGGGCCGGGGGTGATGCGGGCGGGGCGCGTGTCCTCTTGCGGGCGGCGGGAGTTGGGGAGGTTGACTTCTTTCCTTGTCCCCGGAGGTGGCCGCCGTGCGCCCCTTGTACGTACCCGTCCGTCTCGCCGCCGCGGTCCTGGCCGTCACCGCCGCCGCGGGCTGCGTGAACGTGGGTGACGACGCGGGCCGGGTCCGGCCCTCCCACCCGGCGGGGCAGCGCGGCGGCGAGGCCCCCGACGGCGGCCCGGTGGACGGCGTGGGCGGCCTCGCCCGGGAGGAGGGCGGGGCGGGGGACGGCAAACACGGGCACGGCGGCAAGGCGAAGAAGGGGGAGTCGGCCTCGGCGTCGGCGACCCCGTCGGCCGCGCGCAGCGTCTCGCACGCACCGGCCGAGCCGGGCCGGACCGTCCAGCCCGGGGACACGGAGCCGACCAAGGCCCAGCCGACGCCTCCCGTGACCTCCGCCCCGCCCGAGCCGCCGGCCTCCACCCCGCCGCCGCCCGTCTCGGACCCGCCGTCGGCCGAGCCGTCCTCGTCGGCGCACGAGGAGGCCGGGCCGCAGCTGGCGCAGCGGGAGCCGGCGCCCCGGGCGGGGGTGCCCGCGTAGGGCGTGACCAGCGTCTCCATGGGCCGGTTTGCCTTCAGGGGTGAGAGGTGCGTATGGTGGTAGATCGTTTGATCCCATTTGCCCGGCGCCACCACAGAGCGCGCCGTGTGGCGCGTACTCTCCTTTGCCGTGGCGGACCGCATTGAGGCGGTCGTGAGCGAAACACGGAGTTGACGGGCGCGTGCCGAAGAGACTCCGGAAGGTTTCGCATTCGCATGTCCGTGTCCAGTACTGACCAGATCGTCGTGTCCGAGAACGACAACGAGCTCGAGAACGAACTCGTCGACGTGACGACCGAGGTCACCGAGGCCCCCGAGGCCGCTGACACCACCCCCCAGTCCCCCCAGATCACCTTCGCCGACCTCGGCCTCCCCGAGGGCATCGTGCGCAAGCTCGCGCAGAACGGCGTGACGACCCCCTTCCCGATCCAGGCCGCGACCATCCCGGACGCCCTGGCCGGCAAGGACATCCTCGGCCGTGGCCGCACCGGCTCCGGCAAGACCCTCTCCTTCGGCCTGCCGACCCTGGCCCAGCTGGCCGGCGGCCGGACGCAGAAGCACAAGCCCCGCGCGGTCATCCTCACCCCGACCCGCGAGCTGGCCATGCAGGTCGCCGACGCCCTCCAGCCGTACGGCGACGTCCTCGGCCTGAAGATGAAGGTCGTCTGCGGCGGCACCTCCATGGGCAACCAGATCTACGCCCTGGAGCGCGGTGTCGACATCCTCGTCGCCACCCCCGGCCGTCTGCGCGACATCATCAACCGCGGCGCCTGCTCCCTGGAGGACGTGCAGATCGCCGTCCTGGACGAGGCCGACCAGATGTCCGACCTGGGCTTCCTGCCCGAGGTCACCGAGCTGCTCGACCAGGTGCCGGCCGGCGGCCAGCGCATGCTCTTCTCCGCCACGATGGAGAACGAGATCAAGACCCTGGTCGACCGCTACCTGAACGAGCCCGTCCTGCACGAGGTGGACGCGGCCCAGGGCGCGGTGACGACCATGTCGCACCACATCCTCATCGTGAAGCCCAAGGACAAGGCGCCGGTCACCGCCGCGATCGCCTCCCGCAAGGGACGCACGATCATCTTCGTCCGCACCCAGCTGGGCGCCGACCGCGTCGCCGAGCAGCTGCGCGAGGCCGGCGTGAAGTCCGACGCGCTGCACGGCGGCATGACCCAGGGCGCGCGTACCCGCACCCTGGCCGACTTCAAGGACGGTTACGTCAACGTCCTGGTCGCCACCGACGTCGCCGCGCGCGGCATCCACGTCGACGGCATCGACCTGGTCCTGAACGTGGACCCGGCCGGCGACCACAAGGACTACCTGCACCGCGCCGGCCGTACCGCCCGTGCGGGCCGTACCGGCACGGTCGTCTCGCTGTCCCTGCCGCACCAGCGGCGCCAGATCTTCCGCCTGATGGAGGACGCCGGCGTCGACGCGGCCCGCCACATCATCCAGGGCGGCGCCGCCTTCGACCCGG
The DNA here is from genome assembly GCF_044750305.1 of Streptomyces sp. NPDC088810. Taxonomy (NCBI): domain Bacteria; kingdom Bacillati; phylum Actinomycetota; class Actinomycetes; order Kitasatosporales; family Streptomycetaceae; genus Streptomyces; species Streptomyces sp. NPDC088810. The sequence continues at coordinate 375,220 of NZ_JBIVJQ010000007.1, forward strand.
AGGTCGCCGAGATCACCGGCGCCCGCTCGATGACCGAGGTCCAGGCCGAGTCCGCCGCCAACGCCGCCCAGCAGGCCGAGCGCGAGGTCGCCCAGCTCACCAAGCAGCTGGAGCGCGCCCAGCGCCGCGCGACCGAGCTGCGCGAGGAGGCCGACCGGCTGGTCGCCCGGGTCGCCCGCGAGCGTGGCGACGACCCGGAGGCCGCGGTGGCCGAGGCCCAGGCGACGGCGGCGGAGCAGCTCGCCGTGGCCGAGGAGCCGGCGGAGCGCGAGACCGAGCGCGAGGAGCGTCCGGCGGCTTCGGCGCCGTACGAGCGCCGGGAGCGGCGCGGCTTCGAGCGCCGCGACGACCGCCGTGACGACCGGGGTGGCCGTGGCTTCGAGCGCCGTGACGACCGCGGCGACCGGGGCGAGCGTCGTCCGTTCGACCGGGACCGTGGGTTCGAGCGTCGTGACGACCGTCGCGACGACCGTGGTGGCCGTGGTTTCGAGCGTCGTGACGACCGTCGCGACGACCGTGGTGGCCGTGGTTTCGAGCGTCGTGACGACCGCCGTGACGACCGTGGTGGCCGTGGTTTCGAGCGTCGTGACGACCGCCGTGACGACCGGGGTGGCCGTGGCTTCGAGCGCCGTGACGACCGCGGCGAGCGGGGCGAGCGGGGCGACCGGGGCGAGCGCCGTCCGTTCGACCGTGACCGCGGTGGCCGTTCCTTCGAGCGCCGTGACGACCGTGGCGGCTTCCGCCGGGACGAGCGCAGCGGCCACCGGGGCAGCGACCGCCCGTTCAACCGCGACCGCCGCGACGACCGCCCGGGCTTCCGGTCCGGCGGCCACGAGCGCCCCTTCGGCCGACGTGACGACCACCGCGGCAACGGCTCCTTCGGCCGCCGCGAGGACAAGCCGCGCTGGAAGCGCAACGGCTGACGCCGAGTGAGGCAGTGAGGCAAGGGCCCGTACGACACCGTTCGTACGGGCCCTTCCGCATGCCCGGGGCCGGTTTCCGGTCACCGAGTGACGCATGTCACGCCCCCGTGGAGGGAATTGCTGGGGGCATGACAGATGACGCGGGAGCGGCCGGACCGTCGGACGAGGAACGGCTGGCCCAGCTCGGCTACACCCAGGTCCTCGCCCGCCGGATGTCGGCGTTCTCGAACTACGCCGTCTCCTTCACGATCATCTCGGTGCTGTCCGGCTGTCTGACCCTCTACCTCTTCGGCATGACCACGGGCGGCCCCGCCGTGATCACCTGGGGCTGGGTCGCGGTCGGCCTGATGACCCTGTTCGTCGGCCTGTCGATGGCCGAGATCTGCTCGGCCTACCCGACCTCGGCCGGCCTGTACTTCTGGGCCCACCGCCTGGCGCCGCCGCGTTCGGCGGCGGCCTGGGCGTGGTTCACCGGCTGGTTCAACGTGCTGGGCCAGGTGGCGGTGACCGCGGGCATCGACTTCGGCGCGGCCTCCTTCCTGGGCGCCTACCTGAACCTCCAGTTCGGCTTCGAGGTGACCCCTGGCCGCACGGTGGCGCTGTTCGCCGCGATCCTCATCCTGCACGGCCTGCTGAACACCTTCGGCGTGCGGATCGTCGCCTTCCTGAACAGCGTGAGCGTGTGGTGGCACGTCCTCGGGGTCGCCGTGATCGTCGCCGCGCTCGCCCTCGTCCCCGACCACCACCAGTCGGCGTCCTTCGTCTTCACGCACTTCGTCGACAAGACCGGCTGGGGCAGCGGCCCGTACGTGGTGCTGCTGGGTCTGCTGATGGCCCAGTACACCTTCACCGGCTACGACGCCTCCGCCCACATGACCGAGGAGACCCACGACGCGGCCACCGCGGGCCCGAAGGGCATCGTCCGCTCCATCTGGACCTCCTGGATCGCCGGCTTCGTCCTGCTCCTCGGCTTCACCTTCGCCATCCAGTCGTACGACAGGGAACTCGCGTCCCCCACCGGCGCCCCGCCCGCCCAGATCCTCCTGGACGCCCTCGGCGCCACGGCCGGCAAGCTCCTGCTGCTGGTGGTGATCGGCGCCCAGCTCTTCTGCGGCATGGCCTCCGTGACCGCCAACAGCCGCATGATCTACGCCTTTTCCCGGGACGGCGCGCTGCCCTTCTCCCGCGTCTGGCACACGGTCAGCCCCCGCACCCGCACCCCCGTGGCGGCGGTCTGGCTGGCCGCGCTGGGCGCGCTGGCCCTGGGCCTGCCGTACCTGATCAACACGACGGCCTACGCGGCGGTGACGTCCATCGCGGTCATCGGCCTCTACATCGCGTACGTCATCCCGACCTACCTCCGCGTCCGCAAAGGCACCGCGTTCACCCCCGGCCCCTGGCACCTGGGCAGGTGGTCCGGTGCCGTCGGGATCGTCTCGGTGACCTGGGTCGTGCTGATCACGGTCCTCTTCATGCTTCCCCAGGTCTCCCCGGTCACCGGGAAGACGTTCAACTACGCCCCGGTGGCCGTTCTGGTCGTCCTCGGCTTCGCCACGACCTGGTGGCTGGCCTCGGCCCGCCACTGGTTCCTCACCCGGCGCCCGGCCCCGGCCCCCATCCCGGCCGAAAAGTAACCATCCCCCCGATCCCGCCACCCCCGACGCGGCCGTGTCGCCGATACCCGATCGGCGACACGGCCGCGTCCGGCTATGCTCGGACAGGCACCATCGCACGGGCCGTTAGCTCAATTGGCAGAGCAGGGGACTTTTAATCCCTTGGTTGTGGGTTCGAGTCCCACACGGCCTACCGAAGAGGCCCCAGGTCAGCGCGCGCTCGACCTGGGGTCTTCCGCTGTCACGATGCGCTCCACCGCCGCCGTCACCAGGGCGTCCCGTTCCGGTCCGGTGAGGACGTCGGGCAGGGTCAGCTGTTCGACGATGAGCCAGTTCAGGGCCAGGTAGAGGAGTTTGACGGCCGTGGCGTCCCCGGGCAGGCCGCTGGACTCGTGGTAGGCGATGTTGGCGGCGAGGTCGGCGCGGACGCGTTCGGTGAGGATCGCGCGCAGTTCCGGCCGGCGGGTGGCTTCCAGGCGCAGTTCCAGCAGGGCGAGGTAGCCGGTGCGGAAGGAGGCGACACGGCCGACGAGTTCGCGCATCAGCTGGGCGTAGGTCTCCCGGTCCCGGGCGGCGGTCCGGTGCCGTTCCAGGGTCGTCTCGTCGGGCTGGAGCCGCTCGTAGACGCGGGCGCCGGCCTGGGTCAGCAGGTCGTCGCGGCTGCTGAAGTAGTTGGACGCCGTGCCGGTGGGTACGGCGGCCTCGGCGTCCACCGCCCGGAAGGTCAGCCCCCGCGCGCCCTCCCGGGCCAGCACCTCGATCGCCGCGTCGACGAGTGCCGCGCGCCGCTGGTCGTTGCGTCTCACCATGGGTCTCGGCTCCGGGTGCGGTGGGATCGGGACATCACTCCGGGCAGAGTACTGCGTGCGCAGTGGTGCGCAGTGGTGCGCGGCGGGTGCGCGGGCTAGGGCGCCCGGTACGCCCGCAGGAAGGCGCTCACCCCGCCCCTGAGCAGGCGGTCCGTCTCCGGTTCCGGCAGGGGGAAGACGCCGTAGTGGGTGGCCTGGACGATCCGGTGCGAGATCAGGGCCGTGAAGTGGCCCGCCGCCAGGGCCGCGTCACCGTGCAGGTCCAGCAGGCCGGCGTCCTCCAGGTGGGCCATCGCCTGGGTGAGGGCGCGGCCGACCGGTTCCGGACCGGCCTCGTGCCAGGCCTTGAGGACCTCGGGCGGTACGTGGTCGGCCTCCGCGTGGATGTGCCGGACCAGGGCGAAGTGGTTGGCGTAGTCGGCCATGAGCCCGTGGAAGCCGCGGGCCAGGGAGACCAGGTCGCGTTCCAGGTCATCGGGGTGCGGCGGGCGCTCCGGGTCGAGTACGGCGTGCAGGCGCGCGAGTTGGGCGTCCCGGACGTCGCTCGACGTCCAGGTCACCACCGTCTGGAAGAGCTGTGCCTTGCCGCCGGGGAAGTGGTTGTAGAGCGTGCGGGTGGAGACGCCGGCGGCGGCGGCGAGCGCGTCGACGGAGGCGCGGGCGTAGCCCTCGCGGCCGAAGACCGTGCAGGCCGCGCTCGCGATGGCCATCTGCTTCTGCAGCTTGCGCGGTGACACCTCGCGCTGCGCCTGCTCCAGCCGGGACTCGTTCGTCTGGCCCACGCTCGCCTCCTTCGTGACCAGCCCACTCTAACCGACTTACAACGCCCGTTGTAATTTCTACAACGATCGTTGTACTTTGCTGTCCGGGGCGGTCGCCGTGAACGGCCGCCCGGCATCGACTTCACTCACAGGGGGACAGCCGTGTCCGTTTCCGATTCCGCTTCCGGTGCCCGTGCCGCCGAGGACCGTCCGCTCCGTGTCGCCGTCATCGTCGGCAGCGTGCGCGAGGGACGCCTGGGGCCGGCCGTCACCGACTGGTTCCTGACCACCGCCGCCGCCCTCGACCCGGGCCTCGACCTCGACGTCGTCGACCTCGCCGAGGTGGACCTGCCGCTGGTGCTGCCCGGCTGGGGCGGCACGCCGGACCCCGAGACCGTCGCCGCGCTGCGGGAGGTCTCGCCGCGGCTCGCCGCCGCCGACGCGTTCGTGGTCGTCACGCCCGAGTACAACCACAGCTTCCCGGCGGTGCTGAAGAACCTCGTCGACTGGCACCTGCGCGAATGGCAGGCCAAGCCGGTGGGCTTCGTGTCGTACGGCGGTCTCGGCGGCGGCCTGCGCGCGGTCGAGCAGCTCCGGCTGGTCTTCGCCGAGCTGCACGCCGTGACCGTGCGCGACTCGGTCAGCCTGCACGGCCCCTGGTCCGGGCTCGGCGAGGACGGCGTGCCGCGCGACGCCGAGGTGTGCACCGGCGCCGCCAAGGGCATGCTCGGCCAGCTCACCTGGTGGGCCCGGGCCCTGCGCGCCGCCCGCGCCGAGCGTCCCTACGCGGCCTGAGGGGCGACCGGTGACCGCCTCACCCTCCGCGCCGGACGTGGCCTCGGCCCCGCCCTCCGCCCCCACCTCGTCCACCGCCCTGTACCGGGTCGTCACCGTCGTGGTCCTCGGCACCGTGATGGCCGTGCTCGACATGACGATCGTGAACGTCGCGATGCGGCGGCTCTCGGAGTCGTTCGGGGCGCCGTTGCAGACCATCCAGTGGACCGCGACGGCGTACACGCTGGCGCTGGCCGCGGTCATTCCGACGGCCGGCTGGGCGATGGCCCGGATCGGCGCGAAGCGGACGTACGTGACGGCGCTGGTGCTGTTCACACTGGGCTCGCTGCTCGCCGCCTGCGCCTGGGACGCGGGCAGTCTGATCGCGTTCCGCGCGGTGCAGGGGCTGGGCGGCGGGCTGTTGCAGCCGGTCGGCATGGCGATGGGCATGCGAGTCGCGGACCGGGCCCGGCTCGGCCGGGCGATGGGTCTGCTCGGGCTGCCGATCCTGGTCGGGCCGGTCGCCGGCCCGGTGCTCGGCGGCTGGCTGGTGGACTCCGCGTCCTGGCACTGGATCTTCCTGATCAACCTGCCGGTCGGCGCCCTGGCCCTGGTCCTCGCGGCGCGCCTGCTGCCGAAGGACGCCCCGGACGCCCGCGGCCAGGAGCCGCCCCGGCTGGACGTGCCCGGCCTGCTGATGCTCTCGCCCGGCCTGGCCCTGCTCCTGTACGGCCTCGCCCGCGGCGGCGAACGCGGTGACTTCACGACCCCCGGCACGCTGGTGCCGACCCTCGCCGGTGCCGTGCTCGCGGCGGCCTTCGTACGGCGGGCGCTCACCGTCCGCGCCCCGCTGCTGGACCTGCGGCTGCTGCGGGACCGTACCTTCGCCGCCGGCATCGGCACGCTCGCCCTGTTCACCTGCGGCTACTTCGGCTCGATGCTGCTCGGCCCGCTGTACTGGCAGCAGGAGCGGGGCGTGACCGCGACGGCGGCCGGGCTGCTCGGGGCGCCGGTCGGGCTGACGGTCGGTGCGACGATGCAGATCGCCGCCCGGCGGATCGACAGGACCGTCCCGCGCCGGCTGATCACGGCCGGCTGCGCGGTGTCCGCGCTCGGCATGGCCCTGCTGGCCTGGCAGACCGGTACGGCCGGGGTCGCGCCCTGGCGGATCGTCGCCGCGGGCATGGTGATGGGATTCGGGTCCGGGATGACGCTGATGCCGACCATGACCACCGCGACCCGGGGCCTGCCCCCGGACCGGCTGGCCGGCGCGAGCACCGCGCTCAGCATCAACGCCCAGCTGGCCGCGTCGGTCGGCACGGCCCTGCTGTCGGTGCTGCTGGGCGCGGCGGGCCAGACCCCGTCCGGCTTCCGCCTCACCTACGCGGTCACGGCGACCCTCCTGGCCCTCGCAACCCTCCCGGCCCTCCGCCTCCCGGCCCACCGCCAGTCCTGAGCCCCGCCTCACCACCGGGGCTGTCTCGGGATCCGCCGCGCGACTTGCTGCCCTGGTCCGCCGTTCGGGGGCGCTGCCCCGGCCCACCGCCAGAGCTGATCGCTGGGCTCGCCACCGGGGCCGGGTCCCCGGCTCGCCGTCAGAGGGTTGATCCTTGGGCTCGCCGTCAGGGGGGCTGTCGTGGGCTCCGCCGTCAGGCGCCCTGCCCCGGCCTGCCGCCAGGATTGATCGCTCGGCTCCCCGCCGGGGGCCGGGTCCCCGCTCGTGGTCAGAGGGTTGATCCTTGGGCTCGCCGTCAGGGGGAGTCGTCAGTTCGCCGCCGGGGCTGTCTTGTGATTTGCCCTCAGGGCCGCTGCCCCGGTCCGCCTCCAGAGTTGAGCGCTGGGCTAGCAGCCGGGGCTGGGTCCCCGCTCGGTCCGAGGCTGATCCTTCGGCTCGCCGTCAGGGGGGCCTCCGCTCGCCGCCGGGGCTGTCTCTGGGTCCGCCGTTCAGGGGCGCTGCCCCGGCCCACCGCCAAAGCTGATCGCTGGGCTCGCCACCGGGGCCGGGTCCCCGGCTCGCCGTCAGAGGGCTGGTCCCCCGGCCCCCTCCGGGCTGAGTCCCCGGGCCGCCACCGACTCCCTGTCCCGTCGGCCGGCCCGGGTGTCGAGCCCTAGCCCGCCGTCAGGTCTGCCAGGGGCAGTGTGTGCTGGGTCTGGAGGACCTTTGCGCGGAGGTAGCGGACGTTGTGGGCCGTGGGGAAGACGCCGGTCGGCACCCGGTCCCGGACCGCGAGGCCCAGCGAGCGCAGTTGTCCGGCCTTGTCGGGGTTGTTGGACAGCAGGTCCAGCTCGGTGACGCCGAGGGCGGTGAGCATCTGCGCGGCGGCCGTGTAGTCGCGGGCGTCCTCCGGGAGGCCGAGGGCGGCGTTCGCCTCGTAGGTGTCGAGCCCCTGGTCCTGCAGGGCGTACGCGTCGAGCTTGTTGTAGAGGCCGATGCCGCGGCCCTCCTGCCGGAGGTAGAGCAGGACCCCGCCGCGGCCGGCGATGCGCTCGACCGCCTCCCGCAGCTGCGGGCCGCAGTCGCAGCGGGCCGAGCCGAAGACGTCACCGGTCAGGCACTCGGAGTGCAGCCGCACCAGCGGCACCGGGCCGGGGTCGCCGAGGACGAGGGCGAGGTGCTCCCGGCCGTCGGTGAGGCCGTGGAAGGTGACGAGTTCCGCGTCGGCGCCGTAACCGTCGGCGAAGCGCAGCGGTACCCGGACGCGGGCGCGCTGGGTGGCGGCGGGGATGTCGGGCATGCGGGTCCCTCCGGGGAGTTGCTTCAGATTTGAAGCAGTGCTTCGCAGGGACCCTACCGCTGCTTAAAAGTTAAAGCAATCTACGGCGAGCAGGACGAACGGCGCCGCCACGGGACGTCCCCGCCCCCGGACGCGGCGTCCTCGCCCTGCAGCCCGCGCGCGATCCCCGTACAGATCTCCTCCAGCTGTCCCACCTGCTCCGGTGTGAGCCGGTCGAACAGCGCGGTACGCACCGTCTCGACGTGCCCGGGTGCCGTACGCTCCAACACGGCCATCCCCTCCTCCGTCAGTACCGCGAGCGAGCTGCGCCTGTCCCAGCGGCAGCTCTCCCGGCGCACCAGGCCGTCCCGCTCCAGCCGGGTCACCACGTACGTCAGCCGGCTGCGCGTGATCTTCAGCGTCTCGGCCAGGTCGGTCATGCGCAGTCGCCGGTCGGGGGCCTCGGAGAGATTGGCCAGCACCGTGTAGAACAGGTGCGGCATGCCGCCCTCCTGCTGGAGCTGCCGGTCGATCGCGTCCTCCAGGAGGCGGGAGGCGGCGGTGTAGGCGCGCCAGGCGCGCTGTTCCTCCGGGGTGAGCCAGCGGGTCGTCATGCCGCCAGTGTAGGTTTGTTTCAAACTTGAACCAAGCCGTACAGCCGACCGACAAGCCCTGCCGACCCCCCGCCTCCGGAAAAGAGAGCGCGCCGATGCCCCTGCCGTACGTGCTGCTGTCCGCCGCCGTCTCCCTCGACGGCTACCTGGACGACACCGGCCCCGAGCGGCTCCTGCTGTCCGGCCCGGCCGACTTCGACCGGGTCGACGCGGTACGGGCCTCCGTCGACGCCATCCTCGTCGGCGCCGGCACGATCCGCGCCGACAACCCCCGCCTGCTGGTCAACTCCGCCGAGCGGCGCGCCGCCCGCACGGCGGCGGGTGGGCCGGAGTACCCGCTGAAGGTCACCGTCACCGCCACCGGCGACCTCGACCCGGCCGCACACTTCTGGCACACCGGCGGCGAGAAGCTCGTCTACACCACCGACCGGGGCGCCGAACGGGCCGCCCGCCTCCTCGGGCGCACCGCCGACGTCGTCCCGCTCGGCCCCGCGCTGGACTGGCGGGCCCTGCTGGAGCACCTGCACGACGTGCGCGGGGTCGGACGCCTGATGGTCGAGGGCGGCGGCACGGTCCACACCCAGCTCCTCCAGCAGGGCCTCGCCGACGAGCTCCAGCTCGTCCTCGCCCCGCTGTTCGTCGGCGATCCCGCGGCGCCCCGCATGTTCGGGCCGGGGACCTACCAGCGGGGACGGCTGCGCCTGCTCGACACCCGCCGGATCGAGGACGTCGTGCTCATGCGGTACGTGCCGACGGCCCCCGGCACCGGCCCGCTGCCCACCGCCGCGGACCGCCACTGGCTGCGCACCGCCTGCGAGCTGGCCGCGCAGTGCCCGCCCTCGGAGACGGCGTTCAGTGTCGGTGCGGTGGTGGTGGCCGCCGACGGTACGGAGCTGGCGCGCGGGTATTCGCGTGAGGGAGCCGATCCTGTGGTGCACGCGGAGGAGGCGGCGCTCGCGAAGATCGATCCGGCCGATCCGCGGGTGGCTGCCGCGACCGTGTACAGCAGCCTGGAGCCCTGCGCCCGGCGTGCGTCCCGGCCGGCGCCCTGTGCGGAGCTGATTCTGCGGGCGGGGGTGCGGAGGGTCGTCACCGCGTGGCGTGAACCCGACACGTTCGTCCACGCGGCCGACGGGACGGGGGTTCTCGTCGCCGGGGGTGCGCAGGTCGTCGTGCTTCCCGAACTGGCGGAACTCGCCAAGGCGCCGAACGCTCACTTGCTGTGAGCGCCGGCCCGTCCGCCGTGGGCTGCACGGTGGACGGGTACCGGAAACACTCAGGGCCCGGAATCCAGTGGATTCCGGGCCCTGAGTCTTCAGTAGCGGGGACAGGATTTGAACCTGCGACCTCTGGGTTATGAGCCCAGCGAGCTACCGAGCTGCTCCACCCCGCGTCGTTGTGACTCCAGTGTACGCCATGCGCGGGACCACTCGCACACCCCTTTCGGTCCACCGGGGTCGCCCGGTGTCCCGGGGCCCGGAAACCTGGAGGCACGTCGGACATGTGGGAGACACGCGGTGCGCCCTGGAAAGGTGGAGGAGAGCCCGTACGCCAGGGCGGGAGACCGGCTCCCCGGCGATCCCGTGCCCGACCCGGGGCTCGGTGCCGAGCCCGCGCCGGCGCGTGTCCGCCGCCGCCCGGGATCAGGCTCGGCCCGTGCGCTGCCCGGGCTCCTCGTCGTCTGCGGGGTCCTGTACGGCCTGCTCACCCCGGAGGACTTCACTCCGGTCCCTTTCTTCACCGCCGCCCCGCTGGCCGCCGCCCCCCTGTCCGCGCTGCGCACCACCGTCCTCACCGGCCTGGCGTCCCTCGCCGCCGCCTACGCCGTGCACACCGACGCCGGTGCCCACCCGACCGTGGGCACCGTCACCGACGTGGTCACCGTGGCCACGGTCGCCCTGCTGGCCGCCGTCATCAACCGGGTGGTCCGGCGCGGCGACCGGCAGCTCGCCTCCGCCCGGGAGATCGCCGAGGCCGCCCAGCGGGCCGTCCTGCCCGAGCCCGACGCACGGATCGGCGGCTTCGAGATCGCCGCCTGCTACGAGGCCGCACGCCAGGACGCGTTCATCGGCGGCGACCTGTACGCGGTGCAGGACAGCCCGCACGGCGTCCGGCTGGTCGTCGGGGACGTGCGCGGCAAGGGCATGGGCGCGGTGGCCGCCGTCGCCGTGGTGATCGGCGCGTTCCGGGAGGCGGCCGAGCAGGAGGCCACGCTGGAGCAGGTGGCCGAGCGGCTGGAGCGGGCGCTGGCCCGCGAGGGCACCCGGCGCGACGGGATCGACGCGTTCGAGGGGTTCACCACCGCGGTCCTCGCCGAGCTCCCGCACGGCGAGGGCCTCGTACGGATCGTCAACCGCGGCCACCCGCCGCCGCTGCTGCTGCACGCCGACGGCACCCTGCGCACCCTGACTCCCGCCGAACCCGCGCTGCCGCTCGGCATGGGCGACCTGGGCCTGTGGCCGGACCGGGCCACCGAGGCCTGCTTCCCGAGCGGCGCCACCCTGCTCTTCCACACCGACGGCCTCTCGGAGGCCCGGGACGCCCACGGCCGGTTCTACGACCCCGAGCGGCGGCTCGCCGGGCGCACCTTCCCGGGCCCGGCCGCACTGCTCGGCCGGCTCGCCGCGGAGGTGCGCCGGCACTGCGGCGGCGGCATGACCGACGACATGGCGCTGCTCGCCGTGCGGCGGCCCTGACGGTCGTCACCGAAGGTGACCGGGCGAGCGCGTACGCATAACATCTGAGTCGCCATCAAAACCCGAAGTGACTCCTGAACTCTTCCGAGGTCAGGTCAACTCGCCCGTTTTGGCGGGGTAGTGGGCGATAGCTGCACCGGCAAAAGCGTGAACGATCAAGCCGAACGGCTTGGAAAGTGACTGGCAAGTCTATTAACGTTCGATAACGCAGCGCGGTCGTCCCAGCCGTCACCAGAGGCGGCTCCGTGCGCACGCGCCGAATCCCGCAAGGGAACCGGGGAACCACCACCTTGGGGTGAATCACGCGGATGCCGTCGTGAACTCATGGAGTCCACGACCGGTTTACGCGCGTAGGAGACCTTCCTGCTCCGAACCCGTCAGCTAACCCGGTAGGCGGAGGAAGGAAAGGAGTACGCCTGCGTGGCGTCCAACCGGCCTGCCCCAGAAGCCCCGTTCATACCGGCTCAGCGCGAGACCGAGACCTTCGGTTACGGTTCCTACCGCGCCGAGGAGGGCTCCTGGGAGGAGTGGAACCCGACCGAGGAATCCGTCGCCCCGGTCCGCGGCCGGCACCGCGTCGCCAAACAGCGCGGCGGCTTCGCGCGCAGCTCCACCGTCCTCGGCGTCGGCGTCATGGCCGCGGTCGGCGCGGGCGGCATGGCCAGCGCCAACACCGGCAAGCCGCCGGTCTCCATCTCCCTGCCGGACCTGCCCTCCGTCGGCTCCCTCTTCGAGGAAGGCTCCGGCGACGCCCCGGCCGCCGAGGCCACCACCACGCTCAGCAGCGTCGGTGTGGCCACCGCCGACAGCGAGGACGGCACCGACGCGGGCGAGGCCCTGCGCAACCGGATCATGGCCCAGGCCGAGCAGCAGCAGGGCCAGGCCGACAGCAAGGCCACCGCCGTCGCGCTCGCCGCCGCCGAGAAGCAGGCCGCCGACGCCGCCGCCCGGGCCGAGAAGGAAGCCGCCGCCAAGGCCGCCGCGGCCAAGGAGAAGGCGGAGGCCGCCGCCGAGAAGAAGGCCGAGGAGGCGCGGCTGGCCCGGCTGGCCAAGCAGTACACGCTGCCGACCTCCTCGTACACGATCACCTCGACCTTCGGCCAGGCCGGCTCGATGTGGTCCTCCGGCTACCACACCGGTCTGGACTTCGCCGCCCCCACCGGCTCCCTGATCAAGGCCGTCCACAGCGGCACGATCACCGAGGCGGGCTGGGCCGGCTCCTACGGCTACCGCACCATCCTCACCCTCGACGACGGCACCGAGCTGTGGTTCTGCCACCAGTCCTCGATCAACGTCACGGCCGGCCAGAAGGTCTCCACCGGCGAGGTCATCGGCCGCGTCGGCGCCACCGGCAACGTCACCGGCCCGCACCTGCACCTGGAGGTCCACCCCGGCGGCCAGGCCACCGGGATCGACCCCATGGCGTGGCTGCGCGGCAAGGGCCTCACCCCCTGACGCCCCCGCCCCGCGCGGGACACTTTGCGGGAAATTGACGCCGGCGGCGGGATGCGGTCTTCCCCCGCCGGCGTTGACCTGTCGTATGACGTCACTTCGTAAACTGGGCTCTTCCGATCTCGAGGTCTTCCCGCTCTCCCTGGGCGGCAACGTCTTCGGCTGGACCGCGGACGAACAGGCCTCCTTCGCCGTCCTCGACGCCTACACGGCGGCCGGCGGCAACTTCATCGACACCGCCGACGCCTACTCCGCCTGGGTCGAGGGCAACCAGGGCGGCGAGTCGGAGACGATCATCGGCAAGTGGGTCAACGCCCGCGGCAACCGCTCCGACGTCGTCATCGCGACCAAGGTCAGCCAGCACCCGGAGTACCAGGGGCTGTCCGCCGCCAACATCAAGGCCGCGGCCGACGCCTCCCTGCGCCGCCTGGACACCGACTACATCGACCTCTACTACACCCACTTCGACCAGCCCCAGGTGCCGGTCGAGGAGATCATCGGAGCGCTGGACGGGCTGGTGAAGGCGGGCAAGGTCCGGCAGATCGCCGCCTCCAACATCACCCCCGAGCGCCTCCAGGCCTCCCTGGAGTTCTCCGACCGCGAGGGCCTCGCCCGCTACGTCGCCCTCCAGCCGCACTACAACCTGGTCTCCCGGGACACCTACGAGGGCCCGCTGCAGGACCTCGCCGCCCGCGAGGGCCTGGCCGCCGTCCCGTACTTCTCCCTCGCCTCGGGCTTCCTCACCGGCAAGTACCGGCCCGGTACGACCGTCGACAGCGCCCGCGCCGGCGGCGCCCAGAAGTACGCCGACACCGAGCGCGGCCGGAAGGTCCTGGCGGCCCTGGACGAGATCGCCGCCGCCCACGAGGCCCCGGTCGCCACCGTCGCCCTGGCCTGGCTCGCCGCCCAGCCGACGATCACGGCCCCGATCGCCTCGGCACGGACGGTGGAACAGCTGCCGGCGCTGGTCGGGGTGGCGGAGCTGAAGCTCACGGACGCCGAGGTGGACCGGCTGACTCAGGCCTCCGCCTAGGGCCTGTCGTTTGGCTCATGCCGGGCTGATCCCCCGCTCCGGCGGTGCCGCACCCCCGGCAGCCCCGGCGGCTACGTCCGGTACGGGTTGTACGCGGCGTACGGCATCGCCGGATAGCCGTACGGCGCCGCTCCCCAGTGCGCCGGCGCCGGTACGGAGGCCCTGCTCGCGTACTCCAGGGCCGGCCGGGCCACGTGCCTGCGCTTCCACAGCTCGTCCAGCAGCTCCTGCTCCCGTACGACGAAGTCGGGGCCGGCCTTCCCCGCCCGCCCCCGGTGCCGCAGGAAGGCCAGCGCGGTGGCGTCCGCCTCGTACCGGGCGACCTCCCGCGCCGCCGGGCGCCCGTGGTGGTGCCGGGCGTAGTCCCGGGCCATCCGCCGCGCCCGCATCGACCCGAGCGCGAACGGCTCGGCCGGCCCCAGCCAGCCGGCCAGCACGTACGCCGGCAGCTCCGCCCGCACGGTGCGCAGCTCCCGCTGCCGGGTCCAGATCGCCAGCCAGGTCAGCAGCGCGAACGCGGGCACCATGAAGGCGCCGTAGACGGCGAAGAAGCCGTACTCGCCGAAGGTGGAGGAGCCGTTCCAGAAGGCGTGCATGCCCATCGCGAGCAGCAGGCCGCAGAGCGGCAGCAGGATCCGCCGCAGATGCTGCCGCTCGGCGGACAGCGCGGCGATACCGAAGCCGATGCCGGTGAGCACGGTGAACAGGGGGTGCGCGAACGGGGACATCACGATGCGCACGAAGAAGGTGGCGGCGGTGACGGAGGCGATGCCGCGGTCGCCGGTGAGCTGGTCGGTCCCGAAGGCCGTACCGAGGTAGAGGATGTTCTCGGTGAACGCGAAGCCGGTGGCGGTGATCCCGGCGATCACCACCCCGTCCACGATCCCGGCGAAGTCGCGCCGGCGGAAGAGGAAGACCAGCAGCACGGCGGCGGCCTTCGCGGACTCCTCCACGATCGGGGCTATCACCGTGGCGCCGAGCGTGTCGGCGCTTGCCGGGTCCGCGGTCGAGGTGGCTATCCACTTGGTCGCGAAGCTGTTGGCCACGATGGCTATCAGTGCCGCCGCACAGGCTCCCCAGGCGAAGGAGAACACCAGGTTCCGCCAGGGGCCCGGCTGTACCCGGTCCAGCCAGCGGAAGGCGGCTATCAGCCAGGGCACGGGCAGCACGGCCAGGCCGAGCCCGACGAGGAAGCCCTCCGTGCCGGTCTGCCGCCGCACCAGCGCGAGGATGACCAGACCGGACAGGGCCAGCAGGGAACTCAGTGCTCCGTACCGCACCCACCTGCGTTGCCACCAGTGCGGGTGGCGGAGCACACCGTCGCCGGGGCGCGGCGGATACGTCGGAAACGGAGGACTGGTGGCCACGGCATCGACCCTAACGGTGGCGGGGCGAGGGGCTGGAGCGGATTAACGGTCCTGCTCAGCGGCGCTGTGCGGGACACGCCGGAACAGCAGGTCTCTCACCACATGTCCCTTGTCCAGTCCCTGCCCCTCGAAACGGGTCAGCGGCCGGAAGTCGGGGCGCGGCGCGAAGCCGCCGTCCGGCTGGGTGTTCTCGAAGTCCGGGTGCGCGGTGAGCACGTCCAGCATCTGCTCGGCGTACGGCTCCCAGTCGGTCGCGCAGTGCACGATCGCGCCGGGCCTCAGCCGGGTCGCGGCGAGCGTCAGGAACTCGGGCTGGATGAGCCGCCGCTTGTGGTGCCGCTTCTTGGGCCACGGGTCGGGGAAGTAGACGCGCAGCCCGTCCAGTGCGTCCGGGCGGAGCATCTCCCGGAGCAGGATGATCGCGTCGCCGTTGCCCACCCGGACGTTGGTCAGGCCGTTCCGGTCGGCGAGATTCAGCAGGTTCCCCTGGCCCGGGGTGTGCACGTCGACGGCCAGGATGTTGGTGTCCGGGTCGCCCGCGGCCATCTGCGCGGTGGCCTCGCCCATCCCGAAGCCGATCTCCAGGACCACCGGGTGGTCGTTCCCGAACAGGTCGCCGAGGTCGATCACCTGCTGCCCGTCGATGTCCAGCCCCCACGCGGGCCACAGCCGCTGCAGCGCGTCGGCCTGCCCGGCCGTCACCCGGCTCCGCCGCGGCTGGAAGCTGCGGATCCGCCGCTCGAAGTGCGATCCGGCGGGATCCGCCTTGGGCCCGTCCGGAAAGCGCGGCTCCCCCTTGGCCCGGGTGTGCCGGACGGGGACACCGGGGGCGTGGGGTGCCGAGAGCGGGGCATCGGGGGTGTTCAGGGAGTCAGACACAGTACGACCGATTTTACGGCGCCCCGCGCGGCTGCCCGCTCAGCCGGGCCGCTCAGCCGGCCGCCGCGAGCATCTCCAGCACCCGGCGCCCGATCTCCCGCCCGATCGGCAGGGACGCCGTCGCCGCCGGGGACGGGGCGTTGAGCACATGCACCGCCCGCGCCCCCTCCCGGATCAGGAAGTCGTCCACCAATGTCCCGTCCCGCAGCACCGCCTGCGCCCGCACCCCGGCCGGGGCCCGCACCAGATCGCCGGCCTCCGCCGCGGGCAGCAGTCTGCGCACGGCCTGCAGGAACGCTCCCTTGGACACCGACCGGTGCAGCTCACCCGCCCCGTACCGCCAGTGCCGCCGGGCGATCGCCCACGATCCCGGCCACGCCACCGTCCCGGCCAGCTCCCGGGGCCGTACGACCCCCCAGTCGTACCCCTCCCGGGCCAGCGCCGGCACCGCGTTCGGGCCGATGTGCACGCCTCCGTCGATCCCGCGCGTCAGATGCACCCCGAGGAACGGGAACGCCGGGTCCGGCACCGGATACACCAGTCCCCGCACCAGCTCCGGCCGCGCCAGCTCGTAGTACTCCCCGCGGAACGGCACGATCCGCACCTCGGGCTCGTCGCCGGTCAGCCGGGCCACCTCGTCGCAGTACAGCCCGGCGCAGTTCACCAGCACGCGCGCGCGTACGACGTCCCCGCTCGCGGTGAGCACGGCCACGCCCCGCTCCGGGCGCCGGTCCACCCGCACGACCTTCGCGCCGTACCGGATCTCCGCCCCGGAGGCCCGCGCCAGCTGCCGGGCGACGCCCACGAAGTCGCACACCCCGGTCGTACCGACGTGTATGGCGGCGAGACCGTGCACCTCCGGCTCGTACTCGGCGATCTGGGCCGGCCCCAGCTCCCGCACCGGGATGCCGTTCTCGCGGCCCCGCTGCACGAGCGCGTGCAGCCGGGGCAGCTCCTCGCGTTCGGTGGCGACGATCAGCTTGCCGGTGACGGCGTGCGCGATGCCGTACTCGGCGCAGAACTTCACCATCTCGGCGGCGCCCCGCACCGCGTACCGCGCCTTGAGCGAGCCCGGGCGGTAGTAGATCCCGCTGTGGATGACCCCGCTGTTGCGCCCCGTCTGGTGCCGGGCCGGGCCGGGCTCCTTCTCCAGCACGGTCACGCGCGTCCCCGGCGCGGCCCGCGTGATCGCATACGCCGTCGACAGCCCGACGATCCCCCCACCGATCACGAGCACATCACAGTCGTACGCCCCGGCCCGCACCTGCACCACCTCCGCCTCCGATAGTGCACTGCGCCACTGACAACGGCTTCAAACGCCGAGGAGGGGCCCGGCACCCCCGTAGGCGTCCCTCCCTACGCCGGAGCCATCAGCAGCGGCCGCGCCCGCTCCCGCAGCTCGACCACGCGCGGCTCGTCCCCGTACGGCTCCAGCCGGTGCAGCAGGTCCTTCACGTACTCGGTGGTGCGCGCCGAGGAGATCCGCCCGGCCACCTCCACCGCCCGCACCCCCTGCTCGCACGCCGCGTCGAGATTGCCGGACTCCAGCTCGGCCACCGCGGACACGACCAGCCGCAGCCCGTGCGACCGCACGAACTCCTCCGTCGGCTTCGACAGCGCCTGCTCGGTGAACCGCCGGACCTGCCGGGGCGCCTTCAGGTCCCGGTAGCACTCCGCGGCATCCGCGGCGAACCGGTCGTACCCGTAGAAACCGAGCCACGAGGGGTCGTTGTCGCCGGGACGGGACCGCTCCAGCCAGCTCTCGGCCGCCTTCAGCGCCGTGCCCGCCGCCTGGGCGTCGCCCGCACGCGCGTGTGCCCGCGCCTCGACCAGCCGGAAGAAGCTCATGGTGCGGGCGGTCGCCAGCCCCCGGTTGCGCTCCAGCGCGGCCTGCGCGAGGTCCACGCCCTCGTCCCCGAAGCCCCGGTACGTCGCCTGCAACGACATGGAGGCCAGCACATAGCCCCCCAGCGGGACGTCGGCCGCCGCGCGCGCGAGCCGCAGCGCCTGGATGTAGTACCGCTGCGCGGCCTCCTGTTGCCCGGTGTCGAAGGCCATCCACCCGGCGAGCCGGGTGAGTTCCGCGGAGGCGCCGAACAGGGCGCGGCCGACCTCGTCGGAGTAGGAGCCGAGCAGCAGCGGTGCCGCCTCCACCCGCAGGCACTCCGGCACCATCGACGAACGCCAGTCCCCGCCGCCGTACTTGGAGTCCCACCGCCGGGCGTCCTCGGCGGCCTCCCGCAGCTTCTGCACGTCGCTGTGGCCGACTTTGATCGGTGCGCCGGAGCCCTCGCCGGAGCCCGCCTCCCGCGCGACCGAGCTGTCGGCGGGGGTTATCAGCCATCGTGAGGCGGGCGTTGCGTATGCGCTCACTGCGAACGACCCGGCCAGGGACTGCCAGATGCCGCCGGAGCCGGCGCGGCGGCCGGCGAGGTCGAGGCGGTACAGCTCGGTCGCCGACTTGACCGCCTGCCCCACGTCCCGGGGGAAGGCGAGGCCGACTTCGGGCGCGGGATCCGCGTCCGCCAGGCCGATCTCGTGGAGCGGCACCGGCCGGCCCAGCTTCTGGCCGATGGCTGCGGCGATGAGATGCGGCGCCGCACCCTGCGGCACCATGCCCTTCGACACCCAGCGCGCCACCGACGTCTTGTCGTAGCGAAGCGTCAACCCGCGTTGTGCGCCAAGGTCGTTGACGCGACGCGCGAGACCCGCGTTGCTGATTCCCGCGAGGGCGAGAACGGCGCCGAGTTTTTCGTTCGGCCCGCGTTGCTCCCTGGACATGCGCCACCCCTCGACACAGACGGCTGCCGTACTGGCATAACCACGCGGCATTCGTAAACCCAGCGTAGTTCGCCGCATCCCAAGCGTTAAGGGGCATTGTTCCGGTTGGCGGGATTGTGGTCGGTACGCAAGGGCGGCCCCCTACGCACCGTGCACGGAAGGTCGCCGCGTGCCCCCGCGCGTGTGGCCGTGCGCCCGTCCGTGCGCTCTTCTCCGGCCACCGGGGGAGCGGTTCCATGGCTACTGCGTGGGTCGGCCCGCTGTACTGGATCCAGTGGGCTGGGGGACACCGCCACCTTCATCCCCGCGGGTGGCGGACCGGTCCGGGAGGCGATGCCCGCCTCCCGGACCGTGCGCGCGTACGCATGGCTGGGTGCTGCGCAGGCCTGTACGGAGCGTGCTCACCTCCGGCGCCGCTCCAGTTATTTGGCCGAAAATCGACCCCTGCCGGTGCGATGAATTGCCGTTCCTACCACGCAACTTGACGGCGCGAAGGGCGGTTTGGGGGAGCGCGTTGGGGGCGCATTCGCGCCGTGCCGCCCGGCCTCCGTCCGGACCGGACCCTTCCGCACGGGTCGTCCGACCCTCAACTTCCCTGGCCCGCCTGGGGAACTTCCCTCGATCGAAGGCGGTGCCGCCGCCCCTCTCCGGCGCGCCCTTCATGGCAGCATGGGGAACCGGTTCGTACCGTGCACTGGTTGTCCACAGCCTGTGGAGGCGTCGATGCGGTGGTTGGTGGGGTGGAGCAGCACCGCCGCGGGCGCCGCCGGGATCGGCTCCGCGGGTGCCGTCGGCTACGACGGCGAGACCGTGCACCCGGTCGGCTCCCAACTCCTGTGGGGCGACCCGGATCCGCTGTGGGCCGTGGGCGACTGGCGCCCGGACGAGGTGCGCGTGGTGCACGCCGACGCCCAGCACCGCATCGCCGTCCTCGGCATCTGCGGCGCCACCGACGAGGAGCTGCGGCGCGGCCTGTTCACCGCGCGCGGGGGCGCGGTGCGCCATCTGACCACCTGGCCCGGCAGCTACACCGCCGTCGTCCAGGCCGGCCGCCGCATCACCGTCTGCGGCGATCTCGCGGGCGCCCGGCCGGTGTTCTACACCCCGTGGGCCGGCGGCACGGCCTACGCCACCGCAGCGCTGCCCCTCGCCGACCTCGTCGAGGCCAATCTCGACTTCACCCACCTCGCCGCCCTGCTGGCCGCCCCGGACGTGCCCGCCGCGCTGCGCGACACCACCCCGTACGACGGCGTACGGCGGATTCCGCCGGGGCACGCACTGGTGCTGCGCGCCGGGGCACGCGAGATCGCCGGGTACGAGCCGGTCGCCTCCCTCGCCGTCGCCGCGCCCCCGGCCGACCCCGACCGCGCCGTGGACGCCGTGCGGGACGCCCTCGTGGAGGCGGTCCGCACCCGGCTGGCGGCACCCCGGCACGTGCCCGACCTGGACCCCGGACCGGTGCCCGGCATGGGCCCGGCCGAGCGGCGCGCCGCGCGCGGGATGCCCGTCCCCGGCATCGGCGCCGACCTGTCCGGCGGGCCCGCCTCCGGCACCCTCGCGCTGCTGGCCGCCGGGCTGCCCGGCAGACCCGGCACGCTCCTCGGCCACGGCACCGGCGCGGGCGAACGCCTTCTCGCCGTCACGTTCAACGATCTGGCCGTGACCGGCCGCGAGGCCGAACTCGAACGCGCCGGGGTGCTGGCCGCCAATCCCCGGCTGCACCACGTGGTGGTCACCGGCGCCGAGGAGACCCTGCCGTACGCCGACCTCGACGGCCCCCTGACCGACGAGCCCGGCCCCTCCCTGGTCGTGGCGGCCCGGCACCGCGCGCGGCTCGCCGCCGGCAGCGCCGACCACTTCACCGGCCACGGCGCCCGCCAGGTCCTGGACGCCCACCCCGCCCGCCTCGCCGACCTCCTGGTCGACCGCCGGCGGCGCCACCTGGTCCGGCCGGTCGCGGCGCTCGCCCGTGCCGACGGCTCGGTCCTGGTCCCCGCGCGCGTGTACAGCGCGGCCCGGCGGCTGGCCCGCACCCCCTACCGGGCGGGCCTGGAGGTGCTGGCCGAACGGCTGATGCGGCGCCGCTTCGACGAACCCAAGGGGGCGGTCGGCGCGTCCCTCGCCGCGCTGGCCTGGGCCAGACCCGGGCCCGCCGCCCGGTGGCTGACGGGTGAGGCGCTGGCTGAAGTATCGGTTCTGCTCCAGGCGGAGGCGGACCGCTCCGGCACCGGCGCGCAGCGCCCCGGCGACTACCGGGCGCGGGCGGCACTCGCCCGGCACGCCGCCGACCTGCGCGTGCTGGAACAGGCCGCGGAGATCCGCTCCCAGCGCCTGCACGCGCCGTTCCTCGACAACCAGGTCGTCCGCGCCTGCCGCGACCTCCCCGAGGCCCTGCGCGTCCAGCCCGGCGCCCGCGCCGCGATCCTCCGTACGGTCCTGGAGGGCGCCGGCGTCACCGACCTCCCGGCCGGCTGGGGCGCCCCCTCCCACGCCTCCACGGCGGCCGCCGCGCGCGCGGGACTGCGGGCCGCGGCCGACCCCCTCCTGGACCTCTTCGCCACGCCCCTGCTCGCCGACGCCGGCCTGGTGGAGGCCCGCGTCGTCCGCAAGGCCGTGCGCTCCGCCGCGGCCGGCGAGCCGCTCCCCCTGGACGGACTGGCCGACCTCGTCTCCCTCGAACTCTGGCTCCGCCGCCTCCTCTCCCGCCGGGGCACCTGCTGGACGGGCACGCCCACCCGCTCCCGCGCGGTCCCTTCGGGGATCCAGCCGAGGAGAAGCGCACTGACGCCGGGGGCGTGAGCCGTCCGGCCGGGGGGTGCCGGGCGGGCCGATGCCGTCGTGCGTCTGCGGGCGCGCGGTGGCCGATCGCGCAGATCCCCGCACTCCTGGGGCGCCGCAGCGCCGTGAGCCGCGTGGCGAACCCGCGAGCGGAACCCACCCCCGGCCGGCCACAGCGAGGGCACCGCAAAGGCGCCCCGCCGCGGAAACCCCGTGCCCCGCTCCCGGCCCCCCGCCACAATGACCAGGTGCGGTACAGAATCCTGGGCGTAACCCAAGCAGCAGACGACCAGGGCACCCCCCTACCCATCGGCGGCCAGCGCCTGCGCACGCTCCTCGCCGCCCTCGCCCTCCGCCCCGGCCGCACCACCACCCCCGACACCCTCGTCGACGAGATCTGGGCGGACGACCCGCCCCAGGACGCCCCCGCCGCCCTCCAGGCCCTCGTCGGCCGTCTCCGCCGTACCCTCGGCCGGCACACCATCGCCTCCACCCCGGGCGGCTACCGCCTCGAAGCGACCGAGGACGACGTCGACCTCCACGTCTTCGCACGCCTCACCCGCACCGGCACCCAGGCCCTCACCGCCGGCGACCCGGCCACCGCCCACCGCACCCTCACCGAGGCCCTCGCCCTCTGGTACGGCCCGGCCCTCGCCGACCTCCCCGACCGCACCGCCGCCACCCGCCCCGACGCCCTGCGCCTGGAGGCGACCCGCGCCCACGCCGCCGCCGCGCTCGCCCTCGGCCGTGCCCAGGAGGCCGTACCGGAGCTGCGCGAACTGACCGCCGCGCACCCGTACGACGAGCCGCTGCACGTCCTCCTCATCCGCGCCCTGCGCGACACCGGCCGCCCGGCCGACGCCCTCGCCGCCTACGAGTCCGCCCGCCGCACCCTCGCCGACACCCTCGGCACCGACCCCGGCCCGGAACTCCGAGCCTTGCACGCGTCGTTGCTGAAGCAGGAGCACCCGGCCCCGCCGGTCAGCACGGCCCGTCCCCAGCCCAGGACTCCCGCCCAGCCCCCCGAGCGCACCGGGAACCTCCGGCCCCGCCTGACGTCCTTCGTCGGGCGGGAACCAGAACTCGAGGCCATTCGTTCGGACGTGCACAGGGCCCGCCTGGTCACCCTCACCGGACCGGGGGGCTCGGGAAAGACCCGTCTCGCCGAGGAGGCCGCCGCCGCCCTCCCCTCGGCCTGGCTGGTCGAGCTGGCCCCGCTCGACCATCCGGAGGCGGTGCCCGGCGCGGTGGTCAGCGCGCTCGGTCTGCGCGAGACCGTGCTGCTGACGGGCGACCTGGCGACCCCGCAGGCCGACCCCACGGCCCTGCTGATCGAGTACTGCGCACCGCGCAGCCAACTCCTGATCCTTGACAACTGCGAGCACGTCATCGGCGCGGCAGCCGCCCTCGCCGAGACCCTCCTCACCCGCTGCCCCGGGCTCACGATCCTCGCGACCAGCCGTGAACCCCTGGGCGTCCCCGGTGAGTCGGTGCGCCCGGTCGAGCCCCTCGCCCCGGAGCAGGCGCACCGCCTCTTCGCCGAGCGCGCGAAGGCCGTCCGTCCCGACGCCGACGCGGTGCTCGCCGACACCGGGGCCGTGGCGGAGATCTGCCGCCGCCTGGACGGGCTGCCGCTGGCCATCGAGCTGGCCGCGGCCCGGCTCAGACTGCTGACCCCGCGGCAGATCGCCGACCGCCTGGACGACCGCTTCCGCCTGCTCACCTCCGGAAGCCGCACGGTCCTGCCCCGCCAGCAGACCCTGCGCGCGGTCGTCGACTGGTCGTGGGAGCTGCTGGACGAGCGGGAGCGGACGGTCCTGCGCGAGGTGTCGGTGTTCGCCGGCGGCTGGGACCTCGCGGCGGCCGAGGCCGTGTGCTCCGGCCCGGTGGCGGACCTGATCGGCGCGCTGGTCGACAAGTCCCTCGTGGTCGCCGCCCCGCACGACCCGGACGGCACCGGCTCCGGCACCGGTATGCGTTACCGCATGCTGGAGACCATCCACGAGTACGCCACCGAGCGCGCGGCCGAGGTCCCCGGACTGCGCGCGGCGGCCGAGCGGCGCCATCGCGCGTGGGTGCGGGCGCTCGTGGAGGAGGCCGAGCCGCAGCTGCGGTCGGGCGCCCAGCTCCCCTGGTTCTCCCGCCTGGAGACCGAGCTGGACAACGTCCGCGCGGCCCTGGACCGCGCGGTGCGCGGCGGCGACGAGGCGGAGGCGGGCGCCATCGTCCTGGCCATCGGCTGGTTCTGGTGGCTGCGCAACCACCGCCAGGAGGCGGTCGCCTGGGTACGGCTGGTGCTGCGCCTGGGCGTCGCCCTGGACGCCCTGCCCGCGGGCGCGCCGGCCGGCGAGGCGATGGCACGGGCGGATGCCGCCGACCCGGTCGGCGCCTTCCTCGACGCCCCCGACGGCGAGGCCGGCCATCCGCTGCACGAGCTGCGGATGGACCTGCGCATGCTCGACCTGTTCCTGACCTCCGAGACCGGCACGGAGAACCTCGCCGCCGACGAGCGCGCCCGGGAGTACCTCGCGCGCGTGCGGGCGTACTACGAGCGCGGTGGTCCCCGGGCCGCCCGGCTCCCGGGCATCGTCTGGCCGTTGACCGCCTACTACCTGGGCGGCCCGGCCGACATCCGCCCGCACATGACGACGTCCGTGGTCAACGCCCGCCGTCACGGCGGCGACTGGGAGCTCGCGGTCGCCCTGATGTACCGCGCCCACGTGACCGTCGACTCACCGGGCAACCTGCGCGGCGTGGACGAGGACCTGGCCGAGCTGCGGACGCTCAGCCGGCACGTCGGCGACCGCTGGATGCGGGCCCAGGTGTGCAGCGCGGCCGGCGAGGCGGCCATGGCGCGCGGCAGGTACGAGGAGGCGCGCGGCGAGTACGAGGAGGCGCTGCGGCTCGCCTACGAGGTGGGCGCGTACGCCGAGTCGCCGTTCCTGCTCGCCCGGCTCGCCGAGATCTCCTACCGCTCCGGCGACCGGGAGACGGCACTGGCCGCCCTGGCCGAGGCGGGCACGGCCGCCGACCGGTACGCGGTGCCGGAGGCGCGGGCCTTCGTGCTGTTGCTGCGCGCCCACATCGCCCTGCACGACGGGCAGCCGGCCCACGCCCGCGAGCTGTACGAGGCGATCCGCACGGTGGTGCGGGACGGCACCCCGCCCCCGCAGTTCACGGCGGCCCAGCGGATGGTCGAGGCGCTGCTCGCGGCCGACGAGGCGGGCCCGGCGCACGGGCTGCCGGTGCTGGCGGACGCCCTGCGGCAGGCTGTGGCCGACCGGTGCGCCGAGTCGATCACGGCCGGTCTGGTGGACGTGGCGGCCGGTCTGCGGGCCCGGCTCGGCGATCTGCCCGGCGCGCTGCGGCTGTTCGCCGCCGCGGACCACTGGCGCGACGGACTCAGCCGGCCCGAGCCGGAGCGCAGCGAGGCCGCCCGGGTGCGTGCCGGTGCCCGCGCGGCCCTGACGTCCGAGCGTTACGCCGCCGAGTGCGCCCGGGGCGCGTCCCTCGGCGTGGCGGACGTCCTGCGGGAGCTGGGCGCCACGGCCGCGGCCGTCGAGGAAGGCCAGGGGCCGGCTACCGGCAGGTGAAACGGGACTCGGCCCAGTCCGCCGGCGCCGCCTCGTCGGCGGCGTGGCCGTGCGGTTCCACCACGAGCCGTACGGTGCTGCGCCCGGTGAGGTCCACATGGACGGGGACGGCCCGGTCGCGGCCCTTGACCATGCCCGACTGCCACAGCCGGACCCCGTCGGCGTAGACGGAGAAGGAGACCTTGCCGAGGCCGAGCGTCATGTCGTCCACGCCCACCAGGGCGTCGTAGGCGGTGCACTGCCGGTAGAGGGCGATGGTGACGGAGGACTCGCCGCCCACGGTGACCCCGCGCGCGTACTGCTTGCCGCCGATCGACAGGCCGTACCGCTGCCACACCCAGCTGCTCTCGGACAGGACGATCTCGGGCCGGGTGCCGTCGCCGGTGGCGTCGAAGCGCAGCTCGCTCAGCTCGTAGACGGCGGGTGCCGGCGCCGGCGCCGGCGCCGGTGGCGGAGTCGGCGCGGGCGTCGGCCTGGGCTTCGGCTTCGGTTTCGGGGTGGGGGTCGGTGTGGGCGTGGGGGGCGGTGTCGGCGTCGGGGTCGGGGTCGGCTCCGGAGCGACGACCACCGGCTGGGGCTCGCGCGAGGGCGGGGGTGCGGGCCGGTGGGCCGGCGAGGCGGGCACGGGCGTCTCGGGTCGTACGACCGGCGGCCGTACGGCGGGCGGCCGGACGACCGGCGTGGACGGTGCCGGCCGGGCGACCTCCTTCGCCGGACGGCTGTCGTTCACCAGGGCCAGGGCGACCGCGGTGGCGGCCACCGCGACCACACCGGCCGCGATGCCCGCCTTCACCGGCGCGCCGAGCCCCTCGGAGGCCGCGGCCCCGCCCGCGCCGGCCGCGCCGCCGGACGAGCCGGTGGCCGCGGCGGCGGCCCCGGCCGCCCCGCTGCCGGCCACGATCCCGAGCGCCTTGGCGTACCCGGCGGCGCCGAACCAGCCGATGACCGCGACCGGTACGACACCGGGGATGCCGCTCGCGACCTCCTCGATCTGCGCCGCTGCCAGCCGGCACCGCGCGCACTCCGCCAGGTGCTTGCGCAGGCCCCGCTCGGCCCGGATGCGCAGCTTGCGGCGGGCGTAGGTGCCCAGTTGATCGGCGTAGCGGGCGCACTCCTCGTCACGGGTGAGGGTGGCGCTGACATGGGCCTGGAGATAAGCCTGCTTCAGCCCCTCGCGCGCGCGGCTGGCGAGCACGCGGGTGCCGTTGGCGTCCAGCCCGAACAGGACGGCCACCTCGCTCGGGGACTCGTCCTCCACCTCGGTGTGCCACAGCACGGCCTGCCAGCGTTCGGGCAGCGAGCGGAAGGCCCGCATGGCCAGGGACTGTTCGGCCTCGTGCAGGGCGCGTACGTCGGCGCCGAGACCGAGGGTGTCGTCGTCGGACGCCGCCGGGATCCGGGCGGCCTGCTGGGCGAAGAGGGCGAAGTCGTCGACGAGCTGCTCCCGCCGGGCGGACCTGGTCCAGTGCGCGGCGACGCGCCGTACGGAGGTCAGCAGATAGGCCCGTACGGCGTGCTGGGGCCCGGACCCTCCCCGCACGGCCTGGAGCATCCGCGCGAACACCTCGGCGGTGAGGTCGTCGGCGGTGTGCCCGTCCCGGCAGCAGGTGCGCGCGTACCGCCGTACCGCGTCGGCGTGCCGCCGGTACAGCTCCTCGTAGGCGGAGTCGTCGCCGGCCCGCATCCGCTCGATCAGCTCGCCGTCGGCGGGCGGCATCTCCCGGGGCGGCGGCAGTACGCTCCCCTCACGCTGCGCCGGCACGCTCGTCTCACCGGCCCCACCGGAGGAAACCGGACGCCCGCCCTGCTTCGGTACGTGAGCTGAGGCCGGCCCCAAAGTCTCCGCGTCCCCGTCGTCAACGCCCATCGCCGACAGCCCCCGACACCGGCCCAGCCCAACCCGTCACCGGCTCAGAGTGCCACACCGCCCTCCCCCCGACCCCCCTCCCGCCCACCCCGTCCACTCATCCGAGCGGACTTCCCCCCACAACCCCGAACACCCCTCGAACGGCGGCCCCGCCGGCCAGAGGACCACCCGCACAACGGCGCGGGTCCACTCGGCAGGGGGCCACTTGCCCCCACGGCACTCCCCGTAGCCGCCAACGGCGGGCCCGGCCGACAGGGGGCCACCCGCACCCGACGGCGCAGGCCGCACCCGGCACTGCCCGCAACCGCCCATGGCGGATTCGCCCCGCGAGGCACTACCCGCATCGCGATGAATGGGTCCGTCCCGCAGAGGACCCGCTAGCCGCAGGGCAGCACCCGCGCCCGCCGACGGCGAGTCGGTCCCGCAGGGGTCACCCCCGGCGCCGGCGCTAGCTGTACGGCAGTATCTGCGCCCGCCGACGGCGAGTCGGTCCCGCAGGGGCCGATCCCGTCGCCCGCGCTAGCCGCACGGCACTGCCCGCGCCCGCCAACGGCGAGCCCGCCTGGCAGGAGGTCACCCGCACCCGGCGGCGACAGCCGTACGGCACCACCCGCGCCAGCCGCACTGCACTGCCCGCGCCGGCCGACGGCGAGCCCGCCTGGCAGGAGGTCACCCGCACCCGGCGGCGACAGCCGTACGGCACCACCCGCGCCAGCCGCGCGACACCACCCGCGCCGGCCGACGGCGAGTCCGCCTGGCAGGAGGTCACCCGCACCCGGTGGCGACAGCCGTACGGCACCACCCGCGCCCGCCGACGGCGAGTCCGCCTGGCAGGAGGTCACCCGCACCCGGTGGCGACAGCCGTACGGCACCACCCGCGCCAGCCGACGGCGAGTCCGCCCGGCAGGAGGTCACCCGCACCCGGCGGCGACAGCCGTACGGCACCACCCGCGCCAGCCGCACGGCACCACCCGCGCCGGCCGACGGCGAGTCCGCCTGGCAGGAGGTCACCCGCACCCGGTGGCGACAGCCGTACGGCACCACCCGCGCCAGCCGCACGACACCACCCGCGCCCGCCGACGGCGCGCCGCTGCGCAGGCGGCCGCCCGCGCCCCACGCCGATATAGCCGCACGGCACCACCCTCAGCCGCCCACGGCGAGGCCGCCCCACGAAAACCACCCGCACCCGGCCGCGGGAGCTCCACGGGGGGTGCGGGTGGGAAATCGGAGATCGGTGAAGCCGAAGGGTGGCGACGCGACCTACGCCGGTCGGGACCGCAGCCCCTCCAGCAGGATGTCCAGCAACCGGGCCGACGCCGCGGCCTGCTGCGCCGCGTCCGGCAGCGACGGCGCCGCCGTGGCGATCACGAGCAGCACGTCACTCACGGACACGTCCGCCCGCAGCTGACCCGCCGCCCGAGCCCGCTCCACCAACTGCCCGACCACATCGAGCAGCGCCCCGGCCCCGGCGTCGTCGGCCGCCACCGCGGCCTCCTCCGCCACGAGCCGCAGCTCGGCACCCCCCGGCTGCACCCGCTGCTGAGGCACCCGAGCCTCCTCAGCCGGCGCGGCCGAGTCACCCGACCCGGTCGACCCGACCCTCAGCACGTGCGGCGGAAGCAACCGCCCCGCCCCCGACGCCACGGACGTCCGCAGGAACCGCGACAGCGCCGACCACGGCTCGTCCTCCTGCCCGAGCGCCGTCCGCGCCTGCTCGGTCAGCCGCGCCGTCTCCTCCTCGGCGATCCGCCGGACCAGCACGTCCTTGCTGGGAAAGCGCCGGTACACCGTGCCGACCCCGACCCGGGCGCGCCGCGCCACGTCCTCCATCGGCGCGCCGTACCCCAGCTCGCCGAACACCTCACGCGCCGCACGCAGCACGTGCTCCAGATTGCGCTGTGCGTCCACCCGCAGCGGGGTCGTCCGCGCCACGTCCGCGCGTCCGTTGCCCCCCGCCGCGGTCATCGCCTTCCCACCGGGCGCGATGGCGGCTGCCGATGCCCAATGCGTTTCCTGAACATGCATGTGTTTCCCCCGGTAATGACGTCTCCCCCCGGAGACTCTCCCCGCCACTGAACGCGAAGTGCGCGGAACCGGCATCGGTCCCGACCGGACCCGCCCGTCGCGGACCCGTTCGACCACATTCCCTACACTCCGTCGACACACGAACATAGTTGAGAGACAGTCAATTCAGAAGGGGCAGGTTCCGCACAGTGCGCCCCCCGATCGGAGTACGGGGCAGGTACGTCCCTGTTCCCGGCTTTCGCCCCCTGTAGCCCGCCCCCGCTGACCTGCCCCCTTTCGTCCCGCGCCGCCACCCCGGCCGG
This sequence comes from Streptomyces sp. NPDC088810, assembly GCF_044750305.1. NCBI lineage: Bacteria > Bacillati > Actinomycetota > Actinomycetes > Kitasatosporales > Streptomycetaceae > Streptomyces > Streptomyces sp. NPDC088810. Next base: position 404,201 of record NZ_JBIVJQ010000007.1, read on the forward strand.
CCCTGCGCACACCCGGCCGCCGGTCACACAATTTGCCGGGGCTGTGGACAAACTCCAGCGCCGGGTGCGTCATGGGATGGTGAAGGAACGTGCGCGCATTCTGGTTGTCGGCGGCGGCTACGTCGGGATGTACACGGCCCTGCGCCTCCAGCGGAAACTGAAGGCCGAGCTCAGACGGGGCGAGGTCGAGATCACGGTCGTCACCCCGGACCCCTACATGACGTACCAGCCGTTCCTCCCCGAGGCCGCCGCGGGCTCGATCTCCCCGCGCCACGTCGTCGTACCGCTGCGCCGCGTCCTGGACCACTGCCACGTCGTCATCGGCGAGGTGACCTCCATCGACCACGCCGTACGCACCGCCGCCGTCACCACGCTCGCCACCGCCGAGGAGGGCACCGCCGAACTCCTCGACTACGACGAACTCGTGCTCGCCCCCGGCTCGGTCGCCCGCACCCTGCCCATCCCCGGCCTCGCCGAGTACGGCATCGGCTTCAAGACCGTCGAGGAGGCCATCGGCCTGCGCAACCACGTCATCGAACAGATGGACATCGCCTCCTCCACCCGCGACCCCGCGATCCGCGACGCCGCCCTCACCTTCGTCTTCGTCGGCGGCGGCTACGCGGGCGTCGAGGCCCTCGGCGAACTGGAGGACATGGCCCGCTACACCGCGCGCTACTACCACAACCTCCGCCCCGAGGACATGAAGTGGATCCTCGTGGAGGCCACCGACCGCATCCTCCCGGAGGTCGGCCCCGAGATGGGCCGCTACACCGTCACCCAGTTGCGCCGCCGCAACATCCAGGTGCTGCTCGACACCCGCCTGGAGTCCTGCGCCGACCGCGTCGCCGTGCTGAGCGACGGCCAGCGCTTCCCGACCCGTACGGTCGTGTGGACGGCCGGCGTCAAACCGCACCCGCTGATCGCCGCCACCGACCTGCCCCGCACCGACCGCGGCCGGCTCCGCTGCACCGCCCAGCTCACCGTCGAGGGCACCGAGCACGCCTGGGCCGCGGGCGACGCCGCCGCCGTACCCGACGTCACGGCCGCCGAACCCGGCACCGAGACCGCCCCCAACGCCCAGCACGCGGTCCGCCAGGCCAGGGTCCTCGGCGACAACATCGTCCACTCCCTGCGCGGCGAGCCCCTGGAGACGTACGCGCACAAGTACGTCGGTTCGGTCGCCTCCCTGGGCCTGCACAAGGGCGTCGCGCAGGTCTACGGACGCCGGCTGAAGGGCTACCCTGCCTGGTTCATGCACCGCGTGTACCACCTCAGCAGGGTGCCCACCTTCAACCGCAAGGCCCGGGTGCTCGCCGAATGGACCCTCGCCGGGCTCTTCAAACGGGAGATCGTCTCGCTCGGTTCACTCGAACATCCCCGAGCGGAGTTCGAACTCGCGGCCGGTGGAAAGCCTCCTCACAGCCCCTCCGACGACCCGAAGGGGTCGTCCTGACCGGACTCAGGAACTCCACGGCTCGCGCCGGCGTCTGACGGTTGTCGCCCGCCGCGGCCCGCTCCCTGCCAGACTGCCCTACGACGTCGGACGGGCCACCCGCCCTAGCACCCACGAGGCTTTCCCCAAGTGAACTTCACGCGCTGGAGCGCCCGGCTCCCCGGAACGCAGCGCCGCGCCGCCGCGCGGACCGAGACGGCGGTCACCCCGGACCGGCGGGGGGAAGGCTCCGTGCCCGCGGCCCGCGCTGCACAGTCCTCCGACGGCACACCCCCGGTGCCCGCCGTCGACGAACTGCCCACGCGGGACGTCCTGGACCGCGTCCCGGCCCTCGTCGCCCTCGTCCACGGCCCCGACCACCGGATCTCCTACGTCAACGACGCCTACACGGCGGCCTTCGGCGCCCGCCCCACCTGCGTCCCCGCCCGCGAGGCCCTGCCCGAACTCGTCGAACTCGGCCTGCTCCCGCTGCTCGACCAGGTGCTGCGCAGCGGCAAGCCCCGCACCCTGAAGTCCCGCAAGGCCGTCGACGGCCGCTCGTACACCTTCACCTGCACCCCCGTCGCCGAGGACGGCGACCGCGACGCAGGCGTCCTCGTCTTCGCCACGGACGTCACCGACCACGCCGAGGCCGCCGAACGCCTGCGCGCCAGCGAGCGCCGCCAGCGCGAGACCGCCGTCACCCTCCAGCGCTCCCTGCTCCCCCAGGAACTCGAACAGCCCGACGACCTGCGCATCGCCGCCACCTACCAGCCCGGCGGCACCGAAGCCGCGGTCGGCGGCGACTGGTACGACGTGATCACCCTCGGCGGCGGCCGCACCGCCCTCGTCATCGGCGACGTCATGGGCCGCGGGGTGCGTGCCGCCGCCGTCATGGGCCAGCTGCGCACCGCCGTCCGCGCCTACGCCCGCCTCGACCTGCCCCCGCACGAGGTGCTCCAGCTCCTCGACGGCCTCGCCGCCGAGATCGACGCCAACCAGATCGCCACCTGCGTCTACGCCGTGCACGACCCCAACGAGGGCCGCCTGGTCTACGCGTCCGCCGGCCACCTGCCGATCCTGGTGCGCGACGAGAACGGCGCGGTCTCCCGCGCCGACGAACCCACCGGCCCGCCGCTGGGCACCGGCGGCTGGATCCACGCCTCCGGCTCCATCGCCCTCGGCCCCGGCGCCACCGCCGTCCTCTACACCGACGGCCTGGTCGAACGCCGCGACGAGGACCTGGACGAGGGCATCGCCGCGCTCGAAGGCGCCCTCGCCGGCGCCACCGGCACCCCGCAGGTCGTCTGCGACCGCCTGGTCCGCTCGGCCGGCGTCACCGCCGACCACGACGACGACGTGGCCGTCCTCGTCCTCCAGCACCCCGCGCGTACGGGCCCCGACGGCGACCTCTTCCGCAACGCGGCCCTCGAACTCCTCGGCGGCGTCGAAGCGGCCCCTCGCGCGCGTGCCTTCGCCTCCGGCGTCCTCACCAGCTGGCGTTTCCCCGCCGAACTGCACGACCTCGGCGTCCTCGCCACCAGCGAACTCGTCGCCAACAGCCTCCAGCACGGCACCCCGCCCATGCGGCTCCGGCTCCGCCGCACCGACCGCCGCCTCATCGTCGAGGTCACCGACGGCGACGACCACCTGCCGAGGCGGCGCCGCGCCGAACCCGGCGACGAGTCGGGCCGGGGCATCGCGATCGTGGCGACGATCGCCTCGAACTGGGGCTGCCGCCGCACCCCCGGCGGCGGCAAGGCGGTCTGGTGCGAGTTCGTCCTGCCGAAGGCAAAACACTGACCCGCAGCCGTCCCGGACAGCGCGGCAGTCCGGCGACACGCGCGCCCGGTGCTAGAAGCTGACCATGACAGACGGATCCGGCGCGCGGAACGGCGCACCCGACGGGCCAGAGCGCTACGACACCTACTCCACGCCGATCATGGCGCCGTTCGTCGGCGAGCTGCTGGACGCCGCGGACCTGCGCCCCGGAGCCACTGTCCTGGACCTCGCCTGCGGCACGGGCTTCGCCGCCCGCGCGGCGGCCGCCCTGGTCGGCCCCACCGGCCGGGTCCACGGCGCCGACAAGGACGCCGGGATGATCCGGGTGGCCCGGGACCGGCACCCCCGCCTGTACCCGGACATCGAGTTCACGGTGGCCCCCGCCGACCACCTGCCGTACGGCACCGCCACCTTCGACGCCGTCGTCTGTCAGCAGGGCGCCCAGTTCTTCCCCGGCCTCGACGCCGGCCTCGCCGAGGCCGCCCGCGTCACCCGCCCCGAGGGCCGCTTCGCGGCGACCGTCTGGGCCCCCGTCGACCGCCAGCCCTACTTCCTCGCCCAGCAGCGAGCCGTCCACGAGTACGGCGGTCCCGACGCGCTCCGCTACTTCGCGCGGGCCTTCGCCGTCACCGCCGAGCAGCTCACCACCGGCCTGCGCGCGGCCGGCTACACCGGCACCACCCATCGCGAGATCACCTTCGACATCGCGCTGCCTGCACTGGACGCGTACGCCCACGGCCACCTGTCCGCCCTCTGGGGCGGCCTGCTCAGGCAGGCCGGCGGCGAGGAGGCCCTGAGCCGGGCCGCCGCCCTGGTCCGCGAGCAGCTGGCCGAGCACCTCGCGGACGACGGCACGGCAACGCTTCCGTTCACGGCGCTCCTGGTCACGGCGACCCGCTGAGCACCCCGACGGGGCGCGGGGCTGCCTAGCGCGGCTCGACCAGCGGAGCGCCGTGCTCCGCGGACGCACCGCCCCGCCGGACCACCCGGGTCCCACGCGCCAGCCACGGCCGGTCCTGTACGGCGGTGAGCTGCCGGCCCAGCCGCAGCGCCAGGACGGTGATCCCCAGCGAGAACAGCAGGAAGGTCACGATGTACGGCCCGTGCAGCGCGGCCCCGAGCGGACCGCCCACCGCCGGCCCCACGGCCAGCGCCAGCTGCTTGACCAGCGCGAACGCCGAGTTGTACTGCCCGGCCATGCCCTCCGGCGCCAGATCGGCGACCAGCGGCGCGACCGTCGGCGAGAGCATCGCCTCACCGAGCCCGAACAGCGCGTACGTCGACACGAACGCGGCCGTCGCCATCTCCTGGCTGCCGTGCCCCAGCCCCGCGTACCCCGCGGCCAGCCAGGCCACCGACCAGATCAGCCCGACCACGGCGATGACCCGGGACCGGCGGCGCCGCTCCACGAGCTTCAGCACGGCGAACTGGGCGACCACGATCATCAGCGTGTTCGCGGCCAGCGCCGTCCCCAGCGCGGACGTGGATATCCCGGCCGCCTCCACGCCGTACGCGCTCAGCCCCGACTCGAACTGTCCGTAGCAGGCGAAGAAGAGCACGAAGCCCAGCACGCACAGCTGCACCATCGCCCGGTTCCCGAGCAGCTGCTTCCAGCTGCCCTTCGCCGACCGCCCGGGAGCGTCCTCCATGCGCGGCGAATGCGGCATCCGCACGGTCGCCAGCACGCCGACCAGCAGCAGGAACATCGCCGCCTCGATCGCGAACAGCAGCGTGAAGGAGGACACGCGCGTGGTGTCGACGAGGTGACCGCCTATGAGTCCGCCGACGCCCAGCCCCAGGTTCTGCAGGAAGAACTGCATCGCGAACGCGCGCGAGCGCGTGTCCGCCGAGGAGCAGTCCACGATCATCGTCGCCAGCGCCGGCTGCATCACGGCCTGGCCGGCGCCGAGCGCCGCCGCGGACAGCAGCACGGCCCCGGCACCGCCCGCCAGACCGAGGCTGAGCGCGCCCAGAGCGGCGGTCACCAGGGCGGCGAGCAGGACCGGCAGCGGGCCGCGCCGCACGATCGCCCGGCCGGCGAACGGCAGCACGATCAGCGCGGCCACGGCGAAGACGGCGAGCACGAGTCCCGCCGTCATGGCTCCCAGGCCCCTGACCTGCGCCACATAGACGTACAGGTAGGGGACGGTGAAGCCGAGCCCGAACGCGCTGAGTGCGTTGCCCACGTGGATCCGGCGCATCGCTGCGCCCATCGCCCTGGTCACGTTCACCTCTCTCACTAGTTAGACCTGAAGACTTCGAAGCTAAAGTTCGAAGCTAAAGAGTACACACTCAAGGACTTCAAGGCAAAGGCGTATCGTGCGATACTGCGCTCATGGCCGACACCCCCGGCGTCACCGAGCCGACGCTCGAAGAACAGATCGCCGCATACCAGCGCGAGTTCCAGGACCTCGACCCCCAGGTCGAGAAGATCGTGTCGGCCCTGTCCCGGCTCAACCGCCGCATGAACGTCGCCTACGGCCGCCAGACCGCCGCCCTCGGCATCAGCAACGCCGAGTGGGAGGTCCTCAAGGCCCTGGTCCTCTCCGGCGCCCCGTACCGCATGGGCCCCAGCGACCTGGCGAAGCGGCTCGGCCTCACGCCGGCCGCGATGACGCACCGGATCGACCGCATGGTCGCCGAGGGACTGGTCACCCGCGAGCGTGACGAGTCCAACCGCGTCCGGGTGATCGTGGAGCTGACCCCCGAGGGCCGCGAGAAGTGGCTGGAGGCGATGCGCCTGGCGACGGTCTTCGAGGAGGACCTGCTCCAGGACCTCACCCCCGTCGAGCGCGCGGTGCTCGGCGAGGTCCTGACCAGGCTCCTGCGCCGGGTCGAGCATGCCCAGCCGGACGCCGGCGGCCGGCTCAGCGACCTCGATTAAAGATCTTGACAGCGGCGGTTGACACCGCCTTGTCCGATCCGTAGAGTTCTTCGGGTTGCCGCGGAGCCGTAACGGTTCTTCGACAGCACCTCAGCCGCCTCGAGCGGCACCCCTCACACCTTCAGCACGATCTTCCCTCCGGGTTGATTTCGGCGTGCCCGAATTCAATTCGAATAGGGGCTCGGCGGCCCGATTGGGAATCGCCGGGCGGATCCGCTAAGGTTTGAGACGTCGGAACGGCCCAACGGCCGGGAAGACAAGCCCCCCTGACTGGGAGTCAGACGCCGAAAGGATCTGATAGAGTCGGAACCGCCGGAAAGGGAAACGCGAGAGCGGGAACCTGGAAAGCACCGAGGAAATCGGATCGAGAAAAGATCTGATAGAGTCGGAAACGTAAGACCGAAGGGAAGCGCCCGGAGGAAAGCCCGAGAGGGTGAGTACAAAGGAAGCGACCGTTCCTTGAGAACTCAACAGCGTGCCAAAAATCAAC
>NZ_JBIVJQ010000008.1:0-20440 GCF_044750305.1 Streptomyces sp. NPDC088810
GGCGGCCGGGTTGCCCTCCGCCAGCCGACGGTAGATCTTCACCGCCTCCTCGGCAGCGGTCAGGGCTTGGCCCCGCCGCCCTGCCTCCGCCAGCCGGTTGCCGAGGTTGGACAGCGAGCGCGCGAGGTCGGGTTCGTAGGCGGCCGGGTTGCCCTCCGCCAGCCGACGCCGGATCTTCATCGCCTCCTCGGCAGCGGTCAGGGCTTGGCCCCGCCGCCCTGCCTCCGCCAGCCGGTTGCCGAGGTTGGACAGCGAGGTGGCGAGGTCGGGTTCGTAGGCGGCCGGGTTGCCCTCCGCCAGCCGACGCCGGATCTTCATCGCCTCCTGCTCGGCGGTCAGGGCCTCACCTCGCCGCCCCACCTGGGCCAGCTGGACACCGAGGTTGGACAGCGAGGTGGCGAGGTCGGGTTCGTAGGCGGCCGGGTTGCCCTCCGCCAGCCGACGGTAGATCTTCATCGCCTCCTGCTCGGCGGTCAGGGCCTCACCTCGCCGCCCTGCCTCTGCCAGCCGGATGCCGAGGTTGGACAGCGAGCGCGCGAGGTCGGGTTCGTAGGCGGCCGGGTTGCCCTCCGCCAGCCGACGCCGGATCTTCATCGCCTCCTGCTCGGCGGTCAGGGCCTCACCCCGCCGCCCCACCTCCGCCAGCCGGACACCGAGGTTGGACAGCGAGCGCGCGAGGTCGGGTTCGTAGGCGGCCGGGTTGCCCTCCGCCAGCCGACGCCGGATCTTCACCGCCTCCTGCTCGGCGGTCAGGGCCTCACCCCGCCGCCCCACCTCCGCCAGCCGGCCGCCGAAGCTGGACAGCGAGCGCGCGAGGTCGGGTTCGTAGGCGGCCGGGTTGCCCTCCGCCAGCCGACGCCGGATCTTCACCGCCTCCTCCGCAGCGGTCAGGGCCTCGCTCCGCCGCCCCACCTCCGCCAGCTCGATACCGAGGTTGGACAGCGAGGCGGCGAGGTCGGGTTCGTAGGCGGCCGGGTTGCCCTCCGCCAGCCGACGGTAGATCTTCACCGCCTCCTCGGCAGCGGTCAGAGCCTCGACCTGCCGCCCCACCTCCGCCAGCCGGACACCGAGGTTGGACAGCGAGGCAGCTAGGGCGCGACCGTAGGCAGCCGGGTTGCCCGCGGCGAGTTGCTGGTGGGTGTGGACGATGACGGTGGTGAGGCGAAGTGCGAGGGGGGCGATGACGCGGGATGGGTAGGGGAGGGCGTCTGCTGCGGTCTGTACGCCTTGATAGGTCAGGGGGGCACTGCTCAGAGCCGTGTCCAGGGTGTGGACGACTTGTTCACTGGCGGTCGTGCGGCCGGAGTTGTAGTGGGCGATGGCAGCGCGGGCCAGGACGGTGATGAGCTGGGCCTGTTGTCCGGGCGCTGCCGCGCCGAGCAGGGCGGGCAGCAGGATGTCGCCTTCGATGAGGGCGCGGGAGGCGTGGTATTCGGCGACGCGGTCGGGTTGGAGGGAACCCCAGTAGCGGTCGCCGTCGGCCGGGTACAGGGAGGCGAGCCACGCGGCGGCGAGTGCCGTCTGGTGGGCAGGCAGGCCGGGCAGGGTCGTGATGACGCGCAGAGCCTCGTCCTTCGTGCCGGCGCCGCACAGGGCGGCCACCGCCACGGCGGTGCCCAGGGTGGGAGCGGGCAGGCCGAGTCTGTAGGCGGGCGAATTGGCGCTGGCTTCCCAGAAGCGGTCCTCGTGTTTGAGGAGGGTGCGCTCCGGTGGGGTGCCGGGGGCCGCGTCGACGGGTCGCGGTCCGTGCTGCAGGAGGCCGACCAGGGCGGTCATCTGCAGGGTGAGGACGTTGTCGTAGCGGTGGTCGTGCAGGTCTGTGGGGGTCCGGAGCGCGGCGGCCAGGGATGTCCACTCGTGTGCGGGCAGATTGGGAAGCAGCGGCAGCAGGAGGGCGAGGTCATGGGCGGCGCGGTAGAAGGCGTTGCGCCGGTCGTGGGCTGCCTGGCTGGTGGGGATGAGCGGGGCGAGCGGGATGACCGGGGCTTCTTCGAGAAGGTCTCGTACGTCGGCGATGGCCTGGAGGGAGCCGGTGCGCCATTGCCCGTCGGAGCGTGCGAGCAGCAGCACGCGCACCCGGTGCCGGGAGCGGTGCAGGTGGGTGAGGAGGCGGCGCAGCAGGCGGGGGCGGGTCTCGGCGTAGTCGACGACCAGCAGCAGGGGCAGGGATGTGGCCAAGGTGGTGAAGTCGGGCGGGGCGGCGTTCGGGGTGGGGTCGTCGGTGAGGTCCGAGCTCAGGTGTCCGGTGACCCAGCCGCGCCAGCCAAGGGTGTCGGTGAGTCGGCGGGCGAGGCGGGTCTTGCCCTGTCCTCCGGGGCCGGTCAGCACGCGTACCTGGATGGCGGGCGGGCCGTTCTCGCACCACGAGTGCAAGTCGGCGAGTTCGCTCTCGCGTCCGTGGAAGACGACGGCTTCGGCGTCGGCGCGCAGGAGGGCGGCGGGGGAGCGGAGGTTGCGGTGGACGGCGGCGGAGGTGAGCAGGGGGGCGGGTTCGACCGGTTCGAGGACGGGTTCCCAGCCGGTGTGCTCGGTGATGAGGGCGCGGAAGGCGTCGTCGGCGAGGAGACGGGCGGCGGGGGTGGCGGTCAGTCGGGTGCCGTTGTCGGCCTGACGGTCGCGGCGCATGACGCCGCACAGCAGGTCTGAGCCGTAGCCGTCGTCGGTGAGGACGGCGGCGCCCGACATGCCCGACCAGGGGCTCCCGCCGCCAGGGGTGTCTATTGCGGCGGCGGGGGTGGGGTCGGTGCCGGTGAGTTCGTAGCGGCCGGCCAGGGAGCCGGTACCCGGGGCGATACGGCCGGCGAACTGTTCATCCAGCCGCCGACCGTCTGTGGTGTCCTTCTGCAGGCGGGGGAAGCCGCTCGCAGTGACCGGGTGGGGGCGGGTTCCGATGATGAGGCCGTAGCGCTGGGGCGGCCGGGTGAGCAGGTCGCTGAGGGACTGCGGCACCAGCCAGCCATGGCCGTCGGCGATCTCGATCAGCGCGGCGTCCACGGTCTCGTCCGTGCGCTGCCAGCGCACCACCGCAGGGAACTCCCGCCCGCCGGTATCCGGCAGACTCACCGTCACCGGGCTGTCAGCGCCGGGATCCACGTGGTCCAGGACGTGGGCGGCAGTCAGCACCAGCCGCGGTCCCACCAGGTAGCCGGAGCCGAACCCCTTCTTCCGCTGCCCCTTCTCCAGTCGGTCCACCCGGATCTGCACCCGCCGGTCGAACTCCACCAGCTCTCCCCCGCTTCCTTCTCGCCGCCTCCGGCACGTGTCTGGAGGGCCTACTCCTCGTCGCTGACGTCGATGTCGCCACCGCCGGGCCGGTGCGGGGTCAGCTTCACGGTCACCGTGTGGGTGGCCTTGCGGCTGCTTTCCTTCTTGCCGCCCAGGCTGATCACGCTCCAGCGCAGTCCGCCGTTGATGCCCTTGGTGCCGGTCAGCTCCAAACCGAGATCCAGCGTGATCTCCCCCAGCGTGAACAGCACCCCCTGGTCCCGGCCCGCCGGGTCGGCGATCCGGTCCTGGGCCTCGGCGACCTGGTCCCGCAGCAGCGTGATCGCGTCCGCCAGGTCCATCCACTCCTGATCCGAACCGCTTGCGTTACCCACCACAGTCCCCCTCCTCATCTCCCTCGCCTCCTGCCGTACGGCAGGAGGCATATCCGGCTACTTCTCCCGGCACAAATCCGCGGAAACCACATAACGGCCGTCGCATTCCCGAAAACCTGCCACTCCCCGGCCCGCCGACGCTCCCGGACCGAGACCCCGAGGTGTTGCCCCCTACACCTGCGTGCCGGCCTCGCGCAGCGCGGTGAGCGCGGCGTCGAGGTAGCGGGTGTTCCACAGCACCACGGCGTTGAGGACCAGGCCGAGCGCGGCGAGCTGGTCCTCCTGACCCTGGCGGAAGGGCTGCTGGATATGGCCGCGCTTGCCGTAGCAGATCGCTCGCGCCAGGGTGTGCCGTGATTCCTGCACGGTGAGCTGGCGGTTCATCCGGCGACGGTAGGTGTCGTCGGTGGGGTCGACCAGGTTGAGCAGGTGCACAGTCTTCTCGATCCGGCTGTACTCGGCGAACGCCTGGCCCAGCGGGGTCGGGTGGCCGTCGCGGCCGAACATCCGCAGCAGGTCGTAGGCACGGACCTGATTGGTGACCAGTGATCCGGCGACGCGGAGCATGTCCGGCCACCAGGTCTCGATCTTCTTGAGGTTCACCTTGTTGCGGGCCAGAGCCTCCAGCGGCCCGTACCCCGCCTTCCCTGCGGCTTCCGCCCGCGACTTCACGGTGTCGTCCTGGGCGCGGACCGGGGCGGGCAGGTCCGCGCGCCAGAAGCTTGTTCAGCCGCACCCGGCCCAGACCGAACGCGCCGATCTCGTCCACCCGCTCGAGCGCGCGAGCGAACGCCGTGCCCGTCGTCCGCGTCGGCGGCCGGCGCAGCCGCTCCAGCTCCGAGTACCGCTTCCCCTCCGGCGTGACCAGCGTCGCCACCAGCTGCTCGGGCAGCTCCCGGTCCGCGCGGGCCGCGGCACGGGCGACGGTGGCATGCAGCCGCTTCTCGGCGATCGTCCGAACTTCAGAGACCTGCCGCGCCAACACGCTCACGCCTGGCAGCAGCACCCTGTTCCGGCGCAGCCAGCCCACCGCCTGGTTGAACAGCGCCACCGGCCCCTCCGCATGCGTCCACGCCCGGCCGTGCAGGAACGAGCGGAACTTCCGGGACCACTCCGCATCGTCGTACGGGTGGTAGCCGTAGGCATCCCGGATCTCCCACGCGTGCTCGTACGCGGTCATCTGCCGCTCGGTGTAGCGCTTGATGCACGAGACGTCCTCGGTGCCCAGCTGCTCGCCCACGTGCTCGATCACCGGCCACGGCACCGCGAGGGGGTCCTCCAGGAACAGCCCGATGTACCGGACCGTGCACATCTGCAAGGCGAAGCCGAGACGGCTGTGGTCACCACGGCGCTTCGCGATCAGCCTCCGGTCCTCGTCGTCGAGGAAGAAGAAGCGCTCCAGCTCGGGTCTCGTCGGCTCCTCGGCGAACTTCCCATACGCCTCAGCCTGCTCATCAGTTAGGAATTCCACCGGCACCGGCGGACGGTACCGACGCCCCACACCCCGCCGACGATCTTCCTCTGAACGCCCGCGCTCAGTGGATAACCTGTGGTACCCGCTCAAGATCAAGTGCTTAGCGCTAACGGCTGTACCGATGTTCCCCAAGGCCGAAGGACGCCGAGGACATGGCCCGGCTGGAGACCGCGCTGCGCCGGCGGGCGGCGGGCTAGAGCAGCGCGAACTGTCCTTCCGGACCTTCCTCGTGGTGGTCGAGGACCGAGGCGGGGCGGCGGGACGGCTCCGGTACCGGCAGCACGCCCGCCTGCCGCAGGTCGGCGGGCGTGACCGGTGACGTCACCTCGAACCCGGCCCGCAGGGATCGCACTTCCGCCAGCAGGGCGAGGACCGTGATCAGCTCCAGCAGCTCCGAGGTCCACGTCTGCGGCCAGGCAGCCGGGCGGATCGCGGCCAGTGTGCCCGGCTCGGCCGGTGCGGTGCGGGCCGCGAACCAGCTCTCCAGGACCCGGGCTCCGGCCACCTCGTAGTCCCAGGCCTCGGGCGGGACGGGCGAGATACGGCCCTCGTCCAGCTGCAGGGTCTCCTCGTCGCGGTCGTAGTGCAGGCCGGCGGGCCGGCTCGGCAGGGGCGCGCGGACGTACGGACGGCGGCCGCCGGGCAGCCTGGGGCGCTCGCCGTCGCGGAGCATCAGCCACAGCGTCCGGCGGCCCGCGTCCACGCCGGCCGCCCACAGGCCGGGGTCCTCGGTGAGGGGGACGGTGAGGTCGGGGCGGACCGTCGCCAGGATCCAGGCCAGCACGTCCGGCGCCGAGGGGCGGGTGCCCAGCCGGGCCGACAGGTGGTCCAGCAGGCCGGGGGCCAGGTTCGGCTCCCTGCCGCCGGGGCGGCGGTACAGCGGGCGGACGCGGCCGGTGCGCAGCACGGGCAGGTGCGAGGTCGCCAGCAGCGGGCCGTCGGCGTCGCCCGTCTCCACGGTGAACACCTGCCGCGCGTCCGCCACCCGCCACAGCTCCGGACGGGCCGCGTCGAGCAGCCGGTGGTCCGGGATCAGCCACCGCTCGTCGAAGGCGGCGGCCAGGACCCGCACCGGCTCCGCACAGGGCCCCTCGGCGCGCGCCAGCCGCTCGGTACCGGTGGACTGCCCGGGCAACTGCCCCACCGCCGACCCGAGCGTACGGGCGCGGGTCGCCTCGAACAGGCGCTCCCGGTCCGGCCCCTCGGCCCTCAGCAGGGCGTCCCACCGGGCCCTGAGCGAGACCGCATCGGGCGCCAACGGCCAGGCGCGGCCCGGCCGCAACGGTGCAACGGACCACGGCATGAGGTCCGCCAGCAGCGGAGCGTCGTCGTGCGTCACGCTGGGCATGGTACGGCCTGGACCGCCACCCGGAATCAGGTGGCGTCGAGGGTCACCGTGAACGAGAAGCGGTCCCCCCGGTAGTGGATGACCGCCACGTCCAGCACCCGGCCCTCGGTGTCGTACGTCACGCCCGTGTAGTGCAGGATCGGGCTGAGCAGCGGGACTTCGAGCAGCCGGGCCGTCTCCGGGTCGGCGAGCCGGGCCTCCACGGTGTCCGTGATCCGGCTGATGTCCGCTTTCACCAGGTCCCGCAGCACCTTGGTCATCGGCCAGCGGACCAGGTCGTCCAGGTCGATGCGCTCGGCCAGTTCGGGACGGATGTGGTTGACGGCGTGGTTGGTCGGCTCGCCGGTCTTCTCGTCGCTGCGCAGGCGGTGGTACGCCGCCACCTCCGCGAGGTCCGGGAAGTACTCGGCGAGCCCGGCCGGCACCGGCACCCGGCCGTGGCCGAGCAGTTCGGTCGTCATCCCGGACTGCTGGGCCACGATCGCGTCCACCGAGCCCAGCAGCCGGACCGGGGCCCCGCGCCGCACGTCTGGTTCGATGAACGTGCCGCGCCGCCGGTGCCGGCTGATCAGGCCCTCGTCCTCCAGCTCCTTCAGCGCCTGCCGCATGGTCAGCACGCTCACGCCGTAGTGCTCCGCCAGCTGCTCCTCGGTGGGCAGGCGCAGCGGGTCCTCGGGCGAGCGGCCCAGTATCGAGGCGCGCAGCGACTGCGACACCTGGTACCACAGCGGCAGCTTGCGGTTCAGGACGATCGAATCCGGGGCGAAGGAGGTCACGCGGCTATCCGTACCTGGCGGAGAACGTTCGGCGCAACGGTTGCCGTCACGCCCGGAAGTGGCGCTCCAGTCCCTGCCACACGTCGTCGTAGCGCTGCTGGAGGTGGTCGGCGCCGGCCGCGTGCGGGGTGAGGGTCACCGGCCAGCGGGTCTCGAACATGAAGGCCAGCCCGTCGTCGATCTTCTGCGGTCGCAGCTCGGCCGCGCTCGCCTTGTCGAAGGTCTCCCGGTCCGGGCCGTGCGCCGACATCATGTTGTGCAGCGAGCCGCCGCCGGGCACGAAGCCCTCCGCCTTGGCGTCGTACGCGCCCTCGATCAGGCCCATGTACTCGCTCATCACGTTCCGGTGGAAGTAGGGCGGCCGGAAGGTGTCCTCGCCCACCAGCCAGCGCGGCGCGAAGACCACGAAGTCCACGCCGGCCAGGCCCGGGGTGTCCGACGGGGAGGTCAGGACGGTGAAGATGGACGGGTCGGGGTGGTCGTAGGAGATGGTGCCGATGACATTGAACCGGCGCAGGTCGTAGACGTACGGCACATAGTTGCCGTGCCAGGCGACCACGTCCAGGGGGCTGTGGTCGTAGGTGGCCGTCCAGAGGGTGCCGCAGAACTTGTTCACCACCTCCACCGGGCCCTCGACGTCCTCGTACGCCGCGACCGGCGCCCGGAAGTCCCGGGGATGCGCGAGCCCGTTGGCGCCGATCGGGCCGAGGTCGGGCAGCCGGAAGGGCGCCCCGTAGTTCTCGCAGACATAGCCCCGGGCGGTCGGGCTCTGCCCGCCGTCGGACGCAGTGTCCAGCAGCTCCACACGGAAGCGCACCCCACGCGGGATCAGCGCGACATGGGCCGGTTCCACATGAAGCCGGCCGAACTCGGTGTGCAGCAGCAGCCCGCCCCGCTCGGGCACGATGAGCAGCTCCCCGTCGGCGTCGGAGAAGACCCGCTCCATCGAGGCGTTGGCGTGGTACAGGTGCACGGCCATGCCGGTGCGCTGGGTCGCGTCGCCGTTGCCGCCCAGGGTCCACAGGCCGCCGAGGAAATCGGTGCCGGCCGGGGGCTCGGGCAGCGGGTTCCAGCGCAGCCGGTTGGGGTCGGGCACGGTCTCGGTGAAGGGGGCCGTGCGCAGCGCGCCGTTGCCGGTGCGGGTGAAGGCCGGGTGCGCGGCCGACGGGCGGATGCGGTACAGCCAGGAGCGGCGGTTGTGCGCCCGCGGCTCGGTGAAGGCCGAACCGCTCAACTGCTCGGCGTACAGGCCGAGCGGCGCGCGCTGCGGCGAGTTGCGGCCCTCGGGCAGGGCACCCGGCACCGCCTCCGAGGCGTGTTCGTTGCCGAACCCGGTCAGGTACGTCAGCCCCTCGGCGGTCTTCCGTGCGTCCCCGCTCATGATCGCTCCCTTGCGCTCCCGATTCCTATGCAACACCGTAGGAATCAGCGGGGGCCCGCGCAAGAGGGTCCCGGGTCCTCCCACAGGGGTAGGGGCGGAACCAGACCTGAGGGGGATCCGGGGCGCCGGGCCGCTGTTCTACGCTCCCGGTCATGTCGTGGACGAAGAGGAAGCGTGGACCGCTCGCCGCGCTCGCGGTGTGCGTCCTGCTGCCGTTCGGAGCGGCGGCCTGCACCGCCGGTGAGGCGCACGGGGGGACGGTCTCCCCCTCACCCGTGGGAAAGGTGCTGGACGAGACGGACGACACCGGCCGCAACCTGCGGGAGGTGCCCACGAAGAACGCCCCCCGGGTCGGCATCGAGGTCACCCCGGACCCGGCCGGCGGCTGGGACGTCCGGCTGGCCTTCCGGCACTTCCGCTGCTCCGCGCCGGGCGCGCGGCCGGCGGCGGTCACCGGCCACGGCTTCGCCCGCCTCTTCGTGGACGGCCGCGGGATCGCCCGGTTGCACGGCCCCGCGTACCACGTGGCCGCCGGCGTCGTCCCGCACGGCACCCATGCGGTCACCGCGCGCCTGTACGCCGACGACGGCACGGTCTGGGCCGTGCACGGCAAGCCGGTCGAGAGCACCGCCGACATCACGGTGTCCGACGCGGAGGCGGACACACCGGACCCGTCGGCCGCGGCCGCGACCGCGTCACCCGCAGCGGGCGGATGAGCACCGCGGGCGGTGAGCGCACACCGGCCGCCCGTCCTCATGAGTGAGTGCACAGGCCACCCGTCTTCGTACTGGGGGGAGAGGTTCACCGGACCCCGGCGGAAAGGCATCATGAAGCCCGTGCCCCACGCGACATCGCTCCGCCGCGCGCCCGTCCAGCGGCGCAGCGCCGAACGGCTGACCAGGATCCTGGACGCCTGCGCCGAACTCCTCGACGAGGTCGGCTACGACGCCCTGAGCACGCGCGCGGTCGCCGAGCGCGCCGGAGTCCCCATCGGCTCGGTCTACCGCTTCTTCGGCAACAAGCGGCAGATGGCCGACGCCCTCGCCCAGCGCAACCTGGAGCGGTACGTCGAGCGCGTCACCGAGCGGCTGAAGGAAGCCCGCAAGGGGGACTGGCGGGCCGCGATGGACGCCGTCCTGGACGAGTACCTCGCCATGAAGCGCACCGCCCCCGGCTTCTCCCTGGTCGACTTCGGCAACCAGATCCCGGTCGGCGTCCGGCAGGCCGAGCCCAACACCCGGGTCGCCGACCGGCTCATCCAGCTGCTCTCGGGCTATCTGGGCCGCACCCCGGACGAGGAGCTGGGCCGCGTCTTCCTGGTCGCCGTGGAGACCGCGGACACCCTGGTCCAGCTGGCCTTCCGGGTCGATCCCGAGGGGGACGAGGCGATCATCCACGAGACGCGGGAGCTGCTGCGGGCGTACCTGAGGCGGGTGCTGGACTAGCGCAGGGCCCCGACCCTCCCGTGTGACGAGTCCGGCAAGGGCCTCCCCTCCATGCATACCGGTCGGTATGCTCACCCCGAGCCTGCCCGCCCGCGTGCGCCCGGGCGACCCGCCGCCGACCCCTACGGGAGGACCCGTGTCCCGCACCGCCCTGCGAATCTGCCCCCTGTGCGAGGCCACCTGCGGGCTGACCCTCACCGTCGAGGGCACCCGCGTCACCGGCGCCCGCGGCGACCGGGACGATGTCTTCAGCAAGGGGTTCATCTGCCCCAAGGGCGCCGCCTTCGGTGCCGTCGACGGCGACCCGGACCGGCTGCGCACCCCGCTCGTGCGCGAGCACGGCACCCTGCGCGAGGCCACCTGGGAGGAGGCCTTCGACGCGGTCGCCGCCGGCCTGCGCCCGGTCGTGGAGCGGTACGGCCCCGACGCCGTCGGCGTGGTCCTCGGCAACCCCAACGTGCACACCATGGCCGGCGGCCTCTACCCGCCCGTCCTGGTCGGCGCCCTGCGCACCCGCAGCCTGTTCACCGCCTCCACGGTCGACCAGATGCCCAAGCACGTCTCCAGCGGGCTGCTGTTCGGCGACGCGGGCGCGATACCGGTGCCGGACCTCGACCACACCGACCACCTGCTGCTCCTCGGTGCCAACCCGCTGGAGTCCAACGGCAGCCTGTGCACCGCCCCCGACTTCCCCGGCCGGCTCAAGGCCCTCAAGGCCCGCGGCGGCCGCCTCACCGTCGTGGACCCGCGCCGCACCCGTACCGCCAAGCTCGCCGACCGGCACCTCGCGATCCGCCCCGGCACCGACGCCCTGCTGCTCGCCGCGATGGCACACACCCTCTTCGCCGAGGACCTGGTCGACCTCGGGCACCTCGCCCCGCACGTCCAGGGACTCGACGAACTCCGGGACGCACTGGCCGACTTCACCCCCCAAGCCGTAGCACCCGCCTGCGACCTGGACGCCGGTGACATCCGCACCCTGGCCCGCGACCTCGCCGCCGCCCCCACCGCCGCCGTCTACGCCCGCATCGGCAGCTGCACCGTCCCGCACGGCACCCTGGCCAGCTGGCTGGTCGACGTCCTCAACATCCTCACCGGCAACCTGGACCGCCCCGGCGGCGCCCTCTTCCCGCAGGCCGCCACCGACAGGACACCCCGCCCGGCGGGCCCCGGCCGCGGCTTCGCGCTCGGCCGCTGGCACTCCCGGGTGAGCAAGCACCCCGAGGCCAAGGGCGAGTTGCCGCTCTCCGCGCTCGCGGAGGAGATCGACACCGCGACCGACGAGGGCACCCCGGTGCGCGCCCTGATCGCGATCGCCGCCAACCCCGTGCTCTCCGCGCCCGACGGCGACCGCCTCGACAAGGCCCTGGAGTCCCTGGACTTCATGGTCAGCGTCGACCCGTACCTGAACGAGACCTCCCGCCACGCCGACGTCGTGCTGCCGCCACCCCCGCCCGCGCAGAGCCCGCACCACGACTTCGCCTTCAACACCCTCGCCGTGCGCAACCAGGTCCGCTACAGCCGCCCCGCCGTCCCGCTGGAGCCCGGCCGCATGGCGGAGAGCGAGATCCTCGCCCGGCTGGTCCTGGCGGTGAGCGGCATGCACGGCGCCGACCCGGCCGCCGTCGACGCCATGGTCATCGACCAGACCCTGGGCAAGGCGGTGCAGGAGGAGCACACGCCGGTCTTCGGCCGCGACCCGCGTGAGCTGGCCGCTCGGCTCACCGGCGACAACGGCCCCGAGCGGCGGCTCGACCTGATGCTGCGCCTCGGCCCGTACGGCGACGGCTTCGGCGCCCGGCCCGACGGGCTGAGCCTGGCCAGGCTGCTCGAGCACCCGCACGGCATCGACCTCGGCCCGCTGCGCCCACGCCTGCCGCAGCCGCTGAAGACCCGCAGCGGCAAGGTCGAGCTGCTGCCCGAGCCGATCGCCGGCGACCTGCCCCGGCTCCGTGCGGCCCTGCGCGAGCGCCCCGCGGGCCTCGTCCTGGTCGGCCGCCGCCATCTGCGCTCCAACAACAGCTGGATGCACAACGTGCCCGCCCTCACCGGCGGCAGCAACCGCTGCACCGTGCACATCCACCCCGAGGACGCCGCCCGCCTCGGCGTCCGGGACGGCGCGGACGTACGCGTCAAGGGCGCCGGGGGAGAGGTGGTGGCCCCCGCCGAGGTCACCGACGGCATCCGGCCCGGGGTGGTGAGCCTGCCGCACGGCTGGGGCCACGACCGGCCCGGCACCCGGCTCGGCCACGCCGCCACCGACCCCGGCGTCAACGTCAACCAGCTGCTCGACGGCAGTCTGCTCGACCCGCTCTCGGGCAACGCGGTGCTCAACGGCGTCCCCGTCGAGCTGGTAGCACTGCCGTGACCTGGAGATTTGCGCTTATTGCTCGCACGTCAACGTCTTGTTAACGCCGTTTGAACGGACCTAACGTCATCGCACCGCCGACCCCCAGGTGGGATGTTCAAGGGCGAACGTTAGGTATCCACTCATGCTGACCATCCTCGGCTTCGCCATGATCGCGACCTTCCTGGTCCTGATCATGCTGAAGAAGATGTCGCCGATCGCGGCGCTCGTGCTCATACCCGCGCTGTTCTGCGTGTTCGTGGGCAAGGGCGCCAAGCTCGGCGACTACGTCATCGACGGCGTCACCGGCCTCGCCCCCACCGCGGCGATGCTCATGTTCGCGATCGTCTACTTCGGTGTGATGATCGATGTCGGCCTCTTCGACCCCGTCGTGCGGGGCATCCTGAAATTCTGCAAGGCCGATCCGCTGCGCATCGTGGTCGGTACGGCGGTCCTCGCCGCGATCGTCTCCCTGGACGGCGACGGCTCCACCACCTTCATGATCACCGTCTCGGCGATGTACCCGCTGTACAAGCGCCTGAAGATGTCCCTGGTCGTGATGACCGGCGTCGCCGCGATGGCCAACGGCGTGATGAACACCCTGCCGTGGGGCGGCCCCACCGCCCGCGCCGCCACCGCGCTCAAGCTCGACGCCAGCGACATCTTCGTGCCGATGATCCCGGCCCTCGCGATGGGCCTGCTGTTCGTCTTCGCCCTCGCCTACGTGCTCGGCCGCCGCGAGCGCAAGCGGCTCGGCGTGCTCACGCTGGACGAGGTGCTGGTCGAGGAGACCGAGACGGTGCTCGTGGGCGCCGGCTCCGGCGCGGCGGACCGGCCCGCGGCGGTTTCCGGCACGGGTGCCAAGGCCGCGGCGGGTTCCGGCTCCGGCGCCGATGTGCCCGGCGACGAGCCCGCCGACGAGGGCTTCCAGGGCCTCGACCCGAACCGTCCCACCCTGCGCCCCGGGCTCTACTGGTTCAACGCGCTGCTCACGGTCGTCCTGCTCACCGCCATGATCATGGAGTGGCTGCCGATCCCGGTGCTGTTCCTGCTCGGCGCGGCCCTCGCCCTGACCGTCAACTTCCCGCACATGCCGGACCAGAAGGCCCGCATCGCCGCCCACGCTGAGAACGTCCTCAACGTCTCCGGCATGGTCTTCGCCGCCGCCGTCTTCACCGGCGTCCTGCAGGGCACCGGGATGGTCGACCACATGGCCGAGTGGCTGGTGGGCAACATCCCCGACGGCATGGGCCCGCACATGGCCTTCGTCACCGGCGTGCTGAGCATCCCGCTCACCTACTTCATGTCCAACGACGGCTTCTACTTCGGCATCCTGCCGGTGCTCGCCGAGGCCGGGCAGGCGCACGGCGTGCCCGCGGTGGAGATCGCCCGCGCCTCGATCATCGGCCAGCCCCTGCACATGTCCAGCCCGCTCGTCCCCGCCGTGTACGTCCTGGTCGGCATGGCCAAGGTCGAGTTCGGCGACCACACCCGGTTCGTGGTCAAGTGGGCCGCGCTCACCTCACTGGTGGTGCTCGGCGCGGGCGTCCTGTTCGGCATCATCTGACCACTCGACGGAGGTCGTACCCATGGCGCCCGGTGGGAACCGCGGCTGGCTGCTCCGCCTCGTCATCGCCTTCTCCTTCGCGCAGGGGGCGGTGTCGATGGCGCGGCCCGCCGTCTCCTACCGGGCCCTCGCGCTGGGTGCGGACGAACGCGCGGTCGGTGTCATCGCCGGTGTGTACGCGCTGCTGCCGCTGTTCGCCGCCGTACCGCTCGGCCGGCGCACCGACCACGGCCGCTGCGCGCCCCTGCTGCCGGCGGGCGTGGTCCTCATCGCCGGCGGCTGCGCGCTGAGCGGACTGGCCGGCTCGCTGTGGGCGATGGCCCTGTGGAGCGGGGTGATGGGCCTCGGCCACCTGTGCTTCGTGATCGGCGCCCAGTCGCTGGTGGCCCGCCAGTCCGCGCCGCACGAACAGGACCGCAACTTCGGTCACTTCACCATCGGCGCCTCCCTCGGCCAGCTCATCGGCCCGGTCGCCGCGGGCGCGCTCATCGGCGGCCCCGGCATGGCGCACAGCAGCGCGCTCGCCCTCGTGGTGGCGGGCGCGGGCGCGGCCGTCGCGTTCACCTCGCTGTGGCGCATCGAGGACCGTACGGCCGCCGGCTCCCGCCCGGGTCAGGGCGCCCGGGTGCCGGTCGCCGGCATCCTGCGCGCGCGGGGCGTGCCCGCGGGCATGCTGATCAGCCTGTCGGTGCTGTCCGCGACCGACATCCTCACCGCCTACCTCCCGGTGGTCGGCGAGCACCGGGGCATCGCGCCGTCGGTGATCGGCGTCCTGCTCAGTCTCCGGGCCGGCGCCACCATCGCCTGCCGGCTCGTGCTCACCCCGCTGCTGCGGCTGCTCGGCCGGCCCGCGCTGCTCACCGTGACCTGTCTGCTGGCCGCGCTGCTGTGCGCCGGGGTGGCGCTGCCGGTGCCGGTGTGGGTGCTCGGCGCGATGCTCACGGTCCTCGGTTTCTGCCTGGGCGTGGGCCAGCCGCTGTCGATGACGACGGTGGTGCAGGCGGCCCCCGACGAGGCCCGCTCCACCGCCCTCGCCCTGCGGCTGACCGGCAACCGGCTCGGCCAGGTCGCGGCGCCCGCCACCGCGGGTGTGGTCGCCGGTATGGCGGGGGTCGCTGCGCCGTTCGTGATGCTGGGGGCGTTGCTGCTGCTGTCGTCGGGAGTGGCGCTGCGGTCGCCGGGCCGGCCCGGGGGCTCGGCCGGACGGGTGGCCGGGAAGGGGCGGAGGCGGCCGGGATTGCGCCGCACGAGCGATCTCTGACGGCGCGTCGGGCGTCGGTGCCGACGGCCCATGGGGTGCATGACGCAGAGTCCAGGCGAAAGAGCGATTTGTATGAAAATCGTCTGAACTCGGAGGATTGCGCATGCCCACCCTGACACTCCCACGCGCCGCCGGCTCTCGCGCGGGCGCCGCAGTCGTCCTCACCGCCCTCGCCGCGGCCGGCGCGTCATGGGTGGCGGCGCCGAACGCGGCTGCCCAGGGGGAGAACGGCGACATCCGGATCCACGACGAGCGCCACCTCCACGGACCGCTCGTGGGATCGGCCAAGGATGATCCGGTGGTCTGCAGGTTCTACCTCGAGGCCGTCAATTTCGACACCCTCACGGCCGTCGCCTACACCATCACCCCGCAGCCCCCGCTCCCCACCGCTGCCACCGTCACCGGCACCATCCAGCTCGCGGGGGGTGCCGGGCACACCGACCCGCTGGGCCTGGCGGACGGGCAGTACAAGCTCAGCTGGGCCGTGGGCACGCCCGTGGCGCTGAAGGAGAAGGTCTTCCGCGTCAACTGCAAGGACGGACGCCACGAAGGGGACAAGGGCGACAACGGTCCGAACGGGCAGATCGCCGACCACCAGCAGAACGACGGGTCCTGGGGCCAGGGCGGCGACCACGACGGCCCCAGGGGCGGGGTGCACGCGGGCGGCGGCGGTCTCATCGACACGGCCGCCGCGTACTCCCCGGTGGCCGCCGCGGGTGCCGTGGGCCTGGTCGCCGTCTGTGGTGTCGTGTACGTCCGGCTGATCCGCCGGCGGCCCCATGGTGCCGAGTAGGTACCGACGCAGGCCCTGGTACCGGACCCGCGCCTACCGCCTCGTCAGGACGGCCCTGCTCGCGGTCGTCCTGGTGACGGTGGTCTCCCGGTGCGGGGCGGGCGGCGGAGCCGCCGGGCACGGCCCGGACGCCGTGGCGGCCTCCGGCAGCTCCCGGGCCGACGGAGGCGATCCGGCGCCGCCGCCCCGCCCGCTGCCCCGGTCCCGGCCGACGTCCTTCCGCGTGCGCTCCCTGGGCATCGACGCCCCTGTCACCCCGCTCCGCCTCGACCGGAACCGGCAGCTGGAGACACCTCCCGTCGACACGCCCAAGCTGGTCGGCTGGTACCAGGGCGGCCCCACGCCGGGCGAGGCCGGCACCGCGGTCGCCGTCGGACACCGCGACACCAGGACCGGACCGGCCGTGTTCGCCGGGCTCGCCCAGGTCGGACCCGGCAAGCCCATCGAGGTCGGGCGGGCGGACGGCCGTACCGCCGTCTACTCCGTGGACCGGGTGGAGGTCTACGACAAGGCCGGCTTCCCCGACAAGGAGGTCTACGGCCCGACCGGCCGCCCGGAACTGCGGGTGATCACCTGCGGTGGCCTCTTCAGCCGGCGGACCGGCTACACCAGCAACGTGGTGGTCTTCGCCCATCTGACCGCGACCAGGTGACCGGCGGACCGGCCGGCGCGGACCGCCTGCCCGTGCCGGCCGGTCCGTTCGCGATGATGTCCCCGAACGTCCGCGGTTCAGGAACGTCTGGCGCCGGAAAACTATCATCGCTAGTTTGTGTGCCTGACGACGCGGACCCGCCGGGAGGACACAGCATGAAGGCACATGACGGCCTGTACATCGACGGCGCCTGGCGCCCCGCCGAGAGCAGGGACGTGATCGACGTCGTCAACCCCGCCGACGAGCAGGTCATCGGCCGGGTCCCGGCGGGCGGCGCGCTGGACGTCGACACCGCCGTACGGGCCGCGCGCGCCGCCCTGCCCGCCTGGGCCGCCACACCCCCGGCCGAGCGCGCCGCACGCCTGACCGCTCTCCGGGACGCCCTCGCGGCCCGCAAGGACGAGATCGCCGAGACGGTCACCGCGGAACTGGGCTCACCCCTTCCGTTCTCCCAGAGCGTGCACGCCGCCGTGCCGATCGCCGTCGCCGGCTCCTACGCCGAGCTGGCCGCGGCCCACGCCTTCGAGGAGAAGGTCGGCAACTCCACGGTCCTGCACGAACCGATCGGCGTGGTCGGCGCGATCACCCCCTGGAACTACCCCCTCCACCAGATCGTCGCCAAGGTCGCGCCGGCCCTCGCCGCCGGCTGCACGATCGTCCTCAAGCCCGCCGAGGACACCCCGCTCACCGCCCAGCTCTTCGCCCGGGCGGTGCACGAGGCAGGCCTGCCCGCGGGTGTGTTCAACCTGGTCACCGGCCTCGGCCCGGTCGCCGGACAGGCCCTCGCCGAGCACCCGGGCGTCGACCTGGTCTCCTTCACCGGCTCCACGGCGGTCGGCCGGCAGATCGGCGCGGTGGCCGGAGCGGCCGTGAAGAAGGTCGCCCTGGAACTCGGCGGCAAGTCCGCCAACGTCATCCTGCCGGGCGCCGACCTCGCCAAGGCCGTCAACGTCGGCGTCGCCAACGTGATGTCCAACTCCGGCCAGACGTGCAGCGCCTGGACCCGGATGCTGGTCGACCGCGAGCGGTACGCCGAGGCCGTCGAACTCGCCGCCACCGCCGCCGCCAGGTACGGCGACCGCATCGGACCGGTGGTCAGCGCCAAGCAGCAGGCCAGGGTGCGCGGTTACATCGAGAAGGGCATCGCCGAGGGCGCCCGGCTCGTCGCGGGCGGTCCCGAAGCCCCGCGGGAGAAGGGCTACTTCGTCAGCCCCACGGTCTTCGCGGACGTGACACCCGAGATGACCATCGCCCAGGAGGAGATCTTCGGACCGGTCCTGTCGATCCTGAGGTACGACGACGAGGAGGACGCCCTGCGCATCGCCAACGGCACGGTGTACGGCCTCGCGGGCGCCGTCTGGGCCGCCGACGAGGCCGAGGCGGTGGCCTTCGCCCGCCGCATGGACACCGGCCAGGTCGACATCAACGGCGGCCGGTTCAACCCCCTCGCGCCCTTCGGCGGTTACAAGCAGTCCGGCGTCGGCCGGGAGCTCGGCGCGCACGGACTCGCCGAGTACCTGCAGACCAAGTCCCTCCAGTTCTAAGGAAGTCCGACTCCCATGGCCGTACGAGCCGCCGTCCTGCCCGCCATCGGTGCCCCGCTGGAGATCACCGGCATCGAGCTGCCCGACCCGGGCCCCGGCCAGGTCCGGGTGCGCCTCGCCGCCGCCGGCGTCTGCCACTCCGACCTGTCCCTGTCCAACGGCACCATGCGGGTGCCGGTCCCGGCCGTCCTCGGCCACGAGGGCGCCGGCACGGTCGTCGCCGTCGGGGAGGGTGTCAGCCATGTCTCGCCCGGCGCCCCCGTGGTTCTCAACTGGGCGCCCGCCTGTGGTGGTTGTCACGCCTGCACGCTCGGCGAGGTCTGGCTGTGCGCCAACGCGATGAACGGCGCCGCAGACGTCTACGCCCGCACCGCCGACGGTACCCCGCTGCACCCCGGGCTGAACGTGGCCGCGTTCGCCGAGGAGACGGTGGTCGCCGCGTCCTGCGTGCTGCCGCTGCCGGAGGGGGTGCCGCTGGCGGACGCCGCCCTGCTGGGCTGCGCCGTCCTCACCGGCTACGGCGCCGTCCACCACGCGGCGAAGGTCCGCGAGGGCGAGACGGTCGCCGTGTTCGGTGTCGGCGGAGTCGGTCTCGCCACCCTCCAGTCGGCCCGGATCGCCGGCGCGTCCCGCATCATCGCGGTCGACGTCTCCCCCGGGAAGGAGGAACTGGCCCGCGCGGCCGGCGCCACGGACTACGTCCTCGCCTCCGACACCACCCCCCGGGAGATCCGCGCCCTCACCGGCAAGCAGGGCGTCGACGTCTCCGTGGAGTGCGCGGGCCGCGCGGTCAGCATCCGCGCCGCCTGGGACTCCACCCGCCGGGGCGGCCGTACCACGGTCGTCGGCATCGGCGGCAAGGAGGAGCAGGTCACCTTCAACGCCCTGGAGATCTTCCACTGGGGCCGCACCCTGTCCGGCTGCGTCTACGGCAACACCGACCCGGCCCGCGACCTGCCGGTCCTCGCCGAGCACGTGCGGCAGGGCCGACTGGACCTGTCGGCCCTGGTCACCGAGCGGATCGGGCTGGAGGGCATTCCGGCGGCCTTCGAGAACATGCTGGCCGGCAAGGGCGGCAGGGCCCTGGTCCTCTTCTAGCGCCCGCCCTCGTACGCCCCGGCTTCCCCGCGAGGCCGGGGCCGCAGGCATGTCCGCGCCCCGCCTTCAAGGTCCTTGCGGCCGGGGCGGGTTCACGCTGAGCCGGTGCGGCCCCCGGGTCGCGGCCCCCCGCCGCGACCCGCCTCGCCCCGCCGCCCACCGGCCAAGCGGGTTCAGCGCAGCACCGTCGGCTCGATGCCCAGCAGGTCGCCCAGGGCCCGCTCTCCCGACGGGGTCACCTTCACGGCCCGCTCGGAACCGATCCGGACACACCACCCGGCATCCAGCACATGCCGGCACAGTGCGGCACCCGCCGCCCCGGCGAGGTGGGGCCGCCGCTCGGTCCAGTCGAGGCAGGCGCGGGCGAGCGGGCGGCGCCCGCCGTGTCGGAGGGGAATGCCCGCCGCGCCGAACCACTCCAGCCCCGCGTCCGTCAGCGCGAACCCGGTGTCCTGGCGCAGCAGGCCCCGCTCGGTCAGCGCGTCCGTGACGGTGATGCCGAGCCGCCCGGCCAGGTGGTCGTAGCAGGTACGGCCCCGGGCCATGGCGGCGCCCGCGCTCGACTGCCGCAGGGTGCGCGCGGTCCGCCCTGCCGCCGGCGCGGGCACCTGCGCGGCCAGGTCCTCGACGAGCTGCGCCACCTGCGCGTCGGCCAGCCGGACGTACCGGTGCCGGCCCTGCCGTTCCTCGGCGAGCAGGCCACCCGCCACGAGTTTGCCCAGGTGCTCGCTCAGCGTCGACGCGGCGACCCCGGCGTGCCGGGCCAGCTCACCGGCGCTCCAGGCCCGCCCGTCCAGCAGTGCGAGCAGGCATGCGGCGCGGGTCTCGTCGGCGATCAGTGCGGCGAGCGAGGCGAGGCCGGTGGCCTGGGGGTCGTTCGTGCGCATGCACCCAGCATGCGTCAGTGACGTTTCGGCGCCGGCCGAAGTGTCCTCACCCGCCCTGCCCCACCTGCTGGTACTGCTGCGCCAGCCCGTCCAGCAGTGCGAGCAGGCATGCGGCGCGGGTCTCGTCGGCGATCAGTGCGGCGAGCGAGGCGAGGCCGGTGGCCTGGGGGTCCTTCGTGCGCATGCACCCAGCATGCGTCAGTGACGTTTCGGCGCCGGCCGAAGTGTCCTCACCCGCCCTGCCCCACCTGCTGGTACTGCTGCGCCA
>NZ_JBIVJQ010000008.1:20540-117474 GCF_044750305.1 Streptomyces sp. NPDC088810
GCCCGTCCAGCAGTGCGCTCAGCCCCGTCTCGAAGGCCCGTTCGTCGATCTTCTCCTGCTGTTCGGCGAGCAGATGGGCCTGCCCGAGGTGGGGGTAGTCGGCGGGGTCGTACGCGCTCGCGTCGTCCACGAAGCCGCCGGCGAACGAGCCGAGCGCCGAGCCCATGATGAAGTACCGCATCAGCGCGCCGATGGAGGTGGCCTGCGCCGGCGGCCAGCCCGCGTCGACCATCGCGCCGTAGACCGCGTCGGCCAGCCGCAGCGCGGCGGGCCGGCGGCCGGGGCCGCGGGCGAGGACCGGGACGATGTTCGGGTGGTCGCGCAGGGCGGCCCGGTAGGAGACGGCCCAGTCGTGCAGCGCGGTCCGCCAGTCCCGGCCGTCCTCGAACATCGACAGGTCGACCAGCGCGCTCACCGAGTCCGCGACCGCCTCCAGGATCTCGTCCTTGGTGCGGAAGTGGTTGTAGAGCGAGGGCCCGCTCACCCCCAGCTCCGCGGCGAGCCGGCGGGTGGAGACCGCCGCCAGGCCCTCCCGGTCCACGAGGTCCCGGGCCGTCTCGACGATCCGGTCGGGGCTGAGGAGGGGCTTGCGCGGTCGGGCCATGGCGCACATAGTAGGGCTGCGACTGGAAACTAGCAGTGCTAATTTAAATGTACGGCTTTCAAGGGTGTGGGGTGATCTCGTGGTGAACCTGGGGCTCAGCGAGGAGCAGGCGGCCGTACGGCAGCTCGCCCGGGATTTCGTGGAGCGCGAGATCGCCCCGCACGCCGTCGCCTGGGACCGCGCCGAGGAGGTCGACCGGGGCATCGTGAAGAAGCTCGGCGAGGTCGGCTTCCTCGGTCTGACCGTCGACGAGGAGTACGGCGGCTCCGGCGGCGACCACCTCTCCTACTGCCTGGTCACCGAGGAACTGGGCCGCGGCGACTCCTCGGTCCGCGGGATCGTCTCCGTCTCCCTCGGGCTCGTCGCCAAGACGATCGCCGCCTGGGGGAGCGAGGAGCAGAAGCGGCGCTGGCTGCCGGGGCTCACCGCGGGCGAGTACGTCGGCTGCTTCGGCCTCACCGAGCCCGGCACCGGCTCCGACGCGGGCAGCCTCACCACCCGGGCGGTGCGCGACGGCGACGACTACGTGCTGAACGGCACCAAGATGTTCATCACCAACGGCACCTGGGCCGACGTCGTCCTGCTCTTCGCCCGCTCCACCGACGCCCCCGGCCACAAGGGCGTGTCCGCCTTCCTGATCCCCGCCGACACCCCCGGCCTGACCCGCCGCACCCTCCACGGCAAGCTCGGCCTGCGCGGCCAGGCCACCGCCGAACTCGTCCTGGAGGACGTGCGCGTGCCCGCCGCGGCGATGCTCGGCGAGGAGGGCAAGGGCTTCTCCGTCGCCATGTCCGCGCTGGCCAAGGGCCGGATGTCGGTGGCCGCCGGCTGTGTCGGGATAGCCCAGGCCGCGCTGGACGCGGCCGTCCGCTACGCCGGTGAGCGGGAGCAGTTCGGGGGGCCCATCGCCCGGCACCAGCTGGTGCAGGAGCTGATCAGCGACATCGCCGTCGACGTGGACGCGGCCCGGCTGCTGACCTGGCGGGTCGCCGACCTGATCGACCGCGGCGAGCCGTTCGCCGTCGAGTCCTCCAAGGCCAAGCTGTTCGCCTCCGAGGCCGCCGTCCGCGCCGCCAACAACGCCCTCCAGGTCTTCGGCGGCTACGGCTACATCGACGAGTACCCCGCCGGCAAGCTCCTGCGCGACGCTCGCGTGATGACCCTCTACGAGGGCACCAGTCAGATCCAGAAGCTGCTCATCGGGCGTTCCCTGACCGGGGTTTCCGCCTTCTGAGTACGTTCCGAGTACGTCTTTGAGTATCCCGGCGGATGGGGCACGGGCCGCGTCCGCCGATGCTGGGGCCATGAGTGACACACCGGTCAAACAGCAGAGCACGGCCGCGTTCTACGGCCAGGCCGTCGCCTCCTTCGCGGTCGCCATGGCGGCCACCGCCATCGGCATCTTCCGGCTCGACGCCAACGCCTGGGTCCGTGGCTTCCTGGCGATCGCCGTCCTCTACCTCGTCACCTCGGCCTTCACTCTCGCCAAGGTCATCCGGGACCGGCAGGAGGCCGGGCAGCTCGTCAGCCGCGTCGACCAGGCCCGCCTGGAGAAGCTGCTCGCCGACCACGACCCCTTCGAGAAGCTCTGAGCGGCTACGCTAAGCGCTCGCTCACCGTCGGCGGTATGGTGGTGCTCCTGTCACGAGAGGGGCGAGCGAGCGATGAGTACGGCGGAGGAGACGACCGGCGGCGAAGTGGAGCCGTGGGAAGAGGTCACCCCTGACGCGGCCCGGCGGTTGCTCGTCGCCGCGGTGGAGGCCTTCGCCGAGCGTGGCTACCACGCGACGACGACCCGCGATATCGCGGGCCGCGCCGGCATGAGCCCGGCCGCGCTCTACATCCACTACAAGACCAAGGAAGAGCTGCTCCACCGGATCAGCCGGATCGGCCACGACAAGGCCCTGGAGATCCTGCGCACGGCGGCCCGCCGCGAGGGCAGCGCCAAGGAGCGGCTCGCCGACGCCGTCAGCTCCTTCGTCCGCTGGCACGCCGGACGGCGCACCACGGCGCGGGTCGTGCAGTACGAGCTCGACGCCCTCGGTCCCGAGGCCCGCGCCGAGATCGTCGCGCTGCGCCAGCAGGTGGACGCCGAGGTGCGCGGGATCATCGAGGACGGCGTGGCCTCGGGGGAGTTCGACGTGCTCGACGTCCAGGGGACCACGCTCGCCGTGCTGTCGCTGTGCATCGACGTGGCCCGCTGGTTCAACGTGAACGGCCCGCGCACCCCCGAGGAGGTCGGCGCGCTCTACGCCGACCTCGTGCTGCGCATGGTCGGGGCCGGGTAGGCCTACAGGTAGTACCGGGCCACCGACTCCGCCACGCACACCGGCTTGTCGCCGCCCTCGCGCTCCACGGTGAAGGCGACCGTCACCTGCACACCACCGGTGACGTCCTCGACGCCGGTGATCTTCGCGGTGGCGCGCACCCGGGACCCGACGGGGACGGGCGAGGGGAAGCGGACCTTGTTCGTCCCGTAGTTCACGCCCATCCTCACGCCCTCGACCTGGATGAGCTGCGGCCCGAAGAGCGGGAGCAGCGACAGGGTGAGGTAACCGTGGGCGATGGTGGTCTTGAACGGTCCCGCGGCGGCCTTCTCCGGGTCCACGTGGATCCACTGGTGGTCCCCGGTCGCCTCGGCGAACAGGTCGATCCGCTTCTGGTCGATCTCCAGCCAGTCGGTGTGGCCCAGCTGCTCGCCCACGGCTGCCCGCAGCTCGTCGGGGGAGGTGAAGATCCTTGGTTCTGCCATGTTCCCGGCCCTCTCGCTCGCATCTCTAAGCGACTGCTTAGCATGGTCGGGTCGGGGGCCGATGTCAACGGACGGCGGGCCCGGGTGCGGCGAGCCGTCTCTGTAGTCTCTGAGGGGTGCCCCAGATTCCCGAGAAGATCCACGAGCTGACCGTCGGCCAGTTGTCCGCACGCAGCGGAGCCGCGGTGTCCGCCCTGCACTTCTACGAGTCCAAAGGCCTGATCTCCAGCCGGCGCACCCCCGGCAACCAGCGCCGGTACAGCCGCGACACCCTGCGCCGGGTCGCCTTCGTCCGCGCGGCCCAGCGGGTCGGCATCCCGCTCGCCACGATCCGGGACGCCCTGTCCGAACTGCCCGAGGAACGCACGCCGACCAGGGAGGACTGGGCGCGGTTGTCGGAGCGGTGGCGCTCGGAACTGGAGGAGCGGATCCGCCAGCTGAACCGTCTGCGCGACCACCTCACCGACTGCATCGGCTGCGGGTGCCTCTCCCTGGAGACGTGCGTCCTGTCCAACCCGGACGACGTCTTCGGCGAACGCTTGACGGGCTCCAGGCTCTTCGCCGAAGGCCGCTGAATGTGGCCACGGGGGCGACGCGTTCCGCCCGTCCGCTCGCCCAGCTGCGGGCAGTCGTGCAGCGCCGGTGCGCGGCCCCACCCCCGGCCGGCCACGGCAGGCGGCTCACTGCCGAAGTGCCTCCGTCACCAACTGGGCGTTGGACAGGGCCCGTCGGCCGTCCGGGAGGAGCAGCGTGTCCTCCAGGCCGATCCGCGTGGTGAGGCCCAGGCGGGCCGCCAGCCGGACGACCGGCCAGGTGCCGCCCTCCTCGCCGTGTAGCAGCACCGGCCGGCCGTGCGCCGTGCCCAGCTCCGCGAGCAGCGCCCGCGCCGACGCCTCGGCGGTCGCCGGATCCGGGTCGGTCACCTCGGCCAGCACCCGCAGCACCCTCGGCCCGAGCGGCGAGGCCGCGAAGCGCCCCACGCCCTCGGTGCCGGACCAGATGCCCGCCTCCACGTCCACGCCCCTGCCGAGCAGCTCCGCGGCGACCTCCTCGGCGCCCGGCTCATGCCAGTTGACCGAGGCGAAGTCGGGCAGCACCGACCAGGTGCGCACCCGGTCCAGCCGGGCCGCCGGTTCGGGCTCGGCCCAGGCGCCGGTGGTCACCCCGACCGGCACCCGCACCCGCGCCCGTATCGCCTCCAGCGCCGGACCGAGGACGCGCGGGGAGAGACTGTCCTGCCCGCACGGCGTCTTCGGGTGGACATGCACCGAGGTGGCCCCGGCCGCCACCGCTTCGGCGGCCGAACGTGCCAGATCCTCCGGGGACATCGGGACGCCCGCGCCGTCGGCGGCCGAGCGACGCCCGTTGAGACACACCTGCACCATGACCCGAGGATGCCAGTCACCACCGGCAACGGCATTCGGTCCTCGCGAAAGGGGTGCGGCATCCCCTGCGCACCCCCCCGGCACCGGCTACCGGTACCGGCCCACCGCTCAGGCCGACATGAGCAGGCGTCCCCGCCTGGCGTACTCGAGGGCCCGCGCGCTCAGGACGGGTCGCGGCACCAGGATCCCGCAGTCCGTGCAGACCGGGCCGGACGACGGCTCGTGGTCCAGGCCGTACTTCCAGACCAGCCGTTCCCCGCCGCAGACCGGGCACGACGAGCCCGGCTCCTGCTCCAGCGCCGCGATCAGCCGGCGCAGCACCTCCGCCAGCGGCTCCTCGGGATGCACCCGCGGGTCGTCGCACCAGGCGACCCCGAACCCGCCCCAGGTCAGCCGGTGCCAGTCGTCCACACTGCCCGGCCGGCGCAGCCCGTCGTGCTTCTCCTTCCTGCGTCGCTCGGTGAAGTCGGTCTCGTAGGCGAGCCAGACGTCACGGGCCTCCTCCAGCTCCTCCAGTGCGGCCACGAGCCGCGCCGGATCGGGGGAGCGGTCCTCGGGACCGAAACCCGCCCGTGAGCACAGATGGTCCCAGGTCGCCCGATGCCCGTAAGGGGCGAACTTCTCCAGGCACTTGCGCAGCGAGTACCGCCGTAGTGCCAGATCACAGCCCGGATCGCGTACCTGTCTTGCCAGACTCCGGAAACCGGCCATCGCCCTGCACCTCCGTCACACCTGCACCTGTACCTCGGTCACTTCGGCGTCGTCGCACGGACGTCGCCGAATAGACGTATCGACAGGCGATTCGGCTCCATCTCTTCTCCGGATCTCCCTTGCGGAATCCAGAACGTGACGCATGTTCATCTTTAAACGGCGGGATACCGGCGGTAACCTCCGGTCACCCCTGTCGCTAGGAGCTGCCATGCCACGGCGAACCCCACCTATCACCCTTGACGGACTGAGAACGTCCCGCCGACTCCCCGGGTTCCTGAAGACCGCGTCGGTATGCGTCCTCATCGCCGGTCTTCTCTCCCCGCTCACCCGGACCGCGGTGGCGGCGGCCGACGCCGCGCCCGCCAACGACTACTGCGGCGGCCGGTGTTCCGACATCCTCCCGCCCGGTGAGAACGGCAACGCGACCCTCGCCCAGATCCTGCTGAACCAGGCCTTCGGCACCCAGCCCGCGCACGCCGAGGACCAGCTCGGCCCCTACGCCAACCTGGCCGGCGGCTACAAGGGCCTGACCGACGCCACGCTCAACACGTTCTTCAACGACTCCTCGTTCGGCGTCCCCGCCGACCAGGTCGCCTCCACCGAGAAGCCGGCCGGCCGCGGCGACGTGACGATCGTCCGCGACAAGAGGACCGGTGTGCCGCACATCACAGGCACCACCCGGTACGGCACCGAGTTCGGCGCCGGATTCGCGGCGGCCGAGGACCGGCTGTGGCTCATGGACGTCTTCCGGCACGTGGGCCGCGGCCAGCTGACCTCCTTCGCCGGCGGCGCCCCCGCCAACCAGGGCCTGGAGCAGCAGTTCTACCGCAGCGCGCCCTACACCGAGGCCGACCTCCAGGCGCAGATCGACAACGCGGTGGCCAGGAACGGCGCCCGCGGCCAGCAGGCCCTCGCCGACGTCAAGGCCTACCTCGACGGAATCAACTCCTACATCGACGCCTCCGACAGCGGCCGCTACTTCCCCGGCGAGTACGTCCTGACCGGCCACAAGGACTCGATCACCAACGCCGGCACCATAGAACACTTCAAGGTCACCGACCTCGTGGCGCTCGCCTCCGTGATCGGCTCGCTGTTCGGCTCCGGCGGAGGCGGCGAGGTCGACAACGCCCTCTCCCTGCTCGCCGCCCAGTCCGAGTACGGGGTCGAGGAGGGCACCAAGGTCTGGGAGTCCTTCCGTGAACGCAACGACCCCGAGGCCGTCCTCACCGTCCACAACGGCGAGAGCTTCCCCTACGGCGCCAAGCCCGCCGACGCCCAGGGCGAGGCACTGCCCGACGCCGGCTCGGTGACCCAGGAACCGCTCGTCCACGACCGTACGGGCAGCGCCGGCACCGCGGCCGCGAAGAGCACCGCCGCCACCGCCGCGAAGACCGCCCTCGGCTCCGCGCGGCGCGGGATGTCCAACGCCCTCGTGGTGAGCGGCAAGTACACCGCGAGCGGCCACCCGATCGCCGTCTTCGGACCGCAGACCGGCTACTTCGCCCCGCAACTGCTGATGCTCCAGGAGATCCAGGGCCCCGGCATCAGCGCCCGCGGCGCCTCCTTCGCGGGCCTGAGCATGTACGTCGAACTCGGCCGCGGCCAGGACTACTCCTGGAGCGCCACCACTTCCGGCCAGGACATCATCGACACCTACGCGGTCGAGCTGTGCCAGGACGACTACCACTACCTGTACCACGGCACCTGCACGGCCATGGAGAAGGTCGAGCAGAAGAACGCCTGGAAGCCGACCACGGCCGACGGCACACCCGCCGGGTCGTACACCCTGCGCGCGTGGCGCACGACGTACGGACCGGTGGAGTACCGGGCGACCGTCGGCGGCAAGAAGGTCGCCTACACCACCCTGCGCTCCTCCTACCTGCACGAGGCCGACTCGATCATCGGCTTCCAGATGCTGAACGACCCCGACTACGTCAAGGGGCCGAAGGACTTCCAGAGCGCGGCCCAGCACATCAACTACACCTTCAACTGGTTCTACGCCGACTCCCAGCACACCGCCTACTACAACAGCGGTGACAACCCGGTGCGGGCGAGCGGGGTCGACACCGAGTTCCCGGTGTGGGCGCGGCCGGCGTACGAGTGGCGCAACTGGGACCCGGCCACCAACACCGCCGACTACACCCCGGCCTCCGCGCACCCCAACTCCGTCGACCAGGACTACTACGTCTCCTGGAACAACAAGCAGGCCAAGGACTACACGACCGCGCCCTGGGGCGACGGCTCGGTGCACCGCGGGAACCTGCTGGAGGACCGGGTGAAGAAGCTGGTGGCGGCCGGCGGGGTGACCCGTGCCAAGCTGGTGCAGGCCATGGCGGACGCGGGCCTCGCCGATCTGCGCGCCGAGGACGTGCTGCCCAAGCTGCTCAGGGTGGTCAACTCCTCGCCGGTGACCGACTCCACGGCCGCCGCAGCGGTGAGCAAGCTGCAGGCCTGGGTGACCGCCGGCGCCAGGCGCACCGAGACGTCGGCCGGTTCGAAGACCTACGCCGACGCCGACGCGATCCGCATCCTGGACGCCTGGTGGCCGCTGCTGGTCAAGGCGGAGTTCCAGCCGGGGCTCGGCGACGGCCTGTACACCGCGATCACGAACAGCCTGCCGGTCGACGAGGCACCGTCCGCCGGTCACGGCCCGACCGGCTCGCACGCCGGCAGTTCGTTCCAGTACGGCTGGTGGAGCTATGTCGACAAGGACATCCGGTCGGTGCTCGGGGAGTCGGTGCAGGGGCCGCTCGCCCGGAAGTACTGCGGCGACGGCAGCCTCTCCGCCTGCCGGGACCTCCTGCTCAGCACCCTGAAGCAGGCGGCCGGCCTGACCGCCTCCCAGGTCTACCCGGGCGACGACCAGTGCTCGGCGGGCGACCAGTGGTGCGCCGATTCGATCGTCCAGCGCACCCTGGGCGGCATCAAGCACGGCAAGATCAGCTGGCAGAACCGACCGACGTTCCAGCAGGTCGTGGAGTACACGTCACACAGGTGAGACACGCGGTGGACGAACGGGCGTCGGCACGATGGTGTGCCAACGCCCGTTGGCCAACGCTGGGGGGCAAACGTCTGTGGGTCCGCACCCGTGGGTCCACACCCGTAGGTCCACACCCGTAGGCCCACACCCGTTGGCCGCACGTCAGACGATGCCGCCCGCCGCCAGTACCAACCGCGCCAGTTCGGGGTGCACGATGTCGCTGTGTGCCCCGGTCGGCGCGCCGCCGCGCCGGACCACGGCCGCCGCGTCCACGTTCACGCAGCCGGACCTGGGCAGCGGGCCGCCGAGGGCCGCCGTCAGGTCCAGCCGGGCGGTGTCCGGGACGGCCTGCACCCCGTCGTGCCCCATGGCCCCCCAGCGCGGCCCGAGCACGGCCGCGATCTCGCTGCCCGCGCACGCCCGGTCGTCCCCGGCGAGCCGGGACGCCAGCGGGTAGAACGTGCCGAGGGCCGCGTCGAAGTGCGAGTAGCAGCACACCAGCGGGCCGTCGACGCGCCGTTGCCGGCCCTTGAGCGCCCCGGACCGGTCCGGGGCGTGCGGCAGCCGGTCCGCGAACGCGTAGTGCGAGAAGGCCCCTTGGAGCAGGGTCACCGACTTCACCGTGTCCACGCCCGCGGGCAGCCCGCGCAGCGCGAACGCCACCAGCCGGCCGCCGAAGCTGTGCCCGACCAGATGCACCCGCACCCCCGGCGCCGCTCCTGCCACCTGCCCGAGAACCGGCCCGAGTCCCCGCTCGCCGACCGTCCCGGCCCGCCGTTTCATCCGGTAGTACGTCGCCTGCCGCAGCAGCTCCTTCGCGCCGTCCCACGGATTCGGCAGGCTGAACCCGGGCCCGCCGCCCTCCGGGCCGAGCGCAGCCAGGGCCGCGGCGAACTGCTCGCACGCGGTCACCGGATCCTCGCCGAACACGGCCGGTTCGCCCTGCTCGTCCGTGTCGGCCACCCCCGGGTCACCGTCCGTGTCGAGCAGCAGCCGCACCAGCCGCCCGAACTCGGTCAGTCCCCGCGCGCCGTCCGGCCGTTCGTCCAGCATGCGGGCCAGCTGGTCCAGCACCGGCGCCCGGCCCGGAAAGGCCTCCAGCAGAGCGCGCCGGGAGTCCTTGTCCAGCGCCGGGCGCGGCGCCGCCTCCGCCTCCACGGCCGCCACGGACTTCGGGAAGTCCGGGATCGGCTCGTCGCTGAACCGCATCGACGGCCAGATCACGCCGACGTACCCGAGCCGCGCCTTCGGGGCCAGCTTCGGAATCGGAGCGAAGAAGCGGCGGTACAGGGCGGTCGCGCCCGAGCGGTCGTTGTTCCAGCCGTGCGAGAAGACGATCAGGTCACGGAGGCCGTGCTCCGTGACCTGCTCCGCCAGCCGGTCGCGTTCGGGGCCGTCCGCGTCCCCGTCCGCGTCGAAGGTCAGCTCCCAGTAGGGAGTCACGCTCATCCCAGCATCCGCCATACCAGGCTCCCTCGGCCCCCGAGACACGGTGCGAAACGGTGCGCTTCGCGCGTATCGTCCTGCGGGGACGCGGGGTTGGCCATACGGCGCGGCTCACTTGTAGAGGAGATATTCCTTTCGAACCCGCCGGAACGCGGCCAGCTCCTCCTGCCAGGCGCCCGTCACCTCGTCCGTACCGGCGCCCGCGTCGATCATCGTGCGCACCCGGGCGGAACCGGTGAGCTTGTCGATCCAGTTGTCCGAACGCCAGGCGAAGCCGCTCCACACCTTCCGGGCGGTCACCAGCAGCGCGATCCCGGTGCGTACGGGGTCGTAGGCGGCCCGGTCGGTCACGTGGAGCTGCACCCCGCCGACGGTCTTGCCCTGGAACTTGGAGAACGTGGGCGTGAAGTACGCCTCCCGGAACCGCACGCCCGGCAGCCCGAGTTCGTTCGCGGCGGCGGCCCAGCGTCCGTCGACGCCCTCGGCGCCGAGCAGTTCGAAGGGCCGGGTCGTACCGCGCCCCTCGGAGAGGTTGGTGCCCTCAAACATGCAGGTGCCGGAGTACACCAGCGCGGTGTCCGGGGTGGGCATGTTCGGGCTCGGCGGCACCCAGGGCAGGCCGGAGGCGTCGTAGAACCCGGCGCGTCGCCAGCCCGTCATGCGTACGGTCTCCAGGGCGACCGGCGTGGTCAGGAACTCCCCGTTGAACAGGCGGGCCAGCTCCGCGACGGTCATCCCGTGGGCCTGCGCGATCGGCTGCCGGCCGACGAAGGTGGCGAACTCCTTGTGCAGCACCGGGCCCCGGGCCTCCCGGCCGGTCACCGGGTTGGGGCGGTCCAGGACGACGAAGCGTTTGCCGGCGAGCCGGGCCGCTTCCATGCAGTCGTAGAGGGTCCAGATGTAGGTGTAGAAGCGGGCGCCGACGTCCTGGATGTCGAAGACGACCGTGTCGACGCCGGAGGCGGTGAAGACGTCGGCGAGCGGCCGGCCGCTTTTGAGGTACGTGTCGTACACCGGCAGACCGGTGGCGGGGTCGTCGTAGCGGCCCTCGGAGCCGCCGGCCTGTGCGGTGCCGCGGAAGCCGTGTTCGGGGCCGAAGACTGCCGTCAGCCGGACGCGGGGGTCGCGGTGCATGACGTCGACGATGTGCTCGGCTTCTCTGGTGATGCCGGTGGGGTTGGTGACGACGCCTGCTTTCTGGCCGGAGAGGAGTGAGTAGTCGTCGGCCGCGAGTCTTTCGAAGCCGGTGTGGAGATGCTCGCGGTGCCGTGGTGCAGCCGGGAGGGCTGTCGTCGTCGCCGATGCGAGAAGGGTCCGTCGGGACAGGTGCATGGGGGTCCTCCGGTGAGTGGACACGTGCGGACCGTGCGTCGTTCTCGCGCAGTTCCCCGCGCCCCTAGAGGTTGGTGCAGTCACCCTTTCCTTTACACATACCGACTGGTTAGTCTGAGCCGGCCAGAGCCGACGCGCGCCGCGCGAGAGTCGTGTCGAAGGAGACCGATGGTGGAAGCCGTGCAGGATGCGGGAGTGGTCGTCACCGGGGCGGGCGGTGGGATCGGGGCCGCGCTGGCCCGGCGGTTCGCCGCCGAGGGGGCCCGGGTCGTGGTGAACGACCTGGATGCCGGGAAGGCGGAGGCGGTGGCCGACGAGATCGGCGGGACCGCCGTGCCCGGCGACGCCTCCGCGATCGTCGCCGAGGCCCGGGACGCGCTCGGCGGCACGGTGGACGTCTACTGCGCCAACGCCGGCGTCGCCTTCGAGGACGGCGACCTCGACGGCCCGCTGGACGAGAAGACCTGGGCGGCCTCCTGGGACGTCAACCTGATGGCCCACGTCCGCGCGGCCCACGCGCTGCTGCCCGACTGGCTGGAGCGGGGCAGCGGACGGTTCGTCTCCACCGTCTCCGCCGCCGGACTGCTGACCATGATCGGCGCGCCCTCCTACAGCGTGACCAAGCACGGCGCCTACGCCTTCGCCGAGTGGCTGTCGCTGACGTACCGCCACCGGGGGATCAAGGTGCACGCCATCTGCCCGCAGGGCGTCCGCACCGACATGCTGGCCGCCACCGGCAGCGCGGGCGACCTGGTGCTCCAGCCGACCGCCATCGAGCCGGCGGCCGTGGCCGACGCGCTGTTCCAGGGCATCGAGGAGGACCGCTTCCTGATCCTGCCGCACCCCGAGGTCGCCGGCTTCTACCAGGTGCGGGCCGGTGAGCCCGACCGCTGGCTCGCCACCATGAACCACATCCAGCAGAAGTGGGAGGCCGCCCGGTGACCGCCTCCCCCTACGCCGCCCGCCCCTGGCTCGCGC
The DNA here is from genome assembly GCF_044750305.1 of Streptomyces sp. NPDC088810. Lineage (NCBI taxonomy): Bacteria > Bacillati > Actinomycetota > Actinomycetes > Kitasatosporales > Streptomycetaceae > Streptomyces > Streptomyces sp. NPDC088810. The sequence continues at coordinate 32,729 of NZ_JBIVJQ010000008.1, forward strand.
TGCTCGACGAGACCCAGCGCGCCCCGCTCGACCCCGCCGACTCGCTCGTGCACGCCCTGCGCGAGGCCGTCGCCGAGGCCCCCGACCGCACCTTCCTCGCCTACTTCGACGCCCGGCTCAGCTACCGCGAGGTGGACGAGCTGACCGACGGCGTGGCCGCCCACCTCGCCGCGCGCGGCCTGCAGCGCGGCGACCGGGTGGCCGTCCTGCTGCAGAACTCCCCGCACTTCGTGCTGGCCGTGCTCGGCGCCTGGAAGGCGGGCGCGACCGTCGTCCCGGTCAACCCCATGTACAAGTCGGGCGAGGTGGCGCACGTCCTGCGGGACGGCGAGGTGGCCGCGCTGATCTGCTCCGACCGGGCCTGGGAGACGTACCTGCGGGAGACGGCCGCCGGCTCGCCGGTGCGGATCGCGCTCACCGCGTGCGAGCGGGACTTCCAGACGCGGAACGACCCGCGCGTGCTGACCTTCGAGCGGCTGCCCCAGGCACCCGACGCCGACGACCTGGTGGCCGTCGCCCGGCAGGGCGGCCGGGCGCCCGAGGACCGCCTGCCGCGCCCCGGCGACATCGCCCTGATCAGCTACACCTCGGGCACCAGCGGCACCCCCAAGGGCGCCACCAACACGCACGCCAACATCATGCACAACGCCGAGCGCCAGGCCACCGGTCTCGGCCTGCCCGAGGCTCCCGTCTACTACGCGCTCGCGCCGCTGTTCCACATCACCGGCATGGTCTGCCAGTTCGGCGCCTGTCTGAGCAGTGCGGGCACCCTGGTGCTCACCTACCGCTTCGAGCCCGGTGTCGTGCTGGAGGCCTTCGCCGAGCACCGCCCGCACTACACCGTCGGCCCCTCCACCGCCTACATGGCGCTCGCCGCCCACCCGGACGTCAGCCGTGAGCACTTCGCCTCCTTCGTGAACCTGTCCTCGGGCGGCGCGCCCGTGCCGCCGGCCCTGGTGGAGAAGTTCCGGGAGCGCTTGGGACCGTACATCCGCGTCGGCTACGGCCTCACCGAGTGCACCGCCCCCTGCGCCTCCGTGCCGCCCCACCTGGAGGCGCCCGTGGACCCGGTCTCCGGGACGCTGTCCGTGGGCCTGCCCGGCGCCGACACGGTCGTGCGGATCCTGGACGAGCAGGGCGCGGAGGTGCCCTTCGGGGAGCACGGCGAGATCGTCGTCCGCGGACCGCAGGTGGTGCCCGGCTACTGGCGGCGCCCCGACGCCACCGCCGAGACCTTCCCGGACGGCGAGCTGCGCACCGGCGACATCGGGTTCATGGACGAGCAGGGCTGGCTGTACGTCGTGGACCGCAAGAAGGACATGATCAACGCGTCCGGCTTCAAGGTGTGGCCGCGCGAGGTCGAGGACGTCCTGTACACGCACCCGGCGGTACGCGAAGCGGCCGTGGTCGGTGTGCCGGACGGGTACCGTGGCGAGACCGTCAAGGCCTATATCAGCCTCCGTCCGGGGGCCGAGGCGGACCCGGACGAACTCGCGGTGTACTGCAAGGAGAGACTGGCCGCCTACAAGTACCCACGGCAGGTGGAGATCCTGCCCGACCTGCCCAAGACGGCGAGTGGGAAGATCCTCCGGCGGGAACTGCGTTCCCGCACCGGGCAGGACTAGCAGCAGACACGAGCAGCAGAAACGGAAAGGCAGGTGGCGGCAGTGCCCAGGACGACGGACGGAGACGGGACGCCCGTCCCGCAGCGGCTGTTGGCCGCCGCCACCCGGCTCTTCGCCGAGCAGGGCTACGACCGGACCTCCGTGCAGGAGATCGTGGAGGCGGCCGGCGTCACCAAGGGTGCGCTGTACCACTACTTCGGCTCCAAGGACGACCTCCTGCACGAGGTGTACGCGCGCGTACTGCGCCTCCAGCAGGAGCGGCTGGACACCTTCGCAGGCGCCGACGAGCCCGTGGACAAGCGGCTCAGAGACGCGGCGGCGGACGTCGTCGTCACGACGATCGAGAACCTCGACGACGCGATGATCTTCTTCCGGTCCATGCACCACCTGAGCCCGGAGAAGAACAAGCAGGTCCGCGCCGAGCGCCGGCGCTACCACGAGCGCTTCCGGGCGCTGATCGAGGAGGGCCAGAAGGCCGGCGTCTTCTCCACGGCGACCCCGGCCGACCTGATCGTGGACTACCACTTCGGCTCCGTCCACCACCTGTCGACCTGGTACCGCCCCGACGGCCCCCTGAGCCCCCAGGAGGTGGCCGACCACCTCGCCGACCTGCTGCTGCGGGCCCTGCGCCCGTAGGCCGGGAGCCGGCCGGCTAGCCGATGATCTCCTTGAAGAACAGGACGGCGGAGCCGGCCGCTCCGCCGCCGACGCTCACCGCGACCGGCCACGGGTTGCCGGCCAGCGCCGCCAGCACGGTGGCGCCGGCGCCGGCCAGGGCGGCCAGCAGGAACACCAGGGCGGCGCGCTGGGTGAGCAGCGGCCCGTCCCGGTCGGGCCGCGAACGGTCGGGCCGGGACACCCTCGCACCCCTCACCTGACACCGGGGACCGGGGCGCCCGCCGGCTCCCGGGGCGGCACGCCGACGCCGTCCCGGGCCGACAGCCGCCACGGGTCCTGTGCGGGCCGGATCAGCGGGAACTCGATCCCGCCGTCCGCGCGCACCCGGACGCCGTGCACCGCCGGTTCCGGAAGGCTGTTGTAGTGGAACGGCGTCGAGAAGTAGTAGGCGCCGGTGTCCGGGACGACGACCAGGTCACCGGGGTGCAGCAGCGGCAGCGCACGGTCGCGCGCCAGCAGGTCGCCGGCGAAGCAGGCCGGACCGGCGACGTCCTGCCGCACGGGCCGGCCCCGCCGAACCGTGCCGTACCCGTCGTGCGCCTCGATCCGCAGCGGCCAGGCGTCGGGGCCGAACACGGTCCGGGCGGCGACCTGCACACCGGCGTGGGTGACGGCGATCGGCCGGCCCCCCGCGGTCTTGGTGTACTCGACGTACGCGGCCAGGAAGCCGTTCTTCGCCAGGAGCGAGCGGCCGAACTCGGTGACGACCCGGTACCCGCGCCGGAACAGGTTCGGGGCGTGCGCCCGCAGCTGCTCGACGTACGTCGCGAAGCCGGGCGTGACCTCGTCGTCGGCGAAGTTGACGGGGAGTCCGCCGCCGATGTCGACGCCCTCGACCCGGCCCGGCCCGAAGGCCGCCTCCACCTCGTCCGCGAACTCCACCGCCCGGGCCACCCCGCGGGCCATGAGGTCGAGGGGGCAGCCCTGGGACCCGGTGTGCGTGTGCACCCAGGTCAGCCACGGGTGCTCGGCGAAGGCCCGCATCAGCCGCTCCCGGTTGCCGGGGTCCGTCAGCGGCACGCCGAACTTCGAGGTGCTCGTGGCGGTGCTCATCGCGGCGATCCGGCCGCCGCCGATCTGGCAGTTGAGCCGCACCCCGATCCGGGACGCCGAAGGGCGCCGGGCGAGGATGTCCGCGATCCGCTCCAGCTCCTGAAAGCCGTCCGCGTTGACGGCCACCCCGAGGGCCAGGGCCCGCTCCAGCTCCGCCCGGGTCTTGGCGGGGGCGTCGAAGACGATCCGTTCGGCCGGGAAGCCGGCCGCGAGCGCCCGGGCCAGCTCGCCCGCGGACGCCACCTCGCATCCCATGCCGAGCCCGGCCAGCTCCCGGAGCACGGGCACCAGGCAGTTGGCCTTCGCGGCGAAGGCGTGCAGGACGCGGGGCGGTGCGGACGGGCCCGAGCCGGCCCCCTGCCGGGGGCCGTCCCCGCCGAGGCCGGCGAACGCCTCGTGCAGCGCCGCGACCGTGGCCGCGACCCCGTCGAGGTCGACGAAGGCGGCCAGCAGGGACTGCTCCGGGTCCAGCAGCCCCTGCCGTACGGCCTCCTGGAGGATGCGTTCACGCCGGGCGGCGGCGAGGGTCACAGCGGTCATGGTGAACCTTCCGGTGTCGGGGTCGCGAGGCCCGGAGCGTCCCGGGCGCCCTCCCAGGCTGCTCGCCGCGCCCCCCGCCCGTCTTCGTCGGTTCGGCAGAGACCTCCCTCCCCCGACCGCTGCCGGGAGGGACGACCGCGCCCCGCGGGCCGCGCCGTTGTGCGCCCCGACGAGAACGGCACCCCGCCTTGGTGCGGGCGCACGAACGACGGCACCGGCCGGCACCGGTGTCACGGCCGCGACGACGCTCCGGCCGGTCCCGGTCGCGGGCCTTCGTCGGCCAGCCGTAACTGGAGCTGCGCCAGCAGACGGGCGTCCGGGCTGTCGAGGTCCAGCCCCGAGACCGCGGCGATCCGGCCCAGCCGGTAGCGGAGGCTGTTGGGGTGCACCGAGAGGCTGCGCGCGGCGGCGGACACGTCACCGAAGTGGTCGAGGTAGGCCCGCAGCGTCTCCACGAGCCGGCTCCCGGCGTGCTCGGCGTCGAACGCGGCCAGCCGCGCCACCGAGGTCTCCGGCGGCAGCCGTACGTCCCGCAGTGCCTCGACCGCCTGCAGGACGCCGATCGTGTCCGCCACCTCCTCCACCCACGCCACGGTGCGCGAAGCCCCGGCCCGGCCGAGAGCCTTGAGCGCCAGCTCGGCGTCCCGGCGCGACTCGGCCGCCCGGGCCAGCGCCGGCACCACCGCGCCCAGTCCCACCCGCACCTGCCCGCCGGTCGCCTCCGACACCCGTGCCGCCAGCGACTCCCCGAGCCGCGCCAGCTGCTCACGGGCCCGGCCCGGGTCCAGCGCGCACACCAGTACCAGGGCCCGGCCGCCCGCCGGTACGACCACGATCCGGTGCCCGAGCGCGGTGCAGTGCAGGGTGAGCAGGCCGTACATCGTCGACGCGTCGCGGGACGGCTCCTGCTCGGGCGCGTCGGTGCCGAGGCCCACCGCCAGCACGGCGCAGGGTTCCTGCGCCGGCAGCGACGCCCGCTCGGCCAGCAGTTCCGCGGAGCCGCGCTCCTCCAGCAGCGCACGCGCCGCGTCCTCCACCAGCCGGCTGTCCGCCCCGCGCGTGTGGTGGCGCAGCAGATGGGCGGCGGCCGCCCGGGACGCCGTACGCAGCGCCTCGGCCGCGTTCGGGGCGAGCGGCCTGCCGCCGACCGCGGCCACCCAGACCGACCCCAGCACCTCGCCGTTCGCGCGGACGGCACACACCAGGCGCTCCGGATCCTCGCCCCGGGCCCGCCGGTGCAGCACCTCGTCCGTCGCCCACAGGGCGCGGAACAGGCCCGCCTCCCGCATCGCGGCCACCCGCCACGGCGGGACCCGCCGCCCCAGGATGGTCAGCCGGCGCATCTCGTCCACGTTCTCCTCGGTCGAGGAGTACGCCAGGACGCGGGAGTCGGTGTCCTCGATGGTCACCGAGCCGCCGACCAGGGCGGCGACCGCGTCGGCCAGCGCGTCCAGGTCCCCGACGGCCGGCCCGAGGACAGGTGGCGCCCCCGCGGCGGCCAGTCCGGCCCGCACCACGCCCACCAGCTGCTCCCAGTCGCACCAGCGGGTGCGGTACAGCACCGCCACCCCGGCCTCCTCGGCGGCCGCACGCAGGGCCCGGGCGGACTGTTCGGTGCGGTCGGGGCCCAGGACCACACCGCAGGCCCCGGCGGCACCGGCCCGGCGTACGACGTCCAGGGCCTGCGCCGACCCGGGGTCGACGGCGAACGCGAGCAGCAGCACCCGCGGCCTGATGTCGGGGTCCAGCGGATCCAGCACCGCCGCCCTGCCGACGGGCACCGCCAGTCCGGCCGGTGCCGTGTCCAGCTCCAGGGCCCCCGACCCCACGACGGACAGCAGCCGCTCCAAGGTCACCCCGGTCTCCGTGGCCGTCCGCCACTCCGGGTGGTCCCGCAGGTCCGTCACGCTTCCCCCACTCGACGCGCCGCCGGCCCGCCGGGCCGGTTCCGGAAGAGGTACGACACCACACACCGGGCGCACACTCAACGGCGCACGGAGCTGACGCGAGGGGGACGGCCGGTGCGGCGTCGGTGCCGCACCGGCGTGCGCGTCACAGGTACTGCTTCAGCTCCCGGCGGGCCAGCGACCGCTGGTGCACCTCGTCCGGTCCGTCGGCGAGCATCAGCGTGCGGGCGCTCGCGTACAGCTCGGCCAGCGGGAAGTCCTGGCTCACCCCGCCCGCGCCGTGCAGCTGGATCGCCCGGTCCAGGATGCCGACCACCGCGCGCGGGGTGGCGATCTTGATGGCCTGGATCTCGGTGTGGGCGCCCTTGTTGCCGACGGTGTCCATCAGCCAGGCCGTCTTCAGCACCAGCAGCCGCAGCTGCTCGACGGTGACCCGGGCGTCGGCGATCCAGTTCTGGACCACTCCCTGCTGGGCCAGCGCCTTGCCGAACGCGGTACGGGTCACGGCCCGCCGGCACATCAGCTCGATCGCCCGCTCGGCCATGCCGATCAGCCGCATGCAGTGGTGGATCCGGCCGGGGCCGAGCCGGGCCTGGGCGATGGCGAAGCCGCCGCCCTCCTCGCCGACGAGGTTCGCCACCGGCACGCGGGCGTGGTCGAAGACCACCTCGGCGTGGCCGCCGTGCGAGTGGTCCTCGTAGCCGAAGACCTGCATGGCCCGCTTGACCGTGACGCCGGGGGTGTCGCGCGGGACCAGGACCATGGACTGCTGGCGGCGGATGTCGGCGCCGTCCGGATCGGTCTTGCCCATCACGATGAAGATCTTGCAGTCCGGGTTCATCGCCCCGGAGATGTACCACTTGCGGCCGGTGATGACGTACTCGTCGCCGTCCCGCTCGATGTGCGTGGTGATGTTGGTGGCGTCCGAGGAGGCCACCTCCGGCTCGGTCATCGCGAACGCCGAACGGATCTCGCCGGCCAGCAGCGGCTCCAGCCACTGCTTCTTCTGCTCCTCGGTGCCGAACTGCGCCAGCACCTCCATGTTCCCGGTGTCGGGCGCGGCGCAGTTGGTCGCGGTGGGCGCGAGGTGCGGGGAGCGGCCGGTGATCTCGGCGAGCGGGGCGTACTGGAGGTTGGTGAGCCCGGCGCCGTACCCGGCGTCGGGGAGGAAGAGGTTCCACAGGCCCTGCCTGCGCGCCTCGGCCTTCAGCTCCTCGACCACGGCCGGGGTGTCCCAGGGCGAGGCGAGCGCGGCCCGCTGTTCCTCGGCGACCGCCTCGGCCGGGTAGACGTGCTCGTCCATGAAGGCGAGGAGCTTGGCGCGCAGTTCCTCGGTGCGCGCGTCGAACGCGAAGTCCATGCCGGTCAGCCTTCCTGAAGAGTGGTCAGTCCGTGGTCGATGAAGACGGGCACGAGGTCGCCGATGCGGTCGAAGCCGCGGCCGACCGTCTGGCCGAGCGTGTACCGGTAGTGGATGCCCTCCAGGATCACGGCGAGCTTGAACCAGGCGAACGCCGTGTACCAGGAGATGGCCGAGACGTCCCGGCCGGAGCCGGCCGCGTACCGCTCGATCAGTTCCCGCGGGTCGGGGTGGCCCGGGGCCTCGGCGGTGGTGGAGACGGGGGAGTCCGGCATGCCGAGCGGCCGGCTGTACATCACCAGCAGGCCCAGATCGGTCAGCGGGTCGCCGAGCGTGGACATCTCCCAGTCGAGGATGGCCTTGATCCGGTCGTCGTCCCCGATCAGGACGTTGTCGAGCCGGTAGTCGCCGTGGACGACGGCCGGGGCGGGGGAGCGGGGCAGGTCACGGCCGAGGGCCGCGTGCAGCTCGTCGATGCCCGGCAGGTCGCGGTTGCGGGAGGCGTCCAACTGCTTGCCCCAGCGGCGCAGTTGCCGGTCCAGGAAGCCCTCGGGGCGGCCGAAGTCCGCCAGGCCCGCCGAGGCCGGATCCACCGCGTGCAGCTCGACCAGCGTGTCCACCAGGGACAGCACCGCGTTCCGGGTGCGCTCCGGGCCGAGCGGGGCGAGCTGGTCGGCGGTGCGGTACGGGGTGCCTTCCACGAACTCCATCACGTAGAACGGCGCCCCGAGCACCTCCTCGTCCTCGCACAGCAGCAGCGGGCGGGGGACCGGCACCTGCGTCGGGTAGAGGGCGCTGATGACCCGGTGTTCGCGCTTCATGTCGTGCGCGGTGGCCAGCACATGGCCGAGCGGGGGCCGGCGGACGACCCACTTGGAGGTTCCGTCGGAGAGCGCGTAGGTGAGGTTCGACCGTCCGCCCTCGATGAGCCGTCCGGTCAGCGGGCCGCTCACCAGACCGGGACGCTCACGCTCCAGCAGGGCGCGCAGCCGGTCCAGGTCGAGTCCGGGCGGGTGGTCGGCGCTCATTCATCACTCCTACCAACGGGTCAACAAGAACAGGACTCATGATGCCGACCGGTCGGTATGTCGTCCAGTGGGGGAGCCGAACCCGGCGGGAAACGTGACCGGAGCCACGATAGGACGGCGGCCCCCCGGGGCGCTGCCCGGGGAGCCGTCGTCCCTCTGCCCGCCACGGGTCAGTGGTCGTCCCAGTGATCCCCGTGCTCGGCGTGCCGGTGCCCGGCGTGCAGATAGTCCACGTGGTCGCCGTGCGGCACCTGCGCGTGCCCGCACTCGTCGTGGTGCACGTGCTCGTGGCCCTCGTGGACGCTGTGCCCGGCCGGCTCGCACTCGTCCCAGTGGCCCTCGTGCTCCCGGTGCAGATGGCCGTCGTGGGCGTAGTCCACGTGGTCGCCGTGCGGTACGGCGTTGTGTCCGCAGCCCGGCCCGTGGCGGTGCGGCCCGTGCTCGCTGTGTTCCTGGTGCAGGGTGGTCATGGTGCTCCCCTTCGGGGGGTACGGGGGTGACGACCGAAAGGCTGCCACGCGAAAGGCGCATATCAGGGCATCCCGGTTGCGTGGCGCACGAGCACCCCGGAGGGTCGAGGGCATGAAGGGCATCAGCTACCGCCGCTACGGCGGACCCGAGGTGCTGGAGTACGGCGAGCTGCGCGACCCCAAGGTCGGCCCCGACCAGGTTCTGGTGAAGGTGCGCGCGGCGGCCGTCAACCCCGTCGACTGGAAGTGCCGCGAGGGGTACCTGGACCCGGTCCTGGACGCCGTCTTCCCGGTGATCCCCGGCTGGGACGTCAGCGGAGTGGTCGTGCAGCCCGGGGCCGCGGTCACCGAGTTCGCCGTCGGCGACGAGGTCATCGGCTACGTCCGCGAGGACTTCCTCTCCCGGGGCACCTTCGCCGAGTACGTCGCCGCGCCCGTGCGCACCCTGGCCCGCAAACCGCGCAGGCTGTCCTTCGAGGAGGCTGCCGGGCTGCCGCTGGCCGGGCTCACCGCCTACCAGGTACTGGTCAAGACGCTGGAGGTGAAGCGGGGCGAGACCGTCCTGGTGCACGCGGCGGCCGGCGGCGTCGGCTCGCTCGCCGTCCAGATCGCCGCCCACCTCGGCGCCCGGGTCATCGGCACGGCCGGCGAGAGGCACCACGACCACGTCCGCGCGCTGGGCGGCGAGCCGGTGGTCTACGGCGACGGCCTGGCGGAACGGGTGCGCGGGCTCGCCCCCGAGGGAGTGGAGGCGGTCTTCGACACCGTCGGCGGCGACACCCTGAAGAGCTCGGCCAACCTGCTCGCCCCGGAGGGCCGGCTGGCCTCGATCGCCGACCCCGAGGTGGTGGCCTACGGCGGCCGCTACTGCTTCGTCCGCCCGGACGCCGAGGACCTGCGGCACCTGTCGCACCTGGCGGACCAGGGCGCCGTCACCGTCCACGTCCAGCAGACCTTCCCCCTGACCCGCACAGCCGACGCCCACCGACTGAGCCAGGAGGGCCACACCCGCGGCAAGATCGTGGTGACGGTGGAGGGGGAGCCCGGGGAAGGTGCCGCCTAGGCCGAGACCGGGGCGGGTGCCGCCTGGACGGAGATCGGGAAGGGTGCCGCCTGGGCCGAGGCCGGGAAGCGCCTGGCACGAGGCGGAGAAGGTGCCGTCTGGGCCGAAGCCGGGCAAGGTGCCGCCTGGGCCGAGGCCGGGAAGCGCCTGGCACGCGGCGGAGGAGGTGCCGCCTGGGCCGAGACCCGGAAGTGCCTGGATCGAGACCGGGGAGGGTGCCGCCTGGGCCGAGGCCGGGCAAGGTGCCGCCTGGACCGTTGCCGCGCCTACACCACCAGCACCGCGGCGCACGCGGCCATCGCCACCGCGCACAGCACCGCCGCCGTCGCGTGGCGGGGGGCGAGGGCGGGCGGCGGGGTGCCGGCGGACAGGGCGCGGATGCGGTGGTGGGCCACGCCGAGGAATGCCAGCCACAGCCCGCAGCACAGCGCGCACACGAGGACGCCGATGGCCGACGCGCCGCCGTGCAGCGCCGTCTTGACACCCAGGACGGCGACCACCGCACCGGACAGGGTCGTGCGCCGCCAGGCCAGCCGGGTCCGCTCGGGCTGCAACCCGGGATCCCGGCCCGCCAGGCCGCCGTCGTCCGGGCCCGGGCCGGATGTCACCCCTCCCACCCCACCAGTACCACCACGACCATCGCGACGGCGACCACCGCGACGACCAGACTCAGCAGTACCGGGAAGCGGGAGGCGGGCAGGTCCTCGCCGCGGCGCATCGCCCGCTCGCAGCGCACCCAGTGGTTCACCGCGCGCAGGGAGCAGAGCACACCGGCCGCGAGCAGCGCGAGCGCGAGACCGACCCGCCACGCCCAGCGCAGGTCCGGCAGGAACTGGTCCACCGCGAATCCGCCGCCGATCAGCGCCAGCGCGGTGCGCAGCCAGGCGAGGAAGGTGCGCTCGTTGGCCAGCGAGAACCGGTAGTCGGGCGTGCCGCCCTCGTCCCGCACCCGCTCCGGCGCGAACCACAACCGGATGTTCCGTACGAATTCGCTCACGCGGCCGACCCTACCCGGCGATCACCGGGCCGCCCGGAACGCCCGCAGCCGCTCATGGGCCGCCAGCCCGTCCGGCACCCACTCCCACTCGCCGAGCCGCCGCTCGACCTCCTCCTCGGGCAGGAAGGCGTGCCACTGGACCTCTTCGGCCTGCGGTCGCACGGGCAGGTCGCAGCGCACCTCGTACACCGCCGACCACCAGCTCTGCCCGGCGCCGTCGTCGTACAGGAACTTGAAGAGGAACTCCGGCTGCGGCAGCCCGTGCACCCCCAGCTCCTCCTCGGCCTCCCGCAGCGCCGCCTCGTCGTAGGACTCGCCCGCGCCGACGACCCCGCCGACGAACATGTCGTACAGGGAGGGGAAGACCAGCTTGGTCGCGGTGCGCCGGTGCACGAAGAGCCGGCCGGCCGCGTCCCGGGCCTGGACGAACACACAGCGGTGGCGCAGTCCGCGGGCGTAGGCCTCGCCGCGCGGGTACCGGGCGACGACCCGGTCGTGCTCGTCGACGATGTCGAGGATCTCGTCAGCAGGGTTCATGCCCGTATCCAAGCAGGGCGGCCTCAGCGTCGCTGGAGGTGCCCGGCCCGGTGCTCCTGCTGCGCCGTGCCGCACGGCATCGCCGGATGCAGCCCGAGCAGCACGATGCCCGTCACCACGGCCGCGAGCCCGGCCGCCTCCCAGGCCAGCGCCCCGGTGTCGGTGCGCAGCCGGTCGCCGAGGAAGCCCACCCCGCACAGGATCCCGGCGAGCGGCTCGGCCGCCGTGAGGGCGGGCAGCGACATGCGCAGCGGGGCGGTCTCGAACGCGCTCTGCACCAGGACGAGACCGGTGACCCCGCACGCCACCACACCGTACGGCTGCCAGCCGGTGAACAGCTCGCTGAAGCCGCCGTCGGAGAAGCGGACGCCGCTCACCCGGGTCAGCGCGTCCTGGACGCCGTACAGCAGTCCGGCCGCCAGGGCCAGCAGCACCGGGCCCCAGCTCAGCCGGGAGCGCTTGGCGTACGTCGTGAGGACCAGGGCCGCGCCCGTCACGGTCCCGATGATCAGCCAGTGCCGCAGCGGATCGGCGACGGCCGTGCCGCCGCGCGGCTCGCCGGCCACGATGAACGCGCTCACCCCGCCCGCGAGCAGCAGCAGACCGGCCCAGCCCTGGCGGCCCAGGACCTGCTTGGTCCGGTGCCGGGACAGGGCGAGGGCGAACAGCAGATTGGTCGCGAGCAGCGGCTCGACCAGGGAGATCTCGCCTCTGCCGAGGGCGGCCGCGCCGAGCACCATGCCGGCCACCATCAGCCCGAGCCCGCCCAGCCAGCGCGGCACCCGCATCAGGTCGAGCAGCAGCCGGAAAGAGAGGAAGTCCTTCAGCGGCGCCTTCTGCGCCGCGTCTTGCTGGAGTACGAATCCGAAGCCCAGACAGCAGGCCGCGCTCACGGCGAGAAGGAGAACCAGAACCGACACGCTGTGTACCTCGATCATCCGGCCGGACCACGGGCGCGTAGTGGCCGACTGTAGCGCTCCCGGGACGGAGTGCCCCGGAAGTGCCCGATACCGGGCGGTTGACTCGCCATGCTCCGCAACCAGCGGGCGCGGCGCCATGGCGTACGCCACAGAAGTCGGGGCGGACGGCCCGGAACGCGATGGCATACGCCACAGGAAAATTCCACCGGCGTGACCGCCCGGGAACCGGCCCACCTGCACCGGAGCCCTCAAGTCCGGTCTCGAGCCCGGAAGTTGAAGCTCTCAACAGCGTCGTTCCGCTTGACGCGACCCTTGGCTGGGGGTTTGCTGTGCGTGATCGGTCGATGGCAGCCCGAGAAACAGGAAGCCCGCGGTGCCCCCTCTCCCGCATCTGCTCGGCGCTCGCCGGGCCCGAACGGAACCGTCCGGCGCGCCCGCCCAGGACGCCTCCGGCACCTTCGACGCCGCCCTCGACGACGCCGAACTGCACACCGCCCGGACCGCGTTGGCCCAAGGCCGACGGCAGGCCGCGCGCTCCCTGCTGGTGCACACCGGCGACGACTGGGACCGCCGCGGCCACCGCCTCACGGCGCTCGCCCAGGACCCGTACGCCGCGGCCTGGGCGAGCGACTGGCTGGCCGCCGAGCCCGGCTCCGCCGACGCCGCCGCGCTGCTCGCCCTGGCCCTGGTCCACCGCGCACTGCGCGGCAAGGAGGAACCCGGCCGGGCCCGCGAGGCCTGCGACACCGCCGCCGGCCTCGCCCCCGCCGACCCCACCCCCTGGCTCGGCCGGCTGCTGCTCGCCCGCGCCCTCGGCCCCGAGCGCGAGGTGCTCGACACCTTCTGCGAGCTGCGCCGCCGGCACCCCGAGCACCACCACGCCCACCACCTGCTGATCGCGCGCCTCGCCGAACGGCCCGCGGGCGGCCGGGGGGCCGACGTCCACGAGGTGTACGACGTCGCCGAGCTGGCCGCCGCCGAGGCCCCCGCCGACTCCCCGCTGGCCGTCCTGCCCGTCGTCGCGTACGCCGAGCGCTACCGGGTCCTCGCCGCCGCAGGCCTGGCCCCGGCCGACCCGGCCGCCTCCGGGCACTGGTCCGGCCCGCGGGCCCGGCGCATCCTGCGCGCCTGCTTCGACTGGTGGCTGGAGTGGGAGCACGACGAGCACCCGCGCCGTCACATCGACCTCAACCACCTCGCCTTCGCCCTGACCTGCGCCGGCCGCCCGGCCGAGGCGGCGGCCCTGTTCCAGCGCATCGGCGAGCACGCCACCCCGGCGCCCTGGTCCTACGCGCACCCCGATGCCCGGGCCGCCTTCGACGCGGCCCGCACCCGCGCGCTCGGGCAGTGAGAACAAGTGAGAAGCAGTGAGAAACCGCGCCCTCCCCGACGTACCCATGGCAGGTACGGAAAAAGTGATGACGAAAGTCTGACCAGCGACCCGATCATCTGGCCCCGCGCGGCCCCGAGTGCTCGAATGAACACGTGAACCCTGAACCATCCGAGGAACCCATACCCGAACCGGAACCGGACGGCAGGCCCATCGGCCGCCGGGTCTTCCTCGGCACCCTCGGCCTGGGCGCCCTCGGCGTGGTCGCCGCGCCCGCGCTCCAACGCGGCCTCGAAGGCTTCCTCGGCGGCGTCGCCGACAAGGACCCCACCGGCCTGACCGGTCTGCTGCCCAACGGCGGCGGCTTCCGCTACTACTCCGTGGCCGCCTCCGTCCCGCACCGGACCGCCGCGGACTACCGCCTCACCATCGACGGCCTGGTCGACCGCCCGCGCGGCTACACCCTCGCCGACCTGCGCGCCCTGCCGCAGACCCGGCTGGTCCGGGACGTCCAGTGCGTCACCGGCTGGCGGGTACCCGGCACCCCCTTCCAGGGCGTACGCCTGTCCCACCTGCTCGACGCGGCGGGCGTCCGCCCCACCGCCAAGGCCCTGCGCTTCACCTGCTTCGACGGCACCTACACCGAGAGCCTCACGCTCGACCAGGCCCGCCGTCCGGACGTCCTGGTCGCCCTGCGCATGCAGGACAAGGACATCGGTCACGACCACGGCGGCCCGGTCCGCCTCTACGTCGCCCCCATGTACTTCTACAAGTCCGCCAAGTGGCTCTCCGGCATCACCGTCACCGACCGGGTGCGCCCCGGTTACTGGGAGGACCTCGGCTACGACGTCGACGCCTGGGTCGGCCGCTCGAACGGACGGACCGATGAGCCTACGAGCTGAGACCCCTGCCCCGCCGGGCGCCCGCCTCCACCGCTTCACCCGCGCCGAGCGACGGGTGCACCGCGCGACGGCCGCGCTGATGGGCGTGTGCGTGCTGACCGCCGCCGTCCTCTACATCCCGCAGCTGGCGGTCCTGGTCGGCCGCCGGGAACTGGTCGTCCGGGTCCACCAGTACGCCGGCCTCGCCCTGCCGGTGCCGGTCCTGCTGGGCCTGGCCTCCCGCGCCTTCCGCGCCGACCTGCGGTTCCTCAACCGCTTCGGGCCGCACGACCGGGTCTGGCTGCGTGCCGCCCTGCGCCGCGACCGACGCCGCGAGCAGCGCCCCGCCGGCAAGTTCAACGCCGGCCAGAAGATCTACGCCGCCTGGATCGCCGGCGCCACCCTGGTCATGCTCGGCACCGGCCTGATGATGTGGTTCACCCACCTCACCCCGCTGATGTGGCGCACCTCGGCGACCTTCGTCCACGACTGGCTCGCCCTGACGATCGGCGTGGTCCTGGCGGGCCACATCGGCATGGCCCTGGGCGACCCGGAGGCGAGACGCGGCCTGCGGACGGGAACGGTGAGCGAGGAGTGGGCGAACCGGGAGCACCCGCTCTGGCGCCCGTAGCCCCCTGCTGTCCCGTGCCGCTCAGCACTCCAGCAGCACCTTGCCGGACCGCTCCCGGTCAGCGGCCGGCGCGAACACCGGCGCGATCTGACGATCCGGATGACCGCGGCCGGCCCGCGAAGGTGGACGTCGCCGTGGCCCCGGGGGCGGCCCGCCGGCCTGGACACCTGTCTGCGGCTGGTGCGGCGCGGGGGTGTGGTCGTGTCCGCGCCGCGCCCGCAAGCACACGCCGCCCGGCCCACCCGCGCCCGTTGAGGACCACCGTGCAGCCGGCCTCGGCCGGACCCCGTCGTCGCCGTGCCCCTAGATGATCAGGGAGAGGAGCAGGACCAGGCCGCCGGCGACCACCGAGATGATGGTCTCCATCACCGACCAGGTCTTCACGGTCTGCCCGACGCTCAGCCCGAAGTACTCCTTCACCAGCCAGAAGCCGGCGTCGTTGACATGGCTGAAGAAGAGCGAGCCCGCGCCGATGGCCAGGACGAGGAGCGCCGCGTGCGTGGTCGACATGTCGGCCGCGAGCGGCGCGACCAGACCGGCCGCCGAGACCGTCGCCACCGTCGCCGAGCCGGTCGCCAGCCGGATCGCCACCGCGATCAGCCAGGCCAGCAGCAGGGCCGGGATCGACCAGTCCTTGGAGACGTCCAGGATCATCCGGCCCACCCCGGAGTCGATCAGCGTCTGCTTGAAGCCGCCGCCCGCGCCCACGATCAGCAGGATGCCGGCGATGGGCATCAGGCCCTTCTCGACGGTCTGCTGGAGCCGGCCCTTGGTGAACCCGGCGGGCCGGCCCAGCGTGAAGAAGCCGACGATCACGGCGGCGAGCAGCGCGATCAGCGGGGAGCCGACGACGTCGAAGACGCGCTGGGCGGTGTGCGCGGGGTTGTCGACGACGATGTCCACCAGCGCCTTGGCCAGCATCAGCACGACCGGCAGCAGCACGGTGGCGAGCGTCGCGCCGAAGCCCGGCCGGCGCTGAAGCTCCTCCGAGGCGCGCTGCGGCAGCATCCGCTCGGGTGCCGGCACGTCCACCCAGCGGGCGGCGACCTTCGAGAACAGCGGACCGGCGATGATCACCGTCGGGATGGCGACCAGGATGCCGAGCGCCAGGGTCACGCCCAGGTTGGCCTTGACCGCGTCGATGGCGACCAGCGGGCCGGGGTGCGGCGGGATCAGGCCGTGCATCACGGACAGACCGGCGAGGGCCGGGATGCCGATGCGCATCAGGGAGTAGTTGCCGCGCTTGGCGACCATCAGCACGACCGGGATCAGCAGCACGATGCCGACCTCGAAGAACAGCGGCAGGCCGATCACGGAGGCGATCAGCACCATCGCCCACGGCATCGCCCGCCCGCCGGCCCTGGCGAGGATCGTGTCGACGATCTGGTCGGCGCCGCCGGAGTCGGCGAGCAGCTTGCCCAGGATCGCCCCGAGCGCGATCAGGACGCCGACGCCGGCCACGGTGGAGCCGAGCCCGGTGGTGAAGCTGGTGATGGCCTTGTCGAGGGGCGCCCCGGCGACCGCCCCGAGCGCCAGCGACCCGATGGTCAGCGCGAGGAAGGCATGGAGCTTGAACTTGGTGATGAGCAGGACGATGACGGCGATGCCCACCAGGACGGCGATGCCCAGCTGGGCGTGTCCGGCGGAAGTGATCGGCGCAGGTGCGTCCGCTGCCAGCATCTCGACGCTGAGTCTGGTCACGGGGGTTCCCTTGGGTTACGGGGGACGGGGGTGAGGTGTTACTCGGATGCGACGGGAAGCGCGTCCAGGGCCCGCACGGCTCGCTCGGTGATCTCCTGCGGACTGCCGGCGACGTCCACGGCCACTCCGGCCTCGTCCGGCTGGAGCGGCTGGAGCGTGGCGAACTGCGAGTCCAGCAGCGCCGTCGGCATGAAGTGGCCCTGCCGCTGGGACATCCGCTCCTCGATCAGCCGCCGGTCGCCCGTGAGGTGCAGGAACACGATTCCGGGCGCCACGGCCCGGAGCCGGTCGCGGTACGACCGCTTCAGCGCCGAGCTGCTGACCACCCCGCCCAGTCCGGCCCGGCCGTGCGCCCAGTGCCCGATGGCGTCGAGCCACGGCCACCGGTCGGCGTCGTCGAGCGGGATCCCGGCCGACATCTTGGCGATGTTGGCCTGCGGGTGGAAGTCGTCGCCCTCGGCGTACGGGACGCCCAGCCGCGCGGCGATCAGGGGACCGATCGTGGTCTTGCCCGTCCCCGCGACGCCCATCACGACGACGACCTGGGGGGTTCGCATGACTGCCTCGCTGTCTTCCTCGACATCCGACGCCACTGCGGCGTCGCCACACTGAAACCCATTAGGTACGACGAATTCAAGAGTCTGTGACTTATAAGTCTGACTTTTTCTCGCCGTGATCCACGCCGTACGCTGAGTGCATGAGCACACCGGGCCGGGGGCTGCACGGCCATGTACTGGACACCCTCGGCCCCGCGATCACCGGGGGTGAGTACCCGCCGGGCAGCGTTCTGCGCACCGACGAGCTGGCACAGCACTTCGAGGTGTCGCGCTCGGTGATGCGCGAGGCGGTGCGCGTGCTGGAGTCCATGCACCTGGTCGAGTCCCGCCGCCGGGTCGGCGTCACGGTCCGCCCGAAGGCCGAGTGGAACGTCTACGACCCGCAGGTCATCCGCTGGCGCCTGGCCGGCGCCGACCGCCCGCACCAGCTGCGCTCGCTCACCGTGCTGCGCTCCGCGATCGAACCCGTCGCGGCCGGCCTCGCCGCCCAGCACGCCACGGCCGAGCAGTGCGCCGAACTCACCGAGTGCGCCCTCGGCATGGTGGCCAACTCACGCGGCCACAAGCTGGAGAACTACCTGGTCCACGACATCGCCTTCCACCGGGTCGTGCTCACCGCCTCCGGGAACGAGATGTTCGCCCGGCTCGGCGACGTCGTCGCGGAGGTGCTGGCCGGCCGCACCCATCACGAGGTCATGTTCGAGGACCCCGACCCGGCGGCCGTCACCCTGCACGTGCAGGTGGCCGAGGCGGTCCGCGCGGGCGACGCGGCCCGCGCCGAGGAACTGACCCGGCAGATCACCGTGGGCGCCCTCCAGGAGCTGGACATCCTCGCGCCCTAGCTGCGGGCTTCCGGCTGGTCGGGGAAGTCACCGTCCACGTACACCCACGCCCCGTCCACCCGCTCGAACCGGCTCCGCTCGTGCAGCGAGCCGCCCCGGTAGGAGGCCCGGAAGGTCACCGTGCCGGTGCCGTGGAAAGCGGACCCGTCGGTGGTGTCCAGGATCTCCAGTCCCGTCCACCGCATCCGCGGGTCGAGGTCCAGCCGCTGCGGCCGGGTCCGCGGGTGCCAGGTGCGCAGCAGATACCCGGCGTCCCCCTGCACGAACGCGCAGTACCGCGACCGCATCAGCAGCTCGGCGGTCGGCGCGGCCGCCGCTCCCGCGTGGAAGCGGCCGCAGCAGGCGTCGTAGGGCCGGGGGAGGCCGCAGGGGCAGGTGCGCGAGGTCATGGCCCCATTCTGCCCGCAGCAGGGGAGGCGTCGGCCCCGGGCCGGGTGCACAGTGGAAGAGCAGCGCAGCGCGGGAGGAGAGACGGACGATGACCGGACCCGTGAGCAGCCGTCCCGCCGTCAAGGAGTGGCGGCTGAACGTCTACCTGTGCGAGCACGATCCGGACACCACCGCCCGGATCATCCTGGACACCGGGGACAACGTCCTGGAGAGCCACGCGGAGGCCCGCCGCAACCCCTACGACCGGGCGATGCCGGAGATCGGCGACGAACTCGCCGCCGGGCGCGCGCTCATCGCCATGGGCCGCATGCTGCTGCGCGCCGCCGACGGCGACATGAAGGCGACGGGAGCCGCCGACACGGACGCCCCGGTGCCGCTCTGGCTGTCCCGGGAGTGAAGGAGCGCCGCCTTGCACTTCAGGAACCGCCTCGAAGCGGGCCGACGGCTGGGCGAACGCCTGGAGTACCTCAGGGGCCAGGACGTGGTGGTGCTCGGGCTGCCCCGGGGAGGGGTGCCGGTCGCCGCCGAGGTCGCCGAGGCGCTCGACGCGCCCCTGGACGTCTGCCTGGTGCGCAAGCTCGGCGTGCCGTACCAGCCCGAGCTGGGCATGGGGGCGGTCGGCGAGGACGGCGTCCGCGTGATCAACCAGGAGGTGCTGCGCGGCACCGGTGTCTCGGACGCGGATCTCGCCGGCGTCGAGGAACGCGAGCTGCGGGTGCTGCACGACCGGGCCGCGCGCTACCGGGGTGCCGCCCCCGCGGTCTCCGTCGCCGGCCGGACCGCCGTCGTGGTGGACGACGGCGTGGCCACCGGTTCCACCGCGCGGGCCGCCTGCCGGATCGCCCGGGCCCGGGGCGCGGCCCGCATCGTCCTGGCCGTCCCCGTCGCCCCCCGGGACTTCGCCCGGCGGCTCGGCGGCGACGCCGACGAACTGGTCTGCCTGCACACCCCCTGGGACTTCGCCGCGGTCGGCCAGTTCTACGCCGACTTCGCCCAGGTCGACGACGAAGAGGTGACGGCCTGCCTGCGCCGGGCCGCGAGCCGGCACCGGCACACCGCGGGCGCCGGCTCCACCGACCGCGAAGTGACCGTGACGGCCGGAGCCGTACGGCTCGGCGGACGGCTCACCGTGCCCGAGGGCGCCACCGGCGTGGTGGCCTTCGCCCACGGCAGCGGCAGCAGCCGGCACAGCCCGCGCAACCGGTTCGTGGCCGAGGGGCTGCACCGGGCCGGGCTCGGCACCCTGCTGTTCGACCTGCTCACCGACGCGGAGGAGGCCGACCGGGGCAACGTGTTCGACATCGCGCTGCTGGCCGGCCGGCTGCTCGACGCCACCCGCTGGCTGCGCGAGGAACCCGACGTCGAGGGGCTCGCCGTCGGCTGGTTCGGCGCCAGCACCGGTGCGGCCGCCGCACTGTGGGCCGCCGCCGACCCCGACGCTCGGCCCGCCGCGGTCGTCTCCCGCGGCGGCCGGCCCGACCTCGCCGGCCCCCGCCTGGCCGCGGTGGCGGCACCCACCCTGCTCGTCGTCGGCGGCGCCGATCCGCTCGTCCTCGACCTCAACCGGGAGGCACAGGCACGACTGCGCTGCGAGAACCGGCTCGCGGTGGTCCCCGGCGCCACCCACCTCTTCGAGGAGCCCGGCACGCTGGAACAGGTGACCGAGCTGGCCCGTGACTGGTTCACGGACCACATGGCACCCGCGCACGTCTAGCCCGCCGGCCATGGGCGAGGACGCCGTCACCCTGTTCCTCGCGGGCGACGTCATGCTCGGCCGGGGCGTCGACCAGATCCTGCCCCACCCCGTCGCTCCCCTCCTGCGGGAGGACTACGTGCGCGACGCCCGGCAGTACGTCGCCCTGGCCGAGGCCGCCAACGGGCCGATACCCCGGCCCGTGGACCCCGGCTGGCCCTGGGGCGAGGCGCTGCCCGTCCTGGAGCGGGCCGCACCGGACGTCCGGGTGCTCAACCTGGAGACCGCCGTCACCCGGGACGGCGACTTCGCACCCGGCAAGGCCGTCCACTACCGGATGCACCCCGCCAACCTGCCCTGCCTCGCCGCGGCCCGCCCGGACGTCTGCGTCCTCGCCAACAACCACGTGCTCGACTTCGGACCGGCCGGCCTGCGAGAGACGCTGGACTCCCTCGCCGCGGCCGGACTGCGCACCGCCGGGGCGGGCCGGGACGCCGCCGCGGCATGGCGCCCGGCGACCGTGCCGCTGCGGTCCGGCGGACGCGTCCTCGTCTTCGCCTTCGGCATGCCCTCCAGCGGCATCCCGCACAGCTGGGCCGCCACCGGCGACCGGCCCGGCGTCGCCCTCGTCACCGCGCCGACCGCGGCCGCCGCCACGGAGTTCGCCGACCGCCTGCGCCGGGTCGAACGGCCCGGCGACCTCGTCGTCGCCTCCGTCCACTGGGGCCCCAACTGGGGATACACCCCCTCCCGCGCCGAAGTCCGCTTCGCCCACGCGCTCGTCGAGGCGGGCGCCGACATCGTCCACGGACACTCCTCGCACCACCCGCGCCCGCCGGAGGTCTACCGCGACCGGCTCGTCCTGTACGGCTGCGGCGACCTCGTCGACGACTACGAGGGCATCGGCGGCTACGAGCGCTACCGCGACGACCTGCGCCTGCTGTACCTGGTCTCGGCCGAGCCCGGCACCGGCCGGCTCACCGGTCTGCGGATGGTGCCGCTCCAGGCCCGTCGGCTCCGCCTGGAGAACGCCTCGGCCGAGGACACCGCCTGGCTGCGCTCCGTCCTCGACGGCTACGCCCGCGACCTCGGCACCCGCGTCGAGCACGGCGCCGACGGCACGCTGACGGTACGGCCCCTCGCCTGAGTCCGGACCCTCACTTGCGCCCGCCCTTGCGCAGGAACCGGCGCAGCCGGGTGAGCGGCCAGGTGTTGATCACGTCCTCCCCGGTGAGCCAGCCGCGCTGCGCGGTGCCCACCCCGAAGCGCAGCTGCGCGAGGTGCGGGACGGAGTGCGCGTCGGTGTTCACGGCGAACTTCACGCCGTGCTCCCGGGCCCGCAGGATGTCCTCGTCGCGCAGGTCCAGCCGGTCCGGCTGGGCGTTGACCTCCAGCGCGGTCCGGGTGCGCGCACAGGCGGCGAACACCTCGTCCCAGTCGGCGTCCACCCCAGGCCGCTTGCCGATCAGCCGGGTCGTGGGGTGCCCGATGATGTGGACGTACGGGTTCTCGCAGGCCCGCACCAGCCGCCGGGTCATCGCCGTGCGGCCCAGGTCGAAGTGCGAGTGCAGCGAAGCCACGCACAGGTCGAAACCGGCCAGGAACTCCTGCGGCCAGTCCACCTCGCCGTCCGGACCGATGTTCAGCTCGGTGCCGTGCAGCAGCCGCATCCCGTGCCGGGTGCCGTCCAGCTCCCGCAGCCGCTCCCGCTGGGCGAGGATCTTCTCCTCCGTCATGCGCTGCATGTACAGATCGGGCGCGTGGTCGGTGACCGCGTAGTACGCGTACCGGCGCTCGGCGGCGGCCTCCACCATCGCCTCCAGCGAGGCCAGACCGTCCGTGAGATCGGTGTGCGTGTGCAGGTCACCGCGGATGTCCCGCTCGGTCACCAGCTCCGGCAGGCCGTCGCCCAGCGCCGCTTCGATCTCCCCGCGGTCCTCGCGCAGCGTCGGCGCGATCCACGGCAGCCCCAGCCGCGCGTACACCTCCTCCTCGGTGCGGGAGGCGACCGACTCCCCGCTCCCGGTGTCGAACACGCCGTACTCGGAGAGCTTCAGCCCCCGGTGCACGGCGATGGTCCGGGTCCGGATGTTGTGCGCCTTGGACCCGGTGAAGTACTGCATCGCGGCGCCCCACGACTCCGGCGGCACCACCCGCAGATCGACCTGGAGCCCCTTGCCGGTGCGCACCGACGTCTTCTTCGTGCCCCGCGCGACGACCTCGGTCGTGACCGGCAGCTCGCACAGCGCGTCCATGAACGGCGCCGACCGCTCCGCGGCGACGAGCACGTCCAGATCCCCGACCGTCTCCCGCATCCGGCGCAGCGAACCGGCGTACGCACAGCGCCTGCAGCCCGTCACGGCGGACAGCTCCCCGACGATCTCCTCGGCGGTCTCCAGTGCCGACGACAACGGCACCCGCGTGCCTGCCCGCTGGAGCAGCTCGATGCCGTGCCGGATGTTCTCCTGCGTCTTCTCGCCGAAGCCCTTCAGATCGGCCAGCGCGTCCGCCTCGATGGCCGCGGCCAGCTCGCTCACCGACGAGATGTGCAGGTCCTCGTAGAGCCGCAGCGCCTTCTTCGGGCCCAGGGTCGGGATCGTGATCAGCTCGCGCACCCCGGCGGGGATCTTCGCCCGGCGCTCCTCGACCACCGCCATCCGGCCCGTGCGCAGGTACTCGGCCACCTTCTCGGCGATCGACCGGCCCACGTTCGGGATCTCCCGCAGTCCCTCGGCGTCCAGCGTGGAGATGTCCGTGGGACACCCGCCGATCGCCCGTGCCGCCTTCTCGTAGGCGCGCGCCTTGAAGGCGTCGCCTCCGGTGATCGCGATGAGATCGGCGTACTCCCGCAGGAGCGCCTCGACCTCGTCGTTGGGCCGGGCCACCCCTCAAGTCTAGGAAGTCGCACCGGGGCATGAAAAAGGCCCCTGTTGCAGCAGGGGCCTCACTGGTGTCCGAGGGGGGACTTGAACCCCCACGCCCGATAAAGGGCACTAGCACCTCAAGCTAGCGCGTCTGCCATTCCGCCACCCGGACAAGGTGTCTGTCGTGCGTGGTTTCCCTTTCGCGGGCTTCCCTCGCGGCGACGAAGGAAACATTACCAGGCTTTCGGGGGTGGCTGATCACCCCCCGGTCCCGCAGCCGGTCGCCCGTGAACGGCGCGTGTCGGGCCGGGTCCGGTCTTGGGCCCGGAGCGGGGCCGGAGAGAGGATGAGGGGACCACCAGCAGTGACAGCGGGAGGAAGCACGTGAGCGAGACGGACACGGCCAGGAGCGTCACCGGCGAGGACGAGGTCGTGGACCTCTGCCGCGAGCTGATCCGGTTCGACACCAGCAACTACGGCGACCACTCGGGCCCGGGCGAGCGCAAGGCGGCCGAGTGGGTCGCCGAGAAGCTCGCCGAGGTCGGGCTGGAGCCGAAGATCTACGAGTCCCACCCCGGCCGCGCCTCCACGGTGGCCCGCATCGAGGGCGAGGACCCGTCCCGGCCCGCGCTGCTCATCCACGGCCACCTGGACGTCGTACCGGCCAACGCCGCCGACTGGACCCACCACCCGTTCTCCGGGGAGATCGCGGACGGGTGCGTGTGGGGGCGCGGGGCCGTCGACATGAAGGACATGGACGCCATGACGCTGGCGGTCGTCCGCGACCGGCTGCGCAGCGGGCGCCGGCCCCCGCGGGACATCGTGGTCGCCTTCCTCGCCGACGAGGAGGCGGGCGGCACGTACGGCGCCCGCCACCTGGTCGACCACCATCCCGAGCTGTTCGAGGGCGTCACCGAGGCGATCAGCGAGGTCGGCGGCTTCTCCTTCACCGTCGACGACCAGCGGCGGCTGTACCTGATCCAGACGGCCGAGAAGGGCATGCACTGGATGAAGCTGACCGTGGCCGGGACCGCCGGGCACGGGTCGATGATCCACCGCGACAACGCCATCACGGAGCTGTCGGAGGCGGTCGCCCGGGTCGGCCGCCACACGTTCCCGGTCCGGGTCACCAAGACCACCCGGGCCTTCCTCGACGAACTCGGCGACGCGCTCGGCACCGAGCTGGACCCGAAGGACATGGAGTCCACCCTCGCCAGGCTCGGCGGCATCGCCAAGCTGATCGGCGCCACCCTGAGCAACACCGCCAACCCCACCCAGCTGAACGCCGGCTACAAGGTCAACGTCATCCCGGGCGAGGCCACCGCCCACATCGACGGCCGGTTCCTGCCCGGCCACGAGGAGGAGTTCCTCGCCGACCTCGACCGGCTGCTCGGCCCGAAGGTCCGGCGCGAGGACGTCCACTCCGACAAGGCACTGGAGACCAGCTTCGACGGCGCGCTGGTGGAGGCCATGCAGTCCGCGCTGCTCGCCGAGGACCCCACCGCCAAGGCGATCCCCTACATGCTCTCCGGCGGTACCGACGCCAAGTCCTTCGACGACCTCGGCATCCGCGGCTTCGGCTTCGCCCCGCTGAAGCTGCCGCCGGAGCTGGACTTCGCCGGCATGTTCCACGGCGTGGACGAGCGGGTGCCGGTGGACGGGCTGCAGTTCGGCGTGCGGGTGCTCGACCGGTTCATCGACGCGTCGTGACGCTCTGCCCTCAGGCATTCGGGCAGTCGTACGAGAACGACTGAGAAGGGTGAATGCGACGATCGGTTCGTAGCTTCATCAGTCCCTCCTCGTTACAGGTGATGTGATCCCGAACCTTGGGGTCGCATTGCCAACGAGGAGGAAGAATGATCAAGAAGGTCGTCGCTGCTGCGGCTGCCACCGGTGGGCTGGTTCTCGCGGGTGCGGGTCTCGCCGTCGCCGACTCCGGTGCCCAGGGTGCCGCCCTGGGCTCCCCGGGTGTGGTGTCCGGCAACGTCATCCAGGTGCCCGTCCACGTCCCGGTGAACGTGTGCGGCAACACGATCAACGTGATCGGGCTCCTGAACCCCGCCTTCGGCAACGCCTGCGTCAACAAGTGACGCCGGCTCCCTGAGGGGCGTCCTTTAACGAGCCGTCGGCCTCGGAGCGCACGCCATGCGCTCCGAGGCCGACCGGTCTTTCGCACGAAGACATGGAAGGCAGGGGGGAATTCAGCATGCGACAGGGCACGCGCAAGGGCCTGATGACCATGGCGGCCGCGACCGGCGTGATCGCCGCCGCGGGCGGCTACGCACACGCCGACTCGGGCGCGGCGGGCAGTGCCGGCGGTTCACCGGGCGTACTGTCCGGCAACACCGTGCAGGTGCCGGTGCACGCACCGGTGAACATCTGCGGCAACACCGTGAACGTCGTCGGGCTGCTCAACCCGTCGGTGGGCAACAAGTGCGCCAACCACGGCGGCACCCCGGGGGGTCAGTACGGTGAGCAGGGCAGCTCCGGCGGCTCGCACGCGAGCGGCCACACCGCCGGCTCGCCGGGCGTCGGCTCCGGCAACACCGTGCAGGTACCGGTCGACGTCCCGGTGAACGTCTGCGGCAACAGCGTCGACGTCGTCGGGGCCGGCAACGCCACGACGGGCAACGACTGTGCCAACGGCGGCGGGCACGGGCACGGCACCCCGCCCGGTCAGCCGGGTCACCCCGGACACCCGGGTCAGCCGGGTCACCCCGGACACCCGGGTCACCCCGGTCAGCCGGGTCAGCCCGGCACTCCTGGTCACCCCGGTCAGCCGGGCGAGCCCGGCCACCCCGGTACCCCGGGCGACTCCGGCAAGCCCGGCCACCCCGGCACGGGCACCCAGAGCGGCACGGGCGGCTCCACGGCCCACGGTGCGTCCCAGGTCACGGCCGAGGCGGGCCGCTCCGCCCAGCCGCTGGGCACCGCCCAGCTCGCGCACACGGGCAGCGAGGTGCCGCTCGGCATCGCGCTGCCGGCCGGCGCGGGCGCGCTGCTCGCGGGCGCGGTGCTCTACCGCAAGGCACGGGCCGCGGCGTGACCGAAAGCGGAGCGGGCCCTGCCATCCCGGCGGGGCCCGCTTCCGTCTCGTCCGGTCACATGTCCCGGCTCACCACGTGGCACGCACCTGGCGGATGATCCGCCGGCGCAACCGCACCTTGCGGCTGCCGTCGCGCAGCAGGCTCAGTCGGTCCAACTCCCAGTGTCCGTACTCGGCATGGTCCGTCAGCAGACGTGTCGCCTCCTTGCGGGAGACCCCGCGAGGCACGTACACGTCGACAAATTCGTATTCCGGCATCGCATCTATTGTGCGGGCTGGTGCCCGGTACGGATAGCGTCTGCACTATGTCTGATGCTGCGCAGCCCACCGCTGCCGAGGTACGCGCCGCCGCCGAGGCGATCAAGACCGCGCTCGACCGTCATCTGGCCGCGGTCGAACGCAGGTCGGGGGAGGACGACCCGGCCGTTTCCGAGGCGTTCAACCAGCTGGCCGCTGCCGCCGAGGCGTACGACGAGCTGCTCTACGACCGTTACGACGAGGTCACGCCCTTCGAGATCCCCGGTGCGGAGGACACCCTGCCGCCGTACGCGGGCCCGGACGAACCCCACGCGATCAGCGTGCTGATCCGCCGCGACTACACCGTGGCCGAACCCCAGCGGCTGCTGGCGCAGGCCCAGCGGGTGGAGGCGGCGGAGTTCGACGACGGCGAGGACGACGACCGGGCCGCCGCGACCCTCCCCGGGGCGCTGGGCATCCTCTTCGGCGAGTTCGAACCGGACGAGATCGCGTCCCGGCACAAGGAGTTCGGCCTGGAGGAGGGCGACTCCACGCTCTGGGTCACCGCCTCCGAGGAGCCGCCCGAGGCCGGGGAGTGGCTGGCGGCGCCGTTCGAGCACATCGATGCGCAGCAGGTGGTGTGCCGGTTCGATGTGAGCGCGGTGTTCGACGACGACGAGGTCCCCGACGGCGGGGACGACGACATCGTCTTCGTCGACGAGGACGACGAAGAGGACGAAGAGGAGCTGGAGCCGCTCGACGCCGAGAAGTGAGCGGGGCCGGCGGTGCCGTAGGGCCTCGGGCCGGTACGGCACCACCGGAATCCGCCGCCGTGGCTGACAGCCGTGGCGACGGGGGACGTCAGGCTTCCTGCGGGCGCAGCAGGGTCTGCAGGCGGGTCGTGCGGGGCTTCGGCGGGATGTCCGCGACCGCCTTCGGCAGGGCCTGCTCCACGCCGTGGACCACGGACAGGTGCCGTTCCGCCCGGCCGAACGCCGTGTACACCCAGGGGCGGCTGAGGACCTGCACGGCGTCGCCGGGCAGCACGACGACCGCCGCCGGCCAGCGGGCGCCCACCGCCTGGTGCGCGGTCAGCGCCCAGCCGTGCCGGACACCGCCCTCCACCCGCTCCCGCGGTACGACGACGGGCCCGTCGGCGCACGACAGGTGCAGCCCCTCGGCGTCGGCCTTCACCACCACGCCCGGCACCGCGCGCCCCGGCACGGGGGAGTAGACGATCCGGTCACCGGGGTCGAAGCCGCCGAACCGGCCGGGACCGGGGTTGAGGCGCTCCTTCAGGGCGGCGTTGAGCGCGCGGGTGCCCGCGGCGCCGCCGTGGCCCGGGGTGATCACCACGGTCTGGTCGGCCGGGATGCCGATCGCCCGCGGCACCGAGTCGGCGACGAGCTGCACCGTCCGGTGCACGGCCTCGCCCGCGTCCCGCACCGGCACGATGACGATCTCCTTGCCCGGGGCGGCGACCTGGTTCAGCTCGCCGATGCCGATGCCGGAGACCAGCTCGCCGAGCGGGCCGGGGTCGGGGACACGGGAGACGGTCTGCGGGCAGACCCGGGCCGCGAGCAGGTCGGCGAAGACCCGGCCCGGACCGGCCGACCACAGCACCCCGGGGTCGCCGCTCAGCACCAGCCGGGCCCCGTCGGGCAGCGACTCCACCAGCATCGCCGCGCCCTCCACGTCCAGCTGCGGCGCGTCCAGCACGATCAGCAGGTCGAGTTCCAGGGCGCCGTCCGTGTCCCGGCCCGGGCCCTCGGCGCCGGACAGCAGCCCGGCGACCGTGCCCACGCCCCGCTCCGCCGGCACCCCGCCCAGCTCTGCGGCCAGCCGCCCGCGCCCGTCCGCGGTGTGGCAGACGGCGAAGGCGCGCAGGCCCGCGGCGCGGGCGGCACCGAGCAGCGCGGCCGGTTCGGCGCGGGCCGCCTCCCCGCCGGTGTGCAGCACCAGGCCGTGCCCGGCGACCGCGCGGGCCAGCTCGGCCGCGCCGCCGGACAGCCCGGCGGCGACCGTCTCCCAGACCTGTCCGGTCTCCTGGGACAGGGAGTTGACAAGACGGGCCAGGCCGTCGGCGAGGCTCTCCTCCGCCAGCGCGTACCGCTCCAGGCCGACGAGGACCCGGACCGGCCGCTCCTGCTCCTCGTCGGTGTCCTCACCGGTGCCGGCGGCCTGGGGCGCGGGCGCGCCGGGCTCGTCCAGGGCGTCCTGGAACACCAGCGCCTCCCCCTCGGCGAGGGTCGCCTGCACCGCCGCGTCCGGGTCCGGCACACCCTGCCGGCCCAGCGCCGCGGTGAGCGTGGGCAGGTCCAGGGCGGTGTGCCCGGCCACGGCCGCCTGCTCCAGCAGCCAGACGGTCACCGCGCGGCCCCGCCGCTCGTCGTCCGGGGCGCAGCCGGCGCCGAGCAGCGCCCGCGCGAAGCCGTCGGCCTGCTCCGGCCGCACCCCGGCGACCCGGAGCAGCTGCCAGGGGTCCTCCCGCAGCGCGGTGTCGGCGCCCTCGCCGAGGACCGCGGCGACCTGGGCGGCCAGGGCGTCGGGCGCGCCGCCTTCGGTCAGCACCCGGCGCACGGCGTCGACGGCCTCCGGGGCGGGACCGCTCGGCGCGACCGGCGCGGGGGCGGGCTGGGGCCTGCGCACCGGTTCCGGTGCGGTGCGGCGCGGTGCCGGCGCGGGCTCCGCGAAGACCGTGGCCGTCGGCTTCTCGCCGCTCTCGACGGCGCGGACCGCCGCGAGGAGGTCGGCCGCCGTGCCGCTGAGCTTGCCGCCGCTCTCGATCCGGCTCCTCTTCTCGGCCTTGCGCCGCTCGATCCGCTCCCGCTCGATCCGCTGCGCGGCCAGCTCGGCCTCCGCCTCGGACAGCCCGGCGGCGGCACCGTCCTCCGCCCCGGCACCGCCCTCGGCTGCGGCGCCTTCCCCGTCGTCGGCGGACTCCGCACCGCCGGCCGTGTCCGTGCCCTCGGCCGGGACGTCCCCGTCGGTGCCCCGGTCCGGGGTCTCACGGGTGTCCGGCGCCCCCGGCTCGGCGTTCTCCGTGGTCTCCGGCTCCGTGCTCACAGCGTGCTCCAGTCGTGATCGGGGTAGCGGTGCACGGGCGCCGACACATCGTCCAGCGCCCGGCAGATCTCGTCAGGAAGACTAAGGGCCTCCACTGACAACGCCGCCGTGAGCTGCTGCGCGTTGCGCGCGCCGACGATCGGCGCGGCCACCCCGGGCCGGTCCCGCACCCAGGCGAGGGCCACCTGGAGCGGGGTGACCGCGAGCCCGTCGGCGGCCGTCGTCACCGCGTCCACGATCCGGGTCGCCGTGTCGTCCAGGTACGGCTCGACGAACGGCGCCATGTGCTCCGAGGCGCCGCGCGAGTCCGGGGGAGTGGTGTGCCGGTACTTGCCGGTGAGCACGCCCCGGCCCAGCGGGGAGGAGGGCAGCAGGCCCACGCCGAGGTCGAGCGCGGCCGGCAGCACCTCGCGCTCCACGCCCCGCTGCAGCAGCGAGTACTCCATCTGGGTGCTGGCCAGCCGGGTGCGGGCGCCCGGCGCGGCGAGCTGCCAGGTGGCCGCCTTGGCCAGCTGCCACCCGCAGAAGTTGGAGACGCCGGCGTACCGCGCCCGGCCGCTGCCCACCGCGAGGTCGAGGGCGTGCAGGGTCTCCTCCAGCGGGGTGTCGGGGTCGTAGGCGTGGACGTGCCACAGGTCGACGTGGTCCGTGCCCAGGCGGGCCAGGGAGGCGTCGAGCGCGGCGAGCAGATGGCCGCGGGAGCCGTCGAAGCGGCGGTCGGGGTCGGGGACACTGCCCGCCTTGGTGGAGATGACCAGATCGCGGCGCGGCACCAGGCCGTCCATGAGCTGCCCGAGCAGATACTCCGCCTCCCCGTCGCCGTACACGTCCGCGGTGTCGACGAGGGTGCCGCCGGCCTCCCAGAACGCCTTCAGCATGTCCGCGGCGTCGTGCTCGTCGGTGTCCCGGCCCCAGGTGAGGGTGCCGAGCCCGATCCGGGACACGCGCAGGCCGGTGCGGCCGAGATGCCTCTGCTCCATGCGGGCGAGATTACTGGCCATAACCGGTGCGGTGGGTTGCCTGTGGATAACCGGGTCGGATGCGTGAACGCCCCGGTGAGACGCGGCCCCCACACCCTGCCCCCGGCACCCGTCCCCGCGCTAAGGTCACCCCGACAGGCACGTTACTCATGGGTAAGGGGAATCGGCCATGCAGCTCGGGATCAACCTCGGCTACTGGGGTGCCGGAATGGACGGCGACAACCTGGCCGTGGCGCAGGAGGCCGACCGGCTGGGCTATGCGGTGTGCTGGGCCGCCGAGGCCTACGGCTCCGACGCGGCCACCGTCCTCAGCTGGGTCGCCGCGCAGACGGAGCGCATCGACGTCGGCTCGGCCATCTTCCAGATCCCGGCCCGGCAGCCCGCGATGACCGCGATGACCGCGGCCACGCTCGACTCGCTCTCCGGCGGCCGGTTCCGGCTCGGCCTCGGTGTCTCGGGCCCGCAGGTCTCCGAGGGCTGGTACGGCGTCAAGTTCGACAAGCCGCTGTCCCGCACCCGGGAGTACGTGGAGATCGTCCGCCGGGCGATGACCCGGGAGCGGCTGTCGTACGAGGGCGAGCACTGGACGCTGCCGCTGCCCGGTGGCCCGGGCAAGCCGATCAAGCTGACCGTGCACCCGCAGCGCGAGCACATCCCGCTCTACATCGCCGCGATCGGCCCGAAGAACCTGGAGCAGACCGGCGAGATCGCCGACGGCGCGCTGCTCATCTTCCCCTCCGCCGAGCACCTGGAGGAGACCACCATGCAGTACCTGCGCGCGGGCCGGGAGAAGGCGGGCCTGACGCTCGACGGCTTCGACGTGTGCCCGACCCTGCCGATCGCCCTCGGCGACGACAAGGACGTGGCCCGGCTCGCCGACACCTTCCGCCCGTACACCGCGCTGTACGTCGGCGGCATGGGCAGCGCCAAGCAGAACTTCTACAACCAGCTCGCGCAGCGCATGGGGTACGAGAAGGAGGCCGCCGACATCCAGCGGAAGTACCTCTCCGGGGACAAGCAGGGAGCCGCCGCCGCGATCCCGCAGGAGCTCATCGACCGGACCACCCTGCTGGGTTCCGTCGACCGGATCGCCGACCGCATGAAAGCCTACGCCGCCGCCGGGGTCACCACCCTCAGCCTGGCCCCGGCCGGCTTCACGCTGGAGGAGCGGATCGCGTCCCTGCGGGCCGGCAGCGAGGCACTGGAGCGCGCGGGGCTGGCGTAAGGGGATGTTCAGCGGCCGTGGTGGGGGCTCGGGGGTCTACCCCGCCACGGCCGTCACCGGGAACAACGCGCCCGCCGCCGCGCGGTTACGACCCCCGCGGTCCTTCTTTCGGCCGAGCGGGCCCGCACCCGTGTTGCGGCTGCCCTCTGTCCGCATTTGACTCGTTCTTTGCGGAAACCCGCGGAACGCTGCGGAGAGGTGGCGCCCATGCTTTCGGCCAGGAGTCTCTTCCAGGAGATCCTCGACCACGACGAGTCCTTCCGGCTCTTCTGCTCCGTCGCCGCCAGCGGAGAGGCCCAGGGCGGC
This sequence comes from Streptomyces sp. NPDC088810, assembly GCF_044750305.1. Taxonomy (NCBI): domain Bacteria; kingdom Bacillati; phylum Actinomycetota; class Actinomycetes; order Kitasatosporales; family Streptomycetaceae; genus Streptomyces; species Streptomyces sp. NPDC088810. The sequence continues at coordinate 64,656 of NZ_JBIVJQ010000008.1, forward strand.
TGGGAGAACGGCCGGATCGCCGCACTGGTACCCGAGAGCGAACGCGCGCTGGCCCCGAAGATCGCCCGGCACGGCGCCGACGAGGACAAGCACGGCCGCATCTTCCACGCCCTGCTGAAGAAGCGCGGCCTCACCCCGGTCCCCGTCCCGCCCGAGACCGACTACACGATGCTTCTGGAGCGGTACGGCATCGGCCTCGCCCACGACAAGCTCCGCCGGGACGAGCCGCTCACCGTGCCGGACATCATCGTCTACCTCGCGCACAGCCGGGTCACCGAACAGCGCGCCGCCGACCAGATGGTGGCGCTCCGGACCCACTTCGCCGACCACCCCGAGGTCGGCAAGGCCGTCCGCGTGATCGCGCACGACGAGGACAACCACCTCGCCTACACCCACGAGGAACTCCTGCGCTTCGCCGCGGCCGGGCACGGCCGGCTGATCCAGCGCACCCTGCGCGCGTGCGCGCTCACCGAGATCCGCGTCTACCGGGACGTCAGCCTCGCCGTCATGGCGCACATGGGCCGCATCCTCGGCTGGTCCAGGGCCAAGTCGGCCGTGCTCGCGGCCGGCATCCACGCCGTGTACGCCTACGAGCGCCTCGCCGGCTGGCACCGCATGGTCGGCCTGAGCGCGCCCGAGCGCCGCGACCCCCTCGGCGGACCCGCGTCGCCCGTCCCCGACCCCGAGTTCGCCTGAGCCGCTCTCACAGCCAGCCACGCCGCTTGAACAGCCGGTACAGCAGCACCTCCAGCACGGCCATCAGCGCGATCACCGCCGGGTACGACCACAGCCAGTGCAGCTCGGGCATGTGCTCGAAGTTCATGCCGTAGATCCCCGCGATCATCGTGGGGACCGCGGCCATCGCCGCCCACGCGGAGATCTTCCGCATGTCGTCGTTCTGCCGCACGCTCATCTGCGCCAGGTGGGCCGACAGGATGTCCGACACCAGCCGGTCCAGGGCCTCCACGGACTCGTTCACGCGCGTGAGGTGGTCGCCCACGTCCCGGAAGAAGGGCCGCGCCTTGTCGTGCACGAACGGCTCCGCCGCGCCGAGCGGGCCGTTGCCGGCGAGCCGGGCCAGCGGCAGCGCCAGCGGCCCGGTGGCCCGGCGGAACTCCAGGACCTGCCGCTTGAAGGTGTAGATCCGGGACGCGGTGTTGCGGGAACTGCCGGTCTCCGGCTGGAACACCTGCGCCTCCAGCTCGTCCAGGTCGGTCTGCAGCTCCGTCGCCACCTCCAGGTAGTGGTCGACGGTCGCGTCGGCGATCGCGTACAGCACCGCGGTGGGCCCCTTGTCGAGCATCTCCGGCTCCTCCTCCAGCCGGTGCCGCACCGCCGCCAGCGGCGCGCCCTCGCCGTGCCGGACGGTCACCACGAAACAGTCGCCCACGAAGACCATCACCTCTCCGGCCGACACGGCGTCGCTGTCGGGCTCGTACACGACCGGCTTGATCACCATGAACAGCGAGTCGTCGTACACCTCCAGCTTGGGCCGTTGATGGGCCTTGAGGGCGTCCTCGACCGCGAGCGGATGCAGCCCGAACTCGTCGGTGACGAGGTCGAACTCCCGCTCCGACGGCTCGTACAGCCCGATCCACACGAATCCGCCCGCGGCCCGCGCCTCGGCGAGCGCGTCGGAGAGGTCCTCCGGGCCCTCGGTGCGGTGTCCGTGCCGGTAGATGGCGCAGTCCACGATCACGGTGCGCATTCTCCCTTCGCCCGCTCGCCGGCGCACCAGGTGATGCGCCTACCCTGGTCCGCATGCCCACGCTGATCCTCGTAAGGCACGGACGCTCCACCGCCAACACCTCGGGCGTGCTCGCCGGCCGGACCCCCGGTGTCGCCCTGGACGAGCGCGGTGCCGCGCAGGCCGCCGCGCTGCCCGCACGGCTCGCCGGCCTGCCGATCGCCGAGGTCGTCACCAGCCCGCTGCAGCGCTGCCAGGAGACCGTACGGCCGCTGCTGGAGGCCCGACCCGGCCTGCGCTGCCACACCGAGGAGCGGATCGGGGAGTGCGACTACGGCGACTGGTCCGGCCGCAAGCTCGCCGAGCTGAAGGACGAGCCGCTGATGGAGGTCGTCCAGGCCCACCCGTCCGCCGCCGCCTTCCCCGGCGGGGAGTCCATGCGGGCCATGCAGACCCGTGCCGCCGAGGCCGTACGCGAGTGGAACGCGCGCGTGGAGCGTGAGCACGGCGCCGACGCCGTCTACCTCATGTGCTCCCACGGTGACATCATCAAGTCGCTGGTCGCCGACGCCCTCGGCCTCCACCTCGACCTCTTCCAGCGGATCTCCGTGGAGCCCTGCTCGGTCACCGCCATCCGCTACACACGCCTGCGGCCGTTCCTCGTCCGGCTCGGCGACACCGGCGACTTCGCTTCGCTCGCCCCGCGCGAGGAACCCGGTGACGGCGGCGACGCACCCGTCGGGGGTGGTGCGGGCGCACCGTGATCGTCTGCCGCAGTAGGGTGAAGCGACCCACCGCGTCGCGTATCCGCACGGCACGCACCGCTGAACCGCTCGAAACCACGAATTCAATGGAGACAGGACGTGTCCCGTCAGGTGTTCCTCTACGACCAGCCGGACCGCTTCGTGGCCGGCACGGTCGGACTGCCCGGGCGCCGTACCTTCTTCCTCCAGGCCATCGCAGGCTCCCGGGTGACCAGTGTGGTCCTGGAGAAGACCCAGGTCGCCGCGCTCGCCGAGCGCATGGAAGAACTGCTGGACGAGGTCGTCCGGCGTAGTGGCGGCAGCGCCCCCGTCCCCGCCGTGGCGCCCGCCGAGATCACCGACACCGCCCCGCTCGACACCCCCATCGAGGAGGAGTTCCGCGTCGGCACCATGGCCCTGGCCTGGGACGGCGAGGAACAGCGCATGATCGTGGAGGCCCAGGCTCTGGTCGAGCTGGACGCCGACACCGAGGAGGACCTCGCGGAGGCCGAGGAGCGGCTGCTCCAGGACGAGGAGAACGGACCCCCGATGCTGCGGGTCCGGCTGACCGGCGCGCAGGCCCGGGCCTTCGCCAAGCGCGCCCTCGACATCGTCAACGCCGGGCGGCCACCGTGCCCGCTGTGCAGCCTCCCGCTCGATCCGGAAGGACATGTATGTCCGCGCCAGAACGGATACCGCCGGGGAGCGTGACGGCCGGTCCCGACCCCGCCGAGCTGCTCGCGCGGGGTGAGCTGACCGTGCGCGGCCGGATCCGCGAGGCGTCCAACGCGGCGCTGTTCTGCACGGTCGCCCTGGACGGCCGGGAAGCCTCCTGCGTGTACAAGCCGGTGGCCGGGGAGCGCCCCCTGTGGGACTTCCCCGACGGCACCCTCGCCGGCCGCGAGGTGGCCGCCTACGAGGTCTCCGAGGCCACCGGCTGGGGGCTCGTGCCCCCCACGGTGCTGCGCGACGGGCCGTACGGCGAGGGCATGTGCCAGCTGTGGGTCGACGTGCACGCCGAGGCGGAGCTGCTCGCCCTGGTCGACGCCGAGGAGCCGGAGCCGGGCTGGAAGGCGATCGGCTTCGCCGAGGTCGGCGAGGGCCGCACCGCGCTGCTGGTGCACGCCGACGACGAGCGGCTGCGCCGGCTCGCCGTGCTCGACGCGGTGATCAACAACGCCGACCGCAAGGGCGGTCACCTGCTGCCCACCGCCGACGGCCGGCTCTACGGCATCGATCACGGCGTCACCTTCAACGTCGAGAACAAGCTGCGCACGCTCCTGTGGGGCTGGGCCGGGGAGTCCCTCACCCCGGAGGCCGTCGACGTCCTCAAGGGGCTCCGGGACGGCCTGGAGGGGGAGCTGGGCCGGCGGCTGGCCGCGCTGATCACGGCGGCCGAGATCGAGGCCACGCGCGCGCGGGTCGAGACGCTGCTCACCTCGGGCCTGCATCCGGAGCCGAGCGGGGAGTGGCCCGCCATCCCCTGGCCGCCGGTTTAGGCACATCCGGCGCCGAGGTGCAAGACCGCGAAACCGGCCATCCGGGGCCATGCCGTTCGTACCCGCAGCTCGGCGCCGGTTAGGCTCATGTACATGCATGCCTGGCCCGCTTCCGAGGTCCCCGCCCTGCCTGGTCAGGGCCGCGACCTGAGGATCCACGACACCGCGACCGGCGGCCTGGTCACCCTCGACCCCGGTCCCGTCGCCCGTATCTACGTCTGCGGCATCACGCCGTACGACGCGACCCACATGGGTCACGCGGCGACCTACAACGCGTTCGACCTCGTTCAGCGCGTGTGGCTCGACACCAAGCGGCAGGTCCACTACGTCCAGAACGTCACCGACGTCGACGATCCGCTGCTGGAGCGGGCCGATCGGGACGGCGTCGACTGGGTCGCCCTCGCCGAGAGGGAGACGGCCCTCTTCCGCGAGGACATGACCGCCCTGCGGATGCTCCCGCCGCAGCACTACATAGGCGCCGTCGAGGCCATACCCGGCATCGTCCCGCTCGTGGAGCGGCTGCGTGAACTCGGCGCGGCCTACGACCTGGAAGGCGACATCTACTTCTCCGTCGAGTCCGACCCGCACTTCGGCAAGGTCTCGAACCTGGACGCCGCCGCCATGCGGCTGCTGTCCGCCGAGCGCGGCGGCGACCCGGACCGCCCGGGCAAGAAGAACCCGCTCGACCCGATGCTGTGGATGGCGGCCCGCGAGGGCGAGCCCAGCTGGGACGGCGGCACCCTCGGCCGGGGCCGGCCCGGCTGGCACATCGAGTGCGTGGCCATCGCCCTCGACCACTTCGGCATGGGCTTCGACGTCCAGGGCGGCGGCTCCGACCTCGCCTTCCCGCACCACGAGATGGGCGCCTCGCACGCCCAGGTGCTCACCGGCGAGTTCCCCATGGCCAAGGCCTACGTCCACGCCGGCATGGTCGCCCTGCACGGCCAGAAGATGTCCAAGTCCAAGGGCAACCTCGTCTTCGTCTCCCGGCTCCGCCGGGACGGCGTCGACCCGGCCGCCATCCGCCTGGCCCTCCTCTCCCACCACTACCGCGCCGACTGGGAGTGGACCGACCAGGTCCTCCAGGACGCCGTCACCCGCCTCGCCCGCTGGCGCGCGGCGGTCTCCCGCCCCGACGGGCCCTCCGCCGACGCCCTCGTCGAGGAGATCCGCGAGGCCCTGGCGAACGACCTGGACGCCCCCACCGCGCTGGCCGCCGTCGACCGCTGGGCGGCCCGCCAGGAAGCGGAAGGCGGCACCGACACCGGCGCGCCGGGCCTGGTGACCCGTGCGGTGGACGCACTGCTGGGAGTGGCGCTGTAACCATCCCGGCGTGAGGCGCTCCGAAGGGGCGCGGGGAACTGCGCGGCCGGCCACCACGGGCCCGCAGACGCTCGACGGCCCGTCCACGGCACCCACGGCGCGTCGGCACACCAAGCGTGGGCGCTTCCTCCGGGAAGCGTCCACGCCGGCCACACGGAGAAGGGGCGCTTCCCTCACGGGAACCGCCCCTTCGTCGTACCTTCAGCCGCCTCAGTCCTCCGAGGAGCCGTCCTCCTCGTCCTCCCTGGCCCCGCCGCCGGAGGCGGGCGGCCTCTGCTTGCCGCCCGGAGGGCCCACGTCCCGCCGCCGCAGATACCGCTCGAACTCCCGCGCGATCGCCTCACCGGAGGCTTCCGGCAGCTCCGCGGTGTCCCGGGCCTCCTCCAGCGTCTGCACGTACTCGGCGACCTCGCTGTCCTCGGCGGCCAGCTGGTCCACGCCCACCTGCCAGGCCCGCGCGTCCTCGGGCAGCTCGCCCTGCGGGATGCGGATGTCGAGCAGGTCCTCCAGCCGGTTCAGCAGCGCCAGCGTGGCCTTGGGGTTGGGCGGCTGGGAGACGTAGTGCGGTACGGCCGCCCACAGCGAGACCGCCGGGACGCCCGCGTGCGTGCACGCCTCCTGCAGGACGCCGACGATGCCCGTCGGACCCTCGTACTTGGTCTCCTCCAGGTCCATCCGGCGGGCCAGGTCCGGGTCGGACGTGACCCCGCTGACCGGGACCGGCCGCGTGTGCGGGGTGTCACCGAGCAGTGCGCCCAGGACGACCACCAGCTCCACACCCAGCTCGTGCGCGAAGCCGAGCAGCTCGTTGCAGAACGAACGCCAGCGCATGGACGGTTCGATGCCCCGGACCAGCACCAGGTCGCGCGGCTTCGCGCCGCCGACGCGGACCACCGACAACCTTGTCGTCGGCCAGGTGATCTTGCGCACACCGCCGTCCATGAACACCGTGGGACGGTTCACCTGGAAGTCGTAGTAGTCCTCGGCGTCCAGCGCCGCGAACACCTCGCCCTTCCACTCGCGTTCCAGGTGCGCGACCGCCGTGGAGGCGGCGTCGCCGGCATCGTTCCAGCCCTCGAACGCGGCCACCATGACTGGGTCGATCAGCTCGGGAACCCCCTCCAGCTCGATCACCCAGTGCCTCCTTCCGACGTGCCCTCGCTTGACTCACCAACCTTACGGCGTCCGGCGGGGGCGCCCGCAGCCCCCTTGCACGGGGGAGTGAACGGATCACTGCCCCGTTCCCGGGCCCGGAACACCCCCGGTCAGCGGGGAGGCCGGCGGCGGCACGGCGCCCCTCACAGGGAGCGGCGAAGCCACTGCTCCACGCTCGCGATGTGCACGGTCGCCCAGGAGCGGGCCGCCTCCGCGTCCCGGTCCCGCAGCGCGCCCAGGATCGCCCGGTGCTCGCGCAGGGTGCGGCCGACCGCGTCCTCCTGGGCGAGCCCCCGCCAGATCCAGGCCCGGGTGGTCGGACCGGACAGCCCGTCCAGCAGCGAGCACAGCACCGAGTTCCCGGCGCTGCGCACGATGCTCCGGTGGAACTCCAGGTCGGCCGCGACCAGCTGCTCCACCGACGGCTCCGCGCCCAGCTCGTCCAACTGGGCCGACAGGGCGTCCAGTTCGTCCTCGCCGATCCGCGAGGCGGCCAGCGCGGTCGCGGCCGGCTCCAGGATCCGGCGCACCGCGAGGAACTCCAGCACCGTGTCGTCGCGGTGGAAGTCCACGACGAAACTCATCGCCTCCAGCAGCAACTGCGGGTCCAGACTGGTGACATAGGTGCCGTCGCCCTGCCGTACGTCGAGGATCCGGATCAGCGACAGCGCACGTACGGCCTCCCGCAGGGAGTTGCGGGACAGGCCCAGCTCGGCGGCCAGTTCGCTCTCCTTGGGCAGCCGGTCGCCGGGGCGCAGCGCACCGGAGACGATCATGTCCTTGATCTTCTCGATCGCCTCGTCGGTGACTGCCACGGCCGGCCTCCTGTCGCCCAGACATCGGATGTCTCCGGACATTATGCGGGGCCTCTCATGGCCGGATCGCCTCGAACGGAAGTCCCCCTGGGGCCGGGTGCGGGCTCGGTTCCCCGCCGGCGCCGACTCCAGCAGCCACTCGACCACTTCCGCGTGCTGCCGGGCCTGCCGCGGGTCCGCGCCCCACGCGTACAGCCCGTGCCCGGCGACGACCACCGCCGGCATCCGGGGATCGCGCGCGGCCTCCAGCCGGTCGCCCAGCCCCGTCGTGTCCTGGCCGTTGGCACCGCGGACTCCTCCCGGGCAGGCGAGAGGGGCGGCTCCATCGGCGTGGAGCCGCCCCTCTCAGTGGTCCGGACCCGGTGCGGCGGGGTCCGGAGTGCCGGCGGCGGACGGTCCGGGTCGGGGATACCGGCCGCCGCTCGGGTCTACTTCTTGTCCAGCAGGTCCTGGACCTTCGCGCGGACCTCGTCCGTGGCCAGGCCCCGGATGGTCAGCGTGGTACGGCGGCGCAGCACGTCGTCCGGCGTCTCGGCCCACTCGTGGTCACGGGCCCAGACCACCTGCGCCCAGATCTCCGGGGCGTCGGGGTGGACGCGCTCGGCCAGCTCCGGATCGTCGTTCGCCAGGCGGGCGATGTCGAAGGCCAGGGAGCCGTAGTGGGTGGCCAGGTGCTTCGCCGTGTCCGCCGCCATGCGCGGGCCCGGCGCCGGGCCGTCCACCAGCAGACGGTGGGCGACCGCGCGCGGGTTGGCGACACCGGGCAGCGGCAGCTTCTTCGGCAGCGAGGAGATCGGCTCGAAGTCGTCGCCGAGCGGGTGACCCGGCAGCGCCTCCAGCTTCTGCATGACCGTACGGCCGATGTGCCGGAAGGTGGTCCACTTGCCGCCCGCGACGGACAGCATGCCGCCCTTGCCCTCGGTCACGACCGTCTCGCGCTTGGCCTTGGCGGTGTCGCCGGGCCCGCCCGGCAGCACCCGCAGACCGGCGAACGCGTAGGTGATCAGGTCGCGCTGGAGCTGCTGGTCCCGGACGGAGAACGCGGCCTCGTCCAGGATCTGGGCTATGTCCTTCTCGTTGACCGAGACGTCCGCCGGGTCGCCCTCGTACTCCTCGTCGGTGGTACCGAGCAGCAGCATGTCCTCCCAGGGGAGGGCGAAGGTGATGCGGTACTTGTCGATGGGGGTCGCGAGCGCGGCCTTCCAGGGGGAGGTGCGCTTCAGGACCAGGTGCGCGCCCTTCGACAGGCGGATGGACGGCGCCGCGTTGGGGTCCTCCATCCTGCGCAGGTGGTCGACCCAGGGGCCGGTCGCGTTCAGCACGAGCCGGGCGTTGACGCCGAACTCGTCGCCGGACGTCCGGTCCTTGAGGTCGGCGCCGGTGACCCGGCCCTTGGTGAAGCGCAGGCCGGTGACCTCGGCGTGGTTCAGGACGACCGCGCCCGCCTCGACGGCCGCGCGGACCGTCATCAGCGCCATGCGCGCGTCGTTCATCTGGTCGTCGCCGTAGACGGCCACGGCCTTGAGGTTCTCGGTGCGCAGCTCGGGCACGTCCTGCGCCGCCTTGGCCGGCGAGAGCAGGTGGCCCACGCCGTCGCCGAACGCGGAGAGCGCGGAGTAGGCGAAGACGCCCGCGCCGAGCTTCGCCGCGCCGTGCGGCCCGCCCTTGTACACGGGGAGGTAGAAGGTGAGCGGGTTCGCCAGGTGGGGGGCCACCTGGCGGGAGACCGCACGGCGCTCGAAGTGGTTCTCCGCCACCAGCTTCACCGCGCCGGTCTGCAGGTAGCGCAGACCGCCGTGAAGGAGCTTGGAGGAGGCGGAGGAGGTGGCGCCGGCGAAGTCGCCGGCGTCGACCAGCGCCACCCTGAGCCCGGACTGCGCGGCGTGCCAGGCGGTGGAGATGCCCAGGATGCCGCCGCCGATCACAAGAAGGTCGTACGACGCCTTGGCGAGCTGCTCCCTGGTCTCGGCCCGGCTCGGGTTGGAGCCGGAGGCCGGGTGCGTCCCCAGGGCAGGCACGGACTGCAGGGTGGACTGACTGGTCATGTCGGGTACTTACTCCTCGTCAGAGATGTCTGAGCTGTCTTGAGCCGCTCAGCTCTCGTCCTCGATCCAGCCCATGGTCCGCTCGACGGCCTTGAGCCAGTTCTTGTACTCACGGTCGCGGATCTCCGCGTCCATCTGGGGGGTCCATTCGGCGGCGCGGCGCCAGTTGGCGCGCAGTTCGTCGGTGCTGGACCAGAAGCCGACGGCGAGGCCGGCGGCGTAGGCGGCGCCGAGGCAGGTGGTCTCGGCGACCATCGGGCGCACCACGGGTGCGTCCAGGACGTCGGCCAGGGTCTGCATCAGCAGGTTGTTGGAGGTCATGCCGCCGTCGACCTTCAGGGCCACCAGCTCGTCGCCGGAGTCCTTGACCATGGCGTCGGCGATCTCCCGGGTCTGCCAGGCGGTCGCCTCCAGGACCGCGCGGGCGAGGTGCGCCTTGGTGACGTACCGGGTCAGACCGGCGATCACACCGCGGGCGTCGGAGCGCCAGTGCGGGGCGAACAGGCCGGAGAAGGCCGGTACGAAGTAGGCGCCGCCGTTGTCCTCCACCGAGAGCGCGAGCGTCTCGATCTCGGCGGCGGTGGAGATCAGGCCCATCTGGTCGCGCATCCACTGCACCAGCGAGCCGGTGACGGCGATCGAGCCCTCCAGGGCGTAGACCGTCGGCTGGTCGCCGATCTTGTAACCGACCGTGGTCAGCAGACCGGCGTAGGAGTTGATGATCTTGTCACCGGTGTTCATCACCATGAAGGTGCCGGTGCCGTAGGTGGACTTGGTCTCGCCCTCGGAGAAACAGGTCTGGCCGAACAGGGCCGCCTGCTGGTCGCCGAGCGCGGAGGCGACCGGGATGCCGCCGAGCAGCTCGCCGAGCTTGCCGCCGGTGACCTCGCCGTAGACCTCGGCGGAGGAGCGGATCTCGGGCAGGATCTGCATCGGCACGCCGATGGACTCGCAGATCTTCTCGTCCCACTGCGTGGTGTGCAGGTTCATGAGAAGGGTGCGGGAGGCGTTGGTGACGTCGGTGACGTGGCGGCCGCCGTTGACACCGCCGGTCAGGTTCCAGATGACCCAGGTGTCCATGGTGCCGAAGAGGATGTCCCCGGCCTCGGCGCGCTCCTTCAGGCCCTCGACGTTGTCGAGCAGCCAGCGGGCCTTGGGGCCGGCGAAGTAGGACGCGAGCGGCAGACCGGTCTCCCGGCGGAAGCGGTCCTGGCCGACGTTGCGGCCCAGCTCCCTGCAGAGCGCGTCGGTGCGGGTGTCCTGCCACACGATGGCGTGGTGGACGGGCTCACCGGTGTTCTTGTCCCACAGCACGGTGGTCTCGCGCTGGTTGGTGATGCCGATGGCCTTGATGTCGTCGCGGGTGATGCCGGCCTTGGCGACGGCGCCGGCGACGACCTCCTGGACGTTGGTCCAGATCTCGTTGGCGTTGTGCTCGACCCAGCCCGGCTTCGGGAAGATCTGCTCGTGCTCCTTCTGGTCGACGGAGACGATACGGCCGTCCCGGTCGAAGATGATGCAGCGCGAGGAGGTCGTGCCCTGGTCGATCGCCGCGATGAAGGGGCCTGCGGTGTGGGCGTCGGTCACTGTGTGCTCCTGAAAGATCCGTGGTGATGGGGCTGCACGTACGGCGCGTGCTCGAAGACTCGGTGCTTCGTCAGGCTTCTCAAGAGGCTTCTCAGGCAAAGGCGACGTTGTAGATGCCTGCAGCGATGGCGCCGCCGATCAGCGGACCGACCACCGGGATCCAGGCGTAGCTCCAGTCGGAACCGCCCTTGTTGGGCAGCGGCAGCAGGGCGTGCACGATGCGGGGGCCCAGGTCGCGGGCCGGGTTGATCGCGTAGCCCGTGGGGCCGCCGAGCGACAGGCCGATGGACACCACCACGAGCGCGGTGATCAGACCGCCGAGGATGCCGAGGCCGTTGCCCTTGTCGTTCAGGCCCTGGGTGAGGACCGCGAGGATCAGCACCACGGTGCCGATGATCTCCGTGGCGAGGTTCTGCGCCACGTTCCGGATCTCCGGACCGGTGGAGAAGACGCCGAGGACCGGGCCGGCGCCCTTCTCCTGGGCCTCGACGGCCTTGGCCGTGGTGGCCTGCGCGCCCGGACCGCCGACGATCTCCTTGTCGGTCAGGTGCGCGTGGAACTGGCCGTAGTAGGCGACCCACACCAGAGCCGCGCCGATCATCGCGCCGAGCAGCTGGCCGGCGAAGTAGGTCGGAACGTTGCTCCAGTCGCTGTCCTTGATGGCCAGGGCGACGGTGACGGCCGGGTTGAGGTGGGCACCGGACAGCGGTCCGGAGATGTACACGGCCGTCAGAACGGCGAAGCCCCACCCGAAGGTGATGGCGAGCCAACCGGCGTTACGTGCCTTGGAGGCCTTCAGCGTGACGGCGGCGCAGACGCCACCGCCGAGCAGGATGAGTATGGCGGTACCGATGGTCTCGCCGATGAAGATGTCGGAGCTGGACACCCGCGACTCCTTTGTCCTTCGTCCAGGGAAGCCGAACCCCGGGTCCCACCGGGGGTTCTGGCGCCCTCGGGGGTGAGAGCGATGCCGGCCCTTGGCGTTGTCACACTCTAGCGCGTATTGCCGGTAGGTGTTCGACAATGCCGACCGATGGACGGGAGTCTTGCTTCGGCGTTACGCGTGCGTCAAGAGTTCTGTTATCGAAAACAGGATCGTTATTGATCGCTGCGGGTTATCGACCTTCGTGTGCGGACGTACGATCTAGCCCCTTTTGTCCATTTTCAGGGTAGATCGATGACCGGAACGCCGCCTGGCGTCCCGGTCGTTTCGCTTCGTCGTCGCCGGTCAGAACCGCCCGGCGCCCAGGTCCCGCGAGACCGCGCGGGCGCAGTCGCGCACCGCCGCGATCAGTTCGGGGCGCAGCTCGCCGTCCCGGCGCAGTCGTTCCACGGCCCCGGTGATGCCGACCGCGCCCACGGGCATCCGGCGCCGGTCGTGGATGGGCGCGGCGATCGACGCCACGCCCTCCCAGGTCTCCTCCACATCGGCCGCGTAGCCACGCGCGCGCGTGAGGTCGAGGATGTGCTCGAAGTCGCCGGGATCGCACACCGTGCGGTCGGTGAAGGGTTTGCGGTCGGCCTCCAGCGCCTCGCTGTGCGCCACCGGGTCGTACGCGGAGAGCACCTTGCCCAGGGCCGTCGAGTGCAGGGGCTGCATGGCGCCGATCTCCAGCACCTGCCGGCTGTCGTCGGGCCGGAAGACGTGGTGCACGATGAGCACGCCCTGCTGGTGCAGCACGCCCAGGTACACGCTCTCCCCGCTGGAGCGGGCCAGGTCGTCGGCCCACACCAGGGCCCGCGCGCGCAGTTCGTGCACGTCGAGATAGGTGGTGCCGAGGCGCAGCAGCTCCGCGCCCAGCTGGTAGCGGCCGGAGGCGTCGTCCTGCTCCACGAAGCCCTCCTGCTGGAGGGTCCGCAGGATGCCGTGGGCGGTTCCCTTGGCGAGGCCCAGCGACGAGGCGATGTCCGAGAGGCCGAGCCGTCGCTCGCCACCCGCGAGCAGCCGCAGCATCGCCGCCGCCCGTTCGAGCGACTGGATGTTCCGTGCCATCGCCGTTCTGCCTCCGTCCCCTTCGACTGCCCACGGTGCGGGAAGCCACCGTTCGGCAATGCCGAACACTACCGGTCGTTGCCGACCTCCCGCTAATGGTCGGACGGCACCTGTTACATCCAAGGTGACCTTGGCGTGGCATCGGGGTCACCCGCGTCCGCCTCGTGGACGCCTGTGCCCATCCAAGCCGACGGCCGGTTACTCTGGCGCCGTGCGGCACGCCCCGCCCCCCGGGGAAGCCGCATAGCCGACAGCCGTCGCATCCCAGGGAGCCCCTCTATGGCCTCGTCGCCGACGTCCCCTTCCGCCGACAGCCGGACCCGTGCGTCCGCGCTCCGCAAGGCGCTCGCCACCCGTGTGGTGGTCGCCGACGGAGCGATGGGCACGATGCTCCAGGCACAGGAGCCCACCCTCGAGGACTTCCAGCAGCTCGAGGGCTGCAACGAGATCCTCAACGTCACCCGGCCCGACATCGTCCGCTCCGTCCACGAGGCCTACTTCGCCGTGGGCGTCGACTGCGTCGAGACCAACACCTTCGGGGCCAACCTCACCGCCCTGGGCGAGTACGACATCGCCGAACGCGTCACCGAACTGTCCGAGGCCGGCGCCCGTATCGCCCGCGAGAGCGCGGACGGGTTCACCGCCCGCGACGGCCGGCAGCGCTGGGTGCTGGGCTCGATGGGACCCGGCACGAAGCTGCCCACCCTCGGCCACACCACCTTCACCGCCATCCGCGACGCCTACCAGCAGAACGCCGAGGGCCTGCTCGCCGGCGGCGCCGACGCCCTGCTGGTGGAGACGACCCAGGACCTCCTCCAGACCAAGGCCTCCGTGATCGCCGCCCGCCGGGCGATGGAGACCGCCGGGTACGAGGTCCCGCTGATCGTGTCGGTGACGGTGGAGACCACCGGCACCATGCTGCTCGGCTCGGAGATCGGCGCCGCGCTGACCGCGCTGGAGCCGCTCGGCATCGACATGATCGGCCTGAACTGCGCCACCGGCCCCGCCGAGATGAGCGAGCACCTGCGCTACCTGGCCCGCCAGTCGCGCGTCCGCCTGTCCTGCATGCCCAACGCGGGCCTGCCCGTCCTCGGCAAGGACGGCGCCCACTACCCGCTGACCGCGCCCGAGCTCGCCGACGCGCAGGAGACCTTCGTCCGCGAGTACGGCCTCTCCCTGGTCGGCGGCTGCTGCGGCACCACCCCCGAGCACCTGCGCCAGGTCGTCGAGCGGGTCCGGGACCTCGCCCCCACCGAGCGCGACCCGCGCCCCGAGCCGGGCGCCGCCTCCCTCTACCAGTCGGTGCCGTTCCGGCAGGACACCTCCTACCTGGCCATCGGCGAGCGCACCAACGCCAACGGCTCCAAGAAGTTCCGCGAGGCCATGCTGGCGGGCCGCTGGGACGACTGCGTGGAGCTGGCCCGCGAGCAGATCCGCGAGGGCGCGCACATGCTCGACCTGTGCGTGGACTACGTCGGCCGCGACGGCGTCGCCGACATGGAGGAGCTGGCCGGCCGCTTCGCCACCGCCTCCACCCTGCCGATCGTCCTGGACTCCACCGAGGTCGACGTCATCCGCGCCGGCCTGGAGAAGCTCGGCGGCCGCGCGGTGATCAACTCGGTGAACTACGAGGACGGCGACGGCCCCGACTCCCGGTTCGCCAGGGTCACGCAGCTGGCGCGGGAGCACGGCGCCGCGCTGATCGCGCTCACCATCGACGAGGAGGGCCAGGCCCGCACCCCGGAGAAGAAGGTCGAGATCGCCGAACGGCTGATCGACGACCTGACCGGGAACTGGGGCATCCGCGAGGAGGACATCCTCATCGACACCCTGACCTTCACCATCTGCACCGGTCAGGAGGAGTCCCGCAAGGACGGCCTCGCCACCATCGAGGCGATCCGCGAGCTGAAGCGGCGGCACCCGGCGGTGCAGACCACGCTGGGCCTGTCGAACATCTCCTTCGGTCTCAACCCGGCCGCCCGCATCCTGCTGAACTCCGTGTTCCTGGACGAGTGCGTCAAGGCGGGCCTGGATTCGGCGATCGTGCACGCCTCCAAGATCCTGCCGATCGCCCGGTTCAGTGAGGAGGAGGTGCAGACCGCCCTCGACCTGATCCACGACCGCCGCAGCGAGGGCTACGACCCCCTCCAGAAGCTCATGCAGCTCTTCGAGGGCGCCACGGCGAAGTCCCTGAAGGCCGGCAAGGCCGAGGAGCTGGCCGCGCTGCCCCTGGACGAGCGGCTCAAGCGCCGGATCATCGACGGCGAGCGCAACGGCCTGGAGGCCGACCTCGACCAGGCCCTCCAGGACCGCCCGGCGCTCGACATCGTCAACGAGACCCTGCTGGACGGCATGAAGGTCGTCGGCGAGCTGTTCGGCTCGGGCCAGATGCAGCTGCCGTTCGTCCTGCAGTCCGCCGAGGTCATGAAGGCCGCCGTCGCCTACCTCGAACCGCACATGGAGAAGTCGGACGCCGAGGGCAAGGGCACGATCGTGCTGGCCACCGTGCGCGGCGACGTGCACGACATCGGCAAGAACCTGGTCGACATCATCCTGTCCAACAACGGCTACAACGTCGTCAACCTGGGCATCAAGCAGCCCGTCTCCGCGATCCTGGAGGCGGCCGAGGAGCACCGGGCCGACGTGATCGGCATGTCCGGGCTGCTGGTGAAGTCCACGGTGATCATGAAGGAGAACCTGGAGGAGCTGAACCAGCGCGGGCTCGCCGCCCGCTTCCCGGTCATCCTCGGCGGCGCCGCCCTCACCCGGGCCTACGTCGAACAGGACCTGCACGAGATCTACGAGGGCGAGGTCCGCTACGCCCGCGACGCCTTCGAGGGCCTGCGGCTGATGGACGCCCTGATCGGCGTCAAGCGGGGCGTCCCCGGCGCGAAGCTGCCCGAGCTGCGCCAGCGCCGGGTCCGGGCCACCGCCGCCGTCCAGGCCGAGGAGCGGCCCGAGGAGGGCCATGTCCGCTCCGACGTCGCCGCCGACAACCCCGTGCCCACCCCGCCGTTCTGGGACACCCGCATCGTCAAGGGCATCCAGCTCAAGGAGTATGCGAGCTGGCTGGACGAGGGCGCGCTGTTCAAGGGCCAGTGGGGGCTGAAGCAGGCCCGCACCGGCGAGGGACCGAGCTACGAGGAACTGGTCGAGACCGAGGGCCGGCCCCGGCTGCGCGGCCTGCTCGACCGGCTGCAGACCGACAACCTCCTCGAAGCGGCCGTCGTCTACGGCTACTTCCCCTGTGTCTCCAAGGACGACGACCTGATCATCCTGGACGAGCAGGGCAACGAGCGGACCCGCTTCACCTTCCCGCGCCAGCGCCGCGGCCGGCGCCTGTGCCTGGCCGACTTCTTCCGCCCGGAGGAGTCCGGTGAGACCGATGTGGTCGGCCTCCAGGTCGTCACCGTCGGCTCCCGCATCGGCGAGGAGACGGCCAAGCTCTTCGAGGCCAACGCCTACCGCGACTACCTCGAACTGCACGGCCTGTCCGTCCAGCTGGCCGAGGCCCTGGCCGAGTACTGGCACGCCCGCGTCCGCGCCGAACTCGGCTTCGCCGGCGAAGACCCCGCCGACATCCAGGACATGTTCGACCTGAAGTACCGGGGCGCCCGCTTCTCCCTCGGCTACGGCGCCTGCCCCGACCTGGAGGACCGTGCCAAGATCGCGGAGCTGCTCCGGCCGGAGCGGATCGGCGTCCACCTGTCCGAGGAGTTCCAGCTGCACCCCGAGCAGTCCACGGACGCCATCGTGATCCACCACCCGGAGGCCAAGTACTTCAACGCACGGTGACGCGTGTCGCAGTCGGCACACTGATCGGATAAGTCGTACACTGGTCGGTCCACTGCAGGCCGGTTCCCCAGCCCGGGAACCGGCCTGGTCGTCCCTCGAGGAGGTGCGCCAGGATGACCAGCACGGTCCCCGCGCTAGGAACCCGTACGGCCGAAGGCTCCGCCCTGCAGGCGGTGCTGCTCGACATGGACGGCACTCTGGTGGACACCGAGGGTTTCTGGTGGGACGTCGAGGAGGAGGTCTTCGCCTCCCTCGGACACACCCTGGACGAGACCTGGCGGCACGTCGTGGTCGGCGGCCCCATGACCCGCAGCGCCGGCTTCCTCATCGAGGCGACCGGCGCCGACATCACCCTCGCCGAGCTCATGGTGCTGCTCAACGAGGGCTTCGAGGACCGCATCGGCCGCACCCTGCCGCTGATGCCCGGCGCCGCCCGGCTCCTCGCCGAGCTGTACGAGTCCGAGATCCCGACCGCCCTGGTCTCCGCCTCCCACCGGCGCATCATCGACCGTGTGCTGTCGGTGCTGGGCCCGCACCACTTCACCCTGTCCATCGCCGGCGACGAGGTCTCCCGCACCAAGCCGTTCCCGGACCCGTATCTGCTCGCCGCCGCGGGGCTCGGTGCGGATCCGGCCAGATGTGCCGTCGTCGAGGACACCGCGACCGGGGTCGCCGCCGCCGAGGCCGCGGGCTGCCGGGTGGTCGCCGTACCCTCCGTCGCGCCCATCGGCCCGGCCGCGGGGCGTACCGTCGTCTCCTCCCTGGAAGAGGTCGACCTGGCATTTCTCCGGGGTCTGATGACGGAAATGCGCTAACCGTTCACCGCGGGTGCCCCCCGGGCTCGAAGAGTCCGGGGGAGCGCGATCTCCATTGGCCGTGCCGGACACATTTCCGGGGAAGTACACCCGGGGGGAATTCACGGGCTGTCGACCGGCCGAATTCTGCTGACCGGCGGCACAGTTGCGGGTGTGACGTTCCCCACGCCGGAGCGGCTCGACAACGTTGGCCAAGTGTGCTGGCCCACCCCGAAGGGGGAGAAACGGCGGCACCTTGTGTCCCGATTGGGGGGACGCTGCACTAATCCTGCCGCTGTCGGGTTTTCGGTGTGTCCGCGACCGGTTCCACTGCGTGATGGGGGGTCAACTCACGGCGCTGTGAACCGGGCTGCAGGCGCGGACTAATCTCGTCGCGAGAACATCGCCGCGAACCCCTGTGATCCGCCGCACCACCCATGCATGCCGGATACACGGACCCGAACAGCTCTGGAGAAACTCCCGCATGAACCGCAAGACTTTGGTGCTGCCGGCGGTGGCCGGCCTGCTCACCCCGGTTCTCGCCGCGTGCGGCGGATCCGACAGCGGGAGCAAGAGCGGTGACGCCATCGTCGTCGGTACCACGGACCAGTTCACGGCCACCAAGGACGCCCCGGCGCCCCTCGACCCGGCCTACGCCTACGACGTCGGCACCTGGAACATCCTGCGCCAGTCCGTGCAGACCCTGATGGCCCAGCCCAAGGGCGAGGGCGACCCCGTCCCGGATGCCGCCGAGAGCTGCTCCTTCACCGACAGCGGCAGCGAGCGCTACGCCTGCAAGCTGCGCGAGGGCCTGGAGTTCGCCAGCGGCGACCCGGTGACCGCCCAGGACGTCAAGTACTCCATCGAGCGTGCGCTGCGCATCAACGCCGACAGCGGTGTCTCGGCCCTGCTGAACACCATCGACACCATCGAGACGCAGGGTGACCGCGAGGTCGTCTTCCACCTGAAGACGGCCGACGCCACCTTCCCGTACAAGCTGTCCACCCCGGTCGCGGGCATCGTCAACCCGAAGGACTACGAGAAGGACAAGCTCCGGGAAGGCTTCGAGGTCGACGGCTCCGGCCCGTACACCTTCCAGGCCGACGCCAAGAACGGCGCGATCGTCACGGCCACCTTCACCAAGAACCCCTCCTACAAGGGCAGCGTGAAGGTGAACAACGACAAGGTGGAGCTGCGCTCCTTCAACGACGCCGACGCCATGAGCGCCGCGATCGACAAGGGCGACATCGACGTCATGACCCGCACCATGTCGCCCGCGCAGATCCAGAAGCTGGACAGCGGCGGCGACGACAAGGCCGACCTGGTCGACATGCCGGGCCTGGAGATCCGCTACCTCGCCTTCAACACCGACGCCTCCAGCGTCAAGTCGAAGGCCGTGCGCCAGGCCATGGCCCAGCTCATCAACCGGGGCGAGCTGGTCTCCAAGGTCTACGGCACCCAGGCCGAGCCGCTGTACTCGCTGGTCCCGGCCACCGTCACCGGCCACTCCAACTCGTTCTTCAACAAGTACGGCAACCCCAGCCTCGCCAAGGCGAAGGACCTGCTGACCAAGGCCGGCATCACCACCCCGGTGAAGCTGACCCTGCACTACACCACCGACCACTACGGTTCGGCAACCAAGCAGGAGTTCGAGGTCCTGCAGAAGCAGCTCAACGACAGCGGTCTGTTCGACGCCTCCATCCAGGGCCACCCCTGGGCGACCTTCCGGCCCGCCGAGCGCAAGGGCCAGTACGACGTCTACGGCATGGGCTGGTTCCCCGACTTCCCGGACGCCGACAACTTCATCGCGCCCTTCCTCGACAAGAACAACTTCCTCGGCTCGCCGTACAACAACAGCAGCATCCAGCGCACGCTGATCCCGCAGTCCCGCCGCGAGGCGGACCGGCTCAGCGCGTCCAAGAGCCTGACGGAGATCCAGGACATCGTCGCCGAGGACGTCCCGGTGCTGCCGCTGTGGCAGGGCAAGCAGTACGTCGCCGCACGGGACGACATCACGGGCGTGGCCTACGCCCTCAACTCCTCCTCGACGCTCCAGCTGTGGGAGCTCGGCCGCGGTGTGAGCGGCTGACGGCTCTCCGCACCCGGGGCCGAGCACGGCGCGGCCCCGATGCCCGGGACCAGGGACGGGGGCCCCGGGCTGACCAACCGACGACAAGGCACATTTCAAGTGAACATGCGCACCCAGTGGCCAGTCCTGCCCCTCGTGGCGGGGCTGGCCTCCGGCCTGTTGACCGGCTGCGGCTCCGAGACCGGTGACTCCGGGGGCACCGGCTCCTCCGTGGTGATGGGGATGTCCGACGACGTCCTCGCCACGGACCCGGCATCCGGCTACGACCCCGGCTCCTGGCTGTTGTTCAACAACGTCTTCCAGTCGCTGCTCAGTTTCCCCAAGGGCGCGACCGAACCGCAGCCCGAACTGGCGAAGCAGTGCGGCTTCACCGACACCCGGGCCATGGTCTACAGGTGCGAGCTGAAGGACGGCCTGAAGTTCAGCAACGGTGACGCCCTCACCTCCGAGGACGTGAAGTTCTCCTTCGACCGCATGCTGAAGATCAACGACCCCGCCGGTCCCGCGATCATGTTCCCGATGCTCGAGAAGGTCGAGACACCGGACGCGAAGACGGCCGTCTTCCATCTGAAGGTGCCCGACGCCACCTTCCCCAGCAAGATCGCTTCCGGCGCCGGCTCGATCGTGGACCACCGCCAGTACGACGCGAACGGCCTGCGCACCGACCACCAGGCCGTCGGCTCCGGCCCGTACAAGCTGGACTCCTTCGACAAGGACCAGGCGGTCTTCTCCGTCAACGGCAACTACCAGGGCACCGCCAAGGTCAAGAACGCCGGCGTCACCCTGAAGTTCTTCCACGGCGACCGCACGGCCCTGAAGCAGGCCCTCCTCGACGGCGGCATCGACATCGCCTACCGAGGTCTGACCGCCGCCGACATCGCCCAGCTCGACCAGCAGGACGACGACAAGGGCGTCGACGTCATCGAGGGCACCAGCGCCGAGGTCCAGCACCTGGTCTTCAACATGAAGGACCCGGTGGCCGGCAAGCTCGGCGTCCGCAAGGCCATGGCCTACCTCATCGACCGCGACGCCCTCATCAAGGACGTCTACCAGGGCACCGCCAGCGCGCTGTACTCGATCATCCCGGCGGGCGTCGCGGGCCACAACACCGCGTTCTTCGACACCTACGGCGCCCGCCCCTCCCGGGAGAAGGCCGCCGCCGCACTGCGCGCGGACGGCATCACCGGCAAGGTGAAGCTCACCCTGTGGTCCACGCCGTCCCGCTACGGCCCCGCCACCGACGAGGAGCTGAAGGCCATCGCCGGCCAGCTCAACGCCAGCGGGCTGTTCGACGCCGACGTCCAGTCGGTCGCGTACGGCCAGTACGAGAAGGACATCGCCGCCGGCAAGTACGGCGTGTACGTGAAGGGCTGGGTGCCGGACTATCCGGACGCCGACAACTTCACCGCGCCCTTCTTCGGCAAGGGCAACGTGCTGGACAACAACTACAGCAACCGCACCATCGTCAAGTCCCTGATCCCCGGCACCGCCGCGCAGAGCGACCGTGCCGCGACCGACAAGGACTTCGGGAAGCTGCAGGACATCGTCGCCGCCGAACTGCCCGTCCTGCCGGTGTGGCAGGCCAAGCAGTACGCGGTCGTCCGTGACGGCGTGTACGGCCTGGAGTACTGCCTGGACGCCTCCACGGTGTTCCGGTTCTGGGAACTCAGCAAGAGCTGAAGCCGGATACGCCAAGGGCGCCCCGCTCCGCAGGAGAGGGGCGCCCTTCGCCGTCGTACGACTCCCTACTGGGCGCCGGGGCGCACCAGGCCGCTCTCGTACGCGTACACCGCGGCCTGCACGCGGTCCCTGAGGCCCAGCTTGGTGAGCACATGCCCCACGTGCGTCTTCACCGTCGTCTCGCTGACGAACAGATCCGCGGCGATCTCGGCGTTGGACAGCCCGCGCGCCACCAGCTTCAGCACCTCGACCTCACGGTCGGTCAGGGTGTGCAGGGTGTCCGGCACCGGCTCCTCGCCGGACGGCAGGTGCGTGGCGTACTTGTCCAGCAGCCGCCGGGTGATGCTCGGCGCGAGCATGGCCTCGCCGTTCGCCACCACCCGGATCGCCTGCACCAGTTCGTTCGCGGGCGCGTCCTTGAGCAGGAAGCCGCTGGCGCCGGCGCGCAGCGCCTCCACCACGTACTCGTCCAGGTCGAACGTGGTCAGCACCAGCACCTTGGCCGGGCCGTCCCGGCCGGGCCCGGTGATCTGCCGGGTGGCCTCCACGCCGTCCATCCGAGGCATCCGGATGTCCATGAGCACGACGTCCGGCTGGAGCGCGCGCACCTGGTCGAGGGCCTGCAGGCCGTCACCGGCCTCGCCGACGACCGCGATGTCCTGCTCGGCCTCCAGGATCATCCGGAAACCGGTACGCAGCAGGGGCTGGTCGTCGACCAGTAGGACGCGGATGGCCACGTGACACTCCTTCGCTAGTCCCGCCCCATTCTGCCCTGCCGGGGTTTCCCGGATCACCCGGTCCCGGCCTCGGCCGGCCCGACCGGCAGCGGGTAGGGCGGGGGAGTGCCGCCGAACTCCGGGCAGTGCGCCTGGTGGTCGCACCAGCCGCACAGCTTGGTCGGCCGGGGCCGCCAGTTCCCGGTCTCCGTGGCCTGCTTGATGGCCTCCCACAGCGCGTGCAGCCTGCGCTCCACCCGCTCGAGATCCGCGAGGACCGGGTCGTACGTCAGCACGTCCCCGCTGCCGAGGTAGACGAGCTGGAGCCGGCGCGGGATCACCCGCTTCAGCCGCCAGACCACCAGGGCGTAGAACTTCATCTGGAACAGCGCGCCCTCGGCGTACTCCGGGCGGGGCGCCTTGCCCGTCTTGTAGTCGACGATCCGCACCTCGCCGGTCGGCGCCACGTCCACCCGGTCGATGATCCCGCGCAGCCGCAGCCCCGACTCCAGCTCGGCCTCCACGAACAGCTCGCGCTCGGCAGGCTCCAGCCGGGTCGGGTCCTCCAGCGTGAACCAGCGCTCCACGAGCCGCTCGGCCTCGGCGAGCCAGCCGGCCAGCCGCTCCCCGTCCGGGTCGTCCGCGAACAGCTCGGTCACCTCGGGCCGGGTCTCCCGGAGCCGGTCCCACTGCCCCGGGATCAGCGCCTTGGCCCGCGGCGCGGTCCGCTCTCCGGCGGGCGCGTCGAACAGCCGCTCCAGCACGGCATGCACCAGCGTGCCCCGTGTCGCCGCGGCGCTCGGCTTCTCCGGCAGCCGATCGATCACCCGGAACCGGTACAGCAACGGACACTGCATGAAGTCACTGGCCCGGGACGGCGACAGGGAACTCGGCGGCCCGGCCTTCCGCTCCCCGCCCGCACCGGCAGTGCTCGCCGCTGTGCCGGCCGCGCCGGGGACGCCGCTCTCGTGGGCGCCGCTCGCTGCCGCGCCGGCCGTACCGGGGGCGCCGTCCTCGCCGCTCGCCGCCAGGCCGGTCGCCACCCGCTCCCCGGTCCCGGCGGCCGGTGCCGTGGCTGGTGCTCCGGTCGGGTCCGTGGGTGCAGGCATCGTCGGGATCGGTGGCCGGGGCGGGGTGGCCGGGGGCGTGCGGTCGGCGCCGCCCGGCTGGGCCGCCGCCTCGTCGATGCTGCTGTCCATGCCCACAGACCTTACGGCCCGCCACTGACAGTGACCCGGTCGCCGCCCGCGTCGGCCCCGCGATCCCGGGGCAAACACAAGGGGTGCCGGGGCGAAACGTGCCACCACGGCCGCATACCATCGACCAGAGACCCCTTCCGTCCGGCAGGTGCGGAAGACGCTTCGAACGAGGGGACACCGTGGACGTGAGCGGCGGGAGCGGGCAGCCGCGGTCCGGCAACGACGAGCCGGCCGAGCACTCCGCTGACCCTACGGCCCCGGCGACCGGACCCACCGACCACTCCGGCCCCGAGCCCGACACCCCCGCACCCCGAGCGGACGACGCCGAGGAGACCAGCGCCGCCGGCACCGACGAGCCGGCCGGGCCGGAGCACCAGGCTCCGGATGCCGCCCCCGAGCACCGCTCCCTCGCCCACTCCGGCATCGCCAAGGGCGAACCGCCCGAGCCCCGGCCGAAGGAACCCGGCGGCGGCATCCTCATGGGCCGCCCCTTCGGCGTGCCCGTCTACGTCGCGCCGAGCTGGTTCCTCGTCGCCGCCCTGATCACCTGGGTCTTCGGCGGGCAGCTCGACCGCGTGCTGCCCGAGCTGGGCGCCGCCCGCTACCTGGTCTCCCTCTTCTTCGCGGTCGCCTTCTACGCCTCCGTCCTGGTCCACGAGCTGGCCCACACGGTCGCCGCGATCCGCTTCAAGCTCCCGGTCCGCCGTATCCAGCTGCAGTTCTTCGGCGGCGTCTCGGAGATCGAGAAGGAGGCCGAGACCCCCGGCCGGGAGTTCGTGCTGGCCTTCGTCGGCCCGCTGCTCTCCCTCGTGCTGGCCGGCCTGTTCTACCTCGCCATGAAACCCGTGGAGCCCGGCACCGTCCCCGGCGTCCTGCTGGCCGGCCTGATGGTCTCCAACCTCATCGTGGCGATCTTCAACCTCCTGCCCGGCCTCCCCCTGGACGGCGGCCGCATGCTCCGCGCGGTCGTCTGGAAGATCAGCGGCAGGCCGATGACCGGCACGGTCGCCGCCGCCTGGGTCGGCCGTGCCCTCGCCGTCGCCGTCCTGATCGGCCTCCCGCTGCTCAACCAGTCCGGTGTCCTCGGCGGCAGCGGCGAGGACGTGGGCGGCATGGACACCGTCACCGACGCGTTGCTCGCCGCCATCCTGGCCGCGATCATCTGGACCGGCGCCGGCAACAGCCTGCGCATGGCCCGGCTGCGCGAGCACCTCCCCGAGCTGCGCGCCCGCACCCTCACCCGGCGGGCCGTACCGGTCGAGAACGACACCCCGCTCTCCGAGGCGCTGCGCCGCGCCAACGCAGCCGGCGCCCGCGCCCTGGTCGTGGTGGACGCCGACGGCCATCCGCTCTCGCTCGTCCGCGAGGCCGCGATCGTCGGCGTACCCGAGCACCGCCGCCCCTGGGTGGCCGTCAGCGGCCTCGCCCAGGAGCTGACCGACGGCATGCGGGTCTCCGCCGAGCTGGCCGGAGAAGAACTCCTGGACGTCCTGCGCGCCACTCCGGCCACCGAGTACCTGGTGGTCGAGGAGAGCGGCGAGATCTACGGCGTGCTGTCGGCGGCGGACGTCGAGCGGGCCTTCGTCAAGGCGATGGCGAGACCCACCGCCTAGCCGCCGTGGTCGGCACCCCTCACCGGGACCGGTAGGCTGGTCACATGTCCGAACCGACCGGTGCCGCCCGCAGGCGCGGGCCCTTCAAGGTCGGGGACCAGGTACAGCTGACCGACCCCAAGGGCCGCCACTACACGTTCACGCTCGAAGCAGGGAAGAACTTCCACACCCACAAGGGCTCCTTCCCGCACGACGAACTGATCGGCGCTCCCGAGGGCAGCGTTGTCCGCACCACCGGCAACGTGGCCTACCTCGCGCTGCGCCCCCTGCTCCCCGACTACGTCCTGTCCATGCCCCGCGGGGCAGCCGTCGTCTACCCGAAGGACGCGGGGCAGATCCTCGCCTTCGCCGACATCTTCCCCGGCGCCCGCGTCGTCGAGGCCGGCGTCGGCTCCGGCTCGCTCAGCAGCTTCCTGCTGCGGGCCATCGGCGACCAGGGCATGCTGCACTCCTACGAGCGCCGCGAGGACTTCGCCGAGATCGCCAAGCAGAACGTGGAGCGCTACTTCGGCGCCCCGCACCCCGCCTGGCAGCTCACCGTCGGCGACCTCCAGGACAACCTGTCCGACACCGACGTCGACCGTGTCATCCTCGACATGCTCGCCCCCTGGGAGTGCCTGGAGGCGGTCTCCAAGGCGCTCGTCCCCGGCGGCATCCTGTGCTGCTACGTGGCCACCACCACCCAGCTCGCCCGGACCGTGGAGTCCATCCGCGAGATCGGCTGCTTCAACGAGCCGACCGCCTGGGAGACCATGATCCGCAACTGGCACATCGAGGGCCTGGCCGTCCGCCCGGACCACCGGATGATCGGCCACACCGGCTTCCTGCTCACCGCCCGCCGCCTCGCGGACGGCGTCGAGCCGCCCATGCGCCGCCGCCGCCCCGCCAAGGGCGCCTACGGCGAGGACTACGCCGGACCCAACGCCGACGGCGGCGCCGGCCGCTGACCGGCACGCGCGCGTACCAACGTCAGGGCGCCGTGACCGAGTTCCCCACCGACGGGCGGGAACTCGGTCACGGCGCCCGTCCGTTGACGCGGTACCAGCATCGGCGCCTCCCGCGTGCGCGGGCCCGCCGCCTGCGGGAATGCCGGACCCCGCCGTTCCCCCGCACTGTGACGTGTGGCACCATGCAGGCCATCCCACCGGCACAGCCCTCACAGGAGACACTCCTCGTGCAGCAATCCGCCGTTCCGGAGCTCGCCCACACCCACACCCGGCCCATCCACTGGGTCGCCACCGCCACGGCCGTCGCGGGCGTCGTGGCCCTCTCCTCCGTCGTCCAGCCCGGATCGGCCACGGCTGCCCAGTCCGGCCCCGGGGGCAGGTCCGCCGCGGCGGCCGTCGCGCCGCCGAGCACGGCCGGGGTGCAGTTCCCGCTGGAGTGCGGCCCGGTGAAGGCGGTGGTCGCCAGGAAGGCCGCCGGGGACCTGGACGGCGACGGCAGACCGGAAACCGTCGCGGTGGTGCACTGCGACGCCCCCATGGGCACCCCGCCCGACGGGGTCTACGTCCTCACCCGCGCTGCGGACGGCGGCAAGCCGCGCGTGGTCGCCACCCTCGTGGAGCCCAAGCAGCGGCTCACGGTCACCGACTTCGCGCTCCGCGCGCGGGCCGTCTCCGCGACCCTGCTCGGTTACTCCTCGGACGCCGTGCCCAGTTGCTGCCCCGACGTGAAGACCCCGGCCAAGTGGCGGTGGAACGGCAGCGCCTTCCTGCGCTCCACGCCGGCCGGGGCCCACAGCGTCTGAGCCGGGCTCACTCCGCCTCGGGCCCGTACACCTCGACCTTGTCCGAAACCCTGCGTACGTGGATGCACTCGCCGGGGCACTCCTTCGCCGAGTCCACCACGTCCGTCAGCAGCGGCAGCGGCACCGGTGTGGTCGCCCCGGGGGCCTGGAGCAGCTCGTCGTCCGCGCCCTTCACATAGGCCAGCCCGTCGATGTCCAGCTCGAACACCTCCGGGGCGTACTGGGCGCAGATCCCGTCGCCGGTACACAGGTCCTGGTCGATCCAGACCTCCAGCGCCTCGCCGCCCGGGGCCTCCTGCTGCACGGTCATCTCTCCTGCCGTCGGTTCGCCGGGCGGTCCCGGTGCCGCGAGGGCCAGCCGGGTCCGCTCCAGCGGCTGTTGGACACCCTCGACCCTACCTCCGCCCGCCGCGCGGCCCGGTGGCACCGGTTCCGGGTTTCCGGTCCCGCCCGCTCGGGTACCAGCGCCGGACCGGGACAGGGGTGCCCAGGCGGCCGGGTCGATCACTTCAGGCCACCGCGGCGGTGACCTCACTCACCGGTGCCGTCGCTCTGCGTGATGATCGTACGAGCGCCCTGTGTGCTGCCCGCGGACCGGCCGATCGGCCAGGAGCGGACAACTCCGGCCCGTAGTGAAGGGATTCGACCGCGCCATGCATGGAACAAGCGGCTTTCCCTTCACGTTGAGTGGGTATCCCCTCCGTGCGAGGGAGCGCGCACCGGGTGACCGACGACACACCTTGACAGTCTTTGTGATCTAGGGGTTTCAATCGACACCCACCCAGGTAGGGTCTGGAAGCGTCCAGCTCCCCTTGGAGGAGGTGAGGACCGTGGCAGCCCACGACGACGACATGAACCGCGGCATCCGCCCGGGACGAGGGTCCGACGACCCGGCCGGGCAGATTGCCTACCTTGAGCAGGAGATCGCCGTCCTGCGCCGCAAGCTCGCCGACTCTCCGCGCCACACGAGGATTCTCGAAGAGCGGATCGTCGAGCTGCAGACCAACCTGGCCGGCGTGTCCGCCCAGAACGAACGACTGGCCAACACCCTCCGCGAGGCCCGCGACCAGATCGTGGCCCTCAAGGAGGAGGTCGACCGGCTCGCTCAGCCGCCGGCCGGCTTCGGTGTCTTCCTGCAGGCGAACGAGGACGGCACCGCCGACATCTTCACCGGGGGCCGCAAGCTGCGGGTGAACGTCAGCCCCAGCGTCGAGCTCGACGACCTGCGGCGCGGCCAGGAGGTCATGCTCAACGAGGCGCTCAACGTGGTCGAGGCCATGGAGTACGAGCGCGTCGGCGACATCGTCACCCTCAAGGAGATCCTGGAGGACGGCGAGCGCGCCCTCGTGCTCGGGCACACCGACGAGGAGCGGGTGGTGCGGCTCGCCGAGCCGCTGCTGGACGTCACCATCCGCCCCGGCGACGCCCTCCTGCTCGAGCCCCGCTCCGGCTACGTCTACGAGGTCGTGCCCAAGAGCGAGGTCGAGGAGCTGGTCCTCGAAGAGGTCCCCGACATCGGCTACGAGCAGATCGGCGGCCTCGGCAACCAGATCGAGGCCATCCGCGACGCGGTGGAGCTGCCGTACCTCTACCCGGACCTGTTCAAGGAGCACGAGCTGCGCCCGCCCAAGGGCGTCCTGCTCTACGGCCCGCCCGGCTGCGGCAAGACGCTCATCGCCAAGGCCGTCGCGAACTCGCTGGCCAAGAAGGTCGCCGAGGTCACCGGCCAGGCCGCGGGCAAGAGCTTCTTCCTGAACATCAAGGGTCCCGAGCTGCTCAACAAGTACGTCGGCGAGACCGAGCGGCAGATCCGCCTGGTCTTCCAGCGTGCGCGTGAGAAGGCCAGCGAGGGCACCCCCGTGATCGTCTTCTTCGACGAGATGGAGTCCCTCTTCCGCACCCGTGGCTCCGGTGTCAGCTCGGACGTGGAGAACACCATCGTCCCGCAGCTGCTCGCCGAGATCGACGGCGTGGAGGGCCTGCAGAACGTGGTCGTGATCGGCGCCTCCAACCGTGAGGACATGATCGACCCCGCCATCCTGCGCCCCGGCCGGCTCGACGTGAAGATCAAGATCGAGCGTCCGGACGCCGAGGCGGCGAAGGACATCTTCGGCAAGTACCTCACCGAGCGTCTCCCGCTGCACGCGGACGACCTCGCGGAACACGGCGGCGACAAGAGCGCCACGGTCCAGGGCATGATCCAGACCGCGGTCGAGCACATGTACGCCGAGTCCGAGGAGAACCGCTTCCTGGAGGTCACCTACGCCAACGGCGACAAGGAAGTCCTCTACTTCAAGGACTTCAACTCCGGAGCCATGATCGAGAACATCGTGGGCCGCGCCAAGAAGATGGCGATCAAGGACTTCCTGGAGAAGACCCAGAAGGGCCTCCGCGTCTCCCACCTGCTCCAGGCCTGCGTGGACGAGTTCAAGGAGAACGAGGACCTGCCCAACACCACGAACCCGGACGACTGGGCCCGGATCTCCGGAAAGAAGGGCGAGCGGATCGTCTACATCCGTACCCTCATCACCGGAAAGCAGGGCGCGGACACCGGACGCTCCATCGACACGGTGGCGAACACCGGTCAGTACCTGTAACGGCAGGGCGGCTGCGGGTGCCCTCGGCGGGTACCCGCAGCCGACTGTTTTTCGGGCCACGACCGGAGCAGCCAATGACGCAAATGATCTCCCCACCAGCGCAAAGGCGTTCTAGGCTCGTTCCTGCCGCCGAGTCGCGCCGTGCGGGGACGGGCACCGCACACGCACCGGAGCGCCAGCGGTACTTGAGCGGCGCCCACGACCGAGGGTGCCGCCGGGCAAGGAGGGCCGCATGACCGTACGGCGAGTAATGGGCATCGAGACGGAGTACGGGATCTCCGTCCCCGGCCACCCGAACGCCAATGCCATGCTCACCTCGTCCCAGATCGTCAACGCCTACGCGGCGGCGATGCACCGGGCCCGCCGGGCCCGCTGGGACTTCGAGGAGGAGAATCCGCTGCGGGACGCGCGAGGATTCGACCTCGCCCGGGAGGCCGCCGACGCCAGCCAGCTCACCGACGAGGACATCGGCCTGGCCAATGTGATCCTCACCAACGGTGCCCGTCTGTACGTCGACCACGCCCACCCCGAGTACAGCGCCCCCGAGGTCACCAACCCCCGCGACGCCGTCCTGTGGGACAAGGCCGGCGAGCGGATCATGGCCGAGGCCGCCGAGCGGGCGGCGCAGCTGCCCGGGGCCCAGCCGATCCACCTCTACAAGAACAACACCGACAACAAGGGCGCCTCCTACGGCACGCACGAGAACTACCTGATGAAGCGGGAGACCCCGTTCTCGGACATCGTGCGCCACCTCACGCCCTTCTTCGTCTCCCGCCAGGTCTTCGCCGGAGCGGGCCGCGTCGGCATCGGCCAGGACGGGCACGAGCACGGCTTCCAGCTCAGCCAGCGAGCGGACTACTTCGAGGTCGAGGTCGGCCTGGAGACCACGCTCAAGCGCCCGATCATCAACACCCGCGACGAGCCGCACGCGGACGCCGAGAAGTACCGCCGGCTGCATGTGATCATCGGCGACGCCAACCTCTCGGAGATCTCCACTTACCTCAAGCTGGGCACGACCGCCCTGGTCCTGTCCATGATCGAGGACGGCTTCATCGCCGTGGACCTCGCCGTCGACCAGCCCGTGCGCACCCTGCACCAGGTCTCGCACGACCCGTCCCTCAAGCGACTGGTCACCCTGCGCAGCGGGCGCACACTCACCGCGGTCCAGTTGCAGATGGAGTACTTCGAGCTGGCCCGCAAGTACGTCGAGGAGCGCTTCGGCGCCGACGCCGACGACCAGACCAAGGACGTGCTCAGCCGCTGGGAGGACACCCTCACCCGGCTGGAGAACGACCCGATGAGCCTGGCCGGCGAGCTGGACTGGGTCGCCAAGCGGGAGCTGATGGAGGGCTACCGCCGGCGCGACAGCCTCGACTGGGACGCGGCCCGGCTGCACCTGGTCGACCTCCAGTACGCCGACGTGCGCGCCGAGAAGGGCCTGTACAACCGCCTGGTGGCCCGTGGGCGCATCAAACGGCTGCTGGACGAGGCCGAGGTCGACCGGGCGCGTACGAAGCCGCCTGAGGACACGCGCGCGTACTTCCGCGGACGCTGCCTGGAGCAGTACGCGGACGACGTCGCCGCCGCGAGCTGGGACTCGGTCATCTTCGACCTGCCCGGCCGCGACTCCCTCCAGCGTGTTCCAACCCTGGAACCGCTACGCGGAACGCGAAATCACGTCAAGGAGCTGCTGGACCGCTGCCGCACCGCGGAAGACCTGGTCAGGGTCCTGTCCGGCAACTGACAGCGGTCAGCGGGTACTCGTTCCGACCCGGGCGGCCGGGGTGGAAACCCCACCGCCCGGGAATCATCCAGGTGGCCCCCGCAATGTTGTGGAAACTGCGGGGCCGATGTCGGACCCGGACTATAGGGTCTGATCATCACCGATCGGCAGGCGAACTGAGCGGGGTGAGGGTTATGGCGACCAAGGACACCGGCGGCGGCCAGCAGAAGGCCACCCGGTCCACGGAAGAGGTCGAGGAGCAGGCGCAGGACGCGCAGGCCTCGGAGGACCTCAAGGAACGGCACGAGAAGCTGAGCGACGACGTGGACTCGGTTCTGGACGAGATCGACGATGTCCTGGAGGAGAACGCAGAGGACTTCGTTCGAAGCTTCGTTCAGAAGGGCGGCGAGTAGCCTTCGAATCGAAGGTCGCCGGGGAGTCTGAGTTGGCGAGTGAGGCGAGCGCGAAGCGCTGCTCGCGGTGCAGGGAACACAAGCCGCGAGCAGCATTCGCGAAGAACAAGTCCATGCGGGACGGTCTGCAGGCCTATTGCCGTGAGTGCGCGGCTGCCTACCATCAGCAGCGGCACCTGGCGAAGGGCCTCAACGTCCGTCCGCAAGGCGTGCAAGGCGGTGAAGGGCCGGCAGCACCACCTCAAGCGCAACTACGGCCTCACCGAAGCCGAGCGCGACGCGCTGATCGCCTCCCAGCACGGACTCTGCGCGATCTGTCTGGCCGCCCCGCCCGCGCATGTGGATCACTGCCACAAGACGGGTAGGGTCCGTGGCGTACTGTGCTTCAACTGCAATTCGGCCATCGGCAAGTTGCGGGACGATCCCGACGTTGGCCGTCGCGCTGTTGCTTACCTGGAAGGAAACCTGTGGAAGCCAACTCTCGTGGCACCGGGCGTCTACCAGCTGCCTTCCTGACGCCAGGATCCTCTTCGTTCATGGACTTCCTCGCCGAGCACCAGCCGGAGCTGCTGCCCGGCAACCGGCAGCTGCCGCCCACCCAGGGCGTGCTCGAGGCGCCGCACGGCACGACCATCGTGGCCGTGACGTTCCCCGGCGGCGTGGTGCTCGCCGGTGACCGCCGGGCCACGATGGGCAACGTGATCGCCCAGCGGGACATCGAGAAGGTCTTCCCGGCCGACGAGTACTCGGCCGTGGGCATCGCCGGCACCGCCGGCCTGGCCGTCGAGATGGTCAAGCTGTTCCAGCTGGAGCTGGAGCACTTCGAGAAGGTCGAGGGCGCCCAGCTGTCCCTGGAGGGCAAGGCGAACCGGCTGTCGACCATGATCCGTTCCAACCTCGGCATGGCCATGCAGGGCCTGGCCGTGGTGCCCCTCTTCGCGGGGTACGACGTGGACCGCGAGAAGGGTCGCATCTTCTCCTACGACGTCACGGGCGGCCGTTCCGAGGAGCACAACTTCGCTGCGACGGGCTCCGGCTCGATCTTCGCGCGCGGTGCGATGAAGAAGCTGTTCCGTGACGACCTGACCGAGGAGCAGGCCACCACGCTCGTGGTGCAGGCCCTCTATGACGCGGCTGACGACGACTCGGCGACCGGTGGTCCCGATGTCGCCCGCCGGATCTACCCGATCATCACCGTGATCACCGAGGACGGCTTCCGCCGGCTCACCGACCAGGAGGCCTCCGAGCTGTCCCGCGCGGTGCTCCAGAGGCGCCTGGAGGAGCCCGACGGCCCCAAGGCCGCCCTGCTCTGAGCGTGGGCCCGGTTCTTATCAAGGTGATCCAGTGACCATGACAGAAAGGGACGGATAACCGGTGTCGACGCCGTTCTATGTCTCACCCCAGCAGGCCATGGCCGACCGGGCGGAGTACGCCCGCAAGGGCATCGCCCGCGGCCGCAGCCTGGTCGTGCTGCAGTACGCCGACGGCATCGTGTTCGTCGGCGAGAACCCGTCCCGCGCGCTGCACAAGTTCAGCGAGATCTACGACCGGATCGGCTTCGCCGCGGCCGGCAAGTACAACGAGTACGAGAACCTGCGCATCGGCGGCGTCCGCTACGCCGACCTGCGCGGCTACACCTACGACCGCGACGACGTCACCGCCCGCGGCCTGGCCAACGTCTACGCCCAGACGCTGGGCACGATCTTCTCCTCCGCGGCCGAGAAGCCGTACGAGGTGGAGCTGGTGGTGGCCGAGGTCGGGGAGACCCCCGAGGGCGACCAGATCTACCGGCTGCCGCACGACGGCTCCATCGTGGACGAGCACGGCTCGGTCGCGGTGGGCGGCAACGCCGAGCAGATCAGCAGCTTCCTCGACCAGCGCCACCGCGACGGCATGAGCCTCGCCGAGGCCCTCAAGCTGGCCGTGCAGGCCCTGTCCCGGGACACCAACGGCAGCGAGCGGGAGATCCCCGCCGAGCGCCTGGAGGTCGCCGTGCTGGACCGCACGCGTCCGCAGAAGCGCAAGTTCAAGCGCATCGTCGGCCGCCAGCTCGGCCGCCTGCTGGCGGTGGACGGCGCGAGCACGGAAGCGGAGAGCGCGGACGGCTCGGAGGACTCCGACGAGGAGTGACCCCCCTCCCGCACGTATCGCCGGGTGCCCCGGTCGGATTTCCGGCCGGGGCCCCCGGCGTTTACGCGGACGCGCCTGGCGGCGCCGTGGAGCCCCGCACGACGAGTTCCACCGGGATGTCCCCGCCCTCCGGCTCCCGGCCCTCCAGGACGGCCAGCAGGGCCCGCATGCCCCGTTCCCCGAACAGCTCGGCGTCCAGTCGTACGGTGGTCAGCTCGGGGTCGATCGCGGTGGCCAGGGCCAGGTCGTCCAGGCCGGTGACCGAGACGTCGTCGGGGACCCGCAGGCCGAGGCGGCGCAGCGCCTTGTAGGCGCCGGCGGCGAGCTTGTCGTCGTCGCAGACCACCGCCGTGGGCCGGGGCCCGGCCGCGGTGAGCGCGGCCTCGGTGGCGGCCAGCGCCCCCTCGATGGAGATCGGGGCCCGGGCCGTGCGGACCTCGGTGCCCGGGACGGCGGCCAGGCGCGCGGCCAGTTCCCTCGCGCGCATCTCGAAGGTCCAGGACGGCACGTCCGCGGCGAGGTGCAGCACCCGGCGGTGGCCGAGGCCGAGCAGGTGCTCGGCGACCTGGCGGACGCCGTCGGCGATGTCCAGGTTCACGGTCGCGGCGCCCAGGCTGCCCGCCGGGTCGCTGTCGAGCATGACCAGGGGCAGCTGGTCGCCGCGGATGGCGGTGAGGGCGTCGGCGGCCATCGAGGAGGCGAGGACGCCGTCCAGGGCGGCCTGCGCGGAGGCGAAGGGGTCGCGGGCCGGGCCGATGCCCTCGGGGGAGGGGTAGAGCACCACGCCGAAGCCGTGCTCGGCGGCCACGCGCGCGGCACCGGTGTAGACACCGGCGAAGAACTCCGTCGTCAGGGCCGGCACCACGAGCAGGACGGTGCGGGTGCGGCCCAGGCGGAGGTTGCGGGCGGCGAGGTTGGGCCGGTAGCCCAGCTCGCGGGCGGCCTCCCGGACCCGCTCGGCGGTGGTCTGCGACACCCGGCCGCGCCACTTGTCGCCCAGCACCAGCGAGACGGCCGCCTGGGAGACCCCGGCCGCCTGGGCGACGTCCCGGCTGGTCGGGCGCGTGCTGCTGCGGGCCACCACTCACTCCCGGTCGTCTGGACGTGCGAACAGCGCACATGGTACGTATGAAGAGGGACGTTATACGTAACACTTCGGGCCGTCGAGGCGTCCCGGCGAGCCACGGAAGGGCAGGACATGGCCACGGGGTACCTGGAGATCCTGAGGGCGAGGCACGCCCTGCGGCTGCTCACCGGCACCCTGGTGGGCCGGCTGCCCAACGCCACCGCCGCCATCGCCCTGGTGCTCTTCGTGCGCGCCGGGGGCGGCACCTACAGCCTCGCCGGCGCCCTCGCGGCCGTGTACGGCGTCGCGAACGCGGTCGGCCAGCCGGTGCTGGGCCGCCTCGTCGACCTGTACGGCCAGCCCCGCGTCCAGCTGCCCGCGGCCGTCCTCGCCGCCCTCGCCATGGCGCTGTTCGCCGTCGCCGGCACCGATCCGCTGCCGCTCGCCTACGCGGCCGTCACGGCGGCCGGCCTGTTCACCCCGCCCCTGGAGGGCGGCCTGCGCGCGCTGTGGCCGTCCGTGCTGGACCGCGAGGAGCAGGTGCACACCGCGTACGCCATGGACGCGATCGCCCAGGAGGTCATGTTCACCGTCGGCCCGCTGCTGGTGACCCTGTGCGTCTCCCTGTGGGACGAGCGCGCCGCCCTGCTGGTGCTGAGCCTGCTGGGCGTGCTCGGCGCGCTCTCCGTCGTCGTCTCGCCGCCCTCGCGCGCGTGGCGCTCGGCCCCGCGCGAGGCCCACTGGCTCGGTGCCCTGCGCTCGCCCGGCCTGCTCGCCCTGCTCGCCGCCTTCCTGTGCGTCGGCATCGCGCTGGGCTCCATCACGGTCGCCTCGGTGTCGTACGCCGACGGCCACGGCGGCGACGCGGTCTACGGCTGGATGATGGCCGGACTGGGCCTCGGGGCACTGGCCGGCGGCACCGTCTACGGCGCCCGCCGGTGGGCCGGCGTGCCCGAACGGCGACTGAGGGTGCTGGTGGCCTGCCTGGCGGTCTGTTACCTGCCGCTGATGCTGATGCCCGGCGCGGTCGCCATGGTGCTGCTGAGTGTGGTCTCCGGCGTGTTCCTGGCGCCCTGCATCGCCTGCGCGTTCATCATCGTGGACCGGCACGCGCCGAGCGGGACCGTCACCGAGGCGTTCTCCTGGCTGGTGACGACGTTCACCGTGGGTGCCTCGGTCGGAACGGGCCTGGCCGGGCCGGTGGTCCAGGCCGGTGGCACCCTGTGGGGCTTCGCGCTGCCGGGGGCCGCCGGAGCCGCGTCGTTGCTGGTCCTGGTGGCCACCGGACGGGTCCTCGCAGCTCCCGCGCAGGGCGCGGTCGTTGCGGCTTCATCGGAAAATGATCCAAATCGTGCTGTCGAACCCCGTTTCAGCTCGGGGGATCGGGCGTAATGTTCCCTCATGGACCGCCGCATTTTCGGGCTGGAGAACGAGTACGGCGTCACGTGCACGTTCAGGGGACAGCGGCGCCTGTCTCCTGACGAGGTGGCGCGGTACCTCTTCCGCCGTGTCGTGTCATGGGGCCGCAGCAGCAATGTCTTTCTGCGAAACGGCGCCCGGCTCTATCTCGACGTGGGCTCACATCCGGAATACGCGACCCCCGAATGTGACAACGTGACCGAACTGGTCACCCACGACAAGGCCGGCGAGCGCATTCTCGAAGGACTCCTGGTGGACGCGGAACGACGCCTGCACGAGGAGGGAATCGCAGGCGACGTCTACCTCTTCAAGAACAACACCGACTCGGCGGGCAACTCCTACGGCTGCCACGAGAACTACCTGGTGGCGCGGCACGGGGAGTTCTCCCGGCTCGCGGACATTCTCATCCCCTTCCTGGTCACCCGGCAGCTGCTGTGCGGCGCCGGCAAGGTGCTGCAGACCCCGCGCGGCGCCGTCTACTGCGTCAGTCAGCGCGCGGAGCACATCTGGGAGGGCGTCTCCTCGGCGACGACCCGCTCCCGGCCCATCATCAACACCCGCGACGAACCCCACGCGGACGCCGAGCGCTACCGCCGGCTGCACGTCATCGTCGGCGACTCCAACATGTCCGAGACGACGATGCTGCTCAAGGTCGGCGCCACCGACCTGGTGCTGCGCATGATCGAGGCGGGCACCGTGATGCGCGACCTCACCCTGGAGAACCCGATCCGGGCGATCCGCGAGGTGAGCCACGACATCACCGGCCGGCGCAAGGTGCGCCTGGCCAGCGGCCGGGAGGCCTCCGCGCTGGAGGTGCAGCGCGAGTACTTCGACAAGGCCCTGGACTTCTGCGACCGCCGGGGCATCCGCACCGGCACCGTCGCGCAGGTCCTGGAACTGTGGGGCCGCACCCTCGAGGCGATCGAGAACGAGGAACTGGACCGCATCGAGACCGAGATCGACTGGGTCATGAAGTACAAGCTCATCGAGCGGTACCGGGCCAAGCACAACATGACGATGTCGCACCCGCGGGTCGCCCAGATAGACCTCGCCTACCACGACATCCACCGCCGTCGTGGCCTGTACTACCTGCTGGAGAAGAAGGGCCAAGCCGCCCGGATCTGCAACGACTTGAAGATCTTCGAGGGCAAGTCGGTTCCACCGCAGACCACTCGGGCCCGGCTGCGCGGCGACTTCATCCGGCGGGCGCAGGAACAGCGCAGGGACTTCACGGTCGACTGGGTGCACCTCAAGCTCAACGACCAGGCGCAGCGCACCGTGTTGTGCAAGGACCCGTTCCGTTCGGTGGACGACCGGGTGGAGAAGCTGATCGCCGGAATGTAGAGCCGGACTGGCGAGCAGGGCGTTCGGGCACGCACATGCCGGAACGCCACACGGGCGCCGTACGTTTCCCGTACGGCGCCCTTCTCGAGTCGTAGAGTTGCGCGCACGCCACCCACAAGATCGACCGATTACGAGGCTCTTCCGTGCGCCGACGCTCACTCCTCCTGGCCGCCGTACCCGCAGGACTGGTCACACTCGCCGGATGCGGTGACGACAAGTCCGACACCAGCAAGGCCGGCGCCTCGCCGTCGCCCTCGGTGTCCTCCGTGCCCCCGCCCAAGATCGTGGACGGCCCGCTGCCGGCGGTCACGGCGGGCACGAAGTTCGGCGAGAAGCCGACCGTCGCGAAGGGCCCGGGCGAGCCGTCGAAGGACCTCGCCGTGAAGACGCTGATCGCGGGCAGTGGCCGCACGATCGCGGAGAACGACTTCATCCGGGCCGACTACCTCGGCCAGATCTGGAGCACCGCCAAGGTCTTCGACAACTCCTACGACCGCAAGCGCCCGCTGGTCATGCAGCTCGCCAAGGGCAGCATCATCGACGGCTGGCTGTACGCGCTCGCGGGCAAGAAGACCGGCAGCCGCGTCCAGATCGCCGTCCCGCCCACCTGGGGCTATGGCAAGGAGGGCAACGCGCAGGCGGGCATCAAGGGCACCGACACCCTGGTCTTCGTCATCGACCTGATCGACTCCTTCAACTCCAAGAGCTCCGCCAAGGGGCAGCAGGTCCCGCAGACCGACGCGGCCCTGCCGAAGGTGGGCACCAACACCGACGGCCAGGTACCCAAGGTGACCATCCCCAGGGCCGACCCGCCGAAGAAGCTGGTGTCGGAGTACGTGCTGGAGGGCGACGGCCCCGAGGTGAAGGCCGACCAGGCGGTCCTGTGCCAGTTCCAGGGCCTGGTCTGGGAGGGCGGCAAGACCTTCCAGCGGACGTACGGCTCGGGCCGGCTCAGCCAGTTCGGGCTGGAGCAGATGCAGCGGGCGGTCAAGGGCCTGGCCGAGGGCCTGACCGGCAAGAAGGTCGGCAGCCGGGTCCTGATCGTCATCCCGCGGCAGCTGGGCTACGGCGACAACCCGCCGAGCGGCGGCGTCATCAAGAAGGACTCCACCCTCGTGTTCACCGTGGACATCCTCGCGGCGATGTGACGGAGGAGGCGCCCGGGGCGGGCGCGAAGCCCGCGGAGATGAAAGACTGTCCGCGTTTCGTGTCGTACACAAGCAGGAGCTTTTGACGTGAGCATCGACAAGCCCGAGATCGACTTCCCGGGCGGCGAGCCTCCGGCGGACCTTGAGATCAAGGACATCTGGGAGGGCGACGGCCCGGTCGCGCAGGCCGGCCAGACCGTCACCGTCCACTACGTGGGCGTGGCCTTCAGCACCGGCGAGGAGTTCGACGCCAGCTGGAACCGCGGCACTCCGTTCCGCTTCCCGCTGGGCGCCGGCCGGGTCATCCAGGGCTGGGACCTGGGCGTGCAGGGCATGAAGGTCGGCGGCCGCCGCCAGCTGACCATCCCGGCCCACCTCGCCTACGGCAACCAGAGCCCGACCCCGGCGATCAAGCCGGGCGAGACCCTCATCTTCGTGGTGGACCTGCTCGGGGTCTGATCCACACGTGATCCACAGAGGATCGGCCCGCCGGTTCCGACCGGATCCGATCACCTGGGGCCCATGCCTGTTCGGGCATGGGCCCTCGGCTTTTGTCACCGCCCCGCGGAGCGGTACGGTCATCGGTCAGAAGCACCATAGGGAAGGCGAAGGGCGTCGATGGCCATTGCCAAGGCCGAGCGGCTGATGAACCTCGCGCTGTGTCTGCTCGGCACCCGCCGGCCGCTCAGCAAGCGCGAGCTGCGGGAGTCGATCGAGGCCTATCTGGAAGCGGGCAACGACGACTCCTTCAACCGTATGTTCGAACGGGACAAGGACGACCTGCGCGAACTGGGCCTCGTCATCGCGACCGTCGAGAACATGGACGGCGAGGTCGGTTACCTCGCCCGCCGCGACAGCAACCGCCTGCCCCCCATCACCCTGGACGCCGAGGAGGCCGCCGCCCTCGGCCTCGCCGCCAAGGTCTGGCAGCAGGCCCGGCTGGCCGGAGCCGCCAGCGGCGCCCTGCAGAAGCTGCGCGCCGCCGGCCTGCCCGAGGACGTCGACCCGTACGAGGCGCACGGCGCCCTGGAACCGCGCATCCCGGTGCACGAAGCCGCCTTCGAGCCGCTGATGCTGGCCTGCCGCGACCGCCGCCCCGTCGTCTTCGAGTACCGCAAGGCCTCCGCCGCCCGCCCCGAGCCCCGGCATGTCGAGCCGTGGGCGCTGGAGTGCTGGCGCGGCCACTGGTACCTGGCCGGCTTCGACCGCGACCGGGGTGCCGAACGCGTCTTCCGGCTCTCCCGGATCACCGGCAAGGTCCGCTCCCGGGGCACGGGCTTCACCGCGCCCGTGCCCGACGTCGTCACCGTGCGCGAGACCGTCGCGAGCTGGGCCGGTGAGATCGCCGACCGCTCGGCGCTGATCCGGCTGCGTTCCGGCGCCGGTTACCCCCTTCGGGCGAAGGCCACGAAGGTCCGGGAACTCGGCGACGGCTGGGACGAGTTGGAGATTCCGTACGGGCACGGCCTGGACGCCTGGCTGGTGGAGTTCGGCCCGGACGTGGTGGTCCTGGAGCCGGCCGAGCTGCGGGCCGACGTGGTGGACCGGCTGCGTGCCGTGGCCAAGGGCTGAGGGGGAAACTGTGGCAGCCAAACCGGCCAGGACCGTCAACGCCATCGACCAGACCAGGCGGATGCTCTCCCTGGTGACGTATCTGAGAGAGCGCCCCGGCGCCCGGATCGCCGACGTCGCGCGCGCCTTCGGCATCACCGAGGACGAGCTGGTCGCCGACCTCGACCTGCTGCCCATGTGCGGCACCAGCTTCCGCGGCGGCGACCTGCTGGACATCGACACCGATGGCGAGCGCATCTGGTGGCACAACCCGGCCGCGCTCGGCGAGGAGGCGGCCGAACCGCTCCGGCTCGCCGCCGACGAGGCCACCGCCCTGCTGGTCGCCGCCCGCGCGGTGTCGACCCTGCCCGGCCTGCGGGAGGGCGACCGGCAGGCCCTGCTGCGGGCCACCGCCAAGGTCGAGGCCGCGGCCGGCGAGGCCGCCGGTGCCAGTTCCCGCCTGTCGGTGACCTTCGAGTCCGAGGGCGGTGTCTTCGCCGACGTGGACCGGGCGATCTCCGAGCGCCGCCGGCTGTGGATCCGCTACTACTCCCCGGCCCGCGACGAGGTCACCGAGCGCGAGATCGACCCCATCCGGCTGGTCAGCGTGGGCCACACCTATGTGGAGGCCTGGTGCCGCCGCTCCGAGGCCCGGCGCACCTTCCGGCTCGACCGGGTCGCCGAGATCAGGATCCTCGACGCGCCCTCCGCGCCGCCCGAGATAGAACTGCGCGACCTGTCCGAGGCCCTGGTCCAGCCGGCCGCCGAGGACCCGGAGGTCGTGGTCGAGGTCGGCCCCGGGGGCCGCTGGGTCGCCGAGTACTACCCGCACGACAGCGCCGATGAGCTTCCCGACGGCGGGCTGCGTATCACTCTGCGCACCCCCGACCCGGCCTCCCTGCGCCGGCTCGCGCTGCGGCTCGGCGGCGACGGCCGGATCGTCTCGCCGCCGGAGCTGGCCGAGAGCGCCCGGAGAGCGGCGGCGGAGGCATTGGCGGCGTACGACACGCAGCAGCCGGCAGCCTCCGGGCAGTGAGGCGCGCCCGTAGCGGCGCGGGGGACTGTGCGAGCAGCGCCGACGGCGCCGCACAGGCGAGCCGGCACAACGCGGCACTTCCGGCGGCGTGCCTGGCGAACGACCAGAAGAAGGAGCGAGGCCTGTGAGCGAGCGTGCGGGTGAGATGACGGTGGCGACCGCGTTCGCCGGGATGCGCAGAGTGGTCCCGGTCGTGTTCAGAGCCGGCTGCCCGGACTGCCGCGGCCGCTTCGAACTCGCCGCGAGCGCGTTGCGCCTCGCCATCGGCGCCAGCAGCCGGACGACGTTCTACTCCTTCATCTGCCCCGACTGCGGCGCCGCCGTCCGCAAGCCCGCCGGGGAGCGGATCGTCGAGCTGCTCACCGGCGGCGGGGTCAGGACCCTGCGGCTGCACTCCACGGTGTAGCCGGTCGCGTTCCGGGCCGGCGGACGGTCTAGTCTCGACGTCATGTTCTGGCCGATGTTCGCGGTAGCCATGGGTTTCCTGGGTCTCGCCGTCCTCGGGGCGCTCGCCGTGCGGGTGTTCCTGGAGGCGCGGCGCCTCGGTGAGCAGGTGGCGGACTCCGCGCGCCGTATCAACCGGGCCGCCGAGGATCTGGAGCGGGCGGCGGTGAGCACAGCCCGCGCCGTGGACGCCCTGTGAGCAGCGACGGGCGGTGCCCGCGAGTCCGGCGGGACAAGCGCTTTGCGTCACTTCGCCCTGTCATGCTGCCCTGCGGGAAAGGTACGCTGCTGGTCACGGTGCGGAGAACGAGGCCCGTACCGTGGACCGGGAGTACGCACGGGGATTGCCTCACGTTTACCCCTGAGCGTTACGATCGCTGCCAGCACGACCATCGGACACATGTCCGACTGGTCGGACAGCACCCCACCCAGCCGCCTCGGTGAGAAGGTAAAGACTTATGTTCGGAAGGCTCGGAGCTCCCGAGATCATTCTCATCCTCGTCGTCATCATCCTGCTGTTCGGCGCGAAGAAGCTTCCGGACATGGCCCGCTCGCTCGGCAAGTCCGCGCGCATCCTCAAGAGCGAGGCCAAGGCGATGAAGGAAGAGGGCAACGCCTCCAGCCAGGCGCCCACCTCCGGCGAGCAGCCTCCGGCCCAGCGCACCATCCAGGCGGCCCCCGGCGACGTGACCAGCTCGCGGCCGGTCAACGAGCCGACGGACACCACCCAGCGCTGACGCACGGCCGGAAACCCCCGGCCTGCCGCACGAGATGAGGACGTGGGTTGCTCAAGCCTGCCCGCAAGAAGGAGAAGGATCCCGAGGGGCGGATGCCCCTCGCGGATCACCTTCGTGAGCTCCGCAACCGGCTCGCGAAGGCGATGCTGGCCATCGTCATCGTGACGATCGTCGCGGCCTTCTACTACAACGACATCATCAACTTCCTGACGAGGCCGATCCTCGACTCGGTCGGTTGCCGGGAGACCTTCGAGCAGCTGGCCAGGTCGAGCGGCAAGACCCAGTGCGCCGAGATCACCATCAACGGTCTCCTCGCGCCGTTCACGCTGGCCCTCCAGGTCTCGCTGATGGCGGGTGTCGTGCTCGCCTCGCCGAT
This sequence comes from Streptomyces sp. NPDC088810, assembly GCF_044750305.1. Lineage (NCBI taxonomy): Bacteria > Bacillati > Actinomycetota > Actinomycetes > Kitasatosporales > Streptomycetaceae > Streptomyces > Streptomyces sp. NPDC088810. The sequence continues at coordinate 107,123 of NZ_JBIVJQ010000008.1, forward strand.
CTGGCTCTACCAGCTGTGGGCCTTCGTCGCGCCGGGTCTGCACCGGCACGAGAAGAAGTACGCCTACGCCTTCGTCTTCACGGGCGCCCCGCTGTTCTTCTGCGGTGCCTTCTTCGCGTACAAGGTGCTGCCGACCACCGCCAAGGTGCTGATCGACTTCACACCGAACGGCAACATCAGGAACCTGCTGCCGCTCGACGACCTGCTCCAGCTGGTCACCCGCATGGTGATCGTCTTCGGCCTCTCCTTCGAGCTGCCGCTGCTGCTGATCATGCTCAACCTCACCGGGGTGCTGACCGGCCGGCGCATGCTCGGCTGGTGGCGGGCCATGATCCTCGGCATCACGGTCTTCGCGGCCGTGGCCACACCGAGCACCGACCCGCTGTCCATGCTGGCCCTCGCCGGGCCGATCTGGGTGCTGTACTTCGGCGCGGTCGGCTTCTCGCTGCTCAACGACAAGCGCCGGCGCCGTCGCGACGCCCAGGGCCCCGACGACGACGAGGCCTCCGAGCTGGACCTCACGCCCGAGGACATCGGCGACGTCGAGCCCGTCCCGGCCACCCGGGCGCTGCCCGAGCCGGCGGGCACCGAGCGGGTCAACGGCTACGACGACGTGACCTGATCCGATACGGCCTCCGCCGAGCCGCCGCCTTCGATGCCCCCGCCCCCCGAGGACGGGGGCATCCGTCGTCTGCCGGCCGGCCCGGGATCCGGATAATGATCGTCCTGTTGTCAGTGGCGCCCGGTACGCTCGAAAGTACGATGACAGAGGATCTCTCACCGGCCGAGCGGTACGCGGCAGCCCGCAGGCGGGCAGCCGAGCAGGCCACCGCCCTCGCCTCCTTCCGCGAGATGTACGACTTCGGCCTCGACCCCTTCCAGATCGAGGCCTGCCAGGCCCTCGAAGCGGGGAAGGGCGTACTGGTGGCCGCCCCCACCGGCTCGGGCAAGACGATCGTGGGCGAGTTCGCCGTCCATCTCGCCCTGCAGCAGGGCAAGAAGTGCTTCTACACGACACCCATCAAGGCGCTGTCGAACCAGAAGTACGCCGACCTGTGCCGGCGCTACGGCACCGCGAAGGTGGGCCTGCTCACCGGCGACAACAGCGTGAACTCCGACGCCCCGGTGGTCGTGATGACCACCGAGGTGCTGCGGAACATGCTCTACGCCGGCTCGCAGACCCTCCTCGGCCTCGGCTATGTGGTCATGGACGAGGTGCACTACCTCTCCGACCGCTTCCGCGGCGCCGTCTGGGAGGAGGTGATCATCCACCTGCCCGAGTCGGTCACCCTGGTCTCGCTCTCCGCCACCGTGTCCAACGCGGAGGAGTTCGGTGACTGGCTGGACACCGTCCGGGGCGACACCGAGGTGATCGTCTCCGAGCACCGGCCCGTGCCGCTGTTCCAGCACGTGCTCGCCGGGCGCCGGATGTACGACCTGTTCGAGGAGGGCGAGGGCCACAGGAAGGCCGTCAACCCCGACCTGGTCCGCCTCGCCCGCATGGAGGCCAGCCGGCCGTCGTACCAGGACCGCAGGCGCGGCCGGGCGATGCGCGAGGCCGACCGGGAGCGGGAGCGCAGACAGCGCTCGCGCGTGTGGACCCCGGGCCGGCCGGAGGTCATCGAGCGGCTCGACTCCGAGGGCCTGCTCCCGGCCATCACCTTCATCTTCAGCCGCGCCGCCTGCGAGGCCGCCGTCCAGCAGTGCCTGTACGCGGGCCTGAGGCTCAACGACGAGGAGGCGCGCGAGCAGGTCCGCGCCCTGGTCGAGGAGCGCACCGCCTCCATTCCGACCGAGGACCTGCACGTCCTCGGCTACTACGAGTGGCTGGAGGGCCTGGAGCGCGGGATCGCGGCCCACCACGCGGGCATGCTGCCGACCTTCAAGGAGGTCGTCGAGGAGCTGTTCGTCCGCGGCCTGGTCAAGGCCGTCTTCGCCACCGAGACCCTCGCGCTCGGCATCAACATGCCCGCCCGCTCGGTGGTGCTGGAGAAGCTCGTCAAGTGGAACGGCGAGCAGCACGCCGACATCACGCCCGGCGAGTACACCCAGCTGACCGGCCGGGCCGGCCGCCGCGGCATCGACGTCGAGGGCCACGCCGTGGTGCTCTGGCAGCGCGGGATGAGCCCCGAGCACCTCGCCGGTCTCGCGGGCACCCGTACGTATCCGCTGCGCTCCAGCTTCAAGCCGTCGTACAACATGGCGGTCAACCTGGTCGAGCAGTTCGGCCGGCACCGCTCGCGCGAGCTGCTGGAGACCTCCTTCGCGCAGTTCCAGGCCGACAAGTCGGTCGTCGGGATCTCCCGCCAGGTGCAGCGCAACGAGGAGGGCCTGGAAGGCTACAAGGCCTCCATGACCTGCCACCTCGGCGACTTCGAGGAGTACGCGCGGCTGCGCCGGGAGCTGAAGGAGCGGGAGACCGAGCTGGCCCGGCAGGGCGCCACCGAGCGCCGGGCCGAGGCCGCCGTCGCCCTGGAGAAGCTGAAGCCGGGCGACGTCATCCACGTGCCCACGGGCAAGTACGCGGGCCTCGCCCTGGTGCTGGACCCGGGACTGCCCGCGGGCCGCTCCAACGGCCACCGCGGCTTCGACCACCACGACGGCCCGCGCCCGCTGGTGCTGACCGCCGAACGGCAGGTCAAGCGGCTGGCGTCGATGGACTTCCCGGTGCCGGTGGAGCCGCTGGACCGGATGCGGATCCCGAAGTCCTTCAACCCGCGCTCGCCGCAGTCCCGCCGCGACCTCGCCTCCGCGCTGCGCTCCAAGGCCGGGCACATCCCGCCGGAGCGGGCGCGCAAGAAGCGGTCCCAGGCCGCCGACGACCGAGAGATCGCACGGCTGCGCACGGCGATCCGCGCGCATCCCTGCCATGGGTGCAACGACCGGGAGGACCACGCCCGTTGGGCCGAGCGGTACCACCGGCTGCTGCGTGACACCTCGCAGCTGGAGCGGCGCATCGAGGGCCGTACCAACACGATCGCGCGGACCTTCGACCGGATCGTGGCCCTGCTGACCGAGATGGACTATCTGCGCGGCGACGAGGTCACCGAGCACGGCAAGCGGCTCGCGCGGCTGTACGGCGAACTGGACCTGCTGGCCAGCGAGTGCCTGCGCGAGCGGGTGTGGGAGGGGCTGGCCCCCGCCGAGCTCGCCGCCTGCGTCTCCGCGTTGGTGTACGAGGCACGGGTCGGCGACGACGCCATGGCGCCGAAGCTGCCCTCCGGGAAGGCCAAGGCCGCGCTCGGTGAGATGGTCCGGATCTGGGGCCGGCTCGACGGGCTGGAGGAGGAGTTCCGGATCAGCCAGACCGAGGGTGTCGGGCAGCGGGAGCCGGATCTCGGGTTCGCCTGGGCCGCGTACATGTGGGCGTCCGGCAAGGGGCTCGACGAGGTGCTGCGGGAGGCGGAGATGCCGGCCGGCGACTTCGTGCGGTGGTGCAAGCAGGTCATCGACGTGCTCGGGCAGATCTCCGCGGCGGCTCACGTGGAGGGCTCGACCGTGGGGAAGGCTGCGCGCAAGGCTGTCGACCAGTTGCTGCGGGGCGTGGTCGCCTACTCGTCCGTCGGCTGACCTGTCCGTCTTCGTCCGGAACGGCGATCGTGGCCGCTGAGGTGCGGCCGCGGTCGCCGTTTCACTCTTCACGGTGAGCGGGCTTCGTACACCCGTCGGTCGTTACGCATCGTGTTCGAACAAAAGCCGTGCGTATAAAAGGAGTTGAGGTTACTCCTCCTCCGGGGGTGATTTCAGGTGCTTGCCGAATATGACACGGCGATGATCCGGTCGGACTAAGCTCGCCCGCGGCGCACCGAGTTGAGCCTATTCGTGCGTCTGTTCCCAAACATGCCGTACGTCCCGATCCTTCATGCACCTTCCCCCCGCAAGCTCCCCCGACACCCAGCCGATTCGTCTCAGAAGGCATCCATGGTGAGTGTTCAGAAGCCTCCCGGTCGCCGCGAACGCCCCTATGCGCGTGTGCTCCTGCCGCCGGCCATAGTGATGGCCGCGGCGGCCGGCGCCGCCGTCGCCCTGGTACCGCCCGCGGCCCGGCTCGCCGTCGGCCTGTGCGGAGCGCTGGCCGTGCTGCTGGTCCTCGGCACGGGCGGGGAGGCCGCCCGCCGCGGCCGGCGGCTCCGCGAGGTACAGGCCGAACACGCCCGTCACGCGGCGTATCTGGAGCAGCGGATCGCCGCCCACAACGAGCTGATGGAGCGCTTCGCCACCGAGGTCCTGCCCAACGGCTTCTACCGGCTGCGCCGCGGCCAGGTGCTCCGCAACGTCGTGCGCGACGTCTTCGACGCGGACCCCTACCTGCGCTCCCTGCCCGACGGCTACCGCGAACTGATCCGCATGGCGCTGCGCGGTGCCGACCAGGAGATCTCGATGCGCGACGCCACGGAGCGCTCCTTCGTGAGCGTCGCCCGCCGCGTCCAGGCCATCGTCCACCAGCAGGCCCAGGAACTCCGCGAGATGGAGGAGGACCACGGCCGCAACCCCGAGGTCTTCGACGACCTGCTGCGCATCGACCACGGCACCTCGCTGATCGGCCGGCTCGCCGACACCATCTCCGTCCTCGGCGGCGGACGGCCCGGCCGCCAGTGGCCCCAGCCGGTCTCCCTCTACAGCGTGCTGCGCGGCGCGATGTCGCGCATCCTGGAGTACCGCCGCATCAACCTCGCCTCCATCGTCAACATCAACATCAAGGGCACCTCGGTCGAGCCGGTCATCCACGCCGCCGCCGAACTCCTCGACAACGCCACCCGCTACTCGCCGCCCACGACCAAGGTGCACGTCACCGCCGTCGAGGTGCAGTCGGGCATCGTCATCGAGATCGAGGACTGCGGGGTCAGCCTCAGCGAGGAGTCCCGCGCCCGCATCGAGCAGATGATCGAGGACGCGAAGAACGGCGAGGACGCGCACAACCTCGGCGAGAACCCGCGCCTCGGCCTCGCCGTCGTCGGCCGCCTGTGCAAGCGGTTCGACATGGAGGTCTCGCTGCGCTCCTCCGCCTACGGCGGGGTCCGCGCCATCCTCGTCGTACCGCGCGTCATGACGACCACCGAGCCCGGTGTCGGCGCCGTGCAGGCCCACGGCATCGGTGCCGCCGCCGCCCAGATCCCGACGGCGGACGCCGTCGAGGGCCCCAAGCGTCCGGCCAAGAAGCGCCGCCCCACCAGCCCCAAGATCCCCGCCGGGATCTCCCTGGAGGACGACGTCCCCGAGGTCACCGAGTGGACGGCGGGCGGCCTGCCGCAGCGCCGCAGCCGGGTGCGGACCTCGCTCACCCAGCGGTACGCCGAACAGGCCGCCATCGAACGCGCCGAACGCGAGGGCCGGCCGACCATCTGGTCGCAGCGCAAGCCGGAGCCCGAGCCCGAGCCCGAGATGGACCCGGAGCGCAAGAAGCTCAGGGAACGGCCGCCGGGCCTCTGGATGGAGGACTTCTGGAACGGCCTGCGCAAGGGCATGCCGCCGGACACCCCCACCCACGAACTGACCGACTTCACGCTTCACCCGACCAAGTACCTGCATCTGCTCAACGATTCGGCCGACTACGCCGAAGGCGCCACCGAGGGCGCCACCGAGGCCGACGACGAGGGGGACCTCAAGTGATCCAGCAGCGAGGCAACCTGGACTGGATGCTCAAGCAGCTGAACGACGGCGTGCCGGGCATCGAGATGATCGTGGTCCTCTCCGCCGACGGACTGCGCATCGCCCGCTACGGCGGCGACCCCGACGCCGCCGACCGGGTGGCCGCCGCCTGCGCGGGCGTACAGAGCCTGGCCAGCGCCATCATCCAGGAGCTGCCCGAGGCCGGCGACATGAAGACCGTCGTCTTCGAGATCGACGGCGGCTACTTCTACCTCATGAACGCCGGCCCCGGCGCCTTCCTCGCCGTGCTTTCCGACGTGACCTGCGAACCGGGGCGGATGAGCGGCATGATGCGCGACCTCGTCGTCCGGATCGGCACCCATCTCACCAGTCCGCCCCGGCGGAACGGGCAGACCGTATGACCCCTCCACGACGCACGCGGCGCCGGCCGCAGCCCCTGACCCCGAAGCCCCAGCCGGCACCCCAGCCGTCGCAGCCTGCGCTGCCGGAGGCGGCGGACGGCCAGGGGCCGCGCGAGAACCCGGAACGGCTGTACTCCGTCGCCGGGGCCGACGGCGCCCGCGCCGAACTCGATCTGGTGACGTTGATCGTGGCGCGTACCGCGCCACCGGTCTCCGCCACGCCGGAGCAGGCGGCAGTGCTCCGCCTCTGCCACGCCCCGCTGTCCGTGGCGGAGCTCTCGGCCTACCTCAGGCTTCCGTTCAGCACGATGACCGTACTGCTCACCGAGCTGATCACGGCCGAACTGGTGCACGCGCGCGCCCCCATCGTCCGCCAGGCCGTCCCCGACCGATCACTCCTCGAAGCGGTGATGCATGGACTTCAAAGGCTCTGACACCCTCCCCGGCCCGCGCACCGAGGACCACCTGCCGCACACGGCGCAGGCCGCGGTCAAGATCGTGATCGTGGGTGGTTTCGGCGTCGGCAAGACCACCATGGTCGGTTCGGTCAGCGAGATCAGACCGCTGACCACCGAGGAGACCATGACCCAGGCCGGCATCGGGGTCGACGACGACTACGGCTCCGACTCCAAGACGGCCACCACCGTGGCCATGGACTTCGGCCGCATCAGCATCACCGAGAAGCTGGTCCTCTACCTCTTCGGCACCCCCGGCCAGGAGCGCTTCTGGTTCCTGTGGAACGGCCTGTTCGAAGGCGCGCTCGGCGCGGTCGTGCTGGTCGACACCCGGCGCCTGGAGGTCAGTTTCGACGTCATGGGCCGACTGGAGGAGGGCGGCGTGCCCTTCGTCGTCGCCGTCAACTCCTTCCCGGACGCCCCCCGTTACCCCGTCGAGGAACTGCGCACCGCGCTCGACCTGAGCCCGGACATCCCGATCATCGAGTGCGACGTGCGCCGCCGGGCCTCCAGCAAGGACGTGCTGATGACCCTGATGCGCTTCCTGCACTCGCTCGCCATGTCCGGCGCCCTCACCTGACCGGCAGCCCCCGACCCCTCCCCTTTTCGTTCCGAAAGCGACCACTGTGACGCCTGAACCCCCCTTCCCGACCGGCACGCACGACACCCTCTCCGGTCCGCCGCCGGGCTGCCCCGCGCACGGCCTCGTCCCCGCGGGACCGCGCCGGCTGTACGGCCCCGAAGCGGAGGACCTCGGCGAGCTGTACGAGCGCCTGCGCGAGGAGCACGGCCCCGTGGCGCCCGTGCTGCTCCACGACGACGTCCCGATGTGGGTGGTCCTCGGCCACGCCGAGAACCTGCAGATGGTGCGCCAGGCCTCCCAGTTCACCCGCGACAGCCGGATCTGGACCCCGCTGCGCGAGGGCAGGGTCAAGCCCGACCACCCGCTCATGCCGCACATCGCCTGGCAGCCCATCTGCTCCCACGCCGAGGGCGAGGAGCACAAGCGGCTGCGCGGCGCCGTCACCGCCGCCATGGAGACCATCGACCACCGCAGCGTGCGCCGCCACATCGGCCGCTACACCCAGATCCTGGTCAACAGCTTCTGCGAGCGGGGGCGGGCCGACCTGGTCTCCCAGTTCGCCGAGCACCTGCCGATGGCCGTGATGTGCGAGATCCTCGGCATGGCCGAGGAGTACAACGACCGGATGGTGCAGGCCGCCCGGGACGCCCTCAAGGGCAGCGAGACCGCCATCCAGAGCCACACCTACGTCATGGAGGCGCTCAGCCGGCTCACCACCCGGCGGCGCGCCGAGCCCGAGGACGACTTCACCAGTCACCTCATCACCCACCCGGCCGGGCTCACCGACGACGAGGTCCGCGAACACCTGCGGGTCGTCCTCTTCGCGGCCTACGAGGCCACGGCCAACCTCCTCGCCAACGCGCTGCGCATGGTGCTGACCGAGCCGGGGTTCCGCGCCCAGCTCAACGGCGGCCAGATGACGGTGCCGGAGGCGATCGAGCAGTCCCTGTGGGACGAGCCGCCGTTCAGCACCGTCTTCGGCTACTACGCCAAGCAGGACACCGAGCTGGGCGGCCGGCAGATCCGCAAGGGCGACGGGCTGCTCTTCGCGCCCGCTCCGGGCAACGTCGACCCGCGGGTACGGCCCGACCTGTCCGCGAGCATGCAGGGCAACCGCGCGCATCTCGCCTTCGGCGGGGGCCCGCACGAGTGCCCCGGTCAGGACATCGGCCGCGCCATCGCGGACGTCGGCGTCGACGCGCTGCTGACCCGGCTGTCCGACATCCAGCTCGACTGCCCCGAGGAGGACCTGCGCTGGCGGTCGTCCATCGCCTCCCGGCACCTGGTGGCCCTGCCGGTGCGCTTCGAACCGAAGCCGCAGCAGGACGTCGACCTGCCGCCGCAGGCCATGCCCGTCCCGCAGCAGCGCTCCCACTGGCAGGTCGGCACCCTGAGCACCGACCCGGCACCGCCCGTCGACTCCCAGCCGGTGAGTGTCCGCGCCACCCTCACCCCGCCCCCGACCCCTCCGGCGACCCCGCAGCCCACCCGCCCCCGGGGCTTCTGGCAGCGGCTCCTGGCCTGGTGGCACGGCGAGTGAGCCCCGTCCCTCCCGGGGGCTGGGCTTCGGCGGCCCAGGTCTCGTACGACGTCCAGGCGTGGAGTTCGCGTGCGCTGGTGAACGTGTGGTCCGCGCCCGTGACCGGGTCGGTGAACTCCAGCGTCCGGGCCAGGAGTTGGAGGGGACGCCGGAAGGTGCCGGGGGGTTCGGGGGCGGCCACCTCGGGGTAGAGCGGGTCGCCGAGGATGGGGATGCCCAGGGCGTTCAGGTGCACCCTCAGCTGGTGCGTCTGGCCGGTCGTGGGGACGAGTCGGTAGCGGCCGAGGCCGGCGCGGTGCTCGGCCAGTTCCACGTGGGTCTCCGCGTTCGGCTCGCCCGCGACCTCCCGGGCGGCCTGCACCCCCCGCTCCTTGACGATCCTGCTGCGCACGGTCCGGGGCAGGGCGAGCGCGGGATCGTACGGCGCGACGGCCTCGTACTCCTTGCGCACGCGCCGGTCCCGGAACAGCGTCTGGTAGGCGCCGCGCTCCTCGGGCCGTACCGTGAACAGCACCAGCCCGGCGGTGAGCCGGTCCAGGCGGTGGGCCGCCGTCAGTGCCGGGATGCCCAGCTCGCGCCGGAGCCGGGCCAGTGCGGTCTCGGCGACATGCATGCCGCGCGGGGTCGTGGCCAGGAAGTGCGGCTTGTCGGCCACCACGATGTGCTCGTCCCGGTACACCACCTCCACCGGGAACGGCACCGGCACCTCGGCGGGCAGTTCGCGGTGGAACCAGACGTACATCCCCGGCCGGTACGGCGCGTCCGGCGGCACGGCCCGCCCGTCGGCCCCGACCACCAGCCCCGCGGCGAACATCGACTCGATCATCCCGGGCCCGGCCCCCGTCAGCCGCTCCACCAGATGCTCCCGCACGGTGGCCCACACCCCGTCCGCGGGCAGCCGTACCCGTACGGGGTCGACCCCCTCGCGCTGGGGGAGCGGGGCGGGCGGGGGCGGTGTACGGCGTCTCATCGGGGTCAAGCGTACGGGGACACCGTCACCGGGACGGGGGCCGAAATCGGCTGCGCCCATGGCCGCGTACTCGGCAGGATGTCGGCCATGCCCCATCTCACCAGCCCGGTCGTGGCACCCGGCGCCCTGGCCCGTGCCCTCCAGCCCACTCTCCCCGCCGGCGACGGCGTGGTCCTGCGCCCGTGGCGGGCCGAGGATGCGCCCGCGGTGCACGCCGCCTTCCAGGACCCCGTCCTGCGGCAGTGGCACATAAGGTCCTGCGACTCCGCCGAGGAGGCCGCCGGCTGGATCGCGCAGTGGCATCAGGGGTGGGCGGACGAGCGCGAGGCGCAGTGGGCCGTCGTGGACGAGGCGACGGACGAGCTGCTGGGCCGGGTCGCGCTGCGCCAGATCCTGCTCGGGGACGGAGTCGCCGAGGTGGCGTACTGGACGGTGGCGCGGGCGCGGGGCCGGGGCGTCGCCGTGCGCGCCACGAGCACCCTGGCCCACTGGTCCTTCGAGGAGCTGGGCCTGCACCGCCTGGAACTTATGCACGCCACCGCCAACCAGGCGTCCTGCCGGGTCGCCGGCAAGTCCGGGTTCGCCCTGGAGGGCACCAAGCGCAGCGCCCTGAACCACCCGGACGGCTGGCACGACATGCACCTGCACGCGCGCGTGCGCGGCGACTGAAGCCACGGCGGACGTACGGAGGCGGGGGGGCCCCCCCCCGGGGGGGCCCCCCCCCCCCCCCCCAACCCCCCCCCCCCCCCCCCCCCCCCCCCCGCCGCCCCCCCCCCCCGGGGGCAACCCCCCC
>NZ_JBIVJQ010000008.1:117484-405570 GCF_044750305.1 Streptomyces sp. NPDC088810
CCTAATCCCCCCCCCCCGGCGGGGGCCCGCCCCACACCCCCCCGGGCCGGGGGGGGGGGGGGCCCCCCCGGGGGGGGGCCCCCCCGCCTCCGTCCGCTCATGCCGCCGCTGCCGCCGCGCCCTCCTGCTCGGCCTCGATCCGGGCGTTCCACTCCCGCTTGGAGGCCTGCCAGCCGTCCTCGTTGTGGCCGAGGCGCCAGTAGCCGGAGATCGACAGGTCCTCGCGCGGGACCTCCCGCTCGACCCGCAGCAGCCGGCGCAGCTCCTTCACGAAGCCCGCCTCGCCGTGCACGAAGGCGTGCATCCGGCCTTCGGGGAACTCCAGCCCGCGCACGGCCTCCACCAGGGTCTCGCCGACCGGCCGGTCCCCGCGGTGCAGCCAGACCACCGGTACGTCGGTGACGATCTTCTGCTCCTCCTCGGGCCCGGACACCTCGACGAAGGCGTGCGCACGGGCGCCGGCGGGCAGCGCCTCCAGGGCGCGGGCGATCGCGGGCAGCGCGCTCTCGTCACCGGCGAGCAGATGCCAGTCGGCCTCCGGGTCGGGCGCGTACGCGCCGCCGGGGCCCAGGAGGCGCACGGTGTCGCCGGGCTGGGCCCGGACGGCCCAGGGGCCGGCCAGGCCCTCGTCGCCGTGGATCACGAAGTCCAGGGTCAGCTCGCGCCGGCCCGGGTCCCAGGCGCGCACGGTGTACGTCCGGGTCACCGGCCACTGCTCGCGCGGGAACTCGGCGCGGATCCGCTCCAGGTCGAAGGGCTCCGGGTAGGTGACGCCGTCGGCGCCGAACAGCAGCTTCACGTAGTGGTCGGTGCAGGTGTCCGCGGCGAATCCGGCCAGGCCCTCTCCGCCGAGCACCACACGCTGCATGTGCGGGGTCAGCCGCTCGGTGCGCATCACCTGGGCGGTATGGGGCTTGCGCGGCTTTCGTCCCGGACGTTCTGCCATCACGGCCTCCTGCGGGGTTGGTTAGGTTTACCTAAGTTAGCATCCCGCTCTGATTCCACACCTGTTCCGTCAGCGCCCGCTGAGCCCCTTTACCGGAATATTCCGGTCGACGTCACCGCGCGAGCGTCGTCAACAGCCGCTGCAGGGAACCGCCGAGGCCCCAGCGGTGCGCCAGCGCCTCCAGCGCCGCCGGATCGCGCGGGGCCCCCGGCAGGGCCGTGTCGACGTCCGGCAGCGGCACGTCGTCGGCCACCCGCACCACCTTCGGCGCGACCGCGACATACGGCCGGGCCTCGGTGAGCCGCCTGCGCTGCGACGGCGTGAGCTTCGCCCGCGGGTCGTCGACCGCCGCCATGATCCCGGCCAGGTCGCCGAACTCGGCGAGCAGCTTGGCGGCCGTCTTCTCGCCGATCCCGGCCACGCCCGGCAGGCCGTCGCTCGGGTCGCCGCGCAGCAGCGCCAGGTCCGCGTACCCGCGCCCGTCGACGCCATACTTCTCGCGCAGCACCGCCGCGTCAGTCAGCTGCAGCGTGCCGACGCCCTTGAGCGGATACAGCACCCGGATCTCCCGCTCGTCGTCCACCAGCTGGTACAGGTCGCGGTCGCCGGTGACGATGTCGACCGGGCCCCGGGCCCGCGCGGTGAACGTGCCGATCACGTCGTCCGCCTCGTACCCCGCGACGCCGACGCGCGCGATCCCGATCGCGTCCAGCACCTCCTCGATCACCGGCACCTGCGGGGCGAGGGTGTCCGGCACCTCCTCCTCGTCCGGCGCGCCCTCGTGCTCCTCGGCGACCCGGTGCGCCTTGTAGGTGGGGATGAGGTCCACCCGCCACTGCGGGCGCCAGTCGGCGTCCATGCAGGCCACCAGGTGCTCCGGCCGGTGGTCCTTGACCAGCCGGTCGATGAAGTCCAGCAGCCCGCGGACCGCGTTGACGGGCGTGCCGTCCGGCGCCTTCACGGAGTCCGGGACGCCGAAGTAGGCGCGGAAGTACAGCGAGGCGGTGTCGAGAAGCATCAGTCGTCCGGTCACGCAGGCATCATGCCGCACGCCACCGACAGCGCCCGGTGCTCCCGGACGGCGTTCCATGACGCGCACTGCCGTGAACGGCCGCTTCCGAGTCTGCCCCGCCTCGACCTGGGGCGACGACGCAGTCGGACGCCTGCGCAGGGGCGCCGGCCGGCCGGAGCTGCGCGCCGTCGGCCCGACCGCCCCCGTGGCCGACGCGTCAGCCCGGGCGGGTCGGCGGCTCCACGCCGGCCGTGCACGGGGCGGGCAAGGGCAGGGAGGGGGACGCCGTCCGCGCCCGGCTGTGGCGGCTGCCCGCCCCTCGCAGGGTTCCGGCTACGGCAAGGATCAGGCCAATCACTGTGCGTCAGGAGCGTTGGCCTGTGCCGGGGTGCCCCGCCCAGCTGGTCGGCATGTTCATCCTCCCGGGTGACCGGGTTCCGGACCGGCCGCCCGCCCCCGATCACTGGCGCGAACCGACAGGGTGGGGGATCACGGGAACGACAGGGATGTGGCAGGCACGTGAAACGGTTTGCCGAACATGCGTAGGGTGCAGAGAAGTCATCGGAAGAGGTGTGCCCCGCAGCGGGCACTCGGACAGCGGCACGACGAGTGAGGGAGGGAGCCGGAGCGATGGGCGACCACAAAGAGCAGCAGCCCGTGCGGGTGGGCGCGGCCGTCCGGCGGCGCCGCCGCGCGCTGGAACTCACCCTCGCCGTCGTGGCCGAGCGCAGCGGCCTCTCGGTGCCCTTCCTCAGCCAGGTCGAGAACGACCGGGCCCGCCCGAGCCGCACCTCCCTGGAGAAGCTGGCCGACGCGCTGCGGACCACGGCCGTCGAACTCCTCGCCGCCGCCGATCCGGCCGCCAGCGTGGACGTCGTCCGCGCCGAGCACCTCCCCGAGGGCGACTTCGACCCGCGCACCCGCACCCTGGTGCGCGGCCACCACCAGCTGCACGCCTCCGAGTTCACCGGCGACCACGACGCCGGCCGCGAGTTCCAGCACCGCAACGACGAGCTGATGTACGTCGCCGACGGCGCGGTGGAGATCGAGGCCGAGGGGCGCGCGTACCGGCTCGGCCGCGGCGACACCCTTTATCTGACGGGCGGGGTACGGCACCGGTGGCGGGCCACCGTTCCGGACACCCGGATCATCGTGGTAGCGGTGGCGGAGCACATCGAGGCTTTTCAGGACCGGTCCCGCTGAGAGTGCGGCGGGAGGGGGTGAGGGCGGCGTGGACGGTCTGCGGCGCCGTCGTGGCTGGTCGCGCGATTCCGGCCCCTTCAGGGCGCGGGTCGTCTCCCTGGTTCCGTCCCTGACCGAGGCGGTGGCGGTCACCCTGCCCGGCGCCCTCGTCGGTGCCACCGACTGGTGCTCCCACCCGGCGGACCTCGATGTCACCCGGATCGGCGGGACGAAGAACCCGAAGGTGGACCGGATCGTCGCCCTCGCCCCCGACCTGGTGATCGCCAACGAGGAGGAGAACCGGGCCGCCGACCTGGACGCTCTGCGTGCGGCGGGGGCCGAGGTGCTGGTCACCGAGGTGCGCAGCGTGCCGCAGGCGTTCACCGAGCTGGACCGGGTGCTCACCGCGTGCGGTGCGCCGGGCCGGCCCGGCTGGCTGGACGCGGCCGAGGCCGCCTGGGCGGCGCTGCCCGAGCCTGCGGAGCGCAGGACAGCGGTCGTACCGGTCTGGCGCCGGCCCTGGATGGTGCTCGGCCGGGACACCTTCGCGGGCGACGTCCTGGCCCGTCTGGGCGTGGACCACGTGTACGCCACGCACCCCGAGCGCTACCCCCGCATCCCCCTGGACGAGCTGCGGGCGGCGCACCCGGACGTGGTGGTGCTGCCCGACGAGCCGTACCGGTTCACCGCCGACGACGGCCCGGAGGCCTTCCCCGGCCTGCCCTGCGCCCTGGTCAGCGGGCGGCACCTGACGTGGTACGGCCCGTCCCTGGCGGAAGCGCCACGGGTGCTGGCCGGGGCGCTGCGAGCAGCTCGCCGCTGAGCAGACCGCGCACGGTGCCCCGGGCCGCCGCGAGCCAGGCGGCCACGAGGACGGCGTACAGGCCGACGGCCAGGGCGTCGTACAGCGCCAGCCCGGTGTGCCGGGCGAGGGCCGCGGCGCCGGTGACACAGGTGCCCACCGGGAAGGTGAACGCCCACCAGGTCAGCGCGAAGCCCATGCCCCGGCGCCGGGCCCGCACCACGTGCGCGGTGGCCAGCCCCAGCCAGAGCAGCGCGAAGCCCATCACCGGCACGCCGTACAGCACGGCGAACACGCCGAGACCGCGGTCGTACGGGGCCGGTACGACCCCGGGGGCCGCGTCCGCGATCAGCGCGACGGCGGTGGTGGACTGGCCGAGCGGGCCGAGGACCAGGAACAGGGTCGGGGTGAGCGCGAGCGGCAGCGGCCCGGCGGTGAGCAGCCGGGCGAAGACCAGCGGCAGCATCAGCAGCACGGCCAGCAGGCTCAGTCCGAACAGCGCGAAGCAGGCCAGCAGCAGGGTCTCCCGGGGCTGCCCCGGCGGCAGATGCGGCACCAGCAGCGGGCCGAGCGCGGCCGACACCATGGGCGCGACCAGCGGCAGCAGCCACACCGGGGTGGCCTGGGCGGCCTCGACGCGATGCCGTACGGCCATCAGGTACGGCACGGCCACGGCGGCCCCGAGCCCGACCGCCGTACCGGTGGTGAACAGCACGGTGTCCAGGGCGACGGCCGCCCGCATGCCGATCAGCTCCCGGCCGGCCGTCAGGGCGCCGCCGCCGACCGCCAGCAGGGCCATCGCCAGGCAGCCGTAGAACGGGGCCATGGCGGGGTCGAGGAGATGGGCGCGGGCCTGGTCGCGGTGGCGGCTCCAGTGCATCGCCCGGGCGGCCAGCAGGGTCGCCAGCAGGAGCAGGGACAGCGCCCAGAAGGCCGCGAAGACACCGCGCGGGCCGTGCGCCGGTCCGGGCAGCGCGACGCCGGCCGAGCCGACGACGGCGGTGCCCATCACGGAGGCGTACCAGTTCGGGCCGAGGTGCCGGAGACGGCCGGCACGGGAGAGGGGCAGGGGCTGGGCTGCGGTGACCATGTCCCCACGGTCCCGCGGCCGATCGCCCCTGACCAGGGACTTCCTGTCTATGAGGACATAAGCTGGTCTTATGAGCGAGGCGGAGGAACAGCGACAGCCGACGGCATCCCTGGCGCACCGGGTGCCGGACCTCGCCGCGCTGGAGTTGCTGCTCGCGGTGGCGCGGCTGGGCAGTCTCGGCGCGGCGGCCCGCGAGGTCGGGATCACCCAGCCCGCCGCCAGCAGCCGGATCCGCTCCATGGAACGGCAGCTGGGCGTCGCCCTGGTCGACCGCTCGCCGCGCGGCTCCCGGCTCACCGACGCCGGCGCCCTGGTCACCGACTGGGCCCGGCGGGTGGTGGAGGCCGCGGCGGCCTTCGACGCGGGGGCGCGGGCGCTCAGGGACCGGCGGGACTCCCGGCTCCGGGTCGCGGCGAGCATGACCATCGCCGAGTACCTGCTGCCCGGCTGGCTCCTCGCGCTGCACGCCGAGCGGCCCGACACGGCCGTCTCGCTGCTCGCGGGCAACTCGGCGAAGGTCGCGGAGCTGCTGCTGTCCGGCGAGGCGGACGTCGGCTTCGTGGAGGGCCTGTCCGTGCCCCCGGGGCTGGACTCCGCGGTCATCGCCCACGACCGGCTGATCGTCGTCACCGCGCCGGGCCACGCCTGGGCCCGCCGCCGGCGGCCCGTGACGGCGGCGGAGCTGGCCGCGACCCCCCTGATCCTGCGCGAACGCGGCTCCGGCACCCGCCAGGTCCTCGACGCGGCCCTCGGCGGCCTGGCCCGCCCGCTGATCGAGCTCTCCTCCACGACGGCGGTGAAGGCCTCGGCGGTCAGCGGCGCCGGCCCCTCGGTCCTGAGCGAACTGGCGGTGGGCGAGGAACTGTCGATGCGGCGCCTGGTCAGCATCCCGGTCGAGGGCGTATCCCTCCACCGCGACCTCCGCGCGGTATGGCCCACGGGCCACCGCCCAACCGGCCCGGCCCGCGAACTTCTGTCACTGACACGGGGGTGAGAGCGTCGGCAGGGGGCTCCGCCGCGAGCGTGCCGCGCCGGCATGCTGCTCCGCCGCTTGGCGCGACTTCAGCCGCCACGGACCCGCGCCCGGGGCGGGACCCACCGCTCCTACGACGGCCATCCGCCCAGCTCCACCCAGGGCGATCCGTAACCCCTTGCGGCGTCCGTCCACCGAGCCAGGCCCGGGAGGTCCCCGCCACCCCCTACGGCGCCCCTCCATCCCCGCCCCCGGTGCCGGGCCTGAAATCCCTTGGCCAAGTCGTGCGGCGGACCGGCACCATGCTCTCCATGACCGCCATCGCCCCGCCCGCCACGGGCGTTCGTGCTCCCTGGGAAGGTCTCCCGGCCGTCGTCCGTGACGCCGTCGGGGAGGTGCTCGGGGGGCCGGTGGTGCGGGCCGTCACACAGAGCGGTGGGTTTTCGCCCGGTGTGGCCGCCCGGGTGCGGACGGCGGCCGGCCGTACCGGCTTCGTCAAGGCGGTCAGCGCCGAGGCCAATCCGCACAGCCCCGGCCTGCACCGCAAGGAGGCACGGAACGCCGCCGCACTGCCGGCCACCGTGCCGGCGCCCCGGCTGCTCGGGTCGTACGACGACGGCACCTGGGTGGCGCTGGTCTTCGAGGAGGTGGCGGGACGTCAGCCGCACGTGCCCTGGCGGCCGGCGGAACTGCGCCGGGTGCTGGACGCCCTGACCGTGCTCGCCCGCACCGGCACGCCGTCCCCGGTCGACGCGCCGCCCGTCGCCGAGGAGCTGGCCGACGACTTCGCCGGCTGGCGCGCGCTCCGCGACGGCGAGGGCGGCGACGTACGGGACCGGCTCGGCGGCTGGGCCGCCGGTCACCTGGCCGAACTCGCCGCGCTGGAGGCCGGATGGTCCGAGGGCGCGTCCGGCGACACCCTGGCCCATGCCGACCTGCGCGCGGACAACGTCCTGCTCACGGCCGACGGCGTCGTCTTCGTGGACTGGCCGCACGCCCTGCGCGCCGCGCCCTGGTTCGACCTGCTGGTCATGCTGCCGTGCGTGCGGGCGCAGGGCGGTCCGGACCCGGAAGAGGTGTTCGCTGCGCACCCCCTCGGCCGGGCCGCTGAGCCGGGCGCCGTGACCGCGGCGCTGGCCGCCCTCACCGGCTACTTCCTGCGCGGCTCGCTGCGCCCGGCGCCGCCGGGCCTGCCCACCCTGCGCCCCTTCCAGCGCGCGCAGGGCGAGGCCGCCCTGGCCTGGCTCAGGAGGCGGCTGTGACCAGGGCCCGCATCACCCGCAGGTCCTCGCCCATCTCCGGATGCCACTGCACGCCCAGCACCCAGCCCCGGTCCGCCGGCAGTTCCACGGCCTCCACGGTCCCGTCGGCCGCGTAGGCCGACGGGACGAGTCCCTCGCCGAGCCGCTCCACCGCCTGGTGGTGGTACGTCGGCACCGCCAGCTCGTCCGGGACGATGCCGGCGTAGAGCGTGCCCGGCACCGGCTTCACCGGGTGCTCGCCGAACACGCCGACCAGCTCCGCGTGCCCGTCCAGGTGCTGGACGAGCGTGCCGCCGAGGGCGACGTTCAGCAGCTGCATGCCCCGGCAGACGCCGAGCAGGGGCACCTCCGCGGCCAGCGCCGCCCGGATCAGCGCCAGCTCCCAGGCGTCCCGCTCCGGCGCGGGCGGCCCCGTGCGCGGTGAGCGCTCGGCGCCGTACCGGGCCGGGTCGACATCCGGGCCGCCCGCGATGACCAGCCCGTCGAGCCGGGCCACCGCGGCCTCGGCGTGCTCCGGGGCGTCCGGCGGCAGCAGCGCCGCAAGCCCGCCGGCCCGCTGCACCAGCCGCGGATAGCCGGCCGCCAGCAGCACCGCGTCCAGCTCCCACACCCCCCAGCGCACGCCGGACTCCAGATACGTGCTCACACCGATCAGCGGCCGTGCGCTCATGTTGTCCTCCCTGGCATGCCTTCAAAGGTGTTCACTCATACCTTTGCAGAAGCGGCTCAGGCCAGGAAGCCCCGCAGCAGCGCCGCCGTCCCCGCGCAGTGCTCACGCATCATCTCCCGCGCCCCGTCCGCGTCCCCGTCCAGCACCGCCCCCACCAGCGCGGTGTGCTGCCGCTGGGAGTGCTCCAGGTTGCGCACCAGCAGCGGGATGCAGTCCAGCAGGTCGTTCACGGTGGCCCGGACCGCCGCGTACTGCGCGGTCAGCGACGGCGAACCGCACAGCTCGGCCAGTGTCAGGTGCAGCAGCGTGTCCGCCCGACGGTAGTCCGCCAGCGGGGCCTCGTGGGTGCGGTCCAGCGCCTCCCGCAGCCGCTCCGCCTGCTCCCGGGTCAGCCCGTGCGCCGCGCACAGCCCGGCCGCCCCCACCTCCAGCACCTCACGGAAGCGCAGCACGTCCTCGATGTCGACCTCGGCGATCCGGCGCCGCAGCTCGTCCTCGCCGCCCGCGTCCGTGCGGGGCAGCACGAACGTTCCGCCGTACCGCCCGCGCCGCGCCTCCACCAGACCCTGGTCCTGGAGCACCTTCAGCACCTCGCGCAACGTCACCCGGCTGATCCCGAGCCGTTCCGCCAGCTCCCGTTCCGCCGGCAGGCGCTCGCCGCCCGGCACCAGGCCCAGCCGGACGACCTGCAGGATCTGCTCCAGCGCCTCCTCGAAGCCGTTGCCCGCCCGCACCGGCCGCAGCACCGGAGCGAGCCGGTCCTGCGGCCCGTCGGCACCCATGTCCTGCGACATCGGCCGTACCCCCTTCCCAAGCAATGGTTCTCCGCAATACCTTATGGCTCCCGGCCCGGCCGAAAAAGCGCGATGGCGCCGAAGGAGGCTCTCCCGTGGCAGACCGCACACCCCCGCTCAGCGTCGAGGAACTGCACGCCCTCGTCGCGGGCGGTGAGATCGACACTGTCGTCCTGGCCTTCCCCGACATGCAAGGGCGGCTGCAGGGCAAGCGGTTCGCCGCCCGCTTCTTCCTCGACGAGGTCCTGCACCACGGCACCGAGGGATGCAACTACCTGCTCGCCGTCGACACCGAGATGAACACCGTCGACGGCTACGCGATGTCCTCCTGGGAACGCGGCTACGGCGACTTCGCCATGCACCCGGACCTGTCCACCCTGCGCCGCATCCCCTGGCACCCCGGCACCGCCCTGCTCGTCGCCGACCTCGCCTGGAACGACGGCTCCCCGGTGGTCGCCGCCCCGCGCCAGATCCTGCGTCGCCAGCTGGAGCGGCTCGCCGCACTCGGCTACACCGCCCAGGTCGGCACCGAGCTGGAGTTCATCGTCTTCAAGGACAGCTACGAGCAGGCCTGGAACGCGAACTACCGCGATCTCACCCCGGCCAACCAGTACAACATCGACTACTCCATCCTCGGCACCGGCCGCATCGAGCCCCTGCTGCGCCGCCTGCGCAACGACATGGCCGGCGCCGGCCTCACCGTCGAGTCCGCCAAGGGCGAGTGCAACCCCGGCCAGCACGAGATCGCCTTCCGCTACGACGAGGCCCTCGTCACCTGCGACCAGCACGCCCTGTACAAGACCGGCGCCAAGGAGATCGCCGCCCAGGAGGGCGTCTCGATCACCTTCATGGCCAAGTACAACGAACGCGAGGGCAACTCCTGCCACATCCACCTCTCCCTCGCCGACGCCGACGGCCGCAACGCCATGGCCGGCCCCGACGGGATGTCCGAGGTGATGCGGCACTTCCTCGCCGGACAGCTCGCCGCCCTGCGCGACTTCTCCCTCCTCTACGCCCCCAACATCAACTCCTACAAGCGGTTCCAGCCCGGCTCCTTCGCGCCCACCGCCGTCGCCTGGGGCCACGACAACCGCACCTGCGCCCTCCGGGTGGTCGGCCACGGAC
Organism: Streptomyces sp. NPDC088810; assembly: GCF_044750305.1. NCBI lineage: Bacteria > Bacillati > Actinomycetota > Actinomycetes > Kitasatosporales > Streptomycetaceae > Streptomyces > Streptomyces sp. NPDC088810. The sequence continues at coordinate 127,341 of NZ_JBIVJQ010000008.1, forward strand.
GCTCGCTGCGCTTCGAGAACCGGCTGCCGGGCGGCGACGTCAACCCGTACCTCGCCGTGGCGGGGCTGGTGGCCGCCGGCCTGTACGGCATCGAGCACAAGCTGGAACTGCCCGAACCCTGCCCCGGCAACGCCTACACCGCCGGGTTCGAGCACGTCCCGACCACCCTGCGCGAGGCCGCCGAGCTGTGGGAGAACAGCCCCGTGGCCAAGGCCGCCTTCGGTGACGAGGTGGTCGCCCACTACCGCAACATGGCGCGCGTCGAGCTGGAGGCCTTCGACGCCGCGGTCACCGACTGGGAGCTGCGCCGCTCCTTCGAACGCCTGTGAGCCCGCGCCCTCCTGTGATTCGACGCCTGGGAAAGGTCATCACGTGTCCGACCCGCACGAGCTGAAGGTCCTCAACCCCGCCACCGAGGAGATCATCGCCACCGTTCCCGCCGCCACCGCCGAGGACGTGGACGCCGCCGTCGTACGCGCCCGCCGCGCCCAGACCCGCTGGGCCGCCCTCGCCCCCGCCGACCGGGCCCGGCTGCTGCGCCGCTTCGCCGACGTGGTCGACGCCCACACCGAGGAACTCGCCCAGCTGGAGGTCCGCGAGGCCGGGCACACCGTCGGCAACGCCCGCTGGGAGGCGGGCAACGCGCGTGATCTGCTGCTCTACGCGGCCGGCGGCGCCGAACGCCTGCTCGGCCGGCAGATCCCGGCACCCGGCGGCTGGAACGTCACCTTCCAGGAACCCCTGGGCGTGATCGGCGTGATCGCCCCCTGGAACTTCCCCCTGCCGATCGCCGCCTGGGGCTCCTTCCCGGCGCTCGCGGCCGGCAACGCGGTGGTCCTCAAGCCCGCCGAGACCACCCCGCTCACCGCGCTCCGGCTGGCCGAACTGGCCCTGGAAGCCGGCCTGCCCGAGCACGTCCTCCAGGTCCTGCCCGGCTACGGCGGCACCGCCGGACGCGCCCTGGTGGACCACCCGGACGTCGCCAAGATCGTGTTCACCGGCTCGACGAGCACCGGCCGCGAGGTCATGGAGCGCTGCGCCCGCCTGGTCAAACCGGTCACCCTGGAACTCGGCGGCAAGAGCCCCAACGTCGTCTTCGCCGACGCCGACCTCGAGGCCGCCCTCGACCCCTTCTCCTTCCTGGACAACTGCGGCCAGGACTGCTGCGCCCGCACCCGCATCCTGGTCCAGGAGACCGTGCTGGACGAGGCCCGCGCCTTCCTCGCCGACGCGCTGGCCGCCGTGGTCGTGGGCGACCCGGCCGACGAGAAGACCCAGATGGGCCCGCTGATCTCCGGCCGGCAGCGGGAGCGCGTCCGCTCGTACGTCCCCGAGGACGCCCCCGCGCTGCGCGGCAGCGCCCCCGACGGCCCCGGCTTCTGGTTCCCGCCGACCGTGCTCACCGGGGAGCGGCACGACAGTCCCGCGGCCCGCGAGGAGATCTTCGGCCCCGTCGCCGTCCTGCTGCCCTTCACCGACGAGGAGGACGCGGTCCGCCTCGCCAACGACACCCCCTACGGTCTCTCCGGCTCCGTCTGGACCCGGGACGTGGGCCGCGCCCTGCGCGTGTCCCAGGCCGTCCGCGCGGGCAACCTGTCCGTCAACTCCCACTCCAGCGTCCGCTACTGGACCCCGTTCGGCGGCTTCAAGCAGTCCGGCCTCGGCCGCGAACTCGGCCCCGACGCCCTGACCGCCTTCACCGAAACCAAGAACGTCTTCATCAGCACGGAGGGCCCCGCACAGTGACCGCAGAATCTGTTTGCCGCCGTCTGGCCGGCCGTACCGCCGTCGTCACCGGAGCCGGCAGCGGCATCGGACTCGCCACCGTCCGCCGGCTCGCCTCCGAGGGCGCCCACGTCGTCTGCGCCGACGTCGACGAGGCCCGCGGCAAGGCCGCCGCCGACGAGGTCGGCGGGCTCTTCGTGAAGACCGACGTCACCGACCCCGAGCAGGTGGAGGCTCTGTTCAAGGCGGCGTACGACACCTACGGCAGCGTCGACATCGCCTTCAACAACGCCGGCATCTCCCCGCCCGACGACGACTCCATCCTGGAGACCGGTCTGGAGGCCTGGAAGCGCGTCCAGGAGGTCAACCTCACCTCCGTCTACCTGTGCTGCAAGGCCGCCATCCCCTACATGCGCCGGCAGGGCAAGGGCTCCATCATCAACACCGCGTCCTTCGTGGCCCGGATGGGCGCGGCCACGTCCCAGATCTCGTACACGGCCTCCAAGGGCGGAGTCCTCGCCATGTCCCGCGAACTGGGCGTGCAGTTCGCCCGGGAGGGCATCCGGGTCAACGCCCTGTGCCCCGGCCCGGTCAACACGCCCCTGCTGCAGGAGCTGTTCGCGAAGGACCCCGAGCGGGCCGCCCGCCGCCTCGTCCACATCCCGGTCGGCCGGTTCGCCGAGGCGGAGGAGATCGCCGCCGCCGTCGCCTTCCTGGCCAGCGACGACTCCTCCTTCGTCAACGCCACCGACTTCCTGGTGGACGGCGGCATCGCGGGCGCGTACGTCACGCCCCTGTAGGACGGCCCGTCACAGGAACGTGTGCCCCTCACCCCGGTAGGTGGGCACGGTCGCGGCGACCGTGTCCCCCTCGATCAGGTGGAGGGCGTCGAACCGCTCGCACAGCTCGCCCGCCTTGGCGTGCCGGAACCACACCTTGTCGCCGATGAGCAGGTCGTCGGCGGGCGAGCCGAGCAGCGGGGTCTGCACCTCCCCGGGGCCCTCCTGCGGGTCGTACCGCAGGCCCTCCGGCAGGTACGGCACCGGCAGCCGGTCCGGGCCGGCGGCGCCGGAGGCCGGGTAACCGCCGCCGAGCACGGTGACGGTCCCGACACCCGGCCGGCGGACCACGGGCTGGGCGAAGAGGGCGGCCGGACGGCCCGTGAACGACGTGTAGTTGTCGAAGAGCCGGGGCACGTACAGCCCCGAACCGGCCGCGATCTCGGTCACCGCGTCCTCGGCGGCGGTGTGCTGCACGCTGCCGGTGCCGCCGCCGTTGACGAACTCGAGGTCCGGAGCGACGGCCCGCACCGCCCGCACCACGGCGGCCCGCCGCTCGGCCAGCTCCCGCCGGGCGGCGGCCTGCATCAGCCGGATCGCCCGCGAGCGCAGGGGCCGTCCGGCGACCGCGTCCCCGACCCCGGCGATGTGGCCCTCGTACGCCATGATCCCCACCAGCCGGAAACCCGGCCGCCGGGCCACCGCCCTTGCCAGGTCGGCGAGTTGGGCGGGGGAGTGCAGCGGGGAGCGCCGGGCGCCGACCCGTACCCGGCCGCCGAGCAGCTTCAGCGAGGTGTCCAACTCCAGGCAGACGCGGACGGGTTCGCGCCCGCCATCGCGGGAGGCATCGATGAGGTCGAGGTGCGCCGGGTCGTCGGTCATCACGGTGACGGCACCGGCCAGCTTCGGATCGGCGGCCAGCTCCGCGAATCCTGCCCGGTCGGCGGACGGATAGGCCAGCAGGATGTCCTCGAACCCCGACCGCGCGAGCCACAGCGACTCGGCGAGGGTGAACGACATGATCCCCTGGAAGCCGTCCCTGGCCAGTACCCGTTCCAGCAGGGCCCGGCAGCGGACCGACTTGCTGGCGACCCGCACGGGCTTGCCCGCGGCGCGTCGGACCAGGTCGTCCGCGTTGGCGTCGAAGGCGTCCAGGTCCACGATCGCGAGGGGGGCGTCGAGATGGGCGGTGGCCCGGTCGTAACGGGCCCGGTCGGCGGCGCGCGCAGTCATGACGGAAGCCTGCCAGACAGGATTACCGCAGGGTAGAGGGACGTTCCGGGCAGATGCCCCGGCTCCGTGGACCGGTTCCGTCCCGACCCCCGACAACCCGTAGAGTGACGCGCACGTACGGCGGAACGCACCCGGCACCCACGTGAACCGGGATGCCGGTCCGGCCGTACGGGTATGCGTGCCCGGGAGGAACAGTGCACCGGGCGCGGCCGACCAGCAGCGACGGCCCGCGTACGAGCAAACGGCCCGGGCATGAGGAAACGGGGGGTGCATGAGCCCAGAAGCACGACCCACCCCCACCTCCGGCGACACCGTCGGCCCCGGCGGCAGCACGGGTTTCGCCTGGGGGAGCGAGACGGGCGACTCCGGGCGCGGTGACGCCGTCGGCGAGGGCCGCAGCGCCGGTTCCGCTCGGGGCCGCGACACCGTCGGCCCTGCCGGCTCCGTTGCCGAGCCGGTGTCGCCCAGTGAGGTCTCCGGCGGGCCGGTCCGGCGTCTGTCGATGCCCCCGGACGACGACCTCGACGAGGAGCCGTCGGTGTTCACCCCGCGCGGTGTACGACCGCCGGCCGTCCCGAGCGCGCGTGCCCACCGGCCGCGCCCCTCGGCCGTACCCGAGGTCGCCGGCCCCGTGAGCCCACCCCCGCCGCCCGCCTCGGCCCGGTTCCCCGACGCACCGCCGAGCACCGGACGAGCGGCCCGCCGCGACGGCACCGGTCCGGCTCGCCCCGGCGGGCAGATCGGCCGACAGGCCCCGGCCGGCTCGACGGCTTCGGGCGGGCCGGCAGCCCTGGCGGACTCGGGCGCCTCGGCGGCTCCGTCGGAGACCGGCGCCGAGACGACGGCCCGGCTGCGCTCCGGTAGGGCGTCCGGGCGGCAGGATGCCCCGGTCGAAACCCCGTCGGAGACGACCGCGCGCCTGCGCCCGATCCGCTCGGCGGCCCCGGCGTCCCCGGCGCCGTCGGCGTCCTCCACCCCGTCGGCTGCCCAGCGCGCCTCGGCGCCGAGTCCCCGCCACCCCGCTCCCGCGCACCCCGCACACCGTGCTCCCGGGCACCCGGCCTCCAGGCCCCCTGCCCCCACGCACCCTGCTCCCGGGCACCCGGCCCCCACCACGCCCCCCCGCTCCACGCCCACGGCGGCGCCCGCCGGGGCGAAGGGCGGGCGGCGGCCGGAGCGGGGGCGTTCCGGTGAGGCCGGTGGTGGGGGATGGAGTCCGATGGGGACACAGGGGCCGGATCCGGCGTACTCGTGGGGTGCCGGTCCGGCCGGGCGGCCCGTGGTGTCGTTCGCGGAGCCCGATGTGTCCGGCGCGCGGACGAGCCCCCGGACGGGGTCGCGCAGCGTTGCCGCCGCCGCATGCTTCGTGCTCGGGCTCGGGCTGATCGGCGGTGCCGTGACCGGGAGTTGGCTCACCGGGGAGGCCGGGCCCGAGGCGGCCGGGAACTCGTTCGGCACCGCACGCACGCTGTGGCACAGCGTGCCCGTGGACGACCTGTTCCCGCTCACCGTCGAGGGCACGGGCGCCGGCCCCGGCGGCGCCGACCGCACCTGGACCCGGATCGCCGTGGCCCCCGACAGCGGCTGCGCCCACGCCTTCGACCCGCTGCTGTACAAGGCCCTCGCCCCGGTCGGCTGCCAGCGGCTGCTGCGCGCCACCTACACCGACGCCACCCAGAGCTACGTCACCACCGTCGGCCTGCTGTTCACCAAGGCCGACCCGGCCGCCATGTCCGCGCTCGCCGCCCGCTTCCGCGACGAACACCTGGACCGGCGCGCCGACTTGATGCCCCGGCCGTACGCCGCCGCCGGCACGGCCGCCGCCACGTTCGGCGACGCGCAGCGGGCCTCCTGGACCCTCTCCGTCCTCACCGACGCCCCCGTCGTCGCCTACGCCGTCTCCGGCTGGGCCGACGGCCGTACCGTCGACGCCCCCCAGCCCGCCGCGGACGCCGTCCGTTCCGGCGCCACCACCGATCCGGCGCAGGCCGGCCTCGGCAACGAGGCCCAGGGCCTGGCAGACCGCGTCGAACGACGCCTGCGCAAGACCGTCGGCACGGCCACGGAGAAGCCCGCATGAAGCCTCTTTCCGGAGCGGCGGTGAGCCTGCTGCTCGCCGGCTCCCTCGCCCTGCTGCCGTCCGCCACCGCGCACGCCGACGGCATCCGCGCCCAGCAGTGGGGCCTGTCCGCCCTCCACCTGGACGAGGCATGGCGGACCACCAAGGGCCGCGGTGTCACCGTCGCCGTCCTGGACACCGGCGTGGAGGCCGACCACCCGGACCTCGCCGGCAACGTCCTGACCGCCAAGGACATGATCGGCTTCGGTGCCGGGCCCGGCGACCGCACCTGGGCCCGGCACGGCACCGCCATGGCCGGGATCATCGCCGGGCACGGCCACGGCACCGGCAACACCGAGGGCGTCATGGGCGTCGCCCCGGAGGCGAAGCTCCTGCCCGTCCGGGTGATCCTGGAGGACGGCGACCCCGCCCGCGCCAAGGCCCGTACCACCCGCGGCAACGCCCTCGCCGACGGCATCCGCTGGGCCGCCGACCACGGCGCCGACGTCATCAACCTCTCCCTCGGCGACGACTCCGACTCCGCGCACCCCGAGCCCAGCGAGGACGAGGCGGTGCAGTACGCCCTGAAGAAGGGCGTGGTCGTGGTCGCCTCCGCGGGCAACGGCGGCGACAAGGGCGACCACGTCTCCTACCCGGCCGCCTACCCGGGCGTCATCGCCGCCACCGCCGTCGACAAGTACGGCACCCGCGCCGGCTTCTCCACCCGCCGCTGGTACGCCGCCGTCAGCGCGCCCGGCGTCGACGTCGTCATCGCCGACCCCGACCACAAGTACTACGCCGGCTGGGGCACGAGCGCGGCCTCCGCCTTCGTCTCCGGCGCGGCCGCCCTGATCAGGTCGGCCCACCCCGACCTGGCCCCGGCGCAGATCAAGAAGCTCCTGGAGGACACCGCGCGGGACGCCCCGGTGGGCGGCCGGGACGACTCCCGCGGCTTCGGCATGATCGACCCGGCGGCGGCCCTGCGAGCCGCCGCCCGCCTGAAGCCCCGGGGCCTGCGCGCCGCGTCGTACGGCGAGAAGTACTTCGGCGCCGGCCCGGACGCCGCCAAGGCCGACAGCGGACCCTCCGACTGGGCGGCCCCGCTCGCCGGCGGCGCGGGCGGGGTCCTCCTGGTGGCCGGGGTGGTCCTGTGGCGCAACCGCCGGCGGCCGGCCTGACCCCGCCGCCCCGCTATCCGGCGATGTACCCGATCTCCGGGTAGCGCGGCGCAGCGCCGTGCAGCAGGTGCCCGGTGTCGGGCCGGCCGCGCAACTGCAGGTCGAAGAAGGCCCGCACCGCCGCCCGCACGGCCGCCACCGCCCGCTCGGCCGGGATCGTGCCGGCCTGCAACTGCTGGCGCACCACCTCCGGGAGCTGGGGCGCGACGGCCACGAGGTCCGTGTAGGAGTTGTGGTCGGCGTCCGCGAGCCGCAGACAGCGGCGCCAGCCGCGCAGCTGCTCCCAGAACGGGTGCCAGGTCGGGTCCTGGTCCATGCCGTCGTGGATGGCTGTGTCCATCAGCAGGAACGGCCGGTCGAGGCCGCGCTCGACCACCGGTCCGTACAGCGCTCCGTCCAGGTCGATGCCGGCCCGCACCCGCTCGTCCAGGTACATGACGGCCGCCGACGCGGCACCGCCCCGGGAGTGCCCGAAGACGCCGGTCCGCGCGAGGTCCAGGCTCCCGCACAGCCCGCGGGGCAGCGGGCGCCGCTGTGCGTCGGGGTTGCCGCCCCGGTTCAGGACGGCCAGCTGGTCGAGCACGAACCGCAGGTCGTCGGCGCGCACCGCGACCGCCTCGGCCCGGCCGGCCGGATCCGGCTCGGGCCGGGTCACGACGCGGCCGTCGGGGAACTCCACCTCGCCCGAGTCGTACGGGTGGTCCACCGTGACCACCACGTACCCCCAGGACACCAGGTCCTCGACGACGAGGGTGTTGAACGTGCGGTCCGAGGTGTAGCCCGGCGAGTACAGCAGCACCGGCCGACGGCCCGGCCTGGCCGGTGCCCGGTCCGCGCTGTGGGTCCACGGCAGCGCGTAGCCGTCCACCGCGCCCCCGAAGCGGGCCTTCACCGCCCGCTCGGCACCGGTCGGCAGCCACGGCAGCGGCGCGTGACCACGTACGTCGGTGGCCGGGTAGTGCACGGTCACCATCAGCTCGCGCGGCTCTCCCGCGCCCGACCGGGGCTCGGTCCGCGCCCGGTCGACCAGGTGCAGTTCCACGGCGCCCACCGGCGCGGGCCCGGTCGGTCCGGCCAGCCGGACGGGGATGAGACCGGCCGCCGAGGCGTATCCGGGTGCCGACAGGGGAACGGCGGCGGCTGCGACGGCTCCGAGGCCGCCGGCAATGAGGGTTCGGCGAGTGGGGCGTACGGGAGGCACGAGGCTCCTTCCGCGGCCGGACATCCGATTGGCAAAGAGAACACCAACGTCCGGCCTGCTCATCGTCAAGTCCCTTGCACCCTAGATCATTTGGCGTGCAGGATTCTGGATTTTTCCGGCCGAACGTGATGGTTCGTTTATCGCCAGAAGCCGCTGCCGCCGCCGCCCCCTTCGGGCTATAGGGTCGGTGACCGTGGCGAACAAGAACATTCCCGACCCCGGCTTCTCCGACGACGACGGCTCCGCCGACCCCCGGCTGAGCGCCGCGCTCGCCGCCTGGGCCGAGGACCGCAGCGCTCTCGGACCGGTCCTGGAGGCGCTCAAGGGTGCCCGCCTGCTGGTCCCCGTCGTCGCCGTGCTCGGCGAGGTGGAGGAGGACGAGAACGGGCTGCGCCGCGAGAAGACCAGCGACATGGCCGTACCCACCCTGAAGGCCGGCGGCCGCACCGCACTGCCCGCCTTCACCTCCACGGACTCCCTGACCCGCTGGGACCCGGCCGCCCGGCCCGTCGCCGTACCCCTGCACCAGGCGCTCCAGGCCGCCGCGCACGAGAAGGCCGACACGGTCGTGCTCGACCTCGCCGGACCGGTGCCGTTCGAGCTGACCGGCCCGGCGCTGCTCGCCCTCGCCGAGGGCCGCACCAGCACCGACCCGCTCGCCGACCCCGCCGTGCTGGCGGCCGTCCGTACGGCGGTGGCGGCGGAGCCCGCCGTGCTGCGCGCCCACCTCGGGCCCGGGCGGGCCGACGGCACCCTCGCCCTCGTCCTCGACCCGGCCGTGCCGCCCGCCGAGGCCGCCCGCGCGGTCGCCGAGCGGCTCGCCGCCGACGAGACACTGCGGGCCCGCCTGGTGCGCGGCCTCGACCTGGCACTGCTGCCGGCCGGGACCACGCCTCCGGGCGAGCCCCTGTACGTGAAGGAGTAGGTCAGCCGTAGACGGGCCCGGTGTACTTCTCGCCCGGGCCCTGGCCCGGCTCGTCCGGGACGACGGACGCCTCGCGGAAGGCCAGCTGCAGCGACTTCAGGCCGTCGCGCAGCGGGGCCGCGTGGAAGGAGCTGATCTCGGTCGCGCTCGCGTCCAGCAGACCGGCGAGCCCGGTGATCAGCTTGCGGGCCTCGTCCAGGTCCTTGTACTTCTCGCCCTCCTCGCTCAGCCCGAGCTTCACGGCGGCGGCGCTCATCAGGTTGACGGCGACCGTCACGATCACCTCGACGGCGGGGACCTCGGCGATGTCCCGGGTCATCGCGTCGAAGTCGGGAGCCTCGGAAGACTCGGCAGGGGTGTCACTCATGTCCCACACCATAGGCGGTCGCGTCCGGCGGCCCTCAATTAGCCCTTGTCAAGCGATCCTGCTAATCTGAAGGACGACCGGCCGGACCTATGTGCCCGGCCCACAAGTGGAGGCTCCGATCTCCCACCTGACCGTCCCCCGGGACGGCGGGTCACCCGGTCAGGCGGCCACCATCGTTCCGTACGGACGATGGAGTCGCCCGAAAGCGCGCCCCGCGGCATCGCGGCGGTGTTCCGGTAGTGCTTGGAGCCCCGCCTGTGATCGTCCGGGGCATTTTTTGTGCTTCGGCGCGGTTAGGTCTCACGAAAAGAGACGTTACGCGGCTGTCCGCCAGACCGCCGTGTGGTGCTACCGAGGAGGATCCATCAGCGCCGAGCCCCGCATCAACGACCGGATTCGCGTTCCCGAGGTGCGACTTGTCGGTCCCAGTGGCGAGCAGGTGGGCATCGTCCCGCTCGCTAAGGCACTGGAGCTTGCGCAGGAGTACGACCTGGACCTGGTCGAGGTCGCGGCGAACGCCCGTCCGCCCGTGTGCAAGCTCATGGACTACGGGAAGTTCAAGTACGAGTCGGCCATGAAGGCCCGTGAGGCGCGCAAGAACCAGGCGCACACGGTCATCAAGGAGATGAAGCTCCGGCCGAAGATCGACCCGCACGACTATGACACCAAGAAGGGTCACGTCGTCCGGTTCCTCAAGCAGGGCGACAAGGTCAAGATCACGATCATGTTCCGTGGCCGTGAGCAGTCCCGCCCCGAGCTGGGCTACCGACTGCTGCAGCGGCTTGCGGAGGACGTCCAGGACCTCGGTTTCGTGGAGTCGAACCCGAAGCAGGACGGCCGAAACATGATCATGGTCCTCGGTCCGCACAAGAAGAAGACCGAGGCGATGGCCGAGGCCCGCCAGGCGCAGGAGGCCCGCAAGGCCGACGCGAAGGCGAACCCCGGAAAGTCGCAGAACCCTGCCGAGGCCGAGGCACCGTCCGAGGAGCCGGCCGAGGCGTGATCCCGGGGGACGTACGTCCCCGAGGATGTAACCGAAAGAAGAGCGACGCTCCACCGTGCCCGGTTTTCACGACCGGGCACCGGAGCGCCACCGACGAGGAGAGAACGGCGCTATGCCGAAGAACAAGTCGCACAGCGGTGCCAGCAAGCGCTTCAAGGTCACCGGCTCCGGCAAGGTGCTCCGTGAGCGCGCCGGCAAGCGCCACCTGCTCGAGCACAAGTCGTCCCGCGTCACGCGTCGCCTCACCGGCAACGCCGAGATGGCCCCGGGCGACGCCGCGAAGATCAAGAAGCTTCTCGGCAAGTGACGAGCGGCGCCGACTGAGCGCCGTACGTCTGGACCGGGACCGAATCGTTTCCGGGTCGTGTGAAGACCACCACGACCCCGCTACAAGGAGTTAACAAGTGGCACGCGTCAAGCGGGCAGTCAACGCCCACAAGAAGCGCCGGGCGATCCTCGAGCAGGCCTCCGGCTACCGCGGTCAGCGTTCGCGCCTGTACCGCAAGGCCAAGGAGCAGGTCACCCACTCGCTGGTCTACAACTACAACGACCGCAAGAAGCGCAAGGGCGACTTCCGTCAGCTGTGGATCCAGCGCATCAACGCCGCTGCCCGCGCCAACGGCATCACCTACAACCGCTTCATCCAGGGTCTGAAGGCCGCGAACGTCGAGGTCGACCGCAAGATCCTGGCCGAGCTGGCCGTGAACGACGCCAACGCCTTCGCGGCGCTCGTCGAGGTCGCGCAGAAGGCGCTGCCGTCGGACGTCAACGCTCCCAAGGCTGCGTGACGCTGCGCTCGCTCTGAGCCGACGTTCACCGGAGGACCCGCAGGCTTCACGGCTTGCGGGTCCTGTTGTTGAGGGTTGTGGCGCATCGTGCGGCTGCGCCGTGGCTGGTCGCGCCCGCGCGGCGGAGCCGCAGATCGACGCAGCCCCGCGCCCCTTCGAGGCGCCACAAGTTGCCGAAGGTAAAAGGATGCCCCCCGTCTCTCCTGAGCTCATCTCCTCCCGTTCCGCGCGTGTCTCCGCCGCGCGACGGCTCGCCAAGCGGAACTTCCGGGGGAAGGACCGGCTGTTCCTCGCGGAGGGGCCGCAGGCCGTCAGGGAAGCGGCGGGGCATCATGCGGGCGGCACCGCCACGCTGGTCGAGGTGTTCGCCACGGTGGAGGCCGCGGAGCGGTACGCCGACATCATCGGCGCCGCCCGGAGCGTCGGCGCCCGGGTGCACCTGGCCTCCGAGGAGGTCATCGCCGACATCTCCACCACCGTCACCCCGCAGGGGCTCGTCGGGGTCTGCCGGTTCCTTGACACCCCCTTCGAGGACATCCTCGCCGCCCGGCCCAAGCTGGTCGCCGTGCTCGCCCACGTACGGGACCCGGGCAACGCCGGCACCGTGCTGCGCTGTGCCGACGCCGCCGGCGCCGATGCCGTGGTCCTCACCGACGCCTCCGTCGACCTGTACAACCCCAAGGCCGTCCGGGCCTCCGTCGGCTCCCACTTCCACCTGCCCGTCGCCGTCGGTGTGCCCGTCGAGCGGGCCGTGGCCGGGCTGCAGGAGGCCGGGGTGCGCATCCTCGCCGCCGACGGGGCCGGCGACCGCGACCTGGACGAGGAGCTGGACAAGGGCACCATGGGCGGCCCCACCGCCTGGGTCTTCGGCAACGAGGCCTGGGGACTGCCCGAGGAGACCCGCGCCCTCGCCGACGCCGTCGTACGCGTCCCCATCCACGGGAAGGCCGAGAGCCTGAACCTCGCCACCGCCGCCGCCGTATGTCTCTACGCGTCGGCCCGTGCACAGCGCGCCTCCGGAGGGTGCCGCTCCGTCACCGAGAGCTAGTAGGGTGACCAACGCGGGGCCCTGCGCCGTCTGAGAGGTGGGGTACGGGGATGAGTGTGGCCGGCACGAGCACCGCGCCGGAGGGACGGGACGCGCGGCGCGCACCCGCGCCCCGGCACGCCGGCGACGGCCCCGGCGTCGATCCCGACCAGCTGCCCGACGGGCTCGTCATCGCCGACGAGCACGGCCGGGTGACCTGCTTCAACGCCGCCGCCGCGCGCATCACCGCGGTACGGCCCGCCGACGCCCTCGGGCAGTTGCTGGAGAAGGCGTTGCCCCTGGAGGACCTGGAGGGGCGCCGCTGGTGGCAGCTCACCGACCCCTACGGCGGGCTCGCCATCCGGGTCCGGCAGCCGGAGCGCAACCTGCTGCTGCCGGGCGGCCGCGAGGTGCTCGTCTGCGCCCGGTACGTGCGCGACGAGCCGCTGGGGCCGGTGCGCAGCGTGGTCGTCTCCCTGCGGGACACCGAGGCCCGCCGCCGTACCGAGCGCAGCCACGCCGAGCTGATCGCCACGGTCGCCCACGAGCTGCGCTCCCCGCTGACCTCCGTGAAGGGCTTCACCGCCACCCTGCTCGCCAAGTGGGAACGCTTCACGGACGACCAGAAGCGGCTCATGCTGGAGACCGTCGACGCCGACGCCGACCGCGTCACCCGCCTCATCGCCGAGCTGCTCGACATCTCCCGGATCGACTCCGGGCGGCTCGAGGTGCGCCGCCAGCCCGTGGACATCGGAGCCGCCGTCTCCCGGCACATCCAGGCCTACGTGGCGGCCGGCCAGCGCGCCGACCGCTTCCTGCTCCGCATCGAACAGCCGCTGCCCGGCCTGTGGGCCGACCCCGACAAGATCGACCAGGTGCTCAGCAACCTCATCGAAAATGCGGTGCGGCACGGCGAGGGAACCGTCACCATTGACGTCACGCCCACGCCGTCCCCGCGCGAGGGCGAGGAAACCGGCACGTCGGTCACGGTGAGCGACGAGGGGCCCGGCATCCCGGAGGAGTCCATGAACCGCGTCTTCACCCGTTTCTGGCGGGGCAGCAAGCGCGGCGGCACGGGCCTGGGGCTGTACATCGTCAAGGGCATCGTGGAGGCCCATGGCGGCACCATCACGGTCGGCCGCGCCGCCGGCGGCGGCGCCGAGTTCCGATTTACATTGCCCGTGGCGGCCCCGGCGTATCTCGCCTGACGGCCCACGGGCGCACTCGCACACCTCCACCCCGTTAGACTCGGCCTTTGGCACCTTTGTGTCCTTCACACGGCCCATCCATGGTCACGGGGACCATCCGCCAGCAATCGGAAGCACGGGAAGAGATGTCGGCACCCAATAAGTCGTACGACCCTGTCGAGGTCGAGGCGTTGAAACCGGAAGAGATCGAGCGCATGCGGGACGAGGCGCTCGCCGCCTTCGCCGCCGCAGACTCCCTCGACGCGCTCCACGAGGCCAAGGTCGCCCACACCGGCCCCGCCTCCCCGCTGGCCCTCGCCAACCGCGAGATCGGCGCCCTGCCCCCGCACGCCAAGGCCGAGGCCGGCAAGCGCGTCGGCATGGCCCGTGGCGCCGTGAACAAGGCCCTCGCCGCCCGCCAGGCCGAACTGGAGGCCGAGCGCGACGCCCGGGTGCTGGTCGAGGAGGCGGTGGACGTCACGCTGCCCTACGACCGCGTCCCGGCCGGCGCCCGGCACCCGCTGACCACGCTCTCCGAGCGCATCGAGGACATCTTCGTGGCCATGGGCTACGAGGTGGCCGAGGGCCCGCAGGTAGAGGCGGAGTGGTTCAACTTCGACGCGCTCAACATCGGACCGGACCACCCGGCCCGCGGCGAGGCCGACACCTTCTTCGTGCAGGGCCTCGACGGCGGCACCGAGTCCGGCGTGGTGCTGCGCACCCACACCTCGCCCGTGCAGATCCGCTCGATGCTCGACCGCGAGCTGCCGGTCTACGTGATCTGCCCCGGCGTCGTCTACCGCACCGACGAGCTGGACGCCACCCACACCCCCGTCTTCCGCCAGGTCGAGCTGCTCGCCGTGGACGAGGGCCTGACCATGGCCGACCTCAAGGGCACCCTCGACCACATGGTCCAGTCCCTGTTCGGCGAGGGCATGAAGACCCGGCTGCGGCCGAACTTCTTCCCCTTCACCGAGCCGAGCGCCGAGATGGACATGCTCTGCTACGTGTGCAAGGGCGAGTCCGTCGGCAACCCCGACCGGCCCTGCCGCACCTGCTCCAGCGAGGGCTGGATCGAGCTGGGCGGCTGCGGCATGGTCAACCCGCGGGTCCTGACGGCCTGCGGCATCGACCCGGAGAAGTACAGCGGCTTCGCCTTCGGGTTCGGCATCGAGCGGATGCTGATGTTCCGCCACAACGTCGAAGACATGCGAGACATGGTCGAGGGTGACGTCCGGTTCACCCGGCCGTTCGGGATGGAGATCTGATGCGGGTCCCGCTTTCTTGGCTGCGGGAGTACGTCGACCTGCCGGCGACGGAGACCGGCCGCGACGTCCAGGCCAAGCTCATTTCGGCCGGCCTGGAGGTCGAGACCGTCGAACAGCTCGGCGCCGACCTCAAGGGCCCGCTGGTCGTCGGCCAGGTGCTGACCATCGAGGAGCTGGAGGGCTTCAAGAAGCCGATCCGCTTCTGCACGGTCGACGTCGGCCAGGCCAACGGCACCGGTGAGCCCCAGGAGATCGTCTGCGGCGCCCGCAACTTCTCCGTCGGTGACAAGGTGGTCGTGGTCCTCCCGGGTGCCACGCTCCCCGGCGGCTTCTCCATCTCCGCCCGCAAGACCTACGGCAGGACGTCCCACGGCATGATCTGCTCCAGCGACGAGCTGGGCATGGGCGACGACGGTGCGCACGGCATCATCGTGCTGCCGCCGGAGACCGAGGTCGGCAAGGACGCCATCGAGCTGCTCGAACTGGTCGACGAGGTCCTGGACATCGCCGTCACCGCCAACCGCGGCGACTGCCTGTCCATCCGCGGGGTCGCCCGTGAGACCGCCATCGCCTACGGCCTGCCGCTGCGCGACCCCGCCCTGCTGGACGTACCGGCGCCGAACGCCTTCGGGTACCCCGTCCAGGTCGGCGACCCGTTCGGCTGCGACCGCTTCACCGCCCGCACGGTCACCGGCCTGAGCCCCGAGGCGCGCTCCCCGATCTGGCTCCAGCGCCGGCTGCAGAAGGTCGGCATGCGCCCGATCTCGCTCGCCGTCGACGTCACGAACTACGTGATGATGGAGCTTGGCCAGCCCCTGCACGCCTACGACCGCACGCTGGTCCAGGGCGCAATCGGCGTGCGCCGTGCCGAGGAGGGCGAGAAGCTCGTCACCCTCGACGGCGTCGAGCGCACGCTGCACGCCGAGGACCTGGTCATCACCGACGAGCGCGGCCCGATCGGCCTCGCCGGTGTCATGGGCGGCGCGAACACGGAGATCGCCGACCACGAGGACGCCGAGAACGCGACGACCGACGTGGTCATCGAGGCCGCCCACTTCGACGCCGTCTCGATCGCCCGCACGGCCCGCCGCCACAAGCTGCTGTCCGAGGCGTCCCGCCGCTTCGAGCGCGGCGTCGACCCGCAGGCCGCCGCGGCCGCCGCGCAGCGCACCGTGGACCTGCTGGTCCTGCTCGCCGGGGGAACGGCGGAGGCCGGCGTCACCGAGATCATCGCGCCCTCGGCCCCGCACACCATCACCATCCCGGCCGACCACCCCGACAAGGTGGCGGGCGTCGAGTTCGGCCGTGAGACGGTCGTCCGCCGCCTCCAGCAGGTCGGCTGCGACGTGTACGGGCAGGACGAGCTGATCGTCACCGTCCCGTCCTGGCGGCCCGACCTGGCCGACCCGAACGACCTCGCCGAGGAGGTCATCCGCCTCGAGGGCTACGAGAACCTGCCGTCCACGCTGCCCAAGCCCCACTCGGGCCGCGGCCTCACGCACCGCCAGCGGCTGCACCGCCGGGTCGGCCGCGCGCTGGCCGGCGCGGGCTACGTCGAGGCGCCGAACTACCCGTTCGTCAGCGAGCAGGTCTTCGACCAGCTCGGCCTGGACTCCGACGACCCGGCCCGCCGTGTGGTCAAGCTGGTCAACCCGCTCAGCGACGAGGAGCCCGCGCTCCGCACGACGCTGCTGCCGGGCCTGCTCGGTGCGCTGCGGCGCAACGCCGGCCGGGGCGCGCACGACCTGGCGCTGTTCGAGACCGGGCTGGTGTTCCACCCGCGCGGGGAGCAGCGCGTCGCCACGCACCTGCCCGTCGACCGGCGGCCCACCGACGAGGAGATCGCCGCGCTGGACGCCGCGCTGCCCGAGCAGCCGCGGCACGTGGCCGTCGTCCTCGCGGGCGCCCGCGAGCAGGCCGGCTGGTGGGGCAAGGGCCGTCCCACGGACTGGGCCGACGCCGTCGAGGCGGCGCGTACCGTCGCCCGCGAGGCCGGCGCCGAGCTGATCGTGCGCAGGGGGCAGTACGGTCCCTGGCACCCCGGCCGCTGCGCCGAGCTGCTGGTCGTCGCCGACGGCACGGAGCAGGTCGTGGGCCATGCGGGAGAACTGCACCCGCGTGTCCTCAAGGCCCTGGGCCTGCCGGAGCGGACCTGCGCGGCGGAGTTGAACCTGGACGCCCTGGAGGCGGTGGGCGACGGCGCCCCGCAGGCGCCGCGGATCTCCACCTTCCCCGTCGCCACGCAGGATGTCGCCCTCGTGGTCGACCAGTTCGTGCCGCACGCGGACGTGCAGGCCGCGCTGCGGGAGGGTGCGGGTGAGCTTCTCGAGTCCATCCGGTTGTTCGACGTGTACGAGAACGCCGAGCAGTTGGGGGACGGGAAGAAGTCGCTGGCGTATGCGCTCCGCTTCCGGGCGGCTGATCGCACGCTGACCGTGGATGAGGCTTCGGCGGCGCGGGACGCTGCGGTTGCCCTCGCGGGCGAGCGGACGGGTGCGGTTCTCCGGGGCTAGTCAGCTGCATAAATGCGGGTCGGCTCACGGGGGCTCACTCATTCGGGTGGCAACTGAGGGCGATCTGACCCGCCCGGGTCATGCCGTCGACAGAATCGGACCGGCCTTTCGGGGTCGGTCCGTCTGCTCTGTCAGGGCCCACATGGGGGACCAGAGGCATGATCCGCATCAAGGCACGGGCGCCCACCGGGCGGGCAGTCGTACTGCCCACCGTGTGGGGAGCCGTCGCGGTCGGCTACAAGTTCGGCTGCCCGCTCGCCCAGCAGGACGGGATCGGGGCGCGCATCGTCACCAGCGCGGTGTTCTTCGCCGTCGGCACCGGCCTGATATTCCATGTGCGCCGGGCCCTGCTGCGGGAGCTGCGGTTCGCCCGGCGGGCGGCGCGCGCCGCGCAGAACGTCGTGCTGCGGCCGCTGCCGCCGCGGCTCGACGGGATCGACGTCGCCGCCGCCCAGCTGTCCGCCGACCGGGGCGCGAGCGTCGGCGGCGATCTGTACGAGGCCATCGCCACCGAGCACGGGGTGCGGGTGGTCATGGGGGACGTACGGGGGCACGGACTGGCCGCTCTCGGCACGGTCGCCGCCCTGCTCGGCAGTTTCCGCGAGGCCGTCCACGACGAGCCTGAACTGGGCCGCGTGCTCCGCAGACTGGACCGCGCCCTCGCCCGCCACCTGCGCGAACGCGCCCGCGCGGAGCATCCCGCGAACGGCGTCGCCGACCCCGACAACCCGGTCGCCGAGGAGTTCGTCACCGTTCTCCTGCTGGAGATCGGCAGGGACGGCGAACTGCGCGTCCTCAACTGCGGCCATCCGTGGCCGTACGTGCTGACCGGTACGCGGGTCGAGCAGCTGTCCTGCGAGGACCCCCTCCCGCCGCTGGGACCGTTTCCGCTGCCGGCGGAGCTGGAGACGCTGTCGTGCGGTCGGCTGCATCCGGGGGAGTCGCTGGTCCTCTTCACGGACGGGGCGGAGGACGCACGGGACGCCCACGGCCGGTTCTTCTCGCTGCCCGCGGCGTTGCGCGCCGCCGTGAGCGACCAGCCGGTGTCACCGCAGACGGTGCTGCGCACTCTCTTCAGGGCCCTCCTGCACCACACGGCCGGCAGACCGACGGACGACGTGGCGCTCCTGGTCCTGCGGAACGGCCGCAGAAGGGTGCAGCTGTCGGGGGCGCGGGGCGAGGACGTCGGCGGCTCCGCCGCGCGGGCGCGACAAGCCACCACGTACCCGTAGCGGCACCCTCTCCGCCCCGGCCAAGCCACCGTCGTTCGAGGGGGAGCCGGCGGCTTGGCCGGCCTCTTGCGAGGCACCCCAGTCAACCGAACCGGCACGCTGCGCGACAGCGCGCACACGGCGCGGATCCACGCACTCCGTTCACACCCCGTGTGAACGCGTACGCACTACGCTGACCGCACCAGGCCACTCGGGGGGCATCCCATGCAGCCCAACACCCTGCTCGACGCCATCCTGGACGAGGCGGGCATCTCGCACGCCGGCCTCGCCGCCCACGTCAACCAGGCGGGCCGCAGACGCGGACTCGCGCTGCGGTACGAACACACCGCCGTGGCGCGCTGGTTGAAGGGCCAGCGGCCCCGCGGTCAGGTGCCCGACCTGATCTGCGAGGTGCTGGCGGCCCGGCTCCAGCGGCCCGTCACGCTCGACGACATCGGGCTCGGCGTGCCCGGGGAGCCGAGCACCCCGCACGCCGGTTCGCTGGGCGGGTTCGTGGAGCGGGCCACCGCCCTGTGGCGGTCGGACGAGCAGCAGCGGCCCCATGTGCTGGGCGCGCCGGCCGTCACCGGGACCCCCGCCGTGATGCCGGTGTGGGAGTGGGAGAACCCGCCCGAGGACGTGGACGTCTCCCGGGGCGGCCGGCACCCGGTCACGGCGGCCGACATCGAGATGCTGCGGGCCGCCCGGACGCACTACGAGCAGATGTACCGCAAGGCCGGCGGCATCGCGACCCGGACGCGGATCGTCGGCTTCCTCAACACCGAGGCCGCGCCGCTGCTGCGCGGCAGCTACACCGACGCCACCGGACGCCAACTGCACCGGGCGACCGGGGGGTTGGTGGCGATCGCGGGCATCTGCGCCTACGACTCCGACGCGCACGGACTCGCCCAGCGCTACTTCCACCAGGCGCTGCGGCTGGCGAAGGCGAGCGGGGACCGGGGACTCGGCGCGTACGTCATCGCGCTGCTGGTCAACCAGTCGCTGTTCATGCGGGAGTACCGGCAGGCCGTCGCCTTCGCCGAGGCCGCGCTGCGCGCCGCCGGCCGGCACATCACCCCGGCGCTCGCCTCCGACCTGTACGCGATGCAGGCCAAGGCGTACGCGCACCTCGGGGACAGCGGCAGCGCGCTGTCCTGCATCCGGCGGGCGGAGACGGCCGCCGAGCGGATCCGGCGCGGCTACGAGCCCGACGAGACCGGGTACGTCCAGCCGGGTCTGGTCAATGTGCAGGTGGCCGAGGCGCTGCTCAGCCTCGGTGACCTCGCCGCGGCCCGGGAGCACGCGGCGGCGGCCGTCGGCAACCCCGCCCACGACCGGGGGCGGGTGCACCGGCTGGCCATGCTCAGCACCATCGAACTGCGCCAGGGCAACGCCGAGAAGGCCGTGGTCACCGCCGTGCAGATGGCGGAGCAGGCCCGCGGAATGGAGTCCCAGCGGCTGCGCGACAGACTGCGCGCGGTACGCGAGCACCTGGTGCGCTGCGGCTCGGCCGGCACCGCCGAAGCCGCCGAACTCATCGACGGCGCACTGCGCGTACCGCTGTAGGCCCACTGTAGGCGCACCGTCCCTGCTGCGATATTGCCACTTACTCGGCGGAAGGTGGCAGAACCGTGCAGTGGACGAAACACAACGAACAAACTGTGTATGAAAACCGCTGGTTCAGCGTCAATCTCGCAGATGTCGAACTGCCGGACGGCCGGCACCTCGACCACTTCCTGATCCGGCTGCGCCCGGTGGCCGTGGCCACGGTGGTCAACGAGGCCAACGAGGTGCTGCTGCTGTGGCGGCACCGCTTCATCACCGACAGCTGGGGCTGGGAGCTGGCCGCGGGCGTGGTCGAGGACGGCGAGGACATCGCGAGCGCGGCGGCCAGGGAACTGGAGGAGGAGACCGGCTGGCGGCCGGGGCCCCTGCACCACCTGATGAGCGTGGAGCCGTCCAACGGCCTCACCGACGCCCGGCACCACATCTACTGGTCCGACCGGGGCGAGTACGTCGGGCATCCCGTGGACGACTTCGAGTCGGACCGGCGGGAATGGGTCCCCCTCAAACTCGTCCCCGACCTGATCGCCCGTGGGGAGGTCCCGGCCGCCAACATGGCGGCCGCGTTACTCCTGCTGCACCACCTCAGGCTCGCCGAAGGCTAGAGAGCCGGCGGCTGGGGAGCCGGCGGCTAGTGCGCCGCCAGCGCCTGCCAGATCGTCACCACGAGCGCGCCGAGCGCGGTCAGCGCGGCGAGCGAGGGCAGCGGCCAGCGTGCGTGTTCCAGCGAGGCCATCCGGGAGTTCAGCTCGTCCAGTTCCTTGGCGGACTCCTCGGTGCGGTGACGCAGCAGAGCCAGCCCTCCCTCGACGCGGGCGTAGGCCACGTCGAGGCGGCGCCGTAACTCTGCGAGTTCTCCCTGGACCACGGGATGCTGCGGATCGGGGGTCACGGGTCCGCTCCTTTCGGTAGTCGACATGGGTGGTTCCGCATCCCTTGCATGCGCATGAAGAGTCAACTCGCCTGGTGGGCGCGTGGGGAGCGTGTGTGGCGGGCATATGCGTGCCCGGCGCGCACACGGTGTGTGAAACAGACGGGCCCGGCACCGAACTCCGGTGCCGGGCCCGCAGGCGTCGCTCTTCGTAATCAGCCGTAGGTGTAGAAGCCCGAGCCGGTCTTCCGGCCCAGCCGGCCCGCCTCGACCATGCGCTGGAGCAGCGGGGGAGCGGCGTACAGCGGCTCCTTGTACTCGGCGTACATGCTGTTGGCGATGGAGACGATGGTGTCCAGGCCGATCAGGTCGGACAGCTTCAGCGGGCCCATCGGGTGGGCGCAGCCCATCTCCATGCCGTTGTCGATGTCCTCGCGGCTCGCGATGCCCGACTCGAACATCCGGATCGCGGACAGCAGGTAGGGCACGAGCAGCGCGTTCACCACGAAGCCGGAGCGGTCCTGGGCGCGGATGGCGTGCTTGCCGAGCACCTTCTCGGCGAAGACCTGGGCGCGGCTGAGGGTGCCCTCGGAGGTGGTGAGCGCCGGGATCAGCTCGACCAGCTGCTGCACCGGGGCCGGGTTGAAGAAGTGGATGCCGACGACGTGGTCCGGGCGGGAGGTGGCGACCGCCAGCTTCACCAGCGGGATCGAGGAGGTGTTGGAGGCCAGGATCGCGTCCGGCCGGGTCACCACCTGGTCGAGCACCTGGAAGATCTCGGTCTTCACCTGCTCGTTCTCGACGACGGCCTCGATCACCAGGTCCCGGTCGGCGAACTCGCCGAGGTCGGTGGTGAAGCTCAGCCTCGCCTGCGCGTCGTCCCGCTCCGCCTCGCTGATCTTTCCGCGCTCGGCGGCCTTGGACAAGGAGTTGAACAGCCGGGTACGGCCGATCTCCAGAGCCTCGCCGGTGGTCTCGGCGACCTTCACGTCCAGTCCCGCGCGGGCGCACACCTCGGCGATGCCCGCGCCCATCTGGCCGCAGCCCACGACCCCGATGCGCTCGATGTCGGTCACATCGTCCCCTTCGCTGAAGTTTCCGGCTCGCTGGCAGACCTCCGGGTTCGGCGCCTGCTCCGATCGTGCACGTTACCGCCAAGTATCGATGATCGATCGTCCGGGTGGGGGCATCCTGAACCGCGGAACGATCCGTGACGGAGCGGATCCGGAGCGTATGGGGGTGTGCCGATGGGGCGCATGTCTCGGCGGGCCTTCGCACTGGCCGCGCTGTCCACGCTGGCCACCGCCCCGGTCGCCGCCCCGGCCGAGGACCCGGCCGTACCGGCCCCGGGGGCGGCGGCCGGCGCCGGGCGGGCCGCGACCGCCGAGCTGCGAGGCGTGTGGATCGCGACGGTCGTCAACCGGGACTGGCCCTCGCGGCCCGGCCTCTCGGCGAGCGCCCAGCGCAAGGAGCTGGTCGCCCACCTCGACCGGGCGGTCCGCAACCGGCTCAACACGGTGATCCTCCAGGTGCGGCCCACCGCCGACGCGCTGTGGCCGTCGCCGTACGAGCCCTGGTCCGAGTACCTCACCGGCACCCAGGGCCGCCATCCCGGCTGGGACCCGCTCGGCACGGCCGTCGCCGAGGCCCACGCCCGGGGCCTGGAGCTGCACGCCTGGTGCAATCCGTACCGGGTCGCCAACCACACCGACCCCGGCCGGCTGGCCGCCTCGCACCCGGCGCGCAAGCACCCCGACTGGGTGGTGCCCTACGGCGGCCGGCTGTACTACAACCCCGGTCTGCCCGCGGTCCGCGCCTTCGTGCAGCAGGCGATGCTCGACGCGGTCGCCCGCTACCCGGTGGACGCCGTCCACTTCGACGACTACTTCTACCCCTACCCGGTCGCCGGCCAGACCTTCGACGACGACGAGGCGTACGACCGCCACGGCGGCGCCTTCGCGAGCCGGGCCGCCTGGCGGCGGGACAACATCGACCGGCTGGTGCGCGAGACGGCCGCCGGCATCCAGCGGGTCCGGCCAGGCACCCGGTTCGGGATCAGCCCCTTCGGCGTGTGGCGCAACGCGTCGACCGACGCGCGCGGCTCCGACACGCGGGCGGGCGTCGAGACGTACGACGATCTGCACGCGGACACCCGGAAGTGGGTCCGCAACCACTGGATCGACTACATCGTGCCGCAGCTGTACTGGCACATCGGCTACTCCGCCGCCGACTACGCCCGGCTCGTGGCCTGGTGGGCGCAGGCCGCCCAGGGGACGAAGACGCGGCTGTACATCGGGGAGGCGCTGTACCGGGCGGGCGCGGCCGGGCAGCCCGCGGCCTGGCAGGACCCGGTCGAGCTGTCCCGCCACCTGACCCTCGCCGCCCGGTACCCGCAGGTGCGCGGGCACGTGTTCTTCGCCGCCAAGGACCTGGCGGACGATCGGATCGGGGCCATGGCCCGGGTGGTCGCCGACCACTACCGGGGGCCGGCGGCACCACCGCGGTGACTACTGCTTCTGCTTGTCCCCGTGCTTGACCTGGCAGTCGGGGCCGGGGGACATGATCGCCTCGTGTCCGTCGTCGAAGCGGACGCGATAGGGCGGGTTGCCGTTCTCGCCCATCACTTCGACGACTTCGGTGACCTGATCGTGCTGGCCCACCACCCTGCCGTGCTGGACAAGCTTGTCGCCCTTGGATGCGCGCATCTGCCGGCCCTCCTCACGTTCACGACCGCTGGGTGACGGCGATGCACACGAGCACGGCCACGGCGGTCAGGGGAGCGGCCACCGTGAAGTGCTCGCCCAGCAGCAGCGCCGACCACACCAGTGTGAGCAGGGGCTGAGCCAACTGCAACTGGCTGGCCCGCGGGATGCCGATGGCCGCCATCCCCCGGTACCAGACGAGCAGCCCGAAGAACGTCGAACCGACCGCCACCCACACCAGGCCCGCCACCCCGTGGACGCTCAGGTGCACCGGCTCGTACGACAGCGCCAGCGCCGCGGCCGGCACGGTCAGCGGCAGACACAGCACCAGCGCCCAGCCGATGACCTGCCAGCCCGGCATGACCCGGGCCAGCCGGCCGCCCTCGGTGTACCCGGCCGCGCACACCAGCAGCGCCCCGAACAGACAGCCGTCGGCCGCGGTGAGCGCGCCGCCGCTCTGGCCGACGGTGAAGGCGAGTACGGCCACCGCGCCCGCCACGGCCGCCAGCCAGAACCGCCGGGAGGGCCGGGTGCCGGTGCGCACCGCCGAGAACACGGCCGTGGTCAGCGGCAGCAGCCCCACCACGACGGCCGCGTGGGCGGTGGTGGACGTCTGCAGGGCGAGCGTGGTCAGCATCGGGAAGCCCAGCACCACTCCGGCGGCGACCACGGCAAGGCCGGCGAGCTGGCGCCGCGCCGGAAGCCGGACCCGCAGGGCGAGCAGGCAGCCGCCGGCGACCAGGGCGGCGAGGACGCCGCGCACCGCCACCAGGGACCACGGGCCGAAGCTCTCCAGGCCCCAGGCGGTCGACGGGAAGGTCAGCGAGAAGGCGACCACGCCGAGGGCGGCCTGGGCGGTGCCGAGTCCCCGGAGCTCCCGGGGGGCGGCGACTGCTATCGGGCTCGCAGTAGTAGCGCTACTCTGTGTTTTCATGCAACAGCGTAGCAGTGTCGGTGAACTGGCAGAACAGCTCCGCAGGGAGCTTGACCGCTACTCTCCTGGTGGAAAGCTCCCGTCGAGCCGGGCCCTGGTGGAGCGGTTCCGGGTCAGCCCGGTGACCGTCTCCCGGGCGCTCGCCCAGCTCGCCGCCGAGGGCCTGGTGGTCACCCGGCCGGGCGCCGGCGCCTTCCGGGCCCGGCCGCACACCCCGCAGCCGCCCGCCGGGGACACCTCCTGGCAGGAGGTCGCGCTGAGCGCCGACGGCACCGCCGACCTCGTACCGCGCACGGTGGACGCCTCCGGCGTCACGGTCTCGCTGGCCGCACCGCCGCCCGGGGTGCTGGAGTTCAACGGCGGCTATCCGCACCCCTCCCTCCAGCCGGAGCGGGCGATGGCGGCGGCGCTGGCCCGGGCCGGGCGGCGGCCCGGCGCCTGGGGGAGGCCTCCGCTGGAAGGGCTGCCGGAGCTGCGGGAGTGGTTCGCACGCGGCATCGGCGGCGCCGTCACCGCGGCCGAGGTGCTGATCGCGGCGGGCGGTCAGGCCGCGCTGGCCACCGCCCTGCGCGCGCTCGCCCCGCCCGGCGCCCCCGTACTCGTGGAGTCGCCCACCTACCCGGGCATGCTGGCCCTCGCCCGCGCGGCCGGCCTGCGGCCCGTCCCGGTGCCCGTGGACCCCGACGGGGTACGCCCCGACCTGCTCGCCGACGCCTTCCACGCCACCGGTGCCCGGGTCTTCGTCTGCCAGCCGCTGTTCCAGAACCCCACGGGTGCCGTGCTGGCGCCCACCCGGCGCGCCGAGGTGCTGCGCATCGCCCGCGAGGCCGGCGCGTTCGTGGTCGAGGACGACTTCGTCCGCCGGCTCGTGCACGCCGACGCGGGCCCGCTGCCCCGCCCGCTGGCCGCCGACGACCCGGACGGCGTCGTCGTCCACGTCGGCTCCCTGACCAAGGCGACCTCGCCCAGCTTCCGGGTGAGCGCCCTGGCCGCGCACGGGCCGGTGCTGGAACGGCTGCGCGCCATCCAGGTCGTGGACAGCTTCTTCGTCCCCCGGCCGCTCCAGGAGGCCGCCCTGGAACTCGTCGGCTCCCCGGCCTGGCCCCGCCACCTGCGGGCCCTCTCGGCCGAGCTGAAGATTCGCCGCGACGCGATGACGAGCGCGCTCGCCGGGCAGCTGCCCGAACTCGCCCTGCCGCACATCCCGTCCGGCGGCTACCACCTGTGGCTGCGGCTGCCCGAGGGCACGGACGAGGGCGCGCTGACCGCGGCGGCCCTGCGCGCCGGCGTCGCCCTCACCCCCGGCCGCCCCTACTTCAGCGCCGAACCCCCCGCCGCCCACCTCCGCCTGAGCTTCGCGGCGGTGGCCGGCACCGGGGAGATCGCGGAGGGCGTCCGGCGGCTGCGGACGGCGTGCGACGAGGTCATGGGAAATCCGCTCGCCCGGCGACGGCCCGCCCTGTGATGATCCACCGCATGAGCGATACACCGGTACTCCCCGACGGCTACGAGTTCTCCGCCGACACCGCCCGCGTCGACGTCGGCCGCGTGCACGGCTGGCTGTCCTCCGACGCGTACTGGGCGATCGACCGCCCGCGCGAGCAGCACGAGCGGGCGATGGCGCACTCGCTGAACTTCGGGGTGTACGACACGGCCTCGGGCGAGCAGGTGGCGTACGCGCGCGTGGTCACCGACCAGGCACTGTTCGCCTGGCTCGCGGATGTGTACGTCGACCCGTCGGTGCGCGGCAAGGGCATCGGCACGGCGTTCGTCGGCCGCATCCGCGACCACCTGACGCCCCTCGGGGTGCGCCGCGTCCTGCTCGCCACGCACGACGCGCACGGGGTCTACGCCAAGCTCGGCTTCCGGCCGCTGGACCGGCCCGACCAGTGGATGCTGCACACCCCCTTCGGGTAAGCATGCGCATACCTCTGGTAACTCCGCGGTAACAGCCCTTGACCTGCACCTCCCGGCGGCTCACCATCACCGCATGCCACTGAGGGTGACGTTCGTCGCCGCCGCGCGCGGTGCCCCGCTGCTCGCGGAGCGCTTCGAGGACGACCGGCCGCTGGACCAGGCCGGCTGGGACGAGGTGCAGCGCGTCGCCGGGGACCTGCTGCCGCTCGCGGCGGCCGAGCTGCGCTACTGCTCGCCGACCCCGCGCAGCCGGGCCACGGGCGACGCCCTGGGGTACGCCCCGCTGGTCCAGCTCGCGCTGCGGGACTGCGACATGGGCCGCTGGCGCGGGCTGACGCTGGGCGAGGCGATGGCCCGGGAGCCGGCAGCGGTGGACTGCTGGCTCGCCGACCCGCTCGCCACCCCGCACGGCGGCGAGTCCCTGCTGGCGTTCATCTCCCGGGTCGGCGGCTGGCTGGACACCCGGCCGGTGGACGACGGCGGCCGGATCGTCGCCGTGGCCGAGCCGTCCGTCATCCGGGCGGCCCTGGTCTACGCCCTGAAGGCGCCGCCCTCCAGCTACTGGAACATCGACGTCCGCCCGCTGTCCACGACCACGGTCACCGGCCGCGCCGGCCGCTGGAACCTCCGCTTCGACGGGAGTCCGGCTCAGCGCTCGCGTACGTAGTCGGTGGTCAGAACCAGGTCCTTCGCCGGGCCGCCGACCCGCCACACCGAGCGCCAGTGGTCGGCGTCCCGGACGGTGAACTCGCCCCGGTAGAGGTCCGCCGCGCAGGGGTGGTCGGCGACGTACCGTCCGGTGGTCAGGTCCAGCTCGTGGAAGGGCCGCCCGTCGGCGAACCGCACGTCCGCCCGGCCCGGCGTGGGCCCGGGCAGGAATCGCAGCGTCCGGGTGGCCGGCCGGGCCGTTCCGTGCCAGGTGAAGGTGCCGGACTCCTCGTGCAGCAGCCCGCCGCCCTCCAGCGGGCTGAAGACGGTGGTGCCGGTGAAGCGGCCCTCGGCGCCGCTCGCCAGATCCCGCACGGCGCGCTCGGCACGCCAGCGTCCGGCCAGGTGGGCCAGGACGTCCGGCACCGGCCAGAACTCGCGCGGTTCGCGGTGCGGCGTCAGCACATCCATGAGGCGAGCTTACGGGGCGACCGCGTCCGCCCCATTGACGTGTTCATACCCCTTGCCTATCTTGCCGTTCGAAGTGCTGACCATTGTCTGATATTTCGAACAACGAGCCGCGGAGTATCCATGTCACGCACCACCCGCTGGAGACTGGGCCTCGGAGCGAGCGCCGTCCTGCTCGCCACGGCCGTCCTCCCCGCCCCCGCCCACGCGGAGGACACCACCGACTACGCGATCACCGTCGACCCCGCCGCCACCGGGCCGAAGATCGACAAGACGATGTACGGCGTCTTCTTCGAGGACATCAACCGCGCCGCCGACGGCGGCCTGTACGCCGAACTCGTCCAGAACCGGTCCTTCGAGTACTCCACCGACGACAACAGGTCGTACACCCCGCTGACCGCATGGACGGTCTCCGGCACCGCGCAGGTCGCCGACGACTCCGGCCGGCTGGGCGACCGCAACCGCACGTACCTCTCCCTGGGCGCCGGTTCCTCCGTGACCAACGCCGGCTACAACACCGGCATCGCCGTGCAGGACGGCAAGACGTACGACTTCTCGGTCTGGGCCCGCGCCGACGCCGTCAGCGCCCTCACCGTGACCCTCCAGGACTCCGGCGGCACGCTCGCGACCGCCCGGCGGATCGCCGTGAAGAAGAACGGCTGGGCCCGGTACAAGGCCACCTTCGTGGCCACCCGCACCAGCACCACCGGCCGGCTCACCGTGGCCGCCGACGCGGCGACCAGCCTGGACATGGTGTCCCTCTTCCCGCGGGACACCTACCGGCACGAGCCCAACGGCCTGCGCAAGGACCTCGCCGAGAAGGTCGCCGCCCTGCACCCGGGCTTCGTCCGCTTCCCCGGCGGCTGCCTGGTCAACACGGGCTCCATGGAGGACTACAGCGAGGCCTCCGGCTGGCAGCGCAAGCGCTCCTACCAGTGGAAGGACACCATAGGCCCGGTCGAGACCCGCGCCACGAACTCCAACTTCTGGGGCTACAACCAGAGCTACGGCCTCGGCTACTACGAGTACTTCCGGTTCGCCGAGGACATCGGTGCCATGCCGCTGCCCGTCGTGCCGGCCCTGGTCACCGGCTGCGGCCAGAACAAGGCCGTCGCCGACGACGCCCTGCTCAAGCGGCACATCCAGGACACCCTCGACCTCATAGAGTTCGCCAACGGACCGGTGACGAGCGAGTGGGGCAGGAAGCGCGCCGAGATGGGCCACCCCAAGCCCTTCCACCTCACCCACATCGAGGTCGGCAACGAGGAGAACCTGCCGAACGAGTTCTTCGCCCGCTTCCAGCAGTTCCGCGCGGCCGTCCAGGCGAAGTACCCGTACGTGCAGGTGATCTCCAACTCCGGTCCCGACGACGCCGGTTCGACCTTCGACACGGCCTGGAAGCTCAACCGGGACGCCAAGGTCGACATGGTCGACGAGCACTACTACAACAGCCCGCAGTGGTTCCTGCAGAACAACGACCGGTACGACTCCTACGACCGCTCCGGCCCGAAGGTCTTCCTCGGCGAGTACGCCTCCCAGGGCAACGCCTTCAAGAACGGCCTCGCCGAGGCGGCCTACATGACCGGTCTCGAGCGCAACGCGGACGTCGTCAAGCTCGCCTCCTACGCCCCGCTGTTCGCCAACGAGGACTACGTGCAGTGGAGCCCGGACATGGTGTGGTTCAACAACCATGCCTCCTGGGGCTCGGCCAACTACGAGGTCCAGAAGCTGTTCATGACCAACGTGGGCGACCGGGTGGTGCCCAGCACGGCCACCGGCACCCCGAGCCTGAGCGGGCCCGTCACCGGTGCCGTCGGCCTGTCCACCTGGAACACCAGCGCCGCCTACGACGACGTGTCGGTCACCGCCGCCGACCGCAGCACGCTGCTGAGCGACGACTTCTCCGGTGACGCCGCCAAGTGGACCCACACCGGCACCGGCAGCTGGACCGTGCAGGACGGCCAGTACGTCCAGACGAACGACACCGCCGAGAACACCATGGTCCAGGCCGGTGACGCCGACTGGCACGACTACGACCTGCACGTGAAGGCCACCAAGAAGTCCGGCAAGGAGGGCTTCCTCGTCGCCTTCGGCGTCAAGGACACCGGCAGCTACTACTGGTGGAACCTGGGCGGCTGGAACAACACCCAGTCGGCGGTCGAGCAGGCCGTGGACGGCGGCAAGTCGACGCTGATCTCCAAGGCCGGGTCGATCGACACGGGCCGCGCCTACGACATCGACATCAAGGTGCGGGGCCGCC
Source organism: Streptomyces sp. NPDC088810 (assembly GCF_044750305.1). Taxonomy (NCBI): domain Bacteria; kingdom Bacillati; phylum Actinomycetota; class Actinomycetes; order Kitasatosporales; family Streptomycetaceae; genus Streptomyces; species Streptomyces sp. NPDC088810. Next base: position 157,168 of record NZ_JBIVJQ010000008.1, read on the forward strand.
AGGTCACCCTCTACCTCGACGGCAAGGAGTGGGGCAGCTTCACCGACGACAAGCCGGCCGAGCCGTTCCGCCAGGTCGTCACCCGGGACGCGAAGACGGGCGAGCTGATCGTCAAGGTCGTCAACGCCCAGCCGGCCGCCGCCCGCACGGCCATCGACCTCGGTGCTGCCCGGGTCGCGTCCAGGGCCCGGGTGACCACGCTGGCCGCCGCACCGGACGCGGTCAACACCGAGACGTCCACGGCGGTCGCCCCGCAGACGTCCACCCTCACCGGAGTCGCGCGGAAGTTCACGTACACCTTCCCGGCGAACTCCATCACCTTCCTGCGCATCAAGCAGAAGTAGCCGCAGCCGCGGGCTGCTGCCCCACGGGCAGCAGCCCGCGCTCGGCGAACACCTTCTTCGCGGCGAAGGTGGCGTTCAGCGCCTTCGGCATGCCGCAGTAGACGGCGGAGTGCAGCAACGCCTCCGTGATCTCCTCGGGGGTGAGCCCGACGTTGAGCGCCGCGTTCACGTGCACGTCCAGCTGGGCCTCGCAGCCGCCGAGCGCGGTGAGCATGCCCAGGGTGACCAGCTGGCGGTCGCGCGGGGCGAGCCCGGGCCGGTCGTAGATCTCCCCGAAGGCCCAGGCGACGACCTGGTGCCCCAGCTCCGGGCTGACGTCGGCGAGCGAGTCGACGACCCGCTGCCCGGCCTCGCCGTCGACCCTCCGCAGGACCTCCAGGCCGTGGGCGAAACGCTCGTCACGGGTGGTGCTCTCGCTCATGTCGGTTCGTCCGTCCCCGGCTGCCGCCCGCGCGGCAGCCGTACGTGGTGATCGATCGTGTCGTCCAGCGCGGAGGTGCTCCGCAGGGAGGACGGTAGAACCTCGAGCGCACTCCAGGGCAAGCCGGATCCCGATCCCCCGTCGGGCACGGGCACCCTCAGCGGGCGACCGGCCAGAGGCGGATCCTGCTGTCGTCGCCGGCGCTGGCCAGGAGCTTGCCGTCGGTGGTGAAGGCGACGGAGTGAACGGCGCCCGTGTGGCCGGAGAGAGGGCGGCCGAGCGGTGTCGGTTTCGCCGGGTCCGTCAGGTCCCAGAGGCGGACCTTCCTGTCGGCACCGGCGCTGGCCAGGACCTTGCCGTCGGTGCTGAAGGCGAGGCAGTAGACCGCGTCCGTGTGGCCGGCCAGGGGAGCGCCGATCCGGGTCGGGTGCGCGAGGTCGGTCACCTTCCACAGGCGGACCGTCCGGTCCCCGCCGGCACTGGCCAGGACCTTGCCGTCGGGACTGAACGCCACGCTGTGGACGCGGTCGTCGTGGCCGGGGATGCGTGCGCCCACGGTGGCCGGCGGGGTGGCCACGTTCCACAGCAGGATCGAGTTGTCGGCGCTGCCGGTGGCCATGAGGCTCTGGTCGGGACTGAACGCCACGGAGAGGACGGCGTCGGTGTGCCCGGTGCCGGGACGGCCCATCGGTGTCGGCTTCGCGGGGTCCGACACGTTCCAGAGGCGGAGCGTCCGATCCGCGCTGCCGCTGGCCAGGACGGTGCCGTCGGGATTGAAGGCGACCGAGAAGACGGCGCCCGTGTGGCCGGTCAGCGGGCGCAGCGCCCTCGGTCTCGCGGGATCGGTCGTCTTCCAGAGCCGGACCGTGTTGTCGTTGCCGCCGCCGGCCAGCAGGCCGCCGTCGGGACTGAACGCCACCGCGTCGACGTTGTCCGTGGGGGCGGTGAGGGAGACGAGCGGTGCCGGTTCCGCCGGGTCGGTCACCTTCCACAGCCGGATCGTCCGGTCGGAGCTGCCGCTGGCCAGGACCCTTCCCCCGGGGCGGAACGCCACCGACTGGACGGCGCCCTTGTGATCGGCGAGCCCCGGAGAGGGTGCACCGGTGACCTTCGTGACGGGGGAGCCGCTCGGCGACGGTCCACCGGACCCCGGTGTGTCGTGGTCGAACCCGCCCTTGACCGTCCATGCCAGGGCGGCGGTGCCGAGAGCCAGACCGGCGGCGGAGCCGGCGACCAGGAACCCGCGCCGGTTCCACCGGGCAGGCGGCGCCCCCGCGGCGGGGGACGTGTCGCCGGGGGGCGCTGCGGAAGGCGGGCCCTTCACCAGGGTCAGGCCTCCCGCCGTGTTCATCACCCGCCGCTGGGGCAGGGGCAACGCCCGGGCGCGGAGGTGATGGTGGACCTCGTCGAACAACGCGTCGAGGGTGAGCGGATCCGGGCGGTGCAGCGCCCCGAGCAGCGCCCCGGTGAAGGCGGTGTGGGTCGCGCCCGGTACAGCCCGCGAGGGCCTGGTCGCCGATGACGAGGCGAGGACGTACGTGCCGGCGACGTCGAGCTGCCCGCTGACCAGCCCTTGCCCGTCCCCCATCGGCCCGGTCGCCCGGCCGGAGAAGCAGCAGTCCAGGACGAGCACCCCGACCGCCGCGCGACTGTGGGCCATCGCCTCCCGCAGGACGTCGTAGGGGAGCGCGGTCACGCCCGACTGGGCCGGGTCGGTGTGGAACACGGCCAGGTGGAGCCTGCCCTGCCCGTCGACGACTCCGTGACCGGCGTAGTAGACGAACAGCACGTCCGTGGCCTCGCCGGCCGCCGCGGTGACCGGGATGCCGACGTCTGCGGGGGTCTTGGGCTCGTCGACCACGACACAGTGCCCGGGCCGCAGGGTCCCGTTGACCGGATCCGTGAGGACCGCCCTGAGGTCGGCGAGGTTCGCCCGCACCGCCGGGATCCCGGGCAGCTTGGGGTGCTCGTACCGGCTCGCGCCGATCAGGACGGCCCGCGAACCGGCCGGATCAGGGAACCGGGTCACTCCGGCGTCCCCTCCCCGTCCCTGCCTGCCTCCCCGTCCGCCAGCAGCCGCTCGACGACCTCGACCAGTGCGGGGACGTCGACGCGCTTGCCGTCCACCTCGACGGTGCGTCCGTTCTCGTCGGTGACGGTGATCCGCAGGTCCGCACGGCGATGCTGGAACCAGGTGGCCAGAGCGCCGATCAGCGCGCCGACCGCGGCCGCGCCCACGCCACCGGGGCCGACGGCCACCACCAGGGCGTCCAGCCCGCCACCCATCTCGCCCGGCGCGATCGGGGCGTGTTCGACGCGCACCCGTCCGCGCAGCGCGTCCTCGTGCCGCAGCCAGTCGAAGAGGGATCTCAGCTCGTCGGCCCCGTGGCCGGTCTCGCCGGTCCCGGACTCGGTACGGATGCGCAGCTGTCGAGATGTCGCCGAGGTCACCCGTTCATCATGCCGCGCGGCAGCCGGAACCGGGCCGGAACCCGGTACTTCGCCCTCTTGAGCACGTCAGGTTCCGGGCACCCACCGGGTTCACCTTGAAAACACCGTTCGGAAAGCCGCCGTTTTCCCGGGCACCCTGGAATTCATGCGGTGTTTCCCGTATTCGGAGGAACTCGCCCCACTTTTTGGTGAGCACACAACCATGCGGAAAGCAGCCCCGTCTGACCCGGCGAAACAGACGAAATGAATTCGCTGGGGGCCTCCCGACACATGGACCGTCCGCTTTCGCCCCGTGCGCCGCGCCCGGCCGCCGCCCTCCTCGCCGCGGCCGTCACGATCACCGCAATCTGCGCCGGTGACGTGCTGGCGCGCAGCTACCCCTTCGGCCCCCGCACCCGCAGCGTCAACGACCTCGGCAACCAGTACGTGCCCTTCCACGCCCACCTGTGGGACCTGCTGCACGGCAGGGCCCAGGGCGGCCTCCTCGTCAACTGGCAGTCCGGCTACGGCGCGAGCTTCCTGCCCGACCTCGGCACCTACCTCGGCAGCCCGTTCGCCCTGCTCGTCGCGGTCCTCCCGCGCGACCGGATCGACCTCGCCGTCTACGCCGTCACCCTGCTGAAGACCGCCTCCGCCGCCGCGGCCATGGCCTGGCTGCTGCTCACCCTGCGTCCCGGCCGCCGGTGGGCGGCGGGACTGCTCGGCGCCTCGTACGCGCTGTGCGGCTGGAGCCTGGCCGACGCCTCGTACAACCCGATGTGGCTCGACGGTCTGGTCGCCCTGCCGCTGCTGTGCCTGGTCGGCGAACGCGCGCTCGCCGGACGCCGGAGCCTGCCCGGCCCTCGGCGCCGCCCTGGTGCTGCTGCTGCGCCTGCTGCTCGCCCGCCCGCCGCGCCGGCAGGCGCTCGCCACGGCCGGCCGCGCCGCCCTCACCACCGCCCTCGGCGTGGGCCTCGCCGCCCCGCTGGTCACCGTCGTCTACTTCGGCACCCGGCACGCCTACCCGGGCCGGGTACGGCAGTTCGCCCCGGTGCCCGCCGAGGACGTCGCCGCCCGGCTGCTGCCCGCGACCTACGGCTTCGGCTCCCCGGCCCTCTACGTCGGCCTCACCGCCCTGCTCCTCGCCCTCGCGCTGCCCTTCCACCGGGCGGTCCCGGTCCCGGTCCGCACCGGCTGGACGGCACTGGTGCTCGCGGTGGCCCTGTCCCTCCAGTGGGGCCCCACCCACCTGGTCTGGCACGCCTTCGCCACCCCGCAGGGCAGCGCCTACCGGCAGGCGTTCGTGCTGTGCGGCCTGCTGGTGATCGCCGCCTGGCACGCTCTGGCGTACGGCGTCCCCGACCGGCGCGCGCTCGGCGCCGCGGCCGCGCTGCTGGCGCTGATCGCCGTCGACGCCGGCCGCAGCACGCTGGTCGGCTGGTACACCTGGCCGGTCCTGCTGCCCGCCCTCGCGGGCGCCCTGGCGGGGCTCGTCCTGCTGGCGCGCACCGGGCAGCGCACCCGGCTCGCCGGGCTGGCCGTCGTCCTGCTGCTCGGCGTGCAGGCCGGCGAGAGCGCCGCCACCTCCGCCGTGGCCACCCGGATGCGCCTCGCGCACCTGGACGACTACGCACCCTGGGGCGAGCGGCAGACGACGCAGGCGGCGGCCGTCGCCGGGGCCGACGGCTGGCCCCGGTACCGCACCGACCCCGGCCGCGAGCAGACCGTCGGCAACGACCCGCTGCTGGTGGGAGGCGAGGGCGCCCAGTACTACAGCAGCCTGACCTCGGACGTCCTCAGCCGCACCCTCACCGCGCTGGGCGACGGCTGGACCTCGCGCGGCCGGAACGTGCAGAGCCTGGACAACGCCGTCACGGACGTCGTCTTCTCGGTCGGCGCCCGGGTGCACTCCCCGCCCGACCCGCACCAGAAGCACGTGCCCCCGGGCGGCGGACCGGTCACCGTCACCCGGCGGGACGTGCCGCCCCTGGTCACCGTCCGGGCCGCACCCGACAGCACACCATTCGGGCCGTCGCCGTACCGCAACCAGGAACTGCTGCTCGGCAGCCGCGTCTACACCGTGCCCCGCGTCACCGTGCACGACGACGGCGGGCGGCCGGTGACGAGCCGCCGGATCGGCACCGGAAACGCCCTGGCCCGGCCGACGATCACCGCACGCTGCCCGGCCGGCACCCAGGTCCACCTGTGGGCCCCGCACTTCTCCGGCACCGCACGGCTCGCCGGCGCCGGCGCCACCGCCCGGTTCAGGTTCGCGTTCCCGCGCAACCGCGCCGCCATGGAGCCGCTCGGCCGCGCCCCCGCCTCCGGGCGGCTGCGCGTCGAGCTGACCCCGGACCGGCCCGGCCGCATCCCGCCCGGCGCCGTCGGCTGCCTGGACACCGCGAGGCTGGACACCGCCGCAGCCCGGCTGAAGGCGACCGGAGCCACCCGGGTGACGGTCTCCGACGGCACCGTGCGGGCCCGGCTGCCCGCCGGCAGCAAGGGCATCGCGGTCGTCGCGGCGCCCCGGATCGCCGGCTGGCGGTGCGCCACCGGGGACGGCCCCGAGCGCCCCGCCGGTGACTTCCACGGCCTGGTCGCCGTCCCCCTGGACGGCACCACCACCACGCTGACCTGCACCTTCCATCCACCCGGCCTGCGGCTGGGCACGACCGTCGGGGCGGCCTCGCTGCTCGCCCTCGTCCTGCTCACCGCCGTCGGCGCCGTCCGCCGCCGGCGCGCCCCGGCGCCGCCCACGACCACATCACCGCGTGAGCGCGTGACCACCGCTCTCTGACCGCGCCCAGGGGGGACCCCGCATGCTGATATCGATCGTCGCGCCCTGCTACAACGAGGAAGACGTCCTCGCCCGCTTCCACCAGGAGGTCCAGAAGGTCGCCGAGGAACTGCTGCCCCTCGGCCACGACATGGAGTTCGTGTACGTGGACGACGGCAGCCGGGACCGTACGCTCGCCGTCCTGAAGGGCCTGGCGGATTGCGACCCCCGGGTGCGCTACGTCTCCTTCAGCCGCAACTTCGGCAAGGAGGCGGCCCTGCTCGCCGGCCTGCGGCACGCCTCGGGCGACTCGGTGATCGTCATGGACGCCGACCTCCAGCACCCCCCGGCGCTGATCAAGCGCATGGTCGAGCTGTGCGAGCAGGGCTACGACCAGGTCATCGCCAAGCGCACCCGCACCGGCGACCGGTTCACCCGGACCCTCACCGCGCGCCTGTACTACCGGCTCGTCAACCGCCTGGTCGACGTCGAACTCGTCGACGGCGTCGGGGACTTCCGGCTGCTGTCGCGCCGGGTGGTGGACGCGGTGCTGGCCCTCACCGAGTACAACCGCTTCTCCAAGGGCCTGTTCGCCTGGGTGGGCTTCCCCAGCACCACCTTCGAGTACCGCAACGCCGCGCGCGAGGCCGGCCGCAGCTCCTGGAACCTGCGCGGCCTGCTCAACTACGGCCTCGACGGCCTGCTGTCCTTCAACAACCGCCCGCTGCGGGCCGCGCTGTGGCTCGGTGTGGGGCTGCTGCTGTGCGCGGGCCTGTACACCGCCTGGATCGTGGGTGCCGCGCTCGCGAACGGCGTCCAGACCCCCGGCTATGTGACCATCATCACCACCGTGACGGCCCTCGCGGGCGTCCAGATGGTCATGCTGGGAGTCATCGGGGAGTACACCGGCCGCATCTACTACGAGGTGAAGGGGCGCCCGCACTTCCTGGTGAAGGCGACCAATGTGGAACGGACGAAAGATCTCATTCCCTGATGCGGCAGATTCTGACCTTCGCGGTGGTCGGTGTCGTCAACACGGCGACCTACTACTGCCTCTACCTCCTGTTCCTGACCGGCTTTCCCTATCTCGCGGCGCACGTCCTGGCCTTTCTGCTCAGCATGATCGGATCCTTTTTCCTGAACGCGCGCTTCACCTACCGGATCCGGCCCACCTGGCAGAAGTTCCTGCTGTTCCCGCTGACGAACGTGACCAACTTCCTGATCACCACGGCCGGGGTGTACCTGATCGTGGACGTCCTGCACGCCGGCAGCCGCTTCGCCCCGCTGCTCGCCTCGGCCATGGCCGTCCCGGTCACCTACCTCGTCTCCCGCTGGGTGATGCTCCCCAAGCCGATTGCATAAACGTGCAGCGATACGTATAGTCATGCCATCCAGAGGAGGGTGGACATGGCAGTACGTGCGGCGGTGGCCGGAGCGAGCGGATACGCGGGCGGAGAGGTCCTGCGCCTGCTCCTCGCGCACCCCGAGGTCGAGATCGGTGCCCTGACCGGCAACTCCAACGCCGGACAGCGGCTCGGCGCGCTCCAGCCGCACCTGCTGCCGCTGGCCGACCGGGTGCTGGCCGAGACCACGCCGGAGGCGCTCGCCGGGCACGACGTGGTCTTCCTCGCGCTGCCGCACGGGCAGTCCGCCGCCGTCGCCGAGCAGCTCGGCCCCGGTGTCCTCGTGATCGACATGGGTGCCGACTTCCGGCTGAAGGACCCCGCCGACTGGGAGAGCTTCTACGGCTCCCCGCACGCCGGCACCTGGCCCTACGGCCTCCCCGAACTGCCGGGCGCCCGCGCCGCGCTGGAGGGGTCCAAGCGCATCGCGGTGCCCGGTTGCTACCCGACCGCCGTCTCCCTCGCCCTGTACCCGGCCTACGCGGCCCACCTCGCCGAGCCCGAGGCCGTGATCGTCGCCGCCTCCGGCACCTCCGGCGCGGGCAAGGCGCCCAAGCCGCACCTGCTCGGCAGCGAGGTCATGGGCTCCATGTCGCCGTACGGCGTCGGCGGCGGCCACCGGCACACCCCCGAGATGATCCAGAACCTGAGCGGGGTGGCGGGCGAGCGGATCGCGGTCTCCTTCACGCCGACCCTCGCGCCGATGCCCCGCGGCATCCTCGCGACGTGCAGCGCCAAGGCCGTCGCGGGGGTGACGGCGGACTCGGTCCGCGCCGCCTACGAGAAGGCCTACGCCGACGAGCCCTTCGTCCACCTGCTCCCGGAGGGCCAGTGGCCCGCCACGGCGTCCGTCCACGGTTCGAACGCCGTTCAGGTGCAGGTCGCGTACGACGAGTCCGTGGGCCGCATCATCGCGATCAGCGCCATCGACAACCTGACCAAGGGCACCGCGGGCGGTGCCGTCCAGAGCATGAACATCGCCCTGGGTCTCGACGAGACCACGGGTCTTTCCACGATCGGAGTCGCACCGTGAGCGTCACGGCAGCCAAGGGATTCACGGCGGCGGGCATCGCCGCCGGGATCAAGGAGAACGGCAACCCCGACCTGGCCCTCGTGGTCAACAACGGGCCCCGCCGTGCCGCCGCGGGCGTCTTCACCTCCAACCGCGTGAAGGCCGCACCGGTGCTCTGGTCCGAGCAGGTCCTCAAGGGCGGCCAGGTCTCGGTCGTCGTCCTCAACTCCGGCGGCGCCAACGCCTGCACCGGCCCCCAGGGCTTCCAGGACACCCACGCCACCGCCGAGAAGGCCGCCGAGGTGCTCGGCCGCGGCGCCATCGAGGTCGCCGTCTGCTCCACCGGCCTGATCGGCGTGCTGCTGCCCATGGACAAGCTCCTGCCCGGCGTCGGGACGGCCGCCGCGCAGCTGTCCGAGCACGGTGGCGAGAAGGCCGCCATCGCGATCAAGACGACCGACACCGTCCACAAGACGTCCGTCGTGACCAAGGACGGCTGGACCGTCGGCGGCATGGCCAAGGGCGCCGGCATGCTCGCCCCGGGCCTGGCCACCATGCTCGTCGTCCTCACCACCGACGCCGACCTCGGCAACGAGGAGCTGGACCAGGCCCTGCGCGCGGCCACCAAGGTCACCTTCGACCGCGTCGACTCCGACGGCTGCATGTCCACCAACGACACCGTCCTGCTGCTCGCCTCCGGCGCCTCGGGCATCACCCCCGGGTACGACGAGTTCGCCGAGGCCGTACGGCAGGTCTGCGACGACCTCGGCCGGCAGCTCATCGGCGACGCCGAGGGCGCCAGCAAGGACATCAAGGTCGAGGTGATCAACGCGGCGAGCGAGGAGGACGCCGTCGAGGTGGGCCGCTCCATCGCCCGCAACAACCTCCTGAAGTGCGCCCTCCACGGCGAGGACCCCAACTGGGGCCGCGTGCTCTCCGCCATCGGCACCACGAAGGCCGCCTTCGAGCCGGACCAGCTGAATGTCGCCATCAACGGCGTCTGGGTGTGCAAGAACGGTTCTGTCGGCGAGGACAGGGAACTGGTCGACATGCGCTACCGCGAGGTCCACATCGTGGCCGACCTCGCGGCGGGCACCGAGACCGCGACCATCTGGACCAACGACCTGACCGCCGACTACGTCCACGAGAACAGCGCCTACTCCTCATGAGCACTCGCAAGCACACGGCCCTGCCGAAAGCCCAGATCCTCATCGAGGCGCTGCCCTGGCTGGTCAAGCACAACGGCAGGACGGTCGTCATCAAGTTCGGCGGCAACGCCATGATCGACGAGGACCTGAAGGCCGCGTTCGCCCAGGACGTGGTGTTCCTGCACCACGCCGGCCTCAAGCCGGTCGTCGTGCACGGCGGCGGCCCGCAGATCAGCGCCGCCCTCGACAAGCACGGCATCGTCAGCGAGTTCAAGGCGGGCCTGCGCGTCACCACCGAGGACGCCATGGACGTCGTACGGATGGTGCTCGCCGGGCAGGTGCAGCGCGAGCTGGTCGGCCTGCTCAACCAGCACGGACCGCTCGCCGTCGGCCTCACCGGCGAGGACGCGCACACCATCACCGCGACCAAGCACCAGCCCGAGATCGACGGCGAACCGGTCGACATCGGCCGGGTCGGCGAGATCACCGCGATCGACACGGGCGCCATCGAGGCACTGCTCGCCGACGGCCGCATCCCGGTCGTCTCCTCGATCGCCCGTAGCCAGGACGACGGACATGTCTACAACGTCAATGCTGATACGGCGGCTGCGGCACTCGCTGCTGCTCTGGGCGCCGAAACCCTCATGGTCCTCACGGACGTCGAGGGCCTCTACGAGGACTGGCCGCACAGCGACGAGGTGATCAGCCGCCTCACCGCATCCCAACTGGAGAAACTGCTACCGGAGTTGAGCTCCGGCATGGTGCCGAAGATGGAGGGCTGCCTGCACGCCGTGCGCAACGGCGTGACGACGGCCCGCGTCATCGACGGCCGGGTCCAGCACTCGATCCTGCTGGAGATCTTCACCGACGAGGGCATCGGCACCATGGTCGTGCCCGACCAGCCTGAGGGGGACGCACAGTGACGGGCAATCAGGAGCTGACCCAGCGGTGGCAGGGCGCGCTCATGAACAACTACGGCACTCCGCGCCTGCCCCTCGTCCGTGGCGAGGGCACCACGCTGTGGGACGCGGACGGCAAGCAGTACCTCGACTTCGTCGGCGGCATCGCCACCAACGCCCTCGGCCACGCCCACCCCGCGATCGTCGAGGCCGTGAGCGGCCAGATCGCCGCCCTCGGCCACATCTCCAACCTCTTCCTGGCCGAGCCCACCGTCGCCCTCGCCGAACGGCTGCTCCAGCTCTTCGGCCGGGAGGGCCGGGTCTTCTTCTGCAACTCCGGCGCCGAGGCCAACGAGGCCGCGTTCAAGATCGGCCGGCTCACCGGGCGCACCCACATGGTCGCCGCCGACGGCGGCTTCCACGGCCGGACGATGGGCGCCCTCGCGCTCACCGGCCAGCCCGCCAAGCAGGAGCCCTTCCTGCCGCTGCCCGGCGAGGTCACCCACGTCCCCTACGGTGACGCCCAGGCGCTGGCCGCCGCGGTGACGGAGGAGACGGCCCTCGTCGTCATCGAGCCGATCCAGGGCGAGAACGGCGTGGTCGTGCCGCCGGCCGGCTACCTCAAGGCGGCCCGCGCGATCACCGCCGCCACCGGCGCCCTGCTGGTCCTGGACGAGGTGCAGACCGGCATCGGCCGCACCGGCACCTGGTTCGAGTACCAGGCCCACGAGGGCGTGCTGCCCGACGTCGTCACCCTCGCCAAGCAGCTCGGCGGCGGTCTGCCGCTCGGCGCGACCGTGGCCTTCGGCCGGGCCGCGGAACTGCTCCAGCCCGGCCAGCACGGCACCACCTTCGGCGGCAACCCCGTCGCCTGCGCCGCCGGGCTCGCCGTGCTCGACACCATCGAGGGCGAGAACCTGCTCGACAACGTCAAGCGGCAGGGCGAGAGGGTGCGGGACGGAATCGAGGCGCTGAACCACCCGTTGATCGATTATGTCCGGGGCGCGGGCCTGCTCCTGGGTATCGTGCTCACCGGGCCGCGCGCACCTCAGGTGCAGCAGGCGGCCCAGGAGGCCGGGTTCCTGGTGAACGCGCCCGCCCCCGACGTCGTACGGCTCATGCCGCCGCTGAATGTCCGCGACGACGAGGTGGGTGCGCTGCTCCGGGCGCTGCCCGGCATCCTCGACGCAGCTGGCCCTGTGGATGGGGACGGACGATCCGGAGAATGAGACGACGATGAGCCAGGCGCAGGACCACGAGCAGGCGGCGGGGGCCGGACCCGCCGTACCGCAGACCCGCACCGCACGGCACCGCCGGATCGTGGACATCCTCAACCGGCAGCCGGTGCGGTCGCAGAGCCAGCTGGCCAAGCTGCTCGCCGACGACGGGCTGAGCGTCACGCAGGCGACGCTCAGCCGGGACCTCGACGAGCTGAACGCGGTGAAGATCCGCAACACCGACGGCGACCTGATCTACGCGGTGCCGAGCGAGGGCGGTTTCCGTACCCCGCGCGCCCCGCTGGGGGGGTCGGCGAAGGAGGAGCGGATGCGGCGGCTCTCCCAGGAGCTGCTGATCTCCGCGGAGGCCTCGGCGAACCTGGTGGTCCTGCGCACTCCGCCGGGGGCCGCGCAGTTCCTGGCCTCCGCCATCGACCAGGCGGAGCTGCACGACATCCTGGGCACGATCGCCGGCGACGACACCTTGCTGCTGATCAGCCGGGACCCCACCGGGGGGCAGGCGCTGGCGGACCATCTGCTGCGGCTGGCGCAGAACGGCCACTGACCGCATGCGGGGTCCGCCCGGCCGACGCAGAATGGGCATGTGATCTTCCGCGGCGAGCGGGCCGGGGGCCGGGCAATCCCCTGGCGGCCGTCGAACGTATACAGAGGTGTGTCGGGAAACCGGTTCCCCGTCGGCCGCCTCCCGGACGAGGCTCTGCTGTCCGGGCTGGCCGCCGGAGATCCGGAGCTGGCTGGGCTCTTCGTACGGAGGTTCCAGCATCGGGTCTTCGGTGTGGCCATGGCGGTCACCGGGGACCAGCAACTAGCCGAGGACGTCGCCCAGCAGACGTTCGAGCGTGCGTGGCGTCATGCGCAGATCTACGACTCGCGTCGCGGCTCGGTCATGACCTGGCTGACGAGCATCGCGCACAACCTGGCCATCGACGCCGTCCGTGCCCGGCGGACGGAGCCGATGGCGCCCGAGGACCTCGAGGACCTGCTGGACGTCGTCACCGAGACCCCCGAGCAGTGGGCGCTGGCCGACGAGGCCTCCGCCCAGGTCCGGGCCGCCCTGGCACGGCTGCCACGGGAGCAGGCCAGGGCGCTGATGATGGCCGGAATCTACGGCATGACGGCCCGGCAGGTCGCCGACGCGGAGCGGATCCCGCTGGGCACCGCCAAGACGCGGATCAGGACGGCGATGGCAAAGCTGCGCACCACCGTCGCGTCTGCGAAGCGAGGCGACCATGTCCGGTGACGTGGACTGCGAGAAGCTGCGGGAGATCGGTTCCGAGCTCGCGCTGGGCGTGCTGCCCGGCCGGGAGCGGGCCGAGGCGGTCGCCCACCTGGACCGGTGTGCGAACTGCCGGGAGTACGTCCGGCAACTGACCCAGGTCGGTGACCGGCTGGTCGGCCTGCTGCCGGACCGCGAGCCGCCGCTGGGCTTCGAGACCCGCGTGGCGCGCAGTCTCGCCCGGCAGGCGTCCGCGTCCGAGAGGCAGCGGCCCGCCCGCGCCTACGGCCGCCCCCGCCCGGGCCCGCACCGCGGCGCCCGGCGGGCCCGGGCGCGGGCCGCGGCGGTCGGGGCCACCCTCGCCGTCGCCGTCGGATTCGCCGGCTGGGCGATCGGCACCGCCGTCGAGCAGGTCGTCGCCTCGCCGCCCGCCGTCGAGTCCGAACCGGTGATGGTCGGGGACATGACTCCGGCGGGGCACGGCGGGCAGCCCGTGGGCGAGGTCTACGCCCACCCGGGCCCGCCCGGCTGGGTCTTCGTGTCCGTCGCCCTCACCGGCACCCGGTACACCGGCCCGGTCACCTGTCTCCTCGACCGCCCCGACGGCACGAGCCTGCGCGTCGGCGACTTCGCCCTGCGCGACGGACACGGCGACTGGGGCGTGGCGGTGCCCGGCGACCTCACCCGGTACTCCGGCGCCCGCCTGACGTCCCCCGACGGCACCGTCCTCGCCACCGCCCAGCTGCAGAAGGGTCAGGTCACGACCCCGGAGGCGTGAACAGCCCCGCTCACCGGCCGCGGCGCGGTACCGGCAGGACGGCCTCCAGGGCGGCGGCCAGTGCGGCGACGGTGGGCCGCGCCACGGGATCGGGCCGCAGGCAGCCGTCGACGGCGGCGGCGAGCGCGGGCGGCAGCCGCCGCCGCGACCCGACCGGCGGCGCGGTCCGCTCCGGCTGCGGATACCAGTCGTCCGGGCCACCCGTGCCGGTCCCCGAGCACGGCTCGTCCCCGGCGTACGGCCGCTCGGCCGTCCCGCCGGTCGTGCGGCACTCGAACGGCAGGCCACCGCAGGCGGCCTCGAACAGGGTGATGCCGATGCCCCACACGTCGGCGGCGGCCGTGAGCGGCCCGCCGCGGGCCTGCTCCGGGGCGAGATAGCAGCAGGTGCCCACGCCCGCCGGGGCGGGCCCCGGAGGCCGGGCGACGCTCAGGTCCAGCACCTTCGCCAGTCCCCGGTCCACCACCACGTTCGACGGCTTGAGGTCCAGGTGCAGCAGACCCCGGCCGTGCAGGTAGTGGGCCGCGGAGCACAGCTGCACCCCGAGGAGCGCCACGTCGGCCGCGGACGGCCGGTGCCGCAGCCGGTGCAGCAGGTGGGACAGCGTCTCACCGGTCAGGGTCTCCAGGACGACGAGCGGCTCGGGCTCCGTGCGGACGTCGTAGGCCCGGACCAGGTGGGGATGGGTGAAGTCCCGCAGCCACCGCCCCTCGCGCAGCAACCGCTCGCCCAGCCGCCGCTCGCCGCGCCGGTCGGGGCGCACCAGCTTGATCACGCACCGGCAGTCCCGTTCCGCGCTCCAGGCGTCGTAGACGTCCAGCCAGCCGGTGCGGGCCAGGCCCGCGAGGATCTCGTAGCCCGGGACCGGTTCGGTGCCGGGCGGCAGGGGCGGGGTGTCGGGCACGGCGGTGACACTCATGACAGCACCGCTCCCGTGTGCAGCCGGTGCAGCCGGGCGTAGGCGCCGTCGTGGCCGAGCAGGTCGTCGTGGGCGCCGTGCTCCACGATCCGGCCGTGGTCGAGGACGACGATGCGCGTGGCGTCGCGGACGGTCAGCAGGTTGTGGGAGATGACGACCGTGGTCCGCCCGGCCATGAGCCGGCGCAGCGGGTCCATGATCCGCCGGCCCGACCGCACGTCGAGCCCGGCCGTCGGCTCGTCCAGGAGCAGTACGGGCGCGTCCCGGATCATCGCGCGGGCGATCGCCAGGCGCTGGCACTGGCCGCCGGACAGGGTGCGGCCGCGCTGGTCGACCAGGGTGTCGTAGCCCTCGGGGAGCAGCTCGATGAACTCGTGCGCGTCCGCCGCCCGCGCCGCGGCCACGATGTCTCCGTCCGTGGCCCCCGGCCGGCCGTAGGCGATGTTGTCCCGGACGGTGCCGTGGAAGACGAGCGTCTCCTGGAGCACCACCGCCACGCTCTCCCGGACGCCGGACAGGCTCAGCTGCCGCAGATCGGTCCCGTCGAGGCGGACCGCGCCCCGGTCGGGGTCGTAGAAGCGCAGCTGGAGCTTGGCGACGGTCGACTTGCCCGCCCCGCTGGCGCCGACCAGTGCGAGCGTCTCCCCGGGCGCCACGTGGAAGGACACGTCCGACAGCGCCCAGGACGGGCCGCCGGGATAGCGGAACCACACCCCGTCGAACTCGAGCTCGCCCCGTGCGCGGCCGGTCCGCCGGGCGCCGGGAGCCTCGGCCACCTGGGGCCGCTGGTCCAGCAACTCGATGATCCGTTCCGCCGAGGCGGAGGCCGCGTAGAAGGTGGTGCCGAGGTGCGACAGGCCGCGGACCGGGCCGTACAGCTTGCCGATCAGCGCGAGGAAGACCAGCAGTCCGCCGAGCGTGAGCTGACCCTGGGCCAGCTTCCAGGTGCCCAGACCCATCACCGTCAGGCCGCCGGCCACCTCGATGATCTCCACGACGGGACCGTAGACGGCACGGATCCGTGCCGAGGCCATCGCCGCCCGGAACCGGCCGAGGTTCTCCCGCTCGAACCGGCGCTCCTCCCAGCCCTGCCGGTTGTACGCCTGCACCAGCACGACGTTGCCCAGCGACTCCTCGGCGATCGCACTGAGCGAGCCGCTGCGCCGTCTGCGCTCCCGGGACGCTTCCTTGATCAGCCGCGAGAAGTGCCGGGCGGCGCCCCAGAACAGGGGCACCACGGCCAGGGCGAGCAGGGTCAGGTCCCAGCGCAGGTAGCACAGCAGGCCGAGGAAGACACCGAGGCGGACCACGTAGTAGAGGGCGTCCGCCACGCCGGAGAGCAGGAACGTCTCCACCGCGTCGACGTCGCCCGTGACCCGGGACAGCACGTCCCCGAGCCGCCGGCGCTCGAAGAAGCCGAGCGACAGCCCCTGGACGTGCCGGAAGACGTCGGAGCGCAGGGCGAGCAGGAAGCGCTCGCCGACCCAGGTGGAGGTGACGTCGTCGGCGAAGCCCAGGATGCCGGAGCAGACGACCAGGCCCAGGTAGGCCGGCGCGATCCACAGGAAGGGGTGCAGGTCGCGGGGGACGAGGACGTCGTCCACGACGATCTTGAAGAGCCACAGCTCGGCCGCGTCGACGACGGGGCCGGTCAGGCTGAACAGGACGACCGGCACGAGCCAGCGCCGGCCGCCGCGGGTGTACGGCCAGAACCGCCGGAACACCTCGCGCGGGGGCAGCGGGGGAGCCGCCGGCACCACGGCGTCCGAGGTCTCGCCCAGCGAGAGCAGACGCCGCAGGACATGCGCCATGGCGTGCGTTCCTCGGGGATCGGCGGAGCGGACCGGGTCCTCCGGCCTCCGGTCCGCTCAGCTGCGTAGGCGATCAGTACTTGTCGTGGCTGTGACGGTTGCCGTGGTCATGGCGGTTGCCGTGACCGGTGTTGTGGTCGCCGTGGCCGTGACGGTGCCCGTGCCCCGAGCTGTCGTGCCGTGACGTGTCCTTGCCGTGGTCCCGCTTCGCGGGCATCAGGCTGCTGAAGATGGCCATGTCGTTTCCTCCTGGAACTTGCCTCACATGGGATACGTCCCAAGACGGACGTCGGATGGCGTTCCGGAGAAAAACATGGCGTCCCGGGTGAAAAAGGTGACACGCGGTACCCGGGTGATTCAGCCCAGGCGCGCCGCCAGCCCCCCGGTGCACCGCACCTCGTCGCCCGCGGTGATCAGCAGGGCCTCCACGTCCGGCAGGGACTCCAGCCACGCCAGGCCCGCCCGGGATCCCATCGCGAACGCGGCCGTGGCCCAGCAGTCCACCCAGGTCAGCCGGGGTCCCACCACCGTCACCGCCACCAGGTCCGTCACCGCCGAACGACCGGTGCGCGGATCCACGATGTGCGCCCCCCGCTCCGCCGTACCGGAGGTGGCCACCGCGAGCTCCGCCGTGCCGGCCGCCGAGATCACCGCCGCCAGCCCGCCGGGCCGCAGCGGATCGGCCACCCCGACCCGCCAGGCGCGCTGCGGCTCCGGCGCGCCCAGCAGCTGCACGTCCCCGCCCCCGTTGACGCTCACCCCGCGCACCCCGGTCACCGCCGCCAGCACCCGGGCCGCCCGCTCGGCTGCCCAGCCCTTGACGATGCCGGTGGGGTCCAGCGAGCCCTGGTAGCGCGGGCTGAACCAGCCCTCGCTCACCCGCTCCGCCTCGGCCGCCAGCTCCAGCACCTCGGCCACCTCGGGAGCGCACTCCGGGACGGTCAGCTCGCCCCGGGCCAGCCGCGACACCTCGCTGTCCTCGCGGTACGTGCTGAACAGCGCGTCCGCCCGGTGCAGCCCGGCGACAGCCTTGGCGAGCGCCGCCCCTACCGCGTCCGGTTCCCCGCCGCGGACGTCGAAGGAGAAGACCGTCCCCATGACCTCCTCCGCGTGACGCACCGCGGCGGGCGTCTCGGCCTGCTCGGCCACCGTGTCAGCCACCGGCCTGGTCCAGCGCCGACTGCAGGGACTGCCGGTAGCCGGTGCTGGTGTAGGTGGCGCCGGAGACGGCGTCGATGTCCGCCGTTCCCGCGGCCACGGCCTCCTGGTTGAGCCTGGGGACGGCGAGCTGGGTCTTCTGGTCGCTCAGGCCGCCCTTGGGTGCCTGGACCGCCTCCGCCTTGGTGATCTTCCCGCCGCTGACCGTGATCCGGACCTGGACCGGCCCGTACTGGGTCTGCACGGCCTTCCCGGTGACCGTCCGGGCCTGCGCCGAGCCGGCCGCACCCGAGGTGCCCGACGACGCCGGCTTCATCTTGTCCAGCGCGGACTGCAGCGACTTCTTGTAGCCCTCGCTGGTGTACGTCGCCCCGGAGACGGCGTCGATGTCCGCCGTTCCCGCGGCCACGGCCTCCTGGTTGAGCCTGGGGACGGCGAGCTGGGTCTTCTGGTCGCTCAGGCCGCCCTTGGGTGCCTGGACCGCCTCCGCCTTGGTGATCTTCCCGCCGCTGACGGTCAGCCGTACCTGCACGGCCCCGTACTGGGTCTGCGCCGCGTCACCGGTCACCGTGCCGGAGCCGGCCGGGGTGCCGCCCTGCGGCGACTCCTGCCCGGCCGCCGTCTGCTGCGGGGCCGCGCCCGCCGCCGACGCGGCGGCCGGATCCGAGGCAGGCTTCAGCGACAGCAGCAGCACGACACCGGACACGGTCGCGGCGGTGGCCAGCACGACCCGCCGCACGGGGTGGCTCTTCCTCATCGCTTCGCAGCTCCGCTCACATCTCGAACGACTCGTGGTGGATACGGCGGGCGGGCACCCCCGCCTCCCGCAGGGCCTCGTAGACCGACTGCGCGAACCCGGGCGGGCCGCACATGAAGACGTCGTGCGTCTCGATGTCGGGGATCTTGCGCTGGAGGTTCTCCGCGGAGATGTCCGGCCGCTCGCCCTCCGGGCTGTTCACGGCGTACATCAGCCGGGCGCCCCGCTCCTCGGCGATCGCCGCCAGCTCGTCCCACAGCGCCAGGTCCTGGGTGGTGTTGGCCCGGTACAGCAGCGTGATGTCCCCGGCCGCCCCGGGCAGCGTCTCGAACAGCGCCCGCATCGGCGTGATGCCGACCCCGCCCGCGACCAGCAGCACCTTGCCGCGGCTGCGGCGCTGCGCGGTGAGCGCGCCGTACGGGCCCTCCGCCCACACCTTCGTCCCGGGCGTCAGCTCGCGCAGCCGGGCGCTGTGGTCGCCGATCGCCTTCACCGTGATCCGCAGCATGTCGGGGCGCGGGGCGGCCGACAGGGAGTACGGGTGCGAGCTGAACCGCATGCCGGGGGCGAGGAACCGCCAGCGGAAGAACTGGCCCGCCTCCGCGCCCATCCGGTGCAGCCTGCGCCCGCCGATCAGCACCGACACGATGCCGGGCGTCTCCTCGATGACCGCCTCCACGCGCATGCGGTGCCGGAGGTTCAGCCGGATCGGGGTGAGGATCCGGTACCAGAGCACCAGCGCGGTGACCGCGCCGTACAGGCCGTACCAGAAGGTCTTGGCGGTGGGCTCCACCGCGAAGTCGTTGCCGGTGGTGATCTGGTGCCAGAACGTCAGGAACACCGCCGCGTACGTCAGCAGGTGGACGTGGTACCAGGCGTCGTACGGCAGCCGGCGGCGGACCGGGCCGATCGACGTCAGCCCGATGACCACGAACAGGCCCATGCCGATGGCGGCTTTGCCCATGTCCGGCAGCTGGTCGATGGAGTCGACGGTCTGCTGGACGATGTCGCCGAGGGACTTGCCGGCCTGGAGCGCGTAGCCCCACATGGTGAGGAAGACGTGCGCGACGATCAGGCACAGCGTGTACCGGCCGCTCATCGCGTGCCAGCGGGCCACCCGGTCCGAGCCGACCCGCCGCTCCAGCGCCGGGACGCGTGCCATCTGGAGCACGACCAGCGCCATCAGATAGCCGGCCAGCAGGCCGGTGATCCGGCCCGCGTTGAGGATCCGGCCCGTGGTGTCGGCGATGGCGGGGGTGTTGTGCCACCAGAGCCACAGCACGGCCGCCGCGCCCGCCCAGAGGGCGAGCAGCAGCGGGACGGCCGGGGAGCGGCGCGGGCGGATGCGGCGCATCGTCTGTCGGCGGGCGGCACGTCCGCCTGCGAGCGTGGTGGTCACGGTTCCTCCGTGGGGACTTGACCCTTGGCCCACAGATACGTGCCGCATGCGCTGCGTGTTCAGAGGCCGGCCGAGTCCGGCGCGCAGCATCTCCGCCGGGCCCGTTGAGGGCGTACAGCACCCGTGCGCCCCGTCGGCGGGCGATCGCCTCCGGCTCGCCGCCCAGGGCCAGGGTTTCGGCACCGCGCGCCCGGTACGGCAGGGTGACCTCGCCGGGCAGCGTCTCGAACAGCGCCCGCAGCGGGGTGACACCGGCGTCGGCCGACGATCAGCAGGGTGCGCCGGCCGGCGGCCCGGTCGGCGGTCAGGGCGCCGTACGGGCCCTCCGCCCCCACCTGGGTGCCGGTGCGCAGCAGGGACACGGCCGCGGCGCCGTCAGTACCGGGTGACCGCCGTGTCCCCGCCCACCGTGCCGATGGCCATGTGCGGCTTCGCCGCCGGGTCGGTCCAGGCGAGGATCCGCCGCATGTCGTCCTCCGGCACCGACACACAACCGGCCGTCGCCGCCTTCCCGTTGGCGTGCAGGAAGATCCCGGCGCCCCGCCCGCGCACCGGCCGGTCGTAGTTGAAGCCGATGACCAGGCCGTACGCGTACTGCGCCTGGTAGTCGACCAGATGCTCGGACTCGGCGGCGCGGCAGTCTGCGGGCAGGGGGTCGACCCAGCGGTTGTAGGAGGCGGAGTCGTTGTCCTGGCACCACCAGGAACTCGCTCTCACTGCCCGGTACTCGACCGTCGTACCGGCCGGCGCCGCCTTGATGCCGAAGCCGAAGGGCAGGTCGTACAGCCCGGTCGGTGTCGTGTTCGTGCCCTGCTTGCGGGTGCCGCCCTCCACCAGTCCGCCGGCCCCGAACCGGGCCGGTGCGGATCCCGCCTGGACCCACTGCCCGTCCCGCAGCTCCCACCAGCCGACCGTGCCCGCCGTGGCGCCGGTGTCCGGGGCCTGGGCGACGATCAGCTGGCTGCCCCCGCCCGTGTCCGCCATCGTCGCGGGCAGCGGCAGCGGCAGCGGCAGCGGCAGCGGCAGCGGCAGCGGCAGCGGCACCGGGCCGGAGCCGGGCGCCGCGCCCAGCAGGGCGAGACAGGAGGCGGAGACGAGGGCGAGGACCACACCGGGGCGCATGGCTCAGACGGTAGACGGCGGCAGTGGCAACGGCAGGCCGGGCAGTCCGTCCAGGCTGGTCGCGATGTGCTCCTTCTTGGTGAAGTACGCGTCCAGGGAGGCGTCGTCCTCGCGGGAGAAGCGCTTCGCGTGCAGATCGCGCTCCGCCTCGTACGCCATGTAGGGGACGGCGTACCCGCAGGAGTCCCGGACCAGTTCGGCGTGGACGACGACGACCGCGCGCAGCCCGTGCAGGCCCGGGTCGATCTCCGGGAAGTGGGCGAGCAGGTCCGGGAAGCGCGGGTCGTCGCGGAAGACCGGCTCGCCCCGGCCGTGCACGCGCACGATGGTGGGCGGGCCCTGGAAGGCGCACCACATCAGCGTGATCCGCCCGTTCTCCCTCAGGTGGGCGATGGTCTCGGCGGTGGACCCGGCGAAGTCCAGGTACGCCACGGTGCGTTCGTCCAGCACGGCGAAGGAGCCTTTGAGGCCCTTGGGGGAGAGGTTGACCGTGCCGTCGCCGGAGAGCGGGGCGGTCGCGGTGAAGAAGAGGGGCTGTTCCTCGATGAACGTGCGCAGCCTGCCGTCTATGCGCTCATAAGTCTTTCCCATGACTAACGATTATCGGCGACAACTTCTTCGGCTGTCTAAGTAATTGACGGATCCGGCCGGACCGGAGTGCCGTGGCCGCCCCCGAACCTGCGCGTCCGGGGGGCGGCCACGGCGGCCCGTCACCTCACTTCGTGAGGGTGCAGGCGGCCAGCGAGTCCAGACCCGTCGGCTTGGCCGAGGTGCGGCCGATGGAGATGGCGATGCGGTCGATGGTCGAGGCGCGCTTGTCCTTCAGGGGGCCGAGGATCGCGTTGTTGACGAAGTTGGGGCCGCCCTGGCCGACCGTGTCCTTCAGCCGCTTGTTGGCCTCCTGGATCTGGGTCTGCAGGAGGGCGAGGTTGCGGTCGACCTCGGCCTTCGCGGAGGCGGGCACGGCGGGCAGCTTCGAGGCGACGTCCGGGCAGCTGATCGTGCCCGCCGCGGTGCTCCCGCCGGCCGCCTTGCCGGCACCCGACTGCTGGTTCGCCGCGCCGCCCGGGGCGGCCGTGGCGGACGCCTGGCCGCCGCCCGCGTTGGCGCCCGCGCCCCCGGTCCCGCCCCCGTTCAGCGAGCAGGGCGCCAGCGCGTCCAGCCCGGCCGGCTTGGCCGCCGTACGCCCGATCGCCGTGGCGATGCGGTTGACGGTGGCCACGCGCTTGTCCTTCAGGGGGCCGAGGATCGCGTTGTTGACGAAGTTGGGGCCGCCCTGGCCGACCGTGTCCTTCAGCCGCTTGTTGGCCTCCTGGATCTGGGTCTGCAGGAGGGCGAGGTTGCGGTCGACCTCGGCCTTCGCGGAGGCGGGCACGGCGGGCAGCTTCGAGGCGACGTCCGGGCAGCTGATCGTCCCGGGGCTCGCCAGGGTGCGGGCGCCGGTCGCGGTGTCGCTCTTGGCCGGGGTGCCGGCGAGGGCGGAGCCGGCGATCACCGCGCCGGACAGCACCACGGCGGCGGCGCCGCCGATGATCGCCACGCGACGCTGGTTGTACTTCGGAAGGGCCCTGGACATGCGGATGCCTCACTTGGGTCAGGAGCGGGTCTGGTCGACCCCCGGTCAGGGGGCCTGGGCAACGCGGCGCCTGCGTTCGGGGAGGAGTACGCGAAAGCGGTTTCCCGCGTTCAGCCTCGCCGCGAATTTCCCGCGCATCCGATGCTGATTGACGAAACATGCAGAACCCTGCATACTCATGCATGTCAGCGAATGCACTGTGAGGAGAAACCCGTGACCGAGCGCGTCGTACTCGCCTACTCAGGCGGTCTGGACACCTCCGTCGCCATCGGCTGGATCGCCGAGGAGACGGGCGCCGAGGTCATCGCCGTTGCGGTCGACGTCGGCCAGGGCGGCGAGGACCTGGACGTCATCCGCAAGCGCGCCCTCGCGTGCGGCGCCGTCGAGGCCGAGGTCGCGGACGCCAAGGACGAGTTCGCCGACGAGTACTGCCTCCCGGCGATCAAGGCCAACGCCCTCTACATGGACCGCTACCCGCTGGTCTCCGCCCTGTCCCGGCCGACGATCGTCAAGCACCTCGTCGCCGCCGCCAAGAAGCACGGCGCCACCACGGTCGCCCACGGCTGCACCGGCAAGGGCAACGACCAGGTCCGCTTCGAGGCCGGCATCGTCGCGCTGGCCCCCGACCTGAAGTGCATCGCCCCGGTCCGCGACTACGCGATGACCCGGGACAAGGCGATCGCCTTCTGCGAGGAGAAGCAGCTCCCGATCGCCACCACCAAGAAGTCCCCGTACTCCATCGACCAGAACGTCTTCGGGCGCGCGGTCGAGACGGGCTTCCTGGAGGACATCTGGAACGCCCCGATCGAGGACATCTACGAGTACACCTCCAACCCGGCCGTCCCCCGCGAGGCCGACGAGGTGGTCATCTCCTTCAAGGAGGGCGTCCCGGTCGCCATCGACGGCAGGCCCGTCAGCGTCCTGCAGGCCGTCCAGCAGCTCAACGAGCGCGCCGGCGCCCAGGGCATCGGCCGGATCGACATGGTCGAGGACCGCCTGGTCGGCATCAAGTCCCGCGAGGTCTACGAGGCTCCCGGCGCGATCGCCCTGATCACCGCCCACCAGGAGCTGGAGAACGTCACCGTCGAGCGCGAACTCGCCCGCTACAAGCGCCAGGTCGAGCAGCGCTGGGGCGAACTGGTCTACGACGGCCAGTGGTTCTCCCCGCTCAAGCGCGCCCTGGACGGCTTCATCAACGAGGCCAACCAGCACGTCACAGGCGACATCCGGATGACCCTGCACGGCGGCCGCGCCGTCGTCACCGGCCGGCGCTCTACGGAGTCCCTGTACGACTTCAACCTCGCCACCTACGACACGGGCGACACGTTCGACCAGTCGGCGGCCAAGGGCTTCATCGACATCTACAGCCTGTCGTCGAAGATCGCCGCCAAGCGGGACCTCGCGTAACACGCGCGGGTCACCTCACGCGCATCAGCCTGACAGCCGCCTCCTCGCCTGGAAGGGTGGGGAGGCGGTGGCACATCAAGAGCCTGTACATCGACAGCTTCGAGGAGCAACGCAAGTGAGCAGCAACAGCGGGGACGTACGGCTCTGGGGCGGCCGTTTCGCCGACGGTCCGGCCGAGGCCCTGGCGAAGCTGTCCGCGTCCGTCCACTTCGACTGGCGGCTCGCGCCCTACGACATCGCCGGCTCGCGTGCCCACGCGCGCGTGCTGCACAAGGCGGGCCTGCTCACCGAGGACGAGCTGACGCGCATGATCGCGGGCCTCGACCAGCTCGAAGCCGATGTCGCCGACGGCTCCTTCGTGGGCACGATCGCCGACGAGGACGTGCACACCGCCCTGGAGCGGGGCCTGCTGGAGCGCCTCGGCCCCGACCTCGGCGGCAAGCTCCGCGCGGGCCGGTCCCGCAACGACCAGGTCGCCACCCTGTTCCGGATGTACCTGCGTGACCACGCCCGGATCGTCGGCGGTCTGATCGCCGACCTCCAGGACGCCCTGATCGGCCTGGCCGAGGCCCACCCGGACGTGGCGATGCCCGGCCGCACCCACCTCCAGCACGCCCAGCCGGTGCTCTTCGCCCACCACGTGCTCGCCCACGTCCAGTCCCTGTCCCGGGACGCCGAGCGGCTGCGCCAGTGGGACGAGCGGACGGCCGTGTCGCCGTACGGCTCCGGCGCCCTCGCCGGCTCCTCCCTGGGCCTGGACCCGGAGGCGGTGGCCGAGGACCTCGGCTTCGAGCACGGCAGCGTCGGCAACTCCATCGACGGCACGGCCTCCCGGGACTTCGTCGCCGAGTTCGCCTTCATCACGGCGATGATCGGCGTGAACCTGTCCCGGATCGCCGAGGAGATCATCCTCTGGAACACGAAGGAGTTCTCCTTCGTGACCCTGCACGACGCGTTCTCCACGGGCTCGTCGATCATGCCGCAGAAGAAGAACCCGGACATCGCCGAGCTGGCCCGGGGCAAGAGCGGGCGTCTCATCGGCAACCTCACCGGCCTGCTCGCCACCCTCAAGGCCCTGCCGCTCGCCTACAACCGCGACCTCCAGGAGGACAAGGAGCCGGTCTTCGACTCCTGCGACCAGCTGGAGGTGCTGCTCCCCGCCTTCACCGGCATGGTCGCCACCCTCACCGTCCACCGTGAGCGCATGGAGGAACTGGCCCCGGCCGGCTTCTCGCTCGCCACCGACATCGCCGAGTGGCTGGTCAAGCAGGGCGTGCCGTTCCGCGTGGCGCACGAGGTCGCGGGGGAGTGCGTCAAGGTCGCCGAGGCCGAGGGCAAGGAGCTGGACGACCTCACGGACGAGCAGTTCGCGAAGATCTCCGCCCACCTCACGCCCGAGGTCCGCTCGGTCCTCAACGTCCCCGGCGCCCTCGCCTCCCGCAACGGGCGGGGCGGGACGGCCCCCAGTGCCGTCGCCGTCCAGTTGGCCGAGGTCAAGGCGGACGTGGCGGCCCAGCACGCGTGGGCGGACGCCAAGAAGGCGTAGCTTCCCGCCGCTGAGCGAAGGGCCCGGACCTGTGTCCGGGCCCTTGGTGCTGTCCGGGCCCGGTTCGCGGACTCGATAACAGACGGGTTTCAGCCACTGGCCGAAACCTTGACGTCCCGCTACCCGGAAGTAACCATTCCGGTAATCCGCGTTCGGCAATGCCGAACACCGGTCGATGTGAGTCGCCGGCACCAGCATGAAAGGGACGTCATGCGCGCACCCCGCACCCGACGCACCGGACGAACCGCCCGTCTCCTCGCCGCCGCAGCGACGGCCGCGCTGTGCGCGCTCGCCCCGGCGGCCCCCGCCTCCGCCGCCGACACCCCGCCGCCCGGCGCCAACGACTGGTCCTGCAAGCCGGACGCGGCACATCCGCAACCGGTCGTGCTGGTGAACGGCACCTTCAAGACTTCGTACGAGAACTGGCTGACCCTCTCGCCCGCGCTCGCGCACGCCGGGTACTGCGTCTTCTCCTTCGAGTACGGCGACCTGGAGACGGCCCCGATCCCGGACTCGGCGGCCCAGCTGCGCGACTTCGTGAACGCCGTGCTCGGCGCGACCGGCACCAGGAAGGTCGACATCGTCGGCCACAGCCAGGGCGGCATGATGCCCCGCTACTACGTCAAGTTCCTCGGCGGCGCCGCCAAGGTCGACGACCTCGTCGGGATCGTGCCTTCCAACCACGGCACCTCCAACCCGCTCGCGATCGCCGCCGGTGCCACCGTCTGCCCCTCCTGCGTCGACCAGACCGCCGGCTCGGACTTCCTCCAGCGCCTCGACTCCGACCCCGAGGCCCCGGCCGGCCCCGACTACACGGCTGTCGCCACCCGGTACGACGAGGTCGTGGTCCCGTACACCAGCGCCTTTCTCGACGGGCCGGACTCCTACGTCACCGACGTGCTGCTCCAGGACCGCTGCCCGCTCGACACCACCGAGCACGACCAGGCGCCCAAGTCGCCGCTGGTCGAGCAGTGGGTGCTGAACGCCCTCGGACGCAAGGGACCGGCCGACCCCGCCTTCGTGCCGCGCTGCGTCGGCACGGGCTGAACCCCGGGCGCCTGGGTAGATTGGTGCAAGATCCTCCGCTCATCGTGCAGGGAGCCCGCCATGCCGTTCAGCCGCCTGGCCACCGCGACCACCCCCACCGCCCACCTGGGACTCGGTCTCGCGGCCGTCGGCCGCCCGGGCTACATCACCCTCGACCGTGACACGGACCTCGGTGCGGACCGCAGTGTGGACGCGCTGCGCACCCGTACCCACGAACTCCTCGACGCGGCCTACGCGCAGGGCGTCCGCTACTTCGACGTCGCCCGGTCCTACGGCCGTTCGGAGGAGTTCCTCGCCGACTGGCTGAACGCCCGCCCGGACATCGGCGACGCGGTGGTCGGCAGCAAGTGGGGCTACACCTACACCGCCGGCTGGTCCACCGACGCCGAGCAGCACGAGGTCAAGGACCACAGCCTCGCCACCTACGCACGGCAGCGCGCCGAGACCGACGCCCTGCTCGGCGACCGGCTCGACCTCTACCAGATCCACTCGGTGACCCCGGACAGCCCGGCCCTCACCGACAAGGACCTCCACGCCAGGCTGGCGGAAGCCGCCGCCGAGGGCCTCACCATCGGCTTCTCCACCAGCGGCCCCGCCCAGGCCGACGCGATCCGCGCCGCGCTCGCCGTCACGGTCGACGGCGAGCCCCTCTTCCGTACCGTCCAGTCGACGTACAACGTCCTGGAGCCCTCCGCCGGCCCCGCGCTCGCCGAGGCGCACGACGCCGGGCTCACCGTGATCGTCAAGGAGGGCATGGCCAACGGCCGGCTGGCCGCGCCGCACGCCCCGGACGCGCTGCGGGCCGTGGCCGCCGCGACCGGGCTCGGCTGCGACGCGGTCGCCCTCGCCTGGATCCTGCGCCGGCCCTGGGTCGGGGTCGTCCTCTCCGGTGCCGCGACCGTCCCCCAGCTCGTCTCCAACCTCCACGCCCCCGCCGTCGACCTCGACGCGGACCAGATGACCCGCCTCGCGACGCTCGCGGAGGACCCGCGCGCCTACTGGGAGCGGCGCGGACAGCTGCCCTGGCACTGACGCATCACCCCCGCCCGACCAGCGGGAATGAGTCACGCATGCCTTTCGTGAGACATTAATGTCTCAAGTGGGCTATTCTTGTCTCATGGCTCTCGACCGTGACCACGTGCTGCGCAGCGCAGCCGCCCTGCTGACCCGGAAATCCACCGCGACCATGGACGAGGTCGCCAAGGCCGCCGGAATCAGCCGGGCCACGCTGCACCGGCACTTCGCCGGCCGGGACGCGCTCGTCCGGGCGCTGGAGCAGCTCGGCATCGCGGAGTGCGAGGCGGCGCTGGACCGGGCCCGGCCGGAGGAGGGGGCCGCCGCCGAGGCCGTACGCCGGCTGGTGCGCGAGATCCAGCCGGCCGCCGGACTGCTCGCGTTCCTCTACGGCGAGAACCAGCTGTGGGAGGGCGACCGGCAGCACGAGGGCTGGCAGCGCCTGGACACCCGGATCGGCGCCCTGTTCCAGCGCGGACAGCGCGACGGCGCGTTCCGCATCGACCTCAGTCCGGTCTGGCTCACCGAGGCCCTGTACGGGCTGATCGCCTCGTGCGCCTGGGCCACCCTGGACGGCCGCGTGGCCTCCCGGGACTTCCCGACCATGATCGCCGAGCTGTTGCTCGGCGGCGCTCTGCGAAGAGAGGAACCATGACCAGCACCCTGCAGCCGGCACAGGCGACCGAGGCGGTGAAGCGCCCGGGCCGCTGGCTCGCGCTGTCCGTCCTCGTCCTGGCCGTGCTGCTGGTGGCCGTCGACGCCACCGTCCTCGGCCTGGCGACCCCCTACATCAGCGAAGACCTCCACCCCTCCGGCACCCAGCTGCTGTGGATCGGCGACGTCTACTCCTTCGTCATCGCCGGTCTGCTCGTCTCCATGGGCAGCCTCGGCGACCGCATCGGCCGCAAGCGGATCCTGCTCGGCGGCGCCACGGCGTTCGGCGCGCTGTCCGTGCTCAACGCCTACGCGACGACACCCGAACTGATGATCATGGCCCGGGCGCTGCTCGGCGTCGCCGGCGCGACCCTGATGCCGGCCACCCTGGCCCTGATCCGCAACATCTTCCACGACGCGCGCGAGCGCAGCCTCGCCGTCGGCGTCTGGGGCGCCACCGCCTCCGCCGGTACGGCCGTCGGCCCGATCGCCGGCGGATTACTCCTGGAGCACTTCTGGTGGGGCTCGGTCTTCCTGATCAACCTGCCGGTGATGGCCGTCCTGGTCCTGGTCGGCATCCGCACCCTGCCCGAGTCCCGCAACCCCCGTCCGGGCCCGTGGGACCTGAGCAGCGCCCTGCTGTCGCTGGTCGGCATGATCGCCCTGGTCTACGCCGTCAAGGAGGCCGCCACCCACGGCGTCACCGGGACGAGCCTGGGCACCGGCCTGCTGGGCGCGGCGGCCCTGTACGGCTTCGTCCGCCGCCAGCTCACCATGCCGGTCCCGCTGCTGGACATGCGGCTGTTCCGGCGCCGCGGTTTCAGTGGAGCGGTCCTCGCCGACCTGCTGACCGTCCTCGGCATGTCCGGCCTGGTGTTCTTCCTCTCCCAGTACCTGCAACTCGTGCAGGGGCGACGCCCGTTCGAGGCGGGCCTGGCCGAACTGCCCGCGGCGGTGGGCGCGGTCGCGGCCGGCCTCGTCGCGGGCCGCGCCGCCCGGCGGTTCTCGGTCCGTACGGTGGTCTCGGGCGGCCTGGCCGCGGTCGGCATCGCCCTGGCCGCCCTGACCACGCTCGGCCAGTCCACCGGCTACCCGGTCCTCGGCGCCGCCCTGCTGGTCGTGGGCGTCGGCGCGGGCTTCTCCTTCACGGTCACCGCCGACGTCATCCTCTCCAGCGTCCCCAAGGACGAGGCGGGCGCGGCCTCGGCGGTCTCCGAGACGGCGTACGAACTGGGCGCCGCCCTGGGCATCGCCCTCCTCGGCTCCATCGTGACGGGCGTCTACCGCGGCTTCACGGGCCCGGCCGGCACCCCGGCCGGTACCCACGAGTCCCTGGGCGCGGCGGTGGAGACCGCGGCGGACCTGCCCCCGCACCAGGCGGAGGCCCTCCTCACCGCGGCCCGGGACTCCTTCGTCCACGGCCTCCACCTTGCGTCGGCAGCAGGCTCGGCAGTCCTCCTGGCGGCAGCGGCGGTGTCCTGGCTCCTCCTGAAGAACCAGAAACTGGACAGCGCAGGCTGAGGCGATCCCGGTGAAGGGGACCACCCCGCACCTCAGCGCTTGTAGCCCAGCACCGTCATCATCCCGCTCTCCGAGTGGTACTGGTTGTGACAGTGCAGCATCCACAACCCCGGATTGTCCGCATCGAAGTCGATCACCAGCTTCCGGTGCGGCAGCACGAGCGCGGTGTCCTTGCGCGCCCCCACGGAGTCGATACCGGCCAGCGAGAACGTGTGCCCGTGCAGATGCATCGGGTGCCACATGTCCGTGGCGTTGATGAGCGTCAGCCGCACCCGCTCACCCGCGCGGACCGCGTGCCGCTGCGCCACGGAGTACTGCTTGTGGTCGAACCCCCAGTCGAACTTCTCCATGGTCCCGGTGATCCTGATGCGCATCTCGCGGTCGGGGTGACGGTCCGCCAGGGCCACGGAGTCGTCGGGCAGGAGGCGGCGCGCCGGGACGGTGTTGCCGTCCAGCTCGTCCGGGCGGACGTCGGCCGGCGGCAGCTTCTTGCCCCCCTTGGCGGTGCTCAGCACGGCGAGGGCCCTGCCCTTCTTGCCCTCGGGCAGGGCGACCAGGGGGAAGACCCCGTCCTTGGCGGTGACGAGGACGTCGTAGCGTTCCGCCATGCCGACGAGCAGGGCGTCGGTCTGCTTGTGCTTCACCGGGTAGCCGTCGGTGTGGGTGACGGTCATCGTGTGGTCGCCCAGCGCGACCCGGAAGGCGGTCTCGGAACCGGCGTTGATGATGCGCAGGCGTACCCGGTCGCCGGGACGGCAGCGGAACACCGACGGGTTGCCGGGCAGCCGCCCGTTGATCAGGTAGTGCGGGTAGGCGACGCTGCCGCCCTCCCCGTGGAGCATGCGGCTGTGGGACGAGTGCAGCACCCGGTCGGGGCCCGTGGACTTCCGGTGCGGTGACGGGTGCGCGGTCGCCTTGTGGCCGGGACCCGGGCTGTCGTGGCCGGGACCCATGGCCATCTTCCCCATGTCCATGGCCCCGCCGGGCTTGAGCTGCTCCAGGACGCCTTCGGGGGTGGAGCCCTCCACGCCGTCCAGCCAGTCGTCGATGACGAGGAGCCACTCCTTGTCGTAGGAGAGGGGTTCCCTGGGGTCGTCGACGATGAGCGGTGCGTACAGGGCCCGGTCGGGCTGCATCCCCACGTGGGAGTGCAGCAGGTACGTTCCCGGGTGCTTCACCACGAAGTGGTAGCGGAAGTCGTCCCCCGAGGCGATGGCCCGCTGGGTCAGGTCCGGCACGCCGTCCATGTCGCAGCGCAGCCGCACCCCGTGGGAGTGCAGCGTGGTCGTGGCGGGCAGCCGGTTGGCGAGCGTGAGGTCGAGTACGTCGCCGGCCGTGACCCGCACCAGCGGACCCGGCACCTCCTCGTTGTACGCCCAGGTGCGGACCGCCCGCCCGCCCAGGTCCAGCTTGGCTTCGGCGGCGGTGAACCGGAAGGTGCGGACGTGGCCGGCCCCCCGTTTCCGCTCGGCCGCCAGGACCTCCGGATCCGACGGGTTGACGTACCCCCGGGGCCCGGGCGGGACGAACTTCCCCGCTTCGCTCGCGCGTTGGGGGCCGGAACTGGGCTCGGACCCGGAACTGGTGCAGGCTGCCAGGAATCCAGCGGCGGCGGCGGCGATCGGGGTACGGAGCAGAGTACGCCGAGAAGGTTTGTACATGTCTGAATCAGACATGTTGTGTGGTGATACGGCCGCGTTCATACGGCCGAATGCCCGATGTGTCGGCGGCAGATTCCACCTGCAGGCGGACGGACGCCGGACGGCGCCGGTCCGTCGGACGGCCCTAGGCGGCCTTCGCCTTGGTGGCGTACATGTCGACGTACTCCTGACCGGACAGGCGCATGACCTCGGCCATGACGGAGTCCGTCACCGCCCGCAGCACATAGCGGTCCCGGTCCATGCCCTCGTACCGCGAGAACTCCATGGCCTCGCCGAACCGGACGGTGACCCGGCCCGGCCGCGGGATGCCCCGGCCCCCCGGCTGCAGCTTGTCCGTACCGATCATGGCGAACGGCACCACCGGCGCACCGGTCATCAGGGTCAGGCGGGCGATACCGGTACGGCCCCGGTACAGACGCCCGTCGGGGGACCGGGTGCCCTCGGGGTAGATCCCGAAGATCTTGCCCTCCTCCAGGATCCTTCGGCCCGTCATCAGCGCGGCCACGCCGCCGCTCGCCCCGTCCCGGTCCACCGGGATCATGCCGACGCCGGTGAAGAACCATGCCATCAGCCGGCCCTTGAACCCCTTGCCGGTGACGTACTCGTCCTTGCCGATGAAGCACACCTGCCGCTTGGTGACCAGCGGCAGCACGATGGAGTCGATGAACGTGAGGTGATTACCGGCCAGAATCACCGGGCCGTCACCCGGGATGTGCTCCACGCCTTCCACCTGTGGGCGGAACATCAGGCGCATGATCGGTCCGAGCACTGCCTTGATGAGCGCGAAGCGGGACAACGGGTCCTCCGATGTCAAAGAGGGCGATATGAGTCTGTGCAGGTGAGGACATTACTCGTGGCGCCGGGCCGCGCGCACATCGGGGACGCCCGGTTCACCGAGGCCTTACGAAGTGTTGACACGGGTTTACCTGCGGTGGCGTCCGGAGGACGGCGCGTAACACCCTTGCGGCGGTGTGACGGACATCGCTCGGACCGTGCGCCGGCGCCCGACGAACCGTCACCTTCCGCCGTTCGCAGGACACCCGACCGCACCCGGGTGTTCGAACGAGGGCCTCCCGTCGGCCATGTGTACGACCCTACGATCGGGCCGCACCGACGAACGAACGCGGCAGGAGGGCGCTCCATGGACAGCGACCAGGCGAACGGGCAGGCGCAGGCAACGGGACGGCGGGCGCTGCTCGGCGCCGCGGTGCTCGGCGCGGGCGGAGCGGTCCTCGGACTGCCCGGCGCGGCCCGGGCCGCCGGGACCCGGACGGCCGGACACGGCGGACGCGGGCTGAAGAGCCTGCCGGTGCCGACGATCATCGGCCACCGGGGCGCCAGCGGCTACCGCCCCGAGCACACCTTCGGCTCGTACGACCTGGCCCTGGACCTCGGCGCCGACGTGGTCGAGGCGGGTGACCTGGTGCCCACCAGGGACGGCCACCTGGTCTGCCGGCACGAGCCGGAGATCGGCGGCACGACGGACGTCGCCTCCCGCCCGGAGTTCGCCGACCGGAAGACCACCAAGGTCGTGGACGGCGTCTCCACCACCGGCTGGTTCACCGAGGACTTCACGCTCGCCGAGCTGAAGACGCTGCGCGCCGTCGAGCGCATCCCGGCCAACCGTCCGCACAACACCCTCTACAACGGCCGCTGGGAGATCCCCACCTTCGAAGAGGTCCTCAGGTGGCAGGACGAGCAGACCCGCAAGCGCGGCCGGCAGGTCTGGATCTACCCGGAGACCAAGCACCCCACCTACTTCCGCAAGCTGGGCCTCGGCCTGGAGGAGCGGGTGGCGAAGCTGCTGCGCACATACGGCAAGGACGGCCGCAACTCCCCGGTCATCCTGCAGTCCTTCGAGCCCACCAGCATCCAGCGGCTGAACCGGCTGGTCGACAACCCGCTCGTCGTCCTGCTCTCCTCGGCCGACAGCCGCCCCTACGACTTCGTCGAGGCCAAGGACCCGCGGACGGTGGCCGACCTCATCACGCCCGAGGGGCTGCGCGAGATCGCCGGCTACGCCCAGGGCATCGGCCCCACCCTGGACCTGGTCATCCCCAGGAAGGCGGACGGCACCCTGGCCGAGCCGACCACACTGGTCGCCGACGCCCACAAGGCCGGCCTCGTCCTGCACCCGTACACGATGCGCAACGAGAACCCCTTCCTGCCGGCCGAGTACCGCAAGGGCAGCGCGGCCGACGCCTACGGCGACGTCTTCGGCGCCTTCAAGCGGTACTTCGCCACCGGTATCGACGGCGTCTTCACCGACAACGCCGACACCGGGCTGCTCGCCCGCGCCGACTTCCTGAAGGGCTGACGGCGTCAACCACCGCACCCCCGCGCACCCGTTCGGGGTGACTGCGCGCCGCCCCGGCAACCCCCCGCCGGGGCGGCTCGTCGTTCCGCATATGACGCACGACCTGGTAGCCGCCCTGCACCCCCTGCTCGCCGCCGAGGCCTCCGCCGAGGCATATGCCGCCGGAAGCGAGCCGGGTGATCTGGAGCAGGCCGTCTGGCTGCGGCTCCTGGAGCGGCTGGAGACCGACGGGCCGCCGCTCGACCCCGAGGGCTGGCTGCGCAGGGCCGTCCGCGCCGAGGCCCGCCGCAGCCGCCGCACCACCCGCCTGGAACGGCCGTACGAGGGTGAGCCGGCCGACGACCTCCGCCCCGGACCCGAACAGCACGTCCTGACCGCTGCCCGGTACCGCGCGCTGCGGGACGCGGTCCGCAGGCTGCCCGGCCGCTGCCCCCGCCTCCTGGAGGCGCTGCTCTCGCCGAAGGACCTGACATACCGGGAGATCGCGGGGGAGTTGGGTATCTCACAGGGCAGTCTCGGCCCGGAACGCTCCAGATGTCTCGGATGTCTGCGCCGATTGCTCGCCCCGGAGGTTGCGGCCTGCGAAGCGCGGGGATAGGAGTAGGCGACGACAGATGATCAGGTGAGCGGGAGGCGTGCGCACATGGGCATGAGCGTGACCATCTCGGTGGCGACCGAGCAGGACGCGGAGCAGATCTTCCGGCTCCAGTACCTGTGCTTCCAGAGCGAGGCGGCGCTGTACGGCAACTACCGCATCGACCCGCTCGTGCAGACCCTGGACTCCGTCCGTCAGGAGGTCGCCGCCGACTGCGTCTTCGTCGCCCGGCTCGGCGAGGAGGTGGTCGGCTCGGTGCGCGGCAAGGTCACCGAGGACGGCGCGGCGGCCATCGGCAAGCTCTGCGTCCACCCCCGCCTCCAGGGCCACGGCATCGGCGCGCGACTGCTGCGCGCGGCGGAAACGGCGCTGGAGTCGGAGCGCGGCGCCAAGAGGTTCCGCCTCTTCACCGGCCACCGCAGCGAGGGCAACCTGCGCCTGTACCGCCGGGTCGGCTACCAGACGGTGGGCCGGGCCAAGGGTGACGACGGGGTGGAGATGATCATCCTGGAGAAGCAGGCGGGGGCCTTCGTCCAGACGGCGTGACGGGAAGCGCCCCCTCCTCAGGAACCCTTCTGTGCGCGCGCCTTCCGCAACCAGTACACCGCGGAAACGGGCAACAGGACCGGAATGAAGATGTACCCGGCCCCGTAGTACGACCACACGGTCGCGTCCGGGAACGCCGACCGGTCGACCAGGGTCCACGTACCGACGAGAAGGACACCCGCGAGCTCGGCGGCGCAGCACACCAACGCCGCCCGCCGGGCCGTCTCCCCGCCACGGATCAGCGAGTAGGTGATGAACGCGTACACCAGGCCCGCCACCGCCGACAGGGAGTACGCGAGCGGCGCCCGGTCGAACTCCGTGGCGATCTGGTACGCCGAGCGCGACACCGCGCCGACCACCATCACGCCGTAGAACCAGACCAGCAACATGCCCGGACCGCTGATCAGCCGGGCCGGCTTCTCCTCCACCGCGGTCACCTCAGCCTCCCCAGATGTCGTAGAGCCGTACTTCCAGGACGGCCAGCACCACTGCGCCGGCGGCGACCGTCACCGAGCCCCAGCGGGTCCGCTCGGCCAGCGACATCAGGCCCGCCGCCGGCACGCACGCGAACGCCCCCAGCAGATACGCCACGAAGATCGTCGTGCCCTGCTCCGGCTTCTCGCCCCGCGCCAGCTGCACGATCCCGATCACCAGCTGGACGACGGCCAGCAGCGACACCACGGCCATGCCGATGAAGTGCCAGTCCTTCGTCGGCTGGTCGCGGTACGCGGCCCAGCCGCACCACGCGGCGAGCAACAGCGCGGCGACCCCGGTCACCAGCGTCAGGACGTTGAGCATGCCGCGACCTTATTACGGCGCAAACGGGCCGGGGCCGCCGCCCCCGCCGTACGCCGTAGGGTCTAGACCATGACGATCCACGCGCACGCCCTCCTGTTCGACAACGACGGCACCCTGGTCTCCTCCCTCGACTCCGTCGAGCGCTGCTGGTCCCGCTGGGCCCGGGAGTACGGGATCACGGCCGAGGAGTTCGCCCGCGTGGAGCTGCACGGACGGACGGCGGTCGAGATCGTCGGCGACCTGCTGCCCGCCCGCCTGGTGCCGGAGGCGGTGGCCCGGGTCGAGCAGCTGGAGGTCGAGGACGTACCGAACGGCGGTGTCCGCCTGCTGCCCGGGACCCGCGCGTTCCTGGACCTCCTGCCGGCCGACCGCTGGGCCGTGGTCACCTCCGCCACCCGGCGCCTGGCCGAGGCCCGGCTGGGCGCCGTCGGGATCTCCCCGAAGGCCCTGGTCTCGGCCGACGACGTCACCCGCGGCAAGCCCGACCCCGAGCCCTATCTGCTCGCCGCCCGGCAGCTCGGCGTGGACCCCGCCCACTGCGTGGTCTTCGAGGATGCCCCCGCCGGACTGCGGGCGGGCCGCGCGGCCGGCATGACCACCGTGGCGTTGGCCACAACCCACCGGGCGGAGCAACTGGACGCCGACCTGGTGGTGCGGGACCTGTCGGCCTTGTCGGCACTGGCCACCGACGGGGGAGTGGAGATCACCGCCCGCGGCTGAGCGGCGGACCGGTCCTGTCCGCCGCTGTCCACCATGCGGACAGCGGCGGCCGGTCAGGACCGTCCGTCTGGTTTACTGATCGCATGACCACGACGAGCAGCCGCACCCTTGCGACCGAGGCGACCCTGACGCCCGGTGCTCGTTGTATGTGTCGCCTGATGTGTCGAATGTGCGCCTTCTAGAGGGCCCCCGCATCAGCTGAGCCTCGCGCCCCGAAGCGAGAGCCGTGGCATGTCCGTGCGCCGCAGACCGCACGAGACGAAGACCCCACCCTTCATGCCGGAACCGCATGCACCCGTGCCCGGGCACACCCACGCCCGTGCACTCGACAGTGACGGAAACCCACGTGATCACCACCTCGGGCCTGACCAAGGTCTACCGCTCCCGCGGCCGTGAGGTCACCGCCCTCGACGGCGTCGATCTCCACGTCCGCGAAGGCGAGGTCTACGGCGTCATCGGCCAGTCCGGCGCCGGCAAGTCCTCCCTCATCCGCTGCGTCAACCTGCTGGAGCGCCCCACCTCCGGCACCGTGACCGTCGCCGGGCAGGACCTCACCGCCCTGGCCGGCCGCGGCCCGCGCGCCGGCAAGGAACTGCGCCGGGCGCGCAGCCGGATCGGCATGGTCTTCCAGCACTTCAACCTGCTGTCCTCGCGGACCGTGCAGGACAACGTCGAGCTGCCGCTGGAGATCCTCGGCCAGGCGGGCCGGGCCCGCTCCCGCAAGGCGCTGGAGCTGCTCGACCTGGTCGGCCTCGCCGACAAGGCCAAGGCCTACCCCGCCCAGCTCTCCGGCGGCCAGAAGCAGCGCGTCGGCATCGCCCGCGCCCTCGCCGGCGACCCGAAGGTGCTGCTCTCCGACGAGGCCACCAGCGCCCTCGACCCCGAGACCACCCGTTCCATCCTGCAGCTGCTGCGCGACCTGAACCGGCAGCTGGGCCTGACCGTCCTGCTCATCACCCACGAGATGGACGTCGTGAAGTCGGTCTGCGACTCGGCCGCCCTGATGGAGAAGGGCCGGATCGTGGAGTCCGGCACGGTCACCGAGCTGCTCGCCACCCCCGGCTCCGAGCTGGCCGCCGCGCTGTTCCCGGTGAGCGGTGAGCGCACCGGCGCCGACCGGACCGTCCTCGACATCACCTTCCAGGGCGAGGCCGCCACCCAGCCGGTCATCTCCCAGCTCTCGCGCACCTACAACATCGACATCTCGATCCTCGGCGCCGCCATCGACACCGTCGGCGGCCTCCAGATCGGCCGCATGCGCATCGAACTGCCCGGCCGGTACGAGGACAACGTGGTGCCGGTCGGCTTCCTGCGCGAACAGGGCCTGCAGATCGACGTGGTGGACCAGGAGAACCTGCTGGTGA
Organism: Streptomyces sp. NPDC088810; assembly: GCF_044750305.1. Lineage (NCBI taxonomy): Bacteria > Bacillati > Actinomycetota > Actinomycetes > Kitasatosporales > Streptomycetaceae > Streptomyces > Streptomyces sp. NPDC088810. Next base: position 194,765 of record NZ_JBIVJQ010000008.1, read on the forward strand.
AGGAAGGTGTCAAGTGACCTGGTCGGAGATGCAGCCGCTGCTGTCCCAGGCGTGTTGGGACACGCTCTACATGGTCGGCTGGTCCACACTGATCGCCGTCGTCGGCGGCCTTCCGCTGGGCATCCTCCTGGTTCTCACGGACCGGGGCGGCCTGCTGCAGAACGTCGTCGCCAACAAGGTCATCGGGCAGGTCGTGAACGTCGCCCGCTCCATGCCGTTCATCATCCTGATGGTCGCGCTGATGGGTTTCACCCGCTCGATCACCGGGACGACCATCGGCCGTGAGGCCGCCATCGTGCCGCTCGCCATCGGCGCGATCCCCTTCTTCGCGCGCCTGGTCGAGACGGCCGTCCGGGAAGTGGACGGCGGGCTCGTCGAGGCCGTCCAGTCGATGGGCGGCAACACCTGGACCATCGTCCGCAAGGTACTCGTACCGGAGTCCCTGCCCTCCCTGATCGCCAGCACCACGACCACGATCGTCGCCCTCATCGGCTACTCGGCCATGGCCGGCACGGTCGGCGCCGGCGGCCTCGGAGACATCGCCATCCGCTACGGCTACCAGCGCTTCGAGACCCAGCTGATGTGGATCACCGTCGCGATCCTCGCCGTCGTCATCTCCGTCATCCAGTTCGCCGGCGACTACGCGGCCCGCGCCCTGCACCGCCGAGGCGGCCGGTCCGGCCCCGCGCCCAGGCTCCGCCTCCTGAAGGCCAAGGAGCCCGCGGCGGCCGACGTCAGCAAGGTCGCGTAAAGACCCACCAGACTCCCCGTCACCCGTACACGGGGTCGCACCACCCATAAGGAAAGGCACTTTTCGTGCGTAACACCGCCAAGTTCACCACCGCCGTTCTCGCCGCCGGAGCCCTCACCCTCGGGCTGACCGCCTGCGGCTCCGACAAGGACTCCGCCTCCTCCGACGGCAACGGCCCGCTGGTCGTCGCCGCGAGCCCGACCCCGCACGCCGAGATCCTGAACTTCGTCAAGGACAAGCTGGCGAAGAAGGCGGGCCTCGACCTCGAGGTCAAGGAGTTCACCGACTACATCACGCCGAACACGGCGACCGAGGACGGCTCGGTGGGCGCCAACTACTTCCAGAACCAGCCGTACCTGGACGACTTCAACAAGAAGCGCGGCACCCACATCGTGCCCGTCGTCACGGTGCACCTGGAGCCGCTCGGCCTCTACTCCCACAAGATCAAGAAGGCCGACGCCCTCAAGAGCGGTGCGACCATCGCCGTCCCGAACGACGCCGTCAACGAGGCCCGAGCCCTGAAGCTGCTCGCCGCCAACGGGCTCATCACCCTCAAGGACGGCGTCGGCAACGAGGCCACCCCGCAGGACATCACCAAGAACCCCAAGAACCTCGAGTTCAAGGAGGTCGAGGCGGCCCAGACCGCACGCTCCCTGGACGACGTGGACGCGGCCGTGATCAACGGCAACTACGCCATCTCGGCCGGCATCAAGCCCGCCAAGGAGGCGCTGGTCCTGGAGTCCCCGAAGAACAGCCCCTACGGCAACTTCCTCGCCGTGAAGAAGGGCAACGAGTCGGACCCGCGGGTCAAGAAGCTCGCGAAGCTCCTCACCTCGCCCGAGGTCAAGAAGTTCATCGAGGACAAGTACCAGGGCTCCGTCATCCCGTCGTTCTGAACCGCCAGGGGGGACTGAAGCGATGCGCACGTCCGTCGTCGCCGTGGCGGCCCTGGCCCTCGGCCTCACCGCCTGCGGCTCCGGCACGGACTCCGGCAAGGGCGGTGGCAAGGACGACACCCTCGTCGTCGGCGCCACCGCCGTCCCGGCCGGCGAGGTGCTCACCTACGTCAGGGACCACCTCGCCGCCGAGGCCGGCCTGAAGCTGGAGATCAAGGAGTTCACGGACTACGTCCTGCCGAACACCGCCCTCCAGGAGGGCGAGCTGGACGCGAACCTCTACCAGAACCAGCCCTACCTGGACGACTTCAACCAGTCCAGGGGCACCGACCTGGTCCCGGTCGTCAAGCCCTACCTGCCGCCCATGGGCGTCTACTCCCACAAGGCCCACAAGGTCACCGAGCTAGCCGACGGAGCCACCGTCGCCGTGCCCAACGACACGACCAACGAGGGCCGCGCCCTCAAGCTGCTGGCCGCCGGCGGCGTCATCGGGCTCAGGGCCGGCGCAGGCGCCGACGCGTCCCCCGCGGACGTCACGGCCAACCCCCGGCACCTGAGGTTCCGCGAACTGGAAGCCGCCCAGCTGCCCCGCTCGCTGGACGACGTGGACGCCGCGGTCATCAACAACAACTACGCCCAGGACGCGGGCCTGAGCCCCGCCAAGGACGCGATCCTCCTGGAGTCGGCGAAGGGCAACCCCTACGCCAACCTCCTCGCCGTCAGACGCGGCAACGAGGACGACCCGCGGGTGAGGAAGCTCGCCGCGCTGCTCGTCTCGCCCGAGGTACGGACGTTCATCCAGGACAAGTACCACGGGTCCGTCCTGCCGGTGACCGGCGGCTGACGGCACGTACACGGCGTTTCGCCACGCACGGGGTCCGCTCCCTCACCGGGTGTGGACCCCGTTGTGCGGTTCAGTGGTTTCATGCTGCATGCTGGGCAGTTCAGCAGGCCTGACGGCCCGTACGGTCTTTCGAGGATTTTCCGAAGGTTACGGAGCGGCGCATGACGAGCACCTTCCCCAACATCTCCATCAGCACGGAGCGGTTGGTGCTGCGCCCCCTCGACGAGGACGACGTGCCCGCCCTGGCCGAGATGATGAACGACGAGCAGGTCGTCGCCTGGACCACCGTCGCCCACCCCTACACCGAGGCCGACGCCCGCGAGTGGATCACCCGGCTGGCCCCCGAGGAGCGCACCGCCGGCCGCGGCATCGTCCTCGCCGTCACCGAGTTCCTCACCCAGCGGCTCGTCGGCGTCGTCCACCTGAGGAACACCGACTGGCGCGTCCGGTCCAGCGAGCTCGCCTACGTCGTCGCCCCCTGGGCCCGCGGCGAGGGCTACGCCTCCGAAGCGGCCCTCGCCACCGCCCAGTGGCTCTTCCACGACCGGAAGTTCGAGCGGCTCGAACTGCGCACCGCCGCCGACAACACCGCATCCCAGCAGGTGGCCCAGAAGATCGGCTGCATCAGCGAGGGCGTCCTGCGCAACGCCTGGATAGCGCGCACCAGAACCGAGGACGGCCCCTGGACCGAGGTGCGCACCGACGTCATCGTCTGGAGCCTGCTGCCGGAGGACCTCGCCGGGGTCAGCGAGCAGGCCGCCGACACGGGCGGTTTCACCTCGTACTCGGACTGGAACTGAGCCCCCGGGCTCCACCAGGTACCCTCACGGAGCCCGCCCCGGGCCCCCTGTTCCCGAAGAACCTGAGCAGAACCCCAGGAGACTGACGACGATGGCCGACCGGGTCACGGTGATCGGCTGGGACGGCTCGCCGCTGACCGCCGCGGCACGCGCCGCCCTCGGCGCCGCCACCCTCGTGGCCGGTGCCGCCCACCACCTGGCGCTGCCCGAGGTGCCGCCCGCCGCCGAACGCGTCCGCCTCGGCAGCCTCGCCCTGGCCGCCCGCCGCATCGCCGCCCACCGCGGCACCGCCGTCGTGCTCGCCGACGGCGACCCCGGCTTCTTCGGCGTCGTACGCACCCTCCGCGCACCGGAGTTCGGCCTCGAGGTGGAGGTCGTCCCCGGCGTCTCCTCGGTCGCCGCCGCCTTCGCCCGCGCCGGCATGCCCTGGGACGACGCCCAGGTGGTCGTCGCCCACCCGCGCACCCTGCGCCGGGCCGTGAACGTCTGCCGCGCCCACACCAAGGTCGCCGTCCTCACCTCGCCGGGCGCCGGCCCCGCCGAACTCGGCCTGCTGCTGGAGGGCGTGCACCGCACCTTCGTCGTCTGCGAGGAACTGGGCACCCGGCGCGAACAGGTCAGCATCGTCACCTCCGACAAGGCCGCCGACCACACCTGGCGCGACCCCAACCTCGTCATCGTCATCGGCGGGCCCGTCGGCGCGGGCGAGAGCGGCGGCTGGATCGCCGGCCGCGACCCGGGCACCGGCCCGCGCGGCTGGGTGCAGCCCGACGAGAGCTACGGCGCCGGACCGGGCGGCGGTCTCGGCGAGGGCGAGACCCAGTTGCTGCGCGCCGCCCAACTCACCCGGCTCGGGCCCCGGATCGGCGACCTCGTGTGGGACATCGGCTGCGGCAGCGGGGCGTTCGCCGCCGAGGCCGCGCGCGCCGGCGCGGCCGTCATCGCCGTCGACCACGACCCCGCCGCCTGCGCCCGCACCGACGACGCCGCACGCCGGTTCGGGGTCCAGCTCCAGATCGTCCACGGCAGCGCCCCGCACGTCCTCGAAAGCCTGCCCGAGCCGGACGTCGTACGGGTCGGCGGCGGGGGACCGGCCGTCGTCTCCGCGGTCGCCGACCGGCGCCCGCAGCGCATCGTCACGCACGCCGCGACCCGTGACGCCGCCGAACGCGTCGGCCGCGACCTGACCGAGCACGGGTACCGGGTCGAGTGCGCCCTCCTCCAGTCCGTCGAACTGGACACCCGGGCCTGGACGGAGACCGAGCGGAACGTAGCGTTCCTGCTCAGCGGGGTACTACCGGATCGCGCCCCGTGATCCTGTTGTCGTACTGCGCGCGGTAGGCTGGCCGATCGTTGTACCGCACCGGTGGCCCGAACTTCGTTCGCCAATGTCCGGAACGCACGCCCGTTTTGGGGTGGGTGTGGTACTGCGGAACCGGAGGACGCGCAACGTGGCGCAGTCCACAGCGGGCTGTCGCGGATCATGCTGTCGCGACGGCGGAACGACCGGGACAATGCCACTGAATGGCTTTGTCGCCTTTTCCGGCGGGTCGTTCGTGCCGCTGGGCACGGACGCTCGTTCTTCACTGCGGGGCGGTCGGTGCGCCGTTCCGGGTGAGCTGGTCGTAGGAGCACAAACCGATGGGCGAGGGGTACGCATGACCGACACCGGCCAGGTCCCGGGCGAGGGGCAGCCGGAGAGCGCAGGCATGGTGGAGCAGCCGGGCGTCCCCGCGCACGGTGCGTACACCTACCTCTCCGAGGCGCCCGCCGAGGACGAAGACCTGCTGCTGCCGGGTGCCCAGGGCGCGTGGGGCAACGAGGTGCCGCCACCCGCTCCGGAGCCGGTGGTGGAAGCCGTCCACGAGCCGGGGCCGCACGAGACGGCCGGCCGTGACAGCGGCTCGGTCGACCTGAGCGGTGTCCGGCTGCCCGACTCGGGCCCCGTCTCCGTCACCCCGTCGCCCATCCTCTCGGCGCCGCACGACCCGGCGGCCGCCCCGCAGCCGCCGCGCCGGCCGCTGCACCTCGGCCCGCCGATCCCCGACGCCTCCGCGAGCCCGGTCCGCTCCCTCGCCGACCGCGGCCCCGCGGGAGCGCCGGTACGGCAGCCCGGGCAGCAGCCCGCCGGCCCCGAGTACCTCGACGCCCAGCCGCTGCGCGAGATGGCTCCGCAGAGCGCGGCCCCCTGGGGCTCGGCCCCGGCCCAGGTCGGCGCACAGGCACCGGCTGCCGAAACGGTTAGTCCGGGCGCGCCCGCCGAGCAGGCCGACGCCGCCCAGGCCGCGATGGCCCGCCTCGCGAGCCAGGCGGCGGCCCAGACCCCGGCCGGCGACACCGGCCAGGTGCCCGTCGTGCACGGCCACGACGGGGTCCAGCCGGTGCACGCCCATGACGGCGTGTACACCGCGCCGGGCACCGAGGCCGCTCCCGTCGCCGATGCGGCCGGAGCCGCGGAGGTGACTCCGGCGGGACCGGCCGCACCGGCTGCCGACGGCGCTGTTGCCGTCCCCGAGGGCGGGGAGCCCGGTCCGGCGCAGGTCGCCGATGTGCCGGGCGACGCGCAGGGAGCCGAGGCCGGCGATGGCCAGGTCCAGCCGATGCCGGAGGCTCCCGTGGCGGACTCGCCGGATCAGTCCGTCCCGGTCGAGCCGGCGCCGGAGCAGGCCGTACCCGCCGAGACACCGGCCGGCACGCAGCTAGCGGAGGCCCCTGGCGCCGAGGCCCCCTCGGAGGCGGGTCCGACGCCGGTCGTCACCCCCGCTGCCGACGTGGCCCAGCCCGCCGCGCCCGCCGGGCCGGCGGAGGACACGCAGCCGGCCGAAGCAGTGCAGACCGACGCCGTACAGGCTGCCGCAGCGGGACCCGCCGTCGGTGCCGCGCAGCCCACGGAAGCCGCGCAGCCCGTCGAAGCACCGGAGGCTGCCCCCGTCGTGCAGGCCCCGGATGCCGCGCAGCCGGCCGGCGTCGCCCAGCCCGTCGAAGCGCCGCAGGCTGCCGCTGCCGTGCAGGCCCCGGATGCCGTGCAGCCGCCCGGCGTCGCCCAGCCCGTCGAAGCGCCGCAGGCCCCCGGCGCCGAGCCGGCCGCCGACGCGCAGGCGCCGGGTGTGCAGCCGCCCGGCGTTGCCCAGCCCGTCGAAGCGCCGCAGGCTGCCGCTGCCGTGCAGGCCCCGGATGCCGTGCAGCCGCCCGGCGTTGCCCAGCCCCTCGAGGCACCGCAGGCCCCCGGCGCCGAGCCGGCCGCCGACGCCCCGCAGGCCGCTGCCGTCACGCCGCCCCAGGCCCCCGCCGAGGCCCAGGCGCCCGTCGCCCCGCCGGGTGTGCCCGAGGTGGCCGACGTAACGGCCGCCCAGAGCGTGCCCCTGCCCGCCGAGGCAGTGGCTGCCGTCCCGGACGCCCCCCAGCACACCGACGCGGCTCCCGCCCCGACGGCCGTCCAGGCCGCCGAGGCCGTCGCACCCCATGCCACGACGGAGACCCCCGAGGCGACCGCCCCGGCTCAGCCGGCCCCCGACGCCGTACCGGCCGCCGCCCCCGTCACAGCGGAGCAGCCCCCCGTACCCGTCGCCGCCGACCACACCGCCGGCGCCGCAGAGGTGGCCGAGCCGGCCGTGTTCCAGGCCGCTCAGGGCCCGCAGCTCGCCGAGGGCGCCCCGCACGCTGCCCCGGCCGGCCCGCAGCAGCAGCCGGCACCGGACGTCGCCGCGTCTGCGCACGGCGCGGAGCAGCGGCTGCCCTCCGGACTCCCGGTGGAGCCGGACCCGGAGCAGCCGCTCGGGCAGTTCGTGCCGGTGGAGGGCCAGGTGCCCACCACCCCGCACCTCGCGCCCACCCCGCCGCACCCCCTGGTCCTGCCCGCGGAGGACCCGCAGGGCCCGCAGGAGCAGCCGGAGGCGGTCGCCACGGTGCCCGAGGGCGAGCCGGACGTCGTACCGGCCGCACCCGACGCCGAGCCCGCCCCCGATGTCGTACAGCACGCGGAGGACCTGCAGACCAGGGCCGCCGACCAGGAAGAGAGCACGGCCGCAGTGGCGGAAGCACGACAGTCCACCGGACCGGCCGCGCCCGGTTACGCCGACGCCGAGCGCGAGGCCGTCCTGAAGGTCATGCGCGAGCGCCGCGACATCCGCAACGGCTTCCGCAGCGACCCCATCCCGCACGAGGTGCTGCTCAGAGTCCTGGAGGCCGCGCACACCGCGCCCTCCGTCGGCCACTCGCAGCCCTGGGACTTCGTCGTCATCCGGTCCGCCGAGACCCGGCAGACGATGCACGAACTGGCGATGCGGCAGCGCGAGGCCTACGCCAAGTCGCTGCCGAAGGGCCGGGCGAAGCAGTTCAAGGAACTGAAGATCGAGGCCATCCTCGACACCCCGGTCAACATCGTCGTCACCGCCGACCCCACCCGCGGCGGCCGGCACACCCTCGGCCGTCACACCCAGCCGCAGATGGCGCCCTACTCCTCGGCGCTCGCGGTGGAGAACCTCTGGCTCGCCGCCCGCGCCGAAGGCCTCGGCGTCGGCTGGGTCAGCTTCTTCGACGAGCGGGAGATGGTCCGCGCGCTCGGTCTGCCCGAGCACCTGGAGGTCGTCGCCTACCTGTGCGTCGGGTACGTCGACGAGTTCCCGGACGAGCCCGAGCTGATGCAGGCCGGCTGGTCCAAGCGACGCCCCCTGTCCTGGGTGGTGCACGAGGAGACCTACGGCCGCCGCGCCCTGCCCGGAGAGGAACCCCACGACCTGCTCGCCGAGACCGTCGCACAGATCCGCCCGCTCGACGCCAAGGCGCTCGGCGAGGCATGGGAGCGCCAGAAGCGCATGACCAAGCCGGCCGGCGCGCTCGGCATGCTGGAGATCATCTCCGCGCAGCTGTCCGGGCTGTCCCGGCAGTGCCCGCCGCCGATCCCGGAGCCCGCCGCCGTCGCCATCTTCGCCGGCGACCACGGCGTGCACGCCCAGGGCGTCACCCCCTGGCCGCAGGAGGTCACCGCCCAGATGGTGGCCAACTTCCTCGGCGGGGGAGCCGTCTGCAACGCCTTCGCCGCCCAGGTCGGCGCCGAGGTGTGCGTGGTGGACGTGGGCGTGGCCGCCGACCTGCCGGCCACCCCGGGCCTGCTGCCGCGCAAGATCCGCGGCGGCACGTCCGACATGACCACCGGCCCCGCGATGACCCGCGAGGAGGCCAAGGCGGCCATCGAGGTCGGCATCGAGACCGCCCGCGACCTGGTGGCGGCCGGCAACAAGGCGCTGCTCACCGGTGAGATGGGCATCGCCAACACCACCGCGTCCGCCGCGCTGATCTCCGTCTTCACCGGCGCCGACCCGGCCGAGGTGACCGGGCGCGGCACGGGCATCAACGACGAGACGCTGGCCCGCAAGACCGAGGTGGTCCGCCGCGCGCTGGAACTCCACCAGCCGGACCCGGCCGACCCGATCGGCGTCCTCGCGGCGATCGGCGGCTTCGAGCACGCGGCCATCGTCGGCCTCCTGCTCGGCGGCGCCTCGCTGCGTACGCCGGTGATCCTGGACGGTGTCAGTGCCGGTGCCGCGGCGCTGGTCGCCCGCGCCATCGCACCCGAGGTGCTCGCGGCCTGCATCGCCGGCCACCGCAGCGCCGAGCCCGGCCACGTCGCGGCCCTCAACAAGCTGGGCCTGCGCCCCCTGGTCGACCTCGACCTGCGCCTCGGCGAGGGCACCGGCGCCCTGCTCGCCCTGCCGCTGGTGCAGAGCACCGCGCGGGCGATGCACGAGGTGGCCACGTTCGATTCGGCGGGGGTCACGGAGAAGTAGGTCCCGCGGGACGGGTGGTCCGGTGTTCAGCTGTCGGACCACCCGTGTCCCGTGCCCTGCCCACCGCTTAAAATCTGCACGTCAGGGCCGCTCCGAAGGTGCAGCGCGCCCATCGCACAGCTGCACGAGGAGCCGCCCCTCATGGCCGAACACCCCGCCTACCCCGTAGGCCTCCGCCTCTCTGGCCGCCGCGTGGTCGTCCTCGGCGGCGGCCAGGTCGCCCAGCGCCGCCTCCCGGCGCTCATCGCGGCCGGCGCGGACATCGTCCTCGTCTCCCCGCACGCGACCCCCTCGGTCGAGGCCATGGCGGACGCGGGGGAGATCACCTGGGTGCGGCGCGCGTACCAGGACGGCGACCTCGCCGAGGCCTGGTACGCCCTCATCGCCACCAGCGACGCCGAGGCCAACGCCGCCGCTTCCGCGGAGGCGGAGCGCCACCGCGTCTGGTGCGTCCGCTCCGACGACGCCGACCAGGCGACCGCCTGGACCCCGGCGACCGGCCACAGCGAGGGCGTCACCGTCGCCGTGCTCACCACGCACGCGCGGGGCCGCGACCCCCGGCACACCGCCGCCATCCGGGACGCGGTCGTGGAGGGCCTGCGCGACGGCACCCTCGTCGCCCCGCACCACCGCACCCGCACCCCCGGCGTGGCCCTGGTCGGCGGCGGCCCCGGCGACCCCGACCTGATCACGGTCCGCGGCAGGCGCCTGCTCGCCGAGGCGGACGTCGTCATCGCCGACCGGCTCGGCCCGCGCGACCTGCTCGCCGAACTCCCGCCGCACGTCGAGGTGATCGACGCGGCGAAGATCCCGTACGGCCGCTACATGGCCCAGGAGGCCATCAACAACGCGCTCGTCGAGCACGCCAAGCAGGGCAAGGCGGTCGTCCGGCTCAAGGGCGGCGACCCGTTCGTGTTCGGCCGGGGCATGGAGGAGGTCCAGGCGCTCGCCGAGGCCGGCATCCCGTGCACGGTGGTGCCGGGCATCTCCAGCTCGATCTCGGTGCCGGGCGCGGCGGGCATCCCGGTCACGCACCGGGGCGTCGCCCACGAGTTCACGGTCGTGAGCGGCCATGTCGCCCCCGACGACGAGCGCTCGCTGGTCGACTGGCCGTCCCTGGCGAAGCTCACCGGCACGCTCGTGATCCTGATGGGCGTCGACAAGATCGGGAAGATCGCCGAGACGCTCGTCGCGCACGGCAAGTCCCCGCAGACGCCGGTCGCCCTGGTGCAGGAGGGGACGACGGCCGCGCAGCGGCGCGTGGACGCCACCCTGGCCACGGTCGCCGAGACGGTACGGACCGAGGACGTGAAGCCCCCGGCGGTCATCGTCATCGGCGAGGTCGTCCGGGTCGGCCCCGAGACCTCGGCGTGAGACCGGGCACGAGCCCCGCGTGACCACCGACGACCTTGGCTTGATCACGCGTAACCCGGGGTAACCCACCCCTTCCCAGCCGTTGGCACCACACCCAGGACAAGGCAGTATCACCCTGTGGCCGATCTCATCACCGTCGAGGATCCCGACGACCCCCGCCTGACCGACTACACGGGCCTGACCGACGTCGAGCTGCGCCGCAAGCGCGAGCCCGCCGAGGGCCTGTTCATCGCCGAGGGCGAGAAGGTCATCCGCAGGGCCAAGGAAGCCGGCTACGAGATGCGGTCGATGCTGCTCTCGGCCAAGTGGATCGACGTCATGCGCGACGTCATCGACGAACTCCCGGCCCCGGTGTACGCCGTCAGCCCGGAACTCGCCGAACGCGTCACCGGCTACCACGTGCACCGCGGCGCTCTCGCCTCGATGCAGCGCAAGCCGCTGCCGACGGCAGGCGAGCTCCTGCAGACCGCCCGCCGCGTCGTGATCATGGAATCCGTGAATGATCACACGAACATCGGGGCCATATTCCGGTCGGCTGCCGCCCTCGGCATGGACGCGGTGCTGCTGTCGCCCGACTGCGCCGACCCGCTGTACCGACGCAGCGTCAAGGTGTCCATGGGCGCGGTGTTCTCGGTGCCGTACGCCCGTCTGGAGACCTGGCCCAAGGGCCTGGACTCGGTCCGCGAGGCCGGCTTCACCCTGCTCGCGCTCACCCCGGACGAGAAGGCCCGCACCCTGGACGAGGCCGCCCCGCACCGGATGGACCGGGTGGCCCTGATGCTCGGTGCCGAGGGCGACGGACTCTCCACGCAGGCACTGGTCGCGGCCGACGAGTGGGTCCGCATCCCGATGTCCCACGGCGTCGACTCGCTCAACGTCGGCGCGGCCGCCGCGGTCGCCTTCTACGCGGTGGCCACGGGCCGACCGGAAGCCTGACCGGCCGGCCCGCAGGGCTCAGTTCCCGGCGTCGTGGCTCACTGCCGACCTGTACTGGTCGGACATGACCTTGCCGTCGACCGACGGCGGGTAGCCCGGCTGCGTGTGCCGCTGCCGCAGGACCCCGCCGTCGTCCCCGAGCCCGCGCGCCGGGCCCTGGCAGCCCTGCGCCACCGCGATACCGAGGGCGACCAGCAGCGTCACCACCACGAACACGAACAGGCGTTGCCGCAGCAGCCGCGGATTGGCCGGCCGCCGGACGATCCGCGCCGGCCGCTGGCCCGGCCGCCCGGAACCGCCGCGCGGAGCGGGACGGGCGTTGCCGGAGCGCGGACCGCCGCCGCGCGGCGCCGGGGTCGGGCGCGCCGCACCCGGTCTGGCGGCGGCACCGCCACCGCGCGGACCGCTGCCGCCGCGCGAGGCGACCCCGCCACGGGACGGCGCCTCGCCCCGCGGGGACATCCCGCCCCTGCCCGGCACATCACCGCGCGCGGCCGGGCCGCCGCGCGACGGCACACCGCCCCGGGCCGGGGTCCCACCGCGCGGCAGCGGCGTACCGGGAGCGGTACGCCGCTGGGTGCGCTGCTGCTCGGGGTAGGTGTCGACGAGCCGCCCGGTGGGCCGGTCCGCCTCGGCGGCACGCGGCGCGGGCGGCCGTACGCCGTCCAGGCCCTGCGCCTCCCGGGCGGCGATCTCCTTGAGCCGCAGCGACAGCTGCAGGGTGCTCGGCCGCTCTTCGGGGTCCTTCGCCAGGCACGCCCGGATCAGCGGGGCCAGCGCGTCCGGTACGCCGTGCAGCTGGGGCTCCTCGTGCACCACCCGGTACAGCATCACCTCGGAACTGCCCTGCCCGAACGGTGAGTCGCCGGTCGAGGCGTACGCCAGGGTCGCGCCCAGGGAGAAGACGTCGGTGGCCGGGGTGACCGCAGCGCCGCGCACCTGCTCCGGGGCGAGGAAGCCGGGGGAGCCGACCGCGGTGCCCACGTGGGTGAGCGTGGAGGCGCCGGTGGCCCAGGCGATGCCGAAGTCGATGATCCGCGGCCCCTTGGGGGACAGCAGGATGTTGGAGGGCTTCAGGTCCCGGTGGACGACCCCGGCCTCGTGCACGGCGACCAGCCCCTCGGACAGGGCCGCGCCGATCGCCGCGGTGTCCGCAGCGCCGAGAGCGCCCTCGTCGGCGACCTTGTCGTGCAGGGACGGTCCGGGCACGTACTGGGTGGCGAACCAGGGGCGCTCGGCCTCCAGGTCCGCGGCGACCAGCCGGGCCGTGCAGCCACCGCGGATACGCCGGGCCGCCGACACCTCGCGCGCGAACCGCGACCGGAACTCCTGGTCCTCCGCCAGATCGGGCCGGATCACCTTCAGGGCGACCCGCTGCCCCTTCTTGTCGGAGCCGAGATAGACCACGCCCATCCCGCCCGCGCCGAGCCGTCGGTGAAGCCTGAACGAGCCGACGACGCGCGGGTCCTCGCGCCTCAGGCGCATCATCGCCATGTTCATCCCCGCTGCCCGGTCCCTGTGACGTGGCCCAGCTTACGTTTCCACGGCCGCCTGCGCGCAGAGGCCGCGCCCTCTCGGGCGGACGGATTGTGTGGGCCGTCCGGGGCAGGTGAGACGCGGTCAGGAAGCCCCGCCCCACGGCGACTTCCGGTCACGGGGGTGGTCAACCGGCCAGTGGAGCAAAGAGGTTGGGCTCGCCCGCCGACCTGCTGTGCGGCGTCCTGCGCCCCTCGGCCGGCGGTCGGCGGCGGCCCGTGGCCCCGGCCGTCCCCCGGATCACGATCGGCCTGCGGGACCCCTCCCGGCCCCGTCCGCAGTGATCGAAGTCACTCGCTCCGGCCCCCTGGACGCTTCCGAAATGACCGGACAGAGCGGGCGGCCCCTCAGGGAAGACCCCTAGACCCGGGCCCGCGTCTCCACCCAGGGGAGTACTTCGCAGGCCGTGGCTCATCCTCCGGGAGGCCCGGCAATCGGTACGAGGGCATGACGCCCGATGTGCGCCGCGCGCCTAGATTTGAGGTCAAGCGGCGGGTGCAGCACTCGTCCCCCGAGGTCAGACACCCGCCGCTGCCGATGACAACCGAACGGTCAGGAGAGGGACCATGGCCCACACGGCACCGCGACGCCCCGCGTTCGTCCCACGCCGGACGGGACGTCGCCACCCCCTGGTGGCGACGCTCATGGCCCTTCCCCTGGCGGCCCTGCTCCTGCTCGTCTTCGACGGCTGGGAGACGGTGGCCACACAGGCGTCGTCCGTGGGTGTGATGCTGGGGCGCTGAGCGGCGACCCCAGGCCCGGAAGAGCGGTCCGGGCGGGGACATCCATCCATGAAACCCCGTGGGGACGGGGGTGCGGCGGACGGCACGAATGCCGGCGCAGCTGGGGAGCTGCGCCGGCATTGGCCGTTTGACCGCCGTGCGGCACCCCGCAAGCGCGGTGGGCTGCCCCGCCCCCGGTCAACCCCGGTACCCTCGCCCGGACAGCTCACCCCGTCCGAGGCAGCCTTGACCGCAGACACCGGTACCGACGCAGACGCACCCGCCCGCTCCCTCATGTCCGTGCTGGCCGCCGGAGCCAGGGCCGCCGCGCACCCCCGTACCCCCACCGCCCCCTGCACCTGCGGCAGCACCCCCCTCGCCGACCGCGAGGACGCCACCGTGGTCCGGCACGCGGGCACCGTCGCCAAGGCCCACGCCCCGGACACCGACCCGGCCGCGCTGACGCTCCGCATGGCCACGGCCGCGCGCCTCCCCGACGTACTGCTGCCCCCGCTCACCCCCGCCCCGGCCGCCCTGCACGGCCGCCTGGTGACCTTCTGGCCGTACGGCCTCCCCGTGGACCCGGACGACCCGGACGCCGCCCCCTGGGAGGCCGCCGCCACCCTCCTGGCCCGGCTGCACCGCACCCCCGTCCCCACCGGCCTCCCCCCGATGCGCGGCCCCGCGAAAGCCGCCCGCGCCCTCGGCAGGCTCCGCGCCGCCCTCCGCGGCGCGCCCCACGCGGCTGCCCGCCCGGTCCTGGACGCCTGGGCCACCCTGCCCGCCTGGGCCCGGGCCGCGGCGCCGATGCCCGGCCCGCCCGGCCTCTGCCACGGCGACCTGCACCTCGGCCAGCTCGTCCGGCACCCGGCGCCGGACGGCCCGTGGAAGCTGATCGACGTGGACGACCTGGGCGCGGGCGTCCCGGCCTGGGACCTGGCCCGTCCCGCCGCCTGGTACGCCTGCGGGCTCCTCCCGCCCGACGAGTGGACGCGGTTCCTGAGCGCCTACCGGCAGGCCGGCGGCCCGGCCGTACCCGCCGACGGCGACCCCTGGGCCGCCCTGGACGTCCCGGCCCGCGCGCTCACCGTGCAGACGGCCGCGCTGGCGGTCGCCAAGGCGCTCGCCGCGAACCGCCCGCTGGACGAGGTGGAGCAGGCCGTGGTCGACGCCTGCGCACGAATGCCGTCCGTCACGCCCCAGGCCCCCGGCCCCCCTCGGCCCGCGCCCGGAATCCCGGACTAGGCTGCAACCGCCCGGGGCCGGACGGAGTCTGTCCTGGGGAAACACGAAGCAGGACCGACCGGCGAGGAGTTGAGCCGACCATGCAGTGTCCGAAGTGCCATGCGCCGATGCACACCTACAACCGCAACGGCGTCCAGATCGAGCAGTGCAGCGGCTGCCGCGGCATCTTCCTCGACTACGGCGAGCTGGAGGCGCTGACCCGCCTGGAGTCCCAGTGGTCGCAGCCGGCCCCGCCGCCCCCGCCCGCGGCCCCGCAGGCCTACCCGGCCCCGTCCGCGCCCGCCTGGGGCGCCCCGCACGGCGGCCACGGTCACCACGGCCACCACCGCCACAAGAGCTTCGGCCACATGCTGTTCTCCAGCTGAGCCCACGAAGAAGCCCCCGGCCGTACGAGACGGCCGGGGGCTTCTTCATGTGTGGACGATACTGGGATTGAACCAGTGACCTCTTCCGTGTCAGGGAAGCGCTCTCCCGCTGAGCTAATCGTCCGCGGACCGTGACCCGCGAGTCACAGGCAGTGCGCGATACTGGGATTGAACCAGTGACCTCTTCCGTGTCAGGGAAGCGCTCTCCCGCTGAGCTAATCGCGCGGGGGATCTTCGAGGAGATCCAGGATCCGAAGATCCAGTGGACGATACTGGGATTGAACCAGTGACCTCTTCCGTGTCAGGGAAGCGCTCTCCCGCTGAGCTAATCGTCCTTGGAGGTGGAGACGGGATTTGAACCCGTGTAGACGGCTTTGCAGGCCGTTGCCTCGCCTCTCGGCCACTCCACCAGGAGTGTAGGGGATCGGGACGACCCCTTCTTCCTTCGAGCGGACGACGAGGCTCGAACTCGCGACCTCAACCTTGGCAAGGTTGCGCTCTACCAACTGAGCTACGTCCGCCTGTCGTTTCGGTCCGCTTCCGCGTCCCGGCGACGTGTTGAACTCTAGCGGATTCCCGGGCCAGCACAAAAACGCGTTTGCGCAGCGTGCTGCGGTGCACCCGGCGGACCCGGTGGTCAGGGCCCGCTCCGGGACATCCCGGAGCCGCCTCCCGGACACCCGCCCTAGACTCGACCACGTGCTCCACCACCCTCCTCTCGCCCGCTTCGGCGACCGCGTCGCCACCGGTCTTCTCGACGTCACCAGTGATCCGGCCGCCCTGGACTCGACCGGCTTCTGGGCCGTCTGCGCGGACTTCGAGGGCAGGCTGACCTGCGCCCGCTTCGCGGACGTACGCGAGGAGCCGGTGCCCGCGCCGGTGGCCGGCGCCTGGCGGGGCCCGGAGCCCGAGGACTGGACCTCCTCCCTGGACCACGCCGCGTACACCGCGGCCGTCCGCCGCATCCGCGAGCACATCGCGGCCGGCGAGGTCTACCAGGCCAACCTCTGCAGGGTGCTGAGCGCGCCCGTCGCCCCCGGCGCCGACGTGGACGCCCTCACGGCCCTGCTGGCCCGGGGCAACCCGGCCCCGTACGCAGGAACGATCCGGCTGCCGGAGCACGGCGTGGAGATCGCCACCGCCTCGCCCGAGCTGTTCCTGCGCCGGGACGGCCGTACCGTCGAGTCGGGGCCCATCAAGGGCACCGGGCGCACCGAGGCGGACCTCCTGGAGAAGGACTACGCCGAGAACGTGATGATCGTGGACCTGGTCCGCAACGACATCGGCCGCGTCTGCGCGACCGGCAGCGTGACCGTCCCCGACCTGTGCGCCGTGGAGAAGCACCCGGGGCTCGTCCACCTCGTCTCCACCGTCCGCGGCGAGCTGCGGGCGGACGCCGGCTGGCCGGAGCTGCTGGCCGCGGCCTTCCCGCCCGGCTCGGTCACCGGCGCCCCCAAGTCCAGCGCCCTCAGGATCATCGAGGCGCTGGAGACGGCACCCCGCGGCCCGTACTGCGGCGGCATCGGCTGGGTCGACGCCGACCGGGGCACCGCCGAGCTGGCCGTGGGCATCCGCACCTTCTGGATCGACCGCGCCGCGGGCGCCCTGCGCTTCGGCACCGGCGCCGGCATCACCTGGGGGTCCGACCCCGAGGGGGAGTGGCGCGAGACGGAGCTGAAGGCGTCCCGGCTGCTCGCGGTAGCGTCGGGAGCGTACGCGGCGACCGAGGGGGCGCTCACATGAGGATCTGGCTGGACGGCGAGCTGCGGGACCTGCAATCCGCCCGGGTCTCCGCCCTCGACCACGGACTGACCGTCGGCGACGGCGTCTTCGAGACCGTCAAGGCGGTCGACGGCACGCCGTTCGCGCTCACCCGGCACCTCGACCGGCTGACCCGCTCGGCCCGCGGCCTCGGCCTGCCCGACCCCGACCACGACGAGGTGCGCCGCGCCTGTGCGGCCGTCCTGGCGGCCGATCCGGTGCCGCTGGGCCGGCTGCGGATCACCTACACCGGCGGCCACGGCCCGCTCGGTGTCGGCCGCGGCGAGCACGGCCCCACCCTCATGGTCGCCGTCGGGGGGACCACCCGCCGCCCGGACTCCACCGCGGTGATCACCGTCCCGTGGACCCGCAACGAACGCGGCGCCCTCGCCGGCGTCAAGACCACCTCGTACGCCGAGAACATCGTCGCCCTGGCCCGCGCGCACCAGAACGGCGCCTCCGAGGCGCTGTTCGGCAACACGGTCGGGCAGCTCTGCGAGGGCACCGGCTCGAACGTCTTCGTCGTCCTGGACGGCGGGATCCACACCCCGCCGGTCACCTCCGGCTGCCTGCCCGGCGTCACCCGGGCCCTGGTGATCGAGTGGACGGGCGCCAAGGAGACCGACCTGCCGCTGGACGTCCTCCAGCGCGCCGACGAGATCTTCCTGACCTCCACCCTGCGGGACGTCCAGGCCGTGCACCAGGTGGACGGCCGTCAACTGCCCGGCGCACCGGGGCCGGTGACCGCCGAGGCCATGCGGATCTTCGACGAGCGCTCCGGGCGGGACCTCGACCCCTGAGCCGGAAAACAGGCTGACGCGGGCGGTCGCCCTGGGTAGAACACCTGTGATGACCACGACCCTGCGGCCGGCCGAGCCGCTCCAGCAGCACCCCGACGGAACCCGTTCCCGCCGCTACGCGGTCTGCGTGAACAGCCGTCCCGTCGGCGAGGTGCACCTCGGCACCTCCCCGTCCCTCGGCGACTCGGTGGCCCGCGTCATCGACCTCACGATCGCCGAGCCGGACCGGCGGCGCGGCCGCGGCACCGTCGCCGCGCTCGCCGCGGAGGAGGTGGCCCGCGGCTGGGGCTGCGTCCGGATGGAGACCGTGGTGCCCGCCGCCGCGCAGGCCGCGCTGCGCCTGTTCGGCGCCCTCGGCTACACCCTGCGCAACCGCGGCATGGAGAAACGCCTCGGCGGCACTCCGCCCGCGCTGCCGCCGGACAGCCGGGCGCGCCCCATGACCGCGTCGGAGTTCGACGCCTGGCAGGAGACGGAGAGCGAGCGGTACGCGCGCTCGTGGGTCGAGCGGGGCCTGTCCGAGCCCGCGGCCCGTGCCAAGGCCCGCAACGACCACGCCCGGCTGCTGCCGGACGGGCTCGCGACCGACGGCATGCTCTTCAGCGTGCTGGAGCACGCGGGCGGCCGGGTGGGCACCCTGTGGCTGGCGCTGGAGGAGGCCAGGGCGTACGTCTTCGACGTGGAGACCGACCCGGCCCACCGCGGCCGCGGGCACGGCCGTACGCTCATGCTGCTGGCGGAACGCCAGGCGATCGAGGCCGGCCGGCCGGTCCTCGGCCTCAACGTGTTCGCGGGGAACACCCCGGCCGAGCGGCTCTACACCTCACTCGGGTACGAGACGGTGACCCACTCGCTGACCAAGCCGCTGCTGTGAGGGAACCGGTCCGGTGCGTCCTCAGGCATCCTGGCCGTCCCGGCCGGCCAGCAGCCGGTCCGCGATCTCCTCGATGCGTGCGCGCAGCCCCTCCTGGCTCTTGCCGCCGTCGAGGCGCTCGCCGCCGATGACGTACGTCGGGGTGCCCGTCACCCCGATCGCCTTGCCCTCGGCCTGGTCGGCGTCCACGATCAGGATGTGCCGGCCGTCGATCAGCGCGGTGTCGAACTCCTCGGCGTCCAAACCGAGTTCACGGGCCACCTCGACCAGGAAGGGCTCGCCCGCACGGTCCAGCTCCTCGACCCGCTCCAGCACGGCCTCCACGTACGGCCAGCCCTTGCCCTGCTCCAGCGCCTCCTCGGCGGCCTGTGCGGCGGCGAAGGCGTGCTTGTGCTTCTCCAGCGGGAAGTGCCGCAGCCGCAGCTCGAGCCGGTCGCCGTAGCGGGCGCGCAGGGCGCGGACGTCGTCCAGGGCGGTGCGGCAGTCGGGGCACTGCAGTTCGCACCAGACGTCGAGGACGAGGGCATCGGTGCGTGCGGGGGAGGTGTCGCTCATGCCCACCAGTCTTCCAGGCCGGACGCGGGCGGACCCAATCGGGATCTCGGGGCCGTCGGACCCCGGGGGCGGGTGGAGAGGACCCGGAGGAGACCCGGAGATGTCCCTGATGTCCGGCCGGATCATGGCATCGCGGGGCGCCGGCGGTGCACGATGGAAGCGACGAGATCGAGCCTGCCCGCCAGGAGGACCGGATGATTGCCGAGACAGTCTGCTCCGCCGCGTCCGCGGCGGGCCTGGGTATCGCGGTGGTCACGGCCTACCGCAAGCGTTTCCTGGCGGCAGCCCGCCTCGCGGCCTACTCGCTGGTGCCGGTCGGACTGGTGATGACCGGGGTCGTCGGCTGGCTCGCCGACACCGCCCTGAGCCCCACCGCCTGGGCGGGCTTCGGGGTGCTGGGCGCGGCCTGGCTGCTGTTCGCCGGCACGCGTGCCGTGGAACGCCGGCGCGCCGGCACCGGTGCCGAGCGCAGGGCGTCCGGGCGGGACGCGGTGGCGCCCGCTGCCTCGGCCCCGTCCCTCGGCGGGAAGGCCCGCCCCGCGACGGGTCCCGCCGCCCCTCGGACCACCTCGTCCCGGGGCGCCGACCCGGCCGAGGACTTCAGCGACATCGAGGCCATCCTCAAGAAGCACGGCATATGACAGTCACATGACTCGCTGAAACGACACAGTGGGTCCGCGGGCGTCCGGAATCGTTCACCACCCGAACGAGACCTCACGGGATTCGGCGTACTACCGCAAGATCCCTGTGCGTTGATCGCGGGCGGGGCACCGGGTGCGTCATGATCTGCGGCGAGATGCTGGACACGCCACAGAGCGAGGCCGCGCCGCCGAAGGACGAGCCGCGCGGGTGCCTCTTCGCCCTTTCCCAGCCACCGCTGATGATCTTCCTAGCGGTGATCGGGTGCCTGCTCCTCATGGCTGCGCTGCACGACCTGCTGTTGCTGTGAGCCGTACGCGTCCGTCCCGGCGCCACCCGCCGGGACCGACGTCGCACCGGGCGAGCGCCGTACGCTCAGCCCGCCGCTTCCCTGCGCCGGGCGCGGTACGCGGCGACGTGCAGCCGGTTCCCGCAGGTACGGCTGTCGCAGTAGCGGCGCGAGCGGTTGCGGGACAGGTCCACGAAGGCGCGCCGGCAGTCCGGGGCCTCGCAGCGCCGCAGCCGTTCCTGCTCGCCGGCCACCACGAAGAAGGCGAGCGCCATACCGCAGTCGGCGGCGAGGTGGTCGGCCACGGAGGCGCCCGGCGCGAAGTAGTGCACGTGCCAGTCGTAGCCGTCGTGGTCCGTCAGCCGGGGCGTGGTGCCCGCCGCGGCGACCAGCTCGTTGATCATCATGGCGGCGGACCGGGCGTCCGGGGCCGCGAAGATCGCCGCGAACCGTCCCCGGACCCTGCGCACGGCTGAAAGATCGAACTCCGACAGCACGCCGACGTCGCTCATCTTGTGGCTTCGCACGAAATCCGCGAGAGCCGGGACATCGGACAGTCCGTCCGCCTCCGCGTCGTCCTCCGGCGCGGTGTTCACCAGATCCACCACGGTGTCGAGGGCGCACCGGGTGTCGTGGGTGATCAGCACAGTTCGCTCCCTGGCCTGGGGGTCGGGCGGGCGCCCGCCGATGCTGGCCGATGGTAGCGACAACCGCGCCCACCGCACCCGTCCGCGACCGACCTCACTTGCCGAGAGAACGCCACCGGACCGCCGACGGTTCCCGTTCCCACGCCCAGAACCCACCATGGCGTTCCGCCCTCGCCGGGCCGGTCCGCTCCACGCCTCATCCGTCGCCCCGGCATCGCGGCCAGACCCTCACACCCGGCTTCCGCCTGCCACCAGGCGGACCGCAGCCGGCGTCCGCGCTCAGCACCGGCCGCTCCGGTCCACGGTCATCGGTCGCTCGGACCACGGCAGCCAGCCGGTCACCCACAGCATCCGACTGTCCGGCCGCCGGCCGCACCAGTCCGGCCGACAGCAGCCGGCCGCTCACGCAACGGAGCCGCGTGCGCACAGCTCGACGCCGTCTCCGTGAGCACTCACGGTGACGGCGTCGACCTGTGCCGCAGGCGGTTGTCTTGGCCCGAGCCGTCTCCCCGAGTGGACGGCGCCGGGCTGCTTCGAAGGGCGGCGACCTAGCTCTCCGCCAGGATGTGCGAGAGCTCCTGATCCAGATCGAAGTGCCGGTGTTCCGTGCCGGGCGGCACGGCGGCGTCGGTTCGCTTCAGGAAGGACTCCAGGGCCCGCGCCGGGGCCTCGAGCAGCGCCTCCCCCTCCGGGGAACTGAGGGCGATGCACACGACGCCCTGACCATGACTGCGGGATGGCCAGACGCGGACGTCGCCGGTGCCGGTGGGCCGGTGAAGCCCCTCGGCGAGGAGGTCGCGGGCGAACACCCACTCGACGGTCTCTTCGGCTCCGGTGTGGAAGGTGGCGTGCACGGCGTAGGGGTCGGCCGTGTCGTACCGCAGGCCTGCGGGGACAGGCAGGGAGGACTCGCTCGACACAACGAGGCGCAGGTGCAGCTCGCAGCTGACCGTGGTGTTCATAAGCGCCAGGGCCTTTCGCTCAGTGTGCGCTCGGGGATTCGCACGTCGGCGAAATCGACATGCCACCTACGGTGCCGTTGTAAACCCCTCTGAGGGTTTTGCGTGTCTTTACGTAACCCTTCCGGCCGAGAACTCGTACCAGTCCTGCCGCCATTTCAGTGACCGGATTCACTACGGTAGGGTTTGTCTGTATGAATACGGGGAGTGACGAGCCGGGCGAGGTCGCCGTGGCAGCAGACAAGACCGGGACGCACGGGCCCGAGGCCGGCCAGGAGACCGAGCACGGGCTCGGCTCGCGGGCGCCGGAATTCATCAAGTCCCGCCGGCTCCTGCACCTGAGCTGGCAGGTCGGGGTCTTCGTGATCGGCCTCGCGGTGGTCGGCGCGGGCATCGTCATGCTGCCCCTGCCCGGACCCGGCTGGGTGGTGATCTTCGGCGGCATGGCGATCTGGGCGACCGAGTTCGTCTGGGCCCAGCTCGTGCTCCGCTGGACCAAACGCAAGGTCACCGAGGCGGCCCAGCGGGCCCTCGATCCCAAGGTGCGCCGCCGCAACATCACCCTGACCGTGATCGGGCTGGTGATCATCGGCGTCCTCGTCGGGATCTACCTGTGGAAGTTCGGCCTCGTCATGCCCTGGAAGATCAAGGACCAGTGACGCGGCCCGCGGGGGCCGGGGGCACTCGCCGCCGGCCCTGGTCGGAAGCACCGCCTGACATGGGGTAATGTTCCTCCTGCGCCCGGGCGATTAGCTCAGTGGGAGAGCGCTTCGTTCACACCGAAGAGGTCACTGGTTCGAACCCAGTATCGCCCACCCGGACCGACGGCCCACCTGCGACCAGCAGGTGGGCCGTCGTCGTACGCGCGCCCCTCCGGCGACGGGTGAGGGGGGAGGCCGGCCACCAGGCCCGAGGCCCCACGCCCCCCGGACCAGCACCCTCCGTTTGCCGAACCGGCAACAACCCTGGCGCCCCCCGGCCGCTTCACCGGATCATCGTCCCGCGCCCCCAGCGAGTTCCCCCTTGACCGAGCCCCACCAGCGGTTCCATTTCACGGAGCACCTCGGCGGTCCGCCCTCAAGCGATCAGCGGGCCGCCCCCAAGAACCATGCGCACGCTCAGGCACCAGCCCCCGCAGGGTCCAGGAACCAACCGCGCCCACCCCCGACCACCCACTCGCCCCGACGCAGCACTCACCTCACCGCCGAGGCCCCGCACGCACCCCGGCTCCTCGCCCAGCAGGCCTCTGCGACCCCACCAGGCTCCCTGTCGCCCCGCCACGGTTTTGCCACCCCCAGCCCCCTCCCACGGACCCCGGCCCACCAGCCCCCGCCCCCGGCCCCTGCCATCCGCCCCGGCCCACCGGCCCCGCCCCCAGGAGCCCCCATGCCACCCACCGCCACCCCGGACCCCACACCCGGCCCCCTCCCGACCTCGGACCTGGCCCAGGACCAGGCCACCACCCCCGACGCCCCCCACCTCACCCACCGCCTCCTCCCCACCCCGGCCGGCCGCACCCACGCCGTACAGCAGGGCCGCCAAGGCCCCCTCGTGCTGCTTCTGCACGGGTTCCCCGAGTCCTGGTACGCCTGGCGGCACCAGATGCCGGTGCTCGCCGCCGCCGGTTACCGCGTGGTGGCGATCGACGTGCGGGGCTACGGACGGTCGTCGAAACCGGCGTCCGTGGAGGCGTACCGGATGCTCGACCTGGTCGCGGACAACGTCGCCGTGGTGGAGGCGCTGGGCGAGCGTTCCGCGGTGGTCGTCGGGCACGACTGGGGCGCGAGCATCGCCGCAGTGTCCGCCCTGACCAGGCCGGACGTGTTCCGGGCCGTGGGTCTGCTGGGCGTGCCGTACACCCCGCCCGGGGGCCCGCGGCCCAGCGAGGTCTTCGCGGCGATGGCGGGGGACGGGAGCGGCGAGGAGTTCTACGTGTCGTACTTCCAGCAGCCGGGCCGGGCAGAGGCCGAGATCGAGCCGGACGTGCGCGGCTGGCTCGCGGGCTTCTCCGCGGCCCTGTCCGCCGGCACCATGCCCGCGCCGGGCGCCCCCGACCCGCACTTCGTCGGCGCCGGCGGCACTCTGCGTGAGCGTTTCCCCGCCGGTGTCCTGCCGTCCTGGCTGGGGGAGCGGGACCTCGACGTCTACGCCGGGGAGTTCGAGCGGACGGGGATGACGGGGGCCCTGAACCGGTACCGGAACATGGACCGGGACTGGGCGGACCTGGCCGAGTACGCGGGTGCCCCGATCCCGCAGCCCTCGCTGTTCGTCGGGGGTGCGCGGGACGCCTCCCTCGCCTGGCTGGCCGACGCCGTCAAGGCCTTTCCGGGCACCCTGCCGGGCCTGCGCGGCTCGCACGTCCTGGACGATTGCGGGCACTTCGTCCAGCAGGAACGCCCGGACGAGACGAATCGGATCCTGCTCGACTGGCTGGCGTCCCTGCCGGTTTGACGCCTTGTTCGGCCTGTCGGTCACGTCCCCTGCCACCAGGGGGAACGGCCGACGGGCCGACCCGCCGCCCGCGCCGCCCGCAAGAAAATCCTGTCCGAATCATTGACGCACCACGGGCCCCTCCGTACCTTGTGCCAGCAAGCGCTTACTTGAAACGATTCATGCGGCGCGGCGACGATGCTGCGGGGAGGGCCCGACTGTGGGAACCAGGAATCTTGACAGGCGTACGATCCTGAAGGCTGCGGGGGCTTCGACGGCCACGCTCGGGCTCGCGGCAACGACCGGCTGCGGGGGTGAAAGCGGTTCCGGGAACGGGACGGTGACGATCCGTTACTCGTGGTGGGGTGCCGAGGAGCGGGCCAAGAAGATCAACCAGTCCATCGCGCTCTTCGAGGAGAAGTTCCCGAAGATCAAGGTCAAGACGGACTTCCAGACGTACCAGTCCTTCTGGGAGAAGTTCCAGACGCAGGCCGCGGGCGGAAATCCCCCGGACGTTTTCCAAAACGCCGTCACTTTCCTTAGGAAATACGACAAGCGAGGAATTCTCCTCGATCTGAAGACGCAGGTTCAGGCCGGTAATCTGAGTTTGGATCACTTCCGCGAGGGCGTCACGAAGGTCGGCGAGGTCGACGGCAAGCAGCTCGGCATTCCCGTCGGCTCCAACACCATGGCGCTCGTCATCGACAAGAAGGTCTTCCGGAAGGCGGGCGTCGAGCCGCAGCCGGGCTGGACCTGGGACGAGTACTTCAAGGCCCTGAAGACCATCCACGACAAGACGAAGGTCCCCGGGGACACCGGCTACTTCTCCATCATGTACCTGTACGACCTCTACCTGCGGCAGAACGGCAAGGCGTTCTTCACCGACGACGGACTCGGCTTCGACAAGGCCGACCTGACGGAGTGGTGGACGGACGGCTACAACCGCGTCAAAGCCGGCATCGTCACCGACCCGAAGGTCGTCTCCCAGGACCAGCCCAAGTCCTCCCTCTCCGCCGGTCACGGCGCCTCGGAGTTCACCTGGGACAACTTCACGGTCCGCTACTCGGCCGAGGGCGGCAGCGAGTACGGCCTCGCACCGATCCCCACCACCGACGGCAAGCAGACCGGCCAGTACCTCGCCTCCCTCATGCTGAGCGCCTCCGCCCGCACCGCGCACCCGAAGGAGGTCGCCCAGTTCATCAACTTCATGGTCCACGACCCCCGGGTCGGCAAGATCATGGGCTATGACCGGGGCATCCTGGCCGGCACCGAGCAGTACGAGGCCTACAAGCCGGCCGACGGGATCAGCAAGGAGATCGCGCAGTACGAGGAGGACACGGCCAAGTCCGGCGTCCTCGGCACGATCACCCCGCACCCCTCCGGCGCCGACACCATCGAGGCCGCCTTCCTGCGTCTCGGCGGCGATCTCGGACAGGGCAAGACCAAGGTCTCGGACGCGGTGAAGCAGTTCTTCACCGAGGCCGAGAGCGCCTTCCAGGCCTGATGGGAACCGCCGTGACGCTCGTCAAGGACTCCGTGCCCGCGACCCGCACCGCACGCTCGGCCGCCACCGGGAGGGCGGGGCGGCCGGGCCGGCGGCGGGAGAACCTCGCCGGCTACCTCTTCATGTCCCCGTGGGTCGCCGGCTTCCTGCTGCTGACCGCGGGCCCGATGGTCGCCTCGCTGTACTTCGCGTTCACCGACTACAACCTCTTCACCACGCCGAAGTGGGTCGGGTTCGACAACTTCACCCGCATGTTCGACGACCCGCGCTGGCAGAAGTCGGTGGAGGTGACGGCCAAGTACGTGGTCATCGGCACCCCGCTGAAGCTGCTGCTCGCGCTGGGCGTGGCCCTGCTCCTCGCGCAGAGCCGCCGCGGCCAGGCCTTCTACCGGGCCGCCTTCTACGCCCCCTCGCTCATCGGGGCGAGCGTCTCGGTCGGCTTCGTCTGGCGTTCGCTGTTCTCCGACGGCGCCGTCGTGGACCGTACGCAGAGCTTCCTCGGCTTCCACGTCGGCGGCTGGGTCGGCAACGCCGACTGGGTGCTGTACTGCCTGGTCGCGCTGACCGTCTGGCAGTTCGGCGCACCCATGGTCATCTTCCTGGCCGGGCTCAAGCAGGTGCCCAGGGAGCTGTACGAGGCCGCCGAGATGGACGGCGCCGGCCCCTTCCGCAGGTTCTGGAGCATCACCCTGCCGATGATCTCCCCGGTGCTCTTCTTCAACGTGCTGTTGGAGACCATCCACTCCTTCCAGATCTTCGGCTCGGCCTACGTCGTCTCCAACACCTACTGCGGACCGGCCGACGCCACGCTCGTCTACACCTGCTACCTCTACCAGCAGGGCTTCAAGAACTCCCAGATGGGCTTCGCCTCCGCCATGGCCTGGATGCTGCTGCTCGCCGTGGCCCTGGTGACGGCCGTCCTCTTCTGGTCCCAGAAGAAGTGGGTGCACTACGAGGAGGACGCCCGATGAGTGCGACCACCACCAAACCCCTCGGCGGCGGACTCGCCCGCAAGCGCACCGGCTCGCTCGGCTGGCACCTCGGCGCCCTGCTGATCCTCGCCGTCATCCTCTACCCGGTCGTCTGGGTGATCGGTGCCTCGTTCAAGCCGAGCAAGGACATCATCAACAGCCTCACGCTGGTCCCGTCCCACCCGATCCTGTCCAACTTCGAGGGACTCGCCGACGGCATCGCGGACATCTCGATCTGGACGTTCTTCCAGAACTCCCTCGTCTACGCGGGCGGGGCGGTCGTCGGTGTCCTGGTCTCCTGCTCCCTCACCGCGTACGCCTTCGCCCGCATCAGGTTCACCGGGCGCAACCTGCTGTTCTCCCTGATGATCGGCACGCTCCTGCTGCCGTACCACGTGCTGCTGATCCCGCAGTACGTGATGTTCCAGAAGCTGGGGCTGGTCAACACCTACGTGCCGCTGCTGCTCGGCAAGTACCTCGCCACCGAGGCGTTCTTCGTCTTCCTCATGGTGCAGTTCATGCGGAACCTGCCCCGCGAACTGGACGAGGCCGCCCGTCTCGACGGCTGCGGACACCTGCGCATCTACTGGTCGATCGTGCTGCCGCTGTGCCGGCCCGCGCTCATCACCAGCGCCATCTTCACGTTCATCAATGCCTGGAACGACTTCATGGGCCCGCTGATCTACCTCAACGAGCCCGGCAAGTACACCGTCTCCCTGGGCCTGATGATGTTCCGTGACTCCGATGGTGTGGCCGCCAACTACGGCGGCATGATCGCCATGTCGCTCGTGGCGCTGCTGCCCGTGCTGCTGTTCTTCCTCGCCTTCCAGCGCTATCTCATCGACGGCATGGCGACCTCCGGACTGAAGGGCTGAACCATGTCCCCAGCACGGGTGAGGCAGCGCCGGGAACCGGTGTTCGCCGAGCGCTTCGGTGTCTTCGCCGAGTGCCTGCTGACCGGGGTGTGGATCGCGGTCGCCTCCCTCGGTGTCGTCACCTACCCGGCCGCGTTCGCCGCCGGCGCCCGGCACCTGCGCCGGCGCGCGGCCCACCAGGGCGGCGGCCTGCGGGAGTTCACCGCCGACCTCCGTTCCGCGCTGCGCGGGGGCTGGGCGGTCGGCTTCGCCGGGTGGGTCGCCGCGCTGCTCGCCTGGGTGGACGTCCAGGCCGTGCGGGCCGGGCTGCCCGGCGGGCCGCTGGTCGGGGCCGTGGGACTGTTCGCGCTGATCGGGCTCGCCGTGGCCGGACTGCGGGCGGCCGCGGTATGGGCGCCGGGGGAGCGCTGGCGGGTGCTGCTCGCCGGCGCGGGCCGCCGTACCGTCCAGGACCCCGCCGGATCCTTCCTGCTCGTCGGCGGAGCCGTGCTGACCTGCTGTTCCGCCCTCCTCATCGCCCCGCTGGCGGTCCCCGTGCTGGGGGCCGTCGCCGCGGCGGCCGTCGCCGTCGAGGAGCGGTACCGGCGCCGCTGAACCGGCGGCGCGCCGGCGCCCCGAGCGCCGATCCCTCTCTGTCATGCCCCTGATCAGCACCCGTACGGAAGGAAGGCCGCACCACTCATGTCTCCCATCCCCCGCAGGTCCCTCCTCAAGGCCGCCGCCGTCGCGGGAGCCGCCACCCAGTTCAGCTGGGCCCTGGACACCAAGAGCGCCGAGGCCGCACCCGGATCCGGCGCCGACGGCGCCGACCCGGTGATCCTGGACTGGCTGGAGGACGGCGGCCTCGGCGCCGCCCCCGGGGCCACCGTCGGCGTGCCCTGGCCGATGGGCGCCCACCAGGAGGACCAGACCTTCGCCGTCACGGACGCCGACGGCAAGGCCGTCCCCGTCCAGACCTGGCCGCTCGCCTACTGGCCCGACGGCTCCCTCAAGTGGACCGCCCACGCCGTCGGTTCGGGCAGCGGGAAGCTCACGCTCACGGCGGGCACACCCGCCGAGCCCGTCAAGAAGGTGACCGTCGACCGCAGCGGCGGCACCATCGACGTCTCCACCGGCGTCATCACCGCGAAGATCGGCAAGAACGGGTCCACGCTGATCAAGTCCGTCACCCGCGGCTCGACCGAGATCGCCAGGAACGGCAGGCTCGTCCTCATCCGGCAGCCCGAGATCGAGGACGAGGACCAGGGCACCGTGAAGACCGAGCGGTTCGACGGCGCCGTCTCCGCGGTCACCGTCGAACAGGACGGACCGGTCCGGGCCGTCGTCCGCATCGACGGCAGGCACCGCAAGGGCGACCGCGGCTGGCTGCCGTTCTCCCTGCGCCTGTACTTCTACGCCGGCTCCGACTCCTTCCGCATGGTGCACACCATCACCTACGACGGCACCCAGGAACCCGGCAAGGCCTCCGGCGACTTCATCCGCGGCCTAGGCGTCCGCTTCACCGTACCCATGCGCGACGCGGCCTACGACCGGCACATCCGCCTCGGCGGCGACGGCACCGGCCTGCTCCGCGAAGCCGTCCAGGGCGTCACCGGCCTGCGCCGCGACCCCGGCGCCGCCGTCCAGGCCGCACAGTACGAGGGGAAGAAGCTGCCCGACCCGGCCACCTGGGACCAGCGGGTGACGACACGGCTGCAGTACATCCCGCACTGGGGCGACTACACCCTCTCCCAGCTCTCCGCCGACGGCTTCACCGTCCGCAAGCGGACCAAGAAGGGCCACGGCTGGATCACCGCCGGCGGCGGCCGGCGCGCCTCCGGTTTCGGCTACGTCGGCGGCGCGAGCGGCGGCCTCTCCTTCGGCCTGCGGGACTTCTGGGAGAAGTTCCCCGCCCAGCTCGACATCCGTGGCGCCCAGACCGACGAGGCCACCGTCACCCTCTGGCTCTGGTCGCCCGAGGCCCAGCCCATGGACCTGCGCTTCTACCACGACGGCATGGGCCAGGACACCTACGCCGAACAGCTCGAAGGCCTCAACATCACCTACGAGGACTACGAGCCCGGGTTCGGCACCCCCTACGGGATCGCCCGTACCTCAGAACTCCTCTTCTGGGCCAACGACTCCACCCCGGCCGCCGAGACCCTCGCCCGGCAGGCCGAAGCCGTACGCGTCCTGCCCCAGCTCGCCGCCCCGCCCAAGCAGCTCATCAAGGCCAAGGTCTTCGGCCCCGGCCTGTACTCCGAGCCGGACCGCTCCACCCCGGCCAAGGCGAAGATCGAGGACCACCTCGACTTCCTCTTCACCTACTACAAGGACCAGGTGGAGATGCGCCGCTGGTACGGCTTCTGGGACTACGGCGACATCATGCACACCTACGACTCCGCCCGGCACGTGTGGCGGTACGACATCGGCGGCTACGCCTGGGACAACTCCGAACTCTCGCCCGACCTGTGGCTCTGGTACGCGTACCTCAGAAGCGGCCGGTCCGACATCTTCCGCTTCGCCGAGGCGATGACCCGGCACACCGGCGAGGTCGACGTCTACCACCTCGGCAAGTGGGCGGGCCTCGGCACCCGGCACGGTGTGCAGCACTTCGCCGACAGCGCCAAGCAGCAGCGCATCGCCAACACGACGTACCGGCGCTTCTACTACTTCCTCACCGCCGACGAACGCGTCGGCGACCTCATGCACGCCAACGTCGACTCCGACGAGACCTTCCTCGTCCTCGACCCGCAGCGCAAGGTCCGCACCGATCCGTACACGCCCGACCGGCACGCCCTGTCCATCGGCTTCGGCACGGACTGGAGCGGCCTGGTGTCGGCCTGGCTGACCGAGTGGGAACGCAAGGGCCCCAAGTGGGAGAAGGCCAGGGCGCGCGTGCTGTCCACCATGGAGGGCATCGCCGCCCAGCCCAACGGCTTCGTCCAGGGCAGCGGCCTGTACGACCTCGACACCGGCACGTTCGCCGTCGCCGACAAGCCGGCCGTCTCCGTCTCCCACCTCTCGGCCGTCTTCGGCCTCAACGAGCTGTGCGCCGAACTGATCCACCTGGTCGACATGCCCGAGTTCAAGAAGGCCTACCTGGACTACTGCCGCTACTTCAACGCCACCAAGGCGGAGCAGGCGGCACGCTACGGCGCCAACTTCGGCACTCTGCTGCTCTTCCAGGGCCACTCGCGCCTGGACGCCTACGCCGCCGTGCAGACCGGGGACGCCGCGCTCGCCAAGCGGGCCTGGGCCAAGTTCTACAGCTCCGACGGCTACACCGAGTCCTCCCCGTGGAAGACCGAGAAGCTGACCGGACCGGCCACGCTGGTCGCCGGCAGCGAGGCGACCTGGGTGTCCACCAACGACACCGCCCTCTACGGCCTCGCCGCCATCGAGAACCTGGCCCTGCTCGGCGACAAGATGCCGGCCTAGACCGCGACTGGGGGAGCGCCGTCGCACGGGCGGCGGCGCTCGCGCCCCCAGTGTGACGCCGGCCACGGCCCCGGCGCATGAGTACGCGTACTCAGATGTATGCGCCGGTTCGCGCCACACTCGTCCCATGGACTGGAACCACTACCGCTTCCGCAGCCTGTGGCGCCTGCCCGCCCCGCCGGCCGCCGTCTACGCGGCGCTGGAGCGGGCCGAGGACTACCCCCGCTGGTGGCCGCAGGTGCGGGCGGCGGCCCGCCGGGACGACGGCACCGGCGTGATCACCATCCGCTCCGCGCTGCCGTACAGCCTCACCTCCACCGTGCGGGAGACCCGCCGGGACCCGGCCGCCGGCGTCCTGGAGGTCACCCTGTCCGGCGACCTCGACGGCTGGGCCCGCTGGACGGTCACCGCCGGCGGCCCCGGCACGCTCGCCCGGTACGACCAGGACGTCCGCGTACGCAAGCCCCTGCTCAGGCGGCTCGCCGTACCCGGACGGCCGCTCTTCCGCCTCAACCACCGCCTGATGATGCGGGCCGGCCGGCGCGGACTGCTGCGCCGGCTGGAAGCGGTTTGAAGGAACCCTGCCCGGACCTGTATTGTTCAGTGCGTTCCCGGGCGATTAGCTCAGTGGGAGAGCGCTTCGTTCACACCGAAGAGGTCACTGGTTCGAACCCAGTATCGCCCACCGGGAAAGGCCGGTCCGCAGCAGCGGACCGGCTTTCTTCATGCCGCCGAGGTCACGCGGCCGCCGGCAGCTCCGGCCTGAGGGGCCACTCCGTGCTCACGATCTCCTCCGAGCCGCTGCGCGCGAACCACGCCTGCAGGCCCCGTGCCTGCGCCGCGTGCCAGTTCGCCTGCAGCGTGTGCAGCTCGGCGGGGGACAGCCGCTCCAGCCGGGCCGCGAAACGGCGGCCCACCGCCCGTACGACATCCAGCGCGGCCAGCGCGTCCGCCGCCGCGTCGTGCGCGTCCGCCAGCGTCACGCCGTAGTGCTCGCACAGATCGGTCAGCGTGCGCCGGCCCTTGCGGTACCGGTCCAGATGCTTGTCCAGCACCCGCGGGTCCAGCACCCTGAGCGGCGCCGACTCGAACCAGCGGTCCAGCGCCGACGCCCGGTGCCGGCGCAACTCCCGGTCCAGCAGCGTCAGATCGAACGGCGCGTTCATCACCACCAGCGGCCGGCCCAGCGCCGCGTGCTCGGCCAGCTGCTCGGCTATCTCGTACATCACCGGAGCCGGCCAGCGCCCGTTGTGCTGCAGGTGTTCCTCCGTCAGCCCGTGCACCGCCGTCGCCGCCTCCGGCACCGGCACACCCGGGTTCACCAGCCACCGGGTGATCCGGGGCCGGGTCCCCGGCGCGTCCTGGACGACGACGGCGGCCGACACGATCCGGTCGGTCTCGACGTCCACGCCCGTCGTCTCCGTGTCGAAGGCGGCCAGCGGCCCCTCGTACCAGGTCGTCATCCAACCCAACTCCTCGCTCACCCACGGCAGGTGACGTACCGTCTTCTGCCTGTTTGGTGATACCCGGGCCGTTTGCGCCGTACGCCGGGAGGAGACAACAGGAATACGGGTCTTTGCAGTTCAGCGGCCCGCAGCGGGAAACACCTGTCGGGGAAGGCTGTTGGTCATGGCCATTGCGCAGCCCGAGCGGGGCGGGCTGCTGCCCGAACGTCCGGACACCCATCGCGGCACGCTCGCCACCACCGCCTGCATGGAGACACTGCAGGTCGGCTACCTGCACGCGGTCGCCGCCGCGGCCGGCTGCTCGCTGTCCCAGCCCTTTCCGGACAACGGCATCGACTGGCACGTCAGCCACAGCGCGCCCGGACACACCGTCGACGACGAGGTCACCGTCAAGGTGCAGCTGAAGGCCACCTACCAGGTCGCGCCCAATCCGCCGGGGCGCTCCTTCTCCTTCACCCTCGACAACGACCACCTGCGCAAACTCGCCCGCACCCCCGTCTCGGTGCACAAGATCCTGGTCGTCATGCTCGTACCGCGCTCCCAGGACGACTGGCTGCGCGCCGGCCACGACCGGCTCGACCTGCGGCACTGCTGCTACTGGACCAACCTCGCCGGCCAGCCCGTCACCGGCCGGCACCGGACCACCGTGCGGATACCGACCTCGCGCATCTTCGACGACCGGGCCCTCTGCGAGATCATGACGCGGGTCGGGACGGGAGGCAGACCATGAGGAACCGTCCCTCCGAGGAGCCGGTACGGCAGGTCCGGCCGCACCCCGACGACCTGCCCTGGAACCGGCCGCCCCGGCCCGCCGACGTCGACCCCGCCGTGCTCGGTGCCCTGCTGCACCGGCACGGGTGGCAGCGGCGCGGCGGAGCGGCCGGACACTACGGCCGCTGGACCCCGCCGGGGCCGGGCGGCGCCGGGACCAGCCTGCTCGTCCCCGAGAGCCGCGCCTTCCCCGACAGCGACGACCTGCTCGGCGAGGCCCTCGACGCCCTCACCCGCAACCCCACCCCCTCCGCGCGCGAGGTGCTGATCTCCCTCGCCGTCCCCAGCGACGAGATCCGCTGGTGGCGCGACACCCCGGCCGGACCCGCCGGCGCCGCCCCCTGGGGCGCCGACGGCCAGCTGCGCGCCGCCGCCCGGCAGACGCTGCTCGCGGCCGCGCTCGCCACACGCGCGCGTGCCGGCTACTACGGCGCCCGCCACCGCCGTCCCGCCGCCGCCCTCCTGGCGGACGTCCTCGTCGGACCCGCCGGCGAGGGCCGCACCCTCACCGCCTTCGTGCCCGTACCCACGGGCCGCCCCCTCGCCGTCCGCCTCCACCAGGCCCTGCACGCCGCCCGCGAGGCCATCGACTACCGGCGGGCCACCGGCGGGATGGACGCCTTCGACGGCGCCGTGGAGGCCGGCGTCAGCCGCGAGCTGACCGAGGCGCTCAGCGTGCTCGTCCGCGGCACCGAGGGCGCCCGTGTCGCCGTCGCCTGGGCACCCGGCGCCGGCGTCCCCGAAGGCTGCGCCTCCTCCGCCGACCCCGTCGAGTTCTCCCCCGGCGACCTGCCCGCGCTGCGCGAGGCCGCCGCCCGCTACCTGCGTGCGGAACCCTCCGTCCCGGTCCGCGTCACCGGCGCCGTCGTCCGCATGCGCCGCTCCGGGCCCGGCGGCGAGGGCACCGTCCGCCTGCGCGTCCTCGCCGGCGCCGACGTCCCGCACCTGCGCGTCACCCTGGACGAGGAGGACTACCGCATCGCCGGCCACGCCCACCTCGTCGGACTCCCCGTCCGCGTGCACGGCCGGCTGGAGAGCCGGGGCGGCTTCCGCAGGCTCACCGGCGCCTCCGGGGTCGTACCCGTGCAGGTGGACGAGGGCGAGCGGGAACGGCTGATGAAGTCCCTCCAGGAGAACCTCGACTTCTTCGAGGAGGCCTGCGGGGAAGACTGAGGAGAAAAGAAAAGCGAGGCGAAAAGCGAGGAGAAAAGCGAGGAGGAGAGTGAGGAGAGGGCGACCGAGGGTGACCGTTTCGCAGTCGGTGCCGTCGGGTCGGTACGATCGCCTGTGCGCGCGCTCCTGGTATGGCGCCGCACCCCACCTTCAGTCAGGAGAGACCGGTGTCAGACGTCCGTGTGATCATCCAACGCGATTCCGAGCGGGAAGAACGCGTGGTGACGACGGGCACTACGGCCGCCGACCTCTTCGCGGGCGAGCGCTCGATCATCGCCGCGCGCGTGGGCGGCGAGCTGAAGGACCTCGCGTACGAGCTGTCCGACGGTGACGAGCTCGAAGGCGTCGAGATCAGCTCCGAGGACGGCCTGAACATCCTGCGCCACTCCACCGCGCACGTCATGGCGCAGGCCGTGCAGGAGCTGTTCCCCGAGGCCAAGCTGGGCATCGGCCCGCCCGTCAAGGACGGCTTCTACTACGACTTCGACGTCGAGAAGCCGTTCACGCCCGAGGATCTCAAGGCCATCGAGAAGAAGATGCAGGAGATCCAGAAGCGCGGGCAGAAGTTCGCCCGCCGTGTCGTCACCGACGAGGCCGCCCGCGAGGAGCTGGCGGGCGAGCCGTACAAGCTGGAGCTGATCGGCCTCAAGGGCTCCGCCTCCAGCGACGACGGCGCGGACGTCGAGGTCGGCGCGGGCGAGCTGACGATCTACGACAACCTGGACGCCAAGACCGGCGAGCTGTGCTGGAAGGACCTGTGCCGCGGTCCGCACCTGCCCTCCACCCGCCTCATCCCGGCGTTCAAGCTGATGCGCAACGCGGCCGCCTACTGGCGCGGCAGCGAGAAGAACCCGATGCTCCAGCGCATCTACGGCACCGCCTGGCCGTCCAAGGACGAGCTGAAGGCGTACCTGGACTTCCTCGCCGAGGCCGAGAAGCGCGACCACCGCAAGCTCGGCTCCGAGCTGGACCTGTTCTCCATCCCGGAGCAGATCGGCTCCGGCCTGGCCGTCTTCCACCCCAAGGGCGGCATCGTCCGCCGGGTGATGGAGGACTACTCGCGCCGCCGGCACGAGGAAGAGGGCTACGAGTTCGTCTACACCCCGCACGCGACGAAGGGGAAGCTCTTCGAGACGTCCGGGCACCTGGACTGGTACGCCGAGGGCATGTACCCGCCCATGCAGCTCGACGAGGGCGTGGACTACTACCTCAAGCCCATGAACTGCCCGATGCACAACCTGATCTTCGACGCGCGCGGCCGCTCCTACCGCGAACTGCCGCTGCGCCTCTTCGAGTTCGGGACCGTGTACCGGTACGAGAAGTCGGGCGTCGTGCACGGCCTGACCCGCGCCCGCGGCTTCACCCAGGACGACGCGCACATCTACTGCACCCGTGAGCAGATGTCCGACGAGCTGGACAAGACGCTCACCTTCGTGCTGAACCTGCTGCGGGACTACGGCCTGACCGACTTCTACCTGGAGCTGTCGACCAAGGACCCGGAGAAGTTCGTCGGCTCCGACGAGGTCTGGGAGGAGGCGACCGAGACCCTGCGCCAGGTCGCCGAGAAGCAGGGCCTGCCCCTCGTGCCCGACCCGGGCGGCGCCGCCTTCTACGGCCCGAAGATCTCCGTCCAGGCCAAGGACGCGATCGGCCGGACCTGGCAGATGTCGACCATCCAGCTCGACTTCAACCTGCCCGAGCGGTTCAACCTGGAGTACACCGGCCCGGACGGCTCCAAGCAGCGCCCGGTCATGATCCACCGCGCGCTGTTCGGCTCCATCGAGCGGTTCTTCGCCGTCCTCCTGGAGCACTACGCGGGCGCCTTCCCGGCGTGGCTGGCCCCGGTCCAGGCGATCGGCATCCCGATCGGCGACGCGCACGTGGAGTACCTGGAGAAGTTCGCGGCGGCGGCCAAGAAGCAGGGCCTGCGCGTCGAGGTGGACTCCTCCTCGGACCGCATGCAGAAGAAGATCCGCAACGCCCAGAAGCAGAAGGTCCCCTTCATGGTCATCGCGGGCGACGAGGACATGTCGAACGGCTCGGTGTCCTTCCGCTACCGCGACGGCTCGCAGGAGAACGGCATCCCGTTCGACGAGGCCATCGCGAAGATCGCGACGGTGGTCGAGGAGCGGACCCAGGTCTGACCGGCCTGAGCCTTGAGGGCCCCCGGGATCATGGTCCCGGGGGCCTCTTCCTTTCCTCGTCCTCCTCCAGGGAGAACCGCTGGAGCAGCAGCGACGAGACCGACCCCGTCACCGCGCCCAGCAGGGCGAGGCCGCAGGCCATGAGGCCGACGGCGATCGTGCGGCCCCAAGGGGTGACGGGGGTGACGTCGCCGTAGCCGACGGTCGCCAGGGTCGCGCTGGTCCACCACACCGAGTCGCCGAAGGTGCGGATCGTGGCGTGCGGGGCCCCGCGTTCCTGCTGGTACACGGCGAGCGCGCCGGAGAAGCCCAGCAGCAGTGCGGACAGGCCGGCATAGAGCGCCACGCGCGCGTGCAGCGTGAGGCGGGCGCGGCCGCGCCCGCGCTGCAGCACGTCGTACAGCCGCACGATGCGCAGCGGCCACAGCAACGGCAGCAGCATGACCAGCGTGTCCAGCCAGTGACGGGTCACGAAGCCGAGCCCGCGGCCGCTCAGCCGCCAGTGCACCGCGTAATCGACGATGAACACCGCCCAGGAAGCCCCGATGATCGCCCGCAGGACGTCGTGTGCGATCGGGGGCAGGCCCACCACCAGCACATGCACCGCGTAGCCGGCCAGGTAGAGCAGCGACGCGAGGCCGAGCGGCAGCGCGGCGCGTCCCTGCCAGCGTTCCCAGCGTCGCGTACGGCTGTCGTCGTCCACCGGCCAAGCTTGGCCGGAGAACGTCCGCCGGCCGCCCCGGCGACACGCCGGGAAGGGGTGAAGCCATATGCTGCCTAGCATGACGAGTGAGCCGGAGCAGCAGATCGGAGTGGGGACGCAGGACGCGTTCCAGCGCCTGTGGACGCCCCACCGGATGGCCTACATCCAGGGCGAGAACAAGCCGACCGGTCCGGGGGCCGACGACGGCTGCCCCTTCTGCGCGATCCCGGCCAAGTCCGACGAGGACGGGCTGGTCGTCCGGCGGGGTGAGCATGTGTACGCCGTGCTCAACCTGTACCCGTACAACGGCGGCCACCTGATGACCGTGCCGTACCGGCATGTGGCCGACTACACGGACCTGACCGGGCCGGAGACCGCCGAGCTGGCGGAGCTGACCAAGCAGGCCATGACGGCGCTGCGCACCGCGTCCGGCGCGCACGGGTTCAACATCGGGATGAACCAGGGCGGGGTCGCGGGTGCCGGCATCGCCGCCCATCTGCACCAGCACATCGTCCCGCGCTGGGGCGGCGACACGAACTTCATGCCGGTGGTGGGCCACACCAGGGTGCTGCCCCAGCTGCTGGCGGACACCCGGAAGATGCTGGCGGAGGCCTGGCCCGCCTAGGTCCGTGGTGCCCTCTGCCGAGGGCACCGCTCACGCGTCGTACAGGTCGGCCTTCCGGGGCGTCGGGTCCTGGACGTTGCCGCTGAGGAACGCCGAGCGGGCACCGAACTTCTCCGTGTTCACGCCGTTCTCCTCCAGCACCCGTATCGCCGCCGAGTGCACCACCCGCAGCACCGGCGTGGCGGCGCGCAGCGCGTCGTCGGCCATGAAACGGTGCCGCCAGGGCTGGTCGGCCCAGGCGTGCCGCAGGCCGAACGGCTCGGGCAGCCCCAGCGAGCCGCCCAGCCAGTTCAGCAGCGGCGGGTACCAGGTCAGCGGGGCGCGGGCGGCGAGCCGTACCACCTCGTCGGCGTTGACCAGCGGCAGCTTGATCGTGCGGTTCTCCCAGGGCTTCAGAGACTTCGCGACCTCCTTGGTCGGCGCCTCCGGCTTGCTGGTGAACAGCGAGTTCACCGGTCCCAGCGCGTGCCCGGTGACCTCGATGCGCAGCGTCTCGTGCAGCACGGTGACGGTGATCAGCATGGTGATGACCAGCTGTCCGTCCCAGAGGGTCCACTGCACACCCAGGTAGTGCCGGTCGCCGCTGCCGAACTGCTGCTTGTTGCAGATGTCCTGTATGGCGTGCGGCTTGACCTGGAAGGCCTCCACGTCGGTGCCCTCCGGGCGGGACACCGCCGTGGCCTTCTCGCCGATCGGGGTGACGATCCAGTGCCGTATCGACGGCTTGGGGAAGCCGCCGGTGTTCAGCGGGCCGCGCTCCAGCAGGGACAGCTGGTCGTGGATCGCGCGCACCACGTCCCAGCTGCGGAAGGGGTGGATCTCCCGGCCGGGGTCGGCGGACACGAGATCCTCGGCGAGCTGCCAGGCGCCCCAGCGGGTGCCCATGCCGAGTATGCCCTTGGGGCCGGCGTAGAAGACGGAGTTGGACTGCTGCTCGGCGCTCAGCCGGGCCAGGGACTGGCGCAGCTCCTCGGCGGCGGTCTGGCCGGGACCGCGCGGCACGGCCTCCGGGACCTTGGCGCCGACACTGGTGCCGGAGAGCAGACCGTCCCAGCGGGCCCGCAGATCCCGGGCGGTGCTCTCGCAGACCTGCTTGGCCCAGAACCAGCCGAGCACGGGGACGACGACGGAGGCGCGCGCGTACCACGCCCAGAAGCCGGTGAACGGCATCTTGATCAGGAACAGCGCGGCGAGCATGCCGACGCCCAGGAGCAGCGCGGTGCCCAGGGCGCCCGCCCGCTTGTCGTCGCGTCGGGCGACGAGCATGCGCAGCTGGAAGACGAGCAGCCAGCCGAGCAGCCCGGGCAGGAAGAGCAGGCCGCACACGACGGTGATGGCGGTCAGCCGGTTGTCGCGCTCCCGGCGGATGTTGTTCGCGGCCAGGGCGTGCTCGACGACGAACTGCGGTTCCGAGCCGAAGGACTGGATGAGCGGCTTGCGGCCGGGGGCGAGCATCCGGTCGACCAGGGCCCGGGAGAACGCCTCACCGAGATTGGGCCGGAACAGCTTCATCCGGCCGGGCTTGACGGCCGACTGGTGCCACTCGTTGTCGGCCTTCTTGATGTCCTCGAGCGGGCTGTCCCGGTACGCAGCGGAGGCCAGCGCGGAGGTCGCCGCCTGCCCCTCGTCGCCCGAGACGGGTACCTGGGGCCCGTCCCACTCCGTTCCAAACGACATTCCCGCCCCCATCGCCGCCGGTGCCGTGCCTGCGGCCTTCCCGACTTCCCTGCTCCGCACACCTGTTGACCGCCCCGCCGTGCCGGTACCGGTCGGTGACCGGACGGGTGCGGCACGACGTGATCAGGTGATCAGCGTATCCGCTGGCACCGACAACGCGGGGGCGGACGGCCGAAGCCGCCCGCCCGTGCGCCGGCGTACTACCCCTCGTCCCCGCCCTGTTCGCGGATGCGTTCGGCGATCTGCGGCGGCATCGGCTCGTGCCGGGCGTAGCGCCGGTCGAAGCGGGCCGTGCCGTGCGAGAGCGAGCGCAGGTCGACGGCGTACCGGCCGATCTCGAACTCGGGGACCTCGGCCCGGATCAACGTCCGCCCGGTGCCCACCTGTTCGGTGCCGAGCAGCCGGCCGCGGCGGCCGGACAGGTCGCTCATCACGGGGCCCACGTACTCGTCGCCGACCAGGACGGTCACCTCGGCGACCGGCTCCAGCAGATGGATCCTGGCGTCCGCCGCGGCCTCGCGCAGCGCGAGCCCGCCCGCCGTCTGGAAGGCGGCGTCGGAGGAGTCCACCGAGTGCGCCTTGCCGTCCAGCAGCGTGACCCGCACGTCCACCAGGGGGTAGCCGGCGGCGACGCCCTTGGCGGCCTGGGCCCGTACGCCCTTCTCGACGGACGGGATGAACTGGCGGGGCACCGCGCCGCCGACCACCTTGTCCACGAACTCGATGCCCGAGCCGCCCGGCAGCGGCTCCACCTCGATCTCGCAGATGGCGTACTGGCCGTGGCCGCCGGACTGCTTGACGTGCCGGCCGCGCCCGCCGGCCTTCGTCGCGAACGTCTCCCGGAGCGAGACCTTGTGCGGGACGACGTCGACCTGCACGCCGTAGCGGTTGCGCAGCCGTTCCAGGGCCACGTCCGCGTGGGCCTCGCCCAGGCACCACAGGACGACCTGGTGGGTGTCCTGGTTCTGCTCCAGGCGCATGGTCGGGTCCTCGGCGACCAGCCGGGACAGGCCCTGGGAGAGCTTGTCCTCGTCGGCCTTGCTGTGCGCCTGGATGGCGATCGGCAGCAGCGGGTCGGGCATCTGCCAGGGCTCCATCAGGAGCGGGTCGTCCTTGGCGGAGAGGGTGTCGCCGGTCTCGGCACGGCTCAGCTTGGCCACGCAGACCAGGTCGCCGGCGACGGCGTGGGTGACCGGGCGCTGCTGTTTGCCGAAGGGCATGGACAGGGCGCCGATCTTCTCGTCGACGTCGTGGTCCTCGTGCCCGCGGTCGGCGAGGCCGTGTCCGGAGACGTGCACCGTCTGGTCGGGGCGTAGCGTGCCGGAGAAGACGCGGACCAGCGAGATCCGGCCGACGTAGGGGTCGGAGGAGGTCTTGACGACCTCGGCGACCAGCGGGCCGTCCGTGTCGCACGGCTTCAGCTCGCGCGGCTTGCCGTCGATGGTGGTCACGCCGGGCAGCGGATGCTCGAACGGGGTCGGGAAGCCGCGCGTGATCAGTTCCAGCAGCTCCAGCGTGCCGAGGCCCTGCCGGGCACCCTCGCCGGCGGGGGCGGCGGCCAGGACGGGGAAGAAGGATCCGCGGGCCACGGCCCGCTCCAGGTCCTCGACCAGCGTCTTGACGTCGACCTTCTCGCCGCCCAGGTAGCGGTCCATGAGGGTCTCGTCCTCGCTCTCGGCGATGATCCCCTCGATGAGCCGGTTGCGTGCCTCCTCGAGGTCCGGCAACTGGTCCTCGCCGGGCTCGGACTCCTTGCGCTCCCCGGTCGAGTAGTCGAACAGCTTCTGGGAGAGCAGTCCGACCAGGCCGGTCACGGGCGCGTGCCCGTCGGGGCCCTCGGGGCCGCGCAGCGGCAGGTACAGGGGCAGGACGGCGTCGGGGTCGTCGCCGCCGAAGGCCTCCGCGCAGGTCCGGGTCATCTCCTCGAAGTCGGAGCGCGCGGCCTCCAGGTGCGTGATGACGATCGCGCGGGGCATGCCGACGGCCGCGCACTCCTCCCACACCATCCGGGTCGAGCCGTCGACCCCGTCCGAGGCCGAGACGACGAACAGGGCCGCGTCCGCGGCCCGCAGACCGGCCCGCAGCTCCCCGACGAAGTCGGCGTAGCCGGGGGTGTCCAGGAGGTTGACCTTGATGCCGTCCCACTCGACCGGCACCAGGGAGAGCTGTACGGAGCGCTGCTGCCGGTGCTCGATGTCGTCGTAGTCGGAGACGGTGCCGCCGTCTTCGACGCGGCCCGCCCGGTTCACCGCCCCCGCGGTCAGCGCGAGGGCCTCCACGAGGGTCGTCTTTCCCGAGCCGGAGTGGCCGACCAGCACCACGTTCCGTACGGACGCGGGTCGGTCGGCCGCCAGAGCCCTGCCGGCGGCCCCGGGGTGGTGTGACTGTGCCTTGTCGCCCATGATCCTGCCTCCCGTGCACGGTGAGGTCACTGTGGGCGCGGACACGCGGGACCCGCGTGCTGGCGGCTCCGGCGACGCCCGCGGTTATTCGAGCTTTCCACTCCCGTCACGTCGCGTCCATACGAAGGACTACGAAGGGTGCGCACGGGGCACCCTCCGTGTCACGCACGCTACGCGCGCGGGGGTGCGCGCCGGTTCCCGGCGCGGCTGCGGGTGCCCGCCCGTCACGGGCACGCGCGCGTGGCTACGATGGGCCAGCCGGCGGCCACCAGGGGCCGCGGCGACACCGACCGTCGGGAAGGCCATGCTGAACAAGTACGCGCGTGCATTTTTCACGCGTGTCCTCACACCGTTCGCCGCGTTTCTCATCCGCCGGGGCGTGAGCCCCGACGCGGTCACGCTCATCGGCACGGCCGGTGTGGTCGCGGGCGCGCTGGTCTTCTACCCCCGGGGCGAGTTCTTCTGGGGCACGGTCGTGATCACCCTGTTCGTCTTCTCCGACCTGGTCGACGGCAACATGGCCCGTCAGCTGGGCCGCTCCAGCCGCTGGGGCGCCTTCCTGGACTCCACCCTGGACCGGGTCGCCGACGGCGCGATCTTCGGCGGCTTCGCGCTCTGGTACGCGGGCCAGGGCAACGACAACGCGCTGTGCGCCGTCTCGATCTTCTGCCTGGCCAGCGGCCAGGTGGTGTCGTACACCAAGGCGCGCGGCGAGTCGATCGGGCTGCCGGTCGCCGTCAACGGGCTCGTCGAGCGCGCCGAGCGGCTGGTCATCTCGCTGGTCGCGGCCGGTTTCGCGGGCCTGCACACGTTCGGTGTGCCGGGCATCCAGTGGCTGCTGCCGATCGCGCTGTGGATCGTCGCGGTGGGCAGCCTGGTCACCCTGGTCCAGCGCGTCGTCACCGTCCGCCGCGAGTCCGCCGAGGCGGAGGCGGCGGCCCGCGCCGGCGCCGGCGAGGTGGCGCAGTGAGCGCCGCCGACCGGCTCACCGACGCGCTGTACGGCCTCGGCTGGAGCACC
Source organism: Streptomyces sp. NPDC088810 (assembly GCF_044750305.1). NCBI lineage: Bacteria > Bacillati > Actinomycetota > Actinomycetes > Kitasatosporales > Streptomycetaceae > Streptomyces > Streptomyces sp. NPDC088810. The sequence goes on from NZ_JBIVJQ010000008.1 coordinate 237,725, forward strand.
GTCAAGAAGCTCCCCGAGCCGGCCGCGGTACGCCTCGGCCGGACCATCGCCGACCTCGCCTGGAAGCAGCGCGGCAAGGGCGTGCAGCGCCTGGAGGCGAACTACGCGCGCGTGGTGCCCGACGCCGGTCCCGAGCGGCTCGCCGAGCTGTCCCGCGCGGGCATGCGCTCGTACCTGCGCTACTGGATGGAGTCCTTCCGGCTGCCGGCCTGGAGTGCCGAGCGCGTGCGGACGGGCTTCGAGCCCAAGGACATCCACCACCTGACCGACGGGCTCGCCTCCGGCCGGGGCGTGATCCTGGCCCTGCCCCACCTGGCCAACTGGGACCTGGCCGGTGCCTGGGTCACCACGGAGCTGGAGACGCCGTTCACGACGGTCGCCGAGCGACTGAAGCCCGAGACGCTCTACGACCGCTTCGTCGCCTACCGCGAGGGCCTCGGCATGGAGGTCCTGCCGCACAGCGGCGGCTCCGCCTTCGGCACGCTCGCCCGCAGGCTGCGCGACGGCGGCCTGGTCTGCCTGGTCGCCGACCGCGACCTGTCCGCCTCCGGTGTCGAGGTCGGCTTCTTCGGCGAGACGGCCCGCATGCCCGCCGGACCTGCCCTGCTCGCCCAGCAGACCGGCGCGCTGCTGTTGCCCGTCACCCTCTGGTACGACGACTCGCCCGTCATGAAGGGCCGCGTGCATCCGCCGGTCGAGGTCCCCGGGTCAGGTACGCGGGCCGAGAAGACGTCTGTCATGACACAGGCCCTGGCCGACGCCTTCGCCTCGGGGATCGCCGAGCATCCCGAGGACTGGCACATGCTCCAACGGCTGTGGCTCGCCGACCTCGACCCCGCGAAGGGACCCGCGTGAGAATCGGGATCGTCTGCCCGTACTCCTGGGACGTGCCCGGTGGCGTCCAATTCCACATCCGCGACCTCGCCGAGTACTTCCTCCGCCTCGGCCACGAGGTGTCCGTCCTCGCCCCGGCCGACGACGACACCCCGCTGCCGCCGTACGTCGTCTCCGCCGGCCGTGCGGTCCCGGTGCCGTACAACGGCTCGGTGGCCCGGCTGAACTTCGGGTTCCTGTCGGCCGCGCGGGTGCGGCGCTGGCTGCACGAGGGCAAGTTCGACGTGGTGCACATCCACGAGCCGACCTCGCCGTCGCTGGGCCTGCTGACCTGCTGGGCGGCGTCCGGTCCGATCGTGGCCACCTTCCACACCTCCAACCCCCGCTCGCGCGCGATGATCGCCGCGTACGCGATCCTGCAGGCCGCGCTGGAGAAGATCAGCGCGCGAATCGCGGTCAGCGAGTACGCCCGCCGCACGCTGGTCGAGCACCTCGGCGGGGACGCGGTGGTCATCCCCAACGGCGTCGACGTGGACTTCTTCGCCAAGGCCGAGCCCAGGCCGGAGTGGCAGGGCGACACCATCGGCTTCATCGGCCGCATCGACGAGCCCCGCAAGGGCCTGCCCGTCCTCATGAAGGCCCTGCCCAGGATCCTCGCCGCCCGCCCGCAGACCCGGCTGCTGGTCGCGGGGCGCGGCGACGAGGAGGCGGCCGTGGAGGACCTGCCGAAGGAGCTGCGCGCACGCGTGGAGTTCCTCGGCATGATCAGCGACGAGGACAAGGCCCGTCTGCTGCGCAGCGTCGACCTGTACGTCGCACCCAACACCGGCGGCGAGAGCTTCGGCATCATCCTGGTCGAGGCGATGTCGGCGGGCGCCCCCGTGCTCGCCGCCGACCTGGACGCGTTCGTGCAGGTCCTCGACCAGGGTGAGGCCGGCGAGGTGTTCGCCAACGAGGACGCCGACGCGCTGGCCGACGCGGCCGTACGCCTGCTGGAGGACCCGGCGCGCCGCACCGAGCTGCGCGAGCGCGGCAGCGCCCATGTACGGCGGTTCGACTGGTCGACGGTCGGCGCGGACATCCTCTCCGTGTACGAGACGGTGACGGCCGGCGCGGCAGCGGTCGCCGCGGACGAACGGACGACGGGCCTGCGGGCCCGGTTCGGACTGGCCCGGGACTGAGACCGGCCGGCCGGCTCTGCGTGAGGTGGCGCGGGGCTGTGCGGGCCCTGCGGGCGGGCCTGTACCGGCGCGGGTTCGGTGGGGGACCGGTGTGCGCCTTCGGGGCGGTCCGGGGCCGAGGCGGGTTCCGGCCGGTGCCGGCTGGCGCGCAGGGGATCCGGGGCGACGGGCCTGCGGGCCCGGTTCGGACTGGCCCGGGACTGAGACCGGCCGGCCGGCTCTGCGTGAGGTGGCGCGGGGCTGTGCGGGGCCTGCGGGCGGGCCTGTACCGGCGCGGGTTCGGTGGGGGACCGGTGTGCGGCCTTCGGGGCGGTCCGGGGCCGAGGCGGGTTCCGGCCGGTGCCGGCTGGCGCGTAAGGGGCGGAGCGGCAGCCGATAGCCTTCGGCCGTGACCGCAACCCTCATCTGGATCCTCGTCGCGCTCCTCGCCATCGGCGTCTACCTCAGCTGGACGGCCGGGCGGCTGGACCGGCTGCACGTGCGGATGGACGCCGCACGGGCCGCGCTCGACGCGCAGCTGCTGCGGCGGGCCTCCGTGGCGCAGGAGCTGGCCACCTCGGGCGTGCTGGACCCGGCCGCCTCGATCGTGCTGTACGAGGCCGCGCACGCGGCCCGGCAGGCCGAGGAGGAGCAGCGGGAGGTCGCCGAGAGCGAGCTGAGCCAGGCGCTGCGCGCGGTCTTCGAGGACCCCGCACAGGTGGAGGCCGTCCGCGAGGCCCCCGGCGGCGAGGAGGCGGCCCGTGAGCTGGCCGAGGCCGTCCGCCGGGTGCCGATGGCCCGCCGCTTCCACAACGACACCGTGGGCGCCGCCCGCCGGCTCCGCGAGCACCGCAAGGTCCGCTGGTTCCGGCTGGCCGGCCACGCCCCCTTCCCGCTGGCCTTCGAGATGGACGACGAGCCGCCGGCCGCCCTGGTGGAGCGGGTTTCCTGACCGCACCCCGACGAACGGCGGGCGAAAAGGATCCACCCGCTTGCCATTGGCCCTTGCTGTGGCCTGGTCCACTCGCGTTTCCTCGGTGAAGCATCAGCCACCTTTCACTTCAGTGAGGTCACCCGTGTCCACCATCGAGAACCAGGCTCCCGAGACCGGCACCGCCCGCGTGAAGCGCGGCATGGCCGAGCAGCTCAAGGGCGGCGTGATCATGGACGTCGTCACGCCGGAGCAGGCGAAGATCGCCGAGGACGCGGGCGCCGTCGCCGTCATGGCCCTGGAGCGGGTCCCGGCCGACATCCGCAAGGACGGCGGCGTGGCCCGCATGTCCGACCCGGACATGATCGAGGGCATCATCGACGCCGTCTCGATCCCGGTCATGGCCAAGTCCCGCATCGGCCACTTCGTCGAGGCCCAGGTGCTGCAGTCCCTCGGCGTCGACTACATCGACGAGTCCGAGGTGCTCACCCCGGCCGACGAGGTCAACCACTCCGACAAGTGGGCCTTCACCACCCCGTTCGTGTGCGGCGCGACCAACCTGGGCGAGGCCCTGCGCCGCATCGCCGAGGGCGCCGCGATGATCCGCTCCAAGGGCGAGGCCGGCACCGGCAACGTCGTCGAGGCCGTCCGCCACCTGCGCCAGATCAAGAACGAGATCGCCAAGCTGCGCGGCTTCGACAACCACGAGCTGTACGCCGCCGCCAAGGAGCTGCGCGCCCCGTACGAGCTGGTCAAGGAGGTCGCCGAGCTGGGCAAGCTCCCGGTGGTCCTCTTCTCCGCCGGTGGCGTCGCCACCCCGGCCGACGCGGCCCTGATGCGCCAGCTCGGCGCCGAGGGCGTGTTCGTCGGCTCCGGCATCTTCAAGTCCGGCGACCCGGCCAAGCGCGCCGCCGCCATCGTGAAGGCCACCACCTTCTACGACGACCCGAAGATCATCGCGGACGCGTCCCGCAACCTCGGCGAGGCCATGGTCGGCATCAACTGCGACACCCTCCCCGAGACCGAGCGCTACGCCAACCGCGGCTGGTAAGGCACTGGATCACATGAACACCCCCGTCATAGGCGTCCTGGCCCTCCAGGGCGACGTACGGGAGCACCTCATCGCCCTGGCCGCGGCCGACGCCGTGGCCAGGCCGGTGCGGCGCCCCGAGGAACTCGCCGAGGTGGACGGTCTCGTCCTGCCCGGCGGCGAGTCCACCACCATCTCCAAGCTGGCCCATCTGTTCGGCCTGATGGAGCCCCTGCGCGCGCGCGTGCGGAACGGTATGCCCGTCTACGGCACCTGCGCGGGCATGATCATGCTCGCCGACAAGATCCTCGACCCGCGCTCGGGCCAGGAGACCGTCGGCGGCATCGACATGATCGTGCGCCGCAACGCCTTCGGGCGGCAGAACGAGTCGTTCGAGGCCGCACTCGACGTCAAGGGCATCCCGGGCGATCCTGTGGAGGGCGTCTTCATCCGCGCCCCCTGGGTGGAGTCCGTGGGCGCCGGGACCGAGGTGCTCGCCGAGCACGACGGCCACATCGTCGCCGTACGCCAGGGCAACGCGCTCGCCACGTCGTTCCACCCCGAACTGACCGGCGACCACCGCGTGCACTCGCTGTTCGTCGACATGGTGCGCGCGCACCGGACACCGGAGTAGGACGAGAGTCCTTGTAGGATCTCTGGCGTTCGTATCTGGATGGGTTACGCGAAGGAGACAGGCAGATGTCCGGCCACTCTAAATGGGCCACGACGAAGCACAAGAAGGCCGTGATCGACGCCAAGCGCGGCAAGCTCTTCGCGAAGCTCATCAAGAACATCGAGGTCGCGGCACGCATGGGCGGCGCGGACCCCGAGGGCAACCCGACGCTGTACGACGCCATCCAGAAGGCGAAGAAGTCGTCGGTCCCGAACAAGAACATCGACTCCGCGGTCAAGCGCGGCGCGGGCCTGGAGGCCGGCGGCGCCGACTACGAGACGATCATGTACGAGGGCTACGGCCCGAACGGTGTCGCGGTGCTCATCGAGTGCCTCACCGACAACCGCAACCGCGCCGCTTCCGAGGTCCGCGTCGCCATGACCCGCAACGGCGGCTCCATGGCCGACCCGGGCTCGGTGTCGTACCTGTTCAACCGCAAGGGCGTCGTCATCGTCCCCAAGGGGGAGCTGACCGAGGACGAGGTCCTCATGGCCGTCCTGGACGCGGGCGCCGAGGAGGTCAACGACCTCGGCGAGACCTTCGAGGTCATCAGCGAGGCCACCGACCTGGTCGCGGTCCGCACCGCCCTCCAGGAGGCCGGCATCGACTACGACTCCGCCGAGGCCAACTTCGTCCCGACCATGCAGGTCGAGCTGGACGAGGAGGGCGCGAAGAAGATCTTCAAGCTGATCGACGCCCTGGAGGACAGCGACGACGTGCAGAACGTCTTCGCCAACTTCGACGTGAGCGACGAGATCATGGAGAAGGTCGACGCGTGACGCTTCGCTGAACCAGCGGAATGACGGCGGGCCGGTGGGACACGTCCCACCGGCCCGCCGTCATTGTCAGTGGGACCCGATAGCCTGCACAAACAGGTGATCGAGGGATCCGAGGGAGGGGCGCGGTGCGCGTACTGGGGGTGGACCCCGGACTGACCCGGTGCGGTGTCGGCGTGGTCGAGGGGGTCGCGGGCCGCCCGCTCACGATGATCGGCGTCGGCGTCGTCCGCACGCCCGTGGACGCCGACCTCAGCCACCGGCTGCTCGCCGTCGAGCAGGGCATCGAGCAGTGGCTGGACGAGCACCGGCCGGAGTTCGTCGCCGTGGAACGCGTCTTCAGCCAGCACAATGTGCGCACGGTGATGGGCACCGCCCAGGCCAGCGCCGTCGCCATGCTCTGCGCCGCACGGCGCGGCATCCCGGTCGCCCTGCACACCCCCAGCGAGGTCAAGGCCGCCGTCACCGGCAGCGGGCGCGCCGACAAGGCGCAGGTCGGCGCCATGGTGACCCGGCTGCTCCGGCTCGCCGCGCCGCCGAAACCGGCCGACGCCGCCGACGCCCTCGCGCTCGCCATCTGCCACATCTGGCGGGCCCCCGCCCAGAACCGGCTCCAGCAGGCCGTCGCCCGGCATGCAGCCCACGCAACGAAAGGCCGTACGGCATGATCGCCTTCGTCAGCGGCACGGTCGCCGCGCTCGCCCCCGACGCAGCGGTCGTCGAGGTCGGCGGCGTCGGCATGGCCGTCCAGTGCACGCCGAACACGCTGTCGACGCTCCGGATCGGCCAGCCGGCCAAGCTGCACACCTCCCTCGTCGTCCGCGAGGACTCGCTCACCCTGTACGGCTTCGCCGACGACGACGAACGCCAGGTCTTCGAGCTGCTGCAGACCGCGAGCGGCGTCGGACCGCGCCTGGCGCAGGCGATGCTCGCGGTGCACACCCCGGACGCGCTGCGCCGCGCGGTCGCCACGGGTGACGAGAAGGCCCTCACCGCCGTCCCCGGCATCGGCAAGAAGGGCGCCCAGAAGCTGCTGCTGGAACTGAAGGACCGGCTCGGCGAACCCGTCGGCGCCCCCGCCGTCGGCGCGCCCGCCAGCCAGGGCTGGCGCGACCAGCTGCACGCGGCCCTGATCGGCCTCGGCTACGCCACCCGCGAGGCCGACGAGGCGGTGGCCGCCGTCGCCCCCCAGGCCGCGGAGGCCGGCGGCACACCCCAGGTGGGACAGCTGCTCAAGGCCGCCCTGCAGACCCTGAACCGCGCCCGCTGACCTGCGTCACCCGCTAGGAGAACTTCGTGAACTGGGACGACACGACCGGCACCCCCGGCGAGGAGCGGCTCGCCGGCCCCGCCGCGGAGCGGCTGGTGGGCTCGGTCGCCGACCGGGAGGACCAGGCCGTCGAGGCCGCCCTGCGCCCCAAGGACCTCGGCGAGTTCATCGGCCAGGAGAAGGTCCGTGAACAGCTCGACCTCGTGCTGCGCGCCGCCCGCGCGCGGGGTGCCACCGCCGACCACGTGCTGCTCTCTGGCGCGCCCGGCCTCGGCAAGACCACCCTGTCGATGATCATCGCGGCCGAGATGGGTGCCCCCATCCGCATCACCTCGGGCCCCGCCATCCAGCACGCCGGCGACCTCGCCGCGATCCTGTCCTCCCTCCAGGAGGGCGAGGTCCTCTTCCTGGACGAGATCCACCGCATGTCCCGGCCCGCCGAGGAGATGCTGTACATGGCGATGGAGGACTTCCGCGTCGACGTCATCGTCGGCAAGGGCCCCGGCGCCACCGCGATCCCGCTGGAACTGCCGCCGTTCACCCTGGTCGGTGCCACCACGCGCGCGGGCCTGCTGCCCCCGCCGCTGCGCGACCGCTTCGGCTTCACCGCGCACATGGAGTTCTACGAGCCGCACGAGCTGGAGCGGGTCGTCCACCGCTCGGCGACCCTGCTGGACGTCGAGATCGAGCCGGACGGCGCCGCCGAGATCGCCGGCCGCTCCCGCGGCACGCCCCGCATCGCCAACCGCCTGCTGCGCCGCGTCCGCGACTACGCGCAGGTCAAGGCCGACGGGCTGATCACCCGCGACATCGCCGCCGCGGCCCTCGCCGTGTACGAGGTCGACGCGCGCGGTCTGGACCGGCTCGACCGCGCGGTCCTTGAGGCCCTGCTGAAGCTGTTCGGCGGCGGACCGGTCGGCCTGTCCACCCTGGCCGTCGCGGTGGGGGAGGAGCGGGAGACCGTCGAGGAGGTAGCCGAACCGTTCCTGGTCCGGGAGGGGCTGCTGGCCCGTACCCCCCGGGGCCGGGTGGGCACGCCCGCGGCATGGGCGCACCTCGGCCTCACCCCGCCGCGCTCGTCGGGCACGGGAAACGGACAACAGGACCTGTTCGGGGCGTGATGGCTGCCGCCCGGCGAGGGCAATGGCCCGGGCAGGAACCCAGGTGCCATGCTGAGCGTTGTTCCATGCAAGCGGACTCGCTTAGACTCCGCCGATGCCGCCCTTGTGGGCGGCGCCGACCACACCCCCATCCAACTGGCCGCTCACCCGCGCGGTCGCGCGAAGGAAATTCCGTCCCGTGAATGCCTATACCCTTCTCCCGTTCATCGTGCTCATCGCGGCGATGTTCCTGATGACGCGTTCGGCCAAGAAGAAGCAGCAGCAGGCCGCCCAGATGCGGAACGAGATGCAGCCCGGCTCCGGTGTCCGCACGATCGGGGGTATGTACGCGACGGTCAAGGAGGTCAACGAGGACACGGTCCTCCTCGACGCCGGACCGGGCGTCGACCTGCTCTTCGCCAAGAACGCCATCGGCGCCGTCCTCACCGACGACGAGTACAACCGCATCGTCCACGGCATCGAGCACGACCTGAAGTCCGACGCCGACCTCGTCCCGGACGACGCCTCCTCCCTCACCGAGACCGACGAGACCGACGGGCCTGCCGCCGCTGCCGCCGCCTCCGACGACAAGATCGACCTCGGTAAGAAGGACGCCGCCGAGGACGCCGACGCGGCCGGTGCCGCCGAGGCGAAGGCGGAGGACGAGCCGAAGAAGACCGACGGCGACTCCGACGCGAAGTAGTCACGCCCCGGGAGGCGCGGCGGCGGCATGATGGCGCCCCGCGTACCCCGGGCGCGTCTGTTTCCCGCACCGGAGCCCGACACCATGTCATGGCCGACCGCGCCGACCGGGCGCGGGGCGGCCCGAGAGGGAGTACGAGAAGGTGGCAGCACCTAAGAGGGGCCGAAGCGCGAGCGCCCAGAGCAAGCCAGGGCGCTCGCTGGCCCTCATCCTGATCGCCATCGTGGCGCTCACCGGAGGGATGTTCCTCTCCGGGCACACCACTCCGCGTCTCGGTATCGACCTCGCCGGTGGTACGAGCATCACGCTCAAGGCGAAGGCCGACCAGGGGTCCGCGATCAACAAGGCCAACATGGACACCGCGGTCGACATCATGAACCGCCGTGTCAACGGCCTGGGTGTTTCCGAGGCGGAGGTGCAGACCCAGGGGACGGACAACATCATCGTCAACATCCCCAAGGGCACCAACTCCAAGGAGGCGCAGGAGCAGGTCGGCACCACCGCCAAGCTGTACTTCCGGCCGGTCCTGGCCAGCGAGCCCAGCGGCGCCGCCGTGAAGACGCCCTCGCCGAGCGCGTCCTCCAGCGGCAGCTCCTCGCCGAAGCCGAGCACCAGCCCGTCGTCGACCGCCTCCTCCAAGGAGAAGGCGTCCTCGTCCGGCTCCACGTCCCCCTCGGCCTCGGCGACCTCTCAGGGCCGCGCCGTCAGCGACGCGCTGAAGGCCGACTCCACTCCCTCGCCGAGCGCTTCCGGCAGCGGCAAGCCCTCGGGCAGCCCGTCGGCCTCGGCGAGCGGCGGCTCGAACACGGCGGCCAAGCTCCAGGCCCAGTACGCGGCCCTGGACTGCGCCAAGCCCACCGATCGCGCCAGCGCCGGCAAGAACGCCAAGCCCGGCGACTCCACCGTGGCCTGCGGCCAGGTCAACAACGCCTGGTACAAGTACCTCCTCGGCCCGGCCGCCGTGGACGGCACCGAGGTGAAGAAGGCGCAGGCCGTCTTCGACACCCAGGGCGCCTCCGGCTGGCAGGTCCAGATGACCTTCACCGGCGGCGGGGCCAAGAAGTTCGCCGACATCACCGGCGAGCTGGCCAAGAACCAGCCCCCGCAGAACGAGTTCGGCATCGTCCTGGACGGCGAGGTCGTCTCCAGCCCCTACGTGAGCACCGCCATCACCGGCGGCCAGGCGGAGATCTCCGGCAGCTTCAAGCAGCAGGAGGCGCAGAACCTCGCCAACATGCTGTCGTACGGCGCGCTGCCGCTGTCCTTCCAGGAGCAGTCCGTCACCACCGTCACCGCCGCGCTCGGCGGTGAGCAGCTGCGCGCCGGTCTGCTCGCCGGCGCCATCGGTCTCGCGCTGGTCGTGATCTACCTGGTGGTCTACTACCGCGGCCTGTCGATCGTGGCCATGGCGTCCCTGCTGGTCTCCGCCATCCTCACCTACGTGATCATGGCGCTGCTCGGTCCGGCCATCCACTTCGCGCTGAACCTGCCGGCCGTCTGCGGTGCCATCGTCGCCATCGGTATCACCGCGGACTCGTTCATCGTGTACTTCGAGCGCATCCGGGACGAGATCCGCGAGGGCCGCTCCCTGCGCCCCGCCGTGGAGCGGGCGTGGCCGCGCGCCCGGCGCACCATCCTGGTCTCGGACTTCGTGTCGTTCCTGGCCGCCGCGGTGCTGTTCATCGTCACGGTCGGCAAGGTCCAGGGCTTCGCGTTCACGCTGGGCCTGACCACCATCCTCGACGTCGTCGTCGTCTTCTTCTTCACCAAGCCGCTGATGACGCTCCTGGCCCGCCGCAGGTTCTTCGCGGACGGTCACAAGTGGTCCGGCCTCGACCCGAAGAGCCTGGGTGCCAAGCCGCCGCTGCGCCGCACCCGCCGTCCCGCCGGTCCCGTCGCCGGCCCTGTCGACCCGAAGGAGGCGTGAGCATGTCGAAACTCGGCAACCTCGGCGCTCGACTGCACCGCGGCGAGATCTCTTACGACTTCGTCGGCAAGCGCAAGATCTGGTACGGCGTCTCCATCCTGATCACCATCACGGCCATCCTCGGCCTGGCGGTGCGCGGCCTGAACATGGGCATCGAGTTCCAGGGCGGCGCGGTCTTCACGACGCCGACCAAGATGAGCACCTCGGTGGCCAAGGCCGAGGAGTACGCCAACGAGGCCTCGGGCCACCAGTCGGTCGTGCAGAAGCTGGGCAACGGCAGCCTGCGCATCCAGATCGCGGGCATCGACACCGACCAGTCCGACCGGATCAAGCAGGAGCTGGCCAAGGACCTGAACCTCGACCCGGAGAAGCTCGCCGCCGACCTGGTCGGCCCGAGCTGGGGCGAGCAGATCGCCAACAAGGCCTGGGAGGGCCTGGCGATCTTCATGGTGCTGGTCGTGATCTACCTGGCGATCGCGTTCGAGTGGCGCATGGCCATCGCGGCGCTGGTCGCGCTGATCCACGACATCACCATCACGACCGGTATCTACGCCCTGGTCGGCTTCGAGGTCACGCCCGGTACGGTCATCGGTCTGCTGACCATCCTCGGTTACTCGCTCTACGACACGGTCGTCGTCTTCGACAGCCTGAAGGAGCAGACGAAGGACATCACCAAGCAGACCCGCTGGACGTACAGCGACATCGCCAACCGGTCGATCAACGGCACCCTGGTCCGCTCCATCAACACCACGGTCGTCGCCCTGCTGCCGGTCGCCGGTCTGCTCTTCATCGGCGGCGGCTTCCTCGGCGCGGGCACGCTCAACGACATCTCCCTGTCGCTGTTCGTCGGTCTGGCGGCCGGTGCCTACTCGTCGATCTTCATCGCCACGCCGCTCGTCGCCGACCTCAAGGAGCGCGAGCCGGCGATGAAGGCGCTCACCAAGCGGGTCCTGGCCAAGCGTGCCCAGGCCGGTGCGGACGAGGACGTGGTCCGCGGCGCCGGTGACGACGCCGACGAGGCCGCGCCCGCCGTGGTGGGCCCGCGCAACCAGCCCGCGGCCCGCGGCCGCGGCCGTGGCCGCACCTCGGGGAAGCGCCGATGACCGACATCCAGGAGCTGCTGCTCAGCCGCATCCGCGACGTCGCCGACTACCCGGAGCCGGGCGTGATGTTCAAGGACATCACCCCGCTCCTGGCCGACCCGGCTGCCTTCACCGCGCTCACCGACGCGCTGGCCGAGATCGCCGCCAACACCGGCGCCACCAAGATCGTCGGTCTGGAGGCCCGGGGCTTCATCCTCGGCGCCCCGGTCGCCGTCCGCGCGGGCCTGGGCTTCATCCCGGTCCGCAAGGCGGGCAAGCTGCCCGGAGCCACCCTGCGCCAGGCGTACGACCTGGAGTACGGCTCGGCGGAGATCGAGGTGCACGCGGAGGACCTGGCCGCCGGCGACCGCGTCCTGATCGTGGACGACGTCCTGGCCACCGGCGGCACCGCCGAGGCCGCGATCCAGCTCATCCGGCGCGCGGGCGCCGACGTCTGCGGCCTCGCGGTCCTCATGGAACTGGGCTTCCTCGACGGCCGCGCCCGCCTGGAACCGGCCCTGGACGGCTCCCCGCTGGAGGCGCTCCTCCAGGTCTGAGCCCCCACACCCACGGACGGCCGCCCCGGCATCGCCGGGGCGGCCGTCCGCGTTCCCGGCACCGGCCCCGGGAAACGGAGGGGAGAACGGCTCGGCAAGGGGCACCCGGAAGCCACCCGCCGGACACCCACCGCACCCCCGGGACAACCCCCGCACCACCCGCCCGTCACCTCCCCGGAATCCCGCGGCCCCCCCCCGGTGTTCCACGGATAGACGGTCCTCACAGTCGCCTGCAGGCGATGACCGGGCGCAGGATCGATACCATGGGGTCTCCGGAGCCTGACCGGGGGACCCGGATCGCGCACGAGGAGCCCTCTTGCCAGACGAGGCCCAGCACCTGACCGCCGCCAAGCCCGAGCCCGCCTCGGCCCCCGCGGCGAAGCCCGCGCCGAGCACTTCGCAGGTGAAGAACGACGCCCGCGGGACGGTCGAGCACGCCCAGTCCGCGCCCGTCGAGAAGAGCGCCGAGTCCTCGCGCCCCAAGCCGGTCCCGCCCGAGCGCCCGGCCCAGCCCCCCGTCGTGCGCCAGCCGGCCGCGCAGCCCTCCCGCACCGGCTCCTCCAACCGCGTCCGGGCCCGCCTCGCCCGCCTCGGCGTCCAGCGCGCGAACCCGTACAACCCGGTCCTGGAGCCGCTGCTGCGGATAGTGCGCAGCAACGACCCGAAGATCGAGAACTCCACGCTGCGCCAGATCGAGCGCGCCTACCAGGTCGCCGAGCGCTGGCACCGCGGCCAGAAGCGCAAGAGCGGCGACCCGTACATCACGCACCCGCTCGCCGTCACCACCATCCTCGCCGAGCTGGGCATGGACCCGGCGACGCTGATGGCAGGGCTGCTGCACGACACCGTCGAGGACACCGAGTACGGCCTGGACCAGCTCCGCCGCGACTTCGGCGACACCGTCGCCCTCCTCGTCGACGGCGTCACCAAGCTGGACAAGGTCAAGTTCGGCGAGGCCGCGCAGGCCGAGACCGTGCGCAAGATGGTCGTGGCCATGGCCAAGGACCCTCGGGTCCTGGTCATCAAGCTCGCCGACCGCCTGCACAACATGCGCACCATGCGCTACCTCAAGCGCGAGAAGCAGGAGAAGAAGGCGCGCGAGACGCTGGAGATCTACGCTCCGCTCGCCCACCGCCTCGGCATGAACACCATCAAGTGGGAGCTGGAGGACCTCGCCTTCGCGATCCTCTACCCCAAGATGTACGACGAGATCGTACGGCTGGTGGCCGAGCGCGCGCCGAAGCGGGACGAGTACCTCGCCATAGTGACCGACGAGGTCCAGGCCGACCTGCGCGCCGCCCGCATCAAGGCGACCGTCACCGGCCGCCCGAAGCACTACTACAGCGTCTACCAGAAGATGATCGTCCGCGGCCGTGACTTCGCGGAGATCTACGACCTGGTGGGCATCCGTGTCCTCGTCGACACCGTGCGCGACTGCTACGCCGCCCTCGGCACCGTGCACGCGCGATGGAATCCGGTCCCCGGCCGGTTCAAGGACTACATCGCGATGCCCAAGTTCAACATGTACCAGTCGCTGCACACGACGGTCATCGGCCCCAACGGCAAGCCGGTCGAGCTGCAGATCCGCACGTTCGACATGCACCGCCGCGCCGAGTACGGCATCGCCGCGCACTGGAAGTACAAGCAGGAGGCCGTCGCCGGCGCCTCCAAGGTCCGCACCGACGTGCCCAAGGCGGGCAAGAAGGACGACCACCTCAACGACATGGCGTGGCTGCGCCAGCTGCTGGACTGGCAGAAGGAGACCGAGGACCCGGGCGAGTTCCTGGAGTCCCTGCGCTTCGACCTGTCCCGCAACGAGGTCTTCGTCTTCACGCCCAAGGGTGACGTCATCGCGTTGCCGGCCGGTGCCACCCCCGTCGACTTCGCGTACGCCGTCCACACCGAGGTCGGCCACCGCACCATAGGAGCGCGGGTCAACGGCCGTCTCGTACCGCTCGAATCCACCCTGGACAACGGCGACCTCGTGGAGGTCTTCACCTCCAAGGCGGCCGGCGCCGGCCCGTCCCGGGACTGGCTCGGCTTCGTCAAGTCGCCGCGGGCCCGCAACAAGATCCGTGCCTGGTTCTCCAAGGAGCGCCGGGACGAGGCGATCGAGCAGGGCAAGGACTCCATCGTGCGGGCCATGCGCAAGCAGAACCTGCCGATCCAGCGGATCCTCACCGGCGACTCGCTGGTCACGCTCGCCCACGAGATGCGCTACTCGGACATCTCCGCGCTGTACGCGGCGATCGGCGAGGGCCATGTCTCGGCGCAGAGCATCGTGCAGAAGCTCGTCCAGGCCCTCGGCGGCGAGGAGGCGGCCACCGAGGAGATCGACGAGACGGTTCCCCCGTCCCGCACCCGCGGTCGCAAGCGCCGCTCCAGCACCGACCCGGGCGTGGTGGTCAAGGGCGTCGAGGACGTGTGGGTCAAGCTGGCCCGGTGCTGTACGCCGGTGCCCGGCGACCCCATCATCGGCTTCGTCACCCGGGGCAGCGGCGTATCGGTTCACCGCAGCGACTGCGTCAACGTCGAGTCGCTGTCCCGCGAGCCGGAGCGCATCCTCGACGTCGAGTGGGCGCCCACCCAGTCCTCGGTCTTCCTCGTCGCCATCCAGGTCGAGGCGCTGGACCGCTCGCGCCTGCTCTCGGACGTCACCCGGGTCCTGTCCGACCAGCACGTCAACATCCTCTCGGCGGCCGTGCAGACGTCCCGCGACCGGGTTGCCACCTCCCGGTTCACCTTCGAGATGGGCGACCCGAAGCACCTCGGCCACGTCCTGAAGGCCGTGCGGGGCGTGGAGGGCGTGTACGACGTCTACCGCGTGACCTCCGGACGCACCCGGTCGTAGACCGCCCGCCCGGCGGACCGGCATACGAAAGGGCCCCGTACGCGCGTACAGGGCCTTTCGTATGCTCGCTGAGGGAATCTAGCCCCCGAACTCCTGCAAGCCCTTCAGGGCCTGCTCCAGGAGCGCCTCACGGCCTTCCAGCTCCTTCTGGAGCTTGTCGGCCTTGGCGTTGTTGCCCTGGGCGCGCGCCTGCTCGATCTGCGCCTTCAGCTTGTCCACGGCGGCCTGGAGCTGACCGGTCAGACCCTCGGCACGCGCGCGTGCCTCCGGGTTCGTCCGGCGCCACTCGGCCTCCTCGGCCTCCTGGATCGCCCGCTCGACGGCGTGCATCCGCCCCTCGACCTTCGGCCGGGCGTCCCGCGGGACGTGACCGATGGCCTCCCAGCGCTCGTTGATCGAGCGGAAGGCGGCCCGCGCGGCCTTCAGGTCGCCGATCGGCAGGAGCTTCTCGGCCTCCTCGGCCAGCTCCTCCTTCAGCTTCAGGTTCTCCGACTGCTCCGCGTCCCGTTCGGCGAACACCGAGCTGCGGGCGGCGAAGAACACGTCCTGGGCGCCTCGGAAGCGGTTCCACAGGTCGTCCTCGTGCTCGCGCTGGGCGCGGCCCGCTGCCTTCCACTCCGCCATCAGCTCGCGGTACCGGGCGGCCGTGGGACCCCAGTCCGTCGAACCGGACAGCGCCTCGGCCTCGGCGACCAGCCGCTCCTTGATGCGGCGGGCCTCCTCGCGCTGCGCGTCCAGCTGCGCGAAGTGCGCCTTGCGGCGCTTGGAGAACGCCGATCGGGCGTGCGAGAAGCGGTGCCACAGCTCGTCGTCGGACTTACGGTCCAGGCGAGGCAGGCCCTTCCAGGTGTCCACCAGCGCGCGCAGCCGCTCGCCGGCCGCCCGCCACTGGTCGGACCGGGCCAGCTGCTCCGCCTCCGCGACCAGGTCCTCCTTGGCCTTGCGAGCCTCGTCGGACTGCTTGGCCCGCTGCGCCTTGCGCTCCTCGCGGCGCGCCTCGACGGTCTCGACGAGCTTGTCCAGCCGGGCCCGCAGCGCGTCCAGGTCACCGACCGCGTGGTGGGCGTCGACCTGCTCGCGCAGGTGGTCGATGGCGGCCTGGGCGTCCTTCGCCGACAGGTCGGTGGTCCGCACGCGCTTCTCGAGGAGGCCGATTTCGACAACCAGGCCCTCGTACTTGCGCTCGAAGTAGGCCAGCGCCTCCTCGGGGGAGCCGGCCTGCCAGGAACCGACGACCTTCTCGCCGTCGGCCGTACGCACGTACACGGTCCCCGTCTCGTCGACGCGGCCCCACGGGTCGCTGCTCACAGCGCCTCCTCCACATGATGCCTGCGGGGGGCCTCAGCACCCCCGGGCATCGTCCACAGTTTCGTCACGGCCAACATAGGCGACCAGCGGGTTGCCTGTCCGCATCCAGCGCGACCGAAATTCCGCAGTCGGCCGTTCCCGTCCCTCCGGTCGCTTCGGCACCGGTGACCTCAGGACTTGCCGACCGTCGCCTTGTTGATCACGACCGTCGCGTTCGGCGCTCCGTCGCCGGCGCCGGTGCTCTCGCCGGCCGCGGCGATCTTGTCCAGCACCTTCATGCCGGCCGCGTCGATGGTGCCGAACGGGGTGTAGCTCGGCGGCAGCTGGCTGTCCTTGTAGACGAGGAAGAACTGACTGCCGCCGGTGTGCTTCTGGCCGGTGTTGGCCATCGCCACCGTGCCCGCCGGATAGGTGTTGTTCTTCAGGCTCTTGTCCTTGAGGTTCTCGTCCGGGAGCGTGTAGCCCGGACCGCCCATGCCGGTGCCCTGGGGGTCGCCGCACTGCAGGACGTAGATGCCCTGGGTGGTCAGGCGGTGGCACTTCGTGTGGTCGAAGTAGCCCTTCCCGGCGAGGAAGTCGAACGAGTTGACCGTGTGCGGGGCCGCCGACGTCTTCAGCGCCACGCCGATGTCGCCGCACGTCGTCGCGAGCTTCAGCGTGTACTTCGCCGACGTGTCGATCGTCATCGCCGGCTCCTTCTTCCAGCTCTGCTTCTTCACCGAGCCGGCCGCCGGCTTCGCGCACGGGTCCGGTGCCTTGCTCGTCGGCGTCGCGCTCGGGGTGACCTCGGCGCTCGCGTTGGTCTTCTTGTCGTCGTCGTTCTTCAGCACCCCGGTCGTGTACAGAGCGACACTGCCGATCACGACCACGCCGAGTACCGACGCGATCACGGAGTTGCGCACGCGGGACTTGCGCCGCGCCTGGGTGCGCCGCTGCTGCTGCCGCAAGAACTTCTCCCGGGCGAGCTGACGCCGCCGCTGCTCCTGGCTGACCACCGGGTTCTCTCCTCATGCGTGTCGTGTGTCGGGCGGTACGCGTACGTCCTCGTGAGCCGACCGCTGCGTGTAGCCCCGTACCGTATATGGGTTGGCTGAGGAAACGGCAGCGCCGGTAGGCTCTGACAGCAGCTGAAGCCGCCTGTGAATCGACACAACGAAGGACGATCGTGCTCATTGCCGGGTTCCCCGCCGGGGCCTGGGGGACGAACTGTTATCTCGTCGCCCCCGCCGCCGGTGAGGAGTGCGTGATCATCGACCCCGGCCACCAGGCCGCCCCAGGCGTCGAGGAAGCGCTGAGGAAACATCGGCTCAAGCCCGTCGCCGTCGTCCTCACCCACGGCCACATCGACCACGTGGCCTCGGTCGTCCCCGTCTGCGGGGCGCACGACGTACCGGCCTGGATCCACCCCGAGGACCGGTACATGATGAGCGACCCCGAGAAGGCGCTCGGCCGGTCCATCGGCATGCCGCTGATGGGCGAGCTGACCGTGGGGGAGCCGGACGACGTCAGGGAGCTGACCGACGGCACGTCCCTGGAGCTGGCCGGCCTCACGCTCTCCGTCGCGCACGCGCCGGGCCATACCAAGGGGTCGGTGACCTTCAGGATGCCCGAGACCGCCGACGTCCCGTCGGTGTTCTTCTCCGGGGATCTGCTGTTCGCCGGCTCCATCGGACGCACCGATCTGCCGGGCGGATCCATGGTGGACATGCTCGACTCGCTGGCCCGTGTGTGCCTGCCGCTCGACGACTCCACCGTGGTGCTGTCCGGACACGGCCCCCAGACGACCATCGGCCAGGAGCGCGCCGCCAACCCCTATCTGCGGCAGGTGGCCGCCGGCCAGGGAGCCGAGGCTCCCCGACGAGGAATGTGACGAGAGATTTCCGTGAGCACTTTCAAGGCCCCCAAGGGCACGTACGACCTGCTGCCGCCGGACAGTGCCAAGTTCCTGGCCGTCCGCGAGGCGATCGCCGCGCCGCTCAGGAGCTCCGGCTACGGCTACATCGAGACCCCCGGCTTCGAGAACGTCGAGCTCTTCGCGCGCGGTGTCGGCGAGTCCACCGACATCGTGACGAAGGAGATGTACGTCTTCGAGACGAAGGGCGGCGACAGGCTGGCCCTGCGCCCGGAAACCACCGCGCCCGTGCTGCGGGCGGTCCTCGAGGCCAACCTGTACAAGACGGGCAACCTCCCGGTCAAGGTCTGGTACTCGGGCTCGCAGTACCGCTACGAGCGCCCCCAGAAGGGCCGTTACCGGCACTTCTCCCAGGTCGGCGCCGAGGCGATCGGCGCGGAGGACCCGGCGCTGGACGCCGAGCTGATCATCCTGGCCGACCAGGCCTACCGCTCGCTGGGCCTCAGGAACTTCCGCATCCTGCTGAACAGCCTGGGCGACAAGGAGTGCCGCCCGGTGTACCGGTCCGCGCTCCAGGAGTTCCTGCACGGCCTGGACCTGGACGAGGACACGCGCCGGCGCGTCGACATCAACCCGCTGCGGGTCCTCGACGACAAGCGCGAGTCGGTCCAGAAGCAGCTCACGGGCGCCCCGCTGCTGCGCGACTACCTGTGCGACGCGTGCAAGGCGTACCACGAGGAGGTCCGCGAGCTGATCACGGCGGCCGGTGTCTCCTTCGAGGACGACCCGAAGCTGGTGCGCGGTCTGGACTACTACACCCGCACCACCTTCGAGTTCGTGCACGACGGTCTCGGCTCGCAGTCCGCGGTGGGCGGCGGCGGCCGGTACGACGGCCTGTCCGAGATGATCGGCGGCCCCGCGCTGCCCTCCGTCGGCTGGGCCCTGGGCGTGGACCGCACGGTCCTCGCGCTGGAGGCCGAGGGGGTGGAACTGGACATCCCGTCCGCCACCTCGGTCTACGCCGTCCCGCTCGGAGAGGAGGCCCGCCGGGTGCTGTTCGGGAAGATCACCGACCTGCGCAAGGTGGGCATCGCGGCGGACTTCGCGTACGGCGGCAAGGGCCTGAAGGGCGCCATGAAGAACGCCAACCGCTCGGGCGCCCGCTACACGATCGTCGCCGGCGAGCGCGACCTCGCCGAAGGCGTCGTCCAGCTCAAGGACATGGAGTCGGGCGAGCAGACGGCGATCGGCGTCAACGAGATCGTGGCGGAACTGGAAGCCCGGCTCGGCTGACCCGCACGCGCGTGGGCGCCGGACGCTCCCCGAGGGGGCGTCCGGCGCCCCTGTTTCCGGCCGGCCGGGACTGTCCGGAACCGAGCAGACGGCACGCGTCGTACGTACTCCTTATGGGAAGCGAACGGTGCGCACACAGGCGCGTGCGGCAGAATGACCCGTGCCCGAAGATGGTCCACTCTCAAGTGACGGAATCGGCGTGATGAGCAAGACGACAGTCAAAGACGTCTCCGCGGAACCCGGTCCGGAGCGCGCCGCCGACGCCCCGCGCGCGGTGGGCGGCAGCCGTGCCTTCGCCATCGTGCTGCTGATCACCGGCGCGGCCGGACTGCTGGCCGCCTGGGTCATCACGATCGACAAGTTCAAGCTGCTGGAAGCGAAGGTCGCCGGCAAGACGTTCACCCCCGGGTGCAGCCTGAACCCGGTGGTCTCCTGCGGCAGCGTCATGGAGAGCAAGCAGGCCGCCGCCTTCGGCTTCCCCAACCCGATGCTCGGCCTGGTCGCCTACGGCATCGTCATCTGCGTCGGCATGAGCCTGCTCGCCCGCGCCCGCTTCCCGCGCTGGTACTGGCTGACCTTCAACTTCGGCACGCTGTTCGGCGTGGCCTTCTGCACCTGGCTGCAGTTCCAGTCCCTGTACCGGATCAACGCGCTGTGCCTGTGGTGCTCGCTCGCCTGGGTCGCCACGATCACCATGTTCTGGTACGTCACCTCGTTCAACATCCGCAACGACTTCCTGCCGTCCCCGCGGTGGCTGAAGTCCTTCTTCGGCGAGTTCACCTGGGTGCTGCCGGTCCTGCACGTCGGCATCATCGGCATGCTGGTCCTCACCCGCTGGTGGGACTTCTGGACCAGCTGACCGGGCGGCAGGGGGCCGGCTGACGGCCAGGACCCGATTGTCAGTGCGGTGTTCTAGGGTTTCAGCGTGGAACCCGACCTCTTCACCGCAGCAGCAGAAGAACGCCAGGAGAAGGACCCGGCGGCCAGCCCCCTGGCGGTGCGCATGCGCCCGCGCACGCTCGACGAGGTCGTGGGCCAGCAGCACCTGCTCAAACCCGGCTCCCCACTGCGCCGGCTGGTCGGCGAGGGCAACGGCGGCCCCGCCGGACCGTCCTCGGTGATCCTGTGGGGCCCGCCCGGCACCGGCAAGACCACCCTGGCGTACGTCGTGTCCAAGGCGACGAACAAGCGGTTCGTGGAGCTGTCCGCGATCACCGCGGGCGTCAAGGAGGTCCGCGCGGTCATCGACGGCGCCCGCCGCGCCACCGGCGGCTTCGGCAAGGAGACCGTCCTGTTCCTGGACGAGATCCACCGCTTCAGCAAGGCCCAGCAGGACTCCCTGCTCCCGGCCGTGGAGAACCGCTGGGTGACCCTGATCGCCGCCACGACGGAGAACCCCTACTTCTCGGTGATCTCCCCGCTGCTCTCCCGCTCCCTGCTGCTCACCCTGGAACCGCTCACCGACCACGACATCCGGGGCCTGCTCCGGCGCGCGCTGAGCGACGAGCGCGGCCTGAAGGACGCGGTCGGCCTGCCCGAGGACACCGAGGAGCACCTGCTGCGGATCGCCGGCGGCGACGCCCGGCGCGCCCTGACCGCCCTGGAGGCCGCCGCCGGGGCCGCACTCGACCAGGGCGAGAGCGAGATCAGCCTGGCGACGCTGGAGCAGACCGTCGACCGGGCCGCGGTGAAGTACGACCGCGACGGCGACCAGCACTACGACGTCGCCAGCGCCCTCATCAAGTCCATCCGCGGCTCCGACGTCGACGCGGCCCTGCACTACCTGGCCCGCATGATCGAGGCCGGCGAGGACCCCCGGTTCATCGCCCGCCGCCTGATGATCTCCGCCAGCGAGGACATCGGCCTGGCCGACCCGGGCGCCCTGCCGATCGCGGTCGCCGCCGCCCAGGCCGTCGCCATGATCGGCTTCCCGGAGGCCGCCCTCACCCTCAGCCACGCCACGATCGCCCTGGCCCTCGCTCCCAAGTCCAACTCCGCGACCACCGCGATCGGCGCCGCCCTGGACGACGTACGCAAGGGCCTGGCCGGTCCGGTGCCGCCGCACCTGCGCGACGGGCACTACAAGGGCGCCGCCAAGCTCGGCCACGCCCAGGGGTACGTGTACCCGCACGACCTGCCGGAGGGCATCGCCGAGCAGCAGTACGCCCCGGACGCCCTGAAGGACCGCGAGTACTACGCGCCGACCCGGCACGGCGCCGAGGCCAGGTACGCGGACGCCGTGGAATGGACCCGTGAACACCTCGGTCGCAAGCGGTCCTGAGCACCCTGTAAACTGCTCCGGAGTGCTGAGTCCCGTGCTGTCAGAACGGGACGGTCAGCCGGACGTCCAGTCCCTCGCGGACTGACTCCAGGAGCGTCGCGCACCGTCGAACGGTGTCGCGGGCAGCCCACCACCCCCCGCAGTATCGGGACGGTCGGTGGGCCACTCGCGTGCTGCACGTATGTGCCCAGACCAGGGAAGCGGCTGCCCGGCAGGTCCCCTGCGGACCCGGCGGGTTTTCCCGGCTGCGGATGCGACCTCCCTAATCCTGACAAGCCGGAAACTAGGAAACGAGATAAGAGTGGCGAACCAGTCCCGCCCCAAGGTCAAGAAGTCGCGTGCCCTCGGTATCGCGCTGACCCCGAAGGCCGTCAAGTACTTCGAGGCCCGCCCCTACCCGCCGGGTGAGCACGGCCGTGGCCGCAAGCAGAACTCGGACTACAAGGTCCGTCTGCTGGAGAAGCAGCGCCTGCGCGCTCAGTACGACATCTCCGAGCGCCAGCTGGTCCGCGCCTACGAGCGTGCGTCCAAGGTCCAGGGCAAGACCGGTGAGGCCCTGATCGTCGAGCTGGAGCGCCGCCTCGACGCGCTGGTCCTGCGTTCGGGCATCGCCCGCACGATCTACCAGGCCCGCCAGATGGTCGTCCACGGCCACATCCAGGTCAACGGCCAGAAGGTCGACAAGCCGTCCTTCCGTGTCCGCCCGGACGACGTCGTGCAGGTCCGCGACCGTTCCAAGGACAAGACGCTCTTCCAGATCGCCCGTGAGGGTGGCTTCGCCCCCGACGGCGAGACCCCGCGCTACCTGCAGGTGAACCTCAAGGCCCTGGCGTTCCGCCTGGACCGCGAGCCGAACCGCAAGGAGATCCCGGTGATCTGCGACGAGCAGCTCGTCGTCGAGTACTACGCCCGCTGACCCCAGCTCCGGCGTAGGCCCTCAGCCCGCCGTCTCCCCGCCCTTCCGGGTGGGCGAGGCGGCGGGTTCGCGCTGTCCGGAGCGGGTGTGCGGAACCGGCCCCCGGGGCGTCGGCAGCGCCGGCAGCGGTCGGACGTCGTTGCTGAGCGCCCGGGCCACCGCCGTCTCCCGGTCCAGCCGCGCCCCCCGGCGCACCCACTCCTCGTACCGCTCGTCGCCCAGCTCCTCCCGGGCCGTCGCCTCGCACAGCTCGTGCGGGGCGTTGTAGTACGCCGAGCCGAACAGCGGCAGCCCGACCGAGGGCCACATGCGTCCGGCGGCGCCCTGGAGCACCGCCGCCTCCACCGCATCGCCCTGCGTCACCGTCACCAGGGCCAGCAGCTCGATCGACAGCACCGTCCCGAGCAGATCGCGGAAGGAGTGCGCGTTGTCCAGACACTCGGCCAGCAACTCCCGTGCGCGGACCGGATCGCCGCCCTGCCAGGCCGCGTACGCCAGCACGTACAGCGCGTACGACCGCGCCCAGCGCTCCCCGTGGTCCTCGCACACCCGGCGCACGTCCTCGCACAGCCGCACCGCGTCCGGGAGATCCCCCTGGAACGCCCGCGTCATCGCCAGCTCCACCTGGCCCATCAGGACGTTGCTGTTCAGCTCGCCGATCTCCCGGTAGCGGTCCAGCGCCGACCGCAGCAGCGTTTCTGCGCGGGCCATGTCGTCCGAGACCAGGGCCAGACAGCCGGTGCGGTGCTCGGCGTACGCCACCGCCGTCGGATCCGCCGACCGCTCCGCCTGCTCCCGGCAGACCTGGAGCGCCTGCAGCGCCGGTACGGTGTCGCCCTGCAGGATCGCCACGTAGCCGAGCACCCACAGCGCCTTCAGCCGGGACTGCTCGTACTCCGAGTCCAGTTCCACGCTGCGCTCCAGCCAGCGCCGTCCCTCCGAGAGCCGGCCGCAGCCCACCCAGCAGAACCACAGCGAACCCGCCAGGTGCTGGCCGAGATGCGCCTCCTCGGGCTCGGTCAGACAGAAGTCCAGCGCCGTCCGCAGATTCGGCAGCTCGGCGTCGACCCGCGCGGCCACCTCCCGCTGCCGGGGCGAGAACCACTCCAGCTCGCACCAGGTCGCCAGGCCCAGGTACCAGTCCCGGTGCCGTCTGCGCAGCCGGCCCGCGTCCCCCGTCGCCTCCAGCCAGTCGGCGCCGTAGGCCCGGACGGTGTCCAGCATCCGGTAGCGGGGGCCCGCCGGGGTCTCCTCGCGGGAGACGACCGACTGGGCGAGCAGCTCCGAGAGCACGTCCAGGACGTCCTCGGCGGCCAGCCCGTCACCGCTGCACACGTACTCCGCCGCCTCCAGGTCGAAGGTCTGAGCGAACACCGACAGCCGTGCCCACAACAGCCGTTCGGCCGGCGTGCACAGCTCGTGGCTCCAGCCGATCGCCGTGCGCAGCGTCTGGTGCCGGGGGAGGGCGTCCCGGTCGCCGCCGGTCAGCAGCCGGAACCGGTCGTCGAGCCGGTGCAGCAGCTGCGCCGGGGACAGCACCCGCAGCCGTCCGGCCGCCAGCTCCAGCGCCAGCGGGATCCCCTCCAGCCGCCGGCACAGCTCCCGGACCTCGGGGCCGTCGGCCACCGGCACCCCGTGCGTCCGGGCCCGGTCCGCGAACAGCTCCACGGCCTCGTCCTCGGCGAGCGGCGCCAGCGGGAACAGCCGCTCGCCCGCGAGACCGAGGGGACGCCGGCCCACGGCCAGCACGCGCAGCTCCGGCAGGGTGCGCAGCAGCTCCGCCGTCAGATCGGCACAGGCCGCCACCAGATGCTCGAACCCGTCCAGCACCAGCAGCGCCGGCCGGCCGGCCAGATGTTCCAGCAGCGTCTCCCGGGGCATGCGGGCGGTGTGGTCGGTCAGCCCCAGCGCCTCCACGACCGCGTACTCCACGAACTGCGGGTCCCGCACGGGCGACAGCTCCACCCGCCCCCAGCCCGGCCCGGCCGCCGCCGCGCCGGAGGCCCACCGGACAGCCGCCCGCACGGCCAGCCGGGACTTGCCGACCCCGCCCACCCCGGTCACGGTCACCAGCCGCGCCTGACCGAGCGTCGCCGTCAACTCGGCCAGCTCGGCCGAGCGCCCGACGAAAGCGGTGAGTTCGACGGGCGGATCGCCGTCCGCCCGGAAGCCGGGACTGTGAGGACCTCGCATAGGACACGGAGCGTACTGAACCGTGTTCACTCCGTACAATCTCTTCCCGCAACTCCGCCCGCCCCGCACGGTAATCGGGTACGGAGCCTCGGCCCCGGCGCGATAGGCTCGGGGCACGACTTTTTCGATGTTCAGGCACGTTTCAGGGAGCGGGTGCGCACAGTGTCCGGTGGAGAGGTGGCCGGGATCCTGGTGGCCGTCTTCTGGGCGATCCTGGTCTCCTTCCTCGCGGTCGCACTGGCGAGGCTGGCCCAGACGCTCAAGGCGACCACCAAGCTCGTCGCGGACGTGACCGACCAGGCGGTGCCGCTGCTCGCCGACGCCTCCGAGGCCGTGCGCTCGGCGCAGACGCAGATCGACCGGGTCGACGCGATCGCCTCCGACGTCCAGGAGGTCACGTCGAACGCCTCCGCGCTGTCCAGCACCGTCGCCTCCACCTTCGGCGGCCCGCTGGTGAAGGTCGCGGCCTTCGGCTACGGCGTCCGCCGGGCGCTCGGCGGCCGCAAGGAGGACGTGCCTGGGAAGTCGCCCCGGCGTACCGTGATCGTGGGCCGGACGGTCCCCGCCGCACGACGCAAGCGGAAGTAAGGACTGAGACCGAGCGATGTTCCGCCGTACGTTCTGGTTCACCACAGGAGTCGCCGCAGGTGTGTGGGCCACCACCAAGGTCAACCGCAAGCTGAAGCAGCTGACCCCGGAGAGCCTCGCCGCCACCGCGGCGAACAAGGCCCTGGAGACCGGTCAGCGGCTGAAGGACCGCGCGGTCGGCTTCGCGCTCGACGTCCGCGACAACATGGCCCAGCGGGAGGCCGAGCTGGAGGAGGCCCTCGGCATCCAGGACAGCCCGGAGCTCCCGGCGCCCCGGCGGTACGCCGCCATCGAGAACAACCGCAGCAACCCGAAGTACATCGAGAACACGACGTACTCGTACAACCGGAATGAGGACCACTGATGGAGTCGGCCGAGATTCGCCGCCGCTGGCTGAGCTTCTTCGAGGAGCGCGGGCACACCGTCGTCCCTTCGGCGTCGCTCATCGCGGACGACCCGACTCTGCTCCTCGTCCCCGCCGGCATGGTCCCCTTCAAGCCCTACTTCCTGGGTGAGGTCAAGCCGCCGTTCCCGCGCGCCACCAGCGTGCAGAAGTGCGTGCGCACGCCCGACATCGAAGAGGTCGGCAAGACCACGCGGCACGGCACGTTCTTCCAGATGTGCGGCAACTTCTCCTTCGGCGACTACTTCAAGGAAGGCGCCATCAAGCTCGCCTGGGAGCTGCTCACCAGCCCCCAGGACAAGGGCGGTTACGGCCTCGACCCCGAGCGCCTGTGGATCACCGTCTACAAGGACGACGACGAGGCCGAGCAGATCTGGCACGAGGTCGTCGGCGTGCCCAAGGAACGCATCCAGCGCCTGGGCATGAAGGACAACTTCTGGTCCATGGGCGTCCCCGGCCCCTGCGGCCCCTGCTCCGAGATCAACTACGACCGCGGCCCCGAGTTCGGCGTCGAGGGCGGCCCCGCCGTCAACGACGAGCGGTACGTGGAGATCTGGAACCTCGTCTTCATGCAGTACGAGCGGGGTGAGGGCATCGGCAAGGACAACTTCGAGATCCTCGGGGACCTGCCGAGCAAGAACATCGACACCGGCCTCGGCCTGGAGCGGCTCGCCATGATTCTGCAGGGCGTGCAGAACATGTACGAGATCGACACCTCCATGGCCGTCATCGACAAGGCCACCGAGCTGACCGGCGTCCGCTACGGCGACGCCCACGCCTCGGACGTCTCCCTGCGCGTGGTCACCGACCACATGCGCACGGCCACCATGCTCATCGGTGACGGCGTCACCCCCGGCAACGAGGGCCGCGGCTACGTGCTGCGCCGCATCATGCGCCGCGCCATCCGCAACATGCGGCTGCTCGGCGCCACCGGTCCGGTCGTCAAGGACCTGATCGACACCGTCATCCGGATGATGGGCCAGCAGTACCCGGAGCTGATCACCGACCGCGAGCGCATCGAGAAGGTCGCCCTCGCCGAGGAGAACGCCTTCCTGAAGACGCTGAAGGCCGGCACCAACATCCTCGACACCGCCGTCACCGAGACCAAGGCCTCGGGCTCGAACGTGCTGCCGGGCGACAAGGCGTTCCTGCTCCACGACACCTGGGGCTTCCCGATCGACCTCACCCTCGAGATGGCCGCCGAGCAGGGGCTGTCCGTGGACGAGGAGGGCTTTCGCCGCCTGATGAAGGAGCAGCGGGAGCGCGCCAAGGCCGACGCACAGGCCAAGAAGACCGGCCACGCCGACATGGGCGCCTACCGCGAGATCGCCGACTCCGCCGGTGCCACCGACTTCATCGGTTACACGGACACCGAGGGAGAGACCACGATCGTCGGCATCCTGGTCGACGGCGTCTCCTCCCCGGCCGCCACCGAGGGCGACGAGGTCGAGATCGTCCTGGACCGCACCCCGTTCTACGCCGAGGGCGGCGGCCAGATCGGCGACACCGGCAAGATCAAGGTCGACTCCGGTGCCGTCATCGAGGTCCGCGACTGCCAGAAGCCGGTCCCGGGCGTGTACGTCCACAAGGGCGTCGTCCAGGTCGGCGAGGTGACGGTCGGCGCCAAGGCCCACGCCTCCATCGACGCCCGCCGCCGCCACGCCATCGCCCGCGCCCACTCGGCCACCCACCTCACCCACCAGGCCCTGCGCGACGCCCTCGGCCCGACGGCCGCCCAGGCCGGCTCCGAGAACCAGCCGGGCCGCTTCCGCTTCGACTTCGGTTCCCCGTCCGCCGTGCCGACGGCCGTGATGACCGACGTCGAGCAGAAGATCAACGAGGTGCTCGCCCGCGACCTCGACGTGCGCGCCGAGGTCATGGGTATCGACGAGGCCAAGAAGCAGGGCGCCATCGCCGAGTTCGGCGAGAAGTACGGCGAGCGGGTGCGCGTCGTGACCATCGGCGACTTCTCCAAGGAGCTGTGCGGCGGCACGCACGTGCACAACACCGCCCAGCTGGGCCTGGTGAAGCTGCTCGGCGAGTCCTCCATCGGCTCGGGTGTCCGCCGTATCGAGGCCCTCGTCGGTGTGGACGCCTACAACTTCCTCGCCCGCGAGCACACGGTGGTCAACCAGCTGACCGAGCTGCTCAAGGGCCGTCCGGAGGAGCTGCCGGAGAAGGTCTCCGCGATGCTCGGCAAGCTGAAGGACGCCGAGAAGGAGATCGAGAAGTTCCGCGCCGAGAAGGTGCTCCAGGCCGCCGCCGGCCTCGCCGAGTCCGCCAAGGACGTGCGGGGCGTGGCCCTGGTGACCGGCCGGGTCCCGGACGGCACCACGCCGGACGACCTGCGCAAGCTGGTCCTCGACGTGCGCGGCCGGATCCAGGGCGGACGCGCCGCCGTCGTGGCCCTCTTCACGGTGAACAACGGCAAGCCGCTCACGGTCATCGCCACCAACGACGCCGCCCGCGACCGCGGTCTGAAGGCCGGCGACCTGGTCCGTACGGCCGCCAAGACGCTCGGCGGCGGCGGTGGCGGCAAGCCGGACGTCGCCCAGGGCGGCGGCCAGAACCCGGCCGCCGTCGGCGAGGCCGTCGAGGCCGTCGAGCGCCTCGTCGCCGAGACCGCCAAGTAAGAAGCGGTCGAGACATGCGCAGAGGACGTCGGCTCGCGATCGACGTCGGGGACGCCCGGATCGGGGTCGCCTCGTGCGACCCCGACGGGATCCTCGCCACCCCGGTGGAGACCGTCCCCGGCCGGGACATCCCCGCCGCCCACCGCCGGCTGCGTCAGCTGGTGGCGGAGTACGAACCGATCGAGGTCGTCGTCGGCCTCCCTCGCTCCCTCAAGGGGGGCGAGGGCCCGGCCGCGGTCAAGGTCCGCGCCTTCGCCCAGGAACTGGCCAAGGGCATCACGCCGGTACCGGTGCGGCTGGTGGACGAGCGGATGACGACGGTGACGGCCAGTCAGGGACTGCGCGCCTCGGGGGTGAAGTCGAAGAAGGGCCGCGCGGTCATCGACCAGGCCGCCGCCGTCATCATTTTGCAGCAGGCCCTGGAATCCGAACGGGTGTCAGACAATCCACCCGGCGAAGGCGTCGAAGTGGTCATCTGATCGCGATACGGTAACGTTCCGCGCGATGCGCCGGTGTTCGAACAGCCGGGGCACAGCAAGAGGCGGAGCGGAAGCCGGCCCCCCGGCCGCGTGACCGTCGGCCTCGCGGCTCTAGGGGATCGATGACTGAGTATGGCCGGGGCCCAGGCTCCGAACCGTGGCATCCGGAGGACCCGTTGTACGGGGACGGCGGATGGGGAGGACAGCAGACCCACGCGGGCCGGCAGTCCCCTTACGAGGGTCAGCCCCAGCACTATCCGCAGGCGCCGCAGTACGGCGACTGGAGCCAGGAGCAGCAGCCCGGGTACGACGGGCAGCAGCACTCGTACCCGGACGGATCCGGTCAGCAGCAGTACGACCAGCGGTTCCACGGCCAGACCCAGCAGCACGTCCACCAGGGCGGCTGGGACGCGACCGGCACCCACGGCCAGGTGCCGTACGCGGCCGACCCCGGCGACCCGTTCGGCCAGCAGCCCGTGGCCTACGGCGGGGAACAGCCCGACTTCTACGGCACCGAGGACGCCTATCCGCCGCCGGAGCCGCCCGGCCGCAGGCGCCCCGAGCCGGAGCCCGAGCCGGAGACGGCGGGCGAGGAGGAGGAGCCCGCCATCTTCGCGGGGGACGGCGGGGAGGACGACGAGGAGCACGAGCTCCAGAGCCGGCGGGAGCGGCGCGGCAAGGGAAAGAAGCCCGTCAAGAGCAAGAAGCGGCGCACCGGCTGCGCCTGCATGGTGGTCGTCCTGGTGTTCGGCGGAGGCCTCGCCGGAGTCGGGTATTTCGGCTACCAGTTTTACCAAAATCGTTTCGGCACGGCTCCGGACTACGCGGGCGACGGCAACGGGGAGCAGGTCACAGTCGAGATCCCCAAGGGCGCGGGGGGCTGGGAGATCGGTCAGAAGCTGAAGGACGCGGGTGTCGTCGAAAGCGCCGCCGCGTTCGTCTCCGCGCTGCAGGCCAACCCTGACGGTAAATCGCTCCAGGACGGGGTCTACACCCTGGAGAAGGAGATGTCCGCCGCGAGCGCGGTGGACCTGATGCTGAGCCCGAAGAGCCGCAGCAACCTGATCATCGCCGAGGGCCTCCGCAACACAGCGGTGTACGCCCTGATCGACAAGCGCCTCGGAGTGGCGACGGGCACCACGGCGCGGGTCGCGAAGAAGGAGTACAAGCACCTGGGGCTACCTGCCTGGGCGATGAACCACCCGAACCTGAAGGACCCGCTGGAAGGCTTCCTCTACCCCTCGAGTTACGCGGTCACCAAGGAACAGAAGCCTGCGGCCGTTCTCAGGAAGATGGTGGCTCAGTCCACCGCGGAGTACAAAGCGTTGGGTCTAGAGAACAAGGCTCAGGCGCTGGGCCTCGACAGTCCTTGGCAGTTGCTTACGGTGGCGAGCCTGGTGCAGGCCGAGGGCACCAGTCACGATGATTTCCGCAAGATGGCGGAGGTCGTATACAACCGACTCAAGGTCGATAACCCTCAGACCTACGGTCGATTGGAGTTCGACTCCACCTACAACTACGTGAAGAATCAGAGCAAGCTCGATCTGAGCATCGCCGAGCTGCGTAGGTACGGCAACCCCTACAACACCTACTTCTCCAAGGGGTTGCCGCCGGGACCTATCGACAACCCTGGCGAGGAGGCGCTCAGGGGTGCGCTCAACCCGACTCACGACGGCTGGTACTACTTCATCTCGATGGACGGCAAAACCAGCAAGTTCACGAAGACGCTCGCGGACCACGAGAAGCTAGTCGACGAGTGGAACGCGGCGAGGAACAAGAACTGATGGCAGCGCGCGGCTACTCGCTGCCCTGAGGGACAGGGTGTGCTCGGCCAGGAGGAGGCTGGTTCAGGTCAGCCTCACTCTCCTCCAAGCGGTCGAGTAGGTCCCCCGGTCCCTGGCCGCGGCCTGTAGCTGGACGGCATCTGGGGCGTGGACTCCCTGACCAGCGGTCTCGCTCGTTTCCCGGTTGCCCGAGCGCACCAAGATTGCCCGACTGACGGGCATGAACGTCCCAGTTTCTTGTTTGGACACAATCAAGGCTGCATGTATGGTCAACGGTCGACCATAACTATTAGTGAAGTCAACACCACTTCACGTATCCACGTTGGGGGAAGCGGTATGAAGTTCGCACGGCTGGGGTCCGTTGCGGCCATGAGTGTCGCTGTCGTCGGGTTCGCGGCAGGATCGGCCAACGCTACCGGGGTCATATATTCCGCGGATGGCGGGGCGATGGTCGGCTATGACTCTTCTACTGAGTACTGGAATACCTGTGACGAAAAGGCAGACGGTCACGCTGCGGTTGGTCGAATCTATTACAAGGGCAAGCTCGCGGCGACTGTCTGGAACAAGAAGGGGGCGCATACTTGCGAAGAGAGTCGGGACGAAGTCTGGTTTGCTGACGGGGCTTCCATCCGTCTGGAGGCTTGCACCGGTAATGCAGGCAAGGTGAATGAGAGTACCTGCGTCAGCAGGCCTGACAAGGCTTAGCTTCTGAACTCGACGGCCAGCCAACTCGCTTTGCAAGTTGGCTGGCCGTCGCGCCGTGTTGTGCGGTTGGGTGTATCGCCAAGCGGCAGACGTGACTTTCTGGCGGATCCGGTGGATTCGCCAGCCCGTCGCTGGCGCCTCCGCTCATCCGTAAGCTCGACGAGCTCCTGGAGAGGCGGAAGGTCGGTCAAGGTAACCTGAATCCGTGGAATCCGAGGGTAGCTCTCCATGACATCGAAGGCAGTTGACGGCCGTCGTGCCGCCGTGCTCGGTTCGCCGATCGCCCACTCCCTCTCCCCGGTGCTGCACCGGGCCGCGTACGAGGCGGCCGGACTCACCGGCTGGTCGTACGACAGTTTCGACGTCGACGAGGCCGCCCTGCCCGGGTTCCTGGACCGGCTCGGCCCGGAGTGGGCCGGGCTGTCGCTGACCATGCCGCTGAAGCGGGCGGTCATCCCGCTGCTCGACGAGATCAGCGACACGGCCGCCTCGGTCGACGCCGTCAACACGCTGGTCCTCACCGAGGACGGACGCCGGCTCGGCGACAACACCGACATCCCGGGCATGGTGGCCGCCCTGCGCGAGCACGGCATCGAGCAGGTCGACTCCGCCGCGATCCTCGGCGCCGGCGCCACCGCCTCCTCCGCGCTCGCCGCGCTGGCCCGGGTCTGCACCGGGGAGGTCGTCGCCTACGTCCGCAGCGAGGCCCGCGCCGCCGAGATGCGGCAGTGGGGCGAACGGCTCGACGTGGAGGTGCGTACGGCGGACTGGTCGGACGCGGCCGAGGCGCTGCGCGCCCCGCTGGTGATCGCCACCACGCCCGCCGGTACCACCGACGCCCTCGCCACCGCCGTACCCGAACGCCCCGCCACCCTCTTCGACGTGCTCTACGACCCCTGGCCCACCGGGCTGGCGGCCCGCTGGTCCATGTTCGGCGGTGCCGTGGTCAGCGGCCTGGACCTGCTGGTCCACCAGGCCGTGCTCCAGTTCGAGCAGATGACCGGGCGCATCCCGGGCCCGCTGGAGGCCATGCGGCACGCCGGCGAGAAGGCGCTCGCGGCCCGCTGACGCCCGCGCACGCGTCCGCCTGCTGGACCGGCGGCCGGTCCCCGCCCCCGGACGTGGGAGGATCGGAGGTGGCGTACCGGGGTCGCGCACCCGGGTGGCGCCGTCGCCGTACGCGAGGACGCGCGTGCGCAAGGCAGTACCGGGCGCGAGCACTGAGGAGCACCGTTGAGCAGGCTGCGTTGGCTGACCGCGGGGGAGTCCCACGGTCCCGCACTTGTCGCGACGCTGGAGGGTCTTCCCGCCGGCGTGCCGATCACCACGGACATGGTGGCGGACCACCTGGCGCGGCGGCGGCTCGGCTATGGCCGCGGTGCCCGCATGAAGTTCGAGCGGGACGAGGTCACCTTCCTGGGCGGTGTCCGGCACGGCCTGACCCTCGGCTCGCCGGTGGCGATCATGGTGGGCAACACCGAGTGGCCGAAGTGGGAACAGGTCATGGCGGCGGACCCGGTCGACCCCGAGGTCCTCGCGGGGCTGGCCCGCAACGCGCCGCTGACCCGCCCCCGCCCCGGCCACGCCGACCTGGCGGGCATGCAGAAGTACGGCTTCGACGAGGCCCGGCCGATCCTGGAGCGCGCCTCGGCCCGGGAGACGGCGGCCCGGGTCGCGCTGGGCGCGGTCGCCCGGTCGTACCTGAAGGAGACCGCCGGCATCGAGATCGTGTCCCACGTGGTCGAGCTGTGCTCCGTGAAGGCCCCGCAGGGCGTCCACCCCACCCCGGCCGATGTCGAGAAGCTCGACGCGGACCCGGTGCGCTGCCTCGACGCGGACACCTCGAAGGCGATGGTCGCCGAGATCGACCAGGCCCACAAGGACGGCGACACCCTGGGAGGCGTGGTCGAGGTGCTGGCCTACGGCGTCCCGGTCGGCCTCGGCTCGCACGTGCACTGGGACCGCAAGCTGGACGCCCGCCTCGCCGGCGCGCTCATGGGCATCCAGGCGATCAAGGGCGTCGAGGTCGGCGACGGCTTCGAGCTGGCCCGCGTGCCCGGCTCCCAGGCACACGACGAGATCGTCAGCACGCCGGAGGGCATCCGGCGCGTCTCCGGCCGCTCGGGCGGCACCGAGGGCGGCCTCAGCACGGGTGAGCTGCTGCGGGTGCGTGCCGCGATGAAGCCGATCGCCACCGTGCCGCGCGCGCTGCGGACCGTGGACGTCACCACCGGCGAGCCCGCACAGGCGCACCACCAGCGCTCCGACGTCTCCGCCGTCCCGGCGGCCGGCATCGTCGCCGAGGCCATGGTGGCGCTCGTCCTCGCGGACGCGGTCGCGGAGAAGTTCGGCGGTGACTCCGTGCCGGAGACCCGCCGCAACGTGACGTCGTACCTCGACAGCCTGGCGATCAGGTGAGCGGCATGCCTGCGGTCGTCCTGGTCGGTCCGATGGGCGTGGGCAAGTCCACCGTCGGCCGGCTGCTCGCCGAGCGCCTCGGCGTCGGCTACCGGGACACCGACGAGGACATCGTGGCGGCCGAGGGCCGCACGATCGCCGAGATCTTCGTGGACGAGGGCGAGGCGGCCTTTCGCGCGCTGGAGAAGGCCGCCGTACGGGCCGCGCTCGCCGAGCACCCGGGTGTCGTCGCACTCGGCGGCGGGGCGGTCCTCGACCCGGACACGCGGGCGCTGCTGGCCGGGCACCGGGTGATCTACCTGTCGATGGAGGTCGAGGAGGCCGTCAAGCGCACCGGCCTGAACGTGGCCCGCCCGCTGCTCGCGGTCAACCCGCGCAAGCAGTGGCGGGAGCTGATGGAGGCGCGCCGGCACCTGTACGAGGAGGTCGCCACCGCCGTCGTGGCGACGGACGGCCGCACGCCCGAAGAGGTCACACAGGCGGCATGGGACGCACTGGAGTTGAAGCAGGTATGAGCGAGGCAGTCACCCGGATCCCGGTGGCCGGTACCGCGGGCACCGACCCGTACGAGGTACTGGTGGGCCGGCAGCTGCTGGGCGAGCTGGCCGGGCTGATCGGGGAACGGGCCAAGCGGGTCGCCGTGATCCACCCGGAGGCGCTGGCCGAGACAGGTGAGGCGCTGCGCGCCGATCTGGCCGAGCAGGGCTACGAGGCCGTCGCCATCCAGGTGCCCAACGCCGAGGAGGCCAAGACCGCCGAGGTCGCCGCCTACTGCTGGAAGGCGCTCGGCCAGTGCGGTTTCACCCGCACCGACGCCATCGTCGGGGTCGGCGGCGGCTCGACCACGGACCTGGCCGGGTTCGTCGCCGCGACCTGGCTGCGCGGGGTGCGCTGGATCGCCGTCCCGACCACCGTGCTGGCCATGGTGGACGCGGCGGTCGGCGGCAAGACCGGCATCAACACCGCCGAGGGCAAGAACCTGGTCGGCTCCTTCCACCCGCCGGCCGGCGTGCTGTGCGATCTGGCGGCGCTGGACTCCCTGGCCGTGAACGACTACGTCTCCGGTCTCGCCGAGGTCATCAAGGCGGGGTTCATCGCCGACCCGGTGATCCTGGACCTGATCGAGGCCGACCCGGAGGCCGCCCGCACCCCGGCGGGCCCGCACACGGCCGAGCTGATCGAGCGGTCGATCCGGGTCAAGGCGGAGGTCGTCTCCTCGGACCTGAAGGAGTCGGGCCTGCGGGAGATCCTCAACTACGGCCACACGCTCGGCCACGCGATCGAGAAGAACGAGCGGTACAAGTGGCGGCACGGGGCGGCCGTCGCGGTCGGCATGCACTTCGCCGCCGAACTGGGCCGCCTGGCGGGCCGTCTGGACGATGCGACGGCCGACCGCCACCGCACCATCCTGGAGTCCGTCGGCCTTCCGCTGCACTACCGCTACGACCAGTGGCCCAAGCTGCTGGAGACGATGAAGGTCGACAAGAAGTCCCGCGGCGACCTGCTGCGCTTCATCGTCCTGGACGGGCTGGCCAGGCCGACCGTCCTGGAGGGCCCGGACCCGGCCGTGCTCCTCGCCGCCTACGGCGAGGTCGGCCAGTAACTCCCGGTCCGTCCCGGACCGTTCCTTGGAGCCGTTCCCCCGCGTCCGATTTCCCTCGCCCACCGGGCACTTCGGGCCGCCCCCGGCCGTTTCACCAAACGACGGCCGGGGACGGTACCGTTCGGTAGGGAGCGGGGCACGCCTCGCTGCCGGCACGCATCGCCTGTACGAGACGGAGTGGCAACGGATGCAGCACGCAGTGGGGTCTCCGCTGCCGCCGCCCCACCAGCCGGGGCAGGGACCGCACGCCGGCTGGGCGCCGGCCGCGCACCACCCGGGTGCGCACCCGGGCACCTCCCAGGGGCCCGCTCCCGTTCCCCCGCCGCCCCCGGTGCCGGGCTTCGCGGCCCCGTCGGGCCCCGTGCCGCCCACCCCGCAGCAGCCCCCGGCACCGTCCGTCTCCGTGCCGCCGCCCCCGCAGCACACCTCCGGCCCGCCGACCCCCGATACCACCGGGCACGTCCCGCTGCCGCCCGGCGGTCCGGTCGGCGCGCCCGCGGCGCCGCCCGCCGCGGCCAGCGCACCGGACCCGACGGCCACCACCCTCGCCGTCCTCCTCATCGGCCCGGCCGGCGCGGGCAAGACCAGCGTCGCCAAGTACTGGGCGGACCACCGCCGCGCCCCCACGGCCCACATCAGCCTGGACGACGTCCGCGAATGGGTCCGCTCGGGCTTCGCCGACCCCCAGTCCGGCTGGAACGACCACTCCGAGGCCCAGTACCGCCTGGCGCGCCGCACCTGCGGCTTCGCCGCCCGCAACTTTCTCGCCAACGGCATCTCCTGCATCCTGGACGACGCGGTCTTCCCGGACCGCCCGGTCGTGGGCCTGGGCGGCTGGAAGCGGCACGTGGGCCCCGGCCTGCTCCCGGTGGTCCTCCTGCCGGGCCTGGACATCGTCCTGGAACGCAACGCCGAACGCACCGGCAACCGCCGCCTCACCGACGAGGAGGTGGCCCGCATCCACGGCCGCATGGCCGGCTGGTACGGCTCGGGCCTGCCGATCATCGACAACTCCCAGCTGGACGTCCCCGGCACGGCCCGCGTACTGGACGAGGTTCTGGCCAGAGCGATCGCGAGCCCACCGAGCTGGTGAGCGGGGGTGACCGGGGGGCACGACCGCACCACCCTCCACCTGCCCCGCAGCCCCACTCGGCCCCCACGAATCGGCACAACCCGCACAAAACTCCTACGCTCATCTCATGTCAGAGGTGTACGCGAACCGCCGATCCCGGCTGAGGGACCATGTCAACGCGGCCGGCACCGCGGCAGCGCTCGTCACCCGCCCGGCCAACGTCCGCTACCTCGCCGCCGCAGCCCCGCAGGGCGCCGTCCTGCTGCTCGGCAGACGCGAGGATCTCCTGGTCTGCGCCGGCCCGCCGGACGACCGCCCGCACGAAGGCAGGCCGGACGAGAATTTGCGCCTGCACGTCCTTGCGTCGAACGACGGTGACGCCGCCGTCGCGGCAGCAGGCATCGCCGCCGGTCAGGACGCCGATTCCCTGGCGGTCGAGGAACACCACCTCACCGTCGCCCGGCACCGGGCCATCGCCTCCGTCGCCCCCAAGCTCCGCCTCACCGACCTCGGCGGAGCCGTCGAGCAGCTCAGAGTGGTCAAGGACGAGGAGGAGATCTCCTGCCTGCGCATCGGCGCCGAGATCGCCGACCAGGCCCTCGGCGAGCTGCTGGAGTCCATCCTGGTCGGCCGCACCGAACGGCACCTCGCCCTGGAGCTGGAGCGGCGCCTGGTCGACCACGGCGCCGACGGACCGGCCTTCTCCACCTCCGTGGCCACCGGACCGCACGCCGGCCGCCGCGGCCACCGCCCCACCGACCGGCGAGTGGAGGAGGGCGACTTCCTCTCCGTGTGCCTCGGCGCCACCTACCGGGGCTACCGCTGCGAGATCGGCCGTACCTTCGTCATCGGTACCTCGCCCGCGGACTGGCAGATCCAGCTCTACGACCTCGTCTTCGCCGCTCAGCGGGCCGGACGCGAGGCCTTGGCGCCCGGCGCCGCCTACCGCGACGTCGACCGCGCGGCCCGTCAGGTGCTCGACTCCGCGGGCTATGCGGAGGCCCTGCCACCGCTGACCGGCCACGGTGTCGGACTCGAAATCGACGAGGACCCGCAGTTGGCTCCCTCAGCCATGGGTAAACTGGACGCTTGCGTGCCGGTCACCGTCGAACCGGGGGTCCACCTCCCGGGCCGGGGCGGCGTCCGGATCGATGACACGCTCGTCGTGCGCCCCGAGGCGGACGGCGGACCCGAGCTACTCACCATCACGACCAAGGAGCTGCTCGCGCTGTAGGAGTGCGTGCCCCCGGGGTCGTCCACGTCAGTCCAGGAGATTCCGCAACCGTGGCTTCCACGAACGACCTCAAGAACGGCCTGGTGCTCAAGCTCGAAGGCGGCCAGCTCTGGTCCGTCGTCGAGTTCCAGCACGTCAAGCCCGGCAAGGGCCCCGCCTTCGTGCGCACCAAGCTCAAGAACGTGCTCTCCGGCAAGGTGGTCGACAAGACCTTCAACGCCGGTGTCAAGGTCGAGACGGCCACTGTCGACAAGCGCGACATGCAGTTCTCGTACATGGACGGCGAGTACTTCGTCTTCATGGACATGGAGACCTACGACCAGCTGATGGTCGACCGCAAGGCCGTCGGCGACGCCGCCAACTTCCTCATCGAGGGCTTCACGGCCACCGTCGCGCAGCACGAGGGCGAGGTGCTCTTCGTCGAGCTGCCGGCCGCCGTCGAGCTGACCGTCCAGGAGACCGAGCCGGGCGTCCAGGGCGACCGCTCCACCGGTGGCACCAAGCCCGCCGTCCTGGAGACCGGCCACCAGATCCAGGTCCCGCTCTTCATCACCACCGGTGAGAAGATCAAGGTCGACACCCGCACCAGCGACTACCTCGGCCGGGTGAACAGCTAACCGTGGCTGCCCGCAACACGGCCCGCAAGCGCGCCTTCCAGATCCTCTTCGAGGGCGACCAGCGCGGCGCCGACGTCCTGACGGTCCTGGCGGACTGGATCCGGCTGTCCCGGTCCGACACCCGGCAGCCGCCGGTCAGCGAGTACACGATGCAGCTGGTCGAGGGCTACGCCGTGCACGCGAAGCGGATCGACGAGCTGATCGCCCAGTACGCGGTGGGCTGGACGCTCGACCGTATGCCGGTCGTGGACCGCAACATCCTGCGGCTGGGCGCGTACGAGCTGATCTGGGTCGACGAGACCCCGGACGCCGTCGTCCTGGACGAGATGGTGCAGCTGGCGAAGGAGTTCTCGACCGACGAGTCGCCCTCGTTCGTCAACGGACTGCTGGGCCGCCTGAAGGAGCTCAAGCCGTCCCTGCGCCGGGACGAGGCCTGACCGCCCGACACGCCATCGTCGGAGGGCCCGCAGCACGCCTGTGCTGCGGGCCCTCCGACGTTCCCGCGGCGCATCCCGCACTGAATCCTGCAGCGCGCGCAGAAACGCCGCCGGGGTGGCCGGAACCGCATGGTTCCGGCCACCCCGGCGGCACGTTTCTGCTGAGGCTGTGGAGTGCTTACGCCTCTTCGTGGGTGGCGACCGCGCGACGCGCGTCCGCGTCCAGGACGCCCCAGCTGATCAGCTGCTCGGTGAGGACCGAGGGGGACTGGTCGTAGATGACGGCGAGTGTGCGCAGGTCGTCCTGGCGGATGGAGAGCACCTTGCCGTTGTAGTCACCGCGCTGGGACTGGATGGTCGCCGCGTAGCGCTGCAGCGGGCCCGCCTTCTCGGCCGGCACGGTGGCCAGCCGCTCCAGGTCGAGGACCAGCTTCGGCGGCGGCTCGGCGGCGCCGCCCGGCGTGGTGCCCGGCAGGAGCTCCTGCACCGGAACGCCATAGAAATCGGCCAGCTCGGCCAGTCGCTGTACGGTCACGGCGCGGTCGCCGCGCTCGTACGAACCGACCACCACGGCCTTCCAGCGACCCTGGGACTTCTCCTCGACACCGTGGAGGGAAAGGCCCTGCTGGGTGCGGATGGCCCGGAGCTTGGCCCCGAGCTGTTTGGCGTATTCGCTGGACATATAGCTCCCCGGACACTGTGTCGACGCGACCGGACTGTCTTCCCGCCGCGCGGCTGGTAACTCACTGTGAGGTTACGCAGCGTGACTCTTGTGCGTCAAGCCGAATGGTCCACACCGACTCTTCCGTGGTAGTGGCGGTCGGTTGGGCCAAGCGGGTGAAAACGGGGTGACACAAGGGTGCCACGGGCGTGCCCGGGGGGTGGCGGAGGCCCGCCCGGTGACCTGCTACGGTAGGTGGCGCAATTCCGACGTCCTTTAAGGTCCGTCCCGTGAGGCGGAGAAGGAGGTCCGTTTCGTATGGACAAGCACGACTCGCCTGCGCACGCGCAAGCGTCCGATGCCCGGCCCGTTCTCGAGGGCCCCGACATCGCGCGGGTGCTGACCCGCATCGCCCACGAGATCGTCGAGCGCGCCAAGGGCGCCGACGACGTGGTGCTCCTCGGCATTCCGACCCGGGGTGTCTTCCTCGCCCAGCGGCTCGCCGCCAAGCTGGAGCAGATCACCGACCGCAAGGTCCCGGTCGGCTCGCTCGACATCACCATGTACCGCGACGACCTGCGCATGCACCCCCCGCGCGCGCTGGCCCGCACCGACATCCCCGGTGACGGCATCGACGGCAAGCTGGTCGTCCTCGTCGACGACGTGCTCTTCTCCGGCCGTACCATCCGTGCCGCCCTCGACGCCCTGAACGACATCGGGCGCCCGCGCGCGGTGCAGCTCGCGGTCCTGGTCGACCGCGGCCACCGCGAACTGCCCATCCGCGCCGACTACGTCGGCAAGAACCTCCCCACGTCGCTGCGGGAGACGGTCAAGGTCCAGCTCGCCGAGGAGGACGGTCGCGACACCGTGCTGCTCGGTGTGAAGGCCGGCCAGTAGCAACCCGGGCGCCGGGCTGCTTCGGCATGCCCGCACACGCGCCGGTTTGCCGTACATCTCCTCACTTGAACTGCCTTACGGAGCCTGACAGATGCAGCGTCATCTCATCTCGGCCGCCGACCTCACCCGCGACGACGCCGTCCTGATCCTCGACACCGCCGAGGAGATGGCCCGGGTGGCCGACCGGCCGATCAAGAAGCTGCCGACCCTGCGCGGCCGGACGATCGTCAACCTCTTCTTCGAGGACTCCACGCGCACGCGGATCTCCTTCGAGGCCGCCGAGAAGCGGCTGTCCGCGGACGTGATCAACTTCTCCGCCAAGGGCTCGTCGGTGTCCAAGGGCGAGTCCCTGAAGGACACCGCGCAGACCCTGGAGGCCATGGGCGTCGACGCCGTGGTCATCCGGCACGGCGCCTCCGGAGCCCCGTACCGCCTCGCCAACTCCGGCTGGATCGACGCCGTCGTCATCAACGCCGGCGACGGCACCCACCAGCACCCCACCCAGGCGCTGCTGGACGCCTTCACCATGCGCCGCCGGCTGATCGGCCGCGACGCCGGGCTCGGCCAGGACCTGTCCGGCAAGCGGATCACCGTCGTCGGTGACGTCCTGCACAGCCGGGTCGCCCGCTCCAACGTCGACCTGCTGCACACCCTGGGCGCCGAGGTCACCCTGGTCGCCCCGCCCACCCTGGTGCCGGTCGGCGTCGAGTCCTGGCCGTGCGCGGTCTCGTACGACCTCGACAGCGCGCTGCCCAAGTGCGACGCCGTGATGATGCTCCGCGTCCAGCGCGAGCGCATGAACGCGGCCTTCTTCCCCACCGAGCGCGAGTACGCGCGGCGCTACGGCCTCGACGGCGACCGCATGGCCAAGCTGCCCGAGCACGCCGTCGTGATGCACCCCGGCCCGATGGTCCGCGGCATGGAGATCACCGCCGAGGTCGCCGACTCCGACCGCTGCACCGCCGTCGAACAGGTCGCCAACGGCGTCTCCATCCGGATGGCCGTCCTGTACCTGCTGCTGGGCGGGAACGAGCCTGCCGTGACCCACTCTCGTACCGAGGAGAAGTAAGACACATGAGCAAGATCCTGATCCGTGGTGCGAAGGTGCTCGGCGGCGCGCCGCAGGACGTCCTGATCGACGGCGAGACCATCGCCGAGGTGGGCAACGGCCTGTCCGCCGAGGGCGCCGAGGTGGTCGAGGCCGACGGCAAGGTGCTCCTCCCCGGCCTGGTCGACCTGCACACCCACCTGCGCGAGCCCGGCCGCGAGGACTCCGAGACCGTCCTCACCGGCACCCGCGCGGCGGCGAGCGGCGGCTACACCGCCGTGTTCGCCATGGCCAACACCTTCCCGGTCGCCGACACCGCCGGTGTGGTCGAGCAGGTCTGGCGGCTCGGCAAGGAGCACGGCTACTGCGACGTGCAGCCCATCGGCGCCGTCACCGTCGGCCTGGAGGGCAGGAAGCTCGCCGAGCTGGGCGCCATGCACGAGTCCGCCGCCGGCGTCACCGTCTTCTCCGACGACGGCAAGTGCGTGGACGACGCCGTGATCATGCGCCGCGCGCTGGAGTACGTGAAGGCCTTCGGCGGTGTCGTCGCCCAGCACGCGCAGGAACCGCGCCTCACCGAGGGCGCGCAGATGAACGAGGGCGTCGTCTCCGCCGAGCTGGGCCTGGGCGGCTGGCCGGCCGTCGCCGAGGAGTCGATCATCGCGCGGGACGTACTGCTCGCCGACCACGTCGGCTCCCGCGTCCACATCTGCCACCTCTCGACCGCCGGCAGCGTCGAGATCGTCCGCTGGGCCAAGTCCCGGGGCATCCAGGTCACCGCCGAGGTCACCCCGCACCACCTGCTGCTCACCGACGAGCTGGTGCGCACCTACAACCCCGTCTACAAGGTCAACCCGCCGCTGCGCACCGAGCGCGACGTGCTGGCCCTGCGCGAGGCGCTCGCCGACGGCACGATCGACATCGTCGCCACCGACCACGCCCCGCACCCGCACGAGGACAAGGACTGCGAGTGGGCCGCCGCCGCCATGGGCATGGTCGGCCTGGAGACCGCGTTGTCAGTGGTCCAGGAGACCATGGTCGACACGGGCCTGCTGGACTGGGCCGGCGTCGCCGACCGCATGTCCGCCAAGCCCGCGCAGATCGGACAGGCCACCGGGCACGGCCGTCCCGTCTCGGCTGGTGAGCCCGCCAACCTCACCCTCGTCGACACGGAATACCGTGGCCGGGTGGACCCCGCGGGCTTCGCCTCGCGCAGCCGCAACACCCCCTACCAGGGGCGCGAGCTGCCGGGCCGTGTGACGCACACGTGGCTGCGGGGCAAGGCCACGCTCGTCGACGGGAAGCTCACGTGACACCTGCAATCCTGCTGGCCGAGGCGAAGAAGTCGGCCGAGGTCACCGACTGGGGGGCCCGCATCGGCTGGCTCGTCGGACTGGCCCTGTTCATCGCGCTGGTCTACTGGCTGATGCGCGAGGGCTGGAAGTGGCGCGGCACCCTCCAGGGCGACCTCCCTGCGCTGCCCACCGCGCCGGAGCAGCCCGGCGAGGCGAGACTGACGATGAGCGGCCGCTACCACGGCTCCACCACCGCCGGGCAGTGGCTGGACCGCATCGTGGCCCACGGCCTGGGCACCCGCAGCAGGGCCGAGCTCACCCTGACCGACGCGGGCCTGGAGGTCGAGCGCCCCGGAGCGGCCGACTTCTTCGTCCCCACGGCGGCGCTGCGCGGCGCCCGCCTCGACAAGGGCATCGCCGGCAAGGTCCTCACCGAGGGCGGACTGCTGGTGGTGACCTGGGCACACGGCGACAAACTGATCGACTCCGGTTTCCGCTCCGACCGCGCGGCCGAGCACACCGAGTGGGTCGACACCCTGAACCAGATGATCAACGACACGGAAGGCGCACGATGACGACCTCCACAAGGGGAGCTGGCAAGGTTCCCGCCGTACTCGTCCTGGAGGACGGCCGGGTCTTCCGC
Organism: Streptomyces sp. NPDC088810; assembly: GCF_044750305.1. Lineage (NCBI taxonomy): Bacteria > Bacillati > Actinomycetota > Actinomycetes > Kitasatosporales > Streptomycetaceae > Streptomyces > Streptomyces sp. NPDC088810. Next base: position 280,979 of record NZ_JBIVJQ010000008.1, read on the forward strand.
GGCCGTGCCTACGGGGCCGTGGGGGAGACCTTCGGCGAGGCCGTGTTCTCCACCGGCATGACCGGCTACCAGGAAACCCTCACCGACCCGTCGTACGACCGCCAGATCGTCGTCGCGACCGCCCCCCAGATCGGCAACACCGGCTGGAACGACGAGGACGACGAGTCGAACCGCATCTGGGTCTCCGGCTACGTCGTGCGCGACCCCGCGCGCGTGCCGTCCAACTGGCGGGCCAAGCGCTCCCTGGACGACGAGCTGGAGCGGCAGGGCGTCGTCGGCATCTCCGGCATCGACACCCGGGCCCTGACCCGCCATCTGCGCGAGCGCGGCTCCATGCGCGCCGGCATCTTCTCCGGCGAGGGCGTAGCCCCCGAGGCGGAGCTGCTGGAGCGCGTGCAGGCCCAGCCGCACATGAAGGGCGCGAGCCTCTACGAGGAGGTCGCGACCAAGGAGGCGTACGTCGTCCCGGCCGTCGGCGAGAAGCGGTTCACGGTCGCCGCCATCGACCTCGGCATCAAGGGCATGACCCCGCACCGCATGGCCGAGCGCGGCATCGAGGTGCACGTGCTGCCCGCCACCGCCACGGCCGACGACGTCTACGCCGTCAACCCGGACGGCGTGTTCTTCTCCAACGGCCCGGGCGACCCGGCCACCGCCGACGGCCCGGTCGCGCTGATGACCGCCGTGCTGGAGCGCAGGACGCCCCTGTTCGGCATCTGCTTCGGCAACCAGATCCTCGGCCGCGCCCTCGGCTTCGGCACCTACAAGCTGAAGTACGGCCACCGTGGCATCAACCAGCCGGTCCAGGACCGTACGACCGGCAAGGTCGAGGTCACCGCGCACAACCACGGCTTCGCCGTGGACGCGCCGCTCGACAAGGTCAGCGAGACGAAGTTCGGCCGCGCCGAGGTCTCGCACGTCTGCCTGAACGACGACGTCGTGGAGGGGCTGCAGCTGCTCGACCAGCCGGCCTTCTCCGTCCAGTACCACCCCGAAGCGGCAGCCGGTCCGCACGACGCCGCCTACCTCTTCGACCGCTTCGTTTCCCTGATGGAGGGCCAGCGTGCCTAAGCGCACCGATATCCAGTCCGTCCTGGTCATCGGCTCCGGCCCGATCGTCATCGGCCAGGCCGCCGAGTTCGACTACTCCGGCACCCAGGCGTGCCGCGTGCTCAAGGCCGAAGGCCTGCGCGTCGTCCTCGTCAACTCCAACCCGGCGACGATCATGACCGACCCGGAGATCGCCGACGCCACCTACGTCGAGCCGATCACCCCCGAGTTCGTCGAGAAGATCATCGCCAAGGAGCGCCCCGACGCCCTCCTGCCCACCCTGGGCGGCCAGACGGCCCTGAACACCGCCATCTCGCTGCACGAGAACGGTGTCCTGGAGAAGTACGGCGTCGAGCTGATCGGCGCCAAGCCCGAGGCGATCCACAAGGGTGAGGACCGCGACCTGTTCAAGGAGGTCGTCGAGGAGGTCCGCAAGAAGATCGGGCACGGCGAGTCCGCCCGCTCGGTGATCTGCCACTCCATGGACGACGTCCTCAAGGGCGTCGAGACCCTCGGCGGCTACCCGGTCGTCGTCCGCCCGTCCTTCACCATGGGCGGCGCCGGCTCCGGCTTCGCGCACGACGAGGAGGAGCTGCGCCGCATCGCCGGCCAGGGCCTCACGCTCTCCCCGACCACCGAGGTGCTCCTGGAGGAGTCCATCCTCGGCTGGAAGGAGTACGAGCTGGAGCTGATGCGCGACAAGCACGACAACGTCGTGGTCGTCTGCTCCATCGAGAACTTCGACCCGATGGGCGTGCACACCGGTGACTCCATCACCGTCGCGCCCGCGATGACGCTCACCGACCGCGAGTACCAGCTCCTGCGCGACATCGGCATCGCCGTCATCCGCGAGGTCGGCGTCGACACCGGCGGCTGCAACATCCAGTTCGCGGTGAACCCCGAGGACGGTCGCGTGATCGTCATCGAGATGAACCCGCGCGTGTCGCGGTCCTCCGCGCTCGCCTCCAAGGCGACCGGCTTCCCGATCGCCAAGATCGCCGCCAAGCTGGCCGTCGGCTACACGCTGGACGAGATCCCGAACGACATCACGCAGGAGACCCCGGCCTCCTTCGAGCCCACGCTCGACTACGTGGTGGTCAAGGCCCCGCGGTTCGCCTTCGAGAAGTTCCCGCAGGCCGACTCCACGCTGACCACCACCATGAAGTCGGTCGGCGAGGCCATGGCCATCGGCCGCAACTTCCCCGAGGCCTTCCAGAAGGCGCTGCGCTCCCTGGAGAAGAAGGGCAGCCAGTTCGCCTTCACCGGCGAGCCCAGCGACAAGGAGACCCTGCTGCGGGAGGCCGTACGGCCCACCGACGGCCGGATCAACACGGTCATGCAGGCCATCCGCGCGGGCGCCACCCCTGAGGAGATCTTCGAGTACACGAAGATCGACCCCTGGTTCGTCGACCAGCTCTTCCTGATCAAGGAGATCGCGGACGAGCTGGCCGAGGCGCCCGAGCTGACCCGCGAGCTGCTCGCCGAGGCCAAGCGGCACGGCTTCTCCGACCAGCAGATCGCCGAGATCCGCGGCCTGCGCGAGGACGTCGTCCGCGAGGTCCGGCACGCCCTGGGCGTCCGCCCGGTTTACAAGACGGTCGACACCTGCGCCGCCGAGTTCGCCGCGAAGACGCCGTACTTCTACTCCTCCTACGACGAGGAGACCGAGGTCGCGCCGCGCGAGAAGCCGGCCGTCATCATCCTGGGCTCCGGCCCGAACCGCATCGGCCAGGGCATCGAGTTCGACTACTCCTGCGTCCACGCCTCCTTCGCGCTGTCCGACGCCGGGTACGAGACCGTGATGGTCAACTGCAACCCGGAGACCGTCTCCACGGACTACGACACCTCCGACCGCCTGTACTTCGAGCCGCTGACGCTGGAAGACGTGCTGGAGATCGTCCACGCCGAGCAGCAGGCCGGCCCGATCGCGGGCGTGATCGTGCAGCTGGGCGGCCAGACCCCGCTGGGCCTCTCGCAGGCCCTGAAGGACAACGGCGTGCCGATCGTGGGAACGTCCCCCGAGGCCATCCACGCGGCCGAGGACCGGGGCGCCTTCGGCCGGGTCCTGGCGGAGGCGGGCCTGCCGGCGCCCAAGCACGGCACGGCCACCACCTTCGAGGAGGCCAAGGCCATCGCCGACGAGATCGGCTACCCGGTCCTGGTCCGGCCCTCGTACGTCCTCGGCGGCCGTGGCATGGAGATCGTCTACGACGAGACCCGCCTCGCCTCCTACATCGCCGAGTCGACCGAGATCAGCCCCTCCCGGCCGGTCCTCGTCGACCGCTTCCTGGACGACGCCATCGAGATCGACGTCGACGCCCTCTACGACGGCGAGGAGCTGTACCTCGGCGGCGTCATGGAGCACATCGAGGAGGCCGGCATCCACTCCGGCGACTCGGCGTGCGCCCTGCCCCCGATCACCCTCGGCGGCTTCGACATCAAGCGGCTGCGCGCCTCCACGGAGGCCATCGCCAAGGGTGTCGGCGTGCGCGGCCTGATCAACATCCAGTTCGCGATGGCCGGCGACATCCTCTACGTCCTGGAGGCCAACCCGCGCGCCTCCCGTACGGTCCCCTTCACCTCCAAGGCGACCGCGGTGCCGCTCGCGAAGGCCGCCGCCCGCATCTCGCTGGGCGCGACCATCGCCGAGCTGCGCGCCGAGGGGCTGCTGCCGCAGAACGGCGACGGCGGGGAGCTGCCGCTGGACGCGCCGATCTCCGTCAAGGAGGCCGTCATGCCGTGGTCGCGGTTCCGCGACATCCACGGCCGCGGTGTGGACACCGTCCTCGGCCCGGAGATGCGCTCGACCGGCGAGGTCATGGGCATCGACTCCGTCTTCGGCACGGCGTACGCCAAGTCGCAGGCCGGCGCCTACGGTCCGCTGCCCACCAAGGGCCGCGCGTTCATCTCGGTCGCCAACCGCGACAAGCGCTCGATGATCTTCCCGGCGCGCGAGCTGGTCGCCCACGGCTTCGAGCTGCTGGCCACCTCCGGCACCGCCGAGGTCCTCAAGCGCAACGGCATCAACGCCACGGTCGTGCGCAAGCAGTCCGAGGGCACCGGCCCGAACGGCGAGCGGACCATCGTCCAGCTGATCCACGACGGCGAGGTCGACCTCATCGTCAACACCCCGTACGGCACCGGCGGCCGCCTCGACGGCTACGACATCCGTACGGCCGCGGTGGCCCGCTCCGTGCCGTGCCTGACGACCGTCCAGGCGCTCGCGGCGGCGGTCCAGGGCATCGACGCCCTCAACCACGGGGACGTGGGCGTCCGTTCGCTCCAGGAACACGCGGCCCACCTGACCGCGGCCCGCGACTAGCAGCCCCGAGGGGGACACCGGAAACGGTGTCCCCCTCTTCACGAGGACACCATGTACTCCATCTTCTTCAAGCTGGTCTTCCAGCGCATGGACCCCGAGAAGGCCCACTACCTGGCCTTCCGCTGGATCCGCCTCGCCGCCCGCGTCCCCGTGCTGCGCACCTTCGTCGCGGCCGCCCTGGCGCCCCGCTACAAGGAGCTGCGCACGGAGGCCTTCGGGCTGCGCATGCACGGCCCCTTCGGGCTCGCCGCCGGCTTCGACAAGAACGCCGTCGCCATCGACGGCATGTCGATGCTGGGCTTCGACCACGTCGAGATCGGCACGGTGACCGGCGAGCCGCAGCCCGGCAACCCCAAGAAGCGGCTGTTCCGGCTGGTCGCGGACCGTGCGCTGATCAACCGCATGGGCTTCAACAACGACGGCTCCCTGACCGTGGCGGCCCGCCTGGCCACCCGCCGGCCGGTCTTCAGGACCGTGGTCGGCGTCAACATCGGCAAGACCAAGGTCGTCCCGGAGGCGGAGGCCGTCGCCGACTACGTGAAGTCCGCCGAGCGCCTCGCGCCGTACGCCGACTACCTGGTCGTCAACGTCTCCTCCCCGAACACGCCCGGCCTGCGCAGCCTCCAGGCGGTGGACCACCTGCGTCCGCTGCTGACCGCCGTGCGCGAGGCCGCCGACCGCACGGTCGCCAACCGCCGCGTCCCGCTGCTGGTGAAGATCGCCCCCGACCTCGCCGACGAGGACATCGACGCCGTCGCCGACCTCGCCGTGGAGCTGGGTCTGGACGGCATCATCGCCACCAACACCACCATCGCGCGCGAGGGCCTCGGCCTGCGCTCCGCGCCGGCGCTGGTGCAGCAGACCGGCGGACTGTCCGGGGCCCCGCTCAAGGCGCGCTCCCTGGAGGTCCTGCGCCGCCTCTACGCGCGCGTGGGAGACCGGATCACCCTGGTGGGCGTCGGCGGCATCGAGACCGCCGAGGACGCCTGGCAGCGCATCCTGGCCGGTGCGACGCTGGTCCAGGGCTACAGCGCCTTCATCTACGAGGGCCCCTTCTGGTGCCGGGCCGTCCACAAGGGCCTCGCCGCCCGCCTGCGCACCAGCCCGTACGCCACCCTCGCCGATGCGGTCGGCGCCGACGTGAGGAAGCCCGCATGAGCCCGTTGGAGCCCTTCGGCGCCCGGCTGCGCCGCGCCATGGACGAGCGCGGCCCGCTGTGCGTGGGCATCGACCCGCACGCCTCCCTGCTCGCCGAGTGGGGCCTGGACGACGACGTGGCCGGCCTGGAGCGGTTCAGCCGCACGGTCGTCGAGGCCGTGGCCGACCGGGTGGCGGTCCTGAAGCCGCAGAGCGCCTTCTTCGAGCGGTTCGGCTCGCGTGGCCTCGCCGTCCTGGAGAAGTCGGTCCGGGAGGCGCGGGCGGCCGGCGCCCTGGTCGTGATGGACGCCAAGCGCGGCGACATCGGCTCGACCATGGCCGCCTACGCCGAGTCGTTCCTGCACCCGGACGCCCCGCTGTTCTCCGACGCCCTGACCGTCTCGCCGTACCTCGGCTACGGCTCGCTCAGCCCGGCCGTCGCGCTGGCCCGGGAGAGCGGTGCCGGCCTGTTCGTGCTGGCGCTGACCTCGAACCCGGAGGGCGGCGAGGTGCAGCACGCCGTGCGCGCCGACGGCCGCAGCGTCGGGGCGACCATGCTGGCCCACCTGGCGGCCGAGAACGCGGGGGAGGAGCCGCTGGGCTCCTTCGGTGCGGTCGTCGGCGCCACGCTCGGCGACCTTTCCACGTACGACCTGGACATCAACGGGCCGCTCCTCGCCCCCGGCATCGGGGCGCAGGGCGCGACGCCGGCCGACCTTCCCGGGGTCTTCGGGCAGGCCGTCCGGAACGTCGTGCCGAACGTCAGCCGGGGTGTTCTGCGTCACGGTCCCGACGTCAGCGCACTGCGCGGGGCGGCCGAGCGGTTCGCGAGCGAGATCCGGGCGGCCGTCGCCGGGGTCTGAGCCCCGGCTGGGTGCTCGGCTGAGCGGGATCCCGCCGACTTGAGTGTGAATACATCCTCAAATCGAGGGCATTATGTCTGAAATGTCCGACCTGACGGAGGCTGACCAGGACTTTTCCGCTGTTCTCGCTGACTCTGGCGGACTTGCCCGCTAGTCTCCGAGCAGAGTGAACGGGCGAAGCGTGTTGCTCGTAGCTCCCCAGGTGTGGGGCGACTAGGTTCCTCACCGGTCCGTATCCGACAGTTCGACATCCGAGGTGACGTAGGCGTGGCTCTTCCGCCCCTTACCCCTGAACAGCGCGCAGCCGCGCTCGAAAAGGCCGCCGCGGCTCGCCGGGAGCGGGCCGAGGTCAAGAATCGACTCAAGCACTCCGGCGCCTCCCTGCACGAGGTCATCAAGCAGGGCCAGGAAAACGACGTCATCGGCAAGATGAAGGTCTCCGCCCTTCTTGAGTCGCTGCCGGGCGTGGGCAAGGTCCGCGCCAAGCAGATCATGGAACGTCTGGGTATCTCCGAGAGCCGCCGCGTGCGCGGTCTCGGTTCGAACCAGATCGCTTCCCTGGAGCGTGAGTTCGGCAGCACCGGCTCCTGAGTCCGCCTCCCGGCGGGCAGGGAGTCCCGGGCACTCCGGGATTGCTGGAATAATCGCTGCATGAGTGAACGTCCGCGGCTGACCGTGCTCTCCGGCCCCTCGGGGGTCGGCAAGAGCACGGTCGTCGCCCATATGCGCAAGGAACACCCCGAGGTCTGGCTCTCGGTGTCGGCGACCACCCGCAAGCCGCGCCCCGGCGAGCAGCACGGAGTCCACTACTTCTTCGTCACCGACGAGGAGATGGACAAGCTGATCGCCAACGGCGAGCTGCTGGAATGGGCCGAGTTCGCCGGCAACCGCTACGGCACGCCCCGCGCGGCCGTGCAGGAGCGGCTGGAGAACGGCGAACCCGTCCTGCTGGAGATCGACCTCCAGGGCGCCCGGCAGGTCCGCGAGTCCCTGGCCGACGCCCAGCTGGTGTTCCTGGCTCCGCCCTCCTGGGAGGAGCTCGTGCGCAGGCTGACCGGCCGGGGGACCGAGCCGCCGGAGGTCATCGAGCGCCGCCTGGCGGCCGCGAGGACCGAGCTGGCGGCCGAGCCGGAGTTCGATGTGACCCTGGTCAACACCTCCGTCGAGGACGTGGCCCGCGAGCTGCTAGCCTTGATGGACGTTGTGTGATCGTGATTGTGATCACGATGTCTGATTCTTTTCCATCCATCGGAAGGTAGAGCGTGTCCTCTTCCATCACCGCGCCCGAGGGCATCATCAACCCGCCGATCGACGAGCTTCTTGAGGCGACCGACTCGAAGTACAGCCTCGTGATCTACGCGGCCAAGCGTGCCCGCCAGATCAACGCGTACTACTCGCAGCTCGGTGAGGGCCTCCTTGAGTACGTCGGTCCGCTCGTCGACACCCACGTCCACGAGAAGCCGCTGTCGATCGCCCTGCGCGAGATCAACGCCGGTCTGCTGACCTCCGAGGCCGTCGAGGGCCCGGCGCAGTAGTACTCGCAGTCCTATTTTCAGATTGCGATCGACTTATCCACAGGCCCGGCAGTCATGCTGCCGGGCCTGTGGTGTGTCATGGGGGTGGTGTCATGGGTGTTGCAGATTCTCGAAGGCGAGGAGCCATCGTGGACAAGCCGAAGGTCGTGCTGGGGGTCAGCGGCGGCATCGCCGCCTACAAGGCCTGTGAGCTGCTGAGAAGGTTCACGGAGTCGGGCCATGACGTCCGCGTGGTGCCCACGGCCTCCGCGTTGCACTTCGTCGGCGCCGCCACCTGGTCCGCCCTCTCCGGCAACCCGGTCTCGACCGACGTCTGGGACGACGTCCACGAGGTCCCGCACGTCCGCATCGGCCAGCACGCCGACCTGGTGGTCGTGGCCCCGGCCACCGCCGACATGCTCGCCAAGGCCGCCCACGGCCTCGCCGACGACCTGCTGACCAACACCCTGCTCACCGCCCGCTGCCCGGTCGTCTTCGCCCCGGCGATGCACACCGAGATGTGGGAGCACCCGGCCACCCAGGAGAACGTGGCCACACTGCGCCGCCGCGGCGCCGTCGTCGTGGAGCCCGCCGTCGGCCGCCTCACCGGCGTCGACACCGGCAAGGGCCGGCTGCCCGACCCGGCGGAGATCTTCGAGGTGTGCCGCCGGGTGCTGGCCCGGGGCGTCGCCGCGCCCGACCTCGCGGGCCGGCACGTCGTCGTCTCCGCCGGAGGCACCCGCGAACCCCTCGACCCGGTCCGCTTCCTCGGCAACCGCTCCTCCGGCAAGCAGGGCTACGCGCTCGCCCGCACCGCCGCCGCCCGCGGCGCCCGGGTGACATTGATCTCGGCCAACACCGGCCTGGCCGACCCGGCGGGGGTGGACGTCGTCCGCGTCGGCACCGCCGTCCAGCTGCGTGAGGCCGTCCTGAAGGCCGCCGCGGACGCGGACGCCGTGGTCATGGCCGCCGCCGTCGCCGACTTCCGCCCGGCCGCCTACGCCGCCGGGAAGATCAAGAAGAAGGACGGGCAGGACCCCGACCCGATCGTCCTGGTGCGGAATCCGGACATCCTCGCGGAGATCTCCGCCGACCGTGCCCGCCCCGGACAGGTGATCGTCGGCTTCGCCGCCGAGACCGACGACGTCCTCGCCAACGGCCGCACCAAGCTCGCCCGCAAGGGCTGCGACCTCCTCGTGGTCAACGAGGTGGGGGAGCGCAAGACCTTCGGCGCCGAGGAGAACGAGGCCGTCGTCCTGGGCGCCGACGGCAGCGAGACCCCGGTGCCGCACGGCCCCAAGGAAGCCCTCGCCGACACCGTCTGGGACCTGGTCGTACGACGACTGGGCTAACCCTTCCGCGGGCGAACGGGGGAACTCTGCAACGGGTTCACGCCACTCCCGAATCGGGTGTGGCGGCCCTGGCCAAGGCCGCTCGCCATTGTGCAGAATGCCCGTGCCGCAGGTCACAGCACTCCCGAGAGGCGAGACGGTGGCCAGCCGACCGAGTGCGCCCGATAAACTGTTCACGGTCGACGCCAGGCGCAGCCCCGCGTCGACCGCAAATGATCAGCCAGCAGCCGCTGCAACCACAGGGAGCGTTGTGTCCCGTCGCCTGTTCACCTCGGAGTCCGTGACCGAGGGTCACCCCGACAAGATCGCTGACCAGATCAGCGACACCATTCTCGACGCGCTTCTGCGCGAGGACCCGACCTCCCGGGTCGCCGTGGAGACGCTGATCACCACCGGCCTGGTGCACGTGGCCGGCGAGGTGACGACCAAGGCCTACGCGGACATCGCGACCCTCGTCCGCAGCAAGATCCTGGAGATCGGCTACGACTCCTCCAAGAAGGGCTTCGACGGCGCCTCCTGCGGTGTCTCCGTGTCCATCGGTGCGCAGTCCCCGGACATCGCGCAGGGTGTCGACGCGGCGTACGAGGCCCGGGTCGAGGGCGACGACGACGAACTGGACAAGCAGGGCGCGGGCGACCAGGGCCTGATGTTCGGCTACGCGTCCGACGAGACGCCCACCCTGATGCCGCTGCCGATCTTCCTGGCGCACCGCCTGTCCAAGCGCCTCTCCGAGGTCCGCAAGAACGGCACCATCCCCTACCTGCGCCCCGACGGCAAGACGCAGGTCACCATCGAGTACGACGGCGACAAGGCCGTGCGCCTCGACACGGTGGTCGTCTCCTCCCAGCACGCCTCCGACATCGACCTGGAGTCGCTGCTCGCCCCCGACATCCGCGAGTTCGTCGTGGAGCCGGAGCTGAAGGCGCTCCTGGACGAGGGCATCAAGCTGGACACCGAGGGCTACCGCCTGCTGGTCAACCCGACCGGCCGTTTCGAGATCGGCGGCCCGATGGGCGACGCCGGCCTCACCGGTCGCAAGATCATCATCGACACCTACGGCGGCATGGCCCGCCACGGCGGCGGCGCCTTCTCCGGCAAGGACCCGTCCAAGGTCGACCGCTCGGCGGCCTACGCCATGCGCTGGGTGGCCAAGAACGTCGTGGCGGCCGGCCTGGCCTCCCGCTGCGAGGTCCAGGTCGCCTACGCGATCGGCAAGGCCGAGCCCGTCGGTCTCTTCGTGGAGACCTTCGGCACCCACAAGATCGACACCGAGAAGATCGAGAAGGCGATCGACGAGGTCTTCGACCTCCGTCCGGCCGCGATCATCCGTGACCTCGACCTGCTCCGCCCGATCTACTCCCAGACGGCTGCCTACGGCCACTTCGGCCGCGAGCTGCCCGACTTCACCTGGGAGCGCACGGACCGCGTGGACGCCCTGCGCGCCGCCGCGGGCCTGTAACCCGCACGCGCCCGTTCGCCGGGGCCCGGCTTCCCTTCGGGGGCCGGGCCCCGGCGCGTTTCCGGATCAGCCCGCCGCCAGACGGATGCGGCGCCGGACCCGGTCGACCTCCAGGACCCGGACGGTCAGCTCCTGCCCCTCGGCGACCAGCCGTCCGCCCAGGCCGGATACGTGGACCAGGCCCTCGGCGGCCGGACGGACCCGGACGAACGCGCCGAACGGGACGACCTTGGTCACCGGGCCCGCCACCACCTCGCCCACCGCCAGGCCGAGCGAATCCCACGGATCCTCCTGCAGGGCCTTCAGCGAGATGACCACCTCGCCCTGGTACGAGTCGGCGGCGATCACCTCGCCGGTCACCCGCTGCCCGGGCCGCACCACGTCCGCCGGGTGATCGATGCGCGACCAGGTCAGATCCGGCACCCGGACGGAACCCGTGCCCGGATACACGGGATGCGCCGGTTCCCCGTCGAGGCGCACGAAGACCCCGAAGTGGTGCACGGCGGCCACCGCCCCCGTGACGACGTCCCCGGGCCGTGCCCGCAGCAGATGGCGGTACAGCGCCTCGTCCTCGCACGCCTCGGCGGAGAGCACGACCCGGCCGCTGCGCGCGTCGACCCCCTGCACCTGGGCCCTGATGCGCCGGCCGGCCGCCACCACCTGCGCCGGGTCCTCGAACGTAGCCCAGGACAGCAGATGCCGGGGGATCCGGCCGGCCGGCTCCGCGGGATCGTCCCCGTCGAGGCGGACGACGACCTCGCCGCCCTCGAACCCCGTCACCGTGCCGTGCGCCACCTCGGTCATGGCGCCGAGCCCAGGCCCGGACGGCTCGGCCGAGAGACGGGCGGGGATCGGGCGTCCGGCGCCGTTGTCGGTGCCGTTTGGTAAGAATGCAAGCGTGAGCAGCGAGAACGGGGCGTCCCGGGCGGACGGGGACGGCGGGGCCGAGGGGGCGCCGCCGGAACAGCTCGCGCTCATCCGGGAGAGCGTCCGCCGGGCCAAGGCGCCCCGCGCCAAGCCGCGGACCTGGCGGGGGGCCGCGCTCGCCAAGGAACTGCCCGTCGCGCGGGTGCTGGTCGACAAGGGCGTGCTCCATCTCGACCGGTACTTCGACTACGCCGTGCCCGAGGAGATGGACGCGGAGGCACAGCCCGGCGTGCGGGTGCGGGTGCGGTTCGGGGCCGGGCGGCACCGGGTGCGGGAGGGCCGCCGGGAGGGCGGCGGCCTCATCGACGGCTTCCTCATCGAGCGACGCGCCGAATCCGACTACTCCGGACCGCTGGCCGCGCTCGCCCAGGTGGTGTCGCCGGAGCCGGTGCTGGGCGAGGAACTGCTCGGCCTCGCCCGCGCCGTCGCCGACCGGTACGCGGGCAGCCTCGCCGACGTCCTCCAGCTGGCCGTGCCGCCGCGCAACGCCCGCGCCGAGCAGCGGCCGTCGCCCGACCCGCTGCCCCCGCCGAAGGCACCGGACACCGGCTCCTGGACGCGCTACGAGCACGGGGGAGCCTTCCTGGACGCGCTGGCCTCCGGCGGGGCGCCCAGGGCCGTGTGGAACGCGCTGCCGGGACCGCGGTGGAGCGAGGAGCTGGCCCGGGCCGTCGCCGCCACCCTCGCCTCCGGGCGCGGCGCCCTCGTCGTCGTACCCGACGGGCGGGCCGCCGCGCGCGTGGACGCCGCGCTGACCGCGCTGCTCGGCACGGGCCGGCATGCGCTGCTCACCGCCGACGCCGGCCCCGAGAAGCGGTATGCGCAGTGGCTCGCGGTGCGGCGCGGTTCCGTGCGGGCCGTCGTAGGGACCCGGGCGGCGATGTTCGCGCCGGTGCGGGACCTGGGGCTCGTCGCCGTCTGGGACGACGGGGACGACAGCCACAGCGAGCTGCACGCCCCGCAGCCGCACGCCCGCGATGTGCTCCTGCTCCGTGCCGCGCTGGACAAGTGCGCCTTCCTGCTGGGGAGTTGGAGCTGCACGGTGGAGGCCGCCCAGCTCGTCGAGAGCGGCTGGGCCCGGCCGCTGGTCGCTGGTCGGGAGCAGGTGCGCCGTACCGCGCCCCTGGTCCGCACGGTCGGCGACGACGACCTCGCGCGCGACGAGGCCGCCCGGGCCGCCCGGCTGCCCACCCTCGCCTGGCAGGCGGCCCGCGAGGGCCTGCGGCACGGGCCGGTACTGGTGCAGGTGCCCCGGCGCGGTTACGCGCCCCGCATGGCCTGTGCGCAGTGCCGGGCGACCGCCCGGTGCCGGCACTGTTCCGGACCGCTCCAGGGGCAGGACGCCGGCGTGCTGCGGTGCGGCTGGTGCGGGCGCGAGGAGGGCGCCTGGCACTGCCCGGAGTGCGGCGGCTTCCGGCTCCGCGCCCAGGTCGTGGGGGCGCGCCGCACCGCCGAGGAACTGGGGCGGGCCTTCCCCGCCGTACCGGTACGCACCTCGGGGCGCGAACACGTGCTGGACACCGTCCCGGGCACGCCCGCGCTGGTCGTCAGCACACCGGGCGCCGAACCGGTCGCCGAGGGCGGCTACGCGGCGGCCCTGCTGCTGGACGGCTGGGCCATGCTCGTCCGGCCCGACCTGCGGGCCGGGGAGGACGCGCTGCGCCGGTGGATCGCGGCCGGCGCGCTGGTGCGGCCCCAGAGCGAGGGGGGCACCGTGGTCGTGGTGGCCGAGCCGACCCTGCGGCCCGTGCAGGCGCTGGTGCGCTGGGACCCGGTCGGGCATGCCGTGCGGGAGCTGGCCGAGCGGGCCGAGCTGGGCTTCCCGCCGGTGTCCCGGATGGCGGCCGTGTCCGGTCCGCCCGCGGCCCTCGCCGAGTTCCTGGCGGCGGTCGACCTGCCGCCGGACGCCGAGGTGCTGGGGCCGGTACCGCTGCCGCCCCCGCCGCCCGGCCTGCCACGCCGGCCCGGCGCACCGCCGGCAGGCGAGCACTGGGAGCGGGCCCTCGTCCGCGTACCGCCGGGCAGCGGGGCCGCGTTGGCCACCGCCCTGAAGACGGCCCAGGCCGCGCGGATGGCGCGGGGCAGCGGGGAGGCGGTACGGGTACGGATCGATCCGCCGGACATCGGCTGAGGCGTGGGGCGGTCCCGTCGGGAGGCCCGGCGCGCGGCTGCCCTCCCGGGGGCGGTCCGGGAGGGCGGGGTGGGGGCGTTCAGCCGTTGCGGGGGCCGGGGAAGGCCGTCGGGCGGGCGTCGTCGCGGAGCGTCGGGCTGCCCGCGGTCGGCTGGGTGGGCATGGAGCGGGCCGCGGGGACCGTCGGCAGACCAGTGTTCACGCTGAGCGTGCGGGTGCCGGACGGCTCCGGCCGCTCCGCCTCGGCCGCCGCCTGCGCCGCGGCGCGGCGGGCGCCGTAGCGGCGGTGCACCGCCTGCTTGGTGACCCCGAGCGCCGAGCCCACCGCGTCCCACGAGAAGCCGAGCGAGCGGTCGAAGTCCACGGCGGCCGTGACCAGGGTCTCGACACTGTCCCGGAGTTCCTGGGCGAGGCGGACCGTCGGTGCGGGGGCGCGTCCGTAGACGACGAAGCCCGTGGACGGGCCGGTGCGGCGCGGGCGGTAGACGTTGCCCAACTGGGCGGTGAGGGTACGCAGCGCGTCCACCTGCCGGCGGACCCGCTCGATGTCCCGCACCAGCAAGTGCAGGCTGGCCCGGGCCTGGGCGTCGTGGGTTGCGTGGTCGGCCATGAACAAGCCTCTCGAACCGGCGTTGAAAGGAATTGGGCCGCGAAAGCGGCCCGATGTGGTCAACTCTTTCTTGACCAACGCGCTTACGCTCCGCTGGTCACGGGGTGGGGGCGTACGGGCATATGCGTACGCCCGCCCATCCGCTCGTGCGCCGTTCATGGTCATAGACTGGTGCGCTGCCCGCCCGACCCCCGCCCGAGAGGCCCGATCCCGCCCATGAAGCTCGTCTTCGCCGGTACCCCCGAGGTCGCCGTTCCCGCTCTGGACGCTCTGCTCGCCTCCGGGCGGCACGAGGTGGCCGCCGTCGTCACGCGGCCCGACGCACCGGCCGGGCGCGGGCGCCGACTGGTCGCGTCGCCCGTGGCCGAGCGCGCGGAGGAGGCCGGGATCGAGGTGCTGAAGCCGCTGAAGCCGCGGGACCCGGAGTTCCTTGAGCGGCTGAAGGCGATCGCGCCGGACTGCTGCCCGGTCGTCGCCTACGGCGCCCTGCTGCCGAAGGCCGCCCTCGACATCCCCGCGCACGGCTGGGTCAACCTGCACTTCTCGCTGCTGCCCGCCTGGCGCGGCGCGGCGCCGGTGCAGCACGCCATCATGGCGGGCGACGAGATCACCGGGGCGTCCACCTTCCTCATCGAGGAGGGCCTGGACTCCGGGCCCGTCTACGGCACCGTGACCGAGGAGATCCGTCCCACCGACACCAGCGGCGACCTGCTCACCCGGCTCGCCTTCGCGGGCGCGGGGCTGCTCGCCGCGACCATGGACGGCATCGAGGACGGCACGCTGAAGGCCGTACCGCAGCCCGCCGAGGGCATCACCCTCGCGCCGAAGATCACCGTCGAGGACGCCCAGGTGGACTGGGCGGCGCCCGCGCTGCGCGTCGACCGGGTGGTGCGCGGCTGCACCCCGGCGCCCGGTGCGTGGACCGTCTTCCGCGGCGAGCGGCTCAAGCTCATCCAGGTCACGCCCGTGCCCGAGCGCACCGACCTCGCACCGGGCCGGCTCGCGGTGGGCAAGAACAGCGTGCACGTGGGCACCGGTTCGTACGCCGTCGAACTGCTCTGGGTCCAGGCCCAGGGCAAGAAGCCGATGCGCGCGGCCGACTGGGCACGCGGGGTACGCATCACGGAGGGCGAGACGATCGGCAGCTGACGCCCGGGACCACCGGGACGGCGGGGGAGCCTGGACGCCGGGGACAACCTGGACGCCGGGCCGGTGCTGGGACAATTGCCGACGGCGTAGGCGAACCGGGATGCCCAGTCGAGCCCGGACTGCCAGGTCGAGCCCGGACGGCGCGGGTGGTGGCCGGAGGGCTGGGCCGAGTCCGGGCGGGGAGAAGCCTGGACTGCCGGGTCGTGGCCGGACGGCCGGCACGCGACCAGGGGCCGGGACGAGCCCGTTCGCCGCGGGTACGGCCCGGGCGGCCGAACGAACCCGTAACCGCGGAGGGGTGAGCCCGGGCGGTCAGGTGGAGGGTGGTGCGACGTAGGCTGGAGGCGCATCCTCTTCTTCACACCCGGAGCACCTTTTTCGTGAGCGAGCAGTCCCGGCGGCCGAGCAAGCCCGCCAAGCCCTACCGCCGTCCCCAGAAGGACCCCGTCCGCATCCTCGCCTTCGAGGCGCTGCGCGCGGTGGACGAGCGGGACGCGTACGCCAACCTCGTGCTGCCGCCGCTGCTCAGGAAGGCCCGCGAGAAGGGCGACTTCGACACCCGGGACGCCGCCCTCACCACCGAGCTGGTGTACGGCACGCTGCGCCGGCAGGGCACGTACGACGCCGTCATCGCCGCCTGTGTCGACCGGCCCCTGCGCGAGGTCGACCCACCGGTGCTGGACGTGCTGAGCCTGGGCACGCACCAGCTGCTCGGCACGCGGATCCCCACGCACGCCGCCGTCTCCTCCGCCGTCGAGCTGGCCCGGGTGGTGCTCGGGGACGGGCGGGCCAAGTTCGTCAACGCCGTGCTGCGGAAGGTGGCCCAGAACGATCTCGACGAGTGGATCGAGAAGGTCGCGCCGCCCTACGACGACGATCCCGAGGACCACCTCGCCGTCGTGCACTCGCACCCCCGCTGGGTCGTCTCCGCGCTGTGGGACTCCCTCGGCGGCGGCCGGGCCGGCATCGAGGAGCTGCTCGCGGCCGACAACGAGCGGCCCGAGGTGACGCTGGTCGCCCGGCCGGGTCGGGCCACCACCGAGGAGCTGCTGCGCGAGGACGCCGCCGTGCCCGGGCGCTGGTCGCCGTACGCCGTGCGGCTCGCCGAGGGCGGTGAGCCCGGCGCGGTCGAGGCCGTCCGCGAGGGACGCGCCGGCGTGCAGGACGAGGGCAGCCAGCTGGTCGCGCTCGCGCTGGCCAATGCCCCGCTCGACGGGCCCGACGAGAAGTGGCTCGACGGGTGCGCCGGCCCGGGCGGCAAGGCCGCGCTGCTGGGCGCCCTCGCCGCCGCGCGCGGGGCCACGCTGCTCGCCTCGGAGAAGCAGCCGCACCGGGCGGGGCTGGTCGCCAAGGCGCTGCACGGCAACCCCGGCCCGTACCAGGTCATCGCCGCCGACGGCACCCGTCCGCCCTGGCGCCCCGGCACCTTCGACCGGGTGCTGGTCGACGTCCCCTGCACCGGTCTGGGCGCCCTCCGCCGCCGCCCCGAGGCCCGCTGGCGCCGCCGCCCCGAGGACCTGGACTCCTTCGCCCCGCTCCAGCGCGGACTGCTGCGCACCGCCCTCGACTCCGTGCGCGTCGGCGGAGTCGTCGGCTACGCCACCTGCTCCCCGCACCTCGCCGAGACCCGCGCGGTCATGGCCGACGTCCTCAAGCAGTACCCGGACACCGAACTGATCGACGCCCGCCCCCTCCTCCCCGGCGTACCCCACCTGGGCGACGGCCCCGACATCCAGCTCTGGCCCCACCTCCACGGCACGGACGCGATGTACCTGTCCCTGATCCGGAGAACGGCTTGACGCCACTGAGGGCAGCGCCCCGAAAGGGGCGCGGGGAACTGCACGACCAGCGCCCACCGGCCCGCCGGCCGGGACTCAACCCGTGGACCGCCGCTACAGCCCAGCGCAGCGGCATGGCAGGCTTGGGTCATGGCCGTGCAGATCAACCCCAGCATCCTGTCCGCCGACTTCGCCCGCCTCGCGGAGGAGGCCAAGGCGGTCCAAGGCGCCGACTGGCTCCATGTCGACGTCATGGACAACCACTTCGTCCCGAACCTCACGCTCGGCGTGCCGGTGGTGGAGTCCTTGGCGCGTGCGACGGACACCCCGCTGGACTGCCACCTCATGATCGAGAACCCCGACCGGTGGGCGCCCCAGTACGTCGAGGCGGGGGCCTCCTCCGTCACCTTCCACGTGGAGGCGGCCGCCGCACCCGTGCGGCTCGCCCGGGAGATCCGCGCCAAGGGCGCCCGCGCCTCCATGGCGCTCAAGCCCGCCACGCCGATCGAGCCGTACGAGGACCTGCTCCCGGAACTCGACATGCTGCTCGTCATGACGGTGGAGCCGGGCTTCGGCGGCCAGGCCTTCCTCGACATCATGCTGCCGAAGATCCGCCGCACCCGTGAGCTGATCAAGAAGCACGGTCTGCAGCTGTGGCTGCAGGTGGACGGAGGTGTCTCGGCCTCGACGATCGAGCAGTGCGCGGACGCGGGAGCGGACGTGTTCGTCGCCGGCTCGGCCGTCTACGGGGCGAACGACCCGGCAGAGGCCGTACGCGCCCTGCGCACGCAGGCGGAAGCGGCCACCGCCAAGGCGTCCTGGGCATGCGACCACTGAGCCACGGCCAAGTGAACGCTTGAGTGAACGCCGCCCATCAGGGCGGATCAGCAGCGCCGGATCTGCAAGGATGAACGGCGAATCCAGAGTGTGAACAGCAGTGAGGAGATCGCCGTGTCGGGTATGTCGGCGGGCCGGTCAGCCATGCGGATGGGACCCGCTGAGCTGGTGCAGGCGGCGGCCATGGCCCGCCGCTTCTACCTCGAGGGCAAGTCCAAGATCCAGATCGCGGAGGAGTTCGGCGTCAGCCGCTTCAAGGTGGCCCGGGTCCTGGAGACGGCCCTCGAACGGGATCTCGTACGCATCGAGATCCGCGTCCCGGCCGAACTGGACGCCGAGCGCTCCGACGCGCTCCGCGCCCGCTACGGCCTGAGGCACGCCGTCGTGGTCGAGTCCCCGGCCGAGGCCGAGGAAACCCCCGACCCCGAGAACCTCGGCGAGGTCGCCGCCGACCTGCTCGGCGAACTCGTCAACGAGGGGGACGTCCTCGGGCTGGCCTGGGGCCGGTCCACCATCCACATGGCGGCGGCGCTCGACCGGCTGCCGCCGTGCACGGTGGTGCAGCTGACGGGCGTGTACGACGCCGGGACCGCCGAGCGCGGCTCGGTGGAGGCGGTCCGGCGGGCCGCCCAGGTGTCCGGCGGCGACGCCCACCCCATCTACGCGCCGATGCTGCTGCCGGACGCGGCCACCGCGGCGGCACTGCGCAACCAGACCGGGATCGCCCGGGCCTACGAGTACTTCGACAAGGTCACGGTCGCCTGTGTCTCCATCGGCTCCTGGGAGCCGGGCATCTCGACCGTGCACGACATGCTCAGCGACGAGGAGCGCGCGCACTACGCCTCGCTCGGTGTCGCCGCCGAGATGTCGGCGCACCTCTTCGACGCCGAGGGGCGCCGCATCGGACGGGACCTGGGGGAGCGGTGCATCACGGTCAAGGCCGACCAGCTGCGCCGTATCCCGGAGGTGGTGGCGATCGCGGGCGGGCAGCGCAAGGCCTCCGCGATCGACGCGGTGCTGCGCTCCGGGCTGGTCACCAGCCTGGTGACCGACACCTCGGCCGCCGACTACCTGATGACGGCGGGCCCGACGCCGAAGCCGGCGCTCGGCCGTCAGGACCCCGACGGGGTCTGACAACGGGTCGTGCCGGGACGGCCGTGGCAGCATCGTCCGCATGCTGCCACGGTTCGTCCCCCGCGCTCTCGCCGGCCTGCTGGTCTGTCTCGCCGTCCTCCTGACGGGGTGCGCCGGCGGCTCCGCTCCGGCTTCGCCGGGCACCAGCACCTCCACCCCGCCCTGGGCCCGGGGCATGGCCACCGTCCAGGAGTCCCGGCTCCCGGCCGAGGCCCGCAGGACACTCGTCCTCATCGATCAGGGCGGCCCCTTCCCCTACGCCAAGGACGGGACCGTCTTCGGGAACTTCGAGGGACGTCTGCCGGAGCACCGGCGCGGCTACTACCACGAGTACACCGTGCCGACCCCCGGCTCACGCGACCGCGGGGCCCGGCGCCTGGTCACCGGGCAGGATCGGGAGGTCTACTACACCGATGATCACTACGAGTCGTTCCGGGCGGTACTGAGATGAGCCAAGACCTGACCGGCCGTTTCGTCGTCGCGCTCGACCTCGACGGCGTCACCGACAAGGCCGGGCTGATGGACCGCGCCGTCCGGGCTCTGTCGCTGCCCGACTGGTTCGGCCGCAACTGGGACGCGCTGGCCGACTCCCTGTCCGACCTGTCCGTGTGGCCGGAGGAGGCCGAGGGCAGGGGGCTCCTGGTCGTCGTACGCGGCTGGGAGGGCTACGCCGAGCAGCGGCCGCAGGAGTGGGAGACCGCCCAGGAGGTCTTCGCGCATGCCGTGCGCGCGATGCCGTCGCTCACCGTCGCCCTCGCCCTTGGAGGAAGCTCCTAGGTGATCGGCGGCGACCCTGGATGTTCTGTCGGGGCGTGACCCGGCCCCCGACATGGGAGAATGAAGTACGTGCTCTTTCCCCCTGGCACACCTGTCAGGGGGTCACCTCTGATCGACTGGGATGTGCAGCACGTGCGTTTCCTCAATGACATCCAGCCCGCGTACGACCTGACGTACGACGACGTGTTCATGGTGCCGAGCCGCTCCGCGGTCGGCTCGCGTCAGGGCGTGGACCTCAGCTCGCCGGACGGCACGGGCACCACCATCCCGCTCGTCGTCGCCAACATGACCGCCATCGCCGGCCGCCGGATGGCCGAGACGATGGCCCGCCGGGGCGGCCTCGTGGTCATCCCGCAGGACATCCCGATCGACGTCGTCACCGATGTGATCTCCTGGGTGAAGAGCCGCCACCTGGTGCTGGACACCCCGATCGTGCTGGCCCCGCACCAGACCGTCGCCGACGCGCTCGCGCTGCTGCCCAAGCGGGCGCACAACGCCGGCGTGGTCGTGGACGAGAACCAGCGGCCCGTCGGTGTCGTCACCGACGCCGACCTGTCCGGCGTCGACCGCTTCACGCAGCTCGAAGTGGTCATGTCCAAGGACCTGCTCCTGCTGGACGCGGACATAGACCCGCGTGAGGCCTTCAACACCCTCGACCAGCACAACCGCCGCTACGCCCCGGCCGTCGACAAGGACGGCAAGCTGGCCGGCATCCTCACCCGCAAGGGCGCCCTGCGCGCCACGCTGTACACGCCCGCCGTGGACGCGAACGGCAGGCTGCGGATCGCCGCCGCCGTCGGCATCAACGGCGATGTGGCGGGCAAGGCCAAGCAGCTGCTCGACGCGGGCGTGGACACGCTCGTCATCGACACC
The DNA here is from genome assembly GCF_044750305.1 of Streptomyces sp. NPDC088810. Lineage (NCBI taxonomy): Bacteria > Bacillati > Actinomycetota > Actinomycetes > Kitasatosporales > Streptomycetaceae > Streptomyces > Streptomyces sp. NPDC088810. Next base: position 301,892 of record NZ_JBIVJQ010000008.1, read on the forward strand.
GCGCACGGCCACCAGGAGTCGATGATCACCGCCATCAAGCTGGTGCGCGCGCTCGACCCGCAGGTGCCGATCGTCGCGGGCAACATCGTCTCCGCCGAGGGCGTCAAGGACCTCGTCGACGCCGGCGCGGACATCATCAAGGTCGGTGTGGGCCCCGGCGCCATGTGCACCACCCGCATGATGACCGGCGTGGGCCGCCCGCAGTTCTCCGCCGTCCTGGAGTGCGCCGCCGAGGCGAAGAAGTACGGCAAGCACGTGTGGGCCGACGGCGGTGTCCGCCACCCGCGCGACGTCGCCATGGCCCTCGCGGCCGGCGCGTCCAACGTGATGGTCGGCTCCTGGTTCGCGGGCACCTACGAGTCCCCGGGCGACCTCCAGCACGACGCCAACGGCCGTGCGTACAAGGAGTCGTTCGGCATGGCCTCCGCGCGTGCCGTGGCCAACCGCACGTCCGACGAGTCCGCGTACGACCGGGCCCGCAAGGCGCTGTTCGAGGAGGGCATCTCCACCTCCCGCATGTTCCTCGACCCGGCCCGCCCGGGCGTCGAGGACCTGATCGACTCGATCATCGCGGGCGTCCGCTCCTCCTGCACCTACGCGGGCGCCGGCTCCCTGGAGGAGTTCGCCGAGAAGGCCATCGTCGGCATCCAGAGCGCGGCCGGCTACGCCGAGGGCAAGCCGCTGCACGCCAGCTGGAGCTAGCCCCCGGCACCCGTCCTGACGGCCCCCGCTGTTCCCGCGCCCGGGAAGAGCGGGGGCCGTCGGCGTCCCGGCGCCGAAGGGCTCCGTCTTCCTCGCCGGAGCGCTCCCGAGGAGGCCCGGAAGATCGTCGTGCAACGGTCGACAGCGTGTGTGCAACGATTTGTCATTCCGGGCGGATGAACGCAATGATCATGCGGGGATGCGCAAGGTTGCTGCATTACGCCCGTGAAGGCCCGCCTCATAGGGTGCTGCGCTAGTACGTGTGTGGCGGGGACCCCGCTCGGTCGGTTCCTGCCCTCGCAGGCTCCTCCGGTCCCCACCACGACGGCCGGCGGCCATGCCGGTCCGTACCCCCCAACCGACGGCAGCGAACAAGGAGCCAGCGCGTGCTCGACCAAGGCGCACCACCGCAGAACCCGATATCGGCCGCCCCCGCGTCCCCGGGCGTCGCCGCGCGCCTGATGCGTCGCAAGCCAGTGGAACGCCTGGTCGCAGAGGGCGGCCAGGGTGAGGGAGGGCAGCTTCGGCGTTCCCTCGGGCTGTGGCAGCTGACCATGATCAGCATCGGGGCCACGCTCGGCACCGGCATCTTCGTCGTCCTCGGCGACGCCGTCCCGGAGGCCGGTCCCGCGGTCACCCTGTCCTTCGTGATCGCCGGCCTCACGGCTCTGTTCTCGGCCCTGTCCTACGCCGAACTGGCGGGCAGCATCCCGGTCGCCGGCTCCTCCTACTCGTATGCGTACGCAACGCTGGGCGAGCTGGTCGCCTGGGTCTGCGGCTGGTGCCTGGTGCTGGAGTACGGCGTGTCGGTGGCCGCCGTCGCCGTCGGCTGGGGCGAGTACCTGAACGAGCTGCTCGACGGCACCATCGGGGTCACCATCCCGAGCGCCCTGTCCTCGGCACCGGGAGAGGGCGGCATCATCAACCTGCCCGCCCTGATCGTCGTCCTGCTGGCGATGGTGTTCCTGCTCGGCGGCGCACGGGAGTCCGCCCGCGCCAACACGATCATGGTCAGTGTGAAGATCGCCGCCCTGGTGCTGTTCTGCGCGATCGGTGTCATGGGCTTCAAGTCCGGCAACTACGCCGACTTCATGCCGCTCGGCATGACCGGGGTCAGCGCCGCCGGCGCCACGCTCTTCTTCTCGTACATCGGCTTCGACGCCGCCTCCACCGCCGGTGAGGAGGCGAAGGACCCCAAGCGGGACCTGCCGCGGGCGATCATGCTGTCGCTGATCATCGTGACCGCGCTGTACGTGCTCGTCGCGGGCGTCGCCGTCGGCGCCTGGAACTGGAAGAAGTTCGACGGTTCGGAGGCGACCCTCGCCGCGATCATGAACGATGTCAGCGGCCAGACCTTCTGGGGCACGCTGCTCGCGCTCGGCGCGGTCATCTCGATCGCCAGCGTGGTCCTCACCGTGCTCTACGGCCAGACCCGCATCCTCTTCGCGATGGCCCGTGACGGCCTGATGCCGAAGGCGCTCGGCAAGATCCACCCGAAGACCGGTGCCCCCCGTCTCAACACGGTGATCGTCTCGCTCTTCTGCGGTGTGCTCGCCGCCCTCATCCCGCTCGGCAAGCTCGTCGACGCCACCAGCATCGGCACGCTGTTCGCCTTCGCCCTGGTCAACATCGCGGTGATCGTGCTGCGCTACAAGCGCCCGGGTCTGGAGCGCACGTTCCGGGTGCCGTTCGGGCCGGTGCTGCCGGTGCTGGGCTTCCTGTTCTGCGCCTACAACATGTCCAGCCTCGACACCGTCACCTGGGTCGTCTTCGGATGCTGGATGGCCGCCGGGCTCGTGTTCTACTTCCTCTACGGCTATCGCCGTTCCCGTCTCGCGACCGGTGAGGAACTCGCGGTGACGGCAGAGAAGTGACCCGAACCGAAGAAGTGAACCACCCCCTGTGCTGAACGATCTCGACGAACGCATCGTGCACGCCCTCGCCGAGGACGCCCGCCGCTCCTACGCGGACATCGGGCAGATGGTCGGCCTGTCCGCGCCCGCGGTGAAGCGGCGCGTGGACCGGCTGCGGGCCACCGGAGCCATCACCGGGTTCACCGTCCGGGTGGACCCGGCGGCGCTCGGCTGGGAGACCGAGGGGTACATCGAGATCTACTGCCGGCGCAACACCTCGCCGGAGACCATCCAGCGGGGTCTGGAGCGCTACCAGGAGGTCGTGGCCGCGTCGACCGTCACCGGCGACGCGGACGCGATCGCCCAGGTCTTCGCCTCCGACATGCGCCACTTCGAGCGGGTGCTGGAGCGGATCGCCGGCGAGCCGTTCGTGGAGCGGACCAAGTCGGTCCTGGTGCTGTCCCCGCTGCTGCGCCGCTTCTCGTCGGGCGCCCCGGGCTAGGTCCGGGCGGTGTCCCGCTCGTCCCGGGGATGCCGGAGTGACTCCGGGTTACCGCAGGTCACCATTGCGGTGCGGGGTGAGGGTCCCGTAGGTTGTGCCGCACTTTCTACCGACTGGTAACACCGGCAGGTACTCCATGCGCTGGCCCCTCGGCCGTCCCACCACCGTCCGTGCGCGGATCGTGGCGCTCGCGCTCGCCCCGGCCGTCGCCCTGATGGCGCTGTGGAGCTTCGCCATGGTGTCCGTCACCGCCGAGTTGCGGGCGCTGGTCCGGCTCCAGGGCGTGTACGAAGACTTCGGCACCCCCGTGGACACCGCGATCGGGCAGATCCAGATCGAGCGCCGGATGTCCGCCGCCTACCTGGGCGCCCGCCCCGACCGGGCCGCCGCCGGGGACCTGCTCGGCCAGCAGCGCCGTACCGACCGGGCCGTCGACGCCATGCGGCAGGCGGTCCGGGGCGGCGACCGGGACCGGCTCACCCGGCGGCAGCGGCAGGCCCTCGACACCATGGTCACGGCGACGGACCGGCTGGAGAACATCCGCTCGCTCGTGCTGTCCCGGCGCATCTCCTGGGACCGGGCCGTGGACGAGTACAGCGCGCTCGTGGAGCCCGGCTTCGACGTGCAGTCCACGCTCACCGCCCTCCAGGCCGGGCAGCTCGCCCGCGAGGCGCAGGTCGTCATCGAACTGGTCCGGGTCCGCGAGTTCGTCTCCCGGGAGGACGCCCTGGTCGCCGGGGCGCGGGCGGCCGGCACGCTGACCGACCGGCAGTACGACACCCTCACCGCGACCATCGAGGACCGGCGCGTCTTCGAGCGGACCTACGTGCCCGACCTGCCCGCCGACTCGCGCGCTCTGTTCGACGAGTTCCGGCGCGGAGAGCTGCACCGTTCGCTGGTGCGCGGCGAGGACGCGCTGCTGCGGGCCGGTGCGGCCGGCGCCGGCAAGGCCGTCGCGGCGGACGCCTGGCGGTCGACCACCGACCACGCCGTGCAGCGGTACATGCGGATGTGCACGCGCTCGGCGGAGAACTCGGCGGCCCGCGGCCGGGCCTTCGCCTACCGGGAGCTGGCCAAGGCGGCCGTCGTGGGCGCGGCCGGGCTGGCCGCCGTAGGGCTGTCGCTCTGGTTCGCGGTGCGCGGGGCGCGGCGGATCTCCCGTCGGCTGGAGACCCTGCGGGACGCCGCCGACCTGCTGACCACGCGGCAACTGCCGGATGTCATGCGGCGGTTGAGCGCCGGCGAGGAGGTGGACGCGGTCGCCGAGGCGCCGCCGCTCGCCGCCGACGAGGTCCGCGACGACGAGATCGGGCAGGTCGGCCGGTCCTTCAACACCGCGCGGCTGGCCGCCATGGAGGCGGCCGTCCAGCAGGCCACCCTGCGCCGCGGGCAGTTCGCGGTGCTGCTCACCATCGCGCGCCGCAACCAGGCGCTGGTGCACCGGCAGCTGAAACTCGTCGACACGCTGGAGCGGCGCACCGACGACCCGGACGTGCTGCGCGAGCTGTTCCGCATCGACCATCTGACCACCCGCATGCGCCGGCACGCCGAGAGCCTGATCATCCTCTCCGGGGCCGCTCCCGGCCGCCGCTGGCGCCGGCCCGTGCCGCTCGCGGACGTCGTCGCCTCCGCCGTCAGCGAGATCGAGGCCTACGCGCGCGTGGTCGTGCCGCCGATGCCCGAGGTGGGCGTGGCTGCCGACGCGGTTGCCGACGTCGTCCATCTGATCGCCGAGCTGCTGGAGAACGCCACGGTGTTCTCGCCGCCGCACACCCAGGTGACCCTGCGCACCGGGCGGGCCGGCACCGAGTTCGTGGTGGAGATCGACGACCGCGGGCTCGGCCTCGACGCCGCCGCGCGCGCCGCCGCCCAGCGGACCCTCTGCGACCCCGACGCCTTCGACCCCACCCGGCACGACCGCCTCGGCCTCTACGTCGTCGCCCGCCTCGCCGCCCGCCACGCCATCGAGGTCACCCTCCAGGACTCCCCCTACGGGGGTACGACGGCGGTGGTCCGCCTGCCGGCGACGGTACTGGCCGACGGGGTACGGCAGCACCGGTCGGGGCCGGCCGAAACCCCCGGGGGCGTCGTGCGGCAACTGCCGACGCGGCGACGGACGGAGCCGGTGCCTGCGCCCCAGGAGAAGCCGCCGCTTCGGTCGGTACCGGGTGAAGAGGTGTCGCCGACGGGGGGCCATCGCGCGTCGGCGCCTGCCTCGGCGACGCAAGGGCCTGCCGAATCCCGGTCCGCGGGGGCTGCGGCCGTCGAGCCGGGGACCGCGTCGGACGCGCCTGCAGGGCCCCGCCCCAAGACGCCTGCCGGGCCCCAGCCCGCTGGATCCGACCCGGCGGCGGGTGCCGAGCCCCGGTTCGCAGGCGATGCGGGGGAGGCCGACCGGTCCCAGACCGAGCCCGGGGCCTTGCCGGCGCCCTCGGCCAGCGCCACCCCCACCCCCACGGCCCACCCTGCCCCCGCCCTCCCCACCCGCACCCGGCAGGCCTCGCTCGTCGCCGAGTTGCGGGAGGAGCCGGTTCGGGGCGCTGGGGCGGTGGGGCGTGAGGTGGGTGCCGAGGAGATGCGGGCGATCTTCGGGGCTTTTCAGCGCGGCCTGGACCGGGGGCGCAAGGGCCTGCCCCTGTCCCGTGACACCCAGGACGACGTGGAGACCGCGACCCACCCCGCAGACGAAGGGACGGACACCGACGATGCACGGTGACGAGCAGAACAGGGAGCAGCTCGCCGGGGTGCCCGGTACGGATCTCGGCTGGCTGCTGGACGACCTCGTGGACCGCACCGGCCACGTCCGCCAGGCCGTGCTGCTGACCGCCGACGGCCTCCCGCTCAGCAGTTCGGAGGGCATGCGCCGGCGGGACATCGAGCATCTGGCCGCCGTCTGCTCCGGCTTCCACGGGCTGGCCCGGTCCGCGGGGGAGCGGTTCGCCGCGGGGGAGGTGCGGCAGACCATGGTGATGCTGGACGACGCCTACCTCTTCATCACCCCGGCCGGGCACGGCAGCCGGCTCGCCGTGCTGAGCGAGGCCGGCACCGACGTCGGCCAGCTCGCCCACGAGATGGCCCTGCTGGTCCGCCGCCTCGGCCGCCACCTGGACGCCGCCACCCGCACCACCCCGTGACCCCGCGGTGAGCGACGAGCACTGGTACGAGGACGAGACCGGGCCGATGGTGCGCCCCTACACGGTGACCCGGGGCCGTACCCGGCCCGAGGGCCGGCACACGCTGGACCTGATGTCCCGGGTCACCGCGCTGGACACCGGCGAACCGGTCGCCGCCCTCGACCACGCCCCGGCCGCCCTGCTGGCCCTGATCCGCCGCGGCCCCCGTTCCGTGGCCGAGCTGGCCGCGGACGCCGACCTGCCCCTGACCGTCGTCCGCGTCCTCCTCGGCGACCTGGCCGACGCCGGTCTGATCCGTGTCGACGCGCCCCGCCGCCTCCCGGTCGCCGGGCCGGGCGCCGACCCGGGGCTGCTGCGCGAGATCGTGCAGCGGCTGCGGGAGCTGTAGCCGGTCGAACCGCAGGTCAGGCGTGTGTTCCAGGAGGAGCGGACGGGCCGTCGGCGCGGGGCGTCCCCGAGGCGGGCCCAGCCGTCGGCCGTGGGGACGCAACGAATCGCCGTCCGACCCCCGCCGCACGCAACGAACCGCGCACCGGCGCGCAACGGCTCCTGCTTGTCCGGCCGAGCGCGCCGACCGTACCTTCTTTCTGACCCCCAAACTTCCCGTTCCGGTGAGGATGCCCCATGCGCACCGCCCTGCTCCAGAGCTCCGGCCGCCCCGGTTCCGTCGCCGAGAACCTCCGGGTCCTCGACGAGGCCGCGGGCCGGGCCGCCGCCGCGGGTGCCGGGCTGCTGGCCGCGCCGGAGATGTTCCTCACCGGGTACGCGATCGGCGACGACATCGCCCGCCTCGCCGAGCCCGCCGACGGCCGCTCCGCCGACGCGATCGCCGAGATCGCCTCCCGGCACGGTCTGGCCGTCGTCTACGGCTACCCGGAGCGGGACGGTGAGACCGTCTACAACTCCGCCCAGATGGTCTCCGCCGACGGCACCCGGCTTGCGAACTACCGCAAGACCCACCTCTTCGGCTGCGCCGAGCGTGACCACTTCACCCCGGGCGAGCAGTCGCTCGTCCAGGCCCGGCTGGGCGGCCTGACCGTCGGCCTCATGATCTGCTACGACGTCGAGTTCCCGGAGAACGCCCGCGCCCACGCCCTGGCCGGCACCGACCTGCTCGTCGTGCCGACGGCGAACATGCACCCGTTCCAGTTCGTCGCCGAGGCCATGGTGCCGGTGCGTGCCTGGGAGAACCAGATGTACGTCGCGTACGTCAACCGGGTCGGCCCGGAGGGCGAGTTCGAGTTCTTCGGGCTCTCCGCCCTCGCCGGGCCCGACGGGATCGCCCGCAGCCGCGCCGGCCGTGGCGAGGAGCTCATCGTCGCCGACGTCGACCCCGCCTTCCTCGCCGCCTCCCGTGAGGCCAACCCGTACCTGAAGGACCGCCGCCCCGGTCTGTACGGGTCCCTCGTCTGAAACCCCTGAGCTTCCCCCCGAACTTCCCCCGAGTTCTTTCGTGCAAGGAGTCCGTACCCCATGACGTCCACGGTGCCCAACGCCGTCGAGCACACCGACGAGCAGCAGCCGCCGATCACCATGTTCGGCCCGGACTTCCCGTACGCCTACGACGACTTCCTCGCGCACCCGGCGGGCCTCGGTCAGATCCCGGCGACCGAGCACGGAACCGAGGTCGCGATCATCGGCGGCGGCCTGTCCGGCATCGTGGCCGCCTACGAGCTGATGAAGATGGGCCTCAAGCCCGTCGTCTACGAGGCCGACCAGATCGGCGGCCGGCTGCGCACGGTCGGTTTCGAGGGCTGCGACGACTCGCTGACCGCCGAGATGGGCGCGATGCGCTTCCCGCCGTCGTCCACCGCGCTCCAGCACTACATCGACCTGGTCGGCCTGGAGACCAGGCCGTTCCCGAACCCGCTGGCCGAGGCGACCCCGTCGACCGTGGTCGACCTCAAGGGCGAGTCGCACTACGCCGAGACGATCGACGACCTGCCCCAGGTGTACCGGGACGTCGCCGAGGCCTGGAACAAGTGCCTGGAGGAGGGCGCCGACTTCTCCGACATGAACCGCGCGATGCGCGAGCGGGACGTGCCGCGCATCCGTGAGATCTGGGCGAAGCTGGTCGAGAAGCTCGACAACCAGACCTTCTACGGCTTCCTCTGCGACTCGGAGGCCTTCAAGTCCTTCCGGCACCGCGAGATCTTCGGCCAGGTCGGCTTCGGCACCGGCGGCTGGGACACCGACTTCCCGAACTCCATCCTGGAGATCCTCCGCGTCGTCTACACCGAGGCCGACGACCACCACCGCGGCATCGTCGGCGGCTCGCAGCAGCTGCCGCTGCGCCTGTGGGAGCGTGAGCCGGAGAAGATCGTCCACTGGCCGTACGGCACCTCGCTCGCCACGCTGCACGAGGGCGGCAAGCCGCTGCCGGCCGTGACCCGGCTGCACCGCACCGCCGGCAACCGGATCACCGTGACCGACGCCAACGGCGACATCCGCACCTACCAGGCGGCGATCTTCACCGCCCAGTCCTGGATGCTGCTGTCCAAGATCGCCTGTGACGACTCGCTGTTCCCGATCGACCACTGGACCGCGATCGAGCGCACCCACTACATGGAGTCCAGCAAGCTCTTCGTGCCCGTGGACCGGCCGTTCTGGCTGGACAAGGACGAGGAGACGGGCCGGGACGTCATGTCGATGACGCTCACCGACCGCATGACCCGAGGCACCTACCTGCTGGACGACGGCCCGGACAAGCCCGCCGTGATCTGCCTGTCCTACACCTGGTGCGACGACAGCCTGAAGTGGCTGCCGCTGTCCGCGAACGAGCGGATGGAGGTCATGCTGAAGTCGCTCGGCGAGATCTACCCGAAGGTCGACATCAGGAAGCACATCATCGGCAACCCGGTGACGGTCTCCTGGGAGAACGAGCCCTACTTCATGGGGGCGTTCAAGGCCAACCTGCCCGGTCACTACCGCTACCAGCGGCGCCTGTTCACGCACTTCATGCAGGACCGGCTGCCCGAGGACAAGCGGGGCATCTTCCTCGCCGGCGACGACATCTCCTGGACGGCCGGCTGGGCCGAGGGTGCCGTCCAGACGGCGCTGAACGCGGTGTGGGGCGTCATGCACCACTTCGGCGGCACGACCGACGCGGCGAACCCGGGCCCGGGTGACGTCTACGACGAGATCGCGCCGGTGGAGCTTCCCGAGGACTGACCCGGGAGATCGACCAAGGCGCGGGCGGCCGGCCACAGACTCCGGCCGCCCGCGCCTTTTTCACGCCCGTGGAGTCTCAGTCGGCCAGCGGTGTCAGCAGCATCCGGCCCGCGAACCCGACCGCCGCGTCCAGCCGTTCGGCGAACTCCTCGGCCACGTCGGCGCAGTGCCGCAGCGCCCACAGCGCCCGGGCCGCGGCCCAGGTGGCGTCCCGCGCCCGCTCCAGGCTCCAGGAGCCCAGCAGATGGGTGAGCGGGTCGGCGATCTGGAGCAGGTCGGGGCCCGGCATCAGATCCTCGCGGATGCGCTCCTCCAGTGACACGAGGAGATCGCCCACGCGGTCGAACTCGTCCTCCAGATCGGCCGGTTCGCAGCCGAGCGTCCGGCAGGCGTCGATCACGGCCAGCGCCAGGTCGTGCCCGATGTGGGCGTTGATACCGGCCAGCGCGAACTGCAGCGGCCGTACCCCGGGATGGCGGCGGAGCTGGAACAGCGGTCGCCAGCAGGCGGGCGGGCGGCGGTCCGCGGCCGCCGCCTCGACCGCGGCCAGGTACCGCTCGGCGAACCGTACGTCCAGGGCGGTCGCCGCGCGCGGGTCCGGGAACCGCCCGGCGTCCAGGCGGCGGTCGATCTCCTCGGTGACGGCGAGGTAGACGCGGTTGAACACGGCGACACCGTCCCGTGCGGGCAGGGCCGCGTCGAGCGCGCGCATCCGCGCGACGACGGCGTCGACGGGGGCGGTGAGGTGTTCCAACTGGGCCATGGGGGAAGGGTCCCAGCCCGGGGCCGGCCGGCGTGCCGACCGGCCCGGTGCTTCGCCGGAACGGGGGAACCCCGGGTCACGGCTCGGCGCGCGGCGTCCGTGTGCCCGGCTCCCCGTCCGCCTCCCTGCCGTAGGCGGAGGTGCCTTCGTCCAGCAGCGGTTCCTGCTGCTTGAGATGGGCCGGTGCGAAGGCGCGCAGCGCGTGGTAGCCGGTGATGACGACCAGGGTGCCGAGGGCGATGCCGCTGAGCGAGAAGGTGTCGGTGAACTTCATGGTGACGTTGCCGACGCCGATGATGATGCCCGCGGCGGCCGGCACCAGGTTCAGCGGGTTGCGCAGGTCCACCTTGGCGTGCAGCCAGATCTGCGCGCCGAGCAGGCCGATCATGCCGTAGAGGATCACGGTGATGCCGCCGAGGACACCGCCAGGGATCGCGGCGACGACCGCGCCGAACTTCGGGCAGACGCCGAAGAGGAGCGCGAAGCCGGCGGCGGCCCAGTAGGCGGCGGTGGAGTAGACGCGGGTCGCGGCCATCACGCCGATGTTCTCCGAGTAGGTGGTGTTCGGCGGTCCGCCGACGGCCGTCGACAGCACCGAGGCGAAGCCGTCCGCCGAGATCGCCGTACCGAGCTTGTCGTCCAGCGGGTCGCCGGTCATCTCGCCGACCGCCTTGACGTGGCCCGCGTTCTCGGCGACCAGGGCGATGACCACCGGCAGCGCGACCAGGATCGCCGACCACTGGAAGGACGGTCCGTGGAAGTGCGGCAGGCCGATCCAGTCGGCCTTGGAGACGCCGGAGAGGTCCAGCCGCCAGTGGTCGGTGACCTTGCCGCTCGGGCTCGTCGAGTGGATGCGGCCGAAGACGCGGTCGGACGCCCAGGAGATGCCGTACCCGAAGACCAGGCCCAGGAAGATCGCGATCCGGGACCAGAATCCGCGCAGACAGACCACCGCCAGGCCCGTGAAGAGCATGACGAGCAGGGCCGTCCACTGGTCCTGCGGCCAGTAGGTGGACGCGGTCACCGGGGCCAGGTTGAAGCCGATCAGCATGACGACCGCGCCGGTGACGATCGGCGGCATGGCGGCATGGATGATCCGCGCGCCGAAGCGCTGCACGGCGAGGCCCACCAGGAACAGCACCACGCCGACGACGAGGACCGCGCCGGTGACGGTGGCGCTGGTGCCGCCCTGGGCGCGGATGACGGCGGCCACGCCCACGAACGACAGGGAGCAGCCCAGGTAGCTCGGCACCCGGCCGCGGGTGGCGAGCAGGAAGATCATGGTCGCCACGCCCGACATCATGATCGCCAGGTTCGGGTCGAGGCCCATGAGTACCGGGGCCACGAAGGAGGCGCCGAACATCGCGACCACGTGCTGGGCGCCCAGGCCCACGGTGCGGGGCCAGGAGAGCCGTTCGTCGGGGCGTACCACCGCTCCGGGTGCGGGCGTGCGCCCGTCACCGTGCAGCTTCCAGCGCACGCCGAGGTCCATGGTGGGGTTTCGCTTTCTCTGTACGTGAAGAGGTCCGAACCATTGTCAGGGGTACCGGGCGGCTTCACGCTCCGCCTGTGCCACCGCCGGGCCGGGCTGCTGAGCGGTCGCTTAGTATGATCGGGTACGGGGGTGTCGCCACCCCGCCAGCGCTGCTCCAGGAGCCCTTCCCGTGACCGCCGAAGCCCCGACCGCCCCCGCCGTCTCCCACGGCCGGCTGATCCCCGTCACCGTCCACTTCGACGACCTCGACGCGCTCGGGCTGCTGCACAACGCCCGCTACCCCCTGATGGTCGAGCGCGCCTGGACCGAACTGTGGCAGGCGCACGGCGTCCGCTTCGACGGTGACTGGGCGGCGGCCGGCGACGCCTGCAACGCGGTCAAGGAACTGCGCATCACCTACGAGGCCCCGGTCACCAGCCCCGGCACCTACGCCGTCCACCTCTGGCTGGAACGGCTCGGCACCACCGGGCTCACCTACGGCTTCCGGTTCTGCTCGGCCGACGGGACCCGGACCTACGCCCACGGCACCCGGGTGCTGGTCCGCCTGGACGCGACGACCATGCGCCCCGCCCCCTGGAGCGAGACCTTCAGGGCCGCGGGTCGGGAACTGCTGCGGCCCGCGGACTGACCTCCCGGCCGCCCCCGCGCTCGGCGGTGCGCAGCACGCCCGCGAACACCGCGAGCCCGCAGGCCAGCACCGTCACCACCGCGAAGGACACCACCAGGCTGGTCGCCTGGGCCACCCCGCCGATCAGGCTCGGCGCGATCAGGCCCGAGGTGTAGGTGATGGTCGCCACTCCCGCGATGGCCTGGCTGGGGTTGGGCCCGGCGTGCCCGGCCGCCGCGAAGCAGAGCGGGACGACCACCGCGATGCCGAGGCCCATCAGCGCGAACCCGGCCATCGCCACCGCCGGATGCCCGGCGAGCACGACCAGCAGCCCGCCCAGCCCGGCCAGGACACCGCCGGCCCGTACGGTGCGGACCGCGCCGAAGCGGTTCACCACCGCGTCCCCGGCGATCCGGGCGACCGCCATGGTCAGCATGAACCCGGTCGTGGAGGCCGCCGCCAACCCGGCCGAACCGTCCAGCCGGTCCCGCAGGTACACCGCCGACCAGTCCAGGCTGGCGCCCTCCGCGAACACCGCGCAGAAGCCGATCGCGCCGATCAGCAGCGCCGAGCGCGGGGGCAGCGCGAACCGCGGCGGCGGCTCCTCGTCCTCGGCGGGCTGGAGGTCCAGCACCCAGGCGCAGACCACGAACCCGAGCACGGTGAGGACGGCCGCCGCGAGCGCGAAGTGCAGGCGCGCGTCCGAGCCGAGATGCGCGGCGAGGGTGCCGGCCGCCGACCCGGTCAGGGCGCCCGCGCTCCACATGCCGTGCAGCCCCGACATGATCGACTTGTTGAGCCGCCGCTCGACCTCCACGCCGAGCGCGTTCATCGCGACGTCGGCCATGCCCGCGGACGCGCCGTAGGTGAACATCGCCAGGCACAGGGTGAGGAGGTTCGGCGCGACCGACGGCAGCACCAGGGACAGCGTCCACAGTGCGAGCAGCCCGCGCAGCGCCGTACGGCTGCCGAAGCGGTGGCTGATCCGGCCCGCCAGCGGCATCGCGCAGGAGGCGCCGAACGCCGTGAAGGCCAGCGCGAAACCCAGCTGGCCCGTGCTGAGCGAGGCATGTTCCTGGACCCACGGCACGCGGGTCGCGAACGAGCCGGTCACGGCGCCGTGCACGGCGAACACGGCCGCCACGGCGTACCGGGCGCGCCTTGTCTCGTCGGGCGCGTGCGTCACGTCACTCACGATGCTGTCCTCCCCCGGGAGTGCCCGTCCCCGCTCCACTGCAACGCGCCGTAAACTATCAGGAACCCTGCCTGATAGATAGCGGTCGCAGCGGGCAGGTGATCTGGGAGGATCCCGTCATGCCCGCATCACCCAGTACCGCCCGGGCCATCAACGACCGGCTGGCCCTGCGGCTGTTGCAGCAGGAAGGCCCGCTCACGGCAGGGCAGTTGAAGCAGCTCACCGGACTGTCCCGGCCGACGGTCGCCGACCTGGTCGACCGGCTCACGGCCTCCGGGCTGATCACGGTGGTCGGCGAGTCCGGCGCCCGGCGCAGGGGGCCCAACGCCCGGCTCTACGGCATCGTCGCCGACCGCGCCCACCTCGCCGCGCTCGACGTCCGCACCCAGGGCGTCCTCGTCCTCGTCTCCGACCTGCTCGGGCGGGTGCTGGCCGAGGCGTCCGTGCCGATCGGCGGGGACACCGGGACCGGTCCGGCCGTGGAGCAGGCGGTGGCCGCGGTGGAACGGGCCCTGAAGGAGGCCGGCACCGACCGGCTGCACACCGTCGGCATCGGAGCGCCCGGCCTCATCGACCCCGCCACCGGGGACCTGCGCGACTCGGCCGGGCTGCCCGCCTGGCACCGCAGCCTGGCCGCCGCCCTCCAGGACCGGCTGCCCGGCGCCCGGGTCACCGTCGAGAACGAGACCAACCTGGCCGCCCTCGCCGAACAGCGCGAGGGCGCCGCCCGGGACCGGGACACCTTCGTCCTGCTCTGGCTCGGCCACGGCGTCGGCGCCGCGGTCGTCCTGGACGGCACCCTGCGCCGCGGGGCCTCCGGCGGCACCGGCGAGATCGGCTTCCTCCCGGTCCCGGGCACGGACGCCCTCCCCGCGGCGACCGACTGCGCCGGCGGCTTCCACTCCCTGACGGGGGCGGCAGCGATCGCGACCCTGGCGACCCGGCACGACCTCCCGACCCCGCCTTCGCCGGACGGGCCGGGGGCGGCGGAGGTGGTACGGGCGGCTGTGGCGGAGGTGACGGGGGCGCTCGGGACGGCGGAGCCCGGGGATGCGGCGCGGGGCGCGGTGGGCGCGCCGCGCTCTGCCGGTCGGCCCGGGTCGGCGCGGGCGGGAGACCAGCCCGGCTCTGTCGCTCAGGGGGCGTCGGCGCAGGCGGCCGGTGCGGTGCGGGCCGCGGTCGGCGCACCGGGCCCTGTCACCCTGCCGGCCGCTGCCCGCGCCGCCTCGGGGGAGCCGGGTGCGGGCACCCTGTCCGCGGATGGTCCCGCCGCTCGCTTCCTGCGGGCCCTGGCCGATCGGGTCGCCGTCGGTGTCGCCTCCGTGGTGGCCGTTCTGGACCCCGGCTGCGTGGTGCTCGGCGGCGAGGTCGGGCAGGCCGGGGGAGCGGTGCTCGCCGGGCTGGTGGAGGAACGGTTGCGCCGGATGTCGCCCCTGGTCACCGAGGTGCGCGCCAGCAGCCTCGGTGGGACGGCCGTACTACGCGGAGCGCTCCTCACCGCCCGGGAGCGGGCGCAGGACGAGCTGTTCGGGCCGCCGGAGCGAGTGGGCGGGTGACCCCGGGACTGCGATGGCTCGTGCGGCTGTCGCCCGCCCGGGGGCGGCGCGACAGGACGAGCTGTCGCGCCGCCGGAGGCGTGCGGGCGCGTCAGGGCCGCGGTGGCGCTTCCGCTACCGCCCGCGGGAGCCGGCGCAGGGCGAGTCGTTCGCGGCGCCCGGGCGGGCCGGCGGGTGGGGTCAGGGCCGTGGCGGGTCTTGCGGTTGCCACGGGGCCCAGGGGAGTGCCTCCCGCCAGCCCGGTCGGCCGAAGGCCCAGGCCTGCACCACCTCGGCCACGGGCTCGACGGCGAACGTGTCGCTCTCGCGCGGCACCCGGGCCTGGAAATGCAGGTCCGGGCCGCCCTCGCGGTACTCCATCCGGTAGCTCAGGTCGTCGTCGAGGTACACCTGCATGTAGTGCTGGTCGGCGGGTTCCCGGTCGAGCCGCTCCACGATGAGGAACCGCCAGGTCAGGCTCATGTCGGCCAGCAGATCATGGAGTTGGTCGGCGGTGGGGTCGTCCCAGGCCGTCCCGTCCCACTCGATCGCGCGGATCACCGGTGCCGTCATGCGGGCGACTGTACCGGCCCCCGCCCGAACCGCCGCTCCAGGTACTCCTCGAAGGTCACCTCGCCCACCGCCCGCTCCGGCGCCAGATGCCACCCCGCACGGAAGGCCCGGTACGTCTTCCCGGCCAGCGGCACCCGCACCACCGGCCGGCGCCGGCCCGTCGCCCGCAGATACGCGCGGGCCAGCGAGTCGAACGTACGGACCTGCGGGCCGGCCAGGTCCGGCACCCGCCCGGCCGGTGCCCCGAGCGCCAGCTCCGCCAGCCGTTCGGCCACCTCGGCCACCTCGACCGGCTGGTCCGGCACCCCCGCCGGGACCGCCAGCACCGGCAGCCTGGCCAGGCCCTGGAGCAGGGTGACCACCAGGTCGTGGAACTGGGTCGCCCGCAGCACGGTCCAGCCGAGCCCGGACTCCTCGACCAGCCGTTCCACGGCGAGCTTGCTCCGGTAGTAGCCGAACGGCACCCGGTCCACGCCGACGATGGAGATGTACACCAGCCGGCCCACCCCGGCCCCGCGGGCCGCCGCGAGCAGATTCCGGGCGGCCTGTTCGTCGCCTCCCCGGGGCGTGCTCGCGCAGTGCACGACCGTCTCCGCCCCGGCCAGCGCCGCGTCCAGGCCGGCACCGCCCGTGCGCAGGTCGACGGCGTACGGCCGGGTGTGCCGGCTGAGCACCCGTACCTCGTGGCCGTCCGCCCGCAGCCGCTGCGTGACGAGCCGGCCGAGCGTTCCGGTTCCGCCGGTCACCAGGATCGTGGTCATGCCGTTCTCCGTCCCCTCGGACACCGGGGCACTCCCGTGCGGAGTGCCCTTCGTCGACTGGGACAGGCCGGAGCCCCGGAAATGTGACACAGCCCGGCCAGGAACCCTGGCGGCCCGGCGGCGGGCAAGGGCCGTCGTCACCGCCGCCGGGCCCGTCCGCACCCTAAAAGGACTAGACCAGTACGGTCAATGGGTCCGGACCAAGCTCAACGCTCCTCTGGTACCGGCCAGTTGACCGGCACGGTTGCGCCACGCGAAACCAGCGGCACGCACTGTGAGCGAACCCACATCGATCACCCACCTGGAGGAGTACCGGGCGTGGCACACTGGCCTCGTACCAGAAGCAGCGCACTCCGGGGTCGGTGAAAGTCCGAACCGGCGGTTACAGTCCGCGACCCGGTCGCTTCCAGCGGCCGGTTGACCAGGTGAAATTCCTGGACCGACGGTTAAAGTCCGGATGGGAGGCAGTGCGCGGCGGGCGGGCATGCGTTTTCCGTGTGCGCGCCGCCGTATCGGGATTCGTCCGTGTCCGGACGTGTCCGTTCCGGCGACGCCCCCGGTGTGTGCTCATCCGTACATTCTGTCGTCATCGACAGGCCCCGGAGTCCGTGCCCGAAGAGGCAGGAGGACCCGGGAAGTGTTCACCGGAATCGTCGAAGAGCTGGGTGAGGTCACCGCCGTCGAGAACCTCGGCGACGCCTCCCGCTTCCGGCTCCGCGGCCCCGTCGTGACCGAGGGTGCGCAGCACGGCGACTCCATCGCCGTGAACGGGGTCTGTCTCACCGTGGTGGAGCACGAGGGCGACGAGTTCACCGCCGACGTCATGGCCGAGACCCTGAAGCGCTCCAGCCTCGGCGCGCTCACCGCCGGCTCCCGCGTCAACCTGGAACGCCCCACCGCCGTCGGCGCCCGCCTCGGCGGCCACATCGTGCAGGGGCACGTGGACGGCACCGGCGAGATCCTGGAGCGCAAGCCCTCCGAGAACTGGGAGATCGTCAAGATCTCGCTCCCCGCGGAACTCTCCCGGTACGTCGTGGAGAAGGGCTCCATCACCGTCGACGGCATCAGCCTCACCGTGGTCGACGCCGGCCCGGACCACTTCACCGTCAGCCTCATCCCGACCACCCTCGCCCTCACCACGCTCGGCGTGAAGCAGCCCGGCGACCCGGTCAACCTCGAGGTGGACGTCATCGCCAAGTACGTCGAGCGGCTCCTCGGCGACCGTGCCCAGGGGGGCGCCAAGTGAACTGGACGAACTCCGAGGCGTTCACCCTCTTCGGCCAGCACATCATCTGGTCGGACATGATCGGCAACATCCTGGGCCTCATCACCCTCGCCCTCGGCTGGCGCCGCTCCCTGTGGACCTGGCCCGTCCAGTTCCTGTCCGGCCTCGTCCTCTTCGCCGCCTTCTACGGCCACCTGACCGGCAGCGCCGGCAAGCAGGCCGTCGTCATGGCCGTCGCGCTGTACGGCTGGTGGCAGTGGCAGCGCAGCAAGGACCGGTCCGCGGACGGCCACATCACCCCCCGGTTCGCCACCTGGCCCGAGCGCGCGGCGATGCTCGCCGCGGCCGCCGCCGGCACGGTCGCCGTCGCCCTGCTCTTCACGGCGTACCCGAAGCTGTCCTGGGACCCCTGGCCCGACGCCTACATCTTCGTCGGCACCATCGTCGCGATGTACGCCCAGGCCAAGGGCATGGTCGAGTTCTGGTTCGCCTGGCTGCTCGTCGACCTCGTCGGCGTCCCCCTCAACTTCGCCAACGGCTACGCCTTCTCGGGCTTCGTCTACGTCATCTACGGCGCACTCGTCCTGTGGGGCATGCGCGACTGGTGGCTGCGCTCCCGCCGGGGCCCGCAGCCCGCACTGGAAGGAGCGCCGGCATGACCTCGGCACCGCTGCTGTACGACGGCAACGACCAGGAGAACTTCGCGCTCGACCCGGTCGAGCAGGCCATCGCCGACATCGCGGCGGGCCGCCCGGTGGTCGTCGTGGACGACGAGGACCGGGAGAACGAGGGCGACCTCGTCATCGCCGCCGAGAAGGCCACCCCCGAGATCGTCGCCTTCATGATGAGCGAGTGCCGGGGCCTGATCTGCGCGCCCATGGAGGGCGAGGAGCTGGACCGGCTCCGGCTGCCGCAGATGGTCGAGGACAACACCGAGTCCATGAAGACCGCCTTCACCGTCTCGGTGGACGCCTCCGCCGCGCACGGCGTGAGCACCGGCATCTCGGCCGCCGACCGCGCCACCACCCTCCAGCTCCTGGCGAGCGGCACCGCCGAACCCGCCGACCTGGTCCGTCCCGGCCACGTCTTCCCGCTGCGCGCCAGGACCGGCGGCGTCCTGGTCCGCAACGGCCACACCGAGGCCGCCGTCGACCTCGCCCGGCTCGCGGGCCTGCGCCCGGCCGGCGCCATCGTGGAGATCGCCGGCGAGGACGGCCGGATGCTGCGCCTGCCCGAGCTGATCCCGTTCGCCCGCAAGCACGGCCTGACGATCATCTCCATCGAGGACCTGATCGCCTACCGCCGCAGCAGCGAGCCCACCGTGCGCCGCGAGGCCGAGACCCGCCTCCCCACCCGGCACGGCACCTTCACCGCCTACGGCTACCGGTCCACCGTCGACGGCGTCGAGCACGTCGCCCTCGTCCACGGCGAGATCGGCGACGGCGAGGACGTCCTGGTCCGCGTCCACTCCGAGTGCCTCACCGGCGACGTCTTCGCCTCCCTGCGCTGCGACTGCGGCCCCCAGCTGGACACCGCCCTGGAACGCATCCAGGCCGAGGGCCGGGGCGTCGTCGTCTACCTGCGCGGACACGAGGGACGCGGCATCGGCCTGCTGTCCAAGCTGCGCGCCTACGAGCTGCAGGAGCAGGGCCGCGACACCCTGGACGCCAACCTGGAACTCGGCCTGCCCGCCGACGCCCGCGACTACGGCGCCGGCGCGCAGATCCTCGCCGACCTCGGCGTGCGCGGGGTCCGGCTGATGACCAACAACCCCGAAAAGACCGACGCGCTGCTCAGCCACGGCCTGAAGGTCACCGGCCGCGAGCCGATGCCGGTCCAGGCCGGCGAGCACAACCTCCGCTACCTGCGCACCAAGCGGGACCGGATGGGCCACGACCTGCCCTGGCTCGACACGCCCGCCGTGTCGACCTGCGGCAACCAGTAAGCAAGAAAGCACTTAGGAGAGACGTGAGCGGCAAGGGTGCACCGGAGCTGTCCGTACGCAACGTGAGCGACCTCAGGGTCGCCGTCATCGCGGCGCAGTGGCACGAGAAGGTGATGGACGGTCTGGTCAACGGCGCCCTGCGCGCCCTGCACGACCTGGGCATCGACGAGCCGACCCTGATCCGGGTCCCCGGCAGCTTCGAGCTGCCCGTCGCCGCCAAGGTCCTCGCGGGCCGCGGCTACGACGCGGTGGTCGCCCTCGGCGTCGTCATCCGGGGCGGCACCCCCCACTTCGACTACGTGTGCCAGGGCGTCACCCAGGGCCTCACCCAGGTCTCCGTAGAGACCGGCGTCCCCGTCGGCTTCGGCGTGCTCACCTGCGACACCGAGGAGCAGGCCCTGGACCGGGCCGGCCTGGAGGGCTCGAACGAGGACAAGGGCCACGAGGCGGTGACGGCCGCCGTGTCGACGGCGGCCACGCTGCGTTCAGTATCCGAACCCTGGCACTAGGCGAGCCGCCGCAACGGCTAGGGTGGGGCTCACCATGTCCAAGAAGACGTTCGAGGAGCTCTTCACCGAGCTCCAGCACAAGGCCGCCCACGGCGATCCCGCCACCTCCCGCACCGCTGAGCTGGTCGGCAAGGGCGTCCATGCCATCGGCAAGAAGGTCGTCGAGGAGGCCGCCGAGGTCTGGATGGCCGCCGAGTACGAGGGCAAGGAGGCGGCCGCCGAGGAGATCTCGCAGCTGCTGTACCACGTCCAGGTGATGATGGTCGCCCGCGGCATCAGCCTGGACGACGTCTACGCCCACCTGTAAGCCGCGCCCCGCACCCCTCCCGTAGAGAACGAGCAAAGGAAGCCGACCTCATGCTGCGCATCGCCGTCCCCAACAAGGGTTCACTGTCCGGCCCTGCGGCGGAGATGCTGCATGAGGCCGGCTACCAGCAGCGCCGCGAGTCCAAAGAACTGCGCATCGTCGACCCGGAGAACGAGGTCGAGTTCTTCTACCTCCGCCCCCGCGACATCGCGATCTACGTCTCCTCCGGCCGCCTCGACATCGGCATCACCGGCCGTGACCTGCTGATCGACTCCGGCGCCGGCGCCGAGGAGATCCTGCCGCTCGGCTTCGCCCGCTCCACGTTCCGCTTCGCCGCCAAGCCCGGCACCGCCGAGGGCCTCGCGGACCTCAAGGGCAGGACGGTCGCCACCTCCTACGAGGGCATCGTCCAGAAGCACCTCGCCGACGGCGGCATCGACGCCTCCGTCGTCCACCTGGACGGCGCCGTCGAGACCGCGATCGAACTGGGCGTGGCCGAGGTCATCGCCGACGTCGTGGAGACCGGCACCAGCCTGCGCAACGCGGGCCTGGAGGTCTTCGGCGAGCCGATCATGAAGTCCGAGGCGATCGTCGTCCGCCGCACCGGCGCCGACGCCGAGGACCCCAAGGTCCAGCAGTTCCTGCGCCGCCTCCAGGGCGTCCTGGTCGCCCGGACGTACGTGATGATGGACTACGACTGCCGGGTCGAGCAGCTGGAGAAGGCCGTCGCGCTCACCCCCGGCCTGGAGTCCCCGACCGTCTCCCCGCTGCACAACGAGGGCTGGGTCGCGGTCCGCGCCATGGTCCCGGCCAAGGAGGCCCAGCGGATCATGGACGACCTCTACGCCATCGGCGCCCGCGCCATCCTGACCACGGCCATCCACGCCTGCCGCCTGTAAGGGGTACGCCGACCGATGACCGAACCGACCCCCCTTCCCGCCCTCCCCGTCACCTTCCGGCCGGGCCGCACCCGGGTGATCCTGCTCACCGCCGGTGTCGTGATCTTCCTGGTGATCTCCGGGATCGCGATGCTGCTGGAGCAGCTCGGCCCGGGGGAGCGGCTCAGCTTCATCCTCACCGGGGCGCTGATCTTCTGGGTGCTGGCCCAGCTCGCCCGGGTGAAGGTGGTCGCCGACGATTCCGGCGTCACCGTGGTGAACATCGCGAGCAAGCGGCGCCTGGTCTGGGCGGAGATCCTCCGGGTGAACCTCCGGCCGGGCGACCCCTGGGTGTTCCTCGACCTGAGCGACGGCACCAGCCTGCCCGCGCTCGGCATCCAGCCGGGCATCGCCAAACAGCGGGCCATCGCCGACGCCAAGACCCTGCGCGCGCTCGCCGAGGCCCACTCGGCGCCGTCCGCCCTGCCGCACGAGCCCAGATCTTGATTAATCTGGTGGGCGGAGGCCGACTCGCTGCGCCTCCGCCCCTGCGCGCCGCCCGGTGCACAGGGGTTCCTGCTACCCGAGGAGTGACTCCCTCCAGCGATGGACGGATCGTCCTGTAGTACCTGCGCCACCCCTGCCCGACAGAGCGGGAAGGCGGTGGCAGCGTGACCATCTCCCTGCTGCTCCTCGCAGCTGCGTTCCTGTTGATCCTCGCCAACGGCTTCTTCGTGGCGGCCGAGTTCGGCCTGGTGACGGTCGAGCGTCCGGAGGCCGAGCGGGCCGCCGCCGACGGCGACGCCCGCGCCCGTACGGTCGTGGAGTCGCTGAAGGAGCTGTCCTTCCAGCTCTCCGGCACCCAGCTCGGCATCACCATCACCTCCCTGGTCGTCGGCATGCTCGCCGAACCGGCCCTGGCCGAGCTGCTGCACGGCCCGTTCGCCGCGCTTGGCATCCCCGAGGGCGCCGCCTCCGGCATCGCCGTGGTCGTCGGCATGCTGCTGGCCTCCGCGATCCAGATGG
Organism: Streptomyces sp. NPDC088810; assembly: GCF_044750305.1. Taxonomy (NCBI): domain Bacteria; kingdom Bacillati; phylum Actinomycetota; class Actinomycetes; order Kitasatosporales; family Streptomycetaceae; genus Streptomyces; species Streptomyces sp. NPDC088810. The sequence continues at coordinate 324,073 of NZ_JBIVJQ010000008.1, forward strand.
TGATCGGCGAGCTCGTGCCCAAGAACTGGGCGGTGTCCCGGCCGCTGCAGGTCGCGCGCTTCGTGGCCGGCCCCCAGCACCGCTTCGCCCTGCTGTTCCGCCCGGTGATCTCCGGGCTGAACACGGTCGCCAACCGGCTGGTCCGCGCCCTCGGCGTCGAACCCGCCGAGGAGCTGGCCTCCGCCCGCACCCCCGGCGAGCTGGTCTCGCTGGCCCGGCACTCCGCCCGGGCCGGCGCCCTGGAGCAGGACACGGCCGACCTGTTCGTGCGCACCCTGTCCCTGGGCGAGCTGACCGCACAGCACGTCATGACCCCGCGCGTGAAGGTGAGCGCGCTGCAGGACTCCGCCACCGCCGAGGACGTCGTCAACCTCACCCGGGCCACCGGCCTGTCGCGCTTCCCCGTCTACCGGGAGAAGATCGACGAGATCGTCGGCATGGCCCACCTCAAGGACGCGCTGGCGGTCCCCGTGTACGACCGGCTGCGCACCCCGGTCAGCCGGATCGCCCGCAAGGCGCTCCTCGTCCCCGAGACCCTGCCCGTCCAGCCCCTGCTCGCCCGGCTGCGCAGCGAGCAGCCCATCGCGGTCGTCGTGGACGAGTACGGCGGTACGGCCGGCGTGGTCACCCTGGAGGACATCGTCGAGGAACTCGTCGGCGAGGTCCGCGACGAGCACGACGCCAAGGACACACCCGAGCTGGCCCCGGCCCCGCCCGAGGACGGCAGGCCCGCCTGGGACGTGGACGGCAGCTGCCGCGTGGACATCCTGCAGCGCATAGGCCTGGACGTGCCCGAGGGGCCGTACGAGACCGTCGCCGGACTGGTCGCCGACCTGCTCGGCCGGATCCCGGCCCCCGGCGACCGGGCCGAACTGCCCGGCTGGCGGCTCTCCGTCCGCCAGGTCGGCCACTACCGCGCCGAACGGGTCCGCCTGGTCAGGACGGTCCCGGCCGTGAACGCGCTGGAGGCCGCCCGATGAGCGTCCTCCAACTGGCCTTCGCGGGCCTGCTCGTGCTCGCCAACGGTTTCTTCGTCGGCGCCGAGTTCGCGCTCGTCTCCGTCCGCCGCAGCCAGATCGAACCGCTCGGCACCGCCCGGGCCCGCCAGGTGCTGTACGGCCTCGAACGCCTGCCCCAGATGATGGCCGCCGCCCAGTTCGGCATCACCGTCTGCTCCCTGACGCTCGGCGCGGTCGCCGAACCGACGGTGGCGAACCTGCTGGAGCCGCTGTTCGAGTGGATCCACCTCCCGCACGGCGTGATCCATCCGCTGGGCTACGTCATCGCGCTGGCCGCGGTGGTCTTCTTCCACCTCGTGATCGGCGAGATGGTCCCGAAGAACCTCGCGATGGCCGCCCCGGAGAAGGCCGCGCTGTGGCTCAGCCCCGGCCTGGTGTACTTCGCGCGCCTGTGCAAGCCGATCACGGTGGCCCTCGGCGCCTGCGCCCAGGGCATCCTGCGGCTGTTCCGGGTCGAGCCGAAGGACGAGGTCGAGGCGGTCGTCACCACCGAGCAGCTCAACCGGCTGCTGGAGGACTCCGGCCAGGCGGGCCTCCTCGACCCCGAGGAGCAGGAGCGCCTGGAGGACGCACTGGAGCTGGGCTCCCGCCCGGTGACGGACGTCCTGCTGCGCCGGGAGTCCCTGGTCACGGTGGAGCCCTCGGTCACCCCGGGCGAGATCGTGGAGCTGACCGCCCGCACGGGCTACTCCCGCTTCCCGGTCGCGGCGACCGAGAAGGGCCCCTTCATGGGGTACGTGCACGTGAAGGACGTCCTCGACCTGGAGGACTCCGAGCGGGCCGTCCCGCAGCAGGTGTGGCGCCCGATGGCCACGCTCCGCGCCGAGCTGCCGCTCGACGACGCCCTCACCGTCATGCGCCGCGCGGCCACCCATCTGGCCCAGGTGGCCGACGCCTCCGGCAAGGTCCTGGGCCTGGTGGCCCTGGAGGACGTCCTGGAGATGCTGGTGGGAGAGGTACGGGACCCGGCGCACCGGGAGGCTCCCGAGGTGCGGCTGACCGAGCCGAGGGCGAGCGGGGAACCGGAGGAGGCCGGAGCGATGGCCTAGCTGTAGGACGACGGATCCTGCGGCCCCCGGCCCGACAGCACCTCCCCGTAGGCCTGCATCAGGTCGGGCAGCCGCAGGGTCGCCAGGTCCTCCCTGGACAGGGAGCCGGCGTACGTCGACAGGCGGAGGTCCCGGTACGCACAGCTCTTCTCGTACAGCGTCCGCAGGAACCGCCCGTTCCCCAGCTCGTCGATCCACCCCTGGTCGACCACGTGTCCGGCGATGGAGCGCAGCTCGTCCAGCGCCTCGTCGTCCCACTGGTCCCCGTTCTCCGCTGCGAGCACCTTGCCGATCTCGGTCAGCTCCAGCGGCCGGTAGGAGGGGAAGTCGACCCGGGTGGTGAAACGGGAGGACAGGCCGGGGTTGGCGGCGAGCAGGCGGTCCATGCCCTCCGGGTAGCCGGCCAGGATCACCACCAGGTGGTCGCGGTTGTCCTCGGCCCGCTTCAGCAGCACCTGCAGCGCTTCGTCGCCGTACGCGTCGCCCTTGCCGTACCCGGAGTTGGACAGTGCGTACGCCTCGTCCACGAAGAGGACCCCGCCGATCGCGGAGTCGATCAGCTCGTTGGCCTTCACGGCCGTCTGGCCCAGGTACTCGCCGACCAGGTCGGCCCGCTGGGCCTCCACGAGGTGGTCGCCGCCGAGGAGCCCCAGCGCGTAGAACACGCGCCCGAGGATCCGCGCGACCGTGGTCTTGCCCGTGCCGGACGGCCCGGAGAAGACGAAGTGCCGTTTGGGCGGCTGCACCGGCAGACCCTGCCCGGCTCGCAGCCGGGCCATGTTCAGCTGCGCCGACAGCGCCTTGACCTGGCGCTTGACCGGCTCGAGCCCGACCATGCGCTCCAGTTCGGCGAGCGCCTCCTCGAGTAACGCGGGGTCCGTCGGGCCGGCCGGGATCGGCGAGCCGGTCACCCCGGACACCCCGGTCTTCGTGCGCACCGAGGGATCGGTCACCGACGGCAGCGGCCCGGTCGGCAGCTCGGGCTCCGGCAGCCGCAGGTCCCGGCCCTCCATGCCGAACAGCGGATCCAGCCCGTCCGCCCCGTCCACCGTGTCCTGCCCGGCGCCGGTCAGCGTGATCGCGGCGAGGTCGGCCGTCTCGTCGTACCCGTCGCCCTCGGAGATCGCGGCGAGCCGGGCGGAGGTGTCCATGAAGGCCGGGTCGACCCGGTGCACCGCCCGGTACAGGGGGAGCGCGGCGGCCGAGCGCCCCGTTCCCTCGTGCGCCCGCGCCAGCCAGTACCGCAGCTCCTTGCGCTGCGGCTGCTCGCTGCGGCACCGCATCAGCGCCGCCGCCAGCAGCGGCTCGGCCTGGCCGTACATCTCCAGCCGGACTCGGGCCATGCCGCCGAACAGGCCGGCCTCGATGCCGAGCAGGGGATCGTCCAGCAGCGGGTCGGTGTGCCGGACCAGCTGCTCCCAGTCCTTGACCAGGTAGGCGCGGCAGGCGTGCAGAAAGCGGACCTGCGGGTCGGCGTCGACCGGGGGCAGTCCGGCGAGGGCGCGGTCCAGCTCGGGCACATGCCGGCCGTCCAGCCAGTGGGAGGCGTGCGCCAGCAGCAGATCGCGCGGACTCTCCAGCACCGGCTGCACCCACCAGCCCAGCCAGTACCAGGAGTTGAGGGCGCGGCGGTGCCGGGTGCGCTGTTCGCCGAAGCGGTCGCGGTGCCGGAACATCCGCAGCAGCGCGGTGGTCGTGTCGACCCGGAGCGCGTGCAGCCCGAGCCAGGCGTCGGCCATGCCCGCGTCCATCCGCACCGCGGTGCGGAACTCCTCCTCCGCCTGCGGGTAGGCGCCCATCGTGTAGGCGTCCACACCCCGCAGCCAGGCGAGGTCGGCCGGGGCCTCGGGGCCCTGCGTGCCGAAGTCCATCACGTCCCCCCACAAACCGTGCCCCCGTGGTTCACCACCGGGCAGTCGCCCGACGGCCGCCGCGGTCGAACCGCTGTGCCGCGGACCGGAGTTGCAAGGTGCGAGGCAGCCGCTCGAAGGTCGCACCGAGGGCATCGTACCCGCGGTACCTGCGCGGGCCGAAGGGTGCCGCACGGGGCGTTCGGCGAGGTGGGAGCAGACGGGGCGCACGGCGTTTCGTGACCGAGGGTGAGAGGCACGGTGCGCGGGGCGGCCGGAAACGGGTACCGCGGGCAGAACGAAGCCCCCGGTCACGGGGGAACAACCGGGGGCCTCGCGTTGGTGAGCGACTCCTAAAGCCGCACATTGAGAACGTAAGACCTGTACGGCCCCCGGGTCAAGCAGAGTTGAGGCACTCGGAGAAGTTGTCCCGCAAGGCTCTTCACCACTTCACCACATCGGGGACGGCCCATTACGCAGCGTCACATCGGGCCCGGCTTCGGGAGTCGCCCCCGGCCCCGGCAGCACCTCGTACCCCTCCTGCAGCTGGAGCACCAGCAGATCGGCATGGGGGCGTGAGGGATCGGCGGCGAAGTGCGCTCGCTCCGCCGCGACCCAGCCCTCCCAGAACTCCCGCTGTTCCGCGCCGTCCCGCTGCCGGCCACGCGCCCAGGACTCCGCCGGGGGCAGCTCCATCCACAGCAGCCGGGCCAGATACGGCCGCAGCGCCCGGCGGCCGGCGCCGACGCCCTCGATCAGGACGACGGGTGCGGCCGGCAGCGGGCGCGGGACGCCGAAGGTGCGGGACCGCCAGTCATAGGGGGTGTAGTACGCGCTCTCGCCGCGGGCGAGGGGCTCGATCACCTGGGTCATGAGCCGGCCGGTCCAGGCGAAGAGCTGCTCGTGGCTGGCGATGTCGTCGAGGTGGAGCACCGGAGCCCCGCCCAGCGCGTGCGCCAGCCGTCCGGCGAAGGTGGACTTCCCGGAGCCGGCGTGCCCGTCGACGGCGATCAGCCGGACCGGTCCCAGCGAGGGAGGGAGCCCGTGCAGCCGGGCGGCGAGGTCGTGAATGGCGATTCCCCGGGGCGTGTGGTGTGCGTGGGGCCTGTGGTGCGGTGTGTGGGTTTTCCGTGAAACAGTCTAGTAGCGGCACATAGCGGCCAGACCGGGGGACCGCCGGACCGGGAAAACGTCACGTATTGAACCATCGGCTGGCGGCCAGTCAATGGCACCCGATAAACATTCCGAATCCCCTGACCGATATGTCGAATTCGGCGTTCCGGGTGTGGCCGACGCTGAGTAAGGTGCCTCCTGCGCACCGTGATGCGTCGAACGGGGACTGGGCAGGGGGACATGGCCGCGGAGTTATTCGAAGGGCACTACGTATGGCACCCGGCGGCCGACGACCGCGTGCTGGCGAGCGTATGCGTCGATGTGCGCGCCGGCCGTTATCGATACGCCCACGAGGCGCTCGCCGAGACGCGTACCGACTTCGCCCTGCGCGCCCACCGCTCGCTGGTCCTCGCCTCCGAGGCGGCCGGCACCGACCTGGTGGAACGCTGGCTCGCCGAGGAGCCGACGCCCGAGGCCGCGCTGATGTGGGCCCGGGTCGCGGTGCAGCGCGCGCTGCGGGCCGCCGACGCGCGCGACGACCGCGCCGAGGCGCTGGAGCGGATCGCCCTGACCGCCTGCGACCGGGCCGCCGAGGCGGACCCGGCCGACCCCACCCCCTGGGTCGCCCGGCTCGCCATGGCCCGGCTGCACCGGCTGCGCGACCCCGCCCCGCAGGGCCTGCTCACCGCCCCGCCCGGCCCCTGGCGGCTGTTCGCGCACATCCTCTCCCTCGACCCCTGGCACCGCGAGGCCCACCACCGCTTCCTCTCCTTCTTCTTCACGCGCCACGGCGGCTCGGTCACCGCGGCCTGGGACGTGGCCGCCTTCCTCAGTCAGCGGGCGCCCGCCGACTGCGCCCTCCGGCTGCTGCCCCTGGTGGCCCTGGTGGAGAGCTACAACCCCACCCAGCTGCTCGCCGACCGGGTCTGGGAGCAGCCCCAGTGGCGCGCCACCGCGCTGGCCGTCTACCAGAACTGGCTGCCCACGGTGGCCGGTTACCGCTTCACCCCGGTGCTCGACCTGGCCTACCTCGCGCACGCGCTGGTCATGGGCCAGCGCGAGTTCGAGGCCCGGGCGGTCTTCACGGCGATGGGTCCGTACGCCTCCCGCATGCCCTGGAGTGCCTTCGGCGACCCCGCCGAGCAGCTCTCCCGGGCCCGGCGCGCCTGCGGCCTGCCCGTCCCGGGACCCGCCTGACCCGCTCGTCCCCACCCCCCATCGAGAGAGAGGCCGATCTGTGTCGGAACGGATGTCGACTCCCCGCTCGCGGGCCCGTGCCGCGGACCCCGTCGTGCTCGACGACGACGCCACCCTGCACGCGATGGGTTATCCGCGAAAACTCACCCGGCGTTTCCATGCGTTCGACAACTTCGCGATCTCGTTCACCATCATCAATATTCTCTCGGGTATTTTCTCGTCCTTCGGATTCGGGATGAACGCGGGCGGCCCGCGCATTCTCGTGTTCGGCTGGATCGGCGTCTCGCTCATGGTGCTGCTCATCGGCGCGGCCATGGCGGAAGTCGCCTCCGCCTATCCGACGAGCGGTGCCCTGTATTTCTCCGCGGGAAAACTCGCCAAGCGGCACAAAGGCGCCTGGTCGTGGTTCACGGGCTGGCTGAACTTCGTGGGCCAGATCGGCGGCACCGCCGCCACCGGCTATGCCGCCGCCACCTTCATCCAGGTGTTCGTGCAGCTGCAGTGGCCCTCCTACCAGCCGACCGCGCACCAGACGGTCCTCATCACGGCCCTCGTCATCGTGCTGCAGGGACTCGCCAACACCTACACCGTCCAGCTGGTCGCCCTGCTGAACCGAATTTCCGTGTGGTGGCTGCTGATCGGACTCGTCGTGATCGTGGGGGCACTGATAGTGATGCCCGATCATCACCAGTCCGCGTCCTTCGTGACGCATTTCGAGAACAACACCGGCTTCACGAGCGGGCTTTACGGCGGCATGCTCGGCCTGCTGGTGACCAGCTGGACCTTCACCGGGTTCGACGGCAGCTTCCACATGTCCGAGGAAACGGTCCGCGCGACGGTCAGCGCCCCGAAGGGCATCACCCGCGCCATCGGCTATTCCGCGGTCGCCGGCCTGGTCCTGATGCTGGCACTGGTCTACAGCATCGGCGACTACGCCGAGGTGGCCGGTGCGTCCGCGCCGCCGGTCCGGATCCTCATCGACGGCCTCGGCCTGCGTACCGCCAAGGTGATGCTGCTCATCGTCATCGGCGCGATGCTCTTCTGCGGGCTGGCCAACCTCACCAGCAACACCCGGCAGATCTTCGCCTTCTCCCGGGACGGCGCCATGCCGGGCTCCCGCTGGTGGCACTCGGTCTCGCTGCGCACCCGTACACCGGTGAAGGCCGTGTGGCTCGCGGTCGCCTGCTCGCTGGCCCTGGTGGTGCCGGGCTGGTGGTCGCACACGGCGTTCACCGCCATCGTCAGCGTCAACGTGGTCGGGCTCTTCCTGGCCTACGCCGTGCCGATCTTCCTGCGGCTGCGGCTCGGTGACGCCTTCCAGCCGGGGCCCTGGCACCTGGGCCGCTGGGGCAGGCCGATCGGCTGGCTCGCGGTGGTCTGGATCCTGCTCAGCAGCGTCCTGTTCATGCTGCCGCAGGCCTCGCCGATCACCGTCGACTCCTTCAACTACGCGCCGATCGCGCTCGCCGCGGTCCTGCTGGTGGCCACGGTGTGGTGGTTCGCCACGGCCCGCCGCCGCTTCCAGGGGCCGGTGAGCTACGGGCGGCCCGACGAGGTCGCCGCGATGGATCTCGTCTGACCGGGCCGTCCGGCCCGGGTGGCGGGGGCGTGGCCGTGGTACGGGCGCGTGGGGGCTGGGATTCCCCGCGCCCCGTCGGGCGCTCCCGCCCAGCTCCTTCCAGTGGCCCAGACCAATATTCATGGCGCGGCATACGCGGAAGTGCTGGCAGCGCCATCCGGCCTCCTTCATAGTTACCGCACCGGACCAGCCCGACTCGGACACCCTGGGGGTCATCGCGCCCATGAGCAGAGCCCGACAGCCGTCCCGCAGAACCGTTCTGGCAGTGGCCGTCGCCGCGGCGGTGACCGGCACGGCGGCCCCCGCTGCCGCCGCCGGACCGCGCCCCACCGCCGACACCGACGACCCCGGCCGGACGCAGGGCCGCCCGATCGACTACCACGCCTGGACGACGTACCGGGACTGGCGATGCGGCACCGCCCAGGGCACCCGGGCGGTGTCCGGCCGGCGTCCCGGCGTCGTGATCGGCGCCCCCGCCGGCCGTACCGACTACACCGACCCGCACACCGGGACCACCGCCACGTGGGAGTACGCCACCTGGACCTCCCCGGTGCACCGGCTCACCGTGCCCGCGACCGAGGTCGTCGCCTCCTGGAACGCGGACACCCCCGACGGCACCTGGCTCCAGGTCGAGCTGCACGGCACGTACTCCGACGGCACCGAGACGCCCTGGTACGTGATGGGCCGCTGGGCGGCCGGCGACCAGGACATCAAGCGGACCTCGGTGGACGACCAGACCGACGGCAAGAGCACCATCTGGACCGACACGTTCGCCGTCGACGACGCGAGCACCGGCCTGCGCCTGACGTCCTACCGGCTGCGCCTGACCCTCTACCGCCGGCCCGGCACGCGTCTCACGCCGACCGTGTGGCGGCTCGGCGCGATGGGCTCCGACATCCCCGACCGCTTCACCGTCCCGGCCTCCACCCCCGGCCTCGCCCAGGAACTGGCCGTCCCGCGCTACTCGCAGGAGATCCACAAGGGTCAGTACCCCGAGTACGACAACGGCGGCGAGGCCTGGTGCAGCCCCACCTCCTCGCAGATGATCGTCGAGTACTGGGGCGGACGGCTCACGCCCGAGCAGCTGTCCTGGGTCGATCCGTCCTACGCCGACCCGCAGGTCTGCCACGCGGCCCGGTTCACCTACGACCACCAGTACCAGGGCTGCGGCAACTGGCCCTTCAACGCCGCCTACGCGGCCACCTTCGACGGGCTGCAGGGCGTCGTCACCCGGCTCGCCTCCCTCACCGACCTGGAGACGCTGATCGCGGCCGGCATCCCGGCCATAACGTCCCAGTCGTTCCGCAAGGAGGAGCTGACGGGGGCCGGCTACGGCACCTCCGGGCACCTGATGACCGTCATCGGCTTCACCGCCGAGGGGGACGTGATCGCCAACGACCCGGCCTCGCCGAACGACGAGGCGGTGCGGCGCGTCTACAAGCGGCGCGAGTGGGAGAACATCTGGCTGCGGACCAAGCGGTACAACGCCTCCGGCAAGGTCGTCTCCGGCACCGGTGGGGTCTGCTACCTGTACTTCCCGGCCCACCCGACCCCGCACCAGCGCAAGGCGCTCGCCGCGGTGGGCGTGCACTGAAGGCCGGTGTCCCGCGGCCTGTGACCAAGCTCATCGCCGCGAACCCGGACGCGGGTGGCATGGTGGACACATGGGTGGGGGGATTCCGCCGTATACGTCCGACCTCTGCGAGTAACACCATGACCGCACACCCGGCCACCGCCACCCGCGCCGTCACCGGAGGCCCCGGGGAAGACGGGCCGAAGATCCTCGAACACGCCCTGGGCTGGGTCCTCGTCGCGGTGTTCGCCATGCTCGTGACCCAGCTCGGCCTGCTCTGAACCGACCGCTCAGGCGTGCGGCTTGTTCTGACATACTGCGCGTGTCCCGCCGCGCCTAGTCCGGGGTCGATCGTGAACATGCCGCAGCAGCGTGCCGCCACCCCGGTGCGCGGCACCGAGCGCTCCGTGGCGCGCCGCGCCGAACTCATCGCCATCGGGCGGAAGTTGTTCGCCGACACGTCCTACGACGCGCTGTCCATGGACGACATCGCCCGCCACGCCCGGGTCGCCAAGGGACTGATCTACTACTACTTCCGGTCCAAGCGCGGCTACTACCTGGCGATCATCCGGGACTCCGTCGCCGACCTGGTCACCTCCGCTGCCGGCAGCCTCCAGCTGCCCGCCGTGGACCGCGTGCACCGCACGATCGACGGCTATCTGCGCTACGCCGAACACCACCAGGCCGCCTACCGCACCATCGTCAGCGGCGGCGTCGGCTTCGACGCCGAGGTGCACGCGATCCGGGACGGCGTGCGCGAGGCGATCATCGCCGCGATCGCCGAGGGGGCCTACGGCCGCGTGGACATCTCCCCGCTGGCCCGGATGGGCCTGCTGTCCTGGGTGTGCAGCGTGGAGGGCGCCACCCTGGACTGGATCAACCGCCCCCGGCTGTCCCGCGACACCATGCGCGAGCTGCTGGTGAAGACGCTGGGCGGGGTCCTGCGCGCCGTCGAGGAGCTGGACCCCGCCCACCCGGCCCCGCCGCCGGCCCGCCGGGACGGCTGACCGGGGCCGGCCGCCCGGACTAGTTGATCGCCTTGATCAGCTCACCGTTCGCCGTGTCGCCGCTCAGCTCCCAGAAGAAGGTGCCGCCGAGACCCTGCTGGTTCTTGTACGTCATCTTCGTGGCGATGGTCGACGGGGTGTCGTAGCTCCACCAGTCGCTGCCGCACTTGGCGTAGGCGGTGCCGCCCACGGTGCCGGTGGCCGGGCACTTGGTCCTGAGCACCTTGTAGTCGTCGATGCCCTGCTCGTACGTGCCCGCCGCCGGGCCGGTGGCCGTGCCGCCGGGCGCCGCCTGGGTGACGCCGGTCCAGCCGCGGCCGTAGAAGCCGATGCCGAGCAGCAGCTTGGAGGCCGGGATGCCGAGGCCCTTGAGCTTGGCGATGGTCGCCGACGTGTAGTAGTTCGCCTTGGGGATGCCCGAGTAGGAGTTCAGCGGGGAGTGCGGGGCGGTCGGGCCGGTCGCGTCCCAGGCGCCGAAGTAGTCGTACGTCATCGGGTTGTACCAGTCGACGTACTGGGCGGCGCCCGCGTAGTCCGCCGCGTCGATCTTGCCGCCGCTGGTGGCGTCCGCGGTGATCGCCGCGGTGACCAGGTTGCCGGAGCCGAACTTCGAGCGCAGGGCGGCCATCAGGTTCTTGAAGGCCGCCCGCCCGCTGGTGTCGCAGGTGTTGCCGCAGGCGTTCGGGTACTCCCAGTCGATGTCGATGCCGTCGAAGACGCCCGCCCACTTGGAGTTCTTCACCAGGTCGTAGCAGGACTGGGCGAAGGCGGCCGGGTTCTTCGCGGCCTCGCCGAAGCCGCCGGACCAGGTCCAGCCGCCGAAGGACCACAGGATCTTCAGGCCCGGGTGCTTCTTCTTCAGCTTCAGCAGCTGGTTGAAGTTGCCGCGCAGCGGCTGGTCCCAGGTGTCGGCGACGCCGTCGACGGACTCGGCGGCGGTGTAGGCCCGGTCGGTGGCCGCGTAGGAGTCGCCCATGGCGCACTTGCCGCCGGTGACGTTGCCGAAGGCGTAGTTGATGTGGGTCAGCCTGGCCCCGGAGCCGGAGGTCTCGATGTTCTTGACGTAGTACTTGCGGTCGTAGGTGCCCCATTCGGTGAAGTAGCCGACGACCTTGGAGCCGGCCGTCAGCTGCGGGGCGCTCGGGGCCGCCGCGGTCGCCGTGCCCGTGCCGGCCAGCAGGCCGGCGCCGAGGGCGGCGGTACACGCGGCCGAGACGAGTGCCCGGACGAGGGAGCGGTGGGGAGTGTGCATCGGGTGTCTCCTCGTGGGGGGAGGGGATCGCGCGCCGATTGGCATGAACGCGGTAAAGCGTTGGTCATGCACAGTAGGAGGACTAGACCACTAGGTCAATGGTTCGGACCAATTTCCGCCCCGCGGGCCACCCTGACTGGACTCTTGAAGTAAGCGGTCGTTAACTGGTGACGGGAGGTCGCCGATCGGGCATACTCACAGCGCATGCCGCAGGTCAGCAGCTTCCGAGACCCGGGAGCCGGTGCTTTCGGCCCAGCGCAACGATCAGGCGGAGCCGCCCCCCAACCCCGGGACGGACCGCCGGTGCCCGAACAGGGAGGAGCCGACGCCATGTCCGACCGCGACCCGCAGCCGGTGGAGCGTCAACTGCCCACGGAGGAGGCGAGGGATCTGCTCGCCCTCGTCCGGGACATCGCCCAGCGCGAGATCGCGCCGAAGGCCGCGGAGGAGGAGGACGCGGGACGCTTCCCGCACGAGATCTTCACCCTGCTCTCCGAGTCCGGCCTGCTGGGCCTGCCGTACGACTCGGAGTACGGCGGCGGCGACCAGCCGTACGAGGTGTACCTCCAGGTCCTCGAGGAGCTGGCCGCGGCCCGGCTCACCGTCGGCCTCGGCGTCAGCGTCCACACACTCGCGTCCTACGCGCTCGCCACCTACGGCACCAAGCAGCAGCAGGTCGAGCACCTGCCCGCGATGCTGGGCGGCGGCCTGCTCGGCGCCTACTGCCTGTCCGAGCCGTCCTCCGGCTCCGACGCGGCCTCCCTGCGCACCAAGGCCGTCCGGGACGGCGACAGCTGGGTGATCGACGGGACCAAGGCCTGGATCACGCACGGCGGGATCGCCGACTTCTACACCGTGATGGCCCGCACCGGCGAGGACGGCCCGCGCGGGATCACCGCCTTCCTGGTGCCCGGCGACGCGCCCGGCCTGAGCGGCGCGGCCCCCGAGAAGAAGATGGGCATGAAGGGCTCGCCCACCGCGCAGGTGCACTTCGACGGCGTCCGCGTCCCGGACGACCGGCGCATAGGCGAGGAGGGCCAGGGTTTCTCCATCGCCCTGGCGGCGCTCGACTCCGGCCGGCTCGGCATCGCCGCCTGCGCCATCGGCCTCGCCCAGGCCGCGCTGGACGAGGCGGTCCGCTATGCCACCCAGCGCCGCCAGTTCGGCCGGGCCGTCGCCGACTTCCAGGGCCTGCGCTTCATGCTCGCCGACATGGCCACCCAGATCGAGGCGGGCCGCGCGCTGTACCTCGCCGCGGCCCGGCTGCGCGACGCCGGCCGGCCGTTCGCCAAGCAGGCCGCCATGGCCAAGCTGCACTGCACCGACGCGGCCATGAAGGTCACCACGGACGCGGTGCAGATACTGGGCGGCTACGGCTACACCGCCGACTTCCCGGCCGAGCGCTATATGCGCGAGGCCAAGGTCCTGCAGATCGTCGAGGGCACCAACCAGATCCAGCGGATGGTCATCGCCCGTCACCTGGCGGGGCCAGAAGGTCGCTGAACTGGCCCGTGCGGACCGTGGGGGCCGCCAGCCTGACCCACTCCGGGTCGTGTCGGCCCGGCAGGGTACGGCCCCGGTCGGCCCAGGTCCGCATGAGGTCGCGGTAGATGGGCGGGTCCTGCGGCGCAGGCGGCGGAACCGATTCTGCCGGGCGGGGAACGAACATGCGGCGCTGACGCCCGGCCGTCGCGTACGTGGGGGTCATACCCGGGCAACGCGGCGACGGCCGGACAGGTCACCGCCCGACGCAATCGAGCGTCAGTTCACGGCCCGTCCGGTTCCCCCTCTGGCCCTCTGCGGTCGGCTGACGTACCGTCAGCGGACCATCGCCGAGGGGGTGCCCGTGGCCGACGACCGTCCCGTACCGCTCGACGAGTACCCCGTGCACCAGGTGCCGCTCTCCATGAAGCACGTGGCCACCGGCGACCGGAACGCCTACGACCGCTGCATCTTCCACGTCTTCGACCACACCGGCCGCGCCCTGCTCATCCTCGGCCTCGGCGTCTACCCCAACCTGGGCGTGACCGACGCCTACGCCACCCTGCGCACCGGCGACACCCTGCACGCCGTGCGCGCCTCCGACGCCCTCGGCGAGGACCGGATGCGGCTCGCCGTCGGCCCGCTGCGCATCGAGGTGGTACGGCCGCTCCAGCGCCTGCGCCTGGTCTGCACCGACGACCAGCTGGCGTACGACCTCACCTGGAGCGCCGCGTTCCCGGCGTTGTGGGAGCCGCACCACCTCCAGCGCCGGGGCGACCGGCTCACCCTGGAGGGCCGCCGCTTCGTCCAGGCGGGGCAGGTCGAGGGTGTGATCCGGGCGGCCGGTGCGGAGTTCGCCGTCTCGGCGGAGGGCTGGACCGGCACCCGGGACCGCAGCTGGGGCGTGCGCCCGATACCCGGTGAGGACGGCGGCCGGCTCGCCGCCGACCACCCCGCCGAGGGCTTCCACTGGATCTGGTGCCCGGTCCGCTTCGAAGACAGCTTCCTGATGGTCGTCGTCCAGGAGGACGCCGACGGCCACCGCTCCCTGAACGACGCCACCCTGGTCCGCCCCGGCCACCGCGACCGCCAACTCGGCTGGCCGCAGGCCGAGATCGGCTACCGCTCCGGCACCCGGCACCCCGAGCGGGCCGTCGTCCACCTCGGCGACGCACGCACGCCGCAGGAACTGGAGGTGGAGATCCTCGCCTCCTCACCGCTGGCCGTCGGTGCGGGCTATCCGCCGGCCGACGACTGGCAGCACGGCACCTGGCGCGGCGCCGGCTGGGTGGACCGCCGTACCTACGACATGTCGGCACCGCACCCGCTCGCCGCCTACGGCGTCACCGACCACTCCGCGCGCTTCCGCATGGACGGGCGGACCGGGTACGGCATCTTCGAGCACGGCTCGTTCGGCCGGCACGACCCGAGCGGGTTCGCGGACTTCACCTCCACGGCACCGTAAGGGGGCTTCGCCCATGGCCACGGCACCTCGTCCCCGCACCACCACCCGGGACTCCGCGGAACTGACCCGGCGCCTCACCGCCTGGCTCGGCACCCGGCTCCCGGGCGCCAGGGCCACCGGCGTCACCGTCCCGGCCTCCAACGGCATGTCCAGCGAGACCCTGCTGTTCGACATCGGCCATCCGCGGCCGCCGGTGCGCTCCTGCGTGCTGCGGATGGCGGCGGACCCGGCGGCGTACACCGTCTTTCCGGAGTACGACATGGCCCGCCAGTACCGCACCCTCGAGCTCGTGGCCGAGCACACGGACGTGCCCGTGCCCCGCGTGCTCTGGCTGGAGGAGGACCCGGCCCCGCTCGGGGCGCCGTTCTTCGTCATGGAACGGGTGGCCGGGCGCGTGCCCCCGGACGTCATGCCGTACACCTACGAGGGCAGTTGGCTGCACGCGGCGAGCGACGCCGAACGCGAGCACCTGGAAGCGGCCACGATCGGGCTGCTGGCCCGGCTGCACGACCAAGTACCCCTGTCCGCCGCCCCGTTCCTCACCCTGTCCGGGCAGGGCGACGCGCTGCGCCGGCATGTGACGGCCCAACGCGCCTACTACGCCTGGGTGGTCGACGGTCTCGCCCGCTCACCCCTCATCGAGGCCGCGTTCGACCGGCTGGCCGAGCTGTGGCCGCGCGAGCCCGGCGAACCCGTCCTCACCTGGGGGGACGCCCGCATCGGGAACGTCGTCTACGACGGCTTCGAGCCCGTCGCCGTACTGGACTGGGAGATGGCGGCGCCCGCCCCGCGCGAGGTGGACCTCGGCTGGACGATCTACCTGCACCGGTTCTTCCAGGACCTCACGACCGGCTCAGGACAGCGCGGGCTGCCCGGCCTGCTGCGCCGCGACCGGGTCGAGGCCCGCTACGCACGCCTGACCGGGCACACCCCGCGGGACATGGACTTCCATCTCCTGTACGCCGCCCTGCGGCACGCGATCGTCATGCTGCGCATCGCCTACCGCCAGGTGCACTTCGGGGAGGCCGCCGTCCCGGCGGACCCGGACACGCTGATCCTGCACCACGACAGCCTGCGCGCCATGGTGCAGGGCACGTACGGGAAGCGGTGAGGCGGCTCAGGCGGCCTGGCGGCGCATCGCCGGCATGCGCATCGGGCGCGAGCCCGGGCCGCCGACGTGCGAGAACGGCTGCGTCCGCCAGTTCAGACCCTGGGGGAGCGTCAGCAGCAGGGCCGTGTCCTGCTCCTGCGGTTCGAAGGACTCGTCCGCGGGGCGGGCGTCGGCCGCCGAACGGCCCGTACCCGCGCACACCGTGAGCCCGAACGGGTTCCACGGCGAGGCGCACAGCGCGTGCTCCGGCAGGACCTCCTCGTCTGCCAGCAGCGCGATCGGCTGCGCGCAGTCCGGGCAGATCACCCGGTACATCTCGAAGGTGTCGTAGGCGTCCAGCTCCTCGTCGAAGGCGTCGGGTTCGACGCCCTCCGGCTCGGGCTCGGCGACCGGCTGCCGGTGCGTGGACGCGGACCGACCAGGGCGGTGGGTACTCTGCATGGGATTCTCCCCCTAAGGCTGGGCCGAGAAGGCGCTGCGGCCTCGACCACAGCAAGCACTTCCCGTCCGGTCTCGGCGGTAATCACGAGAACATCACGGAGCCCGTCCGAGGCGTGTGGCGTTCGTCACATGCCGCGAGCAGGTGCCCGTCCCGGTCGTTTTTCTGCCGAACAGGGAGTGACCTGCGCCTCCGAGGTATCCGTGGAGATCATGCGCACTGTAGGTTGTGGCGGCATGGAGGAGCTGGACCGTCAGATCGTGCAGCTGCTCGTCAAGGACGGGCGGATGAGCTACACAGACCTGGGCAAGGCCACGGGCCTGTCCACGTCGGCCGTGCACCAGCGGGTGCGCCGGCTGGAGCAGCGTGGCGTCATCCGCGGCTATGCCGCGGTGGTCGACCCCGAGGCCGTCGGGCTGCCGCTGACCGCGTTCATCTCGGTGAAGCCGTTCGACCCCAGCGCCCCCGACGACATCGCGGACCGCCTCGCCGGCGTCCCCGAGATCGAGGCCTGCCACAGCGTGGCCGGCGACGAGAACTACATCCTCAAGGTGCGCGTCTCCACCCCGCACGAACTGGAGGAACTGCTGGCCCGGCTGCGCTCGCTGGCGGGGGTCTCGACGCGGACCACGGTGGTCCTCTCGACCCCGTACGAGGCCCGGCCGCCGAAGATCTGACAGCCGGCCTGCCGCCCGGCGCCCTTTCAGGCGCCCCAGGTGCAGCTCCTGCCCGGCGCCGAGAGAAACTGTCGGCCATGAGCAACCGCACCGCCGAGCCCCCCAAGACCGTCCTGCTCCGCCGCGGCGAGGTGCACAGCCCCGCGGACCCCTTCGCCACCGCGATGGTGGTGGAGCGCGGCCAGGTCGCCTGGGTCGGCTCCGAGGGTGCCGCCGACGCCTTCGCCGACGGCGTGGACGAGGTGGTCGACCTCGACGGCGCCCTGGTCACCCCGGCCTTCACCGACGCCCATGTGCACACCACCGCCACCGGCCTCGCCCTGACCGGCCTTGACCTGTCCGGTACCCCCTCCCTGGAGGCGGCCCTCGCCCGGATCCGCGAGTTCGCCGCCGCCCGTCCCGACGACCGGGTGCTGCTGGGCCACGGCTGGGACGCCGCCCGCTGGCCCGGCGGCCGGCCGCCCACCCGCGCGGAACTGGACGCGGCCACCGGCGGACGCCCCCTCTACCTGAGCCGCATCGACGTGCACTCCGCGGTCGTCACCACCGCGCTGCTGGACCTGGTCCCCGGTGGCGTCCCGCGCGAGGACGCCCCGCTCACCGGGGACGCCCACCACGCCGTCCGCGAAGCCGCCCTCGCCGCCATCACACCCGCCCAGCGCGCCGAGGCCCAGCGCACCGCCCTGGCGCACGCCGCCTCCCTCGGCATCGGCACCCTGCACGAGTGCGGCGGCCCGCAGATCTCCTCCGAGGACGACTTCACGGGCCTGCTCCGGCTCGCCGCCGAGCTGCCGGGTCCCCGCGTGGTCGGCTACTGGGCGGAGGAGGACACCGCGAAGGCCCGCGAGCTGGGCGCGGCCGGCGCCGCGGGCGACCTCTTCGCCGACGGCGCCCTCGGCTCGCACACCGCCTGCCTGCACGAGCCGTACGCCGACGCCGGCCACACCGGCACCGCCTACCTGGACGCCGACGCCATCGCCGCCCACGTCGTGGCCTGCACCGAGGCGGGCCTCCAGGCCGGCTTCCACGCCATCGGCGACGCCGCCGTGACCGCCGTGGTCGAGGGCGTCCGCGCCGCCGCCGAGAAGCTCGGCCTCGCCCGGATCCGCGCCGCCCGGCACCGCGTCGAGCACGCCGAGATGCTCACCCCCGAGACCGTCGCCGGCTTCGCCGAGCTGGGCCTGATCGCCTCCGTCCAGCCCGCCTTCGACGCGCTGTGGGGCGGCGAGGACGGCATGTACGCCCGGCGGCTGGGCGTGGAGCGGGCCCGCACCCTCAACCCGTTCGCCGCGCTGCTGCGCTCGGGGGTGCCGCTCGCGTTCGGCTCCGACAGCCCGGTCACCCCGCTCGACCCGTGGGGCACGGTCCGCGCCGCCGCCTTCCACCGCACGCCCGAGCACCGGATCTCCGTCCGCGCCGCTTTCACCGCGCACACCCGCGGCGGCTGGCGGGCCGTCGGCCGCGACGACGCGGGCGTCCTGGTCCCGGGCGCCCCCGCCGACTACGCCGTCTGGCGCACCGACGAGCTGGTCGTCCAGGCCCCCGACGACCGGGTCGCCCGTTGGTCCACCGACCCGCGCTCCGGCACCCCCGGCCTGCCGGACCTCACCCCGGGCCGCGACCTGCCGGTCTGCCTGCGCACCGTGGTGGGCGGGCGGACGGTGTTCGTACGGCCGGGCGAGTGATCTCCCGGGGTGGCGCGGCGGCCGACCGTCGCCGCGGCCCCGCCGCCCGACCTGCGCATCCTCTCCACCGACCGCGATGACGACACTGTCTTCCCAGGTCAGGCGGCTGTTGACAGTCGGCGGCCAGGGGCCGGTAGGTTCGTCCGAGTCCACCACCGGACGCCCGACCGGGGGACGTTCAGCCGACTCGTCGCAGCGCCGCTGGGTCAGGGACGGTGTGCCGCACCGGGGCACACCGTCGCTGGGAGCCAGGCTCAGCGCCCGCGCCGACGAGGGAACGTTCAGGCTGGTCGGCCAGGTGTGACCCGGGTGGGGCCCGGGCGTCCAGTAGACAACGGCTCTCGGTCGATCCGCAGCCAGCGGGTCCCAGGTCGGCCCGAAGGGCGCCGGGCCCCCATCCGCCGTGGTGGGCAGTGCCGAAAGAGATCAGTCTTACCCCGTTCTTGTGGAATCGACACCACGATCCGCACGCGTCGTCCTCTGTTCCCAGGCCGTGGCCACTATGGTGGACCCCTGCGTACGACATGAAGGGGCAGCAGTGAACGACGGCGACGGGACCCTCGCGGCCAAGGCCCAGGGGAGGCAGTTCGGCCCGCTCGGCACGGCCTTGGTGATCATTCCGACCTACAACGAGGCGGAGAACATCAAGTCCATCGTCGGCCGGGCACGCAAGGCCGTCCCCGAGGCGCACGTACTGATCGCGGACGACAACAGTCCCGACGGAACCGGCAAGCTCGCCGACGAGCTGGCCGCCGAGGACGACCACGTCCACGTCCTGCACCGCAAGGGCAAGGAGGGCCTCGGCGCCGCCTACCTCGCGGGCTTCCGCTGGGGTCTGGAGCGGGACTACGGCGTGCTGATCGAGATGGACGCCGACGGCTCCCACCAGCCCGAGGAACTGCCCCGGCTGCTGACCGCCCTCAAGGGCGCCGACCTGGTCCTCGGCTCCCGCTGGGTGCCAGGCGGCCGGGTGGTGAACTGGCCCAAGTCCCGGGAGTTCCTCTCGCGCGGCGGCTCGACCTACTCGCGGCTCATGCTCGACGTGCCGATCCGAGACGTCACCGGCGGCTTCCGGGCCTTCCGCCGCGAGACCCTGGAGGGCCTCGGCCTCGGCGAGGTCGCCTCGCAGGGCTACTGCTTCCAGGTCGACCTGGCCCGCCGCGCCGTGAAGGCCGGCTACCACGTCGTCGAGGTCCCCATCACCTTCGTCGAGCGTGCGCTGGGCGACTCCAAGATGAGCCGGGACATCGTGGTCGAGGCGCTGTGGCGGGTCACCGCCTGGGGCGTCGGGGACCGCCTGGGCAAGCTCACCGGCAAGGACAAGCACGCCTAGCACACCGGTCTGCGGCCCCGCCGATCGCTCCCTTATCCGGTGCTGAGCCGCGCCCGGGCACACTGGGAACATGACGACTGGCACTCCGACCTCCCCGTACACCCGCCGCCGCCCCTCCCGGCTGCGCAGGTACCTGCCGCTGGGCCTCGCCGCGTGGCTGGTGCTGGAGATCTGGCTGCTGACCCTGGTCGCCGGCGCGGCCGGCGGGCTCACCGTGTTCCTGCTGCTCGTCGCGGGATGCGTGGCCGGCTCCGTGGTCATCAAGCGGGCGGGCCGCCGCGCCTTCCAGAACCTGAACGAGGCCCTGCGCGAGGGCGGCTCGCCGGCGCGCGGCGGCGGCAACGGCCTGATGATGCTCGGCGGCCTGCTGCTGATGATCCCCGGCCTGCTCTCGGACGCGGCCGGACTGCTCCTGCTGCTCCCGCCGGTCCAGAAGGCGGTGAGCCGCCTGGCGGAGAGCGCCCTGGAGCGGGGTCTGCGCAAGGCCGCCCCGGGCACCCTGGGCGGCGCCTTCCAGCAGGTCCGCATGCACCGGCCCGACGGCAAGGTGGTGCAGGGCGAGGTCATCAGGAACGGCGACCCGTACGACGCCCCGCAGGAGCCCCGCCCGCCGCTGACGCGCTGAGCGTCCGCCCCGGACACACGACCGCGGGCGCCGTACGTGAGATCACGTACGGCGCCCGCGGTCGTTGCGTTGCGCTGTATGAAGCAGCCGAGCCCCGCCAGGGACTAGGCGCTCTTGCGGCTGTCCCTGGGGTGGACCGCGATGTTCATCGCCCCCGAACGCAGAACCGCCAGACGCTCCTCGAGGACCTCTTCGAGTTCCTCACGGGTGCGCCGCTCCATCAGCATGTCCCAATGGGTACGCGCGGGCTTGGCCTTCTTCTCCTCAGGGCCGTCACCGTCCACCAGGAGTGCCTGGGCACCGCAGACCTTGCACTCCCACTCCGGCGGGATCTCCGCCTCGACCGAGAAGGGCATCTCGAAACGGTGCCCCTTCTCACATGCGTACTCCACGGCCTGGCGCGGGGCCAGGTCGATGCCGCGGTCCGTCTCGTAGCTGGTCACCACGAGGCGCGTACCGCGAAGAGCTCGCTCACTCATGAATCGTGCCTCCCGGGCTTGTCGCCCACAGGACAGGTGTCGCTGTCGTCGTCATCCGGTCAACGTCCGGTCGGCGGTAAAGATTCCCGTTCCGGGTCCCGTTCCGGGTCATGCGTCGCCGTCGTAGCCGCCCCTTGTTGTACCCACAGGCGCCCGGTTTGTCACATCTGCTAGCAGATGTCACTCAGCGTTTCGGCATCTTTGACGCGCAGTAACGGTACGCCTGGCAGGCCAAACGCGTACACTACCGCCCTTTCATGCAGAGTGCTAAATCGGCGCTAGATCTTTTCCGGAACCGGGTTGCCCGCCTCGCGGATCGCCCGACGCACCGGTACCCGCGCGAGCAGGGCGAAACCGAGGACGAAGAAGGCCACCAGCGAGAAGATCGCGGATCGGTAGCTTCCGGTCAGCTGGTAGGTCATGCCGAACAGCAGGGGGCCGAGCCAGCTCATCCCGCGGTCGCTCATCTCGTACGCGGAGAAGTACTCCGCCTCCTTGCCCGGCGGCACGAGATGGGAGAACAGCGACCGGGACAGCGCCTGGCTGCCGCCGAGGACCAGGCCGATCCCGGCGGCGAGCCCGAAGAACCACACCGGCGCCCGCGCGGGCAGGAACCAGCCCGCCGCCAGCGTGAGCGTCCACGCCACCAGCGAGCCGAGGATCGTGCGCTGCGCGCCGTACGTCCGCGCCAGCCGGCCCATCGCCATCGCGCCCGCCACGGCCAGCACCTGCACCAGCAGCACGGCCACGATGAGCGTCGACTGGCCGAGCCCCAGCTCCTCCGAGCCGTACACCGAGGCCTGGGTGATCACGGTCTGGATGCCGTCGTTGTAGACGAGGTAGGCCAGCAGGAACGCCAGGGTCAGCGGGTGCCGGCGCATGTCCCGGACGGTCGCCGCGAGCTGCCGCAGCCCCGGTGCCGCGGCGCCCGCCACGCGCGCGTGCCGGTCGCGCAGCCTGCGCAGCGGTACGAGCGTGAAGGCGCCCCACCACAGCCCGGCCGAGGCCAGGCAGACGCGGACCGCGGCCGCCTCGGACAAGCCGAAGGCGTCGTGCGCCGAGTAGAGCACCAGGTCCGCGACGAGGACCAGGGAGCCCGCCGCGTAGCCGAAGGCCCAGCCCCGGGAGGAGACCGCGTCCCGCTGGTCCGGCGGGGCGATCTGCGGCAGGTAGGAGTTGTAGAGCATCATCCCGACGGACTGCGCCGCGTTGGCAACGACCAGCAGCACCCCGCCGAGCAGGTACCGGTCGCCGTCCAGGAGGAACATCCCCGTGGTCGCCGCCGCACCGGTGTAGGCCGCCGCCGCGAGCAGCGGCTTCTTGCGTCCCGTGCGGTCGGCCGCGCTGCCCACCAGCGGCATCAGGACCACCGCCACGATCACCGACAGGGAGACCGAGTAGGCGAAGAAGGAGCCCGCCCGGACCGGGACGCCCAGCGGGTGCACATAGCCGTCGCCGTCCGCGGCACGCTCGGCGACCGCGGTGAGGTAGGGACCCAGGAACACGGTGAGGACGCTCGTCGAATAGACCGAGCACGCCCAGTCGTAGACGTACCAGCCACGCTGCTCGCGCTTGAGGCCGGCGGCCTCGTCCTCCGCCGTCCGCACGGTGTCGGTGCTCACCCGTGCCCTCGCTTCCCCGTGCTCCTGCGAAGGCGCGGGCCGGTGCGGCCGGGCGGTCAGACCCAGACGCCGCGGTCCTCCATGACCTTGCGCAACATGTCGATGTGATCGGTCATGATGCCATCGACCCCCAGGTCCAGAAGCCGGTGCATCCGTTCCGGATCGTTGACGGTCCACACGTGCACCTGCAGACCGCGCGCGTGGGCGGCGCGGACGAAGCGGTGGTCGACCACGGGGACGCCCGACTGGGCCTCGGGCACCTGCGCGGCCACGGCCGACCGGCGCACCGCGGCCGGCAGCCCCCAGGAGCGCAGCCGCAGGCTCAGCACCCCGCGGGTGCCGAACGAGGTGGCCAGCCGCGGCCCGGCCAGCCGCTGGGCGCGCAGCACGCGCGCCTCGGAGAAGGAGCCCGCGCAGACCCGGTCCCAGGCGTTCGTGCGCTCGATCAGCTCCAGCAGGGGCCGCAGCGCGGGCTCCGCCTTGATGTCGACGTTCCAGCGCACCTCGGGGAACGTCTCCAGCAGTTCCTCGAACAGCGGCACCGGTTCACGGCCGCCCACGCGCGCGTGCTGTATGTCCGCCCAGGGCAGGTCGGCGATCCGGCCCGTGCCGTCGGTGACCCGGTCCAGGGTCGTGTCGTGGAAGGCGACCAGCCGGCCGTCCGCCGTGGCGTGCACATCGGTCTCGATGTACCGGTAGCCCAGCTCCACCGCGCGCCGGAACTGCGCCACGGTGTTCTCCAGGCCGTCGGCCGCCCCGCCCCGGTGGGCGAAGGGGATCGGCCCCGGGTGGTCCAGGTACGGGTGGCGGATGGGCGGCGTCGCGAGGGTCACGGACGCAGTATCGCGCGCCCGGGTGTCGTCCCGGCAACGACCGTGCTGCCCGACGGTGCCGACGGGAGGGCGAACACCCGCAGGAACGCCTGCGCCAGCGGGCCGATGGACACGGCGTACAGCACGGTCCCCACCCCGATGGTGCCGCCCAGGAGGAATCCGGTGACCACCACCGCCACCTCGACGACCGTCCGCATCAGCCGGATCGACCGGCCGGTGCGCCGGTGCAGGCCCGTCATCAGCCCGTCGCGCGGCCCCGGTCCGAAGCGCGCCGCGATGTACAGGCCGGTCGCCGCGCCGTTCAGCACGATGCCCGCGAGGAGCAGCGGGACGCGCACGGCGAGGGAACGGGCGTCCGGGAGCAGGCCGAGCGTGCCGTCCATCGCGAGACCGACCACGAAGACGTTGGAGACCGTGCCGAGCCCGGGCCGCTGGCGCAGCGGGATCCACAGGAGCAGCACGGCCGCGCCCACGATGATCGACACCACCCCGATGCTCAGGCCGGTCAGCTCCGCGAGCCCCTGGTGCAGCACGTTCCACGGCTCCAGGCCCAACCCCGCCACGACCAGCAGCGCGGAACTCGCGCCGTAGAGCGCGAGTCCGGAGTACAGCTGGACCAGCCGCCGGCCGAGACGGCGGCGGCCGGGGGCGGACGCGCCGGGTGTGGCGGTGCCCGATGTGGACGGGCTGGGAGTGGATGTGCCGGCAGTGGACACGGGAGTACCCCCCTGGGTGGTGGCGGTGGCCTGACGCATGACACTCTGTGGCTTGGGATGGATCGCCATCCATGGCCAATTCGGGGAAGGTGGACTGATCTTCATGGCGCAGTGGACCTCGGCTGTCGGAGCCGCGCAGCTCGCCCGGCTCCTCAACTCCCAGCAGGACCGCCCGGCCGGCCCCGGCACCCGCCGTCCGCCCGCCTACCGCGCCCTCGCCGACGGCATCCGGCTGCTCGTGCTGGAGGGCCGCGTCCCGGTGGCCGCGCGGCTCCCCGCGGAACGCGAACTGGCCCTGGCCCTCTCCGTCAGCCGCACCACCGTCGCCGCCGCCTACGAGGCGCTGCGCGGTGAGGGCTTCCTGGAGTCCCGGCGCGGAGCCGGCAGCTGGACCGCGGTACCGGCCGGCAACCCGATCCCGGCCCGCGGTCTCGAGCCGCTGCCCCCCGAGGCCCTCGGCTCGGTGATCGACCTGGGCTGCGCCTCGCTCCCGGCGCCCGAGCCCTGGCTCACCCGGGCTGTGCAGGGCGCCCTGGAGGAGCTGCCGCCGTACGCCCACACCCACGGCGACTACCCGGCCGGGCTGCCCGCCCTGCGCTCGATGATCGCCGAGCGCTACACCACGCGTGGGATCCCCACCATGCCGGAGCAGATCATGGTGACGACCGGGGCGATGGGTGCCATCGACGCGATCTGCCATCTCTTCGCGGGCCGCGGCGAGCGGATCGCCGTGGAGTCGCCGTCCTACGCCAACATCCTCCAGCTGATGCGCGAGACCGGCGCCCGGCTGGTCCCCGTCGCCATGGCCGAGGGCCTGTCCGGATGGGACATGGACCGCTGGCGCCAGGTCCTGCGCGAGGCCGCGCCTCGGATCGCCTATGTGGTCGCCGACTTCCACAACCCCACCGGGGCGCTCGCCGACGAGGACCAGCGGCGCCGGCTGGTGGACGCGGCCCGCTCGGCCGGCACGGTGCTCGTCGCCGACGAGACGATGTCCGAGCTGTGGCTCGACGAGGACTTCCGGGGCGGCGGCATGCCCCGGCCGGTGTGCGGGTTCGATCCGGCCGGTTCCACGGTGATCACGGTCGGCTCGGCCAGCAAGGCGTTCTGGGCGGGGATGCGCATCGGCTGGGTGCGGGCGGCGCCGGATGTCATCCGCAGCCTGGTCGCCGCGCGGGCGTACGCCGACCTGGGCACGCCGGTGCTGGAGCAGCTGGCCGTGAACTGGCTCTTCAGCACCGGTGGCTGGGCGCAGGCGGTCGAGCTGCGCCGGGTCCAGGCCCGGGAGAACCGGGACGCCCTGGTGGCGGCGGTGCGCCGGGAACTGCCCGACTGGGAGTTCGAGGTTCCGCGCGGCGGGCTGACCCTCTGGGTCCGCGCCGGCGGCCTCTCCGGTTCCCGTCTCGCGGAGGCGGGCGAGCGGACCGGCGTCCGGGTGCCGTCCGGGCCCCGCTTCGGCGTCGACGGTGCCTTCGAGGGGTACGTCCGGCTCCCGTTCACCGTCGGGGGAGCGGTCGCGGAGGAAGCGGCCGTACGGCTCGCCGCCGCGGCGCGGCTGGTGGAATCCGGGGCGTCGGGCGGCGCCGAGGCACCGCGCACGTTCGTGGCTTAGCGGTTCGGGGGCGGGGGTTCAGGGGCGTGGTGGCTCAGGGGGCTCGATCAGCTCTCGGCCGCCACGGCATCCGCGGTCACCGGTGCGTTCTCCGCCGCCGGCTTCGTGAGATCCGCCGGCTCCGCCTCCACGGCAGTGCCCCGCGGCGGCAGCAGCTCCAGGACCGCCTGCCGGTCGGCATCGCTCGTGGCGTCGTCGTAGGGGTCGGGCGTACGCGGCACCTGGAGCCGGTGCACCGGACCGGAGCCCAGCCGGGCGTACCCCCGCCCGGGCGGCACCTGCGCCATCGGCGTGGTGTGCGGAGGCGCCCCGAGCACCGCCTCCACCTGCTCCGGCGCGGCCGGACCGAGCACGACACGCGCGCGCGTGTGCTGCCGTACCGCGTCCGTCAGCGTCTCGGCGCTGTCGAACTGCTCCGCCACGACCACGGTCACGTTCGCCGCGCGGCCGTGCCGCAGGGGCACGGCGAGCAGCGCCTGCGGGTCCTTGCGTCCGTCCGCCGCGGCGAGGTGCGCGAAGACGCTCGGCCGGTCCAGCACGATCCACAGCGGGCGCCGGGTGTCCGCGGGCGGCGGGTCGCCCGCCTGCCGCGCCAGGTTGATCGCGACGAGCCGCCGCTCGGTCTCCTGCGCGGCCCACTCCAGGCTGGCCAGCGCCCCGGGCAGCGCGCACTCCACGGCCAGTACCCCGGCCCGCCCGGTCAGGCAGGCGTACTCGCCGGTGCCGCCGCCGTCGACGATCAGCACGTCGCCGTACTGCAGGGTCTGCAGGACGACGGACCGCAGCAGGGTGGACGTACCGCTGCCGGGATGGCCGAGGGCCAGCAGGTGCGGCTCGGTGGAGCGGATGCCGGTGCGCCAGACGACCGGCGGGATGTCGATCTGTTCCTCTCCGTAGGAGAGGGGGAGCGTGCGCGGGACCTCGCTGGGGTCGGTGAAGCCGAGGACGGTCTCGCCGGGCGCGGTGACGAAACGCTGGGCGGGGACGTCGGCGGGCAGCGGGGCGAGGGCGGTGACGGTGAGCTGGTTGCCCGCCTCGTCCCACCCGAAGTGGTACTCGCGGCTGCGCCCGGCCTTCGCGGTGAGCAACTGCTCGATCCGCGCGCGGGCCTCGGGCTCGCCGTCCGGGAAGTAGGCGGGGTAGCGGATCACGAGGTGGGCGACGCGTCCGGCGTCGTCGAAGTCGTGCACGGTGAAGGCCTTTTCCCACTCACCGCCGTGTGCGTACAGCGGCGCCGGGTCGTCCGCGCCGGAGAAGTACGGCACCAGGGCCTCGTACAGCGCCTGGAGCCGTTGGGTCTGGGACTCGTCGGGCCCTTCCGGTGCCGGCGGGGTGCGGTCCCGGCCGTGCCAGGCCGCTGCTGCCATCACGGCGATGACGGCGAGCAGTGGCCCGTACGGCATCAGGGCCACGAGCAGGACCACGGACGCCACGAAGAACAGCAGCGGCCCGCGCCTGTCCTTGGGGGTGTCCGCCCACCTGCGCCCGCCGGCCGCGGCCAGCAGGCGCAGCCCGCGCGTGACAGTGATCAGCGGGTGGAGGACGTCGGTGGCGCTGTCGGCCGCCGTCCGGGCCAGCTCCCTGCTCCGGGCGATCTGCGTCCGGGCGATCTGGGCGCTGTCCTTGCTCAGAATGCGGGGGAGAGGGCGCCGGGCCACTGCTGACTCCTGTGGGTGCGTGCGGGCGGGACTGTCGGGTCAGAACTTGATGCCGCCCAGGAGGCTGGCCAGGCTCTCTCCTCCGGCTTTGATGCTCGGGGCGATGCCTGTGGTCGACAGGTAGAAGCCGAACAGGGCCGACACCGTGGCGTGCGAGCCCTTCAGGCCGTCCTTGCGGAAGAACAGGAAGACGACGATGCCGAGCAGCAGCACGCCTGAGAGGGAGAGGATCATTTGGGGCCTCCTGGTGTCGAAGGTGGGGGACAGTCACCATGAGTTCTTCCAGGATCACAGGATGTATCCATACGATTAAAGGTGCAACTGGATGAAAATCGGTTGATTTCCCCCACTCGGAGGAGTTGGGTGGTGCCCGGTTGACCAGGTGAGTTGCCTCGGACCGGAGCTGCTGCTGATCTTTACCTCGGGCACATCGGGTCATGTGCCGCGCGAGCCAGTACGCTGGCGATTCACTCGTACGAAGCAGTCCCGCATCAGCAAGGAGAGGTGGTCCGGCCGATGAGCGAAGCCCCCGACCCCGAGGTCGTGGAGCTGGCGACCAAGATCTTCGATCTGGCCCGGCAGGGCCAGACCGAGGCGCTCGTGGCGTACGTCGACGCGGGTGTTCCGGCCAACCTCACCAACGACCGCGGGGACTCCCTCGTGATGCTCGCCGCCTACCACGGCCACGCCGACGCGGTGCGCGCGCTGCTCGCCCGCGGCGCGGCGGCGGACCAGATCAACGACCGGGGCCAGACTCCGCTCGCAGGTGCCGTCTTCAAGGGTGAGACGGACGTGATCAAGGCCCTCCTCGAGGGCGGAGCCGACCCTTCCGCAGGCACGCCGTCGGCCGTCGACACGGCCCGGATGTTCGGCAAGAAGGAGCTGCTGGAACTGTTCGGCGTCCACTGACGCCGACGCACTGACCAGGTACGACACGGAAAACGGGGGAGGCGGTACAGGGCCGCCGGAAATACGGTCGCGGCAGCACACACCGCGGGTCATCATGACGTCGTGCTTCACGGACGCGATGGCCGGGCAGGTGTTGCCGCACCGCGCGGGCCGTGATGCGGTCCGCATGGGCCACCGACGAGAGGCAGAGAGAGATGGTCTACAGCAAGCAAGAGACGGCGGGCGCTCCGACGTTGTGTCACGTGGCCAGGTAATGCGTGTTCCCCGGTTGCGTCGACGCTTGATGTGAGGCTGTTTCCCATGTTCGATCCGGTCATAGCGCCCAGCGGTACGCTGCTCGGGCTGCTCCAGCGCGGCCGTGGCGACGGCACGCTGCACGCGCTCACGGCCCCGCGCGCCGAAGCGCTCGCGGCCCTGAACCACTGTGTCCTGCGCGACCCCCGCCACGACTGGCAGCTGGAGAACCGCTCCCTGTACTACGCCCGGCTCTTCCTCGACCTGAACGGCGAGCTGGACGCCGTGGAGGCGCACCTCTTCGACGCCGAGGACGTGCTCGACACCGACGAGTCCCGCACCGGCCTGGCCCTGGCCGTCCTCGGCCACCTCGCCTCCTACGGCCGGCTGGACGCCCTGGAACTGCTGCGCCGGTACGCCGCGCACGGCTCCAACTGGGCCTGGGCCCTGGACGAGCTGGCCCTCCGGGACGACGACGCGGGCCTGCGCGCCCTCGCCGCCCCCGTCCTGGCCCGCTTCGGCACCGATCCCGAGGGCGAGGCCGAGCTGGCCGCCGCCGTACGCGACGCCTTCGAGCCGCGGCCCTGGCGGTTGTGGGCCGAGGATCCGCGCACATCGATCGCCACGCGTGTGCGTGCCGCTCAGGAGACCGGCTGTTTCGACCGCTGGCAGCGGCAGATGCGCCCCACCGGGCCCCGCCCGGGGTGGAGCGTGCGCGCCGTCTTCGAGTGGGCCCAGCAGGGCATGGACCGCGGCGCCGCCCTCCATGTGCCCGCCGCACGCTGCCTGGTCGCCGTGGCCGGCCCCGAGGACCGGCCCGAAATCCTCCTGGCCGCCCGGGCCGGCACCGACGGAGCGCGCTGCACGGCACTGCGCTACCTCGCCGACAGCAACGACCGGGACGCGCTCGACCTGATCGAGGCGGCGGTCACCGACGGGACGGCGCTCGTCGTGGAGGCCGCCGTCGACGCCTTCGAACGGATGCGCAGCGTCGCCGCCGTCGACCGCGCGCGCCGCTGGGCCCAGCGCCCCGACGCGCTCGGCGCCGCCGCCGGCCGCATGCTCGCCGCCCGCGGCGGCACCCGGGACCGCGACCTCGTCCTCGGCGCCCTCCGCGAGGCCGTGCGCGGCGAGGGACCGGACACGCCCACGCTGGGGACCCTCGTCGACGGCGCCGGACGCCTCGGCATCGCCTGCGCGGCCCCCGTCCTGCGCCACGTCTACCGCGAGACGGCCTCCTCGCATCTGCGCGGCCGCGCCGCCCGCGCGCTGGCCGCCACCGACCCCTCCTTCGCCACCGGGTTCGCCGTCGAATGCCTGTGGGACTGCGAGGAGACCACCCGCGAACTCGCCGCCCGGCACGCCGAGACCGGAGACACCCGGGTCGTGGAGCGCCTGCGCCGCCTGGCCGCCGATCCGGCCGAGGAGGCCGAGGTGCAGACCGCGGTGCGCAGCCGCTTCGGACCGGACGCGGCCCTCGGCTGAGCCCCACCGGCCCCACCCGCACCTCTGCCCGGCGGACGACCGCCCGCCGGGTGAACACCGGATGACCCGCGGGTCAGGCGGCCATGACGGCCGTCTGACCTGCTCGGGTGCACAGCCCAACGCTCATGGGACGTTCCCCGCGCCGAAAGATCGAAGTTGACGCGGGCGTCCCGACGCCCGGCCCGCCGTGCCGGAGGGCGTGGCGTGACAGCCGCCGTACGACGGCGCAGAGCACCCGTCCGCTTCGTCTGAGGGCGTCGGCAGCGGTATCCGCGGCCCTACCGGAAGGCGCCGGCGCTTCGACGGCGCCGCACCGGCAGGAACCGGACCGGGGCGCCCGGCAGCGCCTGCGCGGCGGCCGGCAGGTCGGCGGCGCGGACCACCGCGATCACCGGGTAGCCGCCGGTGGTCGGATGGTCCGCGAGGAAGACCACCGGGCGCCCGTCCGGCGGGACCTGCACCGCACCCAGGACCATGCCCTCGCTGGGGAGTTCACCGGTCCCGGCCCGCTCCAGGGCGGGCCCCTCGGTGCGCAGGCCGATGCGGTTGCTCGCCGCGGACACCCGGTACGCGCGCGTGGCCAGGTCCCGCACCGCCTGCGCCGTGAACCAGCCGTCGCGCGGGCCCAGGGTCACCCGGAGCACGAGCTCGGCCGGCGGACCCGGCTGCGGTGCGCCGTCCACGCGCGCGGGAGGGCCGGCGGGAGCGCCCAGCGGCAGCACCGCGCCGTCCGCCAGCGGGGCCGGACCCAGTCCGGACAGCAGGTCGGTGGCGCGGCTGCCGAGGACCGGCTCCACGGCGATCCCGCCGCCGACCGCGAGGTAGCTGCGGACACCGGCCGTGGCCGCGCCGACCTCCAGCAGCTCGCCCGCCGGCACCACGACCGGTGCACCCCAGGCGGCCGGGCGGCCGCCCACCGCCACCGGGCACGGCGCGCCCGCGACCGCCACGGTCACCGTCGAACGCGGGCGCACCGCACAGCCGTTGAGGGTGGTCTCCAGGACGGCGGCGTCCGGCGGATTGCCGGCGAGCCGGTTCACCAGCGCCGCCGCGGGCGGGTCGAGCGCGCCGGAACGGGGCACGCCGAGATGCGCGTACCCCGGCCGCCCGCGGTCCTGCACGGTGGTCAGCGCCCCGGCGCGCACCACGACGAGCGCACGATCGGTCATGCCCCCTCCACCGGTACGAACCGCACGCGCGTCCCCGGGGCCAGCAGCGCGGCAGGTACGCGCGTGTGGTCCCACAGCACCGCGTCCGTCGTGCCGATCAGCTGCCAGCCGCCCGGTGAGGAACGCGGGTACACGCCCGTGTACGGCCCGGCCAGCGCCACGGCACCGGCCGGAACGGACGTGCGCGGGGTCGCGCGGCGCGGGACGTGGTAGCGGTCCGGGAGCCCGGTGAGATAACCGAAGCCGGGCGCGAAACCGCAGAACGCCACCGTGAACTCGGTACAGGCGTGGACGCGGGCCGCCTCCCGCGCGGTCACCCCCCAGTGCTCGGCGACCGCCGCGAGGTCCGGGCCGTCGTAGCGCACGGGCAGTTCGATCAGCTCGCGCGCGTGGGCGGGCACGGCCGGTACCCGCGCGGTGGTCAGGCGAGCCGCCCAGCGGGCCGGGTCGGCCAGCCCGTCGAGCAGGACCGTACGGGCCGCCGGGACGATCTCGCGGACGCGCAGCGTGCCCTCCGCGCGGCGCCGCAGCAGCTCCGCGTGCAGGGCCTGCGCCTCCTCCCCGGAGGACACCTCGACGAGCAGCGCGTCGTCGCCGACCGGAAGCGCCCTCACGCGAACGCCTCCAGCCGCACCCCCGCGGCCACCAGCCGCTCGCGCACCCGCCGGGCCAGGCCGACCGCGCCGGGCGTGTCGCCGTGCAGGCACAGCGAACGGGCCCGCACCTGGATCCGCGCGCCGGAGTGCGCGATCACCGCGCCGGAACGGGCGAGGCTCACCGAGCGCTCCACCACGGCGTCCGGGTCGGTCACCACGGCGCCGTCCCGGCCGCGCGGCACCAGCGTGCCCTCGTCGGTGTACGCGCGGTCCGCGAAGGCCTCCGTGACCGCCGGCAGCCCCGCCTCGGCGGCCAGCGCCAGCAGCCGTGAGCCGGGCAGGCCCAGCACCGGCAACGAGGCGTCCGCCAGCCGCACGCCGTCGACCACCGCCCGGGCCTGCTCCTCGTCGTGCACCACCCGGTTGTAGAGGGCGCCGTGCGGCTTGACGTACGCCACGCGCGACCCCGCCGCCCGCGCGAACACCTCCAGGGCGCCGATCTGGTAGGCCACTTCCGCAGCCAGCTCGGCGGGCGGCACCTCCATGGCGCGCCGCCCGAAACCGGCCAGGTCCCGGTAGGAGACCTGCGCGCCGATCGTCACCCCGCGCTCGGCCGCCTGCTCGCACACCCGGCGCATGGTGGCCGCGTCCCCGGCGTGGAAGCCGCAGGCCACGTTGGCGCTGGTGACGACGGACAACAGCTGTTCGTCATCGGTCAGCCGCCAGCGGCCGAAGCCCTCGCCGAGGTCGGCGTTCAGATCGATCGCGGTGCTCGCGGTCATGGTGTTCTCGTGTCTCCGGTTCTCGTGCGGTCCGTCGTCGAGGGTCTCGGACGGGGTTCTCGTACGCGGCTGTTCCTACGGCCGGCCTCAGTCGATGCCGACCAGCCGGTACTGCTCGTCGCGGGCGTCGGTCAGGAACATCCGGCCCGGCGCGTGGGTGATCGCGAACGGCGGCCGGGAGGCCGTCACGGCCGCCTGCGGGGTCACCCCGCAGGCCCAGAACACCGGGATGTCGCCGTCGGCGAGGGTCACCGGGTCGCCGAAGTCGGGCCGGCCGAGGTCCTCGATGCCGAGGGCCGCGGGATCCCCGCAGTGCACCGGGCCGCCGTGTACGGCCGGCAGCAGGCTGCTCTCCCGGATCGCCGCGCCCAGCCGCTCGGGCGGAACCGGCCGCATGGACACCACCATCGGCCCGCGCAGCCGGCCCGCCGGCCGGCACTCCCGGCCGGTCACGTACATCGGCACGTTCCGGCCCTGCTCGACGTGCCGGATCGGCACGCCGGCCCGGGCCAGCGCCCACTCGAAGGTGAAGCTGCACCCGAGCAGGAACGACACCAGGTCGTCGCGCCAGTACGCGCGCACGTCCGTGGGTTCGTCCACCAGCCCGCCGTTCTCCCACACCCGGTAGCGCGGCAGGTCGGTGCGCAGATCGGCGCCCTCGGCGAGGACGGTCGCCGGGGAACCGGCGTCGGTGACGTCGAGCACCGGGCAGGGCTTGGGGTTGCGCTGGCAGAACAGCAGCATGTCGTAGGCCCAGTCGGCGGGCACCGCGATCAGGTTGGCCTGCGTGTGGCCGGCGGCGACCCCCGCGGTGGGCCCGGCCAGACCCTCGCGGAAACGGGCCCGCGCCGTTGCGGGGCTCCACGCGTGCGCGTGCGCGTCGACCGTGATGACGGGACGGTCCCCGGTACGGTTCACCCGCGTCACGCCAGCTCCCTCCCGCGCGTCTCCGGCAGCCCGAGCAGCGCCACCGCGGCGAGGCCGTAGCCGATCGCGCCGAAGACCAGCGCACCGCCCACGCCCCAGCTGTCCGCGAGGAAGCCCACCAGGGTCGGGAACACCGCGCCGACCGCGCGGCCCGTGTTGTACGTGAAGCCCTGCCCGGTGCCGCGCACCGCCGTCGGGTACAGCTCGCTCAGGTAGGAGCCGAAGCCGCTGAAGATGGCCGACATGCAGAAGCCGAGCGGGAAGCCGAGCACCAGCAGCAGGGTGTCGGCGCCCTGCGGGATGTTCGCGTACGCCACGATGCACAGCGCCGACAGCAGGGCGAACAGCCAGATGTTGTTCCGCCGGCCGAGCCGGTCGGTCAGCTGGCCGCCGGTCAGGTAGCCGAGGAAGGCGCCGGAGATCAGGAACGTCAGGTAGCCGCCGGTGCCGACGACCGACAGACCGCGCTCGGACTTCAGGTACGTCGGCACCCAGGTCGCCAGTGTGTAGTAGCCGCCCTGCACGCCGGTGGACAGCAGGCACGCGAAGACCGTGGTGCGCAGCAGGCCCGGGGCGCCGTCCCGGCCGGGCCGGAAGATCGCCGCGAACGAGCCCCGCCGCGGGTCCTGTTCGCGGGCCGCCGTCGCCGTGGGCGCGTCGTGCACCCCGCGGCGCAGCCACACCACGAGCAGCGCCGGCAGCGCGCCGGTCCAGAACATCACCCGCCAGGCCAGGTCGTCGCCGGCGAAGGAGAAGACCAGCGTGTAGACGGCCGCCGCCAGTCCCCAGCCGACCGCCCAGGAACTCTGGACCGCGCCGAGCGTACGGCCCCGGTGGCGCGCGCTCGCGTACTCCGCGACCAGGATCGCGCCGACCGCCCACTCGCCGCCGAAGCCGAGGCCCTGGAGGGCGCGGAAGACCAGGAGCGTCTCGTAGGTGGGCGCGAAGCCGCAGGCGACCGTGAAGACGGCGTAGGTGATCACCGTGATCATCAGGGCCCGGACCCGGCCCACCCGGTCCGCGAGCACACCCGCCGCGGCGCCGCCGACGGCCGAGACCACCAGCGTGACCGTGGTGAACAAGCCGGTCTGGCCGCTGTCGAGGCCGAAGTACGCCGCGAGCGCCACCATGCTGAGCGGCAGGGTGAAGTAGTCGTAGGAATCCAGGGCATAACCGCCGAAAGCGCCGGCGAAGGCGCGCCGGCCGCGCGGGCCGAGGGCGCGCAGCCAGTCGAACGCGCCGTCCTCACCGGTGCGTTCTCGGGCCGGGTGGGTGCCGGTGGACGGCGCGGAGGGTGAACGGGGCGGTGGAGTCGTGCTCATGGGCACCTCGCAGGAGAGGGACGGAGGGTGCGGGGAAGTGAGCCGTGCGGAGCACCGTAGAGGATCGTTCAACGATCCCTCAATACCCACGTTGTTTCGTTCCGGTGTGTGCGATTGAATTCCGGGCATGGCAGAGCACCTGACGGGACTGGCCGGCGACCGTGTCCTCCTGGGCCGTACGAGCACCGCGGAGCGGGTTTCGGACATCCTCAGGAGCCGCATCTCCGAGGGCTACTTCCCGCCCGGCACCCGGCTGTCGGAGGACAGCATCGGCGGGGCGCTCGGCGTCTCCCGCAACACCCTGCGCGAGGCGTTCCGGCTGCTCACCCACGAGCGCCTGCTGGTCCACGAGCTCAACCGCGGGGTGTTCGTGCGGGTCCTGACCATCGAGGACGTGGAGGACATCTACCGCACGCGCTCCCTGGTCGAGTGCGCCGTCGTACGCGGGCTGGGCGCACCGCCGTACCGGCTGGGCGGGCTGGTGGCGGCGGTCGAGGAAGGGCGGACGGCGGCCGCGGAGAATGACTGGAAAGAGCTGGGTACGGCCAACATCCACTTCCACCGGGAACTGGTCGCCCTCGCCGGCAGCGAGCGCACCGACGAGCTGATGCGCAGCGTCTTCGCCGAGCTGCGCCTCGCCTTCCACGTCGTGGACGACCCGCGCCGCCTGCACGAGCCGTACCTGGCCCGCAACACCGAGATCCTGCAGGCCCTGCAAGCGGGGGACCGGCGCGGGGCGGAACGGCTGCTGGAGAGGTACCTCGCGGACTCGCTGGAGCGGGTGGTCGAGGTGTACCGGCGCCGGGTCGGCGAGGATGCGGCAGGCGCCTCTTGAGCTTCTGTGACGGCCGTCGCTTCTGAGTCGTTTGGGCCGATGTCAGACCCAGGACCTAGTCTGTGCACCGTGACTTCGCCTGCATCGACGGACCGTGTTCCGCCCCAGCTCAGCGCGGGGCCGCGCCCGGCTCCGGGTCCGGCCGCCGACGAGGGGCTGGCGCGTCGGCTGCGCGCGCTCGCCTGCACCGCGCCGCTGCACGACCTGGACGCGCGCAAGGCCAACCTGGCCGGTGAGTACTCGGTGTACGGGATGGCCGAGGTGGCCCTGGCCGCCATCGACCTGGTCACGCTGAACATGGACTTCGACACCGGCGCCGACCACGAGCAGATCGTGGCCCGGCTGATCCCGCGCATCGCCGCCCAGGCCCCGCACCGGCCCACCGCCGAACACGAGCGCGTGGCCCGCTGGGTCCTGGAGAACCTCATCAACGTCGGCAGCGTGGACCGCGGCTTCCGCGCGGTCTACGGCACCTTCGCGCCGGACGGCACGTACGTCCGCCGTGACTACGACTTCAAGCTGATCGAGGAGGTCCCCGGCCCCGGCGGCACGGTGTACCTGCGCACGACCGACGAGGCGGTCAACGTCCTGGTCGGCGCCCTCGACACCGACGTCACCAGCGCCCAGATCGCCGCCGAGGTCAAGCTGGAGGTGCTGATCAACCGTGGCCGGCTCGCCGACGCCCAGCTCGCCGCCGAGCAGGCCCGCTACCGCACGGTGCAGTACTCCGAGACGCTCCGCCGGGCCTTGGACGCCACCCGGCGCAACGTCCGCGCGGTCGACTGGCTCAACGCCGTCCCCGACATGATCGCCGAGGCCCTGGACCACGTCGCCGAGCGGTACCGCCACGAGAACGCCATCCTCACCAACATCCGCAAGGCCCGCGACGAGACCGAGGAGCCCGAGCACAAGCGCCGCGCCGCCGAACTGGTCGACATCGTCAAGGACTGCATCCGGCGCCACACCCAGCTCCAGTCCCGCCTGCTGGAGGCGGGCCCGCTGTTCCGCGCCGAACAGGACCGGCAGGCCTTCGCCACGCCGGCGACCACCTCCGGGATAGACCTCTACGGCCATCTCGTCGCCCCCGTCCTGCCGCTGCCCATGGAGCAGGCGATCCGGGTCACGGACGCCTTCTTCGCGCGCGGCACGGGACTGCGCACACCGGTGTCCGTCCGCGTCGGGGACCTCGTCGGCATACTGCTGACCCCGCCCGTCGAGCGGGAGCACCTGGGCGCGGAGATGCCCGAACCCGACCTGATCGCCACGCCGGACGACAGCCGGTTCAGCGAGGAGCAGCTGGCCGCCGCGACGGAGCTGCTGGACCTGCCGGCGGACGCGCCGCGCAGACTGTCCGGGCTGCTCGCCGAGGCCCGGCGGACCGGCGACCCGGACCTGGCGTACCTGGTGGCGCTGCTGGCCGTCCACGCGGCCAGTCCGGCCGTCGGCACCGCCTACCGGCAGGGCGAGGAGAAGCTGCTGTTCGCCGTGGACGACGGCACCGAACTGGACGATCCCGAGTTCGGCGGGGCGGACCTGATCGTGGGGACCGCCCTGCTGGACGCGGCCGGCATGGCCGCGGACCGGACGGAAGCAGCATGAGTGGACCACAGCACGACAAGGAGCCCAACCCGTGACCGAGCACGTCGACCGGAGTGAACCCGAGTCTGCCGCCGCACCGGCCGGCTCCGCCGTCACCCCCGCCGACGCCGCCGACGCGGCGCGGCTCGTCGCCTTCGGACTGCAGCCCAAGCTGGCGCCCGCGCGCGACCAGGAGTACACCGAACTGCTGCGCCGCTACCGCGAGAACCCGGCGTTCGCCCGGCTCGCGGACGCCGTCGCCGCGGGCCTCGGGCTCGTCGTGCTGGAGGTGTCCCCGCGCGCGGGCATGGCCGTGACCGCCGCCGAGGACTCCGTCTTCGCCGTCCGCATGGGGGACTACGCGCGTCGCACCGCCGCCGACTCCGCCGACCGCTTCCTGCACGGACTCGCCCATCTCGCGGTCGCCGCGCTGGCGTTCCCGCGCCCCGAGGACCTCGCCGACGACTCCTACATCGGCCGGGTCACCGTCAACGGCGTCGACGCCTTCGTGCGGCAGGCCTGCCGCCGCCTGGAGGAGCGCGCCGAGGAGCAGGGCGAGAACACCGACCCGGCGACCGACGCGCCCGGCCTGGAGGCCGCCTGGCGGATCTGGGCCAGACGCAGCGCCACCGGCGCCACCAAGGACGCCCGCCGGCCGGCCGCCTCCACCACCGGCATCGTGGCGAAGGCCCTCGCCTTCCTCACCGACTCCGGCTTCCTGCAGCGCACCGGCGACGACAACGGCGGCACGTACCGCACCACCGCCCGCTACCAGCTCCAGGTCCGCGACATGGCCGGCAGCGCCGCCCTGACCGAGCTGCTGGAACTGGGCGTCGTCCCGGTCACCGACGGCACCGCCACCCTGCTGCCCGCCGAGGACACCGACGACCTGGACCTGGTGGCCGACGCCGGACTGCCGTTCCACTCCTGACGCCTGAAGCTCCGTAGCTCCAGGAACCCCCGAACCACCGCACCTTTCACCAGACTTACGAGAGTCCGCCATGTACGAGCTGTCCCGGGTCCGCCTCTACTCCATCGGTCCCGCCGGTGCGCGCTACGCCGACACCGTGCTGGACCTGCGGGGAGTCGGCGAGCCCGTGCCCGACCCGGCGCCCACGCAGGCGGAGTTCTTCGAGGAGGAGCCGTCCGGTCCGCCGCGCCGGCCCGCGCCCGCGGGCGTGCTGTTCCTGGAGAACGGCGGCGGCAAGTCCGTCCTGCTCAAGCTGATCTTCTCCGTGATGCTGCCGGGCCACCGCAACACCCTCGGCGGTGCCAGCTCCGGCGTGCTGCGCAAGTTCCTGCTCGCCGACGACTGCGGCCATGTGGCCCTGGAGTGGCAGCACGTGCTGACCGGCGAGTGCGTGGTCGTCGGCAAGGTCAGCGAGTGGCGCGGGCGGCAGGTCTCCAGCGACCCGCGCAAGTTCGCCGAGGCCTGGTACTCCTTCCGGCCCGGCCCCGGCCTCAGCCTGGACAGCCTGCCCGTCGCCGAGTCCACCGCCGTCCGGCCGTCCGCCGAGGGCACCTCCGGCGCCCAGGGCCGCCGCCGCACCATGAAGGGCTTCCGCGACGCCCTCATGGAGGCCGGCAAGGCCTACCCGCACCTGGAGGTGCACTGGGAGGAGATCCACGACCGCTGGATCGAGCACCTCGGCGACCTCGGCCTCGACCCTGAACTGTTCCGCTACCAGCGCGAGATGAACGCCGACGAGGGCGAGGCGGCCGGCCTCTTCGCGGTCAAGAAGGACTCCGACTTCACCGACCTGCTGCTGCGCGCGGTCACCGACACCCGCGACACCGACGGCCTCGCCGACCTCGTCAGCGGCTTCGGCAACAAACTCGGCCGGCGCGCCGAGCTGATCGCCGAACGGGACTTCACCGCCGGCTCCGTCGACCTGCTCGGCCGCATCGTGGAGGCAGCCGAAGCGCGGGCACGCGCGCGTGACGTCCACACGGGCGCCGAGCGCCGCACCCGCACGCTGGCCCGTCGGCTGTCCGCGCGAGCCGTGCAGGAGCGGATCCGGGCCGCCGACCTCGCCCAGCGCGTGACGGCCGCCGCGTACGCCGTCACGCACTCCGAGGGCGCCCGCGAGCGCAGCTCCCTCATCGCGGCCGAACTCGCCTACCGGCACGCTTCGCTGGCGCTGGCCGCCGCCGAGAAGTCCGCCGCCGCGCAGAAGCGCGAGCTGGCCGACGCCCGTACCCTGCACTCCGCCTGGCAGGCCGCCGAGGCCGTGCTGCGCCACCGCGCCGCCGCCGACCGCGTCGCGCGCGTCTCCGCAGCCATCCAGGAGGCCGAACGGGACGCGGCGCCCGCGCTCGCCGCCCGCGCCAAGGCCGCCGTGGACCTCGTACGGGCCCTGCACGCCGCCGCGGAGAGCGCCGAGTCCCTCGCCAACGAGGAGGAGGAGCGTTCCGCCGCCCTCCAGGAGGTCAGCGACTCCGCCTACCGGGACTCCACCGCCGCCGCCACCGACGCGCAGCGGGCCCGCAGCGAGGCCGGGCACCTGCGCCAGCGGCTCGCCGAGGTCGAGCAGGAGACCGCCGAGGCCGTCCGCGCGGGCTGGCTGGACGACAGCGCCCCGGACGCCGACCCGGCGCGGGCCGCGCTCGCCGCCAGCGACGCCGAGAAGACCGCCGTCGCCGCCTGGGACGCGGCCCGCGAGGCCGCCCGCAAGGCCACCGAGCACGCGCGCGAGGCGGCCTCCGCCGAGTCCCGCGCGGAACTGACCGCGGCGCGCGCGGCGGACGCGGCGACCGCCGCCGAGCGCGCCCACGAGGCCGAGCGGCGCCTCGCGGAGTCGCTGGCCGCCGAGGAGCGGCTCGCGGAGCTGCTGAGCCTGCCCGGCGCGCCCGGCACGGCACGGGTGCCCGCGCCCC
The DNA here is from genome assembly GCF_044750305.1 of Streptomyces sp. NPDC088810. Lineage (NCBI taxonomy): Bacteria > Bacillati > Actinomycetota > Actinomycetes > Kitasatosporales > Streptomycetaceae > Streptomyces > Streptomyces sp. NPDC088810. The sequence goes on from NZ_JBIVJQ010000008.1 coordinate 364,163, forward strand.
GGACCGAAGGGTCCGACGGCACGCGCGCACCGGCCGCCAACCCCGCCCAGGGCGTTCTCACCCCCGAAGAACTCGACCGCTTCGCCGACGAGTTGCGCGAACTCCTCGACGAGGCCGTGTCGACCGCCGAACGGCACCTGTTCGACCTGCGGACGGCCGCCGCCGACGACGCCCGCATCCTCGGCGCCCTCGGGGACGGCGGACTGCTGCCGCCCGGCCCGGACGTGCTGGCCACCGTCGAGTTCCTCGGCGAGCACGGCATCCCGGCCCTGCCCGGCTGGCGCTACCTCGCGCAGGCCGTCGACCCCGCCGACCACGCGCGCGTGCTCGCCGCCCGCCCCGAACTGGTCGACGGGGTGATCATCACCGACCCGGACACGCACGCGCGGGCCCGCGAGGCCCTCGGTGACGCCGCCCTGCTGCCCCGTTCCGCCGTCGCCGTCGGCACCGCCGCCGCGCTGCTCGCCCCGCCCCCGGCCGCGGGCACCGCCGCCGGTGACGTGTTCCTGGTGCCGCCGAACCCGGCCATGCACGACGAGCACGCCGCCGACGAGGAACGCCAGGCGCTGCGCGCGCGGGCCACCGAACGCGACGAGGAGATCCGCGCCCTCGCCGCCCGCCTCGGCAAGGACCGCGAACTCGCCGCGCGCCTCGCCTCCTGGCGCACCGGCTGCCCCGCCGGGCGCCTCACCGAGCTGGCCCGTGCCGCCGAGGAGGCCCGCGCCTTCGCCCAGGAGGCCGAGGGCGAACTCGCCGAGGCCCGCGCCGCGCGCGCGGAGGCCGACGAAACTGCCGCCGAGGCCGCGCAGATCCGCGACGAACGGCAGGAGGCCGCGCAGAAGGCCCGGCGCGCCGCCGACGCCCTCGCCGGCCTCGCCTTCCGGCTGCGCGAACGCGCCGGCTGGCAGGTGAAACTCCGCGAACTCGCCGACGAGGCCGCCGAGTCCGAGGCCCGCGCCCAGTCCTGCCTGGAACGCGCCCGCGCCGCCGACGAGGACCGCCGCGCCGCCCAGCGCGCCGCCGACGACGCCCGCCGCACCGCGCGCGCCCTGCGCGCCGAGCGCTCGGAGATCGCCGGCGCCCCCGACGACGTACCCGTCGCCGACGACGACGCCCCGAAGGCGTCCCTGCCCGCCCTCCGCGAGGCCTACCGGGCGGCCTCCCAGGTGTACGAGAAGGTCGGCGTCGGCGCCGACCTGCGCGCCGAGCAGGCCCGCGCGGAGAGCGACGAGAGCGCCGCCCGCGCCGAACTGGACCGGCTCAGCAACAAGGTCCGCACCCGCGCCGAGCAGCTGCTCCAGTCGCCCGACGGCTCCGACGGGCCCTCCCGGCAGGCCGCCGCCGCGCGCGCGGAGGAGCTCGTGCAGCTCCTGGAGACCCGGATGTCGACCGCGAGCGAGCAGCTCGGCCGGCTGCGCGGCGAGACGGAGCGGCACGCGCCCGAGGAGGGCGAGGCGCACACCGAGCTGCCCGAGGAACTCGTCCCGCGCGACGCCGAGCACGCCCAGGCGCTGCTGCGCACCGCCACGGGCGAACTCGCCGCCCGCACCGAGGCGCTGGCCGAGGCCCGCGAGGCCCACGCGGAGCTCCTGGACGCCCACCGCGCCGCCGAGGACGCGGCCGGCGGCTTCGACGAGACCGCCGCGATGCTCCGCGACCTGCTGCGCGAACACACTGCTGAGGAGGAGCAGGAGGAGACGGAGCCGTACCCGGGCACCCTGGAGGAGGCCCGGCACTCCGCTGCCGAGGCCCGCCGCTCGCTGCGCGGCTGCGCCGCCGACCTGTCCGCCGCCGAGGCGGCCGTGCGCGAGGCCAGCGACGTCCTGGTCCGGCACGCCAACTCCACGCGCTACGAGCAGGTGCGCACCCCGGCCCGGCAGCAGATCCGCGAACTGCCCGCCTCCGCGCTGCCCGAGCACGCCCAGAAGTGGGCGGACGCGTTCGCGCCCCGGCTGCGGGTCCTGACCGACGAGCTGGCCCAGCTGGAGCGCAACCGCGACTCGATCGTGGACCGGCTGCGCGGACTCGTGGAGTCGGCCCTGGCCACGCTGCGCTCCGCCCAGCGCCTCTCCCGGCTGCCCGAGGGGCTCGGCGAGTGGTCCGGGCAGGAGTTCCTGCGCATCCGCTTCGACGAGCCGGACCAGGCCACGCTGACCGAACGGCTCGGCGAGGTCATCGACGAGGCCACGCGCGCGGCCGTCAAGAAGAACTCAGACCTGCGCCGCGACGGCATGTCCCTGCTGCTGCGGGGCGTCGCGGCGGCCCTGCAGCCGAAGGGCGTGGCCGTCGAGATCCTCAAGCCCGACGCCGTCCTGCGCGCCGAGCGCGTCCCCGTCGGGCAGATGGGCGACGTGTTCTCGGGCGGCCAGCTGCTCACCGCCGCCATCGCCCTGTACTGCACGATGGCCGCGCTGCGCTCGAACGACCGGGGGCGGGACAAGCACCGGCACGCCGGCACGCTGTTCCTGGACAACCCGATCGGCCGCGCCAACGCGACCTACCTGCTGGAGCTCCAGCGGGCCGTCTCCGACGCGCTGGGCGTCCAGCTGCTGTACACCACCGGCCTGTTCGACACGACCGCCCTCGCCGAGTTCCCGCTGGTCATCCGCCTGCGCAACGACGCCGACCTCAGGGCGGGCCTGAAGTACATCAGCGTGGAGGAACACCTCCGGCCCGGACTGCCCCAGCAGCCCCAGGCCGGAGAGACGGTGCGCAGCGAGATCACGGCGACGAGGATGTACAAGAAGCCGGCGTAGTTCTCGGGCCCTCCTCTTTCAAGAGGCGTCCTCCTTCAGGAGATCCGCGCACTTCTCGCCGATCATCATCGTCGTGATGCACGGGTTGACCGCGATCAGATCCGGCATCACCGACCCGTCGGCGACCCGCAGACCCTCGACCCCCTTGACCCGCAGCCGCGCGTCGAGCGGGGCCGAGGGGTCGTCGTCGGCGCCCATCTTCACGGTGCACGACGGGTGGTAGACGGTGTTGTGCGTCTTGTGGATGTAGTCCAGCAGCTCGTCGTCCGTGCGGACCTCCGGCCCGGGCGCCAGCTCGGCGCCCGCCCAGCCGCTCAGCGCCGGCTGCGCGGCGATGCGCCGGGCCAGCTTCAGCCCGTACGTCATCACCCGCACATCGTGCTCGTGCGTGAAGTACCGCGGGTCCACCCTCGGCTTGTCCCGGTAGTCCCGCGTCCGCAGCCGTACCGTGCCGCGTGACTTCGCCTTCGTCACGTTGGGTGTGAGGCAGAACGCGTTCTCCGAGGTCGGGTAGCCCCAGCGCGCGGTGTTCATGTCGAACGGCACCGAGCCGTAGTGGAACATCAGGTCGGGCCGGTCCAGGCCGGGCTCGGTGTCGTAGAAGACGCCCGCCTCCCACCACTGGCTGGACGTGGTGGTCATCGGCTGCTTCGCCTCCCACATGATCACGCCTTCGGGGTGGTCCTGGAGGTTCTCGCCGACGCCGGGGGAGTGCACCACGACCTCGACGCCGACCTCGCGCAGATGCCCGGCCGGGCCGATGCCGGACAGCATCAGCAGCTTCGGGGAGTCGATCGAGCCGCAGGAGACGATCACCTCGCGGCGGGCCCGCACCGTGCGGGTGTGCACCAGGTCGGGGTCCAGGTACTCGGCGCCCACACACCGCCGGCCCTCCAGCACCAGCTTCCTGGCCCGCACCCCGGTGCGGACGTCGAGGTTGGGGCGTTTGCCCAGGACCGGGTGCAGATAGGCCACGGACGAGGACTGGCGGATGTTGTTCTCGTCGGAGTTGATCTGGAACCAGTTGGCCCCGCGCACCACCGTCCTGCCGGTGTTGAACGGGACCGTCGGTATGCCGGCCTGCGCACACGCCTCCAGCAGGGCGGCGCCGCACGGGTCCCCGCCCTTCAGCGTGCGCAGCTTCACCGGGCCGGTGCGGCCGTGGTGGTCGCCGGGCGCGTCGTTGTTCTCCAGCCGCCGGTAGAGCGGGAACAGGTCGGCCGCGCTCCATCCCGTACAGCCCTGGGCCGCCCAGTCGTCCAGGTCCTCCGCGGGCGCCCAGAAGGCGATGCAGGAGTTGTGCGACGAACAGCCGCCCAGCACCTTCGCGCGCGCGTGCCGCATGAAGCTGTTGCCGCTGCTCTGCGGTTCGACCGGGTAGTCCCAGTCGTACCCGGACTCCAGCAGCCCCATCCAGCGCTCCAGCTTCAGGACGTCGTCGTCGCCGACGTCGCTGGGGCCCGCCTCCAGCACGCACACCGTCACCGAGGGGTCCTCGGAGAGCCGGGCGGCCACGACGTTGCCCGCGGTGCCGCCACCGACCACGACGTAGTCGAACTCATCGATGCTCATGTGACCTCCAGGTCGGCGGGAATCGGGGCGGAATCACTCGGCCGCCGGGGCGGCGAGGGGAGCGGTCGGGCCGGCGGCGGTGTCCGGTCGGTGCTCGGCGAGTACGCCGGTGCGGTGCCGCTGGACGCACCAGTAGTAGGTGAAGCCGCCACCCGCGATGACCGCGACGAAGAGGACGGCGCCCCAGCGCAGGTACCAGTGGTACGGCGCGGAGGCGTTGTACACCGAGGCGCGCGGCCAGATCAGGTTCACCGTCATGGCCGCGCCCCACACCACCGCGACGATGTTGACGAGCAGTCCCCAGCGGCCCAGCGAGAACCTGCCCTCGCCCGCGGGCTGCCACTTCCCGCGCAGCCGCGCCACCAGCATCGGCCCGGTGACGCCCAGATAGGCGAGGTAGATCATGACGATGCCGATGCTGGTGACGACGGTGAAGATCTGCGGCTGGCGGATGTTGACCACGAGGATCGCCAGCGCCAGCACGCCGATGATCACGGCCGGCAGGACCGGGGTCTGGAAGCGGGGGCTGACCCGGGCCATCAGCGAGGACGCCGGCAGGTTGTTGTCCCGGGCCATCGCGAACGCCAGCCGGATCGCCGCCGTGTGCACGGCCAGCGCGCAGACCGTGACCGCGATCAGCACGCACCACAGCATCGCCTTGCCGGCCGTCGGGCCGAGCACGTCGAGCACGACGTACTGCAGGCCGTCGGTGGAGAGCTTGTCGCCCTTGAGGCTGGAGACGCTCATGAGCGCCAGCAGCAGGACCAGACCGCCCAGGACGAACGAGGCGACGATCGCCCGGATGATCGCGCGCGGGGCGTTCCGGGAGGGGTCCAGGGACTCCTCGCCGAGCGAGGCGGCGGTGTCGAAGCCGTACATGACGTACGCGGAGGCCAGCGAGGCCACCAGGAAGGCGCCGAGGTAACCCGCTGAGTATCCCGATCCCGTGTGGTTCGTCTGCATGACGACTTGAGGACCACGGGTGATGTGGACGGCGAACAGGATGATCAATACAACGGTCGCGATCAACTCGATGAATACACCCGCTGTGTTGATCGTGGCCATCAGCTTGACACCGAACGCATTGACCAGCGTGGTGAACAGGATCAACACGGTGGCGAGGACGACCGCGTTGGTCGCCACGTCGTACGTGCCCGTGCCGTCCCCCACGAACTGGAACACGGACGAGATCTGCGGCAGCGTCAGCTGGTAGGCCAGCGCGACCGCCGAGATGGACACGATGGACGCGATCAACATCATCCACCCGGCGAGCCAGCCGAGATGAGGATTGCCGATCTTCTTGGACCAGTTGTAGACCGAGCCGGCCACCGGATAGCGGGCGGCCAGTTCGGCGAAGCACAGGGCCACCATGAACTGGCCGACGAACACCATCGGCCACGACCACCAGTAGGCCGGGCCACCGCTGCCGTAGCCGAAGTAGAACAGCTGGAAGGTGCCGGTCAGGATCGAGATGTAGCTGATCCCGGCGGCGAAGGTGTGGAAGGTGCCGAGGGTGCGCTTGAGCTCGGGTCTGTAGCCGAACTCGGCGAGTTCGGCGTCGTCCTGGTGGTGGGGACCTGGCGTTTGTTCGGTGGTCGTCATGAGCGGACTCCTCTGGCTGTCAGTCGAACCAGCCCTGCGGTGCCGGCGCCGTGTTGCGCCAGATGTGTTTCGTCTCGCGGTACTCGGCGAGCCCCGCCGGTCCGAGTTCGCGTCCGAACCCGGACTGCTTGTAACCACCCCACTCGGCCTGCGGCACGTACGGGTGGTAGTCGTTGATCCAGACCGTGCCGAGCCGCAGCCGCCCCGCGACCCGCGCGGCCCTGGCCTCGTCGCCGGTCCAGACGGCGCCCGCGAGGCCGTAGACGGTGTCGTTGGCGAGCCGGACGGCCTCCTCCTCGCCGGTGAACCGTTCGACGGTCAGCACCGGCCCGAAGGACTCCTCCCGGACGACGGACATGGCGCTCGTGCACTCGTCCAGGACGGTCGGCAGGTAGTAGAAGCCCTCGTCGTGGCCGGGGCCGGAGGGCCGGGCCCCGCCACAGCGCAGCACCGCGCCCTCCGCCAGCCCGCGTGCCACATAGGCCTCGACCTTGGCCCGGTGGGCCGCCGAGATCAGCGGCCCGGTCTGTGCCCGCTCGTCGAACGGCCCGCCGAGCCGGATCAGCCGCGCCCGCCGTACGACCTCGTCCACGAACCGGTCGTGCAGCGCGTCCTCGACCAGCAGCCGCGCCCCGGCGGAACACACCTGCCCGGAGTGCAGGAAGACGGCGGTGAGCGCCATGTCGACCGCGGCCTCGAAGCCGGCGTCCGCGAAGACGATGTCGGGGTTCTTCCCGCCGAGTTCGAGCGCGACCTTCTTCACCGTGCCGGCCGCCGCCGCCATCAGCCGGCGGCCGGTCTGCAGACCGCCGGTGAAGGAGACCAGGTCGACGTCCGGGTGGTCGGCGAGCGGGGCGCCCGCCTCCGGACCGGCGCCCAGCACCAGATTGGCCACGCCCGGCGGAAGCCCCGCCTCCGCCAGCAGCCGGACCAGATGGATCGCGGTGTGCGGGGTCAGCTCGCTGGGTTTCAGCACGAAGGTGTTGCCGGCCGCGAGCGCGGGGGCGACCTTCCACGCGGTCTGCAGCAGCGGGTAGTTCCACGGCGTGATCAGGGCACAGACGCCGACCGGCTCGTACACCACCCGGCTGTCCACGTCCGGCCGCCCGGTGTCGATCACCCGGCCGGTCTCGCTCACCACCAGCCGTCCGAAGTAGCGGAAACAGTTGACGACATCGTCGATGTCGTACGCGCTCTCCACCAGCCGCTTGCCCGTGTCCAGGGACTCGGCGCGGGCCAGAGCGTCCTTGTCCCGGGCCAGGAGGTCCGCGACCCGCAGCAGCAGGTCGCCGCGCTCCTCGGCGGGCGTACGCGGCCAGGGACCGGTGTCGAAGGCGCGCCGGGCCGCCGCGACGGCCTCCACGGTGTCCTTGCCACCGGCCTCGTCCACGACCCCGACCAGGGAGCCGTCGGCGGGACAGCGGATCTCCCGCGTGCGCTCGTCCAGGGCGCCCCGCCACTGACCGTCGATGAACAGGTCAGGCATGGGCTTCCCCCAGCCGGTCCAGCAGCCAGGCGTGGAAGATGCCGATGTGGTGCTCGTTCGGGACCAGCACCCCGCCCCGGCGGTACGCGCGCGAGGACATCGCCGGCTGGGTGCGCTCGCACGCCTCGAAGTCCTGGACGTTGACGCGGTGGAACAGCTCCACGGACTTCGACACGTCCGCGCCCGAGGCCACCACCTCCGGCGCGTACAGCCAGTCGCACTCCACCACCGTGCGGTCCTCGGCCAGCGGGAACATGCGGTGCAGGATCACGTGGTCCGGGACGAGGTTGACGAACACGGTCGGCTTGACCGTGATGGCGTAGTAGCGGCGGTCCTGGTCGGCGCTCACCTCCGGCAGCTTGGCGAAGCCCTCGCTGCCGTCCACCGTGAAGCCCCTGATCTCCGTACCGAACTCCGCGCCGTGGCCGACGTAGTACTGGGCCGCGTAGCCGTCCGCGAACTCCGGGAGCACCTCGGTGAGTTCGGGATGGATCGTCGCGCAGTGGTAGCACTCCATGAAGTTCTCGACGATCAGCTTCCAGTTGGCCCGCACGTCATAGGTGACGCGTCTGCCGAGAGCGAGCTTCTCGGTGCCGTAGTGCTCGATGGCGGCGGCGTCGCCGAGCCGCTCCACGGCCGCGTACATCACCGTGTCCTCGAAGGAGGGCGGTTCGCCGGCCAGGCACACCCAGGCGTAGCCGAGCCACTCGCGCAGAGCCACCTTGATCAACCCGTACTCGACGCGGTCGACATCGGGCATCTTGATCAGGTTGGGTGCGGCGATCAACGTGCCGTCAAGGTCGTACGTCCATGCGTGGTACGGGCACTGGAGGCTGCGCCGCACCTCGCCGGACTCCTCGGTGCACAGCCGCGCCCCGCGGTGCCGGCACACGTTGAGGAAGGCACGCAGCTCTCCGGTGCGGGTCCGGGTGATGATGACGTTCTCGCGGCCCACCTGGACCGTGCGGAAGGCGCCCGGCTTGTCCAGGTCGGCGCTGCGGACGGCACAGAACCACATGGACTCGAACAGCTTCTCCTGCTCGCGCCGGAAGACCTCCGGGTCGGTGTAGTAGTGGCCCGGGAGGGTCGCGATGAGGCTCGGGGAAACGGGGCTTGGGGAGATCGGGGTCGTCGTCACGGGCGGGCTCCTCAGGCGGGCGCGGCGGCGGTGGCGGTCGCCCCGCTCGAGCGGAGTCGAGCGGGGGGCCGGGCGGGGTCGAACAGGCCGATGGGATGCGCGGTGGCACCGGTCAGCGCCAGGTCGGCCAGGATCTCGCCGACGACCGGCACGAACTTGAACCCGTGTCCGGAGAAACCGCAGGCCACGGTCACCGACTCGGAATGCGCGGGGTGCCGGGCGATCACGAAGTGCTCGTCCGGGGTGTTGGAGTACATGCAGGTCGCGGCTTTGAGGAAGGCGCCGGGCAGGTCCGGGATGCAGCGGGACATGTGGTCGGCCATGGCCCGGATCTCGTCCTCGTGCACCGTCCGGTCGATGGTCTCCGGGGTCGTCTCCTGCCCCTTGCGGAAGAAGGCGACCTTGGCGCCCAGTTCGGGGCCGTCGATCGCCGGGAACCCGTAGACCTGGACGCCGGCCGCGTCCTCCCAGATGTATACCGGGTGGTTCTCCGGCCGGAACGGCTCGGTGCCGCCCCTCGGCCGGAACCAGTACATGACCTGCCGCTCGATGGTGAACGGCACCCCGAGGTCGGTGAGCAGGTGCGGCGCCCAGGCGCCGGGGCAGATCACCAGCTGCCCGGCCGTGTAGGTGTTCTCGGCCGTGTGCACGCGCACCCCGTCCCGGTACGGCTCCCAGCGCAGCACCGGCTCCTCGAAGTGCAGGTCGGCGCCCTGCCGGGTGGCCAGTTGGAGGTGCGCGGCGACCATGTTCTCGGGCCGCACCAGGCCCGCCTTCGCCTCGTACAGGGCGACTTCGTCGTCGTACGGGTTGAGCGTGGGGAAGCGGCGGCGGATCTCCTTGGCGTCCAGCATCTCGTGGGGCAGGTCCCACTCGGTGGCCGAGCGCAGCGCGCCGGAGACGGTCCGGGATTCCGGCGGGCCGACCATCACGCCACCCGACAGGATCGCGATGTCCCGGCCGGTGGCCCGTTCCAGGTCGTCGTACAGCTCGTAGGCGCGCAGCAGCAGCGGCACGTACGCCGGGTCCTCGAAGTACGACTGCCGGGTGACGCGTGAACCGCCGTGGCTGGAGCCGCGGTTGTGGACCGGGCCGAACTTCTCCAGGCCGAGGACGCGGGCGCCGCGCGCGGACAGGTGGTGGGCGGCGGCGCTGCCCATGCCGCCGAGTCCGATGACGATGACGTCGTAAGACGGTGACACTGGGCGCCTCCTAGCGACGGATGCGGGTCATCTTCGGGTCGAACAGCGGCTCGTCGGCGACGGTCGCCGGGACCTTCTGGCCGACGTACTCGATGTGCACGCCGGTACCGGTGGGCAGCCCGGCCGGCAGCCAGGCGTAGGCGACACAGCGGCCCAGCGTGTAGCCGTACGACGCGCTGGTCACGTAACCGGCCGGGGCGCCGTCGACGTGGACCGGTTCCTTGCCGAGGACCACGGCGGCGGGGTCGTCCAGCAGCAGCGGGGTGAGCCGGCGGGAGGGTTCTGCGGCGCGCCGGAGCGCCGCCTTGCCGACGAAGTCCTCCTTGTCCATGCGGACGGCGAAGCCGAGGCCGGCCTCGAAGGGGGTGTGCTCGTCGGTCATGTCGGCGCCCCAGGCCCGGTAGCCCTTTTCCAGCCGCAGCGAGTTGAAGGCGGAGCGGCCCGCGGCGACCACGCCCAGCTCCTGCCCGGCCTCCCACAGCGTGTCCCAGAGCCGCAGGCCCAGGTCGGCGGTGGTGTACAGCTCCCAGCCCAGCTCGCCGACGTAGCTCAGCCGCATCGCCGTCACCGGCACGTGTCCGAGGTAGGTCTGCTTCGCCCGGAAGTAGCCGAAGCCCTCGTGGGAGAAGTCGTCGCCGGTCAGGGGCTGGACGAGGGCACGGGCGAGGGGCCCCCAGACGCCGATGCAGCAGGTGCCGGAGGTGATGTCGCGGACCTGCACGCCGTCGGGCGCGTGGCGCAGGAGGCGGTCCAGGTCGGCGGGGGAGTTGGCGCCGACCTGGAAGCGGTCCGGGGTGAGCCGGGCGACGGTGAGATCGGAGCGGATGCCTCCGGTCTCGTCGAGGAGCAGGGTGTAGGTGACCGCGCCGGGCTTCTTGCGGAGGTTGTTGGTGGTCATGCGGTCGAGGAAGGCGAGGGCTCCGGGGCCGGTGACCTCCAGGCGGCGCAGCGGGGTCATGTCGTAGAGGGCGACCTTCTCGCGGGTGGCCTTCGCCTCGGCGGCGGCTATGGGCGACCAGTAGCGCGCCGACCAGGCGTCGCGCTCGGGGAGGCCGTCGAGGGCGTCCACGAGCGGGGCGTTCGCCTCGTACCAGTGCGGGCGCTCCCAGCCGGTGCCCTCCAGGAAGAAGGCGCCGAGCTGCTGCTGGCGGGCGTAAAAGGGGCTGACGCGGAGAGGCCGGGGCTGTTCCATCGGCTGGAGGGGGTGCAGGACGTCGTACACCTCGACGAACTGCTGTGAACCGCGTTCACGGACGTACGACGGTGAACGCTGCGCTTCCTCGAATCGGGTGTGGTCGCACTCGTGCACGTCGACGGACGGCCTGCCGTCCACCATCCACTCGGCCACCGCCTTCGCCACCCCGGCGGAGTGGGTCACCCAGACCGCCTCGGCCAACCAGAAGCCCCGCAGCCGCCGGGTCTCCCCGAGCAGCGGCATACCGTCCGGCGTGAAGGAAAAGACCCCGTTGAACCCGGTCTCGGTCCCGGTCTCCCGCAGTGCGGGCAGCAGCCGTCGGCAGTCCTCCCAGCTCGGCGCCCAGTCCCCGGTGGTGAAGGGGTACGAGGACGGCATCTCCATGTCCCGGGCGCGCGCCTCGTCGTACGCCAGGACCGCGAACGGATCCACCGGCATCGGCCGGTGCGCGTACGAGCCGATCCCGATGCGGTCGGTGTGCTCGCGGAAGTACAGGTCGCGGTCCTGGAAGCGGAGGATGGGCCGCGTGGCCTCGGCCGCGGCGCCGCTCAGCTCGGCCAGCGGCCCGGTCCTCGCGTACTGGTGCGCGAGGGGCTGCAGCGGTACGTCGATGCCCGCCATGCGGCCGATCACCGGGCCCCAGAAACCGGCCGCCGAGACGACGTGGTCGGCCGGGAAGGTGCCCCGGTCGGTGACGACCGCGGTGACCCGGCCGTCCTGCTGCTCGATGCCGGTGACCGTGTGCCGGTCCAGGAAGCGGGCGCCGCGCGCGGTGGCGCGGTCCATCTGGACGCGGGCCGCGAGCAGGGCCCGGGCCAGGCCGTCGTCCGGGGTGTGGAAGCCGCCGAGGACCACCGACTCGTCCAGCAGCGGCCACAGTTCCTTGCACCGGGCGGTGCCCACGACCTCGCCGCGGATGCCCCAGGAGGCCGCGTAGCCGGCCCTGCGGTGCAGCTCGGCCAGGCGTTCCGGGGTGGTCGCGAGTTCCAGGCCGCCGACCTGCTCGAAACAGCAGACGCCGTCGGCTTCGAGGGAGCGGAACTTCTCGACGGTGTACCGGGCGAACTCCGAGAGGGTCTTGGACGGGCTGGTCTGGAAGACGAGTCCCGGGGCGTGCGAGGTGGAGCCGCCCGGCGCGGGCAGGGGGCCCTGTTCGAGGACGGTGACGTCCGTCCAGCCGCGGGCGGTCAGTTCGTCGGCCAGGGAGCAGCCGACGATGCCGGCGCCGATGACGATGACACGGGGTCCCTGGGACCCTTCTTCGGGGGTGCTGGACATGCCCCTCCTTGCGGTGGCGGGGACGGCAGGTACGGGGGAACCGCTCAGGCGGTGGGGACGTGCGGCCGCTCGGCGGCGATCGTCGTGTCCGGGCCGTGTCCGGTGTGCACGACGGTGGTGGCCGGCAGGGTCAGCAGCCGTGCGCGCAGGGACGCCTCGATGGTCGGGCGGTCGGAGTAGGAGCGGCCGGTGGCGCCGGGGCCGCCGAGGAAGAGGGTGTCGCCGGTGAAGACGGCGTTCAGGAACGGCGCGTGGAGCGAGCAGCTGCCCCAGGTGTGGCCCGGGGTGTGGATCACGTGGAGTTCGATGCCGGCCACCGTGAGGATTTGGCCGTCGCGCAGCTCGCCGTCCGGCTTGCGGCCGGGGTGGGTGAGCGACCACAGCCCGGTGTCGTCGGGGTGCAGGAGTACGGGTGCGCCGGTCAGGAGGGACAGTGCGGGCGCCGCGTCGATGTGGTCGTCGTGCGCGTGGGTGCAGACGATGGCGGTGACCCGGCGGCCGGCGGTGGCCCGGTGGATCGCCTCGGCGTCGTGGGCGGCGTCGACGACCAGCACTTCCGCGTCGTCGCCGGCCAGCCAGACGTTGTTGTCGACGTCGAAGGTCTCTCCGTCGAGGGTGAACGTGCCCGAGGTGACGACGCGTTCGGCGCGCACGGCCCCGTGGACGCTCACAGGACCACCACCGAGCGCAGCACCTCACCGCGGTGCATCTTGCCGAACGCCTCCTCCACCTGGTCCAGGGCGATCGTCTCCGACACGAACGCGTTGAGGTCGAGCAGGCCGTAGAGGTACTGGTCGATCAGGAACGGGAAGTCCCGGCTCGGCAGGCAGTCGCCGTACCAGGAGGACTTGACGGCGCCGCCGCGCGAGAAGACGTCGATGAGCGGGAGTTCGACCTTCATCTCGGGGGCGGGGACGCCGACCTGGACCAGCAGACCCGCGTGGTCGCGCATGTAGAAGGCCTGCAGGAAGGTTTCGGGGCGGCCGACCGCGTCGATCGCGATGTCCACGCCGTGACCGTCGGTCAGCTCCCGGACCGCCTCCACGGGGTCGGTGCCCCGCGAGTTGACGGTGTGGGTGGCGCCGAACTTTTCCGCCTGGTCCAGCTTCCTGTCGTCGATGTCGACGGCGATCACCTTCATGGCACCGTTCAGGCAGGCGCCCGCGATGGCCGCGTTGCCGACGCCGCCGCAACCGATGACCGCGACCGAGTCGCCCCGGCCGACGTTTCCGGTGTTGACCGCCGCGCCGTAGCCGGCCATCACCCCGCAGCCGATGAGACCGGCCGCCTCGGGCCGTGCGGCGGGATCGATCTTGACCGCCTGGCCCGCCGCGACCAGCGTCTTCTCGGCGAACGCGCCGATGCCGAGCGCGTTGCCGAGCGGGGTGCCGTCCGGCAGCGTCATGGGCTGTGCGGCGTTGCGGGAGTCGAAGCAGTACCAGGGCCGGCCGCGGCGGCAGGAACGGCAGCTGCCGCACGGCGCCCGCCAGGCCAGGACGACGTAGTCGCCGGGCTTCAGATCGGTGACCCCCGGGCCGACCGCCGCGACGGTGCCGGCCGCCTCGTGGCCGAGCAGGAACGGGAAGTCGTCGGTGATCGCGCCCTCCCGGTAGTGGAGGTCCGTGTGGCACACCCCGCAGGCCTGCACGTCGACGAGCACCTCACCGGGACCCGGGTCGGGAACGACGATCGTCCGCACCTCCACGGGTGCGCCCTTCTTCACAGCGACTACGGCACGGACCTCGTGTGGCACGACAAGCTCCTCTGCTGTTGCGCATTGCACGATGAGTTGCGCGATGGGGAACATACTGAGAACGGCGTCACGGGGCCGTCAAGGGGTGCGCGTTAACCCTTGGCAAAAGGAACCTGTGGGGCGAAACCCGTCGGACACACGACGGCGCGGGACCGGGGAGGTGCCGATCCCGCGGCGTGTCCGCGGTGTGCGGTTGCCGAGTCTGCTCCGGGGGCGGAGGCGTGGCGAGGCCGGCCTGTTCCGCCCGCCGGGGCCCTCGGTTTCCGGTCAGAAGCCGTATCCCATCCGCCGGGACAGCTCGGCGCCTGCCGCGACCGTACGTTTGGCCACCTCCGGCAGGCGGTCCGCGTTGAGCCGGTACACCGGCCCGGAGACGCTGATCGCCGCGATCACCTTGCCGTCGTGCGCGCGCACCGGTGCCGCGACGGCCGCGAGCCCCAGCTCCAGCTCCTCGATCGTGACGCCGTAGCCCTGTCCGACCACGGCCTCCAGCTCGGCGCGCAGCATCGCCGCGCCGGTGATCGTACGGTCCGTGAACCGCGGCAACGGCCGTGCCAGCAGGCCCTCGCGCAAGGTCGGCGGCATGTGCGCGAGCAGCACCTTGCCGCTGGAGGTGGCGTGCAGCGGGGTGCGTCTGCCCAGCCAGTTCTGCGCGGTCACCGACGCGGTGCCGCGGGCCTGCATGATGTTGACCGCCGCGTCGTCGTCGAGCACGGCGATGTTGACCGTCTCGCCCAGCTCGTCGGCGACCTCCCGGCAGACCGGGACACCTTCCTGGGAGATGTCGAGACGCACTGCCGCCGCCCCCGCCAGGCGCAGTACGCCGGCCCCCAGGTAGTACTTCCCGCGGTCCTTGGCCTGGGCCACCAGGCCACGGTTCTCCAGGACGCCGAGCAGCCGGAACGCCGTGGACTTGTGCACGTCCAGCTCCTCGGCGATCTCGGTGACGCCCGCCTCGCCGTGCCGGGCGAGGATCTCCAGCACGCTCACGGCACGGTCCACCGACTGCACAGCGCCGGCCGCGCCGCGGCCGCTCTGCCTGTCCGGGGCCCCTGGGTTCTCCGTGGTCTCCTCGCTGCGGTCAGACTGCTTCTGCGTGCGGGTCATGGCTCAACTCTCACCACCTGTCGGCCCGGTTCGGGCCGCATCTGCGGGAAGCCCTTGACGTGACGGTCGTCCCGCCCGGATTCTGTTGCGCATAGCGCTGGATCGTGCGCCATGCGAAACAACATGTTACCGAAGCGTCCGGATCCCGGAAGGGCGCCGGACCACCCGGACCGATGACGGTCCACCACTCCCTTGCCGCTTCGCCGGGCCGGACCGACGTGGATCCGGGCTCCCGGCGGCATCCCTGACGCCCGCATCGAGCAGGTCCCGGACCGAGCGTCCCGGACCGAGAGGGGGGCCCGTGATTCCCGTCTGCCGCCTCGAAGACCTCCCCGAGGGAGAATCCGTCCGCGTCGCGACCACGCCGCCGATCGCCGTGTTCCGCACCGAGGACGGCGAGCTGTACGCCATCGACGACACCTGCACCCACCAGGACGCCTCCCTCTCCCAGGGCTGGCTGGAGGGCTGCCTCGTCGAGTGCCCGCTGCACGCGGCCTCCTTCGATCTGCGCACCGGCGAACCGACCTGCCTGCCGGCCCGGCGCCCCGTGCGCACCCACCGGGTCACCGTGGAGGACGGTGTCGTGCACGTCCGCCTCGGCGCCGAGGAGGGTACGGCCGCATGACCACCGCCAGGCAGCCGCACCCCGCCGCCGCAGGCCGCAGCCGTCCGCCCGCAGCGGCACCGGCTCGCCCCCACCGCCCCGCGACCGACGCCAGGAGCAGTGCCGTATGAGGACCGTGACCATCGTCGGCGCCTCCCTCGCCGGGCTGTACGCCGCCCGCGAGCTGCGCGCCCAGGGCTTCGACGGCCGGCTGGTGCTCATTGGCGAGGAACCCCATCACCCCTATGACCGCCCTCCTCTCTCCAAGGACTTCCTCATCGGCCGCGCCGAGGAGAGCGGGCTGGCGCTCACCGACGCCGACGAGACCGCCGGACTCCACGCCGAGTGGCTGCTCGGGGTCCGCGCCCACGGGCTCGACGCCCGTGGCCGCACGGTCCTCCTGGACGACGGCCGTACGGTCTCCACCGACGGCGTCGTCATCGCCACCGGCGCCGCCGCCCGCCGGCTGCCCGGCGACCGCCTCGCCGGCGTCCACACCCTGCGCACCCTGGACGACGCCCGCGTCCTGCGCGCCGACCTCACCCAGGGGCCCCGCCGGGTCGTCGTCATCGGCGGCGGCTTCATCGGCGCCGAAACCGCATCCTCCTGTGCCCGGCTCGGCCACGAGGTCACGGTGGTCGAGGCCGCACCGCTGCCGCTCGTGCCCCAACTCGGCCCCCGGATGGCCTCCGTGTGCGCCGCCCTGCACCGCCGTGGCGGCGTGGAGCTGGTCACCGGAATTGGCGTGGCCGCGCTCCGGGGCACCGCCACGGTCACCGGGGTGGATCTCGCCGACGGCCGCACCCTGCCAGCCGACGTAGTGATCGTCGGCATCGGCGCCGTCCCCAACACCGCCTGGCTGCTCGGCTCGACGGTCGCCGTGCACGACGGCGTGCTGTGCGACGACGGCTGCGTGACCCCCCTGCCCCAGGTGGTCGCGGTCGGCGACGTGGCCCGGGTCGGCGGCGCCCGGGCCGAGCACTGGACCTCCGCCACCGAGCAGCCCCGCGTCGCGGTGACCAACCTGCTCGCCGGCCACACCCGCGCGACCGCCCGCCCGCTGCCGTACTTCTGGTCCGATCAGTACGACTCCCGGATCCAGTTCGCGGGCCGGTACCGCGAGGGCGACACCGTCCACGTCACCGAGGGCGAGATCACCGACGAGCGAGCGCCCGGTGAGTCCGGCTTCCTGGCCCGCTACGAACGCGACGGCCGTACCGTCGCCGTGCTCGGAGTGGACCGGCCCCGCGCGTTCATGCGGGCCCGGCGCGAACTCCAGCGGGCGGAGGGAGAGCGGGACCAACGGGCGAGGGTGGCGCCGGCGGCGCTGTGACGCGCCGGTGCGGCGTGACGCCGGGGCCGCGTCGGCCGTGTCCAGGCTGGGCCGGTCGCGGCGACCTTGGTCCCGGTGACTCGGCTCCCGGCAGTCCGGGTCCTCGTGATCTGGCTCCGAACCGCCCCGGGGATCCGGGAGCGGTCCGCCGATTTCGTGGTGCGACAGCGGCCCGCGGGGCCGGAAGTGCGACAGCTGACCCGCCGGGGTCAGGAGTGCGACAGCTGACCGGCCCCGCCCCTGCGGCGTATCCGCTCCTGTTCCCGCAGGCTCAGCCGCTCCTGGCGCCGGCGGGCCCGCCGCTCCCGTCGGAGGGCCCGGGCCGTGCTGCTCGGCTCGGAGACCACGCCGTGCCGCTGGCGCCACACCTGGCGGGTCACCCACACGTCGACCACGGCCCAGGTGGCCGC
Source organism: Streptomyces sp. NPDC088810 (assembly GCF_044750305.1). Lineage (NCBI taxonomy): Bacteria > Bacillati > Actinomycetota > Actinomycetes > Kitasatosporales > Streptomycetaceae > Streptomyces > Streptomyces sp. NPDC088810. The sequence goes on from NZ_JBIVJQ010000008.1 coordinate 381,599, forward strand.
CACTGTGCTCGCCACGCCGCTGATCACCATGGGGAACGCCAGCCAGGACCCGGCCAGCGTGCACAGGAACGCGACCATCGCCTGAATCAGCGTCACCGCTATGACCAGGACGGCCCGCACCGCCGCCGTACGGACCGGATCGGGCATCGGGTGCCGTCGCGCGGGCTCCTCCACCCACAACGGCTGGTAGCTCTGCCGCTGTTCATCACCGACGGACACCCCCGTGTGCCCATGCACCGGAATGCCGCGATCCGGCGCCTTCCGGCCCCGCCCCGCCTGCGAGCGTTCCGCCACGCTCTCCTCGGGCGCCTTGCGCCGCTCCGCCGTGCCCATCACCGTGTCACTCCCCACCGCCAGCAGACCGCTCGCCCCCGGCATCCGAAGACCCCGACTCCCCAGTGGCTGCCCGGCTTGCGCTGTTTTACGCCGCCGGGGTGCGGGATACGGCTCCTGTGGCCCATTCCGCCCCCATTTCCCATAGAGAAGGACGCACGGCAGCCTGCAAAGATTCCCAACTGGCGTAAATTTCCAGCCAACCGATGTCTGTGACGCCACCGCCGGGCCGGGTGCCGGTGTGCGTATCGCGGTGGCAATCTCCCGCAATGCCCGGACAACTCGCCATGTCTCGCCGTCGGAGCGGAAGTTCGCCCTCCGGACATGTCTTCGAGTTAACTGTGGGGCGGTAGTAGGCTCGCGCCGTTTGTAGACGGACATGAGCACCCCCGGCCGGCGGGGGTCGAGCTGGGGGAGGCCATGCGCTTTCGCGGGAAGTCGATCCGCCGGAAGATCGTGGCGCTGCTTCTCGTGCCGCTGCTGTCCCTGACCGCCGTCTGGGGTTTCGCCACGGTGCTCACGGGGCGCGAGGTCGCCCGGCTGTTCCGTGTGACCGACGTGGTCCAGGACATCGGCTACCCGGCCGAGGATACCGTCCGCGTCCTGCAGCAGGAGCGGCGGCAGACCCTCGTCTACCTCGCCGACCCGCGCGCCTCCGAGGCCCTCTCGGCACTGCACCGCACCCGGACCGCCACCGACCGGGCGATCACCGCCTTCCGTGCGAACGCCAAGGACGATGACACCCGGTCAGGCATGGACGGGGACGACAGCGAGCACCTGACCGCCGTGCTGGACGCCCTCGGCGGTCTCGACTCGCTGCGCCGCGGCGTCGAGCAGGGCACCGTCACCCGGGCCCAGGCGTTCTACCAGTACAACCGCCTCGTCGACCCCTGCTACGCGCTCCTCGCGTCCCTCGACGGCATCGACGAAGTCGAGGTCGACAAGCAGGCCCGCGCCCTGGTCAACATCACCCGTGCCCGCGAGCTGCTGTCCCGTGAGGACGCCCTGCTCGGCTCCTCCCTCGTCGTCGGCCGGCTCACCCGTGACGAGACCCGTGAGATCTCCGGCCTCGTCGCCCAGCGCACCCTGCTGTACGACATCAGCCTGCCGCTGCTTCCCGCGGGGGAGCGCGAACGCTACGACCGCTTCTGGAAGAACGCCACCACGGCCCCGCTGCGGGTGGCCGAACGCTCCGTCATCTCGTGGGAGTCCGGCACCCCCCGCGGTGTCACCGCGCAGAGCTGGGACTCCGCCGCGGCGTCCGTCCTGAAGGAACTCGGCGCCTTGGACGACCAGGTGGGCGACCGCTTCCAGGACCGCATGCGTCCCGTCGCCGTGGAGGTCATCGTGGAGGCGGCCGTCGCGGGCGTCCTCGGACTGGTGGCGCTGCTGCTGTCCGTCGTGCTCTCCATCCGGGTCGGCCGCACTCTCATCCGCGACCTGCGCCAGCTGCGGCTGGAGGCCCACGAGGCCTCCGGCGTCCGGCTGCCCAGCGTGATGCGCCGGCTGTCCGCGGGGGAACAGGTCGACGTCGAGACCGAGGTGCCGCGCCTGGAGTACGACAAGAACGAGATCGGCGAGGTCGGGCAGGCCCTCAACACCCTTCAGCGCGCCGCGGTCGAGGCCGCCGTCAAGCAGGCCGAGCTGCGGGCCGGTGTCTCCGAGGTCTTCGTCAACCTCGCCCGCCGCAGCCAGGTGCTGCTGCACAAGCAGCTGACGCTGCTGGACAGCATGGAGCGCCGCACCGAGGACACCGACGAACTCGCCGACCTGTTCCGCCTGGACCACCTCACCACCCGTATGCGCCGGCACGCCGAGGGCCTGGTGATCCTCTCCGGTGCCGCGCCCTCCCGGCAGTGGCGCCGGCCCGTACAGCTGATGGACGTGGTCCGCGCCGCCGTCGCCGAGGTCGAGGACTACGAGCGCATCGAGGTCCGGCGTCTGCCGCGGGTCGCCGTCACCGGGCCCGCCGTCGCCGACCTCACCCATCTCGTGGCCGAACTCCTGGAGAACGCCACCGTCTTCTCGCCGCCGCACACCGCCGTCCAGGTCCTCGGCGAGCGCGTCGCCAACGGCTTCACCCTGGAGATCCACGACCGGGGTCTCGGCATGACGGCCGAAGCGCTCCTGGACGCCAATCTGCGCCTCGCCGAGACCCCCGAGTTCGAACTCTCCGACACCGACCGGCTCGGCCTGTTCGTGGTCAGCCGCCTCGCCCAGCGCCAGAACGTGCGCGTCTCCCTCCAGCCGTCGCCGTACGGCGGCACCACCGCGGTGGTGTTCATCCCCGACGCGCTGCTGACCGACGACGTCCCGGACACCAACGGCATCGGCTTCCGGCTCGACCGAGACCGCTCGGCGAAGGGCACCGAGGCCGTGGGCCGTACCGGCGGGCGGTCCCCGGCACCGCTGCAGCTGCCCGGCCTGCCCACCTCCCTGCTGGACGGCCCGGTCGAGCTGGAGGCGCCCGTCGATCTCGACGCGCTGGACGGCTTCCCCGGCGCCCTCCCGGACACGGACAGCGAGCGCGGCGGCCTGTTCCGCCCCCGCCGGCCCCAGCCGGAGGACGACGAGCCGGACGCCGCCGGGCCGGCCGACCGGCTGTCGCGCGAGGAGGCCGGCGACCGCGGACCCGTGCCCCTGCCGCGGCGGCAGACGCCCAAGCTGGTCAGCTCGCACGGCAAGCCCGTCAGCGACCAGCGGCCCCGCCGCGGCGAACCGGACCCCGCGCCCTCCGCAGGACCGCGCCGCTCCGACCCGGGCGGACTGGCCCCGCTGCCCGCCCGCCGTCGCGGGAGCGCCTCCCGGCGCCCCGCCGGACTCACCGACCGGGCCGAGGACCGCGCCGGGGCCCCGGCCGACAGCGCCGACGCGACACCCGAAGCCCCGGCACTGCCCAGGCGCACCCGGCCCGGCGCGCCCGGTGCCGCCGGCCCGGCGGACACGGCCCCGCCCCGCGGCGGCACCACCGCACCCGCAGGTGACACGGCCCCCGAACCGGGCGCCGGGCCGCTGCCCCGGCGGGTACGCCAGGCGAACCTGGCCCCCCAGCTCAAGCAGGACACCGACCGGCGCGCCGAGCGCGCGGCGGCGCCCGCCGACCGCGATGCCGAGGAGGTCCGCAGCCGGATGGCCTCGCTCCAGCGCGGCTGGCAGCGCGGCCGGGAGGAGAACGCCGAGGGCGACGGGGCCCGTAACGGCACAGCACAAGGAACGACTAAGGGGGACGGTCGATGACCGCACCGAAGGCGACCGGCCACACGGCGACCAACAAGGGCGAGCTGAACTGGCTCCTGGACGACCTGGTCGACCGGGTGGCCAGCATCCGCAAGGCCGTCATCCTGTCCGGCGACGGACTGCCGACGGGGGTGTCCAAGGACCTGACCAGGGAGGACAGCGAGCATCTGGCCGCCGTGGCGTCCGGCTTCCACAGCCTCGCCAAGGGCGTGGGCCGCCATTTCGAGGCGGGCAGCGTCCGGCAGACGGTGGTCGAGCTGGACGACGCCTTCCTCTTCGTCACCGCCGCCGGGGACGGCAGCTGCCTCGCCGTCCTCTCGGACGCCGACTCCGACGTGGGACAGGTCGCCTACGAGATGACGCTCCTGGTCAAGCGGGTCGGCGTGCATCTGGGCACCGCCCCGCGCACCGATCTGCCCGCAGGCGGGTAGTGGGATGACATGAGCGCAGACGGTCAGACAAGAAACCACTGGTTCGACGACGAAGCCGGGCCGGTCGTCCGTCCGTACGCCATGACGCGCGGCCGCACCACCAGTGCGGGTCAGCACCGCCTCGATCTGATCGCGGTGGTGGTCACGGAGCCCGGTAACGGCGACCCGGAATCGGACCCGACACTGTCCCCCGAACACGTGGAGATCGTCGGACTCTGCCGGGACGCGCCGCAGTCGGTCGCCGAACTCGCCGCGGAACTCGACCTGCCGATCGGCGTGGTCCGCGTCCTCATCGGCGACCTGGTGCACGCGGAACTCGTCCATGTGACCCGGCCGGTCCCCCCGGCCGAGCTCCCCGACGAGAGTATTCTGCGCGACGTGATCAACGGCCTCCGGGCGCTGTGACCGGCGCGGAAGCGGGGTAGTGACGTGACTGGCTGGCAGTTCTGGGTCGACCGAGGCGGCACCTTCACCGACATCGTCGCGCGTCGCCCGGACGGCCGGCTGCTCACCCACAAAGTCCTGTCCGACCGTCCCAGTCCCTCCGGCTCCCGGCCTCGCCCGAGCGGGGAGACCACCGTCGCGGACGCCGCCGTCGCGGGCGTACGCGAACTCCTCGGCGCCTCCCAGGAGCCCGTCGAGGCCGTCCGGATGGGCACCACGGTCGCCACCAACGCCCTGCTGGAACGCAAGGGCGAGCGCACCCTCCTCGTCGTCACCCGCGGTTTCCGCGACGCCCTGCGCATCGCCTACCAGAACCGCCCGCGCATCTTCGCCCGCCGCATCGAGCTGCCCGAGCTGCTCCACGAACGGGTCGTGGAGGTGGACGAACGCGTCGCCGCCGACGGCACCGTCCTGCGCGCCCCCGACCTGGACGCCCTGGCCGGCCCGCTCCAGGAGGCCTACGACGACGGGATCCGCGCCATCGCCGTCGTCTGCCTGCACAGCCACCTCCACCCCGGCCACGAACGCGCCGTCGGCGAGCTCGCCGCCCGCATCGGCTTCCCGCAGATTTCGCTGTCCAGCGAGGTCAGCCCGCTGATGAGACTCGTTCCGCGCGGGGACACCGCCGTCGTGGACGCCTACCTCTCGCCCGTGCTGCGCCGGTACGTGCGGCACATCGCCGACGAACTGCGCGGCGTACCGCTGATGTTCATGCAGTCCAACGGCGGGCTGACGGAGGCCGGACAGTTCCGCGGCAAGGACGCCATCCTCTCCGGACCGGCCGGCGGCATCGTCGGCATGGCCCGCATGTCCCAGCGCGCCGGCTACGACCGCGTCATCGGCTTCGACATGGGCGGCACCTCCACCGACGTCTCGCACTTCGCCGGCGAGTACGAGCGGGTCTTCACCACACGGATCGCGGGCGTCCGGCTGCGCGCCCCCATGCTGGACATCCACACCGTCGCCGCCGGCGGCGGCTCCGTCCTGCACTTCGACGGCTCCCGCTACCGCGTCGGCCCCGACTCGGCAGGCGCCGACCCCGGCCCCGCCTGCTACCGCGCCGGTGGCCCGCTCACCGTCACCGACGCCAACGTGATGCTCGGCCGTATCCAACCCGCCCACTTCCCCGCGGTGTTCGGGCCCGACGGCGACCAGCCATTGGACGCCGCCGTCGTCCGTGACCGGTTCACCGCCCTCGCGCGCGAGATCCACGAACGCACCGGCGACGACCGCACCCCCGAGCAGGTGGCCGAGGGCTACCTGCAGATCGCCATCGCCAACATCGCCAACGCCGTGAAGCGGATCTCCGTCCAGAAGGGCCACGACGTCACCCGCTACGCGCTGACCACCTTCGGCGGCGCGGGCGGCCAGCACGCGTGCGGGGTCGCCGACTCGCTCGGGATCCGCACCGTCCTCGTACCCCCCATGGCCGGCGTGCTCTCCGCGCTCGGCATCGGTCTCGCCGACACCACGGCGATGCGCGAACAGTCCGTGGAGGCGCCCCTGGAAGCCGCCGCCATGCCCGGCATCCGCAAGACGGCCGACGACCTGGAGACCGCGGCCCGCGCCGAACTCGTCGCCGAGGACGTCCCGGAGGACCGCGTCCAGGTCACCCGCCGCGCACAGCTCCGCTACGACGGCACCGACACCACCCTCACCGTCGAACTGGGCGAGCCCGACGCCATGAGGGACGCCTTCGAAGAACGTCATCGCGCCACGTACTCCTTCGCACTCGACCGGCCCGTCGTCGTGGAAGCCCTCTCCGTCGAAGCCACCGGCATCACCGCACCCCCCGATCTGTCCGCCCTCGCCCCGTACGAGGGCCGTTCCGATGCGCCCGGCACCGTCCGTCTCCACACCGGCGGCGCCTGGCGCGACGTACCCCTCCGCCGCCGGGAGGCCCTTCCTCCCGGCGAGACCGTCACCGGCCCCGCGATCATCACCGAGTCCGGCGCGACGACCGTCGTCGACGACGGCTGGCGGGCCGCCGCGACCGATGACGGGCATCTGCTCATGGAACGCACGGCGATTACGCAGAGTTCCGATCTCGACACGGAAACCGATCCGGTTCTCCTTGAGGTCTTCAACAACCTCTTCATGTCCATCGCCGAACAGATGGGCGCACGCCTGGAGTCCACGGCCCAGTCCGTCAACATCAAGGAGCGGCTGGACTTCTCCTGCGCCCTGTTCGACCCGGACGGAAACCTGGTGGCCAACGCCCCCCACATCCCCGTCCACCTGGGCTCCATGAGCACCAGCGTGAAAGAGGTCATCCGCCGTCGCGGCTCCGCCATGCGGCCGGGCGACACCTACGCCGTCAACGACCCGTACCACGGCGGCACGCACCTGCCGGACGTCACCGTGATCACCCCCGTCTTCGACACCGACCGCGCCCCGGACACGCAGCGTGAGCCGCGGATCCTCTTCCACGTCGCCTCACGGGGTCACCACGCCGAGATCGGCGGCATCGCCCCCGGCTCCATGCCCGCCCACAGCCGCACCATCGAAGAGGAGGGCGTCCTCTTCGACAACTGGCTCCTCACCGAGAACGGCCGCTTCCGCGAGGAGGAGACCCGCCGGCTGCTCACCGAGGCGCCGTACCCGTCCCGCAATCCGCGCACCAACCTCGCCGACCTGCGCGCCCAGATCGCCGCCAACCAGAAGGGCGTCGACGAGGTCCGCCGCATGATCGAGGAGTTCGGCCTCGACGTCGTCCAGGCCTACATGCGGCACGTCCAGGACAACGCCGAGGAGGCCGTGCGCCGCGTCATCGACGCCCTGGACGACGGTGAGTACGCCTACGAGACCGACTCCGGTGCCGTCATCCGGGTCCGGGTCCGCGTCGACCGCACCGAGCGCCGGGCGACCATCGACTTCACCGGCACCTCCGCGCAACTCGCCACCAATTTCAACGCGCCCCTGGCGGTGGTCGACGCGGCCGTCCTGTACGTCTTCCGCACGCTGGTCGCCGACGACATCCCGCTCAACGACGGGTGCCTGCGCCCCCTGGACATCATCGTGCCGGCCGGCTCGATGCTCGCTCCCGAGCCGCCCGCCGCCGTCGTCGCGGGCAACGTGGAGACCTCGCAGGCCATCACCGGGGCGCTCTACGCGGCGCTCGGTGTCCAGGCCGAGGGCTCGGGCACCATGAACAACGTCACCTTCGGCAACGACCGGCACCAGTACTACGAAACCGTCGCCTCCGGATCCGGCGCCGGCGACGGTTTCCCCGGTGCCGACGTCGTCCAGACCCACATGACCAACTCCCGTCTCACCGACCCGGAAGTCCTGGAGTGGCGGCTTCCGGTCCGGCTGGAGGAGTTCGCCGTCCGGCGGGGCAGCGGCGGCGCGGGGCGGTGGCGCGGCGGTGACGGAGCCGTCCGCCGCATCCGGTTCCTCGAACGGATGACCGTCTCCACGCTCTCCCAGCACCGCCGCGTGCCCCCGTACGGCATGGCCGGCGGCGCCCCCGGAGCGCTCGGCGCCAACCGGGTGGAGCGAGCCGACGGCACGGTCACCGACCTCGGCGCGAGCGGCTCGGCCGACGTCGGCCCCGGCGACGTACTCGTCATCGAAACCCCCGGTGGCGGCGGCTACGGCCGACCGTCGCCCGAACCCCATCAAGCAGGAGAAGAGACCGATGATCTTCGGGCGTTCTGAGCGCGGCAAGCCTCCGGTCGAGCCCGTCACGCTCAAGATCCTGGTGGCCGGCGGCTTCGGCGTGGGCAAGACGACCCTCGTCGGCGCGGTCAGCGAGATCAGGCCGCTGCGGACCGAGGAACTGCTCACCGAGGCCGGGCGTCCCGTCGACGACATCAGCGGTGTGGAGGGCAAGCACACCACCACGGTGGCCATGGACTTCGGCCGCATCACCCTGCGCGAGGACCTGGTGCTGTACCTCTTCGGCACGCCCGGGCAGGAACGGTTCTGGTTCATGTGGGACGAGCTGTCCGAGGGGGCGCTCGGCGCCGTCGTCCTCGCCGACACCCGCCGCCTGGAGGACTGCTTCGCCGCCGTCGATTACTTCGAGCGGCGTTCCATCCCCTTCCTCGTCGGCGTCAACTGCTTCGACGGAGCCGCCCGTTACCCCGCCGAGTCCGTCCGTCAGGCCCTCGACCTGGACGACGACGTGCCCGTCCTGCTGTGCGACGCCCGTGACCGGGAGTCGGTCAAGGAGGTGCTCATCGGAGTCGTCCAGCACGCGATGGAGTACGCGGCAGACCGCCGCCAGGCCGTGCTCGGCTGACCGTCAGGCACGGCCCGTACCCCCGCCGACCGGGGTACGGGCCGTGGTCCTGTGCGGAGCACCCACGCGCGCGTGCGGCGACTTCTACGCCTCCGAGCCCCCGTCCTCCGCCAGCCAGCCGAAGCTCTTCTCCACGGCCCTGCGCCAGTTGCGGTACTCGCGGTCGCGGACCGACGCCTCCATGGCGGGCGTCCACTCGGCGTCCTTCTGCCAGTGCGACTTCAGCTCGTCCAGGTCGTTCCACACCCCCGTGGCCAGCCCGGCCGCGTACGCGGCGCCCAGACAGGTCGTCTCCGACACCCGCGGCCGGATCACCGGCACGCCGAGGACGTCCGCCTGGTGCTGCATGAGCAGGTTGTTCCTCGTCATGCCGCCGTCCACCTTCAAGGTGGTGATCCGCACCCCGGAGTCCTGGTGCATCGCGTCCACGACCTCGCGGGTCTGCCAGCTCGTCGCCTCCAGCACCGCGCGCGCGAGATGCGCCTTCGTGACGTACCGGGTGAGGCCGGTGACGACCCCGCGCGCGTCGGAGCGCCAGTACGGCGCGAACAGACCGGAGAACGCCGGCACGATGTAGGCGCCGCCGTTGTCGTCGGCGCTCGCCGCCAGCGTCTCGATCTCGTCGGCGCTCCGGATGATCCCTAGCTGATCGCGGAACCACTGGACCAGCGCGCCCGTTATCGCTATGGACCCCTCCAGGCAGTACACCGGCGCCTCCCCGCCGATCTTGTAGCCCATCGTCGTCAGCAGCCCGCTCTTGGACGGCACCGGCCGGTTGCCGGTGTTCAGCAGCAGGAAGCTGCCGGTGCCGTAGGTGTTCTTCGCGGTGCCGACGTCGTAGCAGGCCTGCCCGAACAGGGCGGCCTGCTGGTCGCCCAGCGCGGAGGCCACGGGCACTCCGGACAGCTGCCCGACCGCGGTGCCGTAGACCTCGGCGGAGGACCGGATCTCGGGGAGCACGGCCTCGGGCACGTTCATCGCGGACAGGATGGAGGGATCCCACTGCAGGGTGTCCAGGTTCATCAGCATGGTACGGCCGGCGTTGGTGACGTCGGTGACGTGGCGGCCGCCGTCGGTGCCGCCCGTGAGGTTCCAGATCAGCCAGGAGTCGATGGTTCCGAACGCGATCTCACCGCGTTCGGCCCGGTGCCGCAGACCGGGCACGTGGTCCAGCAGCCAGGCCGCCTTGGGCCCGGAGAAGTAGCTGGCCAGCGGCAGCCCGGTCCGCTCGCGGAAGCGGTCCTGGCCGTCCGTGCCGCCCAGTTCGCCGCACAGTGCCGCCGTACGGGTGTCCTGCCAGACGATCGCGTTGTGCACGGGCTTGCCGGTGGCGCGGTCCCACAGGACCGTGGTCTCCCGCTGGTTGGTGATGCCGAGGGCGCTCAGCTGGCCGGCGCGCAGCCCGGCCTTGGCGAGCGCCCCGGCCACCACGGCCTGCACCTTGGACCAGATCTCGGTGGCGTCGTGCTCCACCCAGCCGGGCTTGGGAAAGATCTGCCGGTGCTCGCGCTGGTCGACGGCGACGATCGCGCCGCTGTGGTCGAAGACGATGCAGCGGCTGGACGTCGTGCCCTGGTCGATGGCGGCGACATACGTGTCGGCGGTGTCCGTCATGGCTGCCCCTGGGTCGCTGGGTCGGATCGCTGGTCGAAAGGCCGTGCGGGGATCGGGAGCCGGGCAATCAGAAGGCGGCGTTGTAGACCAGGCCGGCCAGTGCTCCGCCGATGAGCGGGCCGGCGACCGGTATCCAGGCGTAACCCCAGTCGGAGCTGCCCTTGTTGGGGATCGGCAGGAAGGTGTGCACGAGGCGCGGGCCGAGGTCGCGGGCCGGGTTGATGGCGTAGCCGGTGGGGCCGCCGAGGGAGAGGCCGATGCCGACGACGAGCAAGGAGACGATCAGCACGGTGATGCCGGATTCGCCGAGCCCTTTGGTGAGACCGAAGGCGAGGACCGGCAGGACGAGCGCGACGGTCGCGATGATCTCGGTGACGAGGTTGGCGACCGGGTTGCGGATCTCCGGGATGGTGGAGAAGACGCCGAGCGTCGGCACGGGTTCGCCGGCGGTGCCGTCGGTGGTGCCTTCCGTGCGGACGTTGGCCTGGAACTGGGCGAGGTACACCAGATACGCCAGCACGGCACCGAGCATCGCGCCGGCGATCTGTCCGAGCAGATACACCCAGACCTTGCCCCACTTGCCGGTGTCCACGGCGATGCCGATGGTGACCGCCGGATTGAGCTGACCGCCGGAGAGGGGAGCGGCGGTGTACGCGCCCGCGAGCACGCCGAAGCCCCAGCCGAACGCGATCACGATCCAGCCCGAGGCCCGCGCCTTGGAGTGTCTGAGGGTGACGGCGGCGCAGACACCCGCGCCGAACAGGATCAGGATCGCGGTACCGATGACCTCGCCGACGAAGATGTCTCCGTTGCTCATGGCGGCTCCCTTGGCGCCGGTACGGGGCGATCGCCCCGGCCCTGTCGTGCAGGACGGTTCCCTTGGCGACTTCAGCCGAAGGCAGGGAGGGCCCCGCGCCCCGCCCGGCGTCCGTGACGAGCGTGCCGTCGCAGCCGGATCGCCCTGGGCGGCCGGGCCGTGGAGCAGGACAGACCCGTACCGCAGTGCCTGATAACGCCGAGAATGTACGGCGATGTCGGCTGACACCGGGAAGTGTTCACCGGCGTCCCGGGGGCGTCAAGGTTGCCGGCGACGACGGTGACACCGATCCTTCCCTCGGCCTGAGTCCCAGAGATCCGGCACAACGGACGGACAGGGAGCAGCCGTTCACCACCGTGGCTCGGCGGCCGCGTATCCGGCCTGCGCCGCGGCCTGCCCCGGGTCGCCGCGCAGGACCTCGTGGCCCGGTGACCCGGCGCGCCCGAGCACCCAGCTCGCGCCGCCGAGCGCCTTGGCGGCCTTCTTCAGCGGAGCGAGCTGGGCGGCGGCCTGGTGGTGGTCGCCCACGCTGCCGGGGCCGCAGACGACGGTCGCCAGGGAGCAGGTGACCGGCCGCCCTCCCGCCGCCCAGGGGACGTCCAGCACGGCGGCCGCCAGCGGATCGAGCGCCTCCTCGTCGGCCAGCACCAGGAAGTCGTCACCGCCGATGTGCCCCACGCGCGCGTGCCCCGCGACCGCCTGGTGGAGCGCGCGGCCCACCGCGCGGATCAGCTCGTCTCCCGCAGCGAACCCGGCACCGTCGTTGACCTGCTTGAAGTGATCGATGTCCAGCCAGCTGAGCGTGAACGCCCGCCCCTCGGCGATCCGCCGGTCCACCTCACCCACGATCGCGTCCGAACCGGGCAGCCGGGTCAGCGGATTGAGCCCGGCGGCCTCTTCGACCCGGCTCTCGGCCAGCGCCCGCACCAGATCCGCCAGCCGCACGACCCCCACGCACCGGCCGTGCGCGTCGACCACCGCCACGTCGTCGGACGTCCGGTCCCGGCCCCCGACCGCCACCACGTCCAGCACCTCCCAGGCCGTCGCGTCGACGCCGACCGTGCGGGGCGCGTCGCCCAGCTTGAAGGCCGGCCGGTCGGCGTACAGGGCGTGTCCGTAGCGGCCCGACATCGACAGCAGGAAGCGCGAGCGGTGCACGGACCGGACGGGCCGGCCGGACGGGTCCACCAGCAGCACCCCCGAGACGTCCGGCGAACCGGTCAGCAGCGCCCGCACCTGCCCTGCCGAGGCGGTCCGCGGCAGCAGGGCGGCGGGCCGCACGAACTCCCGCACCGACGGCCCGGAGCGGGGCACGGAGACGGCACCGGGAGCCAGTGGCGGAACGTATACGTCCGCTGCGGGGATCCGGGCCGGGGGCGCGAACAGCTCACCCTGGGCCAACTGCGCGCCGGCCGCCATGGCCGCCGCACACTGGAGTTCCGTCTCCACGCCCTCCACAGCGACCAGGGCGCCCAGCTCCTCGCACAGCGTCCGCATCGCCCGTACCGCGGCCGGCCGGGCCAGCAGTGGGGCGTCGAGCTTGACCAGGTCGGGGGAGAGGTCGGTGAGCAGCCTGAGTGGTACGTCGCCGTCGCCGATGCCGTCCGCGCTGATCCGGAAGCCCTGCTCGCGCAGCGAGGCCACCGCCTCCAGCAGGGCGCGCTGGGGCACGTGCGTGTAGGGCGGGACGATGTCGAGCGTCACCTCCCAGGCCATGCGCCCCGCCGCGCGCACGGCGTCGTGCAGCGGTGTGAGACCGCCGAGGTCGGCGAGCGTGGCCGCGAACACGTTCAGGTGCAGCGGCAGCAGCGTCTCCTTGCGGGCCGCCGCACGGAGCGCCAGCACGGCCAGTCTGGCGTCCAGTTCGGGATCCCGGCGGGCCTGGGCCAGGACGTCGCCGGTCTCCGGGCGGGCGAGTGTCTCCAGTGCGGCGACCGCGCCCGTCCTCAGGTTGACCACCGGCTGGAAGGCGAAGCGGAGAGTATCCGTCCAGGAGTGCACGGGAGCATGATGGCGCTGCCCGCGCACACCCAGGCGCAGTTCATGAGACGTTCACGGAGGATTCCCAGGTGATCACTGAGCGTGGAATCCCAGGCCTCCCTTGCGGCGCACGAGGCTCCGGCCCGGCTCGGCTCACCGCACGGCGACCACCGAGGAACCGTGCCCGAACAGCCCCTGGTTGGCGGTGATGCCCACCCGTGCCCCCGGGACCTGCCGGTCGCCCGCCGCGCCTCTCAACTGCCAGGTCAGCTCGCACACCTGGGCGATGGCCTGGGCCGGCACCGCCTCACCGAAGGAGGCCAGCCCGCCGCTGGTGTTCACGGGTATCCGGCCGCCCGGGGCGGTGGCGCCCTCCCGGAGCAGCTTCGCACCCTCGCCCTCGCCGCACAGTCCCAGATCCTCGTACCACTGCAGTTCCATTGCGGTGGACAGGTCGTACACCTCGGCCACGGACAGGTCCTCGGGGCCTATGCCCGCCTCCTCGTAGGCGGCCCTGGCGATGGACGCCCGGAAGGTCTCCGCCGGGGGTGCCACCGCGACCGCGGAGTCCGTGGCGATGTCCGGCAGGTCCAGCACCGTGTTCGGGAAGCGGGGGGTGACCGTCGACACCGCCCGGATCCGCACCGGCCGGGCGACACCGTGCCGGTGTGCGAAGTCCAGGCTGGACAGCACCAGGGCGGCCCCGCCGTCGGAGGTGGCGCAGATGTCCAGCAGCCGCAGCGGATCCGCGACCACCACGGAGGCGGCCACCTCCTCGGCGGTGACCCGCTTGCGGTACCGGGCGTACGGGTTGAGCGCCCCCAGTGCGGCGTTCTTCACCTTGACCAGCGCGAAGTCCTCCGGCGTGTCACCGTGGACTGCCATCCGCCGTCGCGCGTACAGCCCGAAGTACGCCGGATTCGTCGCGCCCAGCAGGCGGAAACGCTGCCAGTCCGGATCGTCGGGCCGGTCCCCGCCCGCGGGCCGGAAGAATCCCTTGGGCGCGGCGTCCGCACCCACCACGAGCACGACGTCCGCGAGACCGGCGAGGATCTGCGCCCGCGCCGCGGCAACGGCCTGGGCTCCGGACGCGCACGCCGCGTACACACTGGTCACCCTGGCACCCTGCCAGCCCAGGGCCTTGGCGAACGTGGCTCCCGCGACATGTCCCGGATACCCACCGCGCACCGTGTCCGCGCCCACGACGGAACCGACGTCCCGCCAGCCGAGGCCGGCGTCCGCGAGCGCCGCGCGGGCCGCCGCCGTCCCGTACTCGACGAAGCCACGGCCCCACTTGCCCCATGGGTGCATGCCCGCGCCGAGCACCGCCACGTCCTTCGTCATGCCGCCACCCTCGTCGGCCGCCAGCGCCACATCGTCCAGGCCGTCTCCGTGTCCTCGTCCGCATGGAGCACCCCGGGGACGACCTCCACCTCCATGCCCACCGTCAGATCGGCGACGGTGACCCCGGGAGCCGCCTGCCCCAGCACCACGATCCGCTCGGCCTCCAGCTCCACCGCGATCAACGCGTACGGCTCCCACGGAAGTTCCGGATTGCTCACATAGGGTGACGGCGGACGGTATCGGCTGTCGGTGTACGACCAGATCCGCCCCCTTCGCGACAAGGCAATCTCCTCCAGGGAGCCGCCCGCGCAGTGCGGGTTGCGGCAGTGGACGTCCTCGCGCGGGAAGAAGACCGAGGCGCACGTCGTGCAGCGGGTGCCCAGGAGCCGGAAGCCGTCACCCTCACCGGTGAACCAGCCGGCGATCGCCGGCTTGCGTGTGTACGGCAAGGGCCCTCCCTCACAGGCAGCGATCTGACGATTCGTCAGGAGTGTGCCACGGGCCACCGGAAATGGGCAGGGGTGTTCGGTGAACCGAACGGCCCCGCACGGCGTCGTGGTACAGGAGGGGGCGGCCGGGACCGACGGGGGTGATTCCGGCCGCCCCCTCCTGATCCGTCCGTTCCTGACGGGTCGCTGCCGGAACACATCCCTCCCGTGATCGGATACAGTCCGCGCGTGTCCGAAACTCAGCAACCAACTGCCAATTCCGCGCCGAATTCCCACTGTTCGAGCTGCGGAGCGCCCTATGGAGAGGGCGTTTCCGGATGGCCGCGCACCTGCCCGTCCTGCGGCACCGTCGCCTACCGCAACCCGCTGCCGGTCGCGGTCGCGCTCCAGCCCGTGTACGACACCAAGGGCACGGCCCTGGTCGTCATCACCCGGACCGTCGCCCCCGCGCGCGGAGGCACGGCCCTGCCCGGCGGTTACATCGACGACCGCGAGGACTGGAAGCAGGCCGTCGTACGCGAACTCAAGGAAGAGACCGGCATCGACGCAGCTGCCCGCGACGTGCGGCTCGTGGACGTCATGAGCTCACCCGACGGACACCTGCTGCTGTTCGGACTGCTGCCGGAACGCCCGGCCGACGGACTGCCGCCCTCCGCTCCCACGGACGAGACCGAGGGCTGGCAGCTGCTGCGCAGGCCCGAGGAGCTCGCCTTCCCGCTGCACACCGTGGCCGTCAAGGCGTGGTTCGAGGGCCGCTACGTGTGAGCCGGGCGGTTCAGCCCAGCCCCCGCACGCGCACCGGGTAGGGCGGCTCGGCCACGCCGTCCTCCCGGTCCCGGGTGACCACCACCCGGCCGCCCTGCCGACGGGCGACGTAGCGTTCGATCTCCGGCTCGTCCCAGCCGTCGCCCGCGTCCGCCACCACCAGGCCGCCCCCCGTGCGCCCGCGCGCGGGCGCCCACACCTCCAGCTCCAGCCCGCCGTCGGCACCACGCACCGGGATCACCGCTCCCGCGCGCGCGAGCACCGGTATCCGGGACAGGGGAGCGTCCAGGAGGACCTGGGCCGGCCCGTCGTAGGCCTCCTCCGTCACCGTGTCGTACCAGCGGCCCCGCGGCAGTCGCACCGCGCGCCGCTCGGCACCCGGATCCAGCACCGGGGCCACCAGGAGCCCGTCGCCCAGCAGAAACGAGTCCTCGCAGTCGCGCAGCGCCCGGTCCTCCGGCGCGCCCCACCACAGCGGCCGGACGTAGGGTGCGCCGGTCCGCCGGGCCAGATGCGCCAACGTCAGGAAGTACGGCAGCAGCCGCCGGCGCTCAAGCAGCGCCCCGCGCGCGTGCTCCAGCACCTCGGCACCGAACTCCCAGGGCTCCCTGCGCCCCGCCCGCAGACCCGCGTGGGTGCGGAACAGCGGCAGATACGCGCCCAGCTGGAACCACCGCAGATACAGCTCCGGCGACGGACTGCCGTCGAAACCGCCCACATCCGGACCCGAGTACGGCACTCCGCACAGTCCGAGCCCCAGCACCAGCGACAGCGACGCCCGCAGCCCCGGCCAGCCCGTCGCCACGTCCCCCGACCACGTGCCCCCGTACCGCTGCAGCCCCGCCCAGCCCGAGCGGGAGAACAGGAAGGGCCGCTCCTGCGGCGCCAGCCCACGCAGCCCCTCATAGGCGGCCCGGGCCATGCACAGGGCGTACACGTTGTGCGCTTCCCGGTGGTCGCCGCCGCGCCCCTCCAGGGCGTGCCGCGACGAACGCGGCAGCGTGGGCTCACCGAAGGCGCTGAACGACGTCGGCTCGTTCATGTCGTGCCAGAACCCCGCGAATCCCTGCCCCAGCCGCTCCTCGTACAGCCCGCCCCACCACTCACGCACGCGCGCGTGCGTGAAATCCGGGAACACCGAATCGCCGGCCCACCCGACACCCTCCACCGGGCGGCCCTGCCCGTCCCGCACGAACGCGTCCACGGCCGCACCGCTCTCGTACACCGCGCTGCCCGGCTCCGCCCGCACCGCCGGGTCGACGATCGACACCAGCCGGATCCCGTCCCGGCGCAGCTCCTCCGCCAGAACCGGCAGCTTGGGGAAACGCTCCTGGTCGACCGTGAACACCCGGTGGTCGTCGTAGTGGTCGATGTCGAGGTGCACGGCGTCCAGCGGCAGCCCGTGCTCCTGGTAGCCCGCGACGATCCGGCGCACCTCCTGCTCGCTGCCGAAGCCCCACCGCGCGTGGTGATGGCCCAGCGCCCACGCGGGCGGCAGCGCGGGCGCCCCGGTCAGCGCGGCCCACGTGAGCAGCACGCGCGCGGGAGTCCCCACCATCACCCAGCAGCGCAGCGGACCGCCGTCCATCCGCACCTCGCAGCTCCCCGCCCGGTCATGCCCGGACCCGGCTCCCTCCTCGCCCTCCCGCAGCACGACCGTGCCGTCCCAGGTGGTGTCGTGGAACATCAGATGCGTGCCGGCATCCGCCACCACCAGCTGCACCGGCATCGTCAGATACAGCGGATCCTCGCCGGGCCCGAACGCACGACCGGGATCGGTGTTCCACAGCCGGTACCCGCCGTCCCGCAGCCGGGGCCCGGACACACGCCCGCCCAGACCGAAGAACCGGGCATCCGCCGCCACCTCCGACCGCTGCATCCACCGCGCCACGCCTCCGCCGACCGGCTCCCACCAGCGCGGCGGAAGCTCCCGTCGCAGGGTCACCCCGCCCGGCGTGCACACCTCGACCGCGCCGTGCCGCGACACGACGACCGTCACGCGCTCCGCCACCACCCGCCAGCCGCCGTCCTTGTCCGGCTCCAGCACCGCCCGCGGATCCGGCTCCGGACCGCTCCCCGCGAGCGCGTACGACGGCTGCGGACCCGCCCCGTCCCACCCCCAGAAGACCGCCCCGTTCGCCGCCACGACGATCCGCAGCTCGGAGCGGCCGAACCGGATCAGACCGCCCCCGGGACCCGGCTCCACGCCCTGCACCTGTCCCGGCACCCGGGCCCGCTCGGGTCCCCGCCGCGGCAGCCCCGCGGCGTCGATACGCCTCCTGCGCCACGCCGCCCGCACGGTACGCAACCCCCGAGCCGCCCGCCCCGAACCGACCACACTCACCGAACGCACCAGGTCACGACCGTCCATGCTGCTCACCCTGCCATTGAGCGCCCCACGCGCGGGTGTCGTTCAACTGCCGTTCACCCGTGCCCGCGCCACATCTTCATGACATGGACTATGTGGGGCGCACCCTGGTGTAGAAGTCGATCACATGGCATCGTCCCTGTCAGCCGCGTCACGCGCACACCCCAGCCCGTGCGCGGACCGACGCACACGACGCGCACAGCCCGGGAGCCGCCCCAATGACCGCGAACCCCCAGCCGCTCTGGCAGCCCGATCCCCAGCGGATCGCCCAGGCCCGCATCACCCGGTTCCAGGCATGGGCCGCCGAACACCACGGCGCCCCGGCCGAGGGCGGATACCCGGCCCTGCACCGGTGGTCCGTCGACCAGCTGGAGACCTTCTGGAAAGCCGTCACCGAGTGGTTCGACGTACGGTTCTCGACGCCCTACACGCGCGTGCTCGGCGACCGCGCCATGCCCGGCGCCCAGTGGTTCCCCGGAGCCACCCTCAACTACGCCGAACACGCCCTGCGCGCCGCGGCCGACCGCGCGGACGAACCCGCCCTCCTCCACGTGGACGAGACGCACGAACCGCGCCCGGTGACCTGGTCCGAACTGCGCCGCCAGGTGGGCTCCCTCGCCGCCGAGCTCCGCGCCCTCGGCGTACGCCCCGGTGACCGCGTCAGCGGCTACCTCCCGAACATCCCCCAGGCCGTCGTCGCCCTCCTCGCCACGGCCGCCGTGGGAGCCGTCTGGACCTCGTGCGCCCCCGACTTCGGCGCCCGCAGCGTCCTCGACCGCTTCCAGCAGGTCGAACCCGTCGTCCTGTTCACCGTCGACGGCTACCGCTACGGCGGCAAGGAGCACGACCGCCGCGAGACCGTCGCCGAGCTTCGCCGCGAGCTGCCCACCCTGCGCGCCGTCGTGCACATCCCGCTGCTGGGCAGCGAGGCCCCCGAGGGCGCCCTGGAGTGGTCGGCGCTGACGGCAGGGGACGCCGAGCCGGTCTTCGAACAGGTCCCGTTCGGCCACCCGCTGTGGGTGCTGTACTCCTCCGGCACGACCGGCCTGCCCAAGGCCATCGTCCAGTCGCAGGGCGGCATCCTGGTCGAACACCTCAAGCAGCTCGGCCTGCACTGCGACCTCGGCCCCGAGGACCGTTTCTTCTGGTACACCTCGACCGGCTGGATGATGTGGAACTTCCTCGTCTCCGGCCTGCTCACGGGCACCACGATCGTCCTGTACGACGGCAGCCCCGGCTACCCGGACACCGGCGCCCAGTGGCGGGTCGCCGAACGCACCGGAGCCACCCTCTACGGCACCTCCGCCGCCTACGTCATGGCCTGCCGCAAGGCCGGCGTCCACCCCGCCCGCGACCACGACCTGTCCACGGTGAAGTGCGTCGCCACCACCGGCTCCCCGCTGCCGCCCGACGGCTTCCGCTGGCTGCACGACGCGGTCCGGGACGACCTCTGGATCGCCTCCGTCAGCGGCGGCACGGACGTCTGCTCCTGCTTCGCCGGCGCCGTACCCACCCTGCCGGTGTACACCGGCGAGCTCCAGGCACCCGGACTCGGCACCGACCTGCAGTCCTGGGACCCGAGCGGCAAACCCCTCGTCGACGAGGTCGGCGAGCTGGTCGTCACCAACCCCATGCCGTCCATGCCGATCCACTTCTGGAACGACCCCGACGGCCGCCGCTACCACGACAGCTACTTCGACACCTATCCCGGCGTCTGGCGCCACGGCGACTGGATCACCGTCACCGCACGCGGCACCGTGGTCATCCACGGACGCTCCGACTCCACCCTCAACCGGCAGGGCGTCCGCATGGGCTCCGCGGACATCTACGAGGTCGTCGAGCGCCTGCCCGAGATCAAGGAATCCCTCGTCATCGGCATCGAACAGCCCGACGGCGGCTACTGGATGCCGCTCTTCGTGCACCTGGCGCCGGGCGCCGTTCTGGACGAGGCGCTCCTGAACCGCGTCAAGCAGGCCATCCGCGAACAGCTCTCACCGCGCCACATCCCCGACGAGATCATCGAGGTGCCCGGCATCCCGCACACCCTCACCGGCAAACGCATCGAGGTCCCGGTCAAGCGCCTGCTGCAGGGCACCCCGCTGGAAAAGGCGGTCAACCCCGGCTCCATCGACAACCTCGCCCTGCTCGGCTTCTACGAGGAACTCGCCCGCAAGCGCACCTGAACCAAGCGGATCACTACCCTCCGCATCCGCCTCCCCTAGGTGTCGCACCGACAGTGACCTGCGCAAACACCCCAGCCAGCCAGTCCACGACCACCGGCGGCACCGCCATTGTCAGTGCCGCCGGTTACGGTGAGTGAGCACTGATCGACTGCGCATTGGGGGAATCATGGCGCACACCGACCACCAGACCATGCGGCGCGTCCTGCGCCGCGAGATCGCCGGCACCGTCGGCGTACTCACTGACGACCACGACTTCCGCGCCATGCGGCGCTACCGCAGCTTCACCTTCGACGACCACGCGACCTACCTCCGGCAACTGGAGGCCGTGCTCAAGGCCCGCGCCGCCCAGGGCACCCACACCACACTCGCCCTGTTCGACCCCGAGGACTACGCCGCCTACTGCGCGGACGCCGGCCTCGACCCCGATGCCCCGGCCAGCCGCAGCCGGTTCACCGCGGAACTCGCGGCCACCGGCCCCACCATCCCCTACGACGGCCGCCCGCTCGCCGTTCTCCTGCCCGCCCTCGTCGACGAAGCCGTCCGCCAGGCCACCTGGGAGTACGCCACCACGCTCCTGACCCGCCTCGGCCCCTGCCCGACCTGCGGCGAGGACATCGGCAGGGCGGCCTTCACCCGCGCCTCCGAGCTCCTGGTCCGCATCCTCGACACCGCACCACCCGGCGACCGCCACCTCGTCTGCACCGTCTCCGGACCACCGGACACCCTCGTCTCCGTCCTGCACGGCGACCAGGACCCCCAGGGCGCGACCCGCCTGGACGAGGCCGAGGCCATGGAATTCACCAGCGTCCTCGCCCTCGGTCTCGCGACCCGCAGCCCCGGCGGACTCGTCATGCGCACCAGCGCCACCGGCACGGCCGACCGCGTCTACGGCTGGCGACTGCGCGGCGGCGCCCTCGAACCGCTGACGGCGTCCGAAGTGTTCGACGCCTACTGCACCGACGTCGAATCCGGCGACCTCATCCCACCCGAGTCCGGCGTCGACTACCGCGAGCCCCCCGCCCTCGGAGAGGAGAGCACGGCACGGGACCACCGCCACTGAAGGCGGGACGGGGCACCAGACGCCAGGGGCGTCCCACCCGAAGGCAGGACGCCCCTGAACCCGGCACACCAAGGCGCCGCTACGGCCTACTCGCCGGACAGCACCGCCTGCGCCGCGCTGCGCGCCTCCTCGGCGCTGTCCGCCGCACGCGCCGCGGCCGCGGCCCGCTCGCACTGCGCCAGCGTGTACTTCGCCAGGGTGGCGCGCACATACGGAATCGACGCCGAACCCATGGACAGGGAGGTGACACCCAGACCGGTCAGCACACAGGCCAGCAGCGGATCGGACGCGGCCTCGCCGCACACCCCGCAGCTCTTGCCCTCGGCCTTGGCCGCCTCGGCGGACAGCGCGACCAAGTCGAGCAGCGCCGGCTGCCACGGGTCCTGCAGGCGCGACACCGCACCCACCTGCCGGTCGGCCGCGAACGTGTACTGCGCGAGGTCGTTGGTCCCCAGCGACAGGAACTCGACCTCCTGCAGGATCGAACGCGCCCGCAGCGCGGCCGACGGGATCTCGACCATCGCACCGAACTTGGCCTGCAGCCCCGCCTCCCGGCAGGCGTCCGCGAAGGCCTTGGCGTCCCTGCGGTCCGCCACCATCGGCGCCATGACCTCGAGGTAGACGGGCAGCCCCTCGGCGGCCTTCGCCAGCGCCGTCAGCTGGGTGCGCAGAACCTCGGGGTGGTCGAGCAGCGTCCGCAGCCCCCGCACGCCCAGCGCGGGGTTCGGCTCGTCAGCCGGCGTCAGGAAGTCCAGCGGCTTGTCCGCGCCCGCGTCCAGCACCCGCACGACCACACGACCCTCGGGGAACGCCTCCAGCACCTGCCGGTAGGCCTCCACCTGCTTCTCCTGGGAAGGAGCGTTCTTGCTGTCGTCCAGGAACAGGAACTCGGTACGGAACAGACCGACACCCTCGGCCCCGGCCTCCACGGCCGCCGGCACGTCCGCCGGCCCGCCCACGTTGGCCAGCAGCGGCACCTTGTGCCCGTCCGCGGTCGCACCGGGGCCCGTCGAAGCGGCCAGCGCGGCCTTGCGCTCGGCAGCCGCGGCCTCCAGCTCCGCCTTCTTCTCCTCGGTGGGGTTCACGAACACATCGCCGGTGCTGCCGTCGACAGCGATCACCGTGCCCTCGGCCAGCTCACCGGCGCCCGGCAGGGCCACCACGGCGGGCACGCCCAGCGCCCGCGCCAGGATGGCGCTGTGACTGGTCGGACCGCCCTCCTCGGTCACGAAACCGAGGACCAGAGACGGGTCCAGCAGCGCCGTGTCGGCCGGAGCCAGGTCCCGGGCCACGAGCACGTAGGGCTGGTCGCTGTCCGGCACACCCGGCATCGGAACGCCCAGCAGCCGGGCGACGATACGATTCCGCACGTCATCGAGGTCGGCCACGCGCCCGGCGAGGTACTCCCCGGCACCGGCCAGCAGCTCCCGGTACGCCGCGAAGGCGTCGTACACGGCACGCTCGGCGGTGCTGCCGACGGCGATCCGCCGGTCCACGTCCGCCATCAGCTCCGGGTCCTGGGCCATCATGGCCTGCGCTTCCAGCACGGCCTGGGCCTCGCCCCCCGCCAGGTTGCCGCGCGCCATCAGGTCGGCGGCAACGGCGTCCACAGCCTGGCGGGCACGCCCCTGCTCCCGCTCCGCGTCCTCGGCGGGGATCTGCTTCGCCGGCGGCTCCAGCACCGCCGTACCCATGTGCCGAACCTCGCCGATCGCCACGCCATGGCTCACGCCGACGCCTCGCAGCGTTGTCTCCATCTCACCGTCTCCGATAGTGCGGCGGGTCCCGCCGCCGCGATGGTTGTCCTGTTCGCCGTCTTACGACGGCCCTGCTGTCAGTTCCAGGAGAAGAGGCTGTCGCCGGCCTTCACGTCTCCGCTGTCACGGAGGTCGGCAAGGGACTCGGCAGTGGCTTCGAGCGCGACGACCGGGCACACCGGGGACTTGCCGGCGGCTTCCACGGCGGCAGGGTTCCAGCGCACGACGGCTTGGCCGCGGGTCACGGTGTCGCCCTTGTTGACGAGCAGCTCGAAACCCTCGCCGTTGAGCTGAACCGTGTCGATACCGAGGTGGGTGAGCACACCGTGGCCACTCTCGTCGACCACGACGAACGCGTGCGGGTGCAGGGAGACGATGACGCCGTCCACGGGCGCCACGGCCTCGGAGGCTTCACGCACGGGGTCGATCGCGGTGCCCGGGCCGACCATGGCCCCGGAGAAGACCGGATCCGGCACTGCGGCCAGTCCGATGGCACGCCCGGCAAGAGGGGACGTCACGGTGGTCATGGGAAGCCTCCCAAGGAGTGGAGCTGATCACGGGCCGTCACTGGCAGTCCCGGACGGCGCACTGAGCAGCAGCGTATGTCATGTGAAGTGGCGGTTCCGTATAGAAGTTACCAGCTAGTGGTCTAGACCACCACCCCGACGGATTTGCATCGCCTTCAAGGCTCCGTGTACAGTCGTACTCCTGCTGGGGGCGACGAGGTGTGCGACAGTGCCCTACGCTCCGGCAGCACCCAAACTTGTCAGATCCTATCTCTGGATCTCCTTCTGCATGCTCGCAGGGGGGTGGTCAGAGAGACGGAAAAACCCTGATAGAGTTTGGAACACCGAAGGGAAGCGCCCGGAGGAAAGCCCGAGAGGGTGAGTACGAAGGAAGCGACCGTTCCTTGAGAACTCAACAGCGTGCCAAAAATCAACGCC
>NZ_JBIVJQ010000009.1:0-190818 GCF_044750305.1 Streptomyces sp. NPDC088810
CTCTCGGGCTTTCCTCCGGGCGCTTCCCTTCGGTCTTGCGTTTCCGACTCTATCAGATCTTTTCTCGATCCGATTTCCTCGGTGCTTTCCAGGTTTCCGCTCTCGCGTTTCCCTTTCCGGCGTTTCCGACTCTATCAGATCCTTTCGGCGTCTGATCCCCAGTCAGCGGGGTGTGTCTTCCCGGCCGTTGGGCCGTTCCGACGAGTGAGACTTTAGCGGATTCCTGGCTCCCGAGCTAATCGGGGCCGACGTCCTTTCGAACGCGGATTCCTCATTTCGCAAATACGCACGCCAATGCAGTCGGCGCCTGAGCGTCGAATGAGTGGGTGGTGCTTGCGGAATGGCTGTCCGGGGACCGACCGAAGTCGGCGCTCACGTCGGACAACTCGGAGAACAGTACGTATCGGCGTGGGGTGTGTCAACTCGCTCCCCAGCAGCACTCCGGGGGCGTACCGTGGAGCACGTGATGACGCGTACGTGTAGCCAGCTCTGGTGGGCCGCCTGACGGCGGCCGTACACACGTATGCACTCAACGGCCGCCGCTTCGGCGGCCGTTCTCGTATCTCCCTCCGGGTCTTCGGGGGCCGGCCGCAGGAGCGGCGGTCCCGACCAGAAGGTGGAGTGGAGATGACTCGGGTCTTCAGCGGGATTCAGCCGACCGGGCACCTGACCCTGGGCAACTACCTGGGAGCAATGCGGCGCTGGGCAGAGGTGGACCAGCACCGGGCCGACTCGCTGTTCTGCGTGGTGGATCTGCACGCGCTGACCGTGGACCACGATCCCGCGCGGGTGCGCAGGCTCAGCCGGCAGACGACCACGCTGTTGCTGGCGGCGGGGCTCGACCCCGAGGTGTGCACCGTTTTCCTGCAGAGCCATGTGGACGAGCACACGCGGCTGTCGTACCTGCTGGAGTGCGTGGCGACGGACGGGGAGATGCGGCGGATGATCCAGTACAAGGAGAAGGCCGCGAAGGAACGGGACCGCGGTGGGAGCGTGCGTCTGTCGCTGCTGACGTATCCCGTCCTGATGGCCGCGGACATCCTGGCGTACGGCACCGACGAGGTGCCGGTGGGTGAGGACCAGGCGCAGCACGTGGAGCTGGCCCGGGATATCGCGGTGCGGTTCAACCAGCGGTACGGGCACACCTTCGTGGTGCCGAGGACGACGCTGCCGCAGGTGGCGGCGCGGGTGATGAACCTGCAGGACCCCACGCGGAAGATGGGGAAGTCGGACGACTCGGGGGCGGGGGTCGTCTATCTGCTGGACGAGCCGGACGTGGTGCGCAAGAAGGTGCTGCGTGCGGTGACCGACAGCGGGCGGGAAGTCGTCTACGACCGGGCGGAGCGGCCGGGGGTCGCGAATCTGCTCGACATTCTCGCTGCGTGCACGGGCGGGAACCCTGAGTCACTGGCGGACGTTTACGACTCGTACGGCTCTTTGAAGAAGGACACCGCGGAGGCGGTGGTGGAGGTGCTGCGGCCGGTGCAGGCCAGGCACCGGGAGCTGTGCGCTGATCCGGTGTATGTCGAGGGGGTGCTGCGGGATGGTGCGGAGAAGGCTCGGTCGTTGGCCAGGCCGACGGTCGATACGGCTTACCGGGCGATCGGGCTGCTGCCGCCCGTGGCGGAGCCTTCACTGAGCGCAGCCCGGTAGCCGGGCGGCGCTCAAGCGGGGCCGGCCGGGTCAGTCCTTCTTGCCGGAGGCGAGTTCGCGGCTGCGGTCGCGGGCGGCTTCGAGGGCGGCGATGAGGGCGGCCCGTACGCCGTGGTTCTCCAGTTCGCGGATGGCGTTGATCGTGGTGCCGGCCGGGGAGGTGACGTTCTCCCGGAGTTTGACGGGGTGTTCGCCGCTGTCGCGGAGCATCACGGCGGCGCCGATCGCGGACTGGACGATGAGGTCGTGGGCCTTGTCGCGGGGCAGGCCGAGCAGGATGCCCGCGTCGGTCATGGCTTCGACCAGGTAGAAGAAGTACGCCGGGCCGGAGCCGGACAGCGCGGTGCAGGCGTCCTGCTGGCTCTCGGGGACACGGAGGGTCTTGCCGACGCCGCCGAAGATCTCCTCGGCGTGTGCGAGGTGTTCCTCGGTGGCGTGGCTGCCGGCGGAGATGACCGACATGGCCTCGTCGACGAGGGCGGGCGTGTTGGTCATGACACGGACGACGGGGGTGCCCGCTGCCAGGCGCTCCTCGAAGAAGGAGGTGGGGATACCGGCGGCTCCGCTGATGATCAGGCGGTCGGCGGGGACGTGCGGGGCGAGTTCGTCCAGGAGGGTGCCCATGTCCTGCGGCTTGACCGTGAGGATCAGGGTGTCGGCGGTCTTGGCGGCCTCGGTGTTGCCGACCGGGCTGACTCCGTAGCGGGTGCGGAGTTCTTCGGCGCGTTCGGGGCGGCGGGCGGTGACCAGGAGGTCGGCGGGGGACCAGCCGGCCCGGATCATTCCGCTGAGCAGGGCTTCGCCGATCTTGCCGGTGCCGAGGACTGCGACTTTCTGGCTCATGCGGTTCAGTTTGGCACCGGGGTGAGGTGCACGGGTCCGCTGTCCGGTGGGCGGAACGGGGGCCGGGCACAGGCTGGGCGGCTGCCGGGCGGGGGGTGTGGCTAGGCCGTGCGCCGTCGTAGCGTCGCCGCTCCCAGGCCCAGGACGAGGACCGCGCAGCCGGCCACGATCAGGATGTCCCGGACGAAGGTCGCGGTGATGTCGCTGTGGTGGAGGACCTCGTTCATGCCGTCGACGGCGTACGACATCGGCAGGACGTCGGACAGGGCCTCCAGGACGGGGTGCATGTCGGAACGGGGAGTGAACAGGCCGCAGAGGAGGAGCTGGGGGAAGATCACCGCGGGCATGAACTGGACCGCCTGGAATTCGGAGGCCGCGAAGGCCGAGACGAAGAGGCCGAGGGCCGTGCCGAGCAGGGCGTCGAGGAGGGCCACGAGGAGGAGCAGCCAGGGGGAGCCGGTGACGTCGAGGCCGAGGAGCCAGACCGCGAGTCCGGTGGCGAGGGCGGACTGGACGACGGCGAGGGCGCCGAAGGCCAGGGCGTAGCCGGCGATGAGGTCGGCCTTGCCGAGGGGCATGGCGAGGAGGCGTTCGAGGGTGCCGGAGGTGCGTTCGCGCAGCGTGGCGATGGAGGTGACCAGGAACATCGTGATCAGCGGGAAGACGCCGAGCAGCGAGGCGCCGATGGTGTCGAAGGTGCGGGGGCTCGCGTCGAAGACGTAGCGCAGCAGGATCAGCATCAGGCACGGGATGAGGATCATCAGCGCGATGGTGCGCGGGTCGTGGCGCAGCTGGCGCAGGACCCGGGCCGCGGTGGCGGTGGTGCGGGAGGCGTCGAGCGCGCCGGGGGCCGCCGGGGTGGTCGTACTCATCGGGTGCTCTCTTTCGTGCGGCCCGCGGCGGCCTCGTCGACCAGATGGAGGAAGGCGGCCTCGACGGTGTCGGCGCCGGTGCGGGTGCGCAGGGCGTCCGGGGTGTCGTCGGCGAGGACCTCGCCCTCGCACATGAGGAGGAGGCGGTGGCAGCGCTCGGCCTCGTCCATGACGTGGGAGGAGACGAGGAGGGTGGTGCCGCGGCCGGCGGCGAGGTCGTGGAAGAGGTTCCACAGGTCTCGGCGCAGGACGGGGTCGAGACCGACGGTCGGTTCGTCGAGGACGAGGAGTTCGGGGGTGCCGAGGAGGGCGACGGCCAGGGAGACGCGGCCGCGCTGGCCGCCGGAGAGGTTGCCGGCGAGGGCGTCGGCGTGGCGGGTGAGGTCGACGTCGGCGATGGCCTGGGTGACGTGCTGGTCGCGGCGTTGGGCGGCGGCTCGGCCGGGGTCGAGGATCGCGGCGAAGTAGTCGAGGTTCTGACGGACCGTGAGGTCGTCGTAGACGGAGGGGGCCTGGGTGACGTAGCCGACGCGGCTGCGCAGGGCGGGGTGGCCGGCCGGGTGGCCGAGGACGTTCAGGGTGCCGGTGACCTTGGCCTGGGTGCCGACGATCGAGCGCATGAGGGTGGATTTGCCGCACCCGGAGGGGCCGAGCAGGCCGGTGATCTGCCCGCGGGGGACGGTGAAGCGGAGGTGGTGCAGGACCGTGCGGGGGCCGCGGACGACGGTGAGGTCGTCGGCGTGGACGGCGGGGGCCGGTGACTGGGCTGGAGGGTCCGGCGCATAATTCATCATGCGATGAATAATTGGGCTGGAGGGGTCGCGACGTCAAGGGGGCGGGCCCGTGAGGAGTTGTTTCAGGGGGTGCGGGCGACCAGGAGCAGGACGTCGTACGTCTCCTCGACCGTCCCGTCCGGGAAGACCTCCAGGAGGTGGGCGCGCTCCTCCTCCAGGAAGGCGGCCGTGCGTTCCCCCGGGGTGACGAGGAACGCCGAGTGGCTGCCGATGTTGGCGAGGTGGGTGTCGATCGGGACGCGGCGGCTCCAGCGGACCGTGCGGCGGGCGAAGTCCAGGCGCCCGCCGGGGTCGGCCTGCTGGTCGGGCCTGCCCGGCTTGCTCGCCTCGGCGGCGACGTCCGCACCGAGGAAGCGGGCGACGCGCCGGCCGGCCTCGGCGATCCACGGGACGTCCAGGGGGCTGGTGTTCCACCACAGGGCCAGCGCACCGCCCGGGCGCAGTACGCGCAGCGCCTCCGGCACCGAGCGGGCCGGGTCGGTCCAGTGCCAGGCCTGGGCGTAGGTGACGAGGTCGGCCTGGGCGTCGGCGACGGGGAGGGCGTTGCCGTCGCCGCGGACCAGCGGGATGCGGGGCAGCGCGCGGCGGAACTCGGCGGCCATGCCCGCGCCGGGTTCCACGGCGAGGACATCGGCGCCGCGGGCGTGCAGGAGGGCGGTGGAGATACCGGTGCCTGCGCCGACGTCCACGGTCCGGGCGCCGGGCAGGGGGCGGCCGGCCAGTTCCTCGACGGCGTCGAACAGGGCTGGTGGATAGGAAGGGCGGTTCGCGGCGTACTGGGCGGCGGCGGAGTCGAAGGACCCGGCTCGGGCGGCGTGGAAGGCGCGCGGGTCGGCGGGCGACGGCTGGGTGGCGGTCATGCGGTCCTGTCTACGGCACCGCCACCCGCCTGTCGCAGCCGTTTCCGGCCTGCTACCGGCGGCGCTTCTTCCGGGACGGGTTGCCGGTGCGGCGGGTGGTGCGGCGTTCGTGGGCCTCGCGCGCCTTCTCGTACTCCTCGCGGTGCAGCCTCTCACCGGGCGCCTCGGTGAGGGAGCGGAAGAAGTAGGCGAGGAGGGAGCCGACGAAGCCGATGGCGAGCAGGCCGCGCAGGCCGGCCTGGCGCTGCGGGTCGTGGCGCCGGCCGAAGCCCTCCCAGGTGTTGCGGAAGGCGAGCGCGCTGCAGATCGCGAACATGGCGACGACCAGCACGGTCACGAAGGAACCGGTCTCGGCGATCCGGATGCCCTGGTAGGCGAAGCGCAGCACCAGGCAGGAGACGGCGGCAGCGGCGAGGGAACCGACGGCGACGCCGGCGCGGCGGGCGCCGTAGCCGTTGTCGTGGTGCACCCAGGACGTGCCGAAGAAGCGCAGGGGTTCGGGGCGGGGGCCGCCGCCCTGGGCCACGCCGTCGCCCTGGGCCGCGCGGCCGGCGGAGCCCGCCGTGGTGTCCGGGGTGCCGGTTTCGTCGCTCACGGGACGATTATGGCTCCGGCCGTCGGCGGACTCCCGGGCGGGTCGGGTCCCTGCCGGGGCGGGCCACCGGCCAGATCCGGGCCTCGACCGGCACAAGCCCCGTCCGCCCGGCTCGCCGTCGGGACGGCCCCCCACCCGGCCGAAACGGCCCGCCCCGTCGGGGCGACTGCCCGGCGGGACGGACCGTGAGGCCGGGATCAGCCGCAGCGGGAGGCGACGTAGCCGTCGCTGCCCGTGTTGACGTAGGCGTCGGAGACGTACTCGCCGCTGTCGATGAGGTCCCAGATGTTGGTCGTTCCGTAGGTGCCCGACACGGTCGTACCGGGCGACTGGCAGTAGATCGGCACCCGGACGCCCTCCGGCAGGACGCGGACCAGGTTGTACTGGGTGCCCGGGCCGCTGCGGACGTTCAGCCGGACGCCGGGGGCGACGGCGTAGGTGCGGACGGCTGCCGCCGTCTGTACCGCCGTGCCCTCGTCGATGCCCTCGGTCTCCTGTGCGCGGTCGACTGACATGTTGTGGTCCTCCCCCGTGTGTCACTGAAATGCGGCGCGCAACGCGTATGCGCGACTCGCACGCAGACGCTAGCAAGCCGCCTCTGCCCCGTACGAGTCATCGACTAGGCTCCGTGCGTCGCGCGCGCGGACGAAGAGCACGGGGGTGGTCCATGTCGCCACAGCGCAGCAGTGGAGCGGGCGCGGAAGCGGAACTTCCCGAATACGCCGGTCACTACCGGCTGGAGTCCTGTCTGGGGTCCGGTGGCATGGGAGTCGTCCATCTCGCCCGGAGCACCTCGGGGATGCGGCTCGCGGTGAAGGTCGTGCACGCCGAATTCGCGCGGGACCCCGAGTTCAGGGGCCGTTTCCGGCAGGAGGTGGCCGCCGCCCGCAGGGTCAGCGGTGCCTTCACGGCGCCCGTCGTGGATGCCGACCCGGAGGCCGAACGGCCCTGGATGGCCACCCTGTTCATCCCCGGTCCGACCCTCTCCGACCAGGTGAAGCGGAAGGGCCCCATGGCGCCCGAGCAGCTGCGTCGGGTGATGGCGGGACTCGCCGAGGCGCTGCGGGACATCCACCGGGTCGGGGTCGTGCACCGGGATCTGAAGCCCAGCAACGTGCTGCTCGCCGAGGACGGTCCGAAGGTCATCGACTTCGGTATCTCCCGGCCGAAGGACAGCGAACTGCGCACCGAGACGGGGAAGTTGATCGGCACACCGCCGTTCATGGCGCCCGAGCAGTTCCGGCGCCCCCGTGAAGTGGGTCCGGCCGCCGACATCTTCGCGCTCGGCTCGGTCATGGTGCACGCGGCCACGGGGCGCGGGCCGTTCGACTCCGACAGCCCGTACGTCGTCGCGTACCAGGTGGTCCATGACGAGCCCGACCTGGCGGGCGTACCGGAGGGGCTCGCGCCGCTGGTGCTGCGGTGCCTGGCCAAGGAGCCCGCGGACCGGCCCACACCGGACGAGCTGATGCGGGAACTGCGCTCGGTGGCGGCCTCGTACGACACCCAGGCGTTCATACCGGCGCAGCGGACGGGTGAGGACGGGCCCGCGTCGGAGTCCGCGCCGGAGTCCCTGTCCGTGAGCCCCTCGCGCCCCCGGCCCGCCGGGCGGCGCCTCGGCGGCAGACGGGCGGCGATGCTGGCGGCCGGAGGCCTCGGGCTCGCGCTGGCCGGCGTGCTCGCCGCGGTGTGGGCGTCGGGCGGAAACGATCAGGCGCCCGAGGGCGGGGGTGCGCGGACCCTGACGGCGGCTTCCGGCAGCACCTGGACGGCCCGGCCGTCGGTCGGCGGCGAGGGCATGCCGCACTGCGCGTACGGGGCGGGAAAGGTGCTCTGCGCGCGCCCGGGTGTCGTCTTCGCGCTCTCGCCGGACGACGGCGGGCTGCTGTGGCGGCGCCCGGTCGACACCCCGTCCACGAGCGGGCCGCCGGCCGTCTCCGGCGGGCTGGTGCAGCCGTACACGGACGGCGGCTCACGGCTCGCGGGGCTCGACCCGGCGACCGGCAGGCAGGTGTGGCAGCGCCGGCCGCCCGCGGGGACGACGGTGCGGTACGCCGGCGGTACGGCCCTGCTCGCGGGCGCCGACGGCACGCTCACCGGGGTGGACGGCGCGACCGGCGCCACCCGCTGGCGCGGTGCCGTACCCGGCCAGGGCGTGCCCGCCTTCGTGGCGTTCCCCGGCGAGCCGGCGGCCTGGGCGACGCGCACGTCCGCCGACGGGACGAGCACACAGGTGACCGCCGTGGACCCGGAGACCGGCCGGGTGCGGGAGGACGTACGGCTGCGGGGCTGGCTCAAACCGTTCGCCGCGCGGGACGGTTCGGTGTTCTTCCTGGCGGTGGACAGCGCGTACGGCGCCGAGGAGATCGTCCGCTACACCCCCGCGACGGGCGCGACCCGGCGCGTCGCGCTGCCCGCCGTGCTCGACGGCGCGCACGCCACCGTGCGCGGGAACGTCGTCTACGTGCTGGCCACCGGCGGCTCCCTGGACGCCGTGGACATGGCGTCGGGCAGGCACCTGTGGCATCTGGAGACGTCGGTGAGCC
The DNA here is from genome assembly GCF_044750305.1 of Streptomyces sp. NPDC088810. Classification (NCBI taxonomy): domain Bacteria; kingdom Bacillati; phylum Actinomycetota; class Actinomycetes; order Kitasatosporales; family Streptomycetaceae; genus Streptomyces; species Streptomyces sp. NPDC088810. Next base: position 8,164 of record NZ_JBIVJQ010000009.1, read on the forward strand.
GCGGTTCGGTGCCCGTCGTGCAGGGCGGGCGGGTGTACTTCACCGCGAGCGACGGCCGGCTGCTCGCCGTGGACGCCCGGAAGGGCCGGCTCGTGGGGCAGACGCCGGCGCGGCTGGGCGCGAACTCCGCCCAGGTCATGAGCACCCCGCCCGCCCCGGTGCCGGTCGGCGACCGCGTGCTCGCCGCCGCGCCCGACGGCACGGTGTTCGCCGTGGACAGCCGGAAGCCGTCGGCCTGGGGCGCCTCCCGGTGACAGGACGCAGGGGCCGCCCCCGTCACAAGGCGACCCCTGCCGCGACCGGTCAGCCCAGCCGGGACACGTCGCGCACCGCGCCCTTGTCGGCGCTCGTCGCCATCGCCGCGTACGCCCGCAGGGCGGCGGAGACCTTGCGGTCGCGGTTCTTCGGGGCGTAGACGCCGTTCAGGGCCTGCGCGCGGCGGGCCAGTTCGGCCTCGTCGACCAGCAGCTCGATGGTGCGGCCAGGGATGTCGATGCGGATGCGGTCGCCGTCCCGGACCAGGGCGATGGTGCCGCCGGAGGCCGCCTCGGGGGAGGCGTGGCCGATGGACAGGCCCGAGGTGCCGCCGGAGAAACGGCCGTCGGTGATCAGGGCGCAGGTCTTGCCGAGGCCGCGGCCCTTCAGGTACGAGGTCGGGTACAGCATCTCCTGCATGCCGGGGCCGCCCTTGGGGCCCTCGTAGCGGATGACGACGACGTCGCCGTCCTTGACCTCCTGGGTGAGGATCCGCTGGACGGCCTCCTCCTGGGACTCGCAGACGACCGCCGGGCCCTCGAAGGTCCAGATCGACTCGTCGACGCCGGCCGTCTTGACCACGCAGCCGTCGACGGCGAGGTTACCGCGCAGGACCGCCAGGCCGCCGTCCTTGGAGTACGCGTGCTCGGCGGAGCGGATGCAGCCGTTCTCGGCGTCGTCGTCCAGGGACTCCCAGCGCTCGGACTGGGAGAAGGCCTCGGCGGAGCGGACGCAGCCGGGGGCCGCGTGCCACAGCTCGACCGCCTCCGGGGACGGGGAGCCGCCGCGGACGTCCCAGGTCTTCAGCCAGTCGGAGAGGGAGGGGCTGTGGACGGCGTGCACGTCCTCGTTGAGCAGGCCGGCGCGGTGCAGTTCGCCGAGGAGGGCGGGGATGCCGCCGGCGCGGTGCACGTCCTCCATGTAGTACGTGCGGTTCTTGGCGACGTTGGGGGCCACCTTCGCCAGGCAGGGCACGCGGCGCGAGACGGCGTCGATCTCGTCCAGGCCGAACGGGACGCCCGCCTCCTGGGCGGCGGCCAGCAGGTGGAGGATCGTGTTCGTGGAGCCGCCCATCGCGATGTCCAGGGCCATGGCGTTCTCGAAGGCCTGGAAGGTGGCGATGTTGCGGGGCAGGACGGTGTCGTCGTCCTGCTCGTAGTAGCGGCGGGTGAGGTCCATGACCGTACGGGCCGCGTCGACGTACAGCTGCTTGCGCGCGGTGTGGGTGGCGAGGACGGAGCCGTTGCCGGGCAGGGACAGGCCGATGGCCTCGGTCAGGCAGTTCATCGAGTTGGCGGTGAACATGCCGGAACAGCTGCCGCAGGTCGGGCAGGCGTTCTCCTCGATCCGGAGGATGTCCTCGTCGGAGATCTTGTCGTTGACGGCGTCGGAGATCGCGTCGACCAGGTCGAGGGTGCGGACCGTGCCGTCCACGAGGGTGGCACGGCCGGACTCCATGGGTCCGCCGGAGACGAACACCGTCGGGATGTTCAGGCGCAGGGCCGCCATGAGCATGCCCGGGGTGATCTTGTCGCAGTTGGAGATGCAGACCAGGGCGTCGGCGCAGTGCGCCTCGACCATGTACTCGACCGAGTCCGCGATCAGGTCGCGGGAGGGCAGGGAGTACAGCATGCCGCCGTGGCCCATCGCGATGCCGTCGTCGACGGCGATCGTGTTGAACTCGCGCGGGATGCCGCCCGCCTCCTTGATCGCCTCGCTGACGATCCGGCCGACCGGCTGGAGGTGGGTGTGGCCCGGCACGAACTCGGTGAAGGAGTTCGCGACGGCGATGATCGGCTTCCGGCCGATGTCCGCACCGGGTACACCGGAGGCGCGCATAAGGGCGCGGGCGCCCGCCATGTTGCGGCCGTGGGTGACTGTGCGGGACCTCAGCTCGGGCATCGTCGCTCGCTCCTTCAGACGGATGTGGCTGCTATCGAGCGTACGCCGGTCATCCAGTGGGCGGGACACGGTGTCCGAATTGCGGGACGCCCGTTTCATGGAGCCGTCAGGTGCCCCTGTACGACGGGTGCGACGCGGGCGATGATCTGCTCCAGGTCCGCCGACGCCAGCGGCTCCACCTTGATCACGTACCGCAGCATGGCGCAGCCCACCAGCTGCGCGGCCGCCAGCTCGGCGCGCAGCTCGGCGTCCGGCAGGTCCAGCTGGGCGGCGATACGGCGCAGCAGCTGGGCGGCGACCAGGCGGCGGAAGACGGCGGCGGCCGTGTCGTTGTTGACGGCCGAGCGCACGATCGCCAGCACGGGCGTGCGGGTGGTGGGGTTCTCCCAGACGCCGAAGATGAACCGGGTCAGCCGCTCGCCGACGGCGTCCAGGGGGCCTTCGGCGACCGCCTCCGGCCCGTTCAGCGCGGGGGCGAAGGCGACCTCGATGGCCGCCTCGAAGACCTGTTCCTTGGTGCCGAAGTAGTGGTGGACGAGCGCCGAGTCCACGCCGGCCGCCTTGGCGATGCCGCGTACGGACGTCTTCTCGTACCCGCGTGCGGAGAACTCCTCGCGGGCGGCGGTGAGGATGCGGTCCCGGGTGCCGGCGGACTCGGTGCGCGGGGGGCGGCCGCGGCGGCGGGCGGGGGGCTCGGGCCAGGTGCCGTCCGCCGGCGGGGTGGCGGTCACCGGCGGGACACCCGCACGGCCGCCGCGGTCAGGTGCTTGCGCGTGAACTCCAGGGCCTCGGCGAGATCGGCCTCGCGCTCGGCGCCGGACATCGCCCGCCGGGTGTTGACCTCGATCACGACATGGCCGTCGAAGCCGGTGCGCACCAGGCGCTCCAGCAGCTCGGCGCACGGCTGGGTGCCGCGGCCGGGGACCAGGTGCTCGTCCTTGGCCGAGCCCCGGCCGTCGGCGAGGTGGACGTGCCCGAGCCGGTCCCCCATGCGGTCGACCATGTCCAGGGCATCGCTGCGGGCCGTCGCCGTGTGGCTGAGATCGATCGTGAAGTGCCGGTAGTCGTCGTGGGTGACGTCCCAGTCGGGGGCGTAGGCGAGCATCTCGCGGTCGCGGTAGCGCCAGGGGTACATGTTCTCGACGGCGAACCGTACGTCCGTCTCGTCCGCCATCCGCCAGATCCCGTCGACGAAGTCCCGGGCGTACTGCCGCTGCCAGCGGAACGGCGGGTGTACGACGACGGTGGAGGCGCCCAGCTTCTCGGCCGCCGCGCGGGCCCGCTGGAGCTTCACCCAGGGGTCGGTGGACCAGACCCGCTGGGTGATCAGCAGGCAGGGGGCGTGGACGGCCAGGACCGGAATGCCGTGGTAGTCCGACAGGCGGCGCAGCGCCTCGATGTCCTGGCTGACCGGGTCGGTCCAGACCATCACCTCGACGCCGTCGTAACCGAGGCGCGCGGCGATCTCGAAGGCCGTCGCTGTCGACTCCGGGTAGACGGAGGCGGTCGACAGCGCGATGCGCACGTCCGTTGGTTCAGCCACGTCCGTCACCTTACGGCGTGGAGTGGCTCGGGTGTTGGGTGCCTATTCGCCGTTGTGAGGTTTGCCATTTGCGCGGCTGCGGGTGCGTTGTGGTTGACCGCGCCGTTCCCCGCGCCCCTCTCGGGGCGCTAATCGCTTCCCATGTGATCCAGGCGCCGCAGGATGACGCCCTCCCTCAGGGCCCAGGGGCAGATCTCCAGGCTTTCCACGCCGAACAGGTCCATCGCGCCCTCGGCGACCAGGGCGCCGGCGAGGAGCTGGCCGGCCCTGCCGTCCGAGACACCGGGGAGCTCGGCGCGCTGCTCGGTCGTCATACCGGCCAGGCGCGGGACCCAGGCCTCCAGGGACTCGCGCTTGAGTTCGCGCTGGACGTAGAGGCCCTCGGCGCTGCGGGCGGCGCCGGCGATGCGGGCGAGCTGCTTGAAGGTCTTGGAGGTGGCGACCACGTGGTCGGGGGCGCCTATGCGGCTGAATTCGCCGACCGTGCGGGCGATCTCGGTGCGGACGTGCCGGCGCAGGGCGCGGACGTCCTCCGGGGCGGGCGGGTCGCCGGGCAGCCAGCCGGCGGTGAGGCGGCCGGCGCCGAGCGGCAGGGAGACCGCCGCGTCCGGCTCCTCGTCCATGCCGTAGGCGATCTCCAGGGAGCCGCCGCCGATGTCCAGGACGAGCAGCTTTCCGGCGGACCAGCCGAACCAGCGGCGGACGGCGAGGAAGGTGAGCCGGGCCTCCTCCTCGCCGGCGAGCACCTGGAGCCGTACGCCGGTCTCCTCTGCCACGCGGGCGAGGACGTCGTCGGCGTTGGTGGCCTCGCGGACGGCGGAGGTCGCGAACGGCAGCAGGTCCTCGACGCCCTTGTCCTCGGCGGCCTGGAGCGCGTCCTGCACGACGGCGATCAGCTTGTCGATGCCTTCGTCGCCGATGGCACCGCTGTCGTCGAGGAGCTGGGCGAGCCGAAGTTCGACCTTGTGCGAATGCGCGGGCAGCGGGCGCGCGCCGGGGTGGGCGTCCACCACCAGCAGATGCACCGTGTTCGATCCCACGTCCAGGACACCGAGTCTCATGTACGGAACGCTACTGCCAGAACGTCCGTGCTCGGTCCCCGGAGCGGTGCCGGGCCACTTACCCTGGACGGGTGCCAAAGACGAAAAAGGCGAAGGCCGACAAGGCCGACAAGGCGGGCAAAGCTCATAAGGCCGCCAAAGCTCCCGAGGAGGCGAAGATGAGCGACGAGAAGGGCCTCGACTTCGCCCGCGCCTGGGTGGAGTTTCCCGATCCGGCGGACGACGAGCAGGTGTTCCGCTGCGATCTGACATGGCTGACCTCTCGCTGGAACTGCATCTTCGGCAGTGGCTGCCAGGGCATCCAGGCGGGGCGCGCGGCCGACGGGTGCTGCACGCTGGGGGCGCACTTCTCCGACGAGGACGACGAGAAGCGGGTCGCCGAGCACGTGGCCCGGCTCACGCCGGAGATCTGGCAGAACCATGACGAGGGCCTGCGCAACGGGTGGGTCTCCGAGGACGACGAGGGCTCCCGGCAGACGCGGCCCTTCCAGGGGTCCTGCATCTTCCAGAACCGGCCGGGGTTCGCGGGCGGGGCGGGCTGCTCGCTGCACATCCTGGCGCTGAAGGAGGGGCGCGAGCCGCTGGAGACCAAGCCGGACGTCTGCTGGCAGCTGCCGATCCGGCGGACGTACGACTGGATCGACCGGCCGGACGACACGCGCGTGCTGCAGGTGTCCATCGGGGAGTACGACCGCCGGGGCTGGGGACCGGGCGGGCATGACCTGCACTGGTGGTGCACCTCGGCGACGTCGGCACACGGCGCGGGTGAGCCGGTGTACGTCTCCTACCGGGCGGAACTGACGGAACTGATGGGCAAGGCCGGCTACGACCGCCTGGTCGAGCTCTGCGAGCAGCGCCTGGCATCCCAACTCCCCCTCCTGGCCCCCCACCCGGCCGACCCCACGCCCTGACCCCGCACTGGCCCACGCAGGGGCAGGGCCTACGTGTCCGAAGGGCTCGGGGTGTCTGTGACGGTGGGTGTGGCCGACGCGGAATCCGTGGGTGTCGGCGTGCCCGGAGGCGGAGTGGGCTCCGTGGGCGCCGGTGACTGGGTCGTCGGGGTGTCCGTGGGCGGTGTGCTCGGGGGTGGGGTCGAGGGGGGTGCGGAGGTCGGTCGAGTGGTGGGGCCGGTGGGGGCCGTGCCGTAGCCGTCGATGGTGACCACCGCGCCTGCCGGTGCCACCGCCACCCGTGCGTGCCAGTGGCCGGACGGCTCGCGCAGATGGTCGACGTACACCTTGATCGTCAACGTCTGCCCGGGCTGGAGGGTTCCCGAGGACTGGCTGAAGTAGAGCCAGGGGGCCGACGTGGACGCCGACCAGCGGACCGCGGCCGCCCCGGACGCCGTGAGGGTGATCAGCGTCGTGTCGCCGTCGTTCGCGGCGCTGACGGCGAGCTGCCCGGCCCCCTGCCCGCCCCGCCCGCCGACGCTGACGACCTCCACCGAGACGTCCGCCTTGCCGTCCTTGCCGATCCCGGTGCCCGGCTTGACGCTGGCGTTCCCCGCGTTCTCGTAGCCGCCTGCCGTGTCGCTGCCCATCGCGTCGGGGCCCTGCGCCTCGCGCGCGGTCGCGGAGTGGCCGTCGCCGTCCCCGGCCGGCCCGCCCCGGTAGGCGGCCCACAGCGCGAGCACCGGCGCGGCGACCACCGTGGCGACGACCGTCGTCGTGACGGCCCGCGCGCGGAGCCGGTCGCGGCGGGCCGCGCGGTCCTTGGGGTCCATCGGGAAACCGCGCCGGTCGAAGCGGGGCACGGCCGCGCCCCGCGCGCGCGGGTGGTGGGCCAGGGCGGTGTGCAGGTCCGCGCGCGGGGCCTCCAGGACGGGCAGCTCGGCGGGGGTGACCGTGGCGCCGGGCCAGTGGCCGGAGACGGCACGTTCGGCGGTGCGCCGGCAGCGCGGGCAGTCGTCGACGTGCCGGACCAGCTCGCGGCGCAGGGTCGTGCTGAGGACCAGCCGGCTGTCGCCGGTGAGGTGGGCCACGCTCGGACAGCCACCCGTGTGGACCACGGCGAGGGCCGCGCGGGTGCGTTCGACCTCGCAGGCGGCGGAGGCGAGCAGCTCGCGCGCGGCAGCGGGCTCCATGCCGAGGACGGCGGCGACCTCGTGGGCGGCGAGGTGGTGCCGTACGGCGAGTTCCAGGGCCTCGCGCTGCTCGGGGGTCGTACCGGCGGCCTCCGGCCAGGCCAGCAGGGCGAGTTCGCGGCGCCGCTCCTCCTGGACGTCCGGGGCCACGGGCGGGTCAGGGACCGCTTTCCCGGCTCCGCCGCGGCCCGCCGCGTGCGTGGCCTGACGTTTCTGCTTGGCCTCGGCCAGTTTCCGCAGGCACGCCCAGCGGGCCAGCGCGTACAGCCAGGCCCTGCGGTCGGCGGCGGTCACCGGGACCCGGTGGCCGCGCCGCTCGGCGACGGCGAGGACGTCACCGAGGGCGGCGGTGGCCGTGTCGTGGTCGCACAGGACCGACAGGCAGTAGGTGAACAGGCCGTCCAGGTACGGCTCGTAGCGCGCCGGCGTGCGCTGGGCCACGGTGCGCGCGGCGGCACGGTCGCGTGCCTCTCGCTCCGCGCGCCGCGCTTCCCGCGCTTCACGTGTCTCACGGGCCTCGCGGTGCGCCCGGTGGGCACCGGTCGTGCGGGTCGTGGTCTCCGGACTGCTGCTCATCACCCGTGCGACCGTAGGCGGCTACGGAGTGCCCGTTCTGGAACCTTGAGCACTTTTAATCCGTACGGGTGAAACGATCCCTCATAAGGGGACAGGAACCCTTTATTCCGCGGCTGGATCCCGGTGGGCGGTGGCCGATTGCGGATCACTCGTCCGCGCTCGGACGGCCCCGCGCACCCGGCTGCCGGCCGCGTTGTCAGTGCCGCGGGCTACGGTTTCCGCATGGCTGCCCGTACCAAGACCACCAAGGACCGCCCGTCCTACCGCTGCACCGAGTGCGGCTGGCAGACGGCCAAGTGGCTCGGCCGCTGCCCGGAGTGCCAGGCCTGGGGCACGGTGGAGGAGTACGGCGCGCCAGCGGTCCGTACGACGGCTCCGGGCCGCGTCTCCGCCTCCGCGCTGCCCATCGGCCAGGTCGACGGCCGGCAGGCCACCGCCCGCACGACGGGCGTGCCCGAGCTGGACCGGGTGCTCGGCGGCGGCCTCGTACCGGGCGCGGTCGTCCTGCTCGCCGGCGAGCCGGGCGTCGGCAAGTCCACGCTGCTGCTGGACGTGGCGGCCAAGTCGGCGAGCGCCGAGCACCGCACCCTCTATGTGACGGGTGAGGAGTCGGCGAGCCAGGTGCGGCTGCGCGCCGACCGCATCGGCGCCCTCGACGACCACCTGTACCTGGCCGCCGAGACCGACCTGTCCGCGGTCCTCGGCCACCTGGACGAGGTGAAGCCGTCCCTGCTGATCCTGGACTCGGTGCAGACGGTCGCCTCCCCGGAGATCGAGGGCGCGCCCGGCGGCATGGCCCAGGTGAGGGAGGTGGCCGGCGCTTTGATCCGGGCCTCGAAGGACCGCGGCATGTCCACCCTCCTGGTGGGCCACGTCACCAAGGACGGCGCGATCGCCGGCCCCCGCCTCCTGGAGCACCTGGTGGACGTCGTCCTGCACTTCGAGGGCGACCGGCACGCGCGCCTGCGCCTGGTGCGGGGCGTGAAGAACCGCTACGGGGCGACGGACGAGGTCGGCTGCTTCGAGCTGCACGACGAGGGCATCACGGGCCTCGCCGATCCCAGCGGCCTGTTCCTGACCCGTCGCGCCGAGCCGGTCCCGGGCACGTGCCTGACCGTCACCCTGGAGGGCCGCCGCCCGCTGGTGGCCGAGGTGCAGGCGCTGACCGTCGACTCCCAGATCCCCTCCCCGCGCCGTACGACGTCCGGCCTGGAGACCTCCCGCGTCTCGATGATGCTGGCCGTCCTGGAGCAGCGCGGCCGGATCAGCGCGCTCGGCAAGCGGGACATCTACTCGGCGACGGTCGGCGGCGTGAAGCTGTCGGAGCCGGCCGCCGACCTCGCCATCGCGCTCGCGCTCGCCTCCGCCGCCAGCGACACCCCGCTGCCGAAGAACCTGGTGGCGATCGGCGAGGTGGGACTCGCGGGCGAGGTCAGACGGGTCACGGGCGTGCAGCGCAGGCTCGCCGAGGCGCACCGGCTGGGCTTCACGCACGCGCTCGTGCCGACCGATCCGGGAAAGGTGCCGCCCGGCATGAAGGTCCTGGAAGTCGCCGACATGGGGGACGCGCTCCGGGTTCTGCCGCGCACCCGTCGCCGGGAGGCCCCACGGGAGGCGGAGGAGCGCCGGTAGACTTTGCCCTGGTCTCGCCCGTCCGTACGAACCGAGTGCGGGGACGGGGGCGCGTCAGAACCTGCGACCGGAGGAGTGCAGTGGCAGCCAACGACCGGGCAGCAGCTCCCGGAAAGTCCGGTGGGAGTGCCGGTCCCGATCGCCTGATGCGCGCCTCGCTGAGCGCCGTGGCACCCGGTACGGCCCTGCGTGACGGCCTGGAGCGGGTCCTGCGCGGCAACACCGGCGGGCTCATCGTGCTCGGCTCCGACAAGACGGTCGAGGCGATGTGCACGGGCGGTTTCGTGCTGGACGTGGAGTTCACCGCCACCCGGCTGCGGGAGCTGTGCAAGCTGGACGGCGGCATCGTGCTGTCGTCGGACCTGTCCAAGATCCTCCGGGCGGGCGTGCAGTTCGTGCCGGACGCGACGATCCCCACGGAGGAGACGGGGACCCGGCACCGCACGGCGGACCGTGTCAGCAAGCAGGTCGGCTTCCCGGTGGTCTCGGTCTCCCAGTCGATGCGGCTGATCGCGCTGTACGTCGACGGGCAGCGCCGTGTCCTGGAGGACTCGGCGGCGATCCTCTCCCGCGCGAACCAGGCGCTGGCCACGCTGGAGCGGTACAAGCTCCGGCTGGACGAGGTCGCGGGCACGCTGTCGGCGCTGGAGATCGAGGACCTGGTGACGGTCCGGGACGTGTCGGCGGTCGCGCAGCGTCTCGAGATGGTCCGCCGCATCGCCACCGAGATCGCCGAGTACGTGGTCGAGCTGGGCACGGACGGCCGGCTTCTCGCGCTCCAGCTGGAGGAGTTGATCGCCGGGGTCGAGCCCGACCGTGAGCTGGTGGTCCGGGACTACGTTCCGGAGCCGACGGCCAAGCGGTCCCGTACGGTCGACGAGGCGCTGGCCGAGCTGGACGCCCTGTCCCACGCGGAGCTTCTCGAACTCGGCACGGTGGCGCGGGCGCTGGGTTACACCGGGTCCCCGGAGACGCTCGACTCCGCGGTGTCCCCGCGGGGCTTCCGGCTCCTGGCCAAGGTCCCGCGGCTTCCGGGCGCCATCATCGACCGGCTGGTGGAGCACTTCGGGGGCCTGCAGAAGCTGCTCGCCGCGAGTGTGGACGACCTGCAGACCGTGGACGGGGTCGGCGAGGCCCGGGCGCGGAGCGTGCGGGAGGGGCTGTCGCGCCTGGCCGAGTCGTCGATCCTGGAGCGGTACGTCTGATTGCGCTCGCGCCGTCAACCCGCGCCCCCTTCGGGGCGCTCCTCTAGTCCGCCGACAGCACGAACGAAGCCTGTGCCTTCGCGAATCCCGGGGTCTTTGCCTCCAACAGGTACGTACCCGGCTTCGCCGAACCCCCGGAGGGCGTCGCGCAGTGGGCCGCGCTCGGCTTGCGGTCCCACTTCACGGTGTACGTGATGCTCTGGCCGGCCGGGACCCGGAACACCAGGCTCCCCGCCCCCTGGGGGCAGTCGGCCGAGGACCAGAACGTGTCGTCGCCGTCCGCCGGCGTGATGGTCAACACCGCGTTCTTCGGGCCGAGATCGACCTTGCAGTCGGCCGACGAGCCGTTCTTCGCGGTGAGTTCGAAGGTCGGCGTCTGGTCCGGCGAGTAGGAGTTGTGCACGCTGTGCAGGCCCAACGTGACCGCGCCGGAGGTGCAGTTGGGCAGCGAGGAGGACGCCGGGAGCGTGTCGCCCGTGCCGACGTCGCCGCCCACGGCAGCCGTACCCGAGCCGCCGCCGGAACCGGAGGACCCGTCGGTCGAGCCGTCCGAGCCGCTGTCACCACCGGAGGCGGAACCGGAGCCGCCACCGCTGGAGTCGCCGCCGCCCGACTCCTCGCGACCGCCGGGGTGTTGACTGATCGCGGAACCGGACGGGGTCGGCCCGGGCGTGATGGTGTGGGTGGGATTCTTGCCGTCGGACCCGTCGGCGTCGTTCTTGCCGCCCCCGCCGCCGGCGGTGACGATCCATGTGATCACCAGCGCCAACAGGGCGACCACGGACAGCAGTACGACCCTCCGACGCCAGTAGATGGAGGAGGGAAGCGGCCCGACCGGATTGCGCAGAGATCCCACGGCGCAAACTGTACGAGAGATCGTCGCGCCGGCTTGCGCCACCCGCCGCGCCGGCGCCAACTTTTCCGGATCATCATCCCGGCAACTGCCGCAGGCGACCTGCTTCTTCACATTTCGCCACGCTCGGTGACCGTGCGGTCACCCATTCCGCCCGCCAACCCGTGGCAGGATCGGAAAGGCCATGACTGAGAAGCTGCACGCCCCCGTGATCGCCTGGTTCGACGCCCACGCCCGCGACCTCCCCTGGCGCCGCCCGGAGGCGGGCCCGTGGGGCGTGATGGTCAGCGAGTTCATGCTCCAGCAGACCCCGGTGAACCGGGTGCTGCCCGTCTACGAGGAGTGGCTGGCCCGCTGGCCGCGCCCGGCCGACCTCGCGAAGGAGGCACCGGGCGAGGCGGTGCGCGCCTGGGGCCGGCTCGGCTATCCGCGCCGCGCGCTGCGCCTGCACGGTGCCGCGGTCGCCATAGCGGAGCGGCACGGCGGGGACGTACCGACGGATCACGCGCAGCTGCTGGCGCTGCCCGGTGTCGGCGAGTACACGGCCGCCGCGGTGGCCTCGTTCGCGTACGGGCAGCGGCACGCGGTGCTGGACACCAATGTCCGCCGGGTCCTGGCGCGGGCGGTGACGGGCGTGCAGTACCCGCCGAACGCGACCACGGCGGCCGAGCGGCGCCTGGCACGGGAGCTGCTGCCGGAGGACGAGCGCACCGCCGCACGGTGGGCCGCCGCCTCCATGGAGCTGGGCGCGCTGGTGTGCACGGCGAAGAACGAGGGGTGCCCGCGGTGCCCGATCGCCGCGCAGTGCGCCTGGCGGCTCGCGGGCAAGCCGGAGCACGCGGGTCCGCCGCGCCGCGGGCAGACGTACGCCGGTACGGACCGGCAGGTGCGCGGCAAGCTGCTGGCCGTGCTGCGGGAGGCGCACGCACCGGTGCCGCAGGCGGTGCTGGACCGGGTGTGGCACGAGCCGGTGCAGCGGGCCCGGGCGCTCGACGGGCTGGTCTCGGACGGTCTGGTGGAGCCGCTGCCGGGCGGCCTGTACCGGCTGCCGCTGGGCTGACGCACAGACAGGTCACAGCGCAGGGGCGTCCGTTACAGAACCCCTGAACCGACAAAGTGCCCCATAAGGGGACAGCCAGGCTGCTCGCCTTACCCCGTTCGTACTTCCGTTACACAACCGACGGATAGCCGATTGCCAGCCGCAGGCTGGTCCGCACAGCCCCGTGACAACCACTCCGTAGCTTCTTCTCCGTGCCCGGCGGACCACCGGGCGCGGGGACAGCAGGACTTCAGGCACGAGCCGGAAGCACAACGGGGAACGGAGGCGGTTGAACATGGCCCAGGGCGAGGTGCTCGAATTCGAGGAGTACGTCCGCACCCGGCAGGACGCGCTGCTGCGCAGCGCACGCCGGCTGGTTCCGGACCCGGTCGACGCCCAGGACCTGCTGCAGACCGCGCTGGTGCGGACCTACGGCCGCTGGGAGGGCATCGCCGACAAGCGGCTGGCCGACGCCTATCTGCGCCGGGTCATGATCAACACTCGGACCGAGTGGTGGCGGGCGCGCAAGCTCGAGGAGGTGCCCACCGAGCAGCTGCCGGACGCCTCCGTGGATGACTCGACCGAGCAGCACGCCGACCGGGCCCTCCTGATGGATGTCATGAAGGTGCTCGCACCGAAGCAGCGCAGTGTCGTGGTGCTGCGACACTGGGAGCAGATGTCCACAGAGGAGACGGCCGCTGCCCTCGGCATGTCGGCCGGTACGGTCAAGAGCACGCTGCACCGGGCGCTCGCCCGGCTCCGTGAGGAGCTGGAGGCCCGCGATCTGGACGCACGCGCGCTGGAGCGTGAGGAGCGGGAGCGTTGCGCGGCCTGACCGGGGCCGGGCCCTACCGGGCCCGCAGCAGTACACAGGCGGTGATCGCGGTGGGGGCCGCGCTCGCCGCCCTCGCCCTTTTCGTCGCCGCGTGCGGCAGCGGGGGCACGGGCGCCCGGGACGAGGGCCCGGCGCACGCCTCGGCGGTGGCCGGGGCCGTCGACTCCCCCTCCCCCAGTCCGGCGGAGAGTTACCGGCGGGTGGATCCGGTGGCGCTGGTCAAGAACGACCCGGAGGTGTCGGGCGCGGTCAAGCGGGAGCTGAAGCCGTGCAACGGCGACGAGTACCCGGTCGACGTCTCCTACGGCAATCTGACCGACGGACCGGTGGACGACGTCGTCGTCAACGTGCTGACCTGTGCCGACGCGGTCGGCATCGGCTCGTATGTCTACCGGGACGACGACGGCTCGTACACGAACGTCTTCAAGAGCGAGGAGTCCCCGGTCTACGCCGAGATCGACCAGGGTGTCCTGTCGGTGACCCGGCAGTACTACGAGAAGGGCGACCCGATCTCCAGCCCGTCGGGTGAGATCGTGACCCCGTACAGGTGGACGGAGGGGCGGTTCGCCCCGGGGAAGTCCACCCGCAACGAGTACAGCAAGTCGGCCGGCGGGGGCCCGACGCCCGCGCCGGACAGCTGACACCCCGTAGGACACCCTGACCCCCACGACACCACGAGGACTGAGAGCACCGGGATGGCAGACCAGACCCACGTCCTGTTCGTCGAGGACGACGACGTCATCCGCGAGGCCACCCAGCTCGCACTGGAGCGGGACGGCTTCGCGGTCACCGCCATGCCCGACGGTCTGTCGGGCCTGGAGGCGTTCCGGGCGAACCGCCCCGACATCGCACTGCTGGACGTCATGGTGCCCGGCCTGGACGGCGTCAGCCTGTGCCGCCGGATCCGGGACGAGTCGACCGTGCCGGTGATCATGCTGTCGGCGCGGGCCGACTCCATCGACGTCGTCCTGGGCCTGGAGGCGGGCGCCGACGACTATGTGACCAAGCCCTTCGACGGAGCCGTGCTGGTCGCCCGGATCCGCGCGGTGCTGCGCCGCTTCGGGCACGCCGGCGGGTCCGCGCAGGACGGCTCCGCCTCCGGGGTCGGCGGCGGCACGCTGAGCTTCGGCGACCTGGAGATCGACACCGAGGGCATGGAGGTGCGCCGGGCCGGGCGGCCGGTGGCGCTGACGCCCACCGAGATGCGGCTGCTGCTGGAGTTCTCCTCCGCGCCGGGGACCGTGCTCTCCCGCGACAAGCTGCTGGAGCGCGTGTGGGACTACGGCTGGGGCGGGGACACCCGGGTCGTGGACGTGCATGTGCAGCGGCTGCGGCAGAAGATCGGCCAGGACCGGATCGAGACGGTCCGCGGCTTCGGCTACAAGCTGAAGGCCTGAGCGGAGCGGCGGCATGCGGGGGATTCTGCGGCACCCGGTCCGGCGCATGGAGCGCGTGGGCCTGCGCACCGGACTGAGGTGGAAGGTCAGCGCGGCGATCGCGCTGGTGGCCGGCCTGGTGGCGATCGTGCTGAGCCTGGTCGTGCACAACGCGGCCCGTGTCTCGATGCTGGACAACGCGCGCGAGCTGGCCAACGACCGGGTCCTGATGGCCCAGCGCAACTACGAGCTGAACCGGGGGCGGGTCTTCCCCTACATCAAGGTCGACGACCCGGAGCTGCCGGCCGCGCTGCGCGAGAAGGTCGAGCGGGGCCGCCGGGCCAGCGATGTCTCCGAGCACGGCGGGGCGGCGGACATCTGGGCGGCCGTTCCGGTGAAGGACGGGCATGTGCTGTCCCTGCACAGCCATCTGCCGGACCGCAGCACCGACATGCTGCAGGACCTGGACCAGGCCCTGGTCATCGGCTCGGTCGCGGTGGTGCTCGGCGGCAGCGCGCTGGGCGTGCTGATCGGCGGGCAGCTGTCCCGCCGGCTGCGCAAGGCGGCGGACGCGGCGACCCAGACCGCCAACGGCGTGACCGACATCCGGGTGCAGGAGGCCATCGGCGGGGTCGTACGGGACGAGACCGACGAACTCGCGCGAGCGGTGGACGCCATGGCGGACGCGCTGCGCCAGCGCCTGGAGGCCGAGCGGCGGGTCACCGCCGACATCGCGCACGAGCTGCGCACCCCGGTGACGGGCCTGCTGACGGCCGCCGAGCTGCTGCCGCCGGGCCGGCCCACGGAACTGGTCCTGGACCGGGCCAAGGCCATGCGCACCCTGGTCGAGGACGTCCTGGAGGTGGCCCGGCTGGACGGCGCCTCGGAGCGGGCGGAGCTGCAGGACATCATGCTCGGCGAGTTCGTGGCGCGCCGGGTCGCGGCCAAGGACCCGGACGTCACCGTGCGGGTGGTGCACGAGTCGGAGGTCACCACCGACCCGCGGCGGCTGGAGCGGGTGCTGTTCAACCTGCTCGCCAACGCCGCCCGGCACGGCCGGCCGCCCGTGGAGGTGACCGTGGAGGGCCGGGTCATCCGGGTCCGCGACCACGGTCCCGGCTTCCCCGAGGAACTGCTCGCCGAGGGGCCGAGCCGGTTCCGCACCGGCAGCAAGGACCGCGCCGGGCAGGGCCACGGGCTCGGGCTGACCATCGCGGCGGGCCAGGCCCGGGTGCTCGGCGCCCGCCTGACGTTCCGCAACGTACGCCCTGCGGGCGCGCCCCCCGGCGTCGCCGCGGAGGGCGCGGTGGCCGTCCTGTGGCTACCGGAACACGCCCCGACCAACACGGGCAGCTACCCGATGCTGCCGGCGTCGGGCGGGACCCAGGCGTCGGGCGGCGCCTAGCCGAGGGGGCTGGGGCAGCCAGCCCGCCCAGCCGCCCCGGCGGCTCAGGTGGTGGCCAGCACCAGTTCCTCCGCCCTGGACGGGCGCAGGCCGTCCGGGCGGCCGGTGAAGTAGCGGCGGGTGAGTTCCTCGGCCGGTACGTGGCGGGCGTCGCGGAAGCCGGTGCCGCGGACCAGGGCCAGCATCTGCGGGGGCGTGAAGTAGCTGAGGAACGGTGTGCCGGAGGCGCGCGCGCCCCGCTCCGCCGCCTGGTGGAAGGGCCGCAGCTCGGGCTCCACGTCCTCGGCCGGCCGCAGGAACGTGGTGGCGAGCACGGAGCCCGGAGCGAGCGTCGCGACCTGCCGGAAGCTCGCCTCGACGGCGTCCCGGGTGAGGTACATGGTGACGCCGGTGCAGGCCACGACCGCCGGGCGGCCCGGGTCGAGACCGGCCGCGAGCAGCCGCCCCCACCAGTCGCCCTCGAAGTCGACCGGGACCAGCCGCAGCCAGTCGGGGACGCCGTACCCGAGGTCGGCGAGCCGCCTTCGCTTCCACTCCTGCGGCCCGGGCCGGTCCGCCTCGAACACCCGCAGGCCCGCGGCGATCTCGGGCCGGCGCTGGGCGAAGGTGTCCAGGCCGGCGCCGAGCAGGACGTACTGGTCCACGCCCCGCGCGGCCTGCTCCACCACGAGGTCCTCGACGAACCGGGCGCGGGCCGCGATGGACGCCCGCACCGGCCGGGTCTCCCGCTCGTCCATGTCGGGCCGGGAGCGCCAGTCGTCGCCGGGATCCGCCAGCCGCAGCCCGACCTCGTCCGCGATGACGTGCGGCGGCGGATCGGCCCGCAGGTGCAGCGCCCGCCACAGCGCGGTCCGTACCGCCGTGTGGTCCGGCAGCACCGCAGGCTGCGCGGTCATCCGAAGTCCTTGGAGAAGTCCAGCTCCTCGCTGCGCTGGGTCAGCGAGTACCAGTTGCCGTTGTCGTCGCGGAAGATCGCCTCGACGCCGTACGGCCGCTCCTTCGGCTCCTGGACGAACTCCACCCCGCGGGCCTTGAAGGTCTCGTAGTCTCCCCGGCAGTCGTCCGTGTGGAACGCCCCGGCGCCCAGCACTCCCTTGGCGACCAGCTTCTTCAGCGCCTCGGCGGACTCGGGGTCCAGGCCCGGGCCGTCCAGGCTCATCAGCGCCAGCTCCAGGCCGGGCTGGTCCTTGGCGCCGACGGTGATCCAGCGCATGTCGCCCAGGGCGAGGTCGGTGCGCACCTCGAAGCCCAGCTTCTCGGTGAAGAAGGCCTTCGTCCGCTGCTGGTCGGTGGTCCATACGGTGCTGATGGCCAGGCCTTTGATCATGGCTGCGCTCTCCTGTCGCGAGGCTGCTGTTCCTGCTCGTCACCGTAGGCAGGGCCGGGCGCGGCGCGCTTCTTCGATGTTGCGGTGTTGAAACCGCCGGCCCAGAGCATGGCGTAGCAGCCGGGTATGAGGGCGGCGCCACGGCCGACGTGCTCGCTCCGGTACTTGCTGGGGGTGAGGCCGGTACGGGCCTTGAAGCGGGCGGAGAAGGTGCCGAGGCTGCTGAAGCCGACCAGGGTGCAGATCTCGGTGACCGTGAGGTTGGCGCTGCGCAGCAGCTCCTCGGCGCGCTCGATCCGCCGGTGGGTCAGGTACTGGCCTGGTGTCTCGCCGTACGCCTCCTTGAAGGCGCGCAGGAAGTGATACCGCGAGTACCCGGCGTGGGCCGCCACCGCGTCCAGGTCGAGGCCCGGGTCGGCCCAGTCCCGGTCCATGGCGTCCTTGGCCAGACGCAGGCGGCGGATCTTGTCCATGCGCCGATGGTGGCACGGGGGTCTGACATCGGGCCCGAACCGGCGTCGACCAGCGCGGACACCGCGGTCTTGCGAGGGGTGGGAACGGCCGAAGGCCCCGGTGGCGGACACGCACCGGGGCCTTCGGACTCGGGGTTGCTCAGACGGCCTCGACCACGGCCTGCGGCGCCGGGTCGGCACCCTCCGCGGGGGCCTTCGGACCGCCCTTGAGCGGCACCTCCTTGACGAACAGCGCCGCGATCAGCACCACGACCGCGATCCCGGCACCGAGCAGGAACGCCGAGTGCGTGCCCGAGGACACCGCGTGCTGGTACGCCTCGCGCGCCACCGCCGGCAGCTTCTGCAGGCTCTTGGCGTCCAGCTGCGCCGACTTCTCGGTGATGTTCTTGCCCAGCGCGCCGGCCCGCTCGGCCATGACGTCCTGCACCCGGTGGTTGAACAGGGCGCCCATGATGGCCACGCCGAAGGAGGAGCCGAGGGTACGGAACAGGGTGGTCGAGGAGGACGCCACGCCCATGTCCTTCATCTCCACGCTGTTCTGCGCGACCAGCATGGTGATCTGCATCAGGCAGCCCATGCCCGCGCCGACGACGGCCATGTAGACGCCGGAGGTCAGCCGGGTGGTACCGGTGTCCATCAGGGACAGCAGGTACATGCCGACGATCATCAGGACACCGCCGACGATCGGGAAGATCTTGTACCGGCCGCTGTTGGTGGTGACCCGCCCGGCGACCATCGAGGTCACGAGCATCGCGCCGAGCATCGGCAGGAGCAGCAGACCGGAGTTGGTCGCGGAGGCGCCCTGCACGGCCTGCTGGTACAGCGGCAGGAACAGGGTGGCGCCGAACATCACGAAGCCGGTGATGAAGCCGATGACCGACATCAGGGTGAAGTTGCGGCTCTTGAAGATGTGCAGCGGCAGGACCGGCTCGGCGGCCCTGGTCTGCCAGAACACGAACCCGACCAGCGCGGCCACGCCGATGCCGATCAGCTCCATGATCCGCGCGGAGGTCCAGGCGTACTCGGTGCCGCCCCAGGTGGTGACCAGCACGATGGAGGTGATGCCGACGGTCAGCAGGACGACGCCCAGGTAGTCGATGCCGGCCTTGGAGCGCTTCCTCGGCAGGTGCAGTACGGCGGTGACCAGCGCCAGGGCGACCGCGCCCAGCGGCAGGTTGATGTAGAAGGCCCAGCGCCAGCCCCAGTTGTCCGTGATGGTGCCGCCGACCAGCGGGCCGCCGATCATCGCCAGCGCCATGACGCCGGCCATCATGCCCTGGTACTTGCCCCGCTCCCGCGGCGGGATCAGGTCGCCGATGATCGCCATCACGCCGACCATCAGACCGCCGGCGCCCAGGCCCTGCACGGCCCGGAACCCGATCAGCTGGCCCATGTCCTGGGCCATGCCGCTCAGCGCCGAGCCGATGAGGAAGATCACGATCGAACTGAGGAAGGCGCCCTTGCGCCCGTACATGTCACCGAGCTTGCCCCAGATCGGGGTGGAGGCCGCGGTGGCCAGGGTGTAACCGGTGACGACCCAGGAGAGGTGCTCCAGGCCGCCCAGTTCGCCCACGATCGTGGGCATCGCCGTGCCCACGATCATGTTGTCGAGCATCGCGAGCATCATCGCGATCATGAGTGCGAGCAGCACTACTCGCACACTCCTGGGCTGTTTGCCCTCTGTGGTGGTTTCGACCGTGTCCGCCATCGTCTTCCCGTTTCCCCCTGCGGCGTACTTACTTGCCGCCCGGCTAGTTGTCACTACACTGGGAAGGTAGACGCGCTACTAGCCGGGCGTCAAGTAAGTTTCCGCCGGAGCGCGAGGAGTACGAGGATGGGCGTCACCATGGACGGCACCAAACAGCAGCGCCGCGGCAACACCCGCCAGCGCATCCAGGACGTGGCGCTCGCCCTCTTCGCGGAGCAGGGCTACGAGAAGACCTCCCTGCGCGAGATCGCCGAGCGTCTCGACGTCACGAAGGCGGCCCTGTACTACCACTTCAAGACGAAGGAAGAGATCATCGTCAGCCTCTTCGAGGATCTGACGAAGCCGATCCTGGAACTGATCGAGTGGGGCCGGGGGCAGCCGCACACGCTGGAGACCAAGCAGGAGATCATCCGCCGCTACAGCGAGGCGCTCCAGGGTGCGGAGCCGTTGTTCCGCTTCATGCAGGAGAACCAGGCGACGGTACGGGAACTGCGCATCGGCGACACCTTCAAGGACCGGATGCGCGGCCTGCGGGACATCCTCATCAACCCGGAGGCGGAACTGGTCGACCAGGTCCGCTCCGTCAGCGCGATGTTCACGCTGCACGCGGGGATGTTCGTGATGCAGGACATCGAAGGCGACCCCGAGAAGAAGCGCGAGGCCGTTCTCGAGGTCGCCCTGGACCTGGTCACACAGGCGCACGAGCACGCCCGCGGGACGGACTAGGTCCTGTCGTTCGGATCAGCCGGCGAGCCCGGCACGATCCGAACGACAGGCCCTGGGTCAGACCGTCACGCCCTGGGCGCGCAGGAACGCGACCGGGTCGATGGCGGAGCCGTAGTTCGGGGTCGTACGGATCTCGAAGTGCAGGTGCGGGCCGGTGGAGTTGCCGGTGGAGCCGGACAGGGCGATGTGCTGGCCGGTCTTCACGATCTGGCCGGGCCGGACGTCGACCCGGGACAGGTGCGCGTACTGCGAGTAGGTGCCGCTGCCGTGCTTGATGACGACGGCGTTGCCGTACGCCGGGCCGTCACCGGCGCCGTTGGGGCCGGCCTTGACGACGGTGCCGCCGTGCGCGGCGACGACGTCGGTGCCGGTCGGCACGGCGAAGTCCTGGCCGCTGTGCTTGGCGGCCCAGTGACTGCCGGCCTGCGCGAAGCTCGCGGAGAGCGTGTAGCTCTTCACCGGGTCGACCCAGGAGCCGGCGGACGCGGTGGCGGCGCTCGCGACCCCGGTACCCAGCACGGCCGTGGCGCCGAGTCCGGCAGCCAGGACGGTCACACGGGCACGGAGCGAGGACGAGCGGGAAGAGCGGGACGTGAAGCGCTGGAACATCGGGACCTCGTGGACTCGGGAGCAGATCGGCCACCCGGCGCACAGACGTCCGGGGAGACATCCGGCCAAGCGGCCATCCCTTGGTAACCGAGCACCCCATCCAGCCCAAAACGGCCCATCTACGGCAGCGGGTAGTACACGACCGCGAAACCGGCCGCTTTCTTGACAGCCCTGCCCTCCGGACAACCGGCCCCTGACGACGGGTTTCTTCCGTGCGGGATTGCGGAGTAAAGGTCCCTTTTTGCCCTATTTATCCCGCTTTACCCGGCTAGCACATCCCACTATCCCGGCTAGTACCGGACATTTCGCCTGTGCCCCTTATCACCGGCTACCCAAACCGACGATCACGGAAATGTGACGCAGGCCTCTAGGCACCTACCCTCCGGTAACCCTACGGTTCCCCTCGCGCCACCCTCGCCTCAGATCATGCCCCTGACATTTCAGACGCGAGAGGACCACCCACCGATGACCAGACGCCCCTGGGCGCGCCGCATCTCCGTGACCGCCGTCTCCGTGGCCGCCCTGGCCGCGACGGCCGCCCCGGCCGAGGCGGCGACCACGAGCACCTCCTCCGCGAAGGTCGACTACGCCACCTGGCAGAAGGACTGCCAGACCGTCATGGACCAGGCCCTGCCGTACCTGAAGGACCGCATCGCCGCCGCCCGGCCCGGCGAGAGGCAGGCCATCGTCCTCGACATCGACAACACCACGCTGGAGACCGACTTCGGCTTCAGCTACCCCCAGCCGGCCAACAAGCCCGTCCTGGACGTCGCCCGGTACGCCCAGGAGCACGGCGTCTCCCTCTTCTTCGTCACCGCCCGGCCCGGCGTCCTGTACTGGCCCACCGAGTACAACCTGGAACACGACGGCTACGACGTCTCCGGCCTCTACGTCCGCGGCCTGTTCGAC
The DNA here is from genome assembly GCF_044750305.1 of Streptomyces sp. NPDC088810. Lineage (NCBI taxonomy): Bacteria > Bacillati > Actinomycetota > Actinomycetes > Kitasatosporales > Streptomycetaceae > Streptomyces > Streptomyces sp. NPDC088810. The sequence continues at coordinate 29,681 of NZ_JBIVJQ010000009.1, forward strand.
CTCTTCAAGGACGTCGCCGCCTACAAGACCGCCCAGCGCGTCGACGTCGAGAACGACGGCTACACGATCATCGCCAACATCGGCAACAGCGCCACCGACCTGTCCGGCGGGCACGCCGAGAAGGCCTTCAAACTGCCCGACTACGACGGACAGTTGTCGTAAGACCGAGCGCGCCCGGCACGGACCGCGCGCCCGGCACGGGACCGCGCCGGGAACGCCGAAGGGGCCGGTGCCCGAAGGCACCGGCCCCTCATGCTCGGCCGCTCCGCAGGAGGCTTACGCGTCCTTGCTCAGGTTGGGACCGGCCCCACCCGCGGCCTGCTCGATCGGCGGGACGTCCGGGAGGGCCGACTTCTCCTCGCCCCGGAAGGTGAAGGTCTGGGACTCGCCCTCGCCCTCGGTGTCCACGACCACGATGTGACCGGGGCGCAGCTCGCCGAAGAGGATCTTCTCCGACAGCGAGTCCTCGATCTCGCGCTGGATCGTGCGACGCAGCGGACGCGCGCCCAGCACCGGGTCGTAACCCTTCTTGGCCAGCAGCTCCTTGGCGGACTGGGAGAGCTCGATGCCCATGTCCCGGTCCTTCAGGCGCTCGTCCACCTTGCCGATCATCAGGTCGACGATCCGCAGGATGTCCGCCTGCGTCAGCTGCGGGAAGACGACCACGTCGTCGACGCGGTTGAGGAACTCGGGACGGAAGTGCTGCTTGAGCTCGTCCGACACCTTGTTCTTCATGCGCTCGTAGTTGGTCTTCGTGTCACCCGAGGCCGCGAAGCCCAGGTTGAAGCCCTTGGAGATGTCCCGGGTGCCGAGGTTGGTCGTCATGATGATGACCGTGTTCTTGAAGTCCACGACCCGGCCCTGGGAGTCGGTCAGACGACCGTCCTCCAGGATCTGCAGCAGCGAGTTGAAGATGTCCGGGTGGGCCTTCTCGACCTCGTCGAAGAGGACGACGGAGAACGGCTTGCGGCGCACCTTCTCGGTCAGCTGGCCGCCCTCCTCGTAGCCCACGTATCCGGGGGGCGAACCGAAGAGACGCGACACCGTGTGCTTCTCGCTGAACTCCGACATGTCGAGGGAGATCAGCGCGTCCTCGTCACCGAAGAGGAACTCGGCGAGTGCCTTGGACAGCTCGGTCTTACCGACACCGGACGGGCCGGCGAAGATGAACGAACCACCCGGACGCTTCGGGTCCTTCAGACCCGCGCGCGTACGGCGGATCGCCTTCGACAGCGCCTTGACGGCGTCGTTCTGGCCGATGACCCGCTTGTGCAGCTCGTCCTCCATGCGGAGCAGACGGCTGGACTCCTCCTCGGTCAGCTTGAAGACCGGGATGCCGGTGGCCGTGGCGAGGACCTCGGCGATCAGCTCGCCGTCGACCTCGGCGACGACGTCCATGTCGCCGGCCTTCCACTCCTTCTCCCGCTTCGCCTTGGCGGCCAGGAGCTGCTTCTCCTTGTCGCGCAGGGAGGCGGCCTTCTCGAAGTCCTGCGAGTCGATCGCGGACTCCTTGTCCCGGCGGACGGCGGCGATCTTCTCGTCGAACTCGCGCAGGTCCGGCGGAGCGGTCATCCGGCGGATGCGCATCCGGGAACCGGCCTCGTCGATCAGGTCGATCGCCTTGTCCGGCAGGAAGCGGTCCGAGATGTACCGGTCGGCCAGGGTGGCCGCCTGGACCAGGGCCTCGTCCGTGATGGAGACGCGGTGGTGGGCCTCGTACCGGTCACGGAGACCCTTGAGGATCTCGATCGTGTGCGGCAGGGACGGCTCCGCGACCTGGATGGGCTGGAAGCGGCGCTCCAGGGCCGCGTCCTTCTCCAGGTGCTTGCGGTACTCGTCCAGCGTGGTCGCGCCGATGGTCTGCAGCTCACCGCGGGCCAGCATCGGCTTCAGGATGGAAGCCGCGTCGATGGCGCCCTCGGCGGCACCCGCACCGACCAGCGTGTGCAGCTCGTCGATGAACAGGATGATGTCGCCGCGGGTGCGGATCTCCTTGAGCACCTTCTTCAGGCGCTCCTCGAAGTCACCGCGGTAGCGGGAGCCGGCGACCAGGGCGCCGAGGTCCAGCGTGTAGAGGTGCTTGTCCTTGAGGGTCTCGGGCACCTCGCCCTTGACGATGGCCTGGGCCAGGCCCTCGACGACGGCGGTCTTGCCGACACCGGGCTCACCGATCAGGACCGGGTTGTTCTTCGTACGGCGGGACAGCACCTGCATGACCCGCTCGATCTCCTTCTCGCGCCCGATCACCGGGTCGAGCTTGGACTCACGAGCGGCCTGGGTGAGGTTCCGGCCGAACTGGTCCAGGACGAGGGAGGTCGAAGGCGTGCCCTCGGCCGGGCCGCCCGCGGCGGCGGTCTCCTTGCCCTGGTAACCGGAGAGCAGCTGGATGACCTGCTGCCGCACCCGGTTGAGGTCTGCACCCAGCTTGACCAGGACCTGGGCGGCGACGCCCTCGCCCTCGCGGATCAGGCCGAGCAGGATGTGTTCCGTGCCGATGTAGTTGTGGCCCAGCTGAAGGGCCTCGCGGAGCGACAGCTCCAGGACCTTCTTGGCACGGGGGGTGAAGGGGATGTGCCCGGACGGGGCCTGCTGGCCCTGACCGATGATCTCCTCCACCTGCTGGCGGACCGCCTCAAGCGAAATGCCGAGGCTCTCCAGGGCCTTAGCGGCGACACCTTCGCCCTCGTGGATGAGACCCAGGAGGATGTGCTCGGTGCCGATGTAGTTGTGGTTGAGCATCCGGGCTTCTTCCTGAGCCAGGACGACAACCCGCCGCGCGCGGTCGGTGAACCTCTCGAACATCGTTAATCGCTCCTCAGAGCGGTCAGGCAGTGGGGGGAACTTCCCCTCCCTGTCCTTCCGCAGCTTAGTCCCGCAAGCGGGGACCGCTCATTCCAACTGCCGACACCGTCGATGGCCTCCTGACCGTGTGCGCCGACATCTGCTCCAACCCGATGGTGCGAGACGATGTTCCCGCAGGCCAGGCAGTTACCCCAGTCGCCAGTACGCCGATGGCGAACGTGAGACGGCCTGTCCTGCATGTCGCCCCCTCCCACTAGGCATGTCTTACCCGCAGGGACTGACACTCCATGCGGCGCGCACCGGTTCCCTCCGCTATGGGCGAACAACCTTGCGCCTCCCCGGACCCCCAAGCGCCCCGTTTTCCGGCACTGTGCGCAGCCGACAGGACACCCAGCGTAACCTGAAGGGGGATCCGGCGTTTCACTTGTCATGGTTGGCTCGGTCTCCAGGACCTCCACGGTCTCCATGTCTTCCACGGTCCCCCTTCCTCGCCGGCCCCTCGACCCGAACGCACCCGTCGCCGGTTGTCTCTGCGTCGGCCCGGACGCCCGGGCCCGGCACTGGTACGAGAACGATCTGGGGTGGCCGACAGTGCCCGGACGGCCGCTGCGGCTGCTCACGGGGGTGCGGTTCGACGTGCTGGACGTGCCGGCCGAGGCGGGCGCACAGGCGCTCCGGCATCTCGGGCCGGGCTCCCCGGTGGCCCTGCGGGGCGACCGGATGGAGCTGCTGGTGGCCGCGGGCGGGGCGGAGGAGCTGCCCGGGCTGCTGGACTGGCTGGAGTGGGGCGCCGTACGCCTGGACCTTCGGGTCCTCGGGGCGGGCGACACCCTGGAGGCACCGCGTCCGCCCACCGGGACCGCTGGTTCACGTCCTGGAGGGCCTGCATCCGTACGGCCCGGCTCCGTGCCGCGTGACTCCGTGCCGCGTGACTCCGTGCAGGGGGCCGCCGTGTGGCTGCGGCCCCCTGAGCCTGGACGCGAGGTCGAGGCCTCGCTGCCGGCCATGCCGGCCATGCCGGCCATGCCGGCCGTATCCCCCGTGGGGCGCGAGGGGAGCGCCCCCGATCTCGTACGACTGGTGGACACGGTGGCAGCGCACTGTCACCGGGTCCGGCTGCGGCGCGCGTGCGCCGGGCACCCCGCCGACCGGCGGGATCAGCCGTTGGCCTTCTCGTAGGCCTCGCGGATGGACGCGGGAACCCGGCCGCGGTCGTTGACCTCGTATCCGTTCTCCTTGGCCCACGCGCGGATCGCCGCGGTGTCCTGGTTGCCGCCCGAAGCGGCACGCGCCTTTCCACGCCCGCCGGAGGAGCGGCCACCGGTACGACGGCCACCCTTCACATAGGGATCAAGAAGGCTGCGCAGCTTGTCCGCATTGGCAGTCGTGAGATCGATCTCGTACGTCTTGCCGTCCAGCGCGAACGTCACGGTCTCGTCCGCCTCGCCGCCGTCGAGGTCGTCGACAAGAAGGACCTGAACCTTCTGTGCCACCGCATTTCCTTTCATCGATAACGTTGAGGGCCAGGGGTGTGCGGCGTCCGCCGTTTCGCCGCCCCTGTTATATGCAGTACTGCAGTACCTCGGAAAGCAAACCGCTTTTGCCGGAAAAACACAAACCCTCGGGAGTGACCCGACGGACCGCCCACACCCGGAAACATGCGCGTTTCGGACATAGGGCACCGGGGCAATGACGATCACAGATGCAGAAGCATCCGGCTGTTGCCCAAGGTGTTCGGCTTCACTCGTTCGAGACCCAGGAACTCGGCGACGCCCTCGTCATAGGAACGCAACAGCTCCGCGTACACATCGGTGTCGACCGGTGTCTCGCCGATCTCCACGAAGCCGTGCTTCCCGAAGAAGTCCACTTCGAAGGTCAGGCAGAAAACCCGGCGAACGCCGAGCCAGCGCGCGGTCTGGAGCAACTTCTCCAGCAACTGATGGCCGACGCCGGCGCCCTTGAGGCCGGGCTTCACCGCCAGAGTGCGGACTTCCGCGAGGTCCTCCCACATGACGTGCAGCGCACCGCAGCCGACCACCTCGGCGTTGTCGTCGCGTTCCGCGACCCAGAACTCCTGGATGTCCTCGTAAAGCGTGACCGTGGCTTTGTCGAGCAGGATGCGGTCGCGGACGTAGGCGTCGAGGAGGCGGCGCACGGCCGGGACATCGCTGGTCCGGGCCCGCCGGACGGTGATGGCTTTTGCGGAGACTTCGGGACGCTCTGCTGACATGAGCGGACGCTATCGCCCGGCCGTGTCCTCTGCCGAGCCGGGGTTCTCCTCTTGCCGGGCTTCGGGTGCTTCCTGTTGGCGGGCTTCGGGGGCTTCCCGGGTTTCTTCCGGGCCCTGGACGATCCGCACGGCGTCCCTGAGGGCCTGGCGCTGTTCGTCGCTCATCATGCCGAAGAAGGCGACGAGTGCGGCGGCGGGGTTGTCGCTCTGCGACCAGGCGTCGTTCATCAGGGCGGCGGCGTACGCGGCGCGCGTCGACACGGCCTCATATCGATAGGCCCGGCCTTCCGCCTCACGACGGACCCAGCCCTTCTGATGGAGATTGTCCAAAACCGTCATCACGGTGGTGTACGCGATGGAGCGTTCCTGCTGCAGGTCTTCCAGGACTTCTCGAACGGTCACCGGGCGGTTCCACTTCCACACCCGCGTCATGACCGCGTCTTCGAGTTCTCCCAATGGGCGAGGCACACCTCAGAACAATAGTGGGAGATCCGGGCAATGGCGTGCCGGACGTGCGCTAGGACTACAAACGCGAACAAAAAGGGCGTACGACTCGCGAAGCGCGCGGGCGCCGGAGTCGTACGCGGGGGACGGCCGAGGCGTGTGGAAGGCCTGCGGCCCGCTCAGGCGTCGCCGCCGGCGGAGGCCTTGCGTGCACCCTCCACGCGCGCGAGCGCGGCGTCGACGGCGGCGTCCTCCTTGGCCTTGGCGGCCCCGCCCTGGGTCTTCACGATCACCCTGACCACACCGATGAAGAACACGGCCATGACGACCGGAGGCACGAGCGCGGAGACATAGTCCATGCCTCCAGAGTAGCCACGGGGACCCGGGCGAACGGCCCGGGGGCACACGAACCACCCACCGCACCGCGAAGCCCACCACCGACGACCCACCCCAAGCCGCACGGCCGTTACGGGCGGGCAAGCGATCACCCCGCGGCCCGAAGGCCGCCGCGGCGAGCCCGCCCGCGGGGGGGCTCTCCCCGCGGCCCGAGGCTGCCGCCGACGAGCCCACCCCCCAAGGGCCACCCGCACCCCACCACCAAAGCCGCACGGGCGGCGCGGGCCGGAAACTATTCCCCCCACGGACCCGAGGCGACCGACGGTGAATCAGCCCCGCAGGGGGAGGAAATGGGGCCGCGGGTCCTAGCCCGCGGCCAGTTGGCGGGGCTCCGGTGGGGTCGGCTTGCGGCGTGGGAAGACCTCGCCCGGCGTGGGAATGGGCCGCTTCGGTGCCACCGGCTCCGCGGGGCCGGGCGCCGGCTTCGGCCGGGGCTTCTCCGCGGGCTCCTGCGGGGTCTGCGACGGCTCCTCGGCCTCCCCGTCGCCCTGGCGCACCCCCGCCTCCCCCGCGCCGCCCGCAAGGGCCGTCAGACGCGTCCGCGCGGGCGGCACGGCGGGCGCCGGGACCCTGCGCGCGCCCTGCGCGAACCGCGCCCGTACGTCCTGCTCGGCCAGCGCCTGGCAGCGGTCCAGCAGCGCCGCCGCCGCGGGGTTCCCGCGCAGCGCCCGGAGCGCCGCGAGGTCGTCCGGCGTGGGCCGGTGCCCGGCTCCGAGCGCCTCCTCCAGGAGGGTCAGGTAACCGGCGACGGTTCCCGGCAGAGCGGCCCGGTAGCGGTCCAGGTCGGCCACCAGGAAGGCGCGCAGCCTGGCCCCCTCGCACATCGCCTCGTCGAGCGACTCGGCGAGCCGGAAACAGTCCTGCACGTCCTCGGCGGAGGCGTGGCCGGGGTGGAGGGCGAGGGCGAGGGCGCGGCGGAGCACACGCAGCTCCTCCACGCCGAACGCCATGCCGCCGCGGGATCCGTATGGCGTGGGCATGCGGCGACGCTACCGACTAATCGGACAAAAGTGAGGAATCCCGGATGTTGATTCGCCGCGTGTCGTTCCGGGTTTCCCTCGTCCGGTGTCACGGGGCGGGGCCGGCACCCGCGCGGGCGCCGGCCGGCCCTCACAGCCGCGAGACGTTCCGCTCGTACACCAGGCGCAGCCCTATCAGCGTCAGCCACGGCTGGTGCTCGTCGATCACCGAGGACTCCCCCAGCACCATCGGAGCGAGCCCGCCCGTGGCGATCACCGTGACGTCGTCGGGGTCCTCGGCCAGCTCCCGCGCCATCCGGCTCACCACGCCGTCGACCTGTCCGGCGAAGCCGTACACGATGCCCGACTGCATGGCCTCGACGGTGTTCTTGCCGATCACGTTCCGGGGCCTGGCCACCTCGATCTTCCGCAGCTGGGCGGCCTTGACCCCCAGGGCCTCCACCGAGATCTCGATGCCGGGGGCGATGACCCCGCCGACGTACTCCCCGCGCGCGGAGACCGCGTCGAACGTGGTCGCCGTACCGAAGTCGACGACGATCGCCGGCCCGCCGTACAGCTCGTTCGCCGCGACCGCGTTGATGATGCGGTCGGCGCCGACCTCCTTGGGGTTGTCGAACTGGATCGGCACACCGGTCTTCACCCCCGGCTCGACCAGCACCGCGGGTACGTCGCCGTAGTACCGCCGGGTGACCTCGCGCAGCTCGTGCAGCACCGACGGCACGGTCGCGCAGATCGCGATGCCGTCGATGCCGTCGCCCAGTTCCTCGCCGAGCAGCGGGTGCATGCCCATCAGGCCCTGGAGCAGCACCGCCAGCTCGTCCGCCGTGCGCCGCGCGTCCGTGGAGATGCGCCAGTGCTCGACGATGTCCTCGCCGTCGAACAGGCCGAGGACGGTGTGCGTGTTGCCGACGTCGATCGTGAGCAGCATGGCCGTTACTCCGCCTCGCGCAGGTCCAGGCCGATGTCCAGGATCGGCGAGGAGTGCGTGAGCGCGCCCACGGCCAGGAAGTCCACGCCGGTCTCGGCGTACGCGCGCGCGCCCGCGAGCGTCAGCCGCCCGGAGGCCTCCAGCAGCGCCCGGCCGCCGACGATGCCGACGGCCTCCTCGCACTCGCCGGGCGTGAAGTTGTCCAGCAGGATCAGGTCGGCGCCCGCGTCCACGACCTCGCGCAGCTGGTGCAGGGTGTCGACCTCGACCTCGATCGGCACCTCCGGGAAGGCCTCCCGTACGGCCTTGAAGGCCTGCGCGACGCCGCCGGCGGCGACCACGTGGTTGTCCTTCACCAGGGCCGCGTCCGAGAGCGACATGCGGTGGTTGACGCCCCCGCCGCAGCGGACGGCGAACTTCTCCAGCGACCGCAGGCCCGGGGTGGTCTTGCGGGTGTCCCGCACGCGCGCCTTGGTGCCCTCCAGCGCGTCCGCCCACGCGCGCGTGGCGGTCGCGATGCCGGACAGCCGGCACAGGATGTTCAGCGCGCTGCGCTCGGCGGTGAGCAGGTCACGCGTGCGCGTGGTGACCGAGAGCAGCTTCTGCCCGGCCTCGATCCGGTCGCCGTCCTCCACGTGCCGCTCGACCTCGAACTCGTCCGTGCAGACCACGGAGAGCACGGCCTCGGCGACGCGGAGGCCGGCCACGACGCCCGCCTCGCGCGCGGTGAAGTCGGCGGTGGCCACCGCGTCCTCGGGGATGGTCGACACGGTCGTCACGTCGACGCCGCCGTCCAGGTCCTCCTGGATGGCGACGTTGGCGATGTCCTCGACCTCGAGCGGATCGAGTCCGGCAGCGGCCAGCAGCTCGGCGAGCGCGGGGTCGAGCCCGCACTCCAGGTACTCCTCGTCACCCTCGGCGCCGCAGGCGCAGCCGTCGCCGCAGCCGCCGGTCGGGGCGAGGGGAAGGTCGTCGGTGCTCACGTCTGTCACTGCTCCTGGGGCGCTGTTACCGGATAGGGGGGAAGTCTGCGGTGTCGGTGGTGCGTACGGCCAGCGACCGGTCCGGATTGAGCCGTACGACGATGTGGCGCCGCCAGTTCGCGTCGTCGCGCTCGGCGCGGTCCTCGCGCCAGTGGCAACCGCGGGTCTCCTCGCGCAGCCGGGCGGCGGTGACCAGGACCCGGGCCACGCACAGGAGGTTCGTCGCCTCCCAGGTGTCCACGCCGGGCTCGGCGGTCTTGCCGTTCTCCTGGAGCGCGTCCCGGGCGTCGGCGTGCAGCTTCTGCAGCTGGTCGGCGGCCTTGGCGAGGGACTCCTCGGAGCGCAGCACGCCGGCGCCCTCGGTCATGGTCCGCTGGATGGCGAACCGGGTCTCGGGGGCGAGCAGCGGGTGCGCGGGCTTGCCGGGGTCCGGGACCGGTGCGGGCACGCGCGCGTGCAGGCCGCTCCCGGCGTGGGCGGCGGCTATGTCGGCGGCGATCCGCTCGGCGTAGACGAGCCCCTCCAGGAGGGAGTTGGAGGCGAGCCGGTTGGCGCCGTGCACACCGGTGCACGCGACCTCGCCGCACGCGTACAGGCCGGGCACGGTGGTCCGGCCGCGGGCGTCGGTGCGGACGCCTCCGGAGGCGTAGTGGGCGGCCGGGGCGATCGGGATGGGCTCGGTGACCGGGTCGATGCCGTTGGCCCGGCAGGCGGCCAGGATGGTCGGGAAACGGTGCTCCCACATGGCGGCGCCGAAGTGCCGGGCGTCCAGGAACATGTGCTCGGCGTCCTGCTCCTGCATCCGCCGCATGATGCCCTTGGCGACGATGTCCCGCGGCGCCAGCTCGGCCAGCTCGTGCTGCCCCACCATGAAGCGCACGCCGTCGCCGTCGACCAGGTGGGCACCCTCGCCGCGCACCGCCTCCGAGACCAGCGGCTGCTGCCCTTCCGCGTCCGCGCCGAGGAACAGCACGGTCGGGTGGAACTGCACGAACTCCAGGTCGCTGATCTCCGCGCCCGCGCGCAGCGCCAGCGCCACGCCGTCACCGGTCGACACGGACGGGTTGGTGGTCGCGGAGAACACCTGGCCCATGCCGCCGGTCGCGAGGACCACGGCAGGCGCGTGCACGGCGCCCACGCCGTCGTGCTGGCCCTCGCCCATCACGTGCAGGGTGACCCCGGCCGTGCGGCCCTCGGCGTCCGTCAGCAGGTCCAGCACCAGCGCGTTCTCGATGGTGCGCAGCCCGCGCGCGCGGACGGCCTCGACGAGGGCCCGGGAGATCTCCGCGCCGGTGGCGTCGCCGCCGGCGTGCGCGATCCGGCGGCGGTGGTGGCCGCCCTCGCGGGTGAGTTCCAGTTCTCCTTCGGAGGACTCGTCGAAGTGCGCGCCGGTGTCGATGAGCCGCCGTACCGCGTCGGGGCCCTCGGTCACGAGGATCCGTACGGCCTCCTCGTCGCACAGGCCCACGCCGGCCACCAGGGTGTCGGCCAGGTGCTCCTCGGGGGTGTCGCCCTCGCCGAGGGCGGCGGCGATGCCGCCCTGCGCCCAGCGCGTGGAGCCGTCGTCCAGGCGGGCCTTGGTGACGACGACCGTGGTCAGCCCGGCGGCCTCGCAGCGCAGGGCTGCGGTCAGACCGGCCACCCCGGAACCGACGACGACCACGTCCGCGGAGATGGCCCAGCCGGGTGCGGGCGCGTGCAGTCGTATGCCTGTGCTGGTCACGAGGCGGCTCCGAAGGTGAGGGGGAGGTTGTCGATCAGCCGGGTCGAACCGACCCGGGCGGCGACGGCGAGGACGGCCTCGCCGGTGAAGTCGTCGCCGATCTCGGTGAAGTCGGCGGGGTCGACCAGTGCGAGGTAGTCCAGCTTCAGCGGCGGGTCGAGGCGGGCGGCCTCGTCCAGCACCTGGCGGGCGGCGGCGCGGACGGCCGCCGGGCCGCCGGGCGCGGCGGTGGCCACCGCGTGCGCGTCGGCCGCCGCGCGGGACTCGCCTATGGCGCTCAGTGCCTCGGCACGCGCGTGCGTGGAGGGCACTTCCCGGGCCCGCGCGCGCAGCGCCTCCTGCGCCGCGTGCCGGTCCCGGCCGGCGAACAGCGCGCGGGACAGCGCGAGCGCGGTACGCCGCTCGTCCGGCGCGAGGTAGCGGTTGCGGCTGGACAGGGCGAGCCCGTCCTCCTCGCGCACGGTCGGTACGGCGACGATCTCGACGCCGAAGTTCAGGTCCCGCACCATGCGCCGGATCAGGGCCAGCTGCTGGGCGTCCTTCTGCCCGAACAGGGCGACGTCGGGGCGGGTGAGGTGGAGCAGCTTGGCGACGACGGTGAGCATGCCGTCGAAGTGCCCGGGCCGCGAGGCACCCTCCAGGCGCTCGCCCATGGGGCCCGCGGTGATGCGCACCTGCGGTTCACCGCCGGGGTAGACCTCGTCCACGGAGGGCGCGAACACGGCGTCTGCGCCGGACTGCTCGGCCAGCTTCAGGTCGGCGTCCAGGGTGCGCGGGTAGCGGTCGAGGTCCTCCCCCGCGCCGAACTGCAGGGGGTTCACGAAGACGGTGACGACGACCTCGCCGTCCGGGCCGGCGGTCTCCCGCGCGGTGCGGATCAGGGTCGCGTGGCCCTCGTGCAGGGCGCCCATGGTCATCACGACGGCGCGGCGGCCGTGGCGCACGCGCGCGTGCAGCTCTCCGGCGGTGCTCAGCAGGGCGGTGGTCATCGGTCGTTCCCCTCGGTGCCGGTCGTGCCGTCGGTGCCGTTCGTCCCGTCGGTGCCGTGCGTGCCGCCGGTTCCGTCGCCTCCTCGGCTGCCGGGGCCGGCGTGGCCCGCGTCGGCGAGTACCCCGAGGAGGTCCTCGGCCAGCTCCGGCTTCAGCAGGCCGTGCGCGAGCGCACGGTCGGCGGTCGCGCGGGCCATCGCCAGATAGCCGGCCACGGTCTGCGGTGCGTGCTTGCGCAGCTCGGTGACGTGCGCGGCGACCGTACCGGCGTCCCCGCGCGCGACCGGCCCGGTCAGGGCGGCGTCACCGGAGCGCAGGGCGTTGTCCAGGGCGGCGCCGAGCAGCGGGCCGAGCATCCGGTCGGGGGCCGTCACGCCGGCCGTGCGCAGCAGCTCCATGGACTGGGCGACCAGGGTGACCAGGTGGTTCGCGCCGAGTGCGAGGGCCGCGTGGTAGAGCGGACGGTTCTGCTCGCTGATCCACTCCGGCTCGCCGCCCATCTCGATGACCAGGGCCTCGGCGGCCAGCCGCAGCTCCTCGGGCGCGGTGACGCCGAAGGAGCAGCCCGCGAGGCGCTGGACGTCCACCGGCGTGCCGGTGAAGGTCATCGCCGGGTGCAGGGCCAGCGGGAGCGCGCCCGCGCGCAGGGCCGGGTCGAGGACCTTCGTGCCGTACCGGCCGGAGGTGTGCACGAGCAGCTGTCCGGGCCGTACCGCGCCGGTGTCGGCGAGCCCGGCGACCAGGCCGGGCAGGGCGTCGTCGGGGACCGTGAGCAGCACCAGGTCGGCGCGCTGGAGGACCTCGGCGGGCGGCACCAGCGGGACGTCCGGGAGCATCGTCTCGGCGCGCCTGCGGGAGGCCTCGGAGACTCCGGAGACGGCCACCGGGCGGTGCCCGGCGAGCTGGAGGGACGCGGCCAGTGCGGGGCCCACGCGGCCGGCGCCGACGACGCCGACGGTGAGCCGCGCGGGGCGGTCCTTGAGGTCTGGCTGGTGGACTGTACTCACGCGACGGCGGCCTTCCCGTTCCAGTCCGCTCTGGGTACCGGACGATTTCTCGTCATGTTAACGCTATCGGGTGCGACGGCGGCCGGCTGTCCACAGGCTGTGGGTTTCGCCACGCGTCCGGCGGCGCCCGCGCGCGGGGAAACCCCGGTGCCCTCCCGGCCCCCGGCGCGGCATGATCCACGGCATGACCGACACGGGTGAGCAGGACACGGAACAACAGACGCGGGAGCGGCTGCGGGAGCGGCGCGCGGCGGCCGGGCGACAGGCCCGGCGCGTGCTGTCCCGCGCCGGCTGGGGAAGTTCGATCCGCGACCGTCTCGCCCATCTGATGGACGCGGCGGACGAGGTGTACGACCTGGACGAGCCGGCCGACGTCTACGGCAACCGGATCGTGGCGGCCCTGGAGGAGCGGGTCGCCGCGCTGCTCGGCACGGAGGCCGCCGCGTTCTTCCCGACGGGCACCATGGCCCAGCAGGTGGCCCTGCGCTGCTGGGCGGCCCGTACCGGCGATCCGACGGTGGCCCTGCACCCCATGTCCCACCCCGAGGTGCACGAGCGGCACGCCTTCAGCCAGGTCAGCGGCTTGCGCCCGGTCAGGGTGGGTGACGGGCGCCGGCTGCCCACGGCGGCCCAGATACGCGACGCGGAGGAGCCCTTCGGGGCGCTGATGCTGGAACTGCCCCTCAGGGACGCCGGTTTCGTGCTGCCCACGTGGGAGGAGCTGACCGAGGTCGTCGGGGCGGCCCGGGAGCGCGACGCGGTGGTGCACTTCGACGGCGCGCGCCTGTGGGAGTGCACCGAGCACTTCGGGCGCTCTCTTCAGGACATCGCGGGCCTCGCCGACAGCGTCTACGTGTCGCTGTACAAGTCCGTCGACGGCTTCGGCGGCGCCGCGCTCGCCGGCCCCGGGACGCTGGTGGAGGAGGCGAAGACCTGGCGGCACCGGTACGGCGGCATGATCTTCCAGCAGTTCCCGACCGCCCTGTCCGCGCTGATCGGCCTGGAGCGCGAACTGCCCCGGCTGCCGGAGTACGTCCGGCACGCGCGCGTGGTGGCCGCCGCGCTGCGCGAGGGCTTCGCGGCGGCCGGGGTGCCCTGGGCCCGCGTCCACCCGGAGGTGCCGCACACCCACGAGTTCCAGGTCTGGCTGCCGTACGAGCCCGGCGTGCCGGCCGAGGCGGCCGTGCGGCAGGCCGAGGAGACCTCCGTGCTGCTCTTCGCGAACGCCTGGGACGAGGGCGGCCCCGGCCTGGCGTTCACCGAGGTCGTCGTCCGTTCCGCCGGCCTGGAGTGGACGGCCGACGACGTCCGCGCGGCCGTACGGGACTTCGTGGACCGCCTGCCGGACCCGGCGTGACCGCGCGCGGGCCCCGGGGCTAGCCGAGTGCGCGGGGGCGCAGCCAGCGGGCCAGCGTGCGCCTGAGCCGCCCGCGCGCCGGGCGCTCGTCGACGACCGCGCGGAAGCGCCGGTAGTCGCGCAGCTCTCGGGCGAGGTCGAGGTCGTGGCGGCCCGGCGCGGGCGGTTCGGGCTCGCCGTGCAGACGGGCGCGGTAGCTGTCGAGGAGGTACTGCTGGGTGATGCTCATGGCGGATCGCCTTCTCGGGACGGTGACTGATCACTTGGCGCCACCGACCGCTCGGTGACTGATCGGGCTCCGCGGCTGCCCCGGTGCCTTCAGCCTGCCCCCCGGTCCGCCCCGGTGTCCCGTGGATTGACGGCTGGCGTCAATCGACGCGGGCCCTGTCAGTGGGCGGGTGCACGATGGAGGGCATGAGCGTGACCATCGACATCACCGGGCTGCCCTTGGAGCGGGTCTGCGTCGTGCCCTCTCCGCTGGCGGAGCTGGGGATGGCGTTGCACGCGCTGAGCGAGCCCGGCCACCACCCCGAGCTGCGTGGCTGGGCGACCGCCGTCTCCTCCCGGCTGGACCCGTGCCTGGCCGACCGATTGTGCGAGGCGGACTTCTTGTGGCGTACGACGTTCTCGGACGTCTTCGCCCCGTTCGCCGGCATCCCGGGCGGACGCGCGGTCCCCGGCGCCACGCTCGCCGAGGAGCTGGACCAGTTGGACAAGTTGACGGACGAACAGTTCGTCAACGCTGCCCTGGAGTTCACCTGCCAGTTGCGCTACGACGTCCAGGAACCCGGCCCGCTGGACGACCCGGAGCTGCGCCGGCGCTCCCTGGAGCTGGCCGCCGCGCGCGGGGCCGTACAGGAGCGGTTCACGCGCCGCCTGCTGACCGATCCGCCGGCCGTCCGCGCCTGGTTCCGGCAGCTGATGCTCGACTGCGACGACGCCTTCTTCGCCGACATCTGGGCCCGCATCCAGCCCCAGCTGGCCGCGGACGCCCGGCACAAGAGCGAACTGCTGCGCCGCAAGGGCCTCGGCGAGGCCCTCGCGGCCCTGTCCGGGGCGGTCTCGCTGGACGAGGAGACCGGGCTCATCACGGTCGACAAGCTGCTGGTGGGCCGTACCGCCACCGGGGACGGCGGCCTGGTGCTGGTGCCGACCAGCCTCGGCTGGCCGCACGTGATGGTCCTTCACCGGTACGGCTGGCAGCCCTCCATCGCCTACCCGGCGAGCGTTCCCCGGCCGCAGGCCCCGTCCGTGGAGCAGCTCACGCGCCGGCTGGAGGCGCTGGCGCACCCGGTGCGGATGCGGCTGTGCCGGCACCTCGCGCGCGCCCCGCACACCACGAGCGAACTGGCCGACGCGCACGGCATGTCGGCGCCCGAGATATCCCGGCACCTGACGGTGCTGAAGAAGGCGGGTCTGGTCACCGACTGCCGGCGCGGCCGGTACGTCCAGCACCAGCTGGACCTGTCCGCGGTGGCCCGGCTGGGCAGCGACTTCATCGAGGGCGTCCTGCGCTGAGTCGCGTACGGGACCGGGTCACCGGCCGTCAGCCGTGGCCGCCGGCCCGCACCAGCCCCGTCTCGTAGGCCAGCACGACGACCTGCACCCGGTCGCGCAGACCGAGCTTGGTCAGGATGCGGCCCACATGGGTCTTCACGGTCGCCTCGCTCAGCACCAGCCGGGCCGCGATCTCGCCGTTGGACAGTCCCTGCGCGACCAGCAGCATGACCTCGCGCTCGCGCTCGGTGAGCCGCCCCAGCTCCTTGTGCTGGGGCTCCTTGCCGACGGCGGGCAGCATCGGCGCGAAGCGGTCCAGCAGGCGCCGGGTGGTGGAGGGCGCCACGACCGCGTCACCGCTGTGCACGGCACGGATGGCGGCCAGCAGATCGCCGGGCGGCACGTCCTTGAGCATGAAGCCGGAGGCGCCCGCCTTCAGCCCGGAGAAGGCGTACTCGTCCAGGTCGAACGTGGTCAGGATGAGCACCTTCGGCGGGTCGGGCTCGGAGCAGATCCGCCGGGTGGCCTCCACACCGTCCAGCTTCGGCATCCGGACGTCCATCAGGACGACGTCGACGGGGGTGGACCGCAGTACCTGGAGGGCCTCCACGCCGTCGCCCGCCTCCGCGACGACCTCCATGTCCGGCTGCGCGGCGAGCACCATCTGGAACCCGGTGCGCAGCAGCACCTGGTCGTCGACGAGCATCACGCGGATCGTCATCGGGCCTCTTTCGTCATGCGGTGGTGTGGCGTCAGGGGAGGGTGTTACAGGTGTCAACAGAGAGGCGCACGGCTGCGTCAGTGCGCCGGTTTGAGCGGCAGCAGGGCACTGATGCGGAATCCTCCGCCCGGGCGCGGGCCGGCGTCCAGAGTGCCGCCGACCATGCCGACGCGCTCCCGCATGCCGATCAGGCCGTGGCCCTGCCCGTCGGCGCCGCCCTCCTCGTACAGCTCGTGCGGGGCGCCCTTGCCGTCGTCCTCGACCAGCAGGCCGAGACCGTCGTCGAAGTAGACCAGGCGTACGCTCGCGCCCGCGTTGGGCCCGCCGTGCTTGCGGGTGTTGGTGAGCGCCTCCTGCACGATCCGGTACGCGGTCAGCTCCACGCCGCTGGGCAGCGGGCGCGGGGTGCCCTCCACCTTGAAGTCGACGGGCAGGCCGGAGCTGCGGCACTGCTCGATGAGGTCGTCGATCTGCTCGACGTCGGGCTGCGGGACGTACTCCCCGCTCTCCTCGTGCTCGCCGGTGCGCAGCACGCCCAGCAGGCGGCGCATCTCGGCCAGGGCCTGGCGGCCGGTGGAGGAGATCGTCTCCAGGGCCTTGCGCGCCTGGTCGGGCGCGGTGTCCATGACGTAGGCGGCGCCGTCGGCCTGCACCACCATCACCGACACGTTGTGCGCGACGACGTCGTGCAGCTCGCGCGCGATCCGGGCGCGCTCGGCGGCCACCGCGACCTTCGACTGCGCCTCGCGCTCCTTCTCCAGACGGGCCGCGCGCTCCTCCAGCTGGGCGAAGTAGGCGCGCCGGGTGCGCATGGAGTCGCCGAGCACCCAGGCGAGGGCGAAGGGCACCGTCTGGAAGACGGCTATGGCGATCTGCCCGGCGAAGCTGGCCTGCTCGGCCGGCCAGCGGATCTGGGCCACGGTCGCCGCGCAGAGGCTGACGGCGAGGGCGAGCCGGGAGGCCCAGCGGGCGCCGACCGCCGCGACCGTGTAGGTGATCACCAGCATGGCGAAGTCGGAGACGGTCGTCTCGATGTCCAGGACCAGCTGGGCCAGCCCGACCACCAGGGCGACCAGCAGCATCGGCTCCGGGAAGCGGCGGCGCAGCGCCACGACGGCACCCAGGACCGCGGACACGGCCAGCCCCTCGGCGATGGTCCCGTGGTGACCGGGCACCCCGTCGAGGTTGACCACACTCACCGCGGACACCCCGAGCAGGGCGACGGCCCAGAAGCTGTCGACCCAGGTCGGGTGGCGGCGGAGGAAGTCATAGAGGCGCTGCACGTAACCCAGCGTAGGGAAACCCGATGCGTGCAGGGGTCAACCGAAGGACCGATCCGCGCTCGGCGCGCGTACTCCGCAAGGTGGATGCCGTGATCATCTGTGTGCCTAGTCTGGTGCGGTGACGGATGAGACGACGGCGGAGGGCTCCCGCGCGCATCACGGCCCGCGCGGCTGGCGCGCCGCGGCCGAGACGGCCCTGTACGGCCACGGCGGCTTCTACCGGCGTCCGGAGGGCCCGGCCGGTCACTTCCGTACGTCCGTGCACGCCTCCCCCCTGTTCGCGCGGGCCGTGGCCCGGCTGCTGTGCCGGGTCGACGCGGCGCTCGGCCGGCCCGCGGTGCTGGACTTCGTCGACATGGGCGCCGGGCGGGGCGAGCTGGTCGGCGGAGTGCTCGCCGCGCTGCCGGCCGACGTGGCGGCACGCGCGCGTGCGTACGCCGTGGAGGTCGCCGAGCGCCCGGCCGGCCTGGACGAACGGATCACCTGGCTGAGCGACCTCCCGGACGCGGTCACCGGTCTGCTGTTCGCCAACGAATGGCTGGACAACGTGCCCGTGGACGTCGTGGAGGTGGACTCCGCGGGCGTGCCCCGGCTGGTCCTCGTGGCGGAGGACGGCTCCGAGCGGCTCGGGGAGCCCGTGACGGGCGCGGCGGCCGACTGGCTCGGGCGCTGGTGGCCGCTGCCGGCCGAGGAGGGCCTGCGGGCGGAGATCGGGCTGCCCCGGGACCGGGCCTGGGCGGCGGCCGTGGGCCGGGTGGTACGGGGCCTGGCGGTGGCCGTGGACTACGCCCACACCCTGGACACGCGCCCCCCGTTCGGCACGCTCACCGGCTTCCGGGAGGGCCGCGAGACGGCACCGGTGCCGGACGGGTCGTGCGACATCACGGCGCACGTCGCCCTGGACGCGTGCGCGGCGGCGCCTGGTCCCACGTACACGCCCTACGGCACGGCGCGCACGCCCCTCGGTACGGCGCCCACACCCTCCGATACGCCCCTGCCCCCGGCGCGCACCATGCCCCGCACGCCTTCCGACACGGCTCAAGCGCCCGCAAGCACGGCGCACGGGACCAGCGGAACAGCGCGCGAGCTTCCTCCCGCGCGCCTCCTCACGCAACGCTCTGCTCTGCGCGCCCTCGACCTCACCGGCGCACGCCCCCCGCTGGCGCTCGCCTCCACGGATCCCGCCGCCTACGTGCGCGCGCTGGCGAGCGCGGGCGAGGCCGCCGAGCTGACGGCACCGGGCGGTCTCGGCGACTTCGGCTGGCTGCTCCAGCCGGTCGGCATCCCGGACCCCCTGGAGCGGGAGCCCGAGCAGGAGCCGGAGCGGGAGACAAGGCACCCCCAGGACCCGCCGGGCCGGTAGCCCGCGCCACCCCGCCGGCCGGCCCGCTCGCCGGCCGGCCTACTTGTCGATGTCGCCGACCACGAAGAACATCGACCCCAGGATCGCCACCATGTCCGCCACCAGCGTCCCCGGCAGCAGCTCGGTCAGCGCCTGGATGTTGTTGTACGAGGCCGAGCGCAGCTTCAGCCGGTACGGGGTCTTCTCGCCCTTGCTGACCAGGTAGTAGCCGTTGATCCCGAGCGGGTTCTCGGTCCACGCGTACGTGTGCCCCTCGGGCGCCTTCAGCACCTTCGGCAGCCGCTGGTTGATCGGCCCGGGCGGCAGCTCGGCGAGCCGGTCCAGGCAGGCGTCGGCGAGGTCCAGCGCGTTGTGGGTCTGCGCCAGCAGCACCTCGAAGCGGGCGAGGCAGTCGCCCTCGCTCCGGGTCACCACCTTCAGGGTGTCCTGGAGATCGGCGTAGGCCAGGTACGGCTCGTCGCGGCGCAGGTCGAAGTCGACGCCCGAGCCGCGCGCGATGGGCCCGCTCACGCCGTACGCGTGCACCGTCTCGGGCGCGAGCGTGCCCACCCCGCGCGTGCGCCCCCGGAAGATCTCGTTGCCGAGCACCAGGTCGTCGAAGACGTCCATGCGCGAGCGCACGTCGGCGACGGCGGCACGCGCGCGTGCGGTCCAGCCGGCCGGCAGGTCCTCCTTGAGACCGCCGACGCGGTTGAACATGTAGTGCATGCGCCCGCCGGAGACCTCCTCCATGACGTTCTGGAGCACCTCGCGCTCCCGGAACGCGTAGAACACCGGCGTGATCCCGCCCAGCTCCAGCGGGTACGAGCCGAGGAACATCAGGTGGTTCAGCACCCGGTTCAGCTCGGCCAGCAGGGTGCGCGTCCACACCGCACGCTCGGGGACCTCCATGCCGAGCATCCGCTCCACGGCGAGGACCACGCCCAGCTCGTTGGAGAACGCCGACAGCCAGTCGTGGCGGTTGGCGAGCACGATGATCTGCCGGTAGTCGCGTGCCTCGAAGAGCTTCTCGGCGCCGCGGTGCATGTAGCCGATGACCGGCTCCGCGTGCACGATGCGCTCCCCGTCCAGCACGAGCCTGAGCCGCAGCACGCCGTGCGTGGACGGGTGCTGGGGCCCGATGTTGAGCACCATGTCGGTGCTCTCCGCCGCGCCGCCGATGCCGACCGTGGTCTCCGCCGTAGGAGTCATGGCCCCAGTTTCCCCTACGTACGCTGGGCTCATGGAAACGGGGAGCCTCGAGGGGACCGGAGCGCCGGCGGACCAGCCGGTGTGGCGCGGGCTGGAGCCCGGACTGCTGCGCGTGCGCCGGCTGCTGCTGGTGGTGTGGACGGGGGTGCTCGCGGTCGCCGCGGGGCTGCTGCCCGGGCTGCTGGCGGGGCCCGCGTGGGCGGCTTGCGCGCTGCTCCCACCGGTGTGCGCCGCCTGGTGCTGGCGGCTGCTGGGCCGCAACTGGCGCTCCTGGCGGTACGCCGAGCGCGCCGACGACCTGCTGATCAGCCGCGGTGTGCTGTGGCGCGAGGAGACGGTGGTGCCTTACGGGCGGATGCAGCTGGTGGAGGTGACCTCCGGGCCCGTGGAGCGGCGCTTCGGGCTGGCCACCGTACAGCTGCACACCGCGGCCGCCGCGACCGACGCGACCATCCCCGGCCTGGACCCGGCCGAGGCGGAGCGTCTGCGCGACCGGCTGACCGAGCTGGGCGAGGCACGATCGGCGGGCCTGTGACGTCCCCCGGCCGTGCCGGCGGCATACCCGAGCACCCGCCCGTCACCGAGCGCCGGCTGCACCCGGTCACGCCCTTCCGCCGCGCCTGGGCGCCGCTCACGGTGCTGGCCGGCTGGGCGGTGCACGACCCGAACGGCGCCCAGGAGCAGCTCACGCGGCTGACCGGCACCATGCTGCTGCTGGGCGTCGCGGTGCTGGTGCCGGCGGCCGGTCTCTACGGCTTCCTGTCCTGGTGGTTCACGCACTACGCCGTCACCGACACCGAGCTGCGCATACGGACCGGGCTGCTGTTCCGGCGCACCGCGCACATCCGGCTGGAGCGCATCCAGGCCGTGGACGTCTCCCGTCCGCTCCTCGCGCGCGTGGCGGGCGTCGCCAAGCTGCGGATCGATGTCGTCGGCACCGACGACAAGGACGAGCTGGCCTTCCTGGGCGAGCGGGAGGCCCGAGCCCTGCGCGCGGAGCTGCTGGCGCGCGCGGCCGGTTTCGCGCCCGAGACGGCGCACGAGGTCGGTGAGGCGCCGGCGCAGGTGCTGCTGCACGTGCCCCCGCGCGAGCTGGCCCGCTCCCTGCTGCTGACGGGCGCCACCTGGGGCTCGCTGTGCGCCGCGCTCGTCGTGCCGACCGTGCTGTGGCTCGTCACCGACAACCTCTGGACCGTGCTCGCCAGCGCCCTGCCGCTGTTCGGCGCGGCCGGCGCGAGCAGTGCGGGCCGGTTCGTCACCGAGTTCGACTGGACGGTGAGCGAGTCCCCGGACGGGCTGCGCATCGACCACGGGCTGCTCGACCGGGCGCACGAGACGGTGCCGCCGGGCCGGGTGCAGACCGTGCGGATCGTGGAGCCGCTGCTGTGGCGGCGATGGGGGTCCCCCCGCTCGGGCGGAGCCGAGAGCGGGGGAGGCTGGGTGCGGGTGGAGCTGGACGTGGCCGGCTCCGAGAACTCGGTGCTGATCCCGGTCGCCCCGCGCGCGGTCGCCGAATCCGTCGTCGCGCGCGTGCTGCCCGGCGTGACGGTGCCCCGTGAGCTGTCGCGGGTGCCGCGGCGGGCCCGGTGGTGCGTGCCGGTGTGGTGGCGCGGGCACCGGCTCGCGGTCACCGGTGCGGTGTTCGCCGCCCGGAGCGGTCTGCTGCGCCGCCGGCTCTCCCTCGTCCCGCACGCCAAGGTGCAGAGCGTACGGCTCACCCAAGGGCCCTGGAGGCGCCGTTGGGGGCTCGCCGACGTCCACGTGGACACGGGAGCCGGCAAGACCGTGACGGCCCGCCTGCGCGACGCCCAGGAGGCCGCGCGCCTCCTCCACGAGCAGGCGGAACGCTCCCGCACGGGCCGCCGCAACGCCCGCCCCGACCGCTGGATGACCACCGGCTAGCCCCCGCGCCGCACCCACGCAGCGGGCCCGGCTCCCTCGCAGGGAGACCGGGCCCGGTGAGTACGGCTGACGGCGGCTCAGGAAGCCGCGCTGCGCAGCCGCTGGACGTCGATCTGTTCGGTCTCGTCGTGCGCCGTCAGGTCGATGATCTGGCCGACCTCCCGGGACCGCGCGTCGGCGGGCTTGAAGCCGGCTTCGGCCTCGGCCTTGTGCACGGCGAGCGCCTCGGGGCCGACGACGTCGGCGAGGTCCTCGTTCTGCACGGAGTCCAGCGTGGCCTTCGGCGCGCCCTTCTGGGTGCCGAAGAAGTCGAAGCCGCCCTCGACCACCGGCCGCCGCGCGGGCGGCGCCGGTACGACGGCCACCGCGGTCGGCACCGTGAAGTGCCCGGCGGGCGGCTGCCCCGCGGACTTGGCGACCTCGACCGCCCGGGAGGCGTCCGTACCGTCCGTCACGGCCTCCAGGGCGCCCTCTCCTTTGGCGGCGGCCCCGGCCTCGGACTCGTGCTCCGCGGGAGCCTCCAGCGCACCGGCCACGGCGTCCGCATGGGCGTCTGCTCGCGCATCCGCGTCCGCCTCGGCGGGCTCGGGCAGCGCGGCCTGCGGCTCGCCGGCCTCCGCCTCGTCGGCCCCGGTCTCGGACGCCTCCACGCCCTCCGCCTCGGTCTCGACGTCGGGCTCGGCCTCACCGTCGGGCTCGGGCTCGGGCTCGCCCGGCGTCCCCCGGCCGAACCGGGCCAGGGCCGTCAAGGCCTGCCGGTAGAGCCGAGCGCCCTCGGGTGAGAACACCGCGTACGCCGCCGGCTCGTCCTCGGAGCCCGTCGAGGCCGCGGAGGCCTCGGTGGCGGCCGTCTCCGGCTCGGCGCTCCGCGCGGGCGGCAGCGCGGGCGACGACGAGGGCTCCGGCACCCCCGCTTCGAGCTCCAGCAGCCGCCGCCCCTCCAGGGCGCTGGCGCGCTCGGTCTCCGCGGTGGCGTACCGGCGCAGCAGGGCCGCGTGCTCGTTGCGCAGGCCGGCCAGCTCGGCCCGCTTGGCGCGCAGCCGCTGCTCCAGCTTGGCGCGCAGTTCGCGGGACTCCTCCAGGTCGGTCTCCAGTTCGGCGACCCGTTCCTCGTACCGCCACTCGTCGCCGGCACGCGCGCGCGTGAGTTCGGCGACCTGCTTGCCCGCCTGCGCGTCCCAGCGGCGCATCACGACCGCGCCGACGACCGCCGTCACGGCGGCCGCTGCGGCCAGTGCGCGCACCACGGTGGCCTCGGTGAACACCCAGGGACCCAGCGCGCAGACGACGGAGACGCCGGCGATCGCCGACGGGGGCAACAGCCGGTGCAGAGGCGGGGAATGGCGGTGGCGTCCACGTGGCATGGCCAGAAACTTACCGCGCGTAGGCGAATCATGGGCCCCCGCCCCGTAAAAACCCGGCCACACCGCGGCCTTCACGGGAGTCGGGGCCCCGCCGGCTCAGCGGTCGGTGAGCCGTCCGCTGATCCACTGGAGGGTCGGCGGGATCTCGCGCCGCCAGGTGTTGAAGTTGTGGCCGCCACTGTCGAGGATGATCGACGAGATCCGGGTCAGGTTCGTGGCCTGCACCTGCTCTATGAACCGCGTCGTGGCCCTGTAGT
Organism: Streptomyces sp. NPDC088810; assembly: GCF_044750305.1. Taxonomy (NCBI): domain Bacteria; kingdom Bacillati; phylum Actinomycetota; class Actinomycetes; order Kitasatosporales; family Streptomycetaceae; genus Streptomyces; species Streptomyces sp. NPDC088810. The sequence goes on from NZ_JBIVJQ010000009.1 coordinate 53,098, forward strand.
TGTGCTCGCCGACCTTGCTGCTGGTGACGAGCAGCGAGGTGTCCGGCGCCTCCTCGTGCTGGAGCAGCCAGAACAGGTCGGCACGGTTCTGCAGCTTCTTGTCGCCGTGGAAGAGGTCACCGGTCGTGGGGTCGATCGGCGCCTTGTAGTACGGCGAGAGGCCCGCGCCGGCCGCGTAGACGTTGGGGTGGTGCATGGCGAGCTTGAGGGCGCAGTAGCCGCCGGTGGAGTCGCCGATGACGCCCCAGCTGCCCGGCCGCTTGCCGGCCCGGTAGTGGGTGAGGACGGCGTCCGGCAGATCCTTCGCAAAAAACGTTTCCGCTTGCGGCCCGCCCGGCACGTCCACGCATTCCGTGTCCCGCGGCGGCGCCACGGTCGGCCGCAGCATCACCAGGATCATCGGCTGCATCCGCCCGTCCTTGGCCAGCCGCTGCGCCGTGCTCGGGTAGTTCAGCTTGTCCACCAGCGACCGCGCGGTGCCCGGGTAGCCGGTCAGCACGACGGCCGTCGGGAACGTACGCGTGCGGTACTGCGGCTGGAAGTACTCCGGCGGCAGGTACACGTACGCGGGCGTGACGATGTGGGTCGTACGGCCGACGATGTCGACCTTCTGGACCTGGCCGCCTATCTCCGGCCGCGAGGCGCGCACCCCCGGCACGTCGGAGGTGGAGACCACCTGGAGCGGGCCGCCGGTGCTGCCGTGGGCCGAGTGGTCGATGACCACACCCTGGTCGGTCTCCTTGCCGAAGAGGTCGGCCCAGCTGGCGTAGAAGCCGAACGCCTGGTTGGCGGCGAGCCCCACGGAGGCGAAGAGCGCCACCTGGGTGGACAGCAGCAGGCCGACCCGTCCGCTGACGGCCCGCCAGTTCTGCCGGGCCAGCCGCGGCCACAGCCACACCGTGCCGATGAACAGCACGACAGCGATCAGAATCGCCAGCACCAGCACTTTGTTGCTCGTGAGACCCATGGCTGTTTCCTGCCTGCGCTTTCCGCCCGTTCCCGCCCACACCTCGTCGCGTGGACTTGCCCGGGGCTTTCCTTGGCCTTTGACCCGACTTTCCGGTGAGGAGTGAACCTCTCTCCCCGAGACACCGTCCTAGAGGGCGCAATGTCGCCGGCTGCCCGATCGGGCCCGGGTCCAAGGTCTCTCGCAGAACTACGGGATGCGATGTCTGTCAGGATAGATGGGGAAATGTCGGGCGGGGTTCCGAGCCGATCAAGCCGGGCGCGGCGCATACTGCGCGGCCCGCGTCCCGAGGCCGTTCCCGCTCTGGTCGGCCGGGCCGCCGCGATCGTCGGCGTCCTGGACATCGCCGCGGGCGTCTTCCCGCGCTTCCGGCACAGCCGTATGCACGCTATCGCGGAAGTGCTGCCGGGTTCGTTCGGCCCCTTCGCAGCGGCGCTCTCGCTCAGCTCGGGCGTGCTGTTGCTGCTGCTCGCGCACGGCCTCAAAAGGCACAAGCGCCGGGCCTGGCGGGCCGCGGTCGCACTGCTCCCGGCGGGCGCCGCCGCGCAGTTCGCCTACCGGCACTCGATCGTCGGCGTGCTCATCGCCGTTGCGCTGCTGGTGCCGCTGCTGCGCCACCGGCAGCAGTTCGAGGCGCTGCCGGACCCGCGCAGCAGGTGGCGCGCGCTCGCCAACTTCGTGCTCATGAGCGCCGGTTCCGTCGCCCTCGGCCTCGTCATCGTCAGCGTCCACCCGAACCGGACGATCGGCGACCCGAGTCTGGCCGACCGGCTGACGCACGTCATCTACGGCCTGTTCGGCTTCGAGGGCCCGGTCGACTACCAGGGCAACACCTCCTGGACGGTCGCGTTCTCCCTCGGCGCCCTCGGCTGGATCACCGCGGCCACCACCATCTACCTGGCCTTCCGCCCGGAGCACCCGGCGGCGCGCCTCACCGAGGAGGACGAGTCCCGGCTGCGCGCACTGCTGGAGAGGCACGGCCGGCGCGACTCGCTCGGCCACTTCGCGCTGCGCCGCGACAAGGCGGTCGTGTTCTCGCCGAGCGGCAAGGCCGCGGTCACCTACCGGGTCGTGTCCGGCGTGATGCTCGCCAGCGGCGACCCCATCGGGGACGTCGAGGCCTGGCCGGGCGCCATCGAGCGCTTCATGGACGAGGCCAAGGCCCACTCCTGGACGCCCGCGGTCATGGGCTGTTCGGAGACGGGCGGCGAGGTGTGGACCCGCGAGACCGGCCTGGACGCCCTGGAACTGGGTGACGAGGCGGTGGTGGATGTGGCGGATTTCTCGCTCGCCGGACGCGCGATGCGCAACGTGCGCCAGATGGTCAAGCGCATCGAGCGGGCCGGCTACGAAACCCGGGTCCGGCGCATCCGTGACCTCGGCGAGGCCGAGCTGGAGCGGATCCGCCGGGCGGCGGAGGACTGGCGCGGCACGGACACCGAGCGCGGCTTCTCCATGGCTCTCGGCCGCATCGGCGACCCCTCCGACAGCGACTGCCTGATCGCCACCGCCCACAAGCAGGACGACGAGCCGGGTGAGTACGGCGACCTCAAGGCGATCCTCCACTTCGTGCCCTGGGGCCCGGACGGCGCCTCGCTGGACCTGATGCGCCGTGACCGCAGCGCCGACCCCGGCATGAACGAACTGCTCATCGTCGCCGCCCTGCAGGCCGCCCCGAAGTTCGGCATCACCCGGGTCTCGCTGAACTTCGCGATGTTCCGCTCGGCCCTCGCGCGCGGGGAGAAGATCGGCGCCGGTCCGGTGCTGCGCGCCTGGCGCGGGCTGCTGGTGTTCCTCTCGCGCTGGTTCCAGATCGAGTCGCTGTACAAGTTCAACGCCAAGTTCCAGCCCCGCTGGGAGCCGCGGTTCGTGGTCTACCGGGCCTCCGCCGACCTGCCCCGCATCGGCTTCGCCGCCATGCAGGCGGAGGGCTTCGTCAACTTCGCGCTGCCGATCCCGCGCTTCCTGCGCCGGCGCCGGGCCGCCGCCGGACGCCCGTGCGCGCACGCCGTGGCCGAACGGGACGTCCGAGCCGCCTGAGCCGCGGACGCGCCGGATGGTACGGCCCGAAGACCGGCCCGGGCGGAAGCCCCTCCCCCTCCAGCCCGGGGGCTTCCGCCCGGGCCGCCGGGCGTTCCCGGCATCCGCCTGGGCCTACGCTGAACGTATGAACAACCTCAGCGGGCGCGGCCGAGTGGCCGGCCTTCCGGCATGGGACCGGTGCGCGGTCATGGGGGTCGTGAACGTGACCCCCGACTCCTTCTCCGACGGCGGCCGCTGGTTCGACACGACCGTCGCCGTCAAGCACGGCCTGGACCTCGTCGCCGAGGGCGCGGACCTGGTCGACGTCGGCGGGGAGTCCACCCGGCCCGGCGCCACGCGCGTGGACGAGGCCGAGGAGCTGCGGCGGGTCATCCCCGTGGTGCGCGGCCTCGCCTCCGAGGGAGTCGTCGTCTCCGTCGACACCATGCGCGCCTCCGTCGCCGAACAGTCCCTCGCGGCCGGCGCCGCCCTCGTCAACGACGTCAGCGGCGGCCTCGCCGATCCCGCGATGATCCCGGTGGTCGCCGAGGCGGGCGCCCCCTTCGTCGTCATGCACTGGCGCGGCTTCCTCCAGGGCGGCAACGTCAAGGGCGTTTACGAGGACGTCGTCGGCGAGGTCGTGGACGAACTGCACGCGCGCGTGGAGGCCGTTCTGGCCGGCGGCATCGCCCCGGACCGCATCGTCGTCGACCCCGGCCTGGGCTTCTCCAAGCAGGCCGAGCACGATCTCACGCTCCTCGCCCACCTGGACCGGCTGCGCGCCCTCGGCCACCCCCTGCTGGTCGCCGCCTCCCGCAAGCGGTTCCTCGGCCGGGTTCTCGCCGGGCCGGAGGGCGCGCCCCCGCCGGCCCGGGAGCGCGACGCGGCCACGGCCGCCGTCTCCGCCCTCGCGGCGCACGCCGGTGCCTGGGCAGTGCGCGTGCACGAGGTGCGCGCCACGGCGGACGCGGTACGCGTCGCCCGGGCCGTGGAGCAGGCGCGCGCGGCAGAACCCACGCGCGGGACGGACAGCGAGCGCCGGGCGGAAGGAGAGCGGTGAGCGCCCCCCATACCGACGTGGAGCAGGTCGAGGCCGCGAACACCGCCTTCTACGAGGCACTCGAACGCGGCGACTTCGAGGAGGTCTCCTCCCTCTGGCTGACCCCCGCCGACCTGGGCGTGGACGAGACCTACCACGATCCCGCGGACTCGGGCGTGATCTCCTGCGTGCACCCGGGCTGGCCGGTGCTCACCGGCCGCGGCGAGGTCCTCCGGTCGTACGCGCTGATCATGGCCAACACGGACTACATCCAGTTCTTCCTCACCGACGTGCACGTCTCGGTGACCGGCGACACCGCGCTGGTGACCTGCACGGAGAACATCCTGAGCGGCGGCCCCGCGCAGGAGGGCGCGGAACTGGGCCCGCTGGTCGGCCAGCTCGTCGTCGCCACGAACGTGTTCCGGCGCACGCCGTCGGGCTGGAAGCTGTGGTCCCACCACGCCTCCCCGGTGCTGGCCGAGACCGACGAAGGCGACGACGAGAACCACGTCAACGGCGTGAACCCGGACGACGACCCCCTGGCCTGACCCGGGGCTGTCGCGAACCTGATCCGGGAAGTGGTTGGAATCACCTACCCCGGGGTAGGAGCGGCTACCAGCCCATGACAGGGCCGGGTTCCCCAGGGGAAACACCCGGTGAACCCTGCGGGGAGCGGTGCGCGCCCGCGCGCCCGCGGCCCGGCTCTGTCGGTGCCCGCAGGTAGATTCGTCTGAGGCCGGTGTGCCGCCCGCACGCGGTACGGGCCGGTCGTTCCCGACGATTGCAGGAGTGATTCGCGTGGATCGTGTCGCGCTGCGCGGCCTCAAGGCCCGCGGGCACCACGGTGTGTTCCCCAAGGAGCGCGAGGAGGGCCAGACCTTCATCGTGGATCTCGTCCTCGGCCTGGACACCCGGCCGGCCGCGGCCGACGACGACCTGGCGAAGACCGTGCACTACGGCATCGTGGCCGAGGAGGTCGTGGCCGTGGTCGAGGGCGAGCCGGTGGACCTCATCGAGACCCTCGCCGAGCGGATCGCCCGGACCTGCCTGAAACACGAAGGGGTCCAGGAGGTCGAGGTCTGCGTGCACAAGCCGGACGCGCCGATCACCGTCCCCTTCGACGACGTGACCGTCACCATCACCCGGAGCCGAGCATGACCCGACCTTTCCGCCAGGGTCACAGCGACCCGACCGTCCAGCCGGTGCCCGCCTCGGTCGTCGAGAAGGTGGACGCCGCCGACACGACGCTGAGCAACCCGAAGTGGGCCGTGATCTCCATCGGCTCCAACCTCGGCAACCGCCTGGAGACCCTCCAGGGCGCCGTCGACGCCCTGGAGGACACCCCGGGGGTCCGAGTGAAGGCCGTCTCCCCGGTGTACGAGACGGAGCCGTGGGGCGTGGCGCCCGGCAGCCAGCCGTCGTACTTCAACGCGGTCGTGGTCCTGAAGACGACCCTGCCCCCCTCCTCACTGCTGGAGCGGGCGCACGCCGTCGAAGAGGCCTTCCACCGCGTCCGGGACGAGCGCTGGGGCCCGCGCACGCTGGACGTCGACATCGTCGCCTACGCCGACGTCACCTCGGACGACCCGCACCTCACCCTGCCCCACCCGCGCGCCCACGAGCGTGCGTTCGTGCTCGCGCCCTGGCACGACGTGGACCCGCAGGCACAGCTCCCCGGCCGCGGTACGGTGGCCGATCTGCTGTCCGGCGTCACCCGTGAAGGTGTCGCGCCGCGCGCGGACCTGGAACTCCGGTTGCCCGAGTAGTCGTTAAGGTCGAGACGGATCACGACCACGACGACCACCGTCCGTCCGGGACGGTCCGGGTGAAGCGACCCGGGATGGTCCGGGGGAACTGAAGGGACACCGTGAGAGAGCTGCGCATCAGGGTGCTGGCGGGCGTGTTCGTCGTGGCCGGCGTCCTGTCCTGGGCGGGCGCCCGCCTCTGGAACTCGATCGGGACCCTCCCCAGCGTCCCCCTGGCCGCTCCGGTCGTCCTCGCGCTGATCTCAGTGGTCCTGCTGGCCACGGCGCTCTCGCTGCGCGCCCGGCTGAAGGCCCAGCGCGAGCGCCGGCCCGGCGCCAAGGGCGTGGACCCGCTGATGGCCGCCCGGGCGGTCGTCTTCGGTCAGGCCAGCGCCCTGGTCGCCGCCCTCGTCTCCGGTATGTACGGCGGCACGGGCGTCTTCCTGCTGGAGCTGCTGGACATCCCGGCCCGCCGGGACCAGGCGCTCTACGCCGGTTTCTCGGTGCTGGCAGGCATCGGCGTGATAGCGGCCGCCCTGTTCCTGGAGCGGGTCTGCAAGCTCCCGGAGGACGACGACCAGAACCACCCGGGAGCGGAGCCGGTGGCCTGAACCCCGGCTCCCCCGCCCGGCGGCGCGGTCGGTGCGGTCAGCGCGCCATGATGAGGCTCATCGCCTCGTTCCGCGTGGCGGCGTCCCGCAGCTGACCGCGCACGGCGGACGTTATGGTCTTCGCGCCCGGCTTGCGGATGCCGCGCATGGACATGCACATGTGCTCGCACTCGACCACCACGATGACGCCCCGCGGCTCCAGGATCTCCATCAGGGAGTCCGCGATCTGCGTGGTGAGGCGCTCCTGCACCTGCGGCCGGCGGGCGTAGACGTCGACCAGCCGGGCGAGCTTGGACAGGCCGGTGATCTTGCCGGTCTCGGACGGGATGTAACCGACGTGGGCGACGCCCCGGAACGGCACCAGATGGTGCTCACAGGTCGAGTACACCTCGATGTCCTTCACCAGGACCATCTCGTCGTGCCCCAGGTCGAACGTCGTCGTCAGGACGTCCTCCGGCTGCTGCCACAGGCCGGCGAAGATCTCCTTGTAGGCCCGCGCGACCCGGGCCGGCGTCTCCCGCAGCCCCTCGCGGTCCGGGTCCTCACCGACCGCGATCAGCAGCTCCCGCACGGCGTTCTCGGCGCGCTTCTCGTCGAACTCGCCGATGCGGCCCTCGCCGTCCAGCGTCACCGGGTCGGTCATCTGGTTCCTCGTTCCTGTGCCTCGCACGCGCGTTTGCCTCGCGTTCCGTCTGCGGACATGCGAAATGCCGCGCCCCCCAGGCTAGAACCTGGGGGGCACGGCATCCATTCCGGCCCTGTTGGCCGAAACACGGTCACTCGCCGTCAGTTCTCCCGGCGGTCCTCCGGGGCCTGCTCGGTCACCGGGGCGGACTCCGCCGGCGTCGACTTGGCCGTGCTGATCGCCGCCGTCGCGCCGTTCGCACCGTTGGTCAGTGCCAGCTCCTTCGGGGAGAGCACCGGCGGGCGGGTGGACGGGGTACGGCGGGAGGAGCCGGTCCAGGCGGGCCGCGGCGGGCGCTTGACGATGGGGGCGAAGATCTCGGCGATCTCCTCCTTGCCCAGCGTCTCCTTCTCCAGCAGCTGGAGGACGAGGTTGTCGAGCACGTCGCGGTTCTCGACCAGGATCTCCCAGGCCTCGTTGTGCGCCGTCTCGATCAGCTTCTTGACCTCCTCGTCCACCAGCGCGGCGACCTCTTCCGAGTAGTCGCGCTGGTGAGCCATCTCACGGCCGAGGAAGGGCTCGCTGTTGTCGCCGCCGAACTTGATCGCGCCGAGGCGCTCGGTCATGCCGTACTGCGTGACCATCGCGCGGGCCAGGTTGGTGGCCTTCTCGATGTCGTTCGCGGCACCGGTGGTCGGATCGTGGAAGACCAGTTCCTCGGCCGCCCGGCCGCCCAGCATGTAGGCGAGCTGGTCGAGCATCTCGTTGCGGGTGGTCGAGTACTTGTCCTCGTCCGGCAGGACCATCGTGTACCCGAGGGCACGGCCGCGGGACAGGATCGTGATCTTGTGCACCGGGTCGGAGTTCGGCGAGGCCGCCGCGACCAGGGCGTGACCGCCCTCGTGGTACGCGGTGATCTTCTTCTCCTTGTCCGACATGATCCGGGTCCGCTTCTGCGGGCCCGCGACCACGCGGTCGATCGCCTCGTCCAGCGCCTTGTTGTCGATCAGCTTCTGGTCGCCTCGGGCGGTGAGCAGCGCGGCCTCGTTCAGCACGTTGGCGAGGTCGGCACCGGTCATGCCCGGGGTGCGGCGGGCCACGGCGGACAGGTCGACGTCGGGCGCGACCGGCTTGCCCTTCTGGTGGACCTTGAGGATCTCCAGACGGCCCTGCAGGTCCGGCGGGTCGACCGCGATCTGCCGGTCGAAGCGGCCCGGGCGCAGCAGCGCCGGGTCGAGGATGTCCGGGCGGTTCGTGGCGGCGATCAGGATGACGCCGCCCTTGACGTCGAAGCCGTCCATCTCGACCAGCAGCTGGTTCAGGGTCTGCTCGCGCTCGTCGTGACCGCCGCCGAGGCCGGCGCCGCGGTGGCGGCCGACCGCGTCGATCTCGTCGACGAAGACGATCGCCGGAGCGTTCGCCTTGGCCTGCTCGAACAGGTCACGGACCCGGGAGGCACCGACACCGACGAACATCTCGACGAAGTCGGAGCCGGAGATCGAGTAGAAGGGGACGCCCGCCTCGCCGGCGACGGCGCGCGCGAGCAGGGTCTTGCCGGTACCCGGGCGGCCGTACAGCAGCACGCCCTTGGGGATCTTGGCGCCGACGGCCTGGAACTTGGCCGGCTCCTGGAGGAACTCCTTGATCTCCTGGAGCTCCTCGACGGCCTCGTCGCAGCCCGCGACGTCGGAGAAGGTCGTCTTCGGGGTGTCCTTGGTGATGAGCTTCGCCTTGGACTTCCCGAAGTTCATGACCCGGGAGCCGCCGCCCTGCATCTGATTCATCAGGAACAGGAAGACGACCACGATCAGGACGAAGGGCAGCAGGGAGAGCAGGACGCCGACGAACGGGTTCTGCTTGGACGGCGAGACCGTGTAGCCGTCCGGAATCTGCTTGTCCTGGTACTTGGTCTGCAGCGAGCCGGCGAGCTGCACGCCCTGGTCGCCGATGTAGCTCGCCTGGATCTTGGAGCTGCCGTCGACCTTCTGGCCGTCCTTGAGGGTGACCTTGATGGTCTGCTCGTCGCCTGTGGTCAGTTTGGCCGACTGGACCCTGTTGTCATTGATCGCCGCAACGACCTGGCCGGTGTCCACCGTCTTGTAGCCGCCGGACGAGCCGACGACCTGCATCAACACGACCACGGCAAGGACGGCCAGCACGATCCACATGACCGGCCCACGGAAGTATCGCTTCACGTCCATCCATACGGAGCGGTGCCGCCCCGTCCCTCCTGCCATAGTGAGTTTGATAAGACAGTTCTTCTGACGGTACCCCAGCAATGTTGCCCGAAGCCGCACGGAGCCGTTTCGACGGCTGGGAATCCCGTCTCTGCATGCTTCAACGGAACGGAACCCGCTGGGGTTCCCGATCGTCCTACCGGGCTTGGGCCGAGTGGCTCAGCCCACGGCCCGGGGCGGCTCAGCCGCCGTAGACGTGAGGCGCGAGCGTACCGACGAACGGCAGGTTGCGGTACTTCTCGGCGTAGTCGAGTCCGTAGCCGACGACGAACTCGTTGGGGATGTCGAAGCCGACCCACTCCACGTCGATGGCCACCTTCGCGGCGTCCGGCTTGCGCAGCAGCGTGCACACCTTCAGGGAGGCGGGCTCGCGCGAGCCGAGGTTGTTGATCAGCCACGACAGGGTCAGGCCGGAGTCGATGATGTCCTCGACGATCAGGACGTGCTTGCCCTTGATGTCGGTGTCGAGGTCCTTGAGGATCCGCACGACCCCGGAGGACTGGGTGCCCGCGCCGTAGGAGGACACGGCCATCCAGTCCATGGTGACGGGGGTGGACAGCGCCCGGGCGAGGTCGGCCATGACCATCACCGCGCCCTTGAGGACGCCGACGATCAGCAGGTCCTTGCCCGCGTATTCCGCGTCGATCTTCGCGGCCAGCTCGGCCAGCTTCGCGTCGATCTCTTCCTTGGTGATGAGCACCTGCTGGAGGTCGGCACCCATGTCTTTCGCGTCCACCCGCATCACTTTCGGTCGTCCCGCACTTAAGGCCGCGTGCGCGGCCACCGGCTCCGGCCGCATGCACGGCCTCCGGCCGCCCGGCCCGCCGGAGGGTCGCTCCGGGAGGGTCGGGATTCAGCCTTGCCGAATCACCAGTCTGCCACCCTGCCGCTGGGCGACGACTTTGCCCGGGAGATTGATGGCCCCCTGGCCGCGCCAGCCGGTGATCAGGCGGTCGACTTCCTCGATGTGGCGGGCGAACAGCGCGCCGGCCGGGGCACCGGCCTCGATGGCGGCCCGGCGCAGGATCCGGCGGCGCACGGCGGGCGGGAGGGCGTACAGCTTGGCGCACTCCAGCAGGCCGGCGGCGTCCCGTACCGAGGCCTCGGCCTGGCGGGCCCAGGCGTCCAGGGCGTCGGCGTCGTCGCGGGAGAGCTGGGCGGTGCGGGCGAGCGCCTCCACGACCCCCTTGCCGAGGGCCTTCTCCAGCGCGGGCAGGCCCTCGTGCCGGAGCCGGGAGCGGGTGTAGGCGGGGTCGGCGTTGTGCGGGTCGTCCCAGACGGGCAGGGACTGGACCATGCAGGCCTTGCGGGCGGTCTGCCGGTCCAGCTGCAGGAAGGGCCGCCGGTAACGGCCGCCGGCCCCCGAGACCGCGGCCATGCCGGACAGGGAGCGGATGCCGGAGCCGCGGGCGAGGCCCAGCAGGACGGTTTCGGCCTGGTCGTCGCGGGTGTGGCCGAGCAGGATCGCGGCGGCGCCGTGGCGTTCGGCGGCGGCGTCCAGGGCGGCGTAGCGGGCGTCCCGGGCGGCGGCCTCGGGGCCTCCCTCGCGGCCGACGGTCACGGCGACGGACTCGACCGGATCGAGTCCCAGTCCGCGCAGCCGCAGGGCGACCTCGTCGGCGCGGAGGTCGGAGCCGGGCTGGAGACCGTGGTCGACGGTGACCCCGCCGGCCCGGATGCCGAGCTTGGGGGCCTCGAAGGCGAGGGCGGAGGCGAGGGCCATGGAGTCGGCGCCGCCGGAGCACGCGACGAGGACGAGCGGGGAGGGGGGCCGCTCGGCGGTCCGGTCCGGATGCGCGCCGGAGGGCTGCGGGCCCGGGTGCACGCGGGACGTCTCGTGGTCGTTCAGGATGTCGTGGAGGACGCGGCGGACCGCCAGGCGTATCGCCGCGACCGCAGGATGGGGACCCATGTCCGGTTCCCTTCATGAAGTTTTTCGGGGGGTGAGCCCGAGCCGGTCACTCAGAGTGTGTAGATGGTGACAGAAGCGGGCGGTTCCCCGAGCATTGCACGCCTACGCATGGCTCACGGTCCCTCGGACGGGTGATTGAAGGGGCGTTCGCCTGCCGTCGGCCGGATTCGTTTCACGACTTCCCCACGCCGTTCACGCCTCGGGCCTGCGGTGCACCCGCGCGACCCAGTCCGCCGGTTTGGCGATCTCCGCCTTCGTGGGCAGGGTGTTGGGCGAGGTCCACACGCGGTTGAAGCCGTCGACGCCGACCTGCTCGACCACGGCCCGCACGAAGCGTTCGCCGTCCCGGTACTGCCTGAGTTTGGCATCCAGACCGAGCAGCTTGCGCAGGGCCACGTCCAGGCGGGAGGCACCCTTCGCGCGGCGCTGCTGGAACTTCTCGCGGATCTCCGCGACGGTCGGTACGACGCTCGGGCCGACGCCGTCCATGACGTAGTCGGCGTGCCCCTCCAGCAGGGACATCACGGCCGTCAGACGGCCGAGGATCTCCCGCTGGGCAGGGGTCTGCACCAGTTCCACGAAGGAGCGTCCGCCGTCCTCCTCCTCGCCCTCGGGCCGGCCGCCGGCGAGGGACTGGGCGGCTTCCCTGATGCGCTCGAGGAAGGTCATCGGATCGACGTCGGTCTCCGCCAAGAACGACTGGATTTCACCCTCCAGGTGGTCCCGGAGCCAGGGCACGGCGGTGAACTGCGTGCGGTGGGTCTCCTCGTGCAGGCACACCCACAGGCGGAAGTCGTGCGGCTCGACGTCGAGTTCGCGTTCCACGTGGACGATGTTGGGCGCGACGAGCAGCAGCCGGCCGCCGCCGTTCCCGCCGGCCGGGAGGTCGCGGGCGGCGGGGGCGAAGGTCTCGTACTGGCCGAGGACGCGGGAGGACAGGAACGACAGGAGCATGCCGAGTTCCACGCCGGTGACCTTGCCGCCGACGGCGCCGAGGACCGCGCTGCCCGGGTTGTTGCCGCGCCGTTCCTGCATCTTCTCCAGGAGCGGTTTGAGGATCTCCCGGAAGCCGGCGACGTTGGCGCGGACCCAGCCGGGCCGGTCGACGACGAGGACCGGGGTGTCGTGGGTGTCCTCGGTGCCCATACGGGTGAAGCCGCGGACGTGTCCTTCCGAGGCTTTCGCGTGCCGGCGCAGCTCCGCGACGACGGACCTGGCCTCGTCGCGGCTGACGTCGGGACCGGGGCGTACGAGCCGTGTCGCGGTTGCCACCGCGAGGTTCCAGTCGACCATCCCGGGAGATGCGGTGCCGCCGAAGCCAGTCATGCTGTCAACCGTACGTGAGCGTTCCCGCTTCGGGCAGGCCGTGTGGGCCTGCGGGTGCCGGAGGTGTCGGCGGGGCCCTCGGTGCGGCCCTCAGCCCGCCAGTGCCGTCGCCGCCTTGTCCAGGGCCGCCTGGGCCTCCAGTGCGTTGGTGGTGTCCGAGGCCAGGAAGGCGAAGGCCAGGAGGCGGCCGTTGGCGTCCACGACCGTGCCGGCGAGGGTGTTCACGCCGGTCAGGGTGCCGGTCTTGGCGCGTACGACACCGGCGGCGCCGTCGGTGTACCGGGTGCTCAGGGTGCCGGTGAAGCCGGCCACGGGCAGGCCGGTGAGGACCGGGCGCAGGCCGGGGCGGTGCGGGTCGCCCGCCTTGACCAGCAGGGCGGTCAGGAGGTCGGCCGTGAGCCGGTCGTCGCGGTCGAGGCCGCTGCCGTCGTGGAAGGCGGCGCCCGCCATGGGCAGGCCGAGCTTGCGCAGCTGCGTGGCGATGGCCTCGGCACCGCCGTCGAAGCTCGCCGGCTGCCCGCCGGCCAGGGCCGTGTGCCGGGCCAGGGCCTCCGCGATGTCGTTGTCGCTGTTGGTCAGCATCCGCTCCACCAGGGCGGACAGCGGGGGCGAGGAGACCGTGGCGAGGTTCTCCGCGCGCGTGCTGGCCTTGGAGGGGCCGGGGGAGGTGGTGGTGATGCCGGCGTCCTTCAGGAAGCCCGCGAACCTGGCCGTCGCGTCCGCCGCCGGGTCGCCCACGCGGGTGACCGGGCCGCTGGCGGAGCCGTCGGTACGGCCCTCGTCGGCGGTGAGGGCGCTGACCGGGGCGAGGTTGTCGTTGACGCCGATGGGGTGCAGGGCCGGGCCGGTGAACAGAGTGGTGTCGTAGGAGAGGGTGATCTTGTGGATGCCGCGCCGGCCCAGCGCCTCGGCGGTGTCCGCCGCCAGCGCCCGCAGGCTCGCCCAGCCGTCGGCCCGGGTGTGCGCGGTGAGGGTGGGGTCGCCGCCGCCGACCAGGACCAGCTCCCGGGTGTCGGGTTCGAGGGCGGTGCGGGTGGTGAGGCGGTGGTCGGGGCCGAGGGCGGACAGCGCGGCGACGGCGGTGGCGATCTTGGTGGTGGAGGCGGGGGTGAGGGCCTGGCCGGCGTCGGCGCCGTACAGCTGGGCGCCGGTCGTGACGTCGACGACGGCCGCCGCGTGGGGGCCGTGGAGCGCGGGAGCGTCCAGGAGGGGCCCCAGGAGGCCGGAGAGGTCCTTGGGGGCCGGGGCGGCCTTCTTGGTGCCGACGGCGCTCGCGGTGCCGCCCAGGCCCGCCAGGACGGGTGCGGCGCTCGGCGCGGGCCGGGGCGCCCCGGCCCGCGCCGTACCGGAGCGGCCGTGATCTGCGCCACCTGACCGCTCCAGGGCGGCGGCCCGGTCCCGCTCGGCCGTACGCTGACCGTTGGCGTCCCAGGGACCGGCAACGGTCACCACGCCGGCGGCCAGTGCCAGGCCGGCGGTGGCGGCGCCCGCGGTGTACTGCCAGGTCCTGACGGTCCGCGGACGGGGGAGACGGGGGAGGTGCGCAGGCCTGACACGCACGGCTCTCGTCAGCCGTGCGAGGCGTGGCCCGGCGGCCGTCACGGCGCTCGCCAGACGCGGTCGTACGGCGTTCGCGATCCGCACCATCTGCGGTCCCGCGGCTCGCCAAGGCCTCAGCTCTGGCACGACCACCAGCCCCTTTCGCGATCACACACCTGCGTGAGGGACACTTAACCACCAGAACTATGTGCTGATCATGGAGGAGCCACCGGTGGAGTTCGACGTCACGATCGAGATCCCGAAGGGTTCGCGGAACAAGTACGAGGTGGACCACGAGACCGGTCGGATCCGCCTGGACCGTCGCCTCTTCACCTCGACCGCCTACCCGACCGACTACGGCTTCGTCGAGAACACCCTCGGCGAGGACGGCGACCCGCTGGACGCGCTGGTCATCCTGGACGAGCCGACCTTCCCGGGCTGCCTCATCCGCTGCCGCGCGATCGGCATGTTCCGTATGACGGACGAGGCGGGCGGCGACGACAAGCTGCTGTGCGTCCCGGCCACCGACCCGCGGGTGGAGCACCTGCGCGACATCCACCACGTGTCGGAGTTCGACCGCCTGGAGATCCAGCACTTCTTCGAGGTCTACAAGGACCTGGAGCCCGGCAAGTCGGTCGAGGGCGCCAACTGGGTGGGCCGCACGGACGCCGAGGTGGAGATCGAGCGGTCGTACAAGCGCTTCAAGGAGCAGGGCGGCCACTGACCGGCCGGTTTGTCTTCCGCGGGCCGCGGCACCCTGCGTGGGGTGGCGCGGCCCGTTTGCGTACCCATGCGCATACTGAGGCCTACGGAAGGTGTCGTTCAGGGAGCGGTGCGAGTGACGGAGGCGGAGGACCGCAAACCCCGGTCCGACGAGGCGCGGTACGACCCGGAGATCACGTCCGAGTTCGCCATTCCCCGGGGTCTCGACGTTCCCAAGGGCGAGGACTCGGAGACGACCTCCGAGTTCGCCCTGCCGGAGGGGCTGCTGACGCCGCAGCCGCCGAGTGCCGAGCCGGAGGGGTCGGCGTTCAGTCCGCCGAGCACCTACAGCGCGGATCACCCCCCGGCCGCGTTCACGCCGGCCACCGGGGTGCCGCTGGTGAGTCTGGTCAAGGACGCGCCCTGGCAGGACCGGATGCGCACGATGCTGCGCATGCCGGTGGCCGAGCGGCCGGCGCCGGAGCCGGTGCAGCGGGTGGAGGAGGACGGTCCGGCCGTCCCGCGCGTGCTGGACCTGACCCTGCGCATCGGGGAGCTGCTGCTGGCCGGCGGCGAGGGCGCGGAGGACGTGGAGGCCGCGATGTTCGCGGTGTGCCGGTCCTACGGCCTGGACCGGTGCGAGCCGAACGTCACCTTCACGCTGCTGTCGATCTCGCACCAGCCGTCCCTGGTGGAGGACCCGGTGACGGCGTCCCGGACGGTACGGCGGCGGGGTACGGACTACACGCGCCTGTCGGCCGTGTTCCGGCTCGTGGACGATCTGACCGACCCGGAGACCCATGTCTCGCTGGAGGAGGCCTACCGGCGGCTGGCGGAGATCCGCCGCAACCGGCACCCGTACCCCGGCTGGGCGCTGACCCTGGCGAGCGGGCTGCTGGCCGGTGCGGCCTCCGTGCTGGTCGGCGGTGACGTCATCGTGTTCGTGGCGGCCGCGCTGGGCGCGATGCTCGGCGACCGGCTCGCGTGGCTGTGCGCGGGGCGCGGGCTGCCGGAGTTCTACCAGTTCACGGTGGCCGCGATGCCGCCCGCGGCGATCGGGGTGGCGCTGGCGCTGGCGCACGTGGACGTGAACGGCTCCGCGGTGATCACCGGTGGACTGTTCGCGCTGCTGCCCGGGCGGGCGCTGGTGGCGGGTGTGCAGGACGGGCTGACCGGCTTCTACATCACCGCCTCCGCCCGGCTGCTGGAGGTCATGTACTTCTTCGTCGGGATCGTCGTCGGCGTGCTGGTCGTCCTGTACTTCGGCGTGAAGATCGGCGGGAAGCTCAATCCGGACGCGGTGCCGACCATCTCCGAGCGGCCGCTGATCCAGATCGCGGCCTCGATGCTGCTCTCACTGACCTTCGCGATCCTGCTCCAGCAGGAACGGTCCACCGTGCTCTGGGTGACCCTCAACGGGGGTGTCGCCTGGTCGGTGTACGGCGCGATGCACTACGTGGGCGACATCTCGCCGGTGGCCTCCACGGCCGTGGCGGCGGGCCTGGTGGGGCTGTTCGGGCAGCTGCTGTCCCGCTACCGGTTCGCCTCCGCGCTGCCGTACACGACGGCGGCGATCGGGCCGCTGCTGCCCGGTTCCGCGACCTATTTCGGGCTGCTGTCCATGGCGCAGAACGACATGGACAAGGGGCTGGTGTCGCTGGCCAAGGCCGCGTCGCTGGCGATGGCCATCGCCATCGGGGTCCACCTCGGGTCGGAGATCTCCCGGCTGTTCCTGCGGGTCGGCTCCGCAGGGAAGCGGCGGGCCGCCAAGCGGACCAGGGGGTTCTAGGCGGGTTTGGGTCCACCCGCGCCCGTTGCTACTGCTGGCGGTAGTCGTACGGGTACTGGTCCTGCTGGTTCCGGTCGTACTGCTCGGGGCCGTACTGGTCCTGGCCGTACTGGTCCTGGCCGTACTGGTTCTGGCCGTACTGGTTCTGGCCGTACTGGTTCTGGTTGTACTCCTGCTGGGGGTACTGCTGCTGGTCGTAGTACTCGTCGTAGCCCTGCTGCTGGCTCCAGTCCTGCTGCTGCGGCTGCTGGTACTGCTGCTGCTCGGGCTCGATGCGGCGCAGGCGGGTCGTGGCGTCGTCCATGACCGGGGGCTGCTGGTACTGCGGCTGCTGGTAGGCGGGCTGCTGCGGGGACTGCGGCCGGGGCTCGGGCCGGGTCTGCTCGGCCTTCTTGTTCTTGCCGCGGGCGCGGAGGAACTCGATCGCGATCGGGACCACGGAGACGAGGACGATCAGGATGAGGATCGCCTCGATGTTGTTCTTGACCAAGCCGATGTTGCCGAGCCAGGAGCCGAGCAGGGTGACGCCCGCGCCCCACAGGACGCCACCGATGACGTTGAAGATCAGGAACGAGCGGTACTTCATGCCGCTGACGCCCGCGATGATCGGCGTGAACGTCCGCACGATCGGCACGAACCGGGCCAGGACCAGGGACTTCGGACCGTACTTCTCGAAGAACTCGTGCGCCTTGGTGACGTTCTCCTGCTTGAACAGGCGCGAGTCCGGGCGGTTGAACAGGGACGGTCCGACCTTCCTGCCGAACATGTAGCCCGCCTGGTCGCCGAGGACCGCGGCGAGGCAGATCAGGGCGATCGCCGCCCACAGCGGGAAGTCCAGGTCGCCGGAGGTGATCAGCAGGCCGCAGGTGAACAGCAGCGAGTCACCCGGCAGGAAGAAGCCGATGAGCAGGCCGGACTCGGCGAAGACGATGAGCAGCAGGCCCCAGATGCTGTAGGTGCTGAGCAGATAGTTGGGGTCCAGCCAGCTCGGGCCGAGGGCGAGTGTCATCACGGGTCCGGGCTCCTGAGGGGTGAAGGCGGCTGCGGCGGCTGAACTCGATGGGGCGCCGTACAAAACTATCAACGTGAGGGGACCGCCCCGGGTTCCACCGCGGTACCGACCGGTGCCCGGGCCCCGGGGTCGGCCCCCGGGCCCCGGGCACCGGACGTCAGGACGTGGTGTGCCGGTCCGCGTTGGCGAGGATCGCCTCGCGCAGGTGTTCGGCGAGCCCGGGACGCAGGGAGTCGTAGAACGCCTTGAAGCGCTCGTCGGAGACGTACATCTCGGCGAAGCACCGGTGCATCTCGTACGGGACCTCGAAGTAGTACCGGCTGATGTGCCGGCGGTGCTCCTCGGCCAGATCCATGGCCGCCTCGCCGGCCGGCTGCTCGCCGGCGGCGACCAGGGCGGCGTACCGCTCGCCCCAGTCGTCGACCTCGGCCGTGATGCGCTTCCAGTCCTCCTTGGTGTACGTCGCCGCGCGGCGCTGTGACTCGGCGTACGCCTCGGTTCCGCCCCAGCGCTGCTCGGCCTCCTCGGCGTACTGCTCGGGGTCCTTGTCCCCGAACACCTCGAACCGCTCCTCCGGCGTCAGGTTGATGCCCATCGTGCGTGCCTCCAAGGCTTGCTCCACGGCCGCGGCCATCTTCTGCAGCTTCTCGATCCGGGCGGTCAGCAGGTGGTGCTGGCGGCGCAGGTGGGTGCGCGGGTCCGCGTCCGGGTCGTCGAGCAGGGCCGCGACCTCGTCGAGCGGGAAGCCGAGCTCGCGGTAGAACAGGATCTGCTGGAGCCGGTCGAGGTCGGCGTCGCTGTAGCGCCGGTGGCCGGCGTACGTCCGCTCGCTGGGGGCGAGCAGGCCGATCTCGTCGTAGTGGTGCAGGGTGCGCACCGTGACGCCGGCGAACCCCGCGACCTGTCCCACGGAGTAGCTCACTTTCCGCTCCTTGTCGTCGGTACGCGTCCACGCTGAGGCCTCACGTCACGTGAGGTGCAAGCCGGATTCGGTTCGGGATGTTGCATGCGTTTTGTCCGTTTATGGTGAGCGCGTGGCCCAGGAGACGACGCAGGCGCCCCCGAGCGCTCCGACCGCCCCGGCGCGGGCTCTGCTGCCGTTCATCCTGCCCGCCGTCGTCGTGGGCGTGGCCGCGAGCCTGGTCTTCGTCGGGGTGAGCACGGCGGCCGAGCAGCTCCAGGGCGTGCTGTGGGGGCCGCTGCCGGACGCCCTGGGCGTGGGCCGCTGGTCCGTGCTGTGGATGTTCGTCATGCTCACCGCCACCGGGATCGCCGTGGGGCTGGTGGTCTGGAAGGTGCCCGGCCACGCCGGTCCCGACCCCGCGACCCTCGCGCTGAACGCCCCCGTCCTGCCGCCCGCCGTGCTGCCGGGCCTGGTGCTGGCCACCGGGCTCATGCTGGCCGGCGGACCCAGCCTCGGCCCGGAGAACCCGATCATCGCCGCGAACATGGGCCTCGCCGCCTGGCTCGGCGGGCGCCTCATGCCCCGGACGCCGGGCACCCTGTGGCCCGTACTGGCGGAGTCCGCGACGATCGGCGCGCTGTTCGGCACGCCCGTGGCGGCGGCGCTGGTCATCTCCGAGGCGCTGGCGGGGCGGCCCATGCGGGGCCGGCTGTGGGACAACCTGTTCGCCCCGCTGACCGCCGGCGCGTGCGGGGCCATGACGACCACCCTGGTGGCCCACCCGACCTTCGACCTGGGCCTGCCGCCCCTGGGGCACCCGAACGGCACGGACCTGCTGGCCGCGCTGGTGATCGCCCCGGTGGCCGCGGCGCTCGGCCTGTGCGCCGTCTACGCCTTCCCCTACGTCCACACGGCTTTGGGACGGCTGCGGCACCCGATGCTGATGCTTCCGGCCGGCGGGGTCCTGCTGGCCGGCCTGGCGGCCCTGGGCGGGCATCTCACGCTGTTCAAGGGGCTGTCCGAGGTCGGGCAGCTGGCCCGCGATCCGGCGGGCTGGTCGGCGGGACAGTTCGTCACCATGACGGTGGTGAAGCTGGCCGCGCTGCTCGTCGCCGCCTCCTGCGGCTTCCGGGGCGGCCGGATCTTCCCCACGGTCTTCGTCGGCACCGCCCTCGGCCTCGCCGCCCACGCGCTCGTGCCGGCCGTGCAGCCCTCGCTGGGCGTGGCCACCGGCGTCCTCGGCATGCTCCTGGCGATCACCCGGCAGGGCTGGGTGAGCCTGTTCACCGCCGCCGTCCTGGTGGCCTCGCCCGCCGTCCTCGCCCTGCTGTGCATCGCCTCGCTGCCGGCCTGGCTGCTGGTGACCGGCCGTCCGCAGATGCAGCTGCGCGAGGACGGCACCCCGGTCCGCTGACCCTCATACCCCTGGAGGCACCTGATGGCCCTGCACAAAGGCCCCGAGCGGCACGAGGCGCGGACGGTGTCGGTCAACCCGTTCTTCGGGGAGGCCGACCCGGTCGGCGGCATGATCGAGGCCCCGCCCACCCACCGGCTGCCGGACGCCCCGCTGCCCCCGTCCACGGCGTACCAGCTGGTGCACGACGAGCTGATGCTGGACGGCAACGCCCGGCTGAACCTGGCCACCTTCGTCACCACCTGGATGGAGCCGCAGGCCGGGGTGCTGATGGCGGAGTGCCGGGACAAAAACATGATCGACAAGGACGAGTACCCGCGCACGGCCGAGCTGGAGCGGCGCTGCGTGGCCATGCTCGCCGACCTGTGGAACGCGCCGGACCCGGCGGCCGCGGTGGGCTGTTCCACGACCGGGTCCAGCGAGGCGTGCATGCTCGCCGGTATGGCCCTGAAGCGGCGCTGGGCGAAGCGGAACGCCGGCCGGTACCCGGGCGCGCGGCCCAATCTGGTGATGGGGATCAACGTCCAGGTGTGCTGGGACAAGTTCTGCAATTTCTGGGAGGTGGAGGCCCGGCTGGTCCCCATGGAGGGCGAGCGCTTCCACCTGGACCCGCAGGCCGCCGTCGAGCTGTGCGACGAGAACACCATCGGGGTCGTCGGCATCCTCGGCTCCACCTTCGACGGCTCCTACGAGCCGATCGCCGACCTGTGCACGGCCCTGGACGCCCTCCAGGAGCGCACGGGGCTCGACGTCCCGGTGCACGTGGACGGCGCGTCCGGCGGGATGGTGGCGCCCTTCCTGGACGAGGACCTGGTGTGGGACTTCCGGCTGCCGCGCGTGGCGTCGATCAACTCCTCCGGCCACAAGTACGGCCTGGTGTACCCGGGCGTCGGCTGGGCGCTGTGGCGGGACCGGGAGGCGCTGCCCGAGGAGCTGGTGTTCCGGGTGAACTACCTGGGCGGCGAGATGCCGACCTTCGCGCTGAACTTCTCCCGGCCCGGCGCCCAGGTGGTCGCGCAGTACTACACGTTCCTGCGGCTGGGCCGGGAGGGCTTCCGCGCGGTGCAGCAGTCGACGCGGGACGTGGCGCGCTCGCTCGCCGACCGGATCGCCGCGCTCGGCGACTTCCGGCTGCTCACGCGCGGCGACCAGCTTCCGGTGTTCGCGCTGACCACGGCCGACGACGTCACGTCGTACGACGTCTTCGACGTCTCCCGGCGGCTGCGCGAGAGCGGCTGGCTGGTGCCCGCCTACACCTTCCCGCCCCACCGGGAGGACCTGTCCGTGCTGCGGATCGTGTGCCGCAACGGCTTCTCGCACGACCTGGCCGACCTCTTCGTCGACGACCTGGCCCGCCTGCTGCCGGAGCTACGGCGCCAGCCGCACCCGCTGACCCGGGACAAGGGCGCGGCCACCGGGTTCCATCACTGACCCTCCGCGTCCTCGGCGAGCAGGCCGGCGAACGGTTCGCCCTCGTCGGCGAAGGTGTAGGCGCCCTGCTCGATGCGGGCGACGAGGCCACGGGTCCACTCGGCCTCGGAGTCGGCCGTGTGGATCCACATGTTCATGATCTCGCCGATGTGGCCGAGCTGTTCGGGGCCGTCCTCGGGGATGTAGTGCTCGGTGACCGAGGACCGCCACTCCTCGATCCGCCGGGTGCGTTCCTTCAGCAGGGCCACCGTCTCGGCCCTCGGCAGGTCCACCATGAAACCGATGGCGGCCGTCTTCACGTCGCCGCGCTGGTCGTAGGTGACCAGCGCCTCGCGCAGCAGGCCGAAGTACTCCTCGGTGCCCTTGCCGGTGAGCTCGTACTCGACCCGCGGCGGTCCGCCCGCCGTGGAGGGCGCGATCTCGTGCGCGTGCAGCAGCCCCTGCTTGGCCATCTGCTTCAGGGCGTGGTAGATCGAGCCCGGCTTGGCGTTGGACCACTCGTGCGCGCCCCAGTACTCCAGGTCGCCCCGGACCTGGTAGCCGTGGGCCCGCCCGTGCTGGCGGACCGCGCCCAGCACGAGGAGTCGGATCGCTGACATGGGGTCCAGGTTATGGCCGGACGGCTAACCGGCCTGCTCCAGTGCCACCAGCTCGAACGCGGTCTTGCCGTCCAGGGACTCGCGGATGATGTCGGCGTGACCGGCGTGCCGGGCCGTCTCGCGGATCAGGTGCAGGCAGACCCAGCGCAGCGAGACACGGCCCTCCGGCGGGAACCAGGGGTCGGGCGGCAGCGGGAAGGTGTCGTCCAGGCTGGGCGCGGAGCGGATGAACTTCTCCGTCTCGGCGGCCACCTGCTCCCAGTACGCCAGCTGCGAGGCGACCGTCTCGTCACCGAGCAGCTGGAAGGTCTCGTGCCAGTTCGACTCGTCGCGCCGCACCGCCGGCGACTCCTGCTTCGCCCGGGCGATCCAGCCCTGCTCGGTCTCGGCGACGTGCTTGAGCAGACCGCCCAGGGACAGCTCGCTGGCGCTGGGGCGGATACGGGCCTGCTCCTCGGTCAGCCCGAGCAGCGCCCGGCGGATCCCGCCGCGCTGCTCCTCGATGAACGCGAGCAGCGCCCCGCGCTCGTCACCCTTCGCCTCCGCCGGAACGTGCGTGACCATGGCGTGCCGCCTTTCGTGGGGCCGGTTCGCCGGGGGCCGTTTTCCCCGACACCGAAGACGCTACGGGCCATTGAGGACAGAACGTGTCCTCAATGGCCCGGGAACACCGAAAAGACCGGCCGGAGCGGAAGCCGGCTAGAACGGGAACCCGCTGCGGCCGTGCTGCACCGAGATCCACTTGACCGTGGTGAACGCCTCCAGCGTGGCCTCGCCGTTGAGGCGGCCGAGGCCGGAGTGCTTCTCGCCGCCGAAGGGCACGATCGGCTCGTCGTGGACCGTGCCGTCGTTCACGTGGAACATGCCGGTGTCGATCCGCTTGGCGAAGGCCACGCCCCGCTCGATGTCGCCCGTGTGCACGGCGCCGCTCAGGCCGTACGGGGTGTCGTTGACGATCCGGACCGCCTCCTCCTCCCCGTCGAAGGGGACCAGGAAGACGACCGGGCCGAAGACCTCCTGCTGGAGCAGCGGGGAGCCGGCGGGGACGCCGGTCAGTACGGTCGGCTCGACCAGGTTGTTGGTGGTGGTGCCGCGCACCAGGGCGGTGGCGCCCTCGGCGAGCGCCTGCTCCACGGTGCCCGAGACGGCGTTGGCCTGCGCGGAGTTGATCACCGGGCCGATCACGGTCTCCGGGTCGCGCGGGTCGCCGACCTTGAGGGTCCTGACCTTGGCGACGAATTTCTCGGTGAACTCCTCGACGACGGAGGTGTCCACGAGGACCCGGTTGGCGGCCATGCAGACCTGGCCCTGGTGCACGAACCGGCTGAAGACGGCCGCGTCCACCGCGTAGTCGATGTCGGCGTCGTCCAGCACCACCAGTGCGCTGTTGCCGCCCAGTTCGAGCACCGAGCGCTTGAAGTGCTTGGCGCAGATGGTGGCGACGTGCCGGCCGATCTTGTCGGAGCCGGTGAAGGAGATGACCTTCGGGACCGGGTGCTCCAGGAACGCGTCACCGATCTCGGCGATGTCGGTGACGACGACGTTGAGCAGGCCGCCGGGCAGCCCGGCCTCCTCGAAGATCTTCGCGAGCAGGGTGCCGCCGGCGATCGGGGTGTTCTGGTGCGGCTTGAGCACCACGGCGTTGCCCAGCGCGAGGGCCGGTGCGACCGACTTCAGCGACAGCAGGAAGGGGAAGTTGAACGGGCTGATCACGCCCACGACACCGACCGGCACCCGGTAGACGCGGTTCTCCTTGCCCTCGGTCGGGGAGGGCAGGATCCTGCCCTCGGGGCGCAGCGCGAGGTGGACCGACTCGCGCAGGAACTCCTTGGCCAGGTGCAGTTCGAAACCGGCCTTCACGCGCGTGCCGCCGAGTTCGGCGATGATCAGGTCGGCTATCTCCTGCTCGCGGTCCTCTATCAGCCGAAGCGCCCGCTCGAACACCGCACGCCGGGTGTAGGGGTTGGTCTCGGCCCACTTCTTCTGGGCGCGGGCGGCGGCCTGGTAGGCCTGGTCCACCTCGTCGACCGTGGCCACCGTGATCGAGGCCAGCTTCTCGTCGTCGTAGGGGTTGAAGTCGATGACGTCCCACGAGCCGGTGCCCGGTCGCCACTCGCCGTCGATGTACTGCCGGGCCAGCTCGGTGAAGTAGGACGACATGTGATCCCTCAATCGCTAGCGGACACCAGATCCGTGCATGCCTGAGCGGACGTCATCCTACTTGCTGGTAAAGGGAGTTGGGGCCGGTCAGGACAGTTGCAGCAGACCGCGCAGCAGGTCCCGGCTCTCGTCGGGCCCGGGACTGTCCTGCTGGAGTTCCTTCAGGGCCTGCTCGTACTGGGCGACGTCCTCGCGTTTGTCCAGGTAGAGGGCGCTGGTCAGCTGCTCCAGGTAGACCACGTCGGACAGGTCGGAC
Organism: Streptomyces sp. NPDC088810; assembly: GCF_044750305.1. Taxonomy (NCBI): domain Bacteria; kingdom Bacillati; phylum Actinomycetota; class Actinomycetes; order Kitasatosporales; family Streptomycetaceae; genus Streptomyces; species Streptomyces sp. NPDC088810. The sequence goes on from NZ_JBIVJQ010000009.1 coordinate 77,388, forward strand.
TCGGGGAAGCTGAGGATGGTGAAGGCGCCGCTCTCGCCGGAGTGCCCGCCGAAGCTGAACGGCATGACCTGCAGGCGCACGTTGGGCCGCTCGGAGATGTCGATCAGGTGCTGGAGCTGGCCGCGCATCACCTCTCGGTCGCCGTAGGGGCGGCGCAGGGCGGCCTCGTCCAGGACGATGTGGAACTCGGGGGCGTTGTCGGCGAGCAGGTGCTTCTGCCGCTCCAGGCGCAGGGCGACCCGGCGTTCGACGTCGGCGGTGCTCGCGCCCTTCATACCGCGCCGGACCACCGCGCGGGCGTACTCCTCGGTCTGCAGCAGGCCGTGCACGAACTGCACCTCGTAGACGCGGATCAGCGAGGCGGCGCCCTCCAGGCCCACGTAGGTGGGGAACCAGCTGGGCAGGACGTCGGTGTAACTGTGCCACCAGCCCGCCACGTTGGCCTCCCGGGCGAGGGAGAGCAGCGACTCGCGCTCCGCGTCGTCGGTGATGCCGTAGAGGGTCAGCAGGTCTTCCACGTCTCTGGTCTTGAAGCTCACCCGGCCCAGCTCCATCCGGCTGATCTTCGACTCGGAGGCGCGGATCGAGTATCCGGCCTTCTCGCGCGTGATCCCCCGCGCTTCACGCAGTCGCCTGAGTTGCGAGCCGAGCAGCATTCGCCGCACCACCGATCCGGGCTCTCCCGCGCTCACCTTCGCCAGCCTCCCCAACCGTCTCCAGGGGCCGAAGTCTGCCACTAAAACACTCCGAGCAGTACTCGCCCGGTTACGGAAACGGAAAGAGCTCGGCCGCTTCTGCGGGGCTCCGATCGGGAAGAGGTCCGGACCTCTGGCGGAATCGTCGCCAAGATGGCAGAAAAAATGGCCAAGAAGTGGTACGGGCAGTGCCATTTCGGTCGCGTGCACGTGCATCTGCCCTTGCATCTGCTCTGCGCATCCGAAACCATGGTGCAGCGCCACCGCTGCATCGCAACGACCGCGAATTCCCGGGAGTGCCTCGCATGGGGACGAATGGATCGACCATGCTCAAGCCGTTACGGCAGGGCCTTCCGCCGCTGGATCCCGCGGCCGTGTCCGATGCCGCCTCCTGTGCCCTGCCCGCCCGTTACGAGGCGGTGCGCGAGGCCCGGCGCTTCACCCGTGACACCCTGGACCGGTGGGACGTCGGAGACCGCTTCGACGACATATGCCTCGTCGTCTCCGAACTCGTCACCAACGCCCTGCGGCACGCGGTGCCGGCCGCCCCGTGCCGGGGCGAGGCGCACCACCCGTCCGTGCGGCTGCACCTGATGCGGTGGAGCGAGCGGCTGGTGTGCGGGGTGCGCGACCCCAGTCACGAGACCCCGGTCCCGCGCGACTCGGACGACTTCTCCGCCGAGTCGGGCCGCGGGCTGTTCCTGGTCGAGTCCTTCGCCGACAGCTGGGGCTGGCATCCGCTCGCCGGCGCGCTCGAGGGCAAGGTGGTCTGGGCGATGTTCCGGCTGCCGACGGCCGGCTGATCCGTTCCGCACCGGCGAACGTGCTGTGTCTACGCGCGTCCGCCGTTCCCATGCGGAAGCCGGTGCATCCGACATCGTTGCCATCGGGGAACGCGGACGGATCGCCCGCGTCAGCTCGTGATGAGGTGGTCGAACTCGCCGTCCTTGATGCCGAGGAGCATCGCCTCGATCTCCGCGCGCGTGTAGACGAGCGCCGGCCCGTCCGGGAAGCGCGAATTGCGTACGGCGACCTCGCCGCCCGGCAACCGCGCGAACTCCACGCAGGATCCCTGCGAGTTGCTGTGCCTGCTCTTCTGCCAGGCCACTCCGTTCAGCTGCGTGGCAGCCATGCCGTTGTACACGTCGTACCCCCCGTACACGCCGTCGACGTCGCGGTCCACAGGTCGCTCCCCGGTGGTGCACTGGCTGGTGAGGCCATAGATGCTCTGGTCAACTGACCCGGATCATAACTTGGTTCACGTGCGGATGCATGAGCAAATGCACGTGCACGAGGAGTGGTCCTGCGGTTACAACCTTGACGTGCGCTTTACCGAAGCAGTTCCAGCGTCTGCCCGGCGAGCAGGCAGGACGAGTCCCGTCCCGCCCCCGCCCCGGCACTTCCGTGCCGTCAGCCGGACCGGGTCGTCCGCGTCGAACCCCGTGCACTAGGAAGAGACGCGTACCGGGCCCTTCATGTTCCAGGGTCCGGGTGACGGTCCCGTCGGCGGGGTTGGCCGGATCGGCATCCGCCCAGCGGAGGGAGAGCATCCGCTCACTGTCGTAGGCCAGCACCTCTACCTCTACGACGCCCGAGAGGCGGGCGCCCGGACGCCGAACGGAGGTCTTCCGGTACCGGCGGCCGACCCGGAGCCGGAAGTCCTCGGCGGCGGGTTCGGGTACCGGGCTCGTGACGGCTCATCGTCGGGCATGCGGTCGAGCAGATGCCTTCCGGTGTCCCGAAAGGCTCGGGCGGTGCATGTCGACGTGGGCGGCCAGGGCCTGTACGGGCTGCGGTCCGCGCGCGCAGCAGCCGCAGCACCTCGCGGCGGGCGGCGCCGGCGAGCGCGGTGAAGAGCGGTCCTCGGCGGCGGCACCGTACCGTTCGTGAGGCCCGGCAACCGCGGATCGTGCCGCGGTCGGAGATACCGCGCCTCCCGGCGACACCCCGGACCCCGGCTGCGGGAGCAGTTCCGCGTCCTCGGATGCCGGTCCACGGACTGGTGCGGGGAACACCGCCGGCCGCCGCCGGATCACCGCTCCCGTCAGCGAGAGGAATACGGCAGCAGCGCCATCTCCCGGGCGTTCTTCACGGCCCGCGCCAGCAACCGCTGCTGCCGGGCCGTGACCCGGGTGACCCGGCGGCTGCGGATCTTGCCGCGGTCCGAGAGGAACCCGCGCAGCAGGTCGGTGTCCTTGTAGTCGATGCAGGTCACGCCCGCCTGGTCCAGGGGGTTGGGACGGTGGCGGGCGGAGTCGCGGTCCCTCGTGCGGGGCATCAGACCTCCAGCAGGGTGTCGAAGGCGGGCGGGAGCTTCCTCCAGGAGTCCCGCCCGGCGGCGTACTCGGCGTCGGTGAGCAGGCAGGACTCCAGCAGGTGCGCGAGCCCGTCGCGGTCGAGGCCGGGTGAGGTGAAGACCAGGTGGTTGCAGCAGTCGCCGTGCTCGGGGTGCCAGTCCAGCGCGGCCGCGGCCCGGCGCACCGGTGGGACCACGTCCCAGGCCGCGTCCGGCAGCGCGGCCAGCCAGGGCCCCGCGCTCTCCACGCACAGCGCCCCGCCGGCCGCGTCCCAGTGCAGCAGCACATCGGGCTTGTCGGCGAGCCAGAACCGGCCCCGGCTGCGCGCGGCGGCGCAGGTCAGATCCTCCAGCGCCGCGTACAGCCGCTCCGGGTGGAAGGGCCGGCGGCGGTGCCAGACCAGGGTGGAGACGCCGTGGCCGTCGGCCTCCTGGGGCAGCAGCGCGCAGGCCGGGTGCTGCGCGGCCGCCGCGGCCTCCACGTCGAACCCGGCGAGGGCGGCCCGGGCGAGCGGCCCCGGGGAGTGCGCGCCCGCCGGGCCACCGTGGCCGATCGGGACCCGGCGGGCCGTCGGATGGAGCTGGGCGAGCAGCTCGCGGTCCTCCTCGTCGGCCTCCGGCGAGTCGGCGACGGCGAGCACGGGCGCGTATTCCAGCTGCCGCGCGAAGGTGTCGGCGACCGTGCGCTGGTCGGTGGCCGCCGCGGCGAGCCCGGCCTCGGCGAGATCGTCGCCGTTGCCGAGGTACGGCAGCACCAGCGCCGGGTCGACCGCGGTGATCACGGATGTGACGGTCAGCCCGCCGGACGCGATCACCTCGGCCATCGCCTTGGGCTCGACCGAGTCCCACAGTTCGACGACCGCCAGCCGGGTCGTGCCGGCGCCGGCGAGCCGCCGCAGCTCGGGCACCAGGTCCTCGCGCAGCGCACAGCACGCGCAGTCGTTGACCAGGGGCGTCTCCCCCGTCGACACGACACCGTGGCGGTCTCGGACCGTCCGCACGACCGTGCCGGCGGTGGCCGTCGCGAGGTCGTGGTGGAGTGCGACGCTCCCGGGCACGTCGGCGAGCAGCCGGTCGACGGCCGCCGTGCGGGCGGCGGCGTGCAGCCCGGCCACGACGGCCACCGGCAGGCTCACGCCGCGCCCCGCTTCCCGTACCGGCGCTCGAAGCGCTCCACGCGCCCGGCGGTGTCCAGCACACGCGCGGTACCGGTGTGGAAGGGGTGGCTGACGTCGGAGATCTCGACGTCCACGACCGGGTAGGCCGCGCCGTCCCCCCACTCGATCGTCTTGTCGCTCGTCATGGTCGACCGGGTGAGGAAGGCGTGGTTCGCGGCGCGGTCGCGGAAGACGACCGGTCCATAGGCGGGGTGGGTTCCCTTGCGCACGGCGGTCAGCGCTCCTCTCGGAAGTCGACGTGCCGGCCGGCGGCCGGGTCGTACTTGCGCAGCGTCATGCGGTCCGGGTCGTTGCGACGGTTCTTGCGGGTCACGTAGGTGTAGCCGGTTCCGGCGGTGGACCGGAGCTTGATGACGGGACGGAGTTCGTTGCGTGCCATGCTGCTACCTTACTGAAAATGAATTCCATTAGCATCGCCGTTTGAGGAGAGCTACGTCACCGTGTCCGCGCACTGCATGCTCACCGGGGCCCGACCGGGCTTCGGCAACCGCATCTCGCACTCCCACCGGCGCACCTCGCGCCGCTTCGACCCGAACCTCCAGACCAAGCGCTACTGGCTGCCGAGCGAGAGCCGGTACGTCCGGCTCCGGCTGAGCGCGCGGGCCGTCAGGACGGTGGACGCGATCGGCGTCGAGGCGGCCGTCGCCCGCATCCGCGCCCGGGGAGTGAGGGTCTGATGGCGAAGAAGAGCAAGATCGCGAAGAACGAGCGGCGCAAGGAGGTCGTCGCCCGGTACGCCGAGCGCCGCGCCGAACTGAAGGAGATCATCCGCCGGCCCGCCACCCCCGAGGCCGAACGGCTCGCCGCCCAGCGGGAACTGCGCAGCCAGCCCCGGGACGCCGGCGCCGCACGCGTCCGCAACCGCGACCAGGTCGACGGCCGTCCCCGCGGCTATCTGCGCGCCTTCGGCCTGTCCCGGGTCGGCCTGCGCGCACAGGCGCATCAGGGATACCTGCCCGGGGTGCGGAAGTCGTCCTGGTAACTCCTGGTAGCTTGCGCTGCGGGCCGTCCGGCGAGGGCGGCCGGCCGCTACCGCGGAGGGAGCTTTCCGGTGACTACTGCGAGTGCGAGGGTGCGGGGCGCGGCCCTGGCCGCGGGACTGGCGGGCGCGCTGGCGCTGACGGCGTGCAGCGGCGGTTCCGGGGACGGGGGTGTGGGAGGTTCCGGCGGGAAGACCGGCTCCCCCGCCTCGTCGGGCGCCTCCGCGGGTACGGCCCCGCCGGGTGTGACCGGCGCTTCCGCCAGGCTCCAGGGCAGCTGGATCACCACCGCCGACGGCAAGATCGTGGCCTTGGTGGTCACCGGGAAGCAGGCCGGGGTCTTCGTGACCGGCGGGACCGTGTGCAGCGGGACCGCGGGGGCCGAGGACGGCATGCAGATGATCCACCTGACCTGCCCCGGCGGCGGCAAGGAGCGGACCACCGGCATGGTCGACTCCGTCGACGGCACGACGCTGAAGGTGACCTGGTCGGGCAGGACCGGCCAGGAGACGTACACCAAGGCCGAGGGCGGCAGGCTGCCGTCGGGGCTGCCGACGGCGCCCGTCAAGCAGTGAAGGCGCCCGCAGGGAGGAAGCGGCGGAGCCTCCGGGGGGCAGCGACGGCGTCTGTGAAGCGGCGAAGGCACCCCTGAAGCGGTGAATCGGGCCGGGGCGCGTGATCGCGCCCCGGACGCAGGGGCCATGATGCGGGGAGACCGTCCCGACCTCGATGGGAATCTGCTCATGCGCGCCATTCCGCTCACCGTCACCGCCCTCGCCGCCGCTCTGCTGCTGACCGCCTGCAACGACAGCGGCGGGGACAAGAACGGCAAGAGCGGCTCCGCCTGCGAGATCGGCGGGGTCTCCGTGCAGATCGGCTCGGCGAGTGTGGCGCCGGCCGCCGGCGACACCGGCGAGATCCCGGTGAGCCTCACCAACCAGAGCGCGCCCTGCACCCTGGAGCACTTCCCGGCCGTCGTGCTGACCGGCGACGGCAGCAAGGCCACCGTGCCCGTGCTCAAGGGGGCGAAAGCACAGAAGCTGAAGCTGGCCAAGGGCGACTCCGCGTCCTTCTCCATCAGCTACGTGCGCGGCAAGGACGGCGCCGGGAACGCGCTGGCCGCCAAGACCGTGACGATCGCCCTGCCGGGCTCGGAGACCAGCCGCAGCTTCCCGTGGACGTACGGCCCGGTCGCCGCCAAGGCCGAGGGGAGCGGACCGGACGCCTCCGTGAGCGCCTTCCAGCAGGTCGGCGACTGAGCCTCACTCCAGCCGCGGGCGGGCTCCGACCTGCGCCCGGTCCGCCGCGCGGGCGCCCTCGGTCCAGCCCGCCGCGTCGCTCACCCCGCGCAGCCGGGTCGTGGTGGTCTCCGGGAACATCCGCTCCAGCCGGCCGGTGACGGCTATCGCGCGCGTGGCCAGCACCGGCAGCAGGTCCTGGGGCACCTGGGTCTCGGCGGCGGCCGCGAGCCGGTCGCCCACGCGGTGCGCGTAGGCCGCGAGGAACGACTGCCGGAAGGTCTTGGTCCGCTTGCGTCCGCCGGCCCGCTGGGCCGCCTCGGCCTTGGTCATCGCGTGCGTGGCCTGCACCAGCAGGGAGGTGTAGAGCATGTCGACCGCCTCCAGGTCCGCCTCGAAGCCGACGACCGTGGAGAAGCCGAGCGGTTCGTTCCACACCGCGCGGCAGTGGTTCGCCGTGGCCACCGCGTCCAGCAGGACCGCCTTGGCCTGTTCGTACGGCGGCTCGACCCCGATGCGGCAGGCGCCGGGCGCGTCCGGCGCGGGCGCCTCGGCGGCGAGCAGCGCCTCGTCGACGCTGTGCCGGGCCATCAGTTCCTGCGCCTTGGCGGTGAGCGCCTCGGCCTCCTCCGGGTAGCCGGTCGCCTCGGCCTTGGCGAGCAGCGCGCGGATGCGGCCGAGCATGCGGGAGGCGGCCGGTCCGGGGGTGCGGCGGGACTCGTCCTCCAGGGGCTCCAGGGCGGGCAGCCGCAGCAGCAGGCGGTACAGCTCCAGGACGGCCGTGGCGTGCGAGAAGCGGTCGGCGGTGCGGTCGGGGCCGGCGGGCAGCGCCGCCAGCTGGCCGGCCCAGCGGCGCCCGCGCGGACGGTCCCGTCCGGCCTGCGCGCGGATCAGGGCGGCGGCCAGGCGGACGTGCGCCTCGTCCAGCTCCCGCCGCACCAGTCGTACGACGTCGGCGGGCTGCCAGCCGCGCTGCCAGGCCGACGCCACGAAGTCCTCGCCGCGCCGCGCGAGTTCGGCGTCGGCGGCCGGGTCGGCGGCGAGCAGGGAGGCGCCCGTGTCGAGGCCGGTGTCGGTGTCGTCGTAGAGGGCGGCCCGGAAGGCCTGCTCGACGGTGCTGGCGGTACTGGTCACGCCGTCGATCGTGCCACGGCCGGCCGACAACGGGCGGCGGCCGTCCACAGGCTGTGGACAGTGGATCGGAATACCGGCGCGGCAGTGTCAACTGTCGGTTGACACTGGCGGGGAGGCAACCTACGGTTGACACTATGGCGACCAACCCGAACATCACGGCATCCGTGCGCCTCGACGACCTCATCGAGGCGATCAAGAAGGCCCACAACGAACCCCTCGAACAGCTCCAGGACGCGGTGATCGCCGCCGATCACCTCGGTGACGTGGCCGACCACCTGATCGGGCACTTCGTCGACCAGGCCCGCCGCTCCGGCGCGTCCTGGACCGACATCGGGCGCAGCATGGGCGTGACCCGGCAGGCGGCGCAGAAGCGGTTCGTGCCCAAGGAGTCCGCCGACCTCGACCCCAGCCAGGGCTTCAACCGCTACACCCCCCGCGCGCGGAACGTGGTCATGGCCGCGCACAACGAGGCGCTGGCCGCCCGCAACGCCGAGGGCCGCCCCGAGCACCTGGTCCTCGGCCTGCTGGCCGAACCGGACGGCCTGGCCGCGAAGGCGATCACGGCGCAGGGCATCCTGCTGGACTCCGTGCGCCAGGCCGCGACCGCCGCGCTGCCGCCCGCCGCGGACGACGTCCCCGACCTCGTCCCCTACGGCCCCGAGGCCAAGAAGGTCCTGGAACTCACCTTCCGCGAGGCCCTCCGGCTCGGCCACAACTACATCGGCACCGAGCACCTCCTGCTCGCCCTGCTGGAGCACGAGAACGGCCAGGGCGTCCTGAGCGGCCTCGGCCTCACCAAGCCGGCCGTCGAGGAGTACGTCGGCCGGATGCTGGCGCTGCTGCTGGAGCAGACGACCGAAGCAACCGGCGAGCAGGGGTAGAACCGCAGGTCACAGCGATTGTCAGACCCCCCTGCCACACTCGCAGTCATGACCGACCGGTGGGCTCTCGCACCGGCCGAGGACTCGGGCGCGGACATCGCCCCCCTCGGCCCGGACGGGCTGCCCGCCGGACCGGTGCGGCGGGAGAGCGATCTCGCCGAAGCGGTGCGGAGCCGCCCGGAGGTGACGCGCTGGGTGTGGCGGTCGACCCCCGAGGTCTACCCGCGACTGCTCGCCACGGGGGTGCGAGTGGAGCGGTGCTACGACATCGAGGACGCCGAAACACTCCTGCTGGGCCACGAGGGACGGTACGGCGAGCCACGCTCGGCCGCCGCCGCCCTGGCCCGCCTCCGCGGCGGCCCCGTCCCGCCCGACCCGCCGCAGCGCGCGGCCGAACCCGGCGCCCAGTCCCCGCTGTTCGAGCCCGCCGGCACCCGGCTGCCCCTGCCCGACCTGCTCGCCGTCTACGCCGAGCAGCTGCGGCGGCACGAGAAGACCGCCCACCCCGACCGGATGCGGCTGCTGACCGCCGCCGAGTCGGCCGGGATGCTGGTGGCCGCCGAGATGAACCACGCGGGCCTGCCCTGGAGCGCCGAGGTCCACCGCGAGCTGCTGCACGGCCTGCTCGGCGAGCGGTACGCGGGCGGGGGCGAACCGCGCCGCCTCGCCGAGCTGGCCGACCAGGTGTCCGCGGCCTTCGGCCGCCGGGTGCGGCCCGATCTGCCCGCCGACGTGGTCAAGGCCTTCGCGCAGGCCGGGATCAAGGTGAAGTCCACCCGCCGCTGGGAGATCCAGTCCGTCGACCACCCGGCCGTCGAACCGCTGCTGGAGTACAAGAAGCTGTACCGCATCTGGGTGGCGCACGGCTGGTCCTGGCTGCAGGACTGGGTGCGCGAGGGCCGGTTCCGCCCCGAGTTCCTCGCCGGCGGCACGGTCACCGGGCGCTGGGTGACCAACGGCGGGGGCGCCCTGCAGATCCCCAAGGTGATCCGCCGGGCCGTGGTCGCCGACCCCGGGTGGCGGCTGGTGGTGGCCGACGCCGACCAGATGGAGCCGCGCGTGCTCGCCGCGATCTCCCGCGACCCCGGCCTGATGGAGGTGGCCGGCCGCGACAGCGACCTCTACCAGTCCGTCTCCGACCGCGCCTTCGCCGGCGACCGGAACCAGGCCAAGCTCGCGGTGCTCGGCGCGGTCTACGGGCAGACCTCCGGAGACGGCCTGAAGAACCTCGCCGCTCTGCGCCGCCGCTTCCCGAAGGCCGTCGCCTACGTCGACGAGGCGGCCCGCGCGGGCGAGGAGGGCCGGCTGGTGCGCACCTGGCTGGGCCGGACCTGCCCGCCGGCCGCCGGGGCCGGCGAGGACGCGACCGAGGAGGCGGGCATCCCGGCCGGCGAGGAGGAAGGGGACGGCCAGACCGGCTGGGTCCCCGGATACGCCTCCACCAACTCCCGCGCGCGGGGCCGCTTCGCGCGCAACTTCGTCGTGCAGGGCAGCGCCGCCGACTGGGCCCTGCTGCTGCTCGCCGCGCTGCGCCGGACCCTGTGGGACATGCGGGCCGAGCTGGTCTTCTTCCAGCACGACGAGGTGATCGTGCACTGCCCCGCCGAGGAGGCCGACGCCGTCGTCGCAGCCATCCGCGAGTCCGCCGTCCTCGCCGGCCGGCTGACCTTCGGCGACACACCGGTGCGGTTCCCGTTCACGACGGCGGTGGTGGAGTGCTATGCCGACGCCAAGTAGGCCGGGGCCGTCAGGCGGTCGGGCTGTCACGGCGTCAGGGTGTCGGGTCGTCGTCCAGCAGTTCCCGCAGCTCCGCCAGGACCGCCTGCTCGTCCGTGCCGTCCAGCGCCGCGCGGGCCGCGCGCCAGGCGTCGTACGCCTCCGCCCGCCGCCCCTGCTCGCGCAGCAGCAGCCCGTGCTGGTGCAGGGCCAGCCCGCCCATGTAGCGGTCGGCGCGGGCGTCGGCCCGGTGCAGCAGCTCGGCGCACTCGCCGGCCGCCCGGCCGGTCTCCCCCAGCTGTCGCAGCGCGCGGACCAGGCCGAGCCGGGTCTGGGACTCGCCGTGCCAGTCGCCGTGGCCGCCGAGGATGCGCAGGCTCTCCTCGAAGTGCCGGGCGGCGGCGGCCGGTTCGCCGAGGGCGAGATGGGCGTAGCCGATGTTGCAGTGTGCCGAGTGCTGCACGATGACCGCGCCGATCGCGTCCCCGATCGCCAGCGAGCGCCGGTGCTGCTCCATGGCGGCGCGCGGGTCGGTGTGCTCGTAGAGGTTGCCGAGGTGGCTGCGGGTGACGGCCTCGCCGTAGGGGTCGTTCAGCAGCCGCGAGTAGGCGAGGCTCTGCCGCAGCGCCTCCCCGGACTCCTCGAACCGCCCCAGCCCCTCCAGCAGCAGCCCTCGGTTGTTCAGGCAGCGGCGGATCCGGGAGGCCGTGCCCAGCCGCTCCCAGATCTCCAGGGCCTGGTCGGTGAGGGCCAGGGCGTGGTTCTGCCGGCCGGTCAGGAAGTGCAGGCCCGCCAGGTCGCCGAGGGCGTACGCCTCGGCCGCCGCGTCCCCGAGCCGCCGCGCCGCACCGAGCCCGGCCCCGCCCAGCACCTCCATCTCGGCGACCCGGCCGCTGCGCTGCACATAGGGGAAGAGCAGCCGTACGAGCGCGGAGAGATGGGCGGCGGTGCGCGGCTCGTCGGCGTCCGCGTTCCGTGCCACCAGTGCGACGACGTTCTCCAGCTCCACCTCGCCCCAGGCGAAGGCCTCCTCGGCCGACTCGAAGGGCGCCAGGGCGGCCACGTCCGCCGCGTGCCCGGCCGGCTGCGCGGCGGTCGGCCGCCGCCGGTCGTCCTGGTCGAGCCCCGGCTCCACGACCGCCGTCAACACCCGCTCGGCCATGGCGGCGTACCAGCGCAGGGCGGTCAGGTCGGGGGTGCAGGTGCGTGCGGTGCCGGTGGGGTCGGCGGTGTCCCGGGGGCCGGCGCTGCGGTCCGGGCTCCCTGCGAAGCCCTCGGCCGGGGCCGGCTGGAGGCTGTCGGCGTCCGCCAGTTCGCGGGCGAAGTCGCGGACCAGGTCGTGGGGTGCGTAGCGGCCGTACGCCGTCTCCTCCAGGAGGGCGACGTCGACCAGGCGGTCCAGCGCGGCCTCGGCGCGGCGTTCGTCGGTGCCGGTGAGGCGGGCGATCAGCGGGGCGCCGTAGGTCGGCAGGTCGAGCGCGCCGATGTGGCGCAGGGCGAGGGCCGCGTCCCGGTCGGCCTCCCGCTCGGCGGCGGCGAGCGCGTCGTGGGCGACGGCCAGGGAGCGGCGGACGCTCAGGTCGTCGTACTCCAGGTGCCGCAACCGCCCGCCGGTCTCGGCGAGTTGGCCGGCCAGCACGTCCGGGGTGAGGGCGCCGCGGGCGGCGAGCCGGGCGGCGACGACGCGCAGCGCCAGCGGCAGCCTGCCGGTCAGCTCGACCAGCGCGTGGCCGGCGTCCAGTCCGGCGCGCCCGCTCACCGCGCGTAGCAGGGCCGCGCTGTCCTCGCCGGTCAGTGGGGAGAGCGGGAAGCGCCGGGCACCGTCGAGCGCGGTGAGCGGCGAACGGCTGGTGACGATCACCGCGCAGCCGGGTCCGGCCGGCAGCAGGGGCCGTACCTGGGCCGCGTTCGCCGCGTCGTCCAGGACCAGCAAGATGCGGGCGGGCGCGAGCAGGGAGCGGAGCAACGCGGCGGCGGCATCGGGGTGTTCCGGGATGTTCCGGGGCTCGGCGCCGAGGTCGCGCAGCAGCGCGGCGAGCGCCTGCGTGGCGGTGAGCGGGGTCATGCCGGGCGTGGCGCCGTGCAGGTTGACGTAGAGCTGTCCGTCAGTGAAACGCTCCCTCAGCTCGTGGGCGACGTACAGGGCCAGCGCGCTCTTGCCGACGCCGGCCATACCGCTGATCACCGCGACGGCGGGCGCCGGGGCGGGCGGCTCGGTCAGCGCGCGGCGCAGCTCGCTGCGCACGTCGGCACGGCCGGTGAAGTGGGCCGGCGGGGCCGGGAGCTGGGCCGGGCGCGGGGTCTGCCGCGCGGGCGGCCCGTCGCCGTCCCGCGCGGAGGGGGGCGTCGCCGGGGAGGCGGAGGGCGCGGGTGGCGCGGAGGCGGCCCGGTTCTCCGGGGACGCGGCCTTCCCGGCGGTGCCGGCGCCACCGCGCCGGTCGCCGCCGCGCCGCGGCTGTCCGTCGTGGCCGGCCGGCCGCTGACCGCCGTACTCCTCGTCCCGGCGCCCCTCGCCGCTCCCCCGCAGCACCTCGACGTGCGCCTCGCGGACCGCCGGGCCGGGTTCGATGCCGAGTTCCTCCACCAGGCGGGCGCGCAGATCACGGTGGACGGCGAGCGCCTCGGCCTGACGGCCGGTGCGGTGCAGGGCGAGCATCAGCTGACGGTGGTAGGCCTCGCGCAGCGGATGCTCGGCGACCAGCGCCGCCAGCTCCGGCACGAGCGCGGCCAAGCGGGCTCCGCCGAGGGCGAGTTCGGCGTCGTAGCGCCACTCCAGCAGGAGCAGCCGGGCCTCCTCCAGGCGCTGCACCAGCGCGTAGCCGCCGATGTCGGCGGGGAGTCCGCTGAGCGGGGTGCCGCGCCAGAGGGCGAGCGCGCAGGCGCAGGCCCGTACGACGCCCGGCCAGTCCCGTCGGGCGTGCGCGGACCGCGCCTCGGCGACCCGGGCGTCGAAGACGTGCACGTCCAGCTCGCCGTGGTCGACCCGCAGCACATAGCCCGGCGGTACGGCCCTGAGCCGCTCGGGGTCGTCCAGGAGCCGGCGCAGCCGGGTGACGTGGTTGTGCAGGGAGGCCTGCGCGGAGACGGGCGGCGCGCCGCCCCACAGCGCGTCCTTCAGCGCCTCGACCGACACGACCCGGCCGGGCTCCATCAGCAACGTGGCAAGCAGGGCACGGACCTTGGGGCTGCCGATGGCCCGGACGCCGTTGTCGGGGTGGTCGTCGCCGGAAGCCGGGGCGGCGGGTGCGTGGGCGGCACCGGCGCCGGTCTTCCCGGACGGGCCGCCGGCAGCGGGTCCGCTGGGGGTGGGGGTGCCGGGAGGGGGGTCGCCGGGGGTTCCGGAGGAAGGTTCGCCGGAGGTTCCCGGGGAAGAGGTACCGGAAGGTGCGGAGGAAGAGGTGCCGGAAGGTCCGGAGGAGGGCTCGCCGGGGGTTCCGGGAGGGGGGTCGTACGAAATCCCGTACGGCGGTCGGTCGTAGAGGACCGGTGGTCCCAGCAGTCCGAAGCGCAGCTCGCACCGCCGCATCACGCCGCTCCACTGCCTTCCCGCGCGGTCGGGGCCGACCGCGCTCCGCGGCGGGCGTGTGCCCGCCGTTGCCTGGCGGAATTCCGCCCTGTCCACAACGGTTTCCCGCCACCTTCCGCTCGCCGGCCGACCGCCGGTCCGGCACCGGAATCCGCCCGACCGTCGGGCTCTTGGCGCTACTGCCGGACGAGTTCCGGCCAACCGCTCCGCGCCCCGCCGACGAACCGTTGGCCACATGTTAGCGATCCGTTGGCGAATCCTGATGTGATCATTCCATCGGATCTGGCCCGACGGCGCGCGCGTAGGACGCGTAACTCGGGGGAGTGTCGCCGCAGGCTGGGTCCGGGGACGACAAGGGCCCCGGCCGGCGGAGGTGAACGACCGGGGCCCCGTCCCGCCTTTCTCTGTGCGGGCGTGCCGCCGTTCCCTTTTTCCCGACCCGCCTTGGCGGTCCTTTCCCTGGCCTCCCTTGGCGGTTCTTTCCCTGCCCCCCGTCGGCGGTTCGCCGCCGTCGGCTCAGATGACGGGCGGGCGTCCCAGCCGGGTCAGCCGCCACACCGTCCGCCAGCGCATCGGCCGCCGCTCGCCGGCCGGCTTCCGCAGCCCCTCGGCGAACCCGCCGAACCACGCCCTGAGCCCCGGCAGGGAGCGGGTGCGAGCGAGGGTGAGGAGCGTCCACAGCCCCAGGTGCACCGGGACGAGCGGCAGCGGCAGCCGGCGCCGGACGAGCCAGACGCGGTTGCGGGCGTTGACGCGGTAGTAGATGGCGTGCCGGGCCGGCGAGGTCTTGGGGTGCTGGAGGAGCAGTTCGGGGGCGTACAGGATCTTCCAGCCGGCGTCGGCGGCGCGCCAGGCGAGGTCGGTCTCCTCGTGCGCGAAGAAGAACTCGGCGGGCCAGTCCCCGGTCTCGGCGAGCATCGTCATGCGGAAGGCGTGCCCGCCGCCGAGGAAGCCGGTGACGTAACCACCACGCATCGGGTCCGACTTGTCCACGCGGGGCACGTGCCGCTGCTGGGTTTCGCCGTGCTCGTCGGCGATGCGGAAGCCGACGATGCCGAGGCGGGGGTCGGCGGCGTACAGGTCCCGTACCCGGCGCAGCACGTCGGCGTCGACGAGCAGCCCGTCGTCGTCCAGTTCCACGACGACGTCGACGTCCCCGAACTCCCGCAGTCGGGCGAGCGCGACGTTCCGGCCGCCCGGGCAGCCGAGGTTCTCCTCGACGTCGATGGTCGTGACCTCGCCGGGCAGGGAGAGCCGGCGGGCGAACTCGGGCAGCCGGCAGCCGTTGCCGACGATCACGATGCGGGCGGGGGCGAGGTCCTGCTTGGCCACGGACTCCAGCAGGGCGTCGACCTCGGCGGGCCGGTTGCCCATCGTCACCACGGCGACGGCGATCCTCGGCTCCGCCATGTTCCTCACCCCATCCGGCCGACGGCGGCACCGCGCTCCGACCGCGCGCTGCCCGCCGTTCACCAAGATGTTGCCTCAGCGGCGGGGGTTCACCTGACGCGAATTCACTTTGCCGCCTCTTTGATCCGGTGTGTCACCGTGTTTCCCTCCGGGGGGAGCGAAGGGTGTCTCCGGGGAGGGGTGACAGGTTGGCTCCCCAAGCCGCGGCAGCAGCGGGCCAGTCGTACCTGCCCTCCGGCCGCAGCGGCCTCGTCGGCGGCGACTGGTACGACTCCATCGCGCTGCCGGACAGCCGCACCCTGCTGGTCATGGGCGACGTGATGGGCCACGGCTTCCAGGCGGCGGTGGCCATGAGCCAGTACCGCTCCGTCCTGCTGCTCTGCACCAACGGCGTCGTGGAACAGCGGGGCGTGGACATCGACGACTCCGTCCACGCCCTCACCACGATGGACCTGTCGGCCGACGACCCCTTGGAGCACCTGCTCGACCCCGTCCTCACCCAGCTGACCGACGGCATGTGCGCGGACGGCACAGCCCTCCCGGCCGCCCGCCTCTGCCCCGAGGCCACGCATCCCCCCATCAGCAACAAAGTGGCTCCGGGCACTGAGGCATACCTCGGTCGCAGAGGGTGCTCACCCATTGGGGGGACGCGGCTCGTTCCGGCGGTTGATGCCGGGCTGCTGCGGTCGATGCCACGATCAGCGCATGGTCGATGCGACAGGGACGACGAGGGCGCCTTGGCGCATGTGGTGGCAGCGGTGGCCGTCCTGGGTGGGCCGGGTGGCAACGGCATGGGCGGTGGCATACGCCGGCTTCGGCCTGGCATGCGCGCTGAGCGGGACGCCGCTGCTCTACCTGGGCAGCCACCCGGGACCCTCGACGCTGGGCTGGGGGGTCGCGGGAGTGGGCGCACTGGCGGCCCTGGCCTGTGGCGCGGTGGCGCGGTACGGGCTGCAGCCGGCGTTACGGGTGCTGCTGTGGGTGGTCTGCGTTCTGGCCGCGACAGCCGCGTTCGGCCTGCTGATGGACGTCATCACACTGGTATTCGGTCAGGGGGTGGACAACGGCGTGGCCGCAGCGCACCACGTGCTGGCGGCGGCCGGGGTCCTGCTGCTCGCAGCCACTGCCCGGTCCCGCCGCATGCCCGCCGCGCCCGTCCTACAGGCCCCCTCCCCCGCCTCAGGGCCGGTCCAGCTCGTCGCCTGCGCCGGTACTGCGGCCTTCCTCCCCTACGCGGCGATGAAGATCACCTGGGCGTCCGGCGGTACCTTCGCCGGGATGACCGGTGAGGAAATGCTCGCGGTTTCCCAGCGCAACGGTGCGTCAGGAATATGGGTCACCCTGGAGTCCTGGGGCATGGACGGCACCGTGCTGCTGGCCGCGCTCGGCGCCTTCCTGTTGTGGGGCCTGGTCCGCCCGTGGGGCCAGGTCTTCCCGCGCTGGACGCTGTGGCTACGCGGCCGGCGCGTCCCCCGCTGGCTCCCTCTGGCACCGGCCTTGATCGGCGCCGCTACGCTGGCTCCGTACGGGGTGTTCGGCGTCGGCTACCTGACACTGGCCACGGCCGGCATGGTGACGATGCGGCGAGGCGACTTCCACTCCTCGAGCGACGCACTGCTGGTCGCCTGGATCGGCCTGGCCGCGTTCGCCGCCTATGGAATCGCACTGATTGTCGCTGCCCGCTCGTACTGGCTCCGGACCCATTCCACCCGCCGGACGCGCGTTGACGCGGAGTGACCGCTGGCGGCCGGTCAACTCCCCACCAGTGGCTGCCCGTTTCTCGGTGGGCGGCACGCTCCGGGTCGTCTACGATCCACAGGACGCTCAGCAACGTCCTGGTGCCCGACGACATCACGGCTGACAGAACCGCGCTTCTCGGAAGGGTGCCCAAGTGATCGGAATCCTTGTCTTCCTGCTTGTGGTCCTGACGTCTCTGATCGTCAACCACGTCACCCGCAGCACCCTGAGGCGCAGAGGTGTGCAGGTGCGAGCCACCTGCGTGAACCAGGTTCGGGGCTCGGACGGCAAGTACCGCATCCACATGGAGTACGTCGACACCGACGGCGCCACGGTGCGGAAGGTCCTGGGGACGATCTACAAGGCGCCGCCCGTTTCCCTGTACGCCGAGACGGACATCGTGTACGACCCCGAGGGCCGTAGGGCCCCGCTCTTCTCCGTGGACGCGTACGGCGGGAAATGGGCCCCGGTGTGGATCGCGGTGGTGGGTACCCTCACCGTCCTGACGACGCTGGCGCTCTTCGCATGACTGGCACGCGACAGCGGGCGCAGCTTGCTCACCTGGGTCAGTCTGCCCAGTCCGCACTTCGCGTCGTCGCGTCCGCTGAACGACGAAAGACCAGCTAGGAACGTTCCTGGCTGGTCTTTCCGATGGAGCCGCTTTCGGGATTCGAACCCGAGACCTACGCATTACGAGTTGTCCGATCTTGGTCCGAGGGCTTCCACGGACGTCCGAGAAGCATGCAACGTCCCTGCTCAGATAGCTCATCGGACTCCAGTGGACGACATCGGACAGCCGTGGAAGTGGACTCGATTGAGACCACGTTTGAGACCGGGTCGGGGCGGACACCACCCCATGCCCTAACTTCCACTCAGGAGACCGAGCGCCTCACCTGATCCGCGCAAAGCTCGATTAGGGTCACCCTCAAAGCCGGGGTAGGACGCCGTGGTTAGCTGCATTCTCCACAACAGCCCTTGAACTCTCACGCATTTTCTCTCAAGGAAAGCCCCAACAGCTTCAGATGGATGCTCCGCGTAAGCCCCTTCAAGTTCACCGATTATAGAATGGAGCTCTTTTGGTCCGTTGCTCAACTTCGCAAAGCCTCCGTGACGCTCCAGGATACGCCACAACCTCGCAACATCAGCCGAAAACACCGACACCAGATCAAGAATCCAGCTTTCACTTGGTACGGATGGCACGCAAAGGTTCCCAAGAGTGCAATCATACTTGAGCGATGCCAATGCCAGGTGGCGACTCGCAACAGTTACGGGGTAACCAGTCCACTCCCCAACTGTCCCACTCTCTACGACGGCCAGTTCCGCTGCCGCAATCCCGATATGATCCACCAGGGGAAGCAAGCCACCATAGCGGTCAGCCTGATTAAGATCGACTAGGCCCTCTATCATCTTTGCATCTCGCACGCCGTCGACAAAGTCGAACAGATTGCTTTGCTGCAGCACCGCTATGGTCGTATCTGTCATTTAGACACCCCTTACATGACCGAGCTAACCAGGCAGGTGAGCCCGTATGTGAAAGTCCACATGGCGATCGTGAAGAGTAGCGATGCGAATTTGCGAGTCCGGCGCCCCGGTATCGAGATAGACGCAACGTTCACGAGGAGCAACCCTACAGCCACGCCGAAAGCGAGAGAAGTTACGGCGACCTTGACCGTCAGGGTCATGGACCCCTCTTTGAAGAACGCGAATATGAAACCCAGAACGACACCCTGCACGGTGACCGCAAGGCCGGCACCCGTCGTCACTACCCCAGGCAATTTGTCTCCAACACCCTGAGGCTGCGCGGCGACCTGTTGAGCAACAGGCTGATGGGCGGCTGCTTGCTGGGCGGCTGCTTGCTGGGCGGCGTTTTCCGCTTTGTCTTGTCGTGACATCCTCCCCCACCATGCTTGGATGGAGTAGAAGAAGGAGATGAAGCCACTGAGTACACCTGTTGCCGCGACAAGACTGACGTCGACGCCCAATACAGCCAAGAATGCGGTAGCGCCACCAGCAAGAAATGTTCCTACGAGGCTCGCCCACCCGAGGAGATGCGTCCAGGCGTCATGTATTTCCTGCTGCTGCGGCTGCCCCTGTGCCATTGCCATGAGACCTCCCGCGGCTTGCCGCGTCGGGCATTCACTGGGGCCCTTTTCCATGTTGCTCCAACCACCGATGGGCTGCCACTCGACCCCGAGAGCGGGGCATCCCAGCCCTCAACCGACCCGTGGCCGGACCCCGCAGGCTGCACGGCGCGGCCTCCCGGCTCGACCGCGGCTGCGGGCGGTTCCAGAGCTCTCCCACGGAAGAGAGTTGCCACGGGGCGAACGGCCTGATCGGCACGTTCTTCCGTCGTAGGGAGCCGGAGATCTGCGAGCACATCGCACGTACGACGTGCGACTCTTGTGGTTGACATCGGGCGAGCAGAGAGGGAGATCGAGTGTCGCAGCAGGCCAGCCCTCGGGGGACCTTCCTGAAGGTTGCCGACTCGGTAAGGGCTCTGATCGAGGGCAACCCGGAGATGACTGAGCTGCCATCCCTGCCTGAGGTCATGCGCGAACACGGCGTCTCCCGCGGGGTCGCTATCCGCGCCTACGGCGTGCTGCGGCAGGAAGGTCTAGCCGCGCCCACGCCAGGGGCTCGCTGGCGCGTTGTTCGGTCCGATACGCAAGTCGACCGACGTCCTCTCCATGAGCGGATTGCCGAGGTCATTGCGACTGACGGTCTCCAAGCCGGGGAAGCGTTCCCGAGTGCTTCCGCGCTGGCCGAGCGGTTCGACGTCTCACGCCCCACGGTGACTAAGGCGTTGGAGAAGCTGGAGGCCGCCGGAGTGTTGGCGGGGGGTGGACAAGGCAAGGTGCGGACGGTCCGTGCCGTGCCGACACGAGAGGAGCGTTCGTAGCTTGCCGAAGTTGACCGAGTGGGCCTATCCCCTGGCCGAGTCCCTGCTCGCCGAGCCGTTGCCCCGGCGTTGGAAGCACTGTCTTGGGGTCGCCGAGCGGGCGCGCACCATCGCGCTGATCCTGGGCCACGACGCGGACCTGCTGGAAGCCGCGGCCGTCCTGCACGACATCGGGTACGCGCCGGACCTCGCCAAGACGGGGTTTCACCCGCTGGACGGCGCACGGTATCTCCGGGACGTTGCCGGCGCCGACGAGCGAGTCATCAACCTGGTCGCTCACCACTCCTGCGCCTGGATGGAGGCGGAGGCGCGCGGTATGCGCGAGGAGCTGCACGGCGAGTTCCCACGGGAGCAGGAGCACCTCAACGACGCGCTCTGCTACTGCGACATGAACACCACGCCGGACGGCACCCCCACGAACCCGGTTGATCGGATCAACGAGATTGCCGGCCGGTACGGGCCGGACAGCCTCATCGGGACGTTCATCCGCCGGGCCGAACCCGAAATCCTGGCGTGCACGTCCCGGGTGCTCGAACGCGTCGGTGCCGCCAAGCGTCAGCCGATGTAGGGCGCCGTGCGCGCCTTGTCCTGGGCGTGCTCGATACGCAGCCGCATCGTGGGGTGCACGTCCAGCTCCGTCAGGTCCGCCGGGTCGACCCAGCGGACCTGAGTCGTCTCGTTGCTCGTACGGAGTTCGCCGCCGACCGGCCGCGCACGGAAGCAAATGCTGAACTGCTGGCGCACCTCGCCGTCGTCGTACTGCATCACGTGTCCGGGATCCGTGTAGAGGCCGGACATGTCGACCACTTCCACCTTGATGCCGGTCTCTTCCCAAACCTCGCGCACGACGGTGTCGCTGATGGACTCGCCCACGTCGTGGCCACCGCCCGGCAGCGCCCAGCGCCCGTTGTCGGACCGCTGGATCATCAGCACCTGGCCACCATCGTTTTGGACGAAGGCGACGACGGACGGCACCACCGAGTTTGCCGGCGGGGCGTCGGGATCGTGCAGGTAGTCGATGCGTCCCATGGTTCAGGCTCCCGTGATGCTGGCTATGTCCTGGGCGGTGATCGGTCGGGCGTTCTCCCACGTGTGGTCGATGCTATTCGCGTACGTGTCGAAGAGTCCCCCGCCCGGTAGGCGACGCAGGTGCAGGACGGGCGCCAGATAGGCGCCGATGCCGTAGACGTGGGGGTTCACCAACATCTCGTCGTCGGCGCGGTAGATGGAGTTGTAGAGCGTCGAGTCGTGCAGCCGGAAACCGATGTCCGGGTGGCTGCGCATGAGCGGGCGGTACAGCAACAGGGCGTTGCGGATCTTGCCGTCCATGATCTGGTGACCCTCGTCGATGCCACGCTGTCGGACGGCTGCGCAGTCAGGGTCCCCCAGCAGGATGCGCACCTGGGCGCCGGCCTCCACCTTCGCCTTCACCAGGTCGTGGAACAGGGGATCCTCGGAGAGGAACAAGCCGGAGTACACGAGTACGTCCAAGTTCCGCTCGGCGCGGCCGTAGAGCTCTCGCCACAGCCCCGACGGCACGGTGTGCCGGTGCGGGTAGACGGTCGCTATCTCGGCTTTCGTGAGGTCCGTCGCGCTGTCGACGGTCCGGCCGTCTTCCCACAGCGTCGTGACGTCGACCTTGAGTACCGCAGCTGTCGCGTACTGGTGACGTCGATACGGCACCTTGTCCTGAGTGATCCAGCGTTCGACCGTCTTCGGGTTGACCGCGATCGCTTCAGCGAGGCTCTGCACGGTCATACCGCGGGCGAGGAGGGCCGACCGTAACCGCTCGTTCGACATCTGCACCCCCGTTGGGACCTCTAGGGACTTCTTGACCGTAGCCAGAAGTCCCACAGCTGTCTACGCATGGGGTGACCAACTCCCCTGACGTGCAGCGATTCTGAATGCGCGTCGAGAAGTCCCGGCGTGACACCAGGAGGGTTCGTCGGCCTACTTGACGGCCTCTCATGCAGTACCTGTAAAACAGGTACTGCACAGCCGAACGCAACACCTCGGCTGGTTGGTGGCTTCATGCCGCATGCGCAGAAGGCGGGGACGCTGCAATCCCGCTGAAGGCCAGGCAGAACAGGGCTACGGCCCGTACTGGCGAGGTGGCCCGGCGACCGCGAGCAACGGCCGGAGGGTGGGGACGTGGTCCCCCTTGCAGTGCTTCACCCCTGTTGACCAAGGCTGATGGAAACCTCGTGCACCGACGAAGACTCTGGGCGCCGCCGCTATGGACCGGCCGGCAGGCGTCAGTACGTCATCCCGGTCCGCTCCTTACCTGCCATCGCGGCGGCTAGCGCTGCGGCCGGTTGCCTCCCTCGCCCGTCCGGGCCCCGCTGTCCGGGGTTGCCGTACGGGCGGGGTGTGGGGAGCCGGAAACGATCCGACTTCAACGGCGCGCGGCTCCGGTGCTGGAACACCGGAGCCGCTGTTCGGGCCGTTCACCCGTCGAGAGGAACACGACCCATGAAGCCCATCGTTGCACTTCAGGCGGTTGTTACCGCCGATGACTCCGATCGTGAGCCGACACCGGCCGAGCTGGACGCGGTGGCGGCGGAGATGCCGCTGGTCCTGGCGGACGTTGAGTTGCTGGACGTCGAGATCAGTCTGCTGGACCGGCCGGCCACCGAGTGGGACATGCGTCGGTTGCGGCGGGCCCGGCGCAGGGTGCTCGCCGCCCGACGCACGCTGACCAATCGGGGTGCGGCAGCCGCGCCGGGGGTGGCGTGATGGCGCGGGAGTTCACCGCGCAGATGTCCATGAACCGCGGCCGGTGGCGCCTGTACGTGGTGCTGCTGAACACCACCGAGCGGTGGCCCGAGTACGGCTTCGACCGTGCGCTGCCGGTGCCGACGTTCACCGAGCGGACGGACGCGCTTCGCGTGCTGGGATTCGAGCCGGTGCCGGGTGCGGCGTGGCAGTGGACGGAATGCAGCCAGGACCCCGACGACCCGGCGTCGCCGGTGGTGCTGATCGCCGCCGCTCGAGTGCGTTCATGGGCGGGGGTGAGCGCGTGAACAGCGTTCAGATCCGTTCAGCCGAGCGGGCCCTGTCCGCGGGCACGTGGTTGATCGTGGCCGGCGCCATGCTCTACTCCATCCTCACCGTGACGCCGCTCGCCGCGGAGCACACCGCCCGTGAATGGGCGTGGACGGCCCCGATTCTGCCGCTGGTCGTGGACGCGGCCGTCGTGATCGTGGTGCGCCTGGACGCCGTACTGGCCCGTCTGGGCGGGCGTGGGGGCCGGTGGCCGGTGGTGCTGCGCTGGATGACCGGCGCGATGACCCTGGCCCTGAACGTCGCCGACTCCGCCCTGAACAGGGACCCGGTCGGCGTCGCGGTTCACGCGGTCGCTCCGCTGCTGCTGATCGTCACCGCGGAAACCGGGCTGGCCTACCGACGTGCGATCACGCGGGCCGTGGCCGAGCTGGAGGAGAAGCGGCAGGCGGAGCGGGATGCGCGGGAGCGGGCCGCCGTCGACCGGCGGGAAGCGGCCGAGCGGCGGGCCCGTGAGGAGCGCGAGCACGCGGCCATGCTGGCGCGTGAACAGCGTGAACACGAAGCTGCTATGGCTCGTGAGGCTGCGGAGCGGCAGGAGCGGCGCTGGCGGGAGGAGCAGGAGCGGAAGGCCGCTGTGGAAGCGGCGGAGCGCGAGGAACGTGAACGCCATGAACGCGAGCGTGAACAGCGTGAGCGGGAACGTGAGCGCGCCGAGCGGGAGGCCGCGGAGCGCCGCGAGCGTGAGGCCGCGGAGCGGGCCGAGCGTGAACGCCGTGAACAGCGCGAGCGTGAGGAGCGGGCGGAGCGTGAACGCGCGGCACTGCTCGCTGCCGGCCCGGCCACCGAGAAGCAGCCCGAGGAACAGGCCCGGCTGACGGTGCGGGCCGCGTTCGACGCTGGCCTGCCGGTGCGGGCCGCGGCCGAGTTGTGCGGCTGGTCGGTCGGGTGGGTCTCCGCCCGTTACGCCGAGCACCGCGACCCCGGCACGGGCGGGGCTGATCTGGCGATCGCGGGCCGCTGATGGGCACCCTCCCCGTCTACCCGTGGCGCCTGGCTCCGGACGGGCTGGCGACGCTGCGGCAGTTGCGCGCGGCCGGACTCCGACCGGGCGGGCAGGACGTCGTCGCACAGATCGAACGCCCCCGCCGCAAGGGGCGTCCGCCGCTGGTCGCCTACCTGTACCGCATCGACCAGGCCCGGCCGGTGCGCCCGATGACCCCGGCGAAATGGGCCGCGCTGGAGCGGGCGAACACGGCCCGTCGTACCTGCCCCGAGTGCCGCCGGGACGCCGGATACGTCATCCCGGCCGCGCTCGGCATGTGCACCCCGTGCGCCTACCCGGACGACCAGGCCGCTGCGGCCTGACAGCACAGCACACCCCAACCTGACCACCTCCAGCGAGGAGATTCGCTGTGTCCAGCCGTACCCGTGCCCGCGGCATCAAGGCCGCGGGCGTCCACACCGTCCACATCCCCCGCCAGCGCGGGCGCCGCGGCGCGCAGCCGTTCGTGATCGTCGTCCCCGAGCGGCCGTCCCTGACCTGGGAGGCCGCCGGATGGGTGGGCCGCATGCTGTGGCGCCACCGCGGCGCCCTCGCCCCGACCGGCCTGGCCGTGTTCGCCCTCGCCGCGGCCGGGCTGCTGCACGTCGTGGCGCCGTGGGCCGGCCTGATCCTCGCCGCCCTCGCCGCCGGCCCGGCCGTGTGGGTGCCGCTCATGCAGCGCCGCCGCCCCGGAACCGGAACGGTCCTGGCCTGGCGCATCGGCCTGGCCCTGCTCGCGACCCTGGCGGGCGGCTGGCTCGCCGCCGCGGCCGGGTTCGGGCCGCTCACCGGCCCGCTCGGCTGGCTGTGGCTGCTGCTCTGGGGCACCGCGCAGACCGTCTGGCTCATCGTCCGCCGCACCCACTGACCCGCGAAGGAGTTGACCGATGGCTTCCACCAACAGCAACAGCCGGGGCGGCAGCAGCGCCAACGGAGCGAAGTCCAACAAGTTCGCCAACGTCGGGGCCGCGGCCGGCGGCTTCGTCGGCGGACTGGGCAGCTCGTTCGCGCCCCCGGTGAACGTCACCATCAACCGGACCACCAACAACCACCGCGGCGGCACCGGCAGCGGGGGCCGTCCGCACGCCGAAGCGCTGCTGCCGGCACCGGAGTTCACCTCCCCGGCGCAGGTGCGGCAGTACTGCAACGCCCTGCGGGCCGCCGCGGTGACGTTGTCCATCGAGGTGGCCATGGGCGCCGAGATCATGAAGGGCGTCCTCGCGGCCGTGCCGGACCTGGAAGGGCGGGCGTTCGGCTCGCGGATCCGGGCGCAGAAGGTGGCCCGCAAGATGCAGCGCTCTGCGGACGCGCTGCGGGACGCGGCGAAGAACGCCGCCGCCTGCTACGCGACCTTCCAGCAGGAGTTCGAAGAGGAGATCAACCGCGTCCGTCACCGTGCCCGCCGGCCGCAGCAGCCGGTCATGAACTGGGCTCAGCAGTAGGGAAGGGGTGATCGTTCATGGCGCGCAACAGCCGTTCGGTGGCCTACGGCCACGACGGAGCCACCGCCTACCTCGCCGACCCGTACGCCACCAGGGCGGGCGGCAGCGTGGGCATCTACCTGCTCAACCGGGTCATGCCGCACCTGCCGCCCTGGCTCGGCTGGGGCGGCACGGGGCTGGCCGGCGCGCTGGGCTCGCTGCGATGGGAAGCGTCTGCCCCGGCCGGGGTCGGCCTCACCCTCGCCTCCGTCGCCCTCACCGGAGCCACCTGGTGGGCGGGGAAGTCCACCACCCAGCAGCGCCGCCTGCACTCGGCCATCACCGTGGCGGCAGGGTCGGCGTGGGTGACCGCGGCCTGCCTCGCCGGCCCCACCGCCGAACCGCTGGGTGACCTGTTCCTGATGGGCGGGCCGGTCGTGGCCCTGTCCTGGAACGTCCGCATGATCCTGCGCCGCAACGACACCGATCCGCAGGGAGGCGGCGGCGACAAGGGCCTGCTGGAAAAGGTCGGCCTGGCGCGTGCGCAGATCGGGCAGACGAAGGTGGAGCCGAACCGGGTCACGGCACCGCTGGCGCTGGAGCCGGGCGAGCAGACCAACGACGACGTCTCGAAGGCACTGGCCCGGATCGCGTCCGCGCTGGACCTACCTGTCTCCGCCGTCCGTTACCACCCCTCGCCGGACTCCAGCCGGCGCGGGGAACTGGTTATCGTCCCCGAGGACATGCTCGCGCAGCCCGCCGAGTGGGAGGGCCCGTCGAACCTCGGGGGTTCGATCGCGGAACCGCTGGTCATCGGCCGGTACGACGACGGCTCCCCCCTCGTGATCTGGCTCCCCGGCGACCCGGAAACCAAGCGGAACAGCACCCACGTCCTGATCGCAGGCGGCACCGGATCCGGCAAGGGCGAGACCGCCCTGAACCTCCAGACCGAGATCCTCTCCCGCCGAGACGTGCTGCTGTGGGTGTCCGACCCCAAGGCCTTCCAGGACTTCGCTCCGCTGCGGCCCGGCATGGACTGGTCCGCGGAAGGCGGGGCGGACACGGAAGTCATGGTCGAGGCGGTCAAGGCAGTCATCCCCGCCCGCACCCGCTGGCTCGGCGCCCACGGCTACCGGCAGTGGGTCCCCGCCGCAGCCGAGACCCAGAACGACGTCGACCATTCCTGCCAGTCCGGCCGGGCGTGCGGGTGCGCCGGTATGCCGTTCCTGGTGGCCTGGTTCGAGGAAGCGGCGAACACCCTGCGCAACCTCGGCGACGACGCGTTCACCGGGATCGCGCAGGAAGCCCGTTCCGCCGGCGTCTCCCTGATCGTGTCCCTGCAGCGTCCCTCCTACGACCAGATGTCCACCAGCACCCGGGCCTCTCTGCCGTCCGTGGTCGCGCTCGGCTGCGACCCCCGCGACGAGGGTTTCTCACTGCCCGAGGTGGTCATCGACGCCGGCGCCCACCCCGGAGCATGGGGCAACCGGCGCCCCGGCTACTGCTACGTCGTCTCCCCGGGCATCCCCGAGGACCGCTACCCCTCCCCGGGCCGCACCTTCGCCTTCCCCGCCCGCGCCGTCCCGCTCATGGAACAGCTCGCGGCATGGGCACTGCGGGAAGGCGCGAACGCCGACCCGGTCACGGCCAGCGCGGTTACCGCGGTCGCCGGCCGCGCCTACACCGGCCGCACCACCCCCGACCCCGCCCCGGCCGCGGGCAGCCTGCGGCTGACCGCCGTACAGGGAGACCACGACATGAACGACGGGCAGGGACACGGACTGCTGGTCGACCCCGAGGACGCCGGCATCGACCCCGAAGCCGAGTTGCCGGATGACGAGGAAGGCGACGACGCGCCGATCTTCGGACGGGAGACCGGCCGCAAGCCGTCCCCCGACGAGGCCCGGGAACTGTTCGCGCTCGCGCTGGAGGAGTTCGAGCGGGCCGGACAGATGATCGTGGGCCCGAAGGACTTCATGGACTGGTGCGACCGGCACAACCTGTCCCGTCCGTGGGTGTCCGCACGTCTGAAGGAAGCCGCCAGGGACGGACGACTGGAGCCGACGAACAGCACCGGCCGCTGGCGCATCGTCCCCACTCTCGCCGCCGCCTGACACCTGACACCGTCACGGCCCCTGACACCCAAACCCCTAGGCAGACCCGCTGTCACACGCGTCTGACACCCCTGTGACACCCCGTCTCGCACTCGGCCCTGACACCCAACCGGCCGGGCCGCGCCACGCCGGCGCGGCCCGGCCGGCTCACTTGAAGGGAAGCCCCGCCATGCCGCACCGCGACCCGCCGGGGATCATCGCCCCGCACATCCCTGCCGACGCCTACCGTCGCGCCGAATCCACCGGGCAACCGGTCGTCATCGTCGTCCACACCACCGACGGCACCGGCCGCCCGCTCAGCCACTTCCTGTACCCGCTCGCCGTCGCGGGCGCCGGCGCCCTCGGCATCTTCGCCACCATCGCCGCGCTGCTGGCCCTGCTCGACTTCGCCGTCCACACCGCGGTGTCCATCGCCGCCGCAACCGGCCCGGTCAGCGTCGGCGGCATCACCGTCAAGCTCTTCGGCTCCAAGCGCTGACAGGAGACCACCCGTGATCCGACTCCGCATCCAGCTCACGCACTGGCCCCGCCGGGCCCTGGTCCTCACCGACACCCCGCACCCCGACTGCCCGGAGTGCGACGGGGACGGTGGCATCGGCAACGCCTACGGCGACCCCGAGACCGGCGAGTACGCGGGCACCGACTGGGAGCCCTGCACCTGCTGGAACGAGACCCGCCGCTGGGTCCTGCTGCCCCTGCCGCGCTCGTTGCGGCGGACCCGGCCCGACGGCTACACCACCGAGCCCCCCTTCTAGCTACGCCAAGGGCGGCCCCCCATTCCGCCAAGAACCGGGGCCGCCCTTGCCCAGCCAGAACCCGTCAAGGAACTGGAGACACCCAGCATGACCCAACCCATCACCCTCCCGCGAGCCTTACCGCCGGGAGCTCCCGCCGTGGGCGGGATGCAGTTCTATCTGACCACGCACAAGCGGCACTGGCTGCGGCTGACCGACGTGCCACTGTTCCTCAAGGCTGAGCACTTCGACCGCGCCATCAAGTGGGACGAAGCCCGCGGCCCCTACGCCATCGACTCCGGCGGCTTCATGGAGCTGAAGAACAAGGGCACCTGGACCCGCACGCCCCGCCAGTACGTCGATGACCTGCGCCGCATCTGGGAGCACGTCGGCCCCTACGACTGGGCCGCACAGCAGGACTGGATGTGCGAGGACGCCATCATCAACGGTGGCACCTTCCAGGGACAGCATTTCGTCGGCACCCACCTGAGTGTTGCCGAGCACCAACGGCGCACGGTTCAAAACTTCCTCGAACTGCGCTCTCTCGCCCCCGACCTGCGCATCGCACCCGTGATCCAGGGCGACAACATCCCGGCCTACGAGCGGTGCGTGGAGTTGTACGAGAAGGCGGGCGTCGACCTGCGGCGTGAGCCCGTGGTGGGGCTCGGGTCGGTATGCCGCTTGCAGTCCACCCGGCAGGGTGCCGCGATCGTCACCGCGATGGCCGCGCACGGCTTCAAGCTGCACGGCTTCGGCTTCAAGATCCTGGGCCTGGAACGCGTCGGGCACCTGCTCACCTCCGCCGACTCCGCCGCCTGGAGCTCCCACGCCCGCCGCCGCCCACCCCTGCCCGGCCACACCACGCACAAAAACTGCGCGAACTGCATCGAGTACGCCCTGCGCTGGCGCAGGCGCGTCCTGGCCGCAATCCCCACCCAGTCCCAGATGCTCCTGATCGACCGGTGCGCAGCATGACTGAACTCCTGACCACCGACCTACCGGGCCTGGAACTGCTGGCCTGGGCGATCGAGGCGGGCGGGCGCGGCTGGCGCGTCTTCCCGCTCCGCCCCGGCGACAAGCGGCCCGCCGGGCACGCCGAGAAGTACTGCCCCGGCACCGGACGCTGCGCCGGCGGACACAAGACGCCGGAGCAGCGCGCGACGACGGACGTGGACCTGATCACCGCCGCCTGGGCCCACCACCCGTACAACGTCGGCATCGCCACCGGCCCCTCCGGGCTGCTGGTGATCGACCTCGACATGCCCAAACCGCAAGAGCCGAAAGGAACGCCTGACGGCGTCACCAACTTCCAAGCGCTCTGCGAGCGCGCCGGGCAGCCCGTCCCGGACACCTACCGGGTGCGGACCGCGCGCGGCGGCGAACACCTGTACTTCACCCAACCCCCCGGCACCCGGCTGCACTCCACCGCCGGGCGCCTTGCCAAGAAGATCGACACCCGGGGCTGGGGCGGGTACGTCGTCGCTGCCGGCAGCATCACCCCCGACGGCCCCTACACGGTCCTGGACCCGCGTCCCCCCGCCCCACTGCCCGACTGGCTGCACGACGCGCTGAAGCCCCGTCAGCGGCCCGTGCAGGCCGTACCGGAGACCACCGTGCACGCGAGCGGGTACGCCGCCGCAGCGCTGCGCAACGAGGTACAGAACGTCGCCACGGCCGCCGACGGCACCCGCAACGCCACCCTGCTGCGGGCCGCCCGCGCCCTGGGGCGGCTGGTGGCGTCCGGCCACCTCACCCGCGCCGAGGTTGAGCAGGCTCTTAGTAGGGCGGCAGTGGGCAACGCCACCCAGTCCCAGCGCTACTACGACGACGTAATCACGCGAGGACTGGACTGGTCCATCGCCCACAACCCGACTGGACGGCGGGTGCCGGCATGACCAATCCCCCGCCTACTAAGAGCCTCACGCTCACCCTCGCCGGGCCGTCCGCCGCCGGACCGGCCGCGCCCCGGCCGGCCGTGGGCGAGCCGAAAGGCGCCGCCCGCAAGGGCGTCCCTTCTGCTCTTCGCCCTGACCCGCACCCGCAGGACGGCCGCTGGCCCGTCGCGTGGCTGTCCATCACGTCCCCGCGGTACGGCCACATGCCCACCGCCGCCTCCCAGTGCCAGTGCGGCTGGAACCGCAGCGCCATCGGCCACGCCCAGGTGGCCGCGCTGATCGAAGCCCATACCACCCACCGCGACACCTGCCCGCTCCGCCACCCCCAGGAAGGGAGGGCCGCCGCATGACCGCACCCGCCACCATCGACGGGGCCGCACTGCTCAACGAGGTGGAAGCCTTCCACCGCCGCTTCAACGTCTTCCCCACCGAAGCCGCCTACGTCGCGGTGACCCTGTGGGACGCCCACGCCCATCTGCTGGACGCGTTCGACTCCACCCCGCGGCTCGCGTTCCTCTCCCCCGAGCCGGGGTCGGGCAAGTCCCGGGCGCTGGAGGTGGTGGAAACCCTCGTGCCGCGCTCCATGGCGGCCGTGGACGCGTCCGCTGCCGCCCTGTTCCGGTCCGTGTCCGGCATCGACGGCGGACGACCAACGATCCTGTTCGATGAGATCGACACCGTCTTCGGCCCGAAAGCCGGGGAAAACGAACAGCTCCGGGGGTTCATCAACGCCGGCCACACCCGCGGCCGGGTGATGTACCGGTGCGTCGGGGACGGAGCGAACCAGCAGGTGCAGGGCTTCCCCTCGTACTGCGCCCTGGCCGTCGCCGGTCTCGGCAACCTCCCCGACACGATCATGACCCGCTCCGTCATCGTCCGCATGCGCCGACGGGCGCCGAACGAGACGGTGGAACAGTTCCGCACCCGGATCCACGTGCGGGAGGGCAATGCGCTGCGTGACCGCCTCGCTAAGTGGGCGGAAGCCATCCAGAAGCAGGTCATGGACGCGTTCCCGGAGATGCCCGACGGGGTCACCGACCGGCCCGCGGACGTGTGGGAACCCCTCCTCGCCGTCGCGGACGCGGCCGGCGGCGACTGGCCGAAGCGGGCCCGGGAAGCCTGCCTCACCCTGGTCAAAGCCTCCCGGGTCAACGACAAGGGCAGCATCGGAATCCGCCTGCTCACCGACCTGCGCGACCACGTCATGAGCGGCATCGACCGCCTGCCCACCGTCGCCATCCTGGACCGGCTCAACGCCATGGACGACGCCCCGTGGGCGGACATGGGCGGCAAGCCGCTCGACTCCCGCCGCCTGTCCCGGATGCTCTCCGAGTACGTCACCGCCGACGGAGACCCGATCACCTCCCGCAACATCAAGACCGGTGGAGGGGTCCTCAAGGGCTATTACGCGACCGATCTGCACGACGCCTGGTCCCGCTACTGCCCCCCGCCCCGGCAGAATCCGCTACCTCCGCTACCCGGCACCGAAAACACGGTCTGACCAGCCCAGATCCGGTAGCGGATACCGCCCCCGCGATCCGCTACCGGACCGCTACCCATCCGCTACCGCTACCCCCATCCGCTACCACCCACAGGCCCCTGACCTGCGCGGTAGCGGAGGTAGCGGAAGTAGCGGACTTCCCGGAAGGGGGCCTAGTGCCCCGATGCGCTGCTGAGGAGAGATCCACGTGAACAGCACCGTCGTCGCCCGCATCGACCGCCTGCTCTACACCCCGGAGGAAGCCGCCGAGGTGCTGAGCTTCGGTCGTTCCACCGTCTACGAGCTGATGGCCGCCGGAGAACTGAAGTTCGTCAAGCGGGGCCGCTCGCGCCGCATCAAGCGGTGCCACCTCGAAGAGTTCGTCAACGCCCTGGAAGCGCAGTCCTGCTGAGCATGCGCGATGGGACCCCGGGCCGCCCGCCCGGGGTCCCATCGCGTTCGGAGGAGTACATGAGCCCCCGCAAGGCCAACATGGAGTCGTCCATCTACCTCGGTGCTGACGGCTGGTGGCACGGCCGCGTCACGATGGGCGTCAAGAACGACGGAAGCCCCGACCGACGCCACCGACGTGCGAAGACCCAAGCGGAGGTGCGCCGCAAGGTCCGCGAGCTGGAAGCGCTGCGCGATAAGGGCCGCGCCCCGAAGGCCGGCCGCAAGCCGACCGTCGCGCAGTGGATGGAGACCTACCTGACCGAGATCGCGAGCCTGAAGCTCAAGCCGCGTTCCCTGGACGACTACTGGTCGAAGACCCGCAACGACATCATCCCCGGCGTGGGACAGCACCGGCTCGACAAGCTCGCCCCGGAGCATCTGGAACGGATGTACCGCGCCATGTTGGACGAGGGACACGCCCCGTCGCACGTCCTCAAGGTGCACCGCATCCTGTCGCGGGCGCTCAAGATCGCGCACCGCCGCCGGATCATCGGCGAGAACGTAGCGACACTGGTCGACCCGCCGACCGTCGATGAGACCGAGGCGAACCCCTTCACCACCGAGGAAGCCAAAGCGTTCCTGGAAGCCGCGGCGAAGCGGCCCACCTTCATGCGGTGGTGCGTCGGTGTCGGCATGGGCTTCCGGCAGGGCGAGACGCTCGGCCTGCGCTGGTCGTACGTCGACCTGGAGAACGAGCTGTTTCACCCCCAGTGGCAGCTCCAGCGGCTCACCTGGCGGCACGGCTGCAAGGACCCTCACGGCTGCGGTGCTCGACTGCACCGGTTCGAGCCCTGTCCGCCGGACTGCCAGACGCACAGGACCTACAAGCGCGGGTGCCCCAAGCCGTGCCCGAAGGGCTGCACCCGGCACGCGAGCGCGTGCCCGGAACGCAAGAACGGCGGACTGGTCTTCACCCGGCCGAAGACGAAGAAGAGCCGGAACCCGGTACCGATCCCTCCGCCGTTCGTCCCGTACCTGGTCGAGCACAAGGAACGGCAGGACGCCCTGCGAGTGTCGGCGGGTGACTCCTGGGAGGAGTGCGGCGCCGTCTTCACGCGGCCGGACGGCCGGCCGATCGACCCCCGGGCCGACTGGGAGGAGTTCAAGGAGCTGCTGGCGGAAGCCGGGATCGATGATCGCCGGCTGTACGACGGGAGTCGCCACACCGCCGGCACGATCCTCAACGAACTGGGGGTGGACATGCCGACCATCATGGAGATCCTGCGGCACACCCAGATCAGTCAGACCCGGCGATACGTGAAGGGGCGCTCGCACCTCTCGAAGGACGCGATGCGCCGCATGGGCGACGCCTTCATGCCCCGTCCGGAACCCGCGACTGAGACCAGAAGTGAGACCGGCGACAGCCGAGCGGCCCGCGCCCGGCGCCGCCGTCGCGTCCGCTGAACGACGAAAGACCAGCTAGGAACGTTCCTGGCTGGTCTTTCCAATGGAGCCGCTTTCGGGATTCGAACCCGAGACCTACGCATTACGAGTGCGTTGCTCTGGCCATCTGAGCTAAAGCGGCGTGCTGCCCGCACCATGGTGCGATCGGCAACGTCGGTAAGTCTACACAGTTTCCGGGGGTGCTTCGTACCCGCCCCGGAGGGGGTGGTTCCGGGGCGGG
This sequence comes from Streptomyces sp. NPDC088810, assembly GCF_044750305.1. Taxonomy (NCBI): domain Bacteria; kingdom Bacillati; phylum Actinomycetota; class Actinomycetes; order Kitasatosporales; family Streptomycetaceae; genus Streptomyces; species Streptomyces sp. NPDC088810. The sequence goes on from NZ_JBIVJQ010000009.1 coordinate 110,847, forward strand.
CGGGAGGGGTCAGGAGCAGCGCTTTCCGGGGGTGGGCGGGGTGCCGCGGAGGAGGTAGGTGTCGATCGCGGTGTCGATGCAGGCGCTGCCGCGGCCGTACGCCGTGTGGCCGTCGCCGTCGTAGGTCAGGAGGCGGGCCGAGGAGAGCTGGGCCGCCAGGGACCGGGCCCAGCGGTACGGCGTCGCCGGGTCGCGGACCGTGCCGACCACCACGATCGGCGCCGCGCCCCTCGCCTGGATGCGGTGCGGCTCGCCCGTTGCCCGCACCGGCCAGTACGTGCAGCTCAGCGTGGCCCAGGCCAGGCCCGGACCGAAGACCGGGGACGCCTTCTCGAACACGGGCAGCGCCTTCTGCACGTCCTCGGGGCCGCTGAAGGCCGGCGGCAGGTCCAGGCAGTTCACGGCGGCGTTGGCCATCATCAGATTGCTGTAGCGGCCGTCGGCGTCCCGCTCGTAGTAGCTGTCGGAGAGGGACAGCAGGCCGGCGCCGTCATTGTCCTTCATCGCCGAGTTCAGGGCCTCGCGCAGCTGCCCCCAGGCCCCCTCGTCGTACATGGACGCGATCACTCCGGTGGTGGCCAGCGCCTCGCCCAGCCTGCGGCCGTCCGCGTCGCCCGCCGGGATCGGATGGGCGTCCAGCTTGCGGAAGAACGCCTTCAGGTGGTCGCCGGCCTGCGCGGGCGTCGTCCCCCTGCCGCCGAGCGGGCAGTCGGAGTGCCGTACGCAGTCCTTCGCGAAGGCCCGGAACGCCGTCTCGAAGCCGGCCGTCTGGTCCAGGTTCAGCCTGCGGGCGTCCAGGGACGGGTCCATCGCTCCGTCCAGCACCATCCGGCCGACCCGCCGGGGGAACAGTCCGGCGTACGTCGCGCCGAGGAACGTGCCGTACGACGCCCCGACGTAGTTCAGCTTCCGGTCGCCGAGCACCGCCCGCAGGATGTCCATGTCGCGTGCCGCCTCGACGGTGGAGACGTGCCGCAGCAGCCGCGCCGAGCGGGCCCCGCAGCTCTCCGCGAACTTCCGGTCGGCCGCGACCAGCGCGTTCCGTTCCCTGGCGTCGTCGGGGGTCGTGTCCGTCTGCGTGTACGCGTCCATCTGCCGGCCGTCGAGGCATTCGACGGGCTCGCTGCGGGCGACGCCCCGCGGGTCCACCGCCACCATGTCGTAGCGGGCGCGGATCCGTGCCGGGTAGCCGACGCCGGCGTACTGCTGGAGGTACTCGACCGCCGAACCGCCCGGGCCGCCCGGGTTGACCAGCAGGGAGCCGAGCGGCTCGCCCTTGCCGGTCGCCTTCTTGCGGGCGACGGCGAGCCGGACGTCACCCGTGTCGGGTTTGTCGTAGTCCAGCGGGGCCCGCATCGTCGCGCACTGGAATCCGGGGACACCGCAGTCGCGCCACCGCAGCCGCTGGGCGTAGTACGGCGCCAGCGCCGACGGCGTCGCACGTGGCAGCTCGGCGAGCGCCGCCTCCACCCTCCCGCCCGCCGACGGGGTCGAGTTCCCCGACGAGCAGGCGGACACGAGCAGGGCGGCGGCCGCGAGGAAGCCGGCCGTCAGGCGGATCGCCAGCCGGGTGCGGGTGCGCCGGTGCCGACGGGAACGGGGGGATGGCCTGGTACGCATCGGACGAGCGTAACCGTGAGCGACGAGGTGAGTGCGGTGCGTGGGCCGGGGTGGCTCGTACGAGGGACAGAGCCGGGTCGGCTCGTACGCGGCGCGGGGCCCGGGTCGCCCCTACGAGTGACATCCCCACGAGTGACATGGTGCGCGGCGCCTCACCCCGCTCGCAACGCCATCGTCATCGCCTCCACCGCCAGCAGCGGGGCCACATTGCGGTCCAGGGCCTCGCGGCACGCGGCGATCGCCTCAATACGGCGGAGCGTGGCCTCCGGGGTGCTGCCACGGGCCAGCCGCTCCAGGGCGTCCTCGGCGTCGGCGTTGGCGATCGCCACGCGGGTGCCGAGCTGCAGGGCGAGGACGTCGCGGTAGAAGGCGGTGAGGTCGCCGAGGGCGACGTCCAGGCTGTCGCGCTGTGTACGGGTTCTACGGCGCTTCTGCATGTCCTCCAGGTCCTTCATCACCCCCGCCGTACCCCGCGGCAGCCGGCCGCCCTGGGCCGCGCCGAGCGCCGCCTTCAGCTCCTCGGTCTCCTTGCCGTCCATCTCCTCGGCGAGCTCCTTGGCGTCCTCGGCAGCCGCGTCGACCAGCTCCTGGGCGGCCTTGAGGCAGGCACCGACCTCGTCCAGCCGCAGCGGCAGCTTCAGCACGGCGGCACGGCGCTCGCGGGCCGCCGGGTCGGTGGCCAGGCGGCGGGCGCGGTCGACATGGCCCTGGGTGGCGCGTGCAGCCGACGCGGCCACCTCGGGCTCGATGCCGTCGCGCCGGACGAGCATGTCGGCGACCGCCTCGACGGACGGGGTGCGCAGGTTCAGGTGGCGGCAGCGGGAGCGGATGGTCGGCAGGACGTCCTCGATGGAGGGGGCGCACAGCAGCCAGACCGTGCGGGGGGCGGGCTCCTCCACGGCCTTGAGGACGGCGTTGGCCGACTTCTCGTTCAGCCGCTCGGCGTCCTCGACCAGGATGATCTGCCAGCGGCCGTTCGCCGGGGAGGTGAACGACTTGCGGACCGTGTCCCGCATGTCCTTGACCAGGATCTCGGCGCCGACCGCGGCGACCGTCGTGACGTCCGCGTGGGTGCCGAGCAGCGCGGTGTGGCAGCCGTCGCAGAAACCGCAGCCGGGGGTGCCGCCGAGGGCGCGGTCGGGGCTGACGCACTGCAGGGCGGCGGCGAAGGCCCGCGCCGCCTGGTTCCGGCCCGCGCCGGGCGGGCCCGTGAACAGCCAGGCGTGGGTCATCTTCGACGCCTCGGGCAGCGGTTCGTCCGCGGCGGCGGCCGTGACGAGGGCGTCGGCGTCCCGCGCGGCCGCGTCGAGCACCGCGCTCACCTTCTCCTGCCCGACGAGGTCGTCCCACACGGTCATGGGTCACGCCGCCCTTCCGTCACGTTCCGCGTTCCGGAGTCCATTGTGCGGGTGGGGACTGACAACGGGGGCGGGTGGAGGGTGCGGGGGCGGTGGGGCCGGAGGTGGCTGCCCAGTGCGGGGGGGTGCGGCTGGCGTCGGCGTCCGGTCCGTTGTCCGTCGCCGACGCCTGGCGGGAGCTACAGCCGTCACCGGCGCCCAGAAGCACCGTGCTGCCGATGTCCCGGGCGCCCGCTCTCACCGGCGCCCGGAGACCCGGCTCGCAGCGGCATGCCGCTCAGCCCCGGCGCCCCCGGCCGCGTCCCTTGCGGCCCGGTTCCTCGCCGGCGCCCTGGTCGCCGTGCTCCCCCTCGTCGTAGGAACCCAGCAGTTCGTCGGCCAGCGTCGGCAGGTCGTCGAGCGGGGTCTCCTCGGCCCAGTCGGAGCGCGGTCGGGTGCGGGGCGTGCCGTCGGCGTCGAGCTGGGGCATCTCGCGCGTGCGCGGCTCGGAGCCGTCGGGGCCCGCGGCGGGCTGCTCGTCCCGGAAGAAGCCGGGCGGCACCCGGTCCGACGGGTCCCGTACGGGCGGCAGCACCGCGGTCTCGTCCGCCGCACCCGGAGCCACCGACGGCAGCTCGGCCGTCTCGTCTGCGGGCACCGGCGGCAGCACGGCCGTCTCGTCCGCCGCGCCCGACGGCACCCGCGGCAGCACCGCGGTCTCGTCGGCCGGCCCGGTGGCCGCCGGCGGCTGCGGCAGCTCGGTGGTCACCTCGGAGTCGGAGTGGACACCCCGGGCGTCACGTGCGGGGCGCTCCTCGCGCACCGGACGCAGCACCGTCGTCTCCTCGTCCGTGTCCCGCGTGTCCGTCCCGCGCGGGGCCGCTTGCGGCGACACCACCGGCGTGGGGACCGTCACCGCGTCCGGGACCACGCCCGGTGCCGCGGGCAGGGGCGCGCTGGGCCTGCGGGCCGCCGCATCGGCGGCCGCGGCGGCCGCGGCGGCCTGCCGGCGGGCCTCCTCGGCCCGCAGCAGCGCCTCCTCGGCCTTGCGCTGCGCCTCCAGGCGCCGGGCCTCCTCCTCGGCGCGCAGACGGGCCTGCCGGGCCTCTTCCTCGGCGCGCCGCCGGGCCTCTTCCTCGGCCTCCTTGCGGCGCCGCTCTTCCTCGGCCCTGCGGCGGGCCTCCTCCTCGGCGCGTGCCTTCTCCTCGGCGAGCAGCCGCTGCCGCTCCTCCTCCGCGCGCCGGCGCGCTTCCTCGGCCCGCTGCCGGGCCTCCTCCGCCTGCCGTTCGGCCTCGCGCCGCTGCGCCTCCTCCAGCTCGCGGCGCTTACGCTCCTCCTCCTCGGCGCGCAGGCGGGCGAGCTGCTCCTGGCGCTCGCGCTCCAGGCGCTCCTCCTCGGCCTTGCGGGCGGCCTCTTCCTCGGCCTTGCGGCGGGCTTCCTCCTCGGCCTTCCTGCGGGCCTCTTCCTGGGCCTTGATCTCGGCCTCGGACAGCGGCAGCACGGTGTCCAGGCGGTGCCGGATCACGGTGGTGACGGCCTCGGGCTCCTGCCCGGCGTCCACGACCAGGTAGCGGCCGGGGTCGGAGGCGGCCAGCGTGAGGAAACCGGACCGCACGCGCGCGTGGAACTCCGCGGGCTCCGACTCCAGCCGGTCCGGCGCCTCGGTGAACCGCTCGCGCGCGGCCTCCGGGGAGACGTCCAGCAGGACGGTGAGGTGCGGGACGAGCCCGTCGGTGGCCCAGCGGTTGATGCGGGCGATCTCGGTCGGGGACAGGTCGCGGCCGGCGCCCTGGTAGGCGACGGACGAGTCGATGTAGCGGTCGGAGATCACGATCGCGCCGCGCTCCAGGGCGGGGCGCACGACCGTGTCGACGTGCTCGGCGCGGTCGGCTGCGTACAGCAGCGCCTCCGCGCGGTGTGACAGGCCCGCCGAGGACACGTCCAGCAGGATGGAGCGGAGCCGCTTGCCCACCGGGGTGGCGCCGGGCTCGCGGGTGAGCACGACCTCGTGGCCCTTGGCGCGGATCCATTCGGCGAGGGCCTCGGCCTGGGTGGACTTGCCCGCGCCGTCACCGCCCTCCAGGGCGATGAAGAAGCCGTTCGTCGCCGGTGCCGTGACGGGGTCGTCGCCGCCGAGCAGCGCGTCCCTGAGGTCCTGGCGCAGCGGCACCCCGGACCGGTCGTCGACCTTGGCGAGCACCAGTGCGGCCACCGGCAGCAGCAGCGCGCCGACCAGCATCAGTGTGAAGGCGGCACCGCCGTGCGCGAAGACGAACCTGCCGTTCTCCAGCCGGTGCGGGCCGATCAGCGCGGCGACCAGGGGTGCGACCAGGGCGCCGAGCGCTATGAAGACGCGGACCACGGCGTGCAGGTGCTCGGTGGTGCGCGCCCGGCGGTGGTCCTCGGTCTCCTGGTCCAGCAGGGTGTGCCCGGTGTGGGCGGCCACGCCCGCGGCGGCGCCGGCCAGCGTGACGATCAGCAGGACGGTGGTGACGTCCGGGACCAGTCCGGCGGCCAGCAGCGCGATGCCGGTGACGGCGATCGCCAGGGCCAGCAGGCGGCGGCGGGAGAGCGAGGGCAGCAGCGCGGGGGCGGTACGGACGCCGAGGGCGACACCGCCGGTCAGGCCCAGCACCAGCAGGCCGTAGAGCACCGGGCCGCCGCCGAGGTCCTTGGCGTGCAGCACGCACACCGCGACGGCCGCCGCGATGGCGCCGGCAACTCCGGCGCAGGCCGGGACGAGCAGCGGGATGGCGCCCGTACGGCCCTTGTCGACGCCGGTGGCGGTGCGCGGGCGGCGCAGGCCCTCCAGCGGGGACCGCGCGCGCGGGGTGCGCGTGTCGGGCAGCTCCAGGTAGACCAGCACGGACAGCGAGCCGGCGAACAGGCCCGCCGCCACGTACGAGCCGAGGGCCGCGTGGTGCTGGTCGAACCAGGCCACGCCGGTGCCGAGCAGGTTGTTCAGCAGGGCGGCGACGATCAGGGCGGCGGCGGCCAGCGGGATCGCCAGGAAGGTCGTACGCAGCGACAGGCGGCGCAGCGCGTCCATGTGGTCCGGCAGCGGCCGTACCGTCGCGCCCTCCGGGGGCGGGGCCGGCAGCAGGGCGGGGGCGGCGCTCTCCCGGCACACGGTCCACAGCCGCTCGGCGACGCCGGTGACGAAGGCGGTGACCAGCAGGACCGCGAGCGCGTTGTCCGGGGTCCAGTCGATCCACAGGGGCGCGACGATCAGCAGGGCGGCACGCAGGCCGTCGGCGCCGACCATGGTCCAGCGGCGGTCGAGCGGGCCGTCCTGGGCGGTGAGCGAGGTCAACGGACCGAGGAGGACGGCGCCGAAGAGGAGCGCGGCGAGGATGCGGGCCGCGAAGACCGTCGCCACTGCGAACGCCACGCCGCGGTAGCCACCGCCGAAAGCCCCCTCGGCTATGGCCGCCTGGAGGACCAGGACGACCAGTACGAAGAGGGAGAGGGCGTCACCGACCCCGCTGACCAGCTGCGCGCTCCACAGGCGCCTCAACTGCGGTCGGCGCAGCAGGGAGCGAACGGCGCGTTCGCGGGAGTCCGCGACCAGGGCGTCGTCCGGTGCTGTGGTGTGGGCCGTTGGCTGCTCGGCTCGCGTCATGCGTTCAGCCTATCCGCAGCCACTGACACCACACCTCGCGTGTCCGTACGAGCGCGCCCCGGCACCGATACGGCGCCGGGGCGTTCTTTTCGCGAACCCGACCGGGAAGCGACCGAGCCGGGGCGGAGTCGCCGGCCCGGTGGCCAGACGCCGACCGGCCCGGTGGGCAGACCACCGACCCGGCGGTGAAGCCGCCGGGCCGGCGCGAGGTCAGTCCTCCGTGCCCGAAGCCGTCGCCTTGGAAGCCGTCGCCTTCTTGGCGGTGGTCTTCTTGGCGGTCGTCTTCTTCGCGGCAGCCGTCGTCTTCTTCGCGGCCGTCTTCTTGGCGGCGGTCTTCTTCGCCGGTGCGGTCTTCTTCGCCGCCGCCTTCTTCGCGGTCTTCTTGGCGGGAGCCTTCGCCCGCTTCTCGGCGAGCAGCTCGAAGCCGCGCTCCGGAGTGATCGTTTCGACACTGTCGCCGGAGCGGAGGGTCGCGTTCGTCTCGCCGTCGGTGACGTACGGGCCGAAGCGGCCGTCCTTGACCACGACCGGCTTGCCGGAGACCGGGTCCTCGCCCAGCTCCTTCAGCGGCGGCTTGGCCGCGGCCCGGCCACGCTGCTTCGGCTGGGCGTAGATCGCCTGCGCCTCCTCCAGCGTGATCGTGAAGATCTGGTCCTCGGACTGCAGCGAGCGCGAGTCCGTGCCCTTCTTCAGGTAGGGCCCGTAGCGGCCGTTCTGCGCGGTGATCTCCTGGCCGTCGGCGTCGGTGCCGACGACGCGCGGCAGCGACATAAGCTTCAGCGCGTCCTCGAGCGTCACCGTGTCGACGGACATGGACTTGAAGAGCGAGGCCGTCCGCGGCTTGACCGCGTTCTTGCCCGACTTCGGGGTGCCCTCGGGGAGGATCTCCGTGACGTACGGGCCGTAGCGGCCGTCCTTGGCGACGATCGCGTGGCCGGTGGCCGGGTCGGTGCCCAGCTCGAAGTCGCCGCTGGGCTTGGCCAGCAGTTCCTCGGCCAGCTCGACGGTCAGCTCGTCCGGCGCCAGGTCGTCCGGGATGTCGGCGCGCTGGTGCTGCTCGGTGTCCTTCTCGCCGCGCTCGATGTACGGGCCGTAGCGGCCGACGCGGAGCACGATGCCGTTGCCCACGGGGAACGACGACACCTCGCGCGCGTCGATCGCGCCCAGGTCGGTCACCAGCTCCTTGAGGCCGCCGAGGTGGTCCCCGTCGCCGTTGCCGGCGTCGGCCGCGCCGCCGGTGGCGGTGCCCTCACCGAAGTAGAAGCGCTTCAGCCACGGCACGGCCTTGGCCTCACCGGCCGCGATGCGGTCGAGGTCGTCCTCCATCTTGGCCGTGAAGTCGTAGTCCACGAGCCGCCCGAAGTGCTTCTCGAGCAGGTTCACCACGGCGAAGGACAGGAAGGACGGGACGAGTGCCGTGCCCTTCTTGAAGACGTAGCCGCGGTCGAGGATGGTGCCGATGATCGACGCGTACGTCGACGGGCGGCCGATCTCGCGCTCTTCCAGCTCCTTGACCAGGCTGGCCTCGGTGTAGCGGGCCGGGGGCTTGGTGGCGTGGCCGTCGACCGTGATCTGCTCGGCGGACAGCGCGTCGCCCTCGGAGACCTGCGGCAGCCGGCGCTCGCGGTCGTCCAGCTCGGCGTTCGGGTCGTCGGCACCCTCGACGTAGGCCTTCAGGAAGCCGTGGAAGGTGATCGTCTTGCCGGAGGCGCTGAACTCGACGTCGCGGCCGTCGGCGGCGGTACCGCCGATCTTCACCGTGACGCTGTTGCCGGTCGCGTCCTTCATCTGGGAGGCGACGGTCCGCTTCCAGATCAGCTCGTACAGCTTGAACTGGTCGCCGGTCAGGCCGGTCTCCGCGGGCGTACGGAAACGATCACCCGAGGGACGGATCGCCTCGTGGGCCTCCTGCGCGTTCTTGACCTTGGCGGCGTAGACGCGCGGGGTGGCCGGCAGGTACTCGGCCCCGTACAGCTGGGTGACCTGGGCGCGGGCCGCGGTGACCGCGGTGTCGCTCAGAGTCGTGGAGTCCGTACGCATGTACGTGATGTAGCCGTTCTCGTACAGCTTCTGGGCGATCTGCATGGTCGCCTTCGCGCCGAAGCCGAGCTTGCGGCTGGCCTCCTGCTGCAGCGTCGTCGTACGGAACGGGGCGTACGGCGAGCGGCGGTACGGCTTGGACTCGACGGACCGCACGGAGAAGCGGGTGTTCTCCAGGGCGGCGGCGAGGGCGCGGGCGGTCGCCTCGTCGAGGTGGAGGGTGTTCGCACTCTTGAGCTGTCCCACGGAGTCGAAGTCGCGGCCCTGCGCGACCCGCCTGCCGTCGACGGTCTGCAGGCGGGCGACCAGCGACGACGGGTCCGACGAGTCTCCAGCGCGGCCGGTACCGAAGGTACCCGTCAGGTCCCAGTACTCAGCAGAACGAAACGCGATGCGCTCGCGTTCCCGCTCGACGACGAGTCGCGTGGCGACCGACTGGACACGGCCGGCCGACAGCCGGGGCATGACCTTCTTCCACAGGACCGGCGAGACCTCGTAGCCGTAGAGGCGGTCGAGGATGCGGCGGGTCTCCTGGGCGTCGACCAGCTTCTGGTTGAGCTGGCGCGGGTTGGCGACGGCCTCGCGGATGGCGTCCTTGGTGATCTCGTGGAACACCATGCGCTTGACCGGGATCTTCGGCTTCAGGACTTCCTGGAGGTGCCAGGCGATCGCCTCGCCCTCCCGGTCCTCATCGGTGGCGAGGAAGAGCTCGTCGGAGTCCTTCAGCAGGTCCTTGAGCTTCTTGACCTGCGCCTTCTTGTCCGCGTTGATGACATAGATCGGCTGGAAGTCGTGGTCGACGTCCACACCGAGTCGACGCACCTCGCCGGTGTACTTCTCCGGCACCTCCGCGGCGCCGTTGGGAAGGTCGCGGATGTGCCCGACGCTCGCCTCGACGATGTAGCCGGGGCCGAGGTAGCCCTTGATCGTCTTCGCCTTGGCAGGCGACTCGACGATGACGAGTCGGCGACCGCCCTGTGCGGTCTCGCTGGTCGGGGACAACTTCGCTCTTCTCTCCGGTCGACGCTGGGGGGCCTCCCCAGGCCTTGGTCCCGGGGTCGCGGCGTACTGCTGGCTCGTGTGACGCTGCGGAGTGTGACGCTACATCCCGCCCCCGTGTCAAACGGGAAAAGCCCACAACGGCCACTCGAACGGTAACCCGACTACCGCCATTCCTGCCGCCCGGACTGCCCGGCCACCCCCGCACCCCTGTCCGGAGCGTGACGCTCCCCTCACTCGGTGGACATGGTGCGTGCCCGCCTCAGAGGCGGGTCAGGCAGTACGCGGCGAGGGCCAGCGCGGCTGCCGCGGCCACGCTCGCGACGGTGGCCGATGCGACGCGGTTCACACCCACGGCCACCGGCTCCCGGCGCCGCAGACGAGTCCCGGTCCAGGCCAGCAGACCGGCCCCGAACAGGGCGAACACCACTCCCGCGAAGATCGCCGGACCGCTCTCCATCGTCCGCCCGCCCCCTGCCTGCCGTCGGTTCCGCCCAGCGCGGGGAGGGTGGCACGCGCGGGCGGCGAACAGGCGACATCGGGGTGAACGGAAGACCCACCCTCGCTCGAATGCAGGTTCGAACGAAGACGTGTGGGATCGCCCACCCATATTTTTCCGGCCGTTTTCCGGAAGCGGGTCCGTTCCGGCCGTGCTCGGCAGGTTCCGGGGGCGCGTGCCCCCGGCATACGACGATGCTCACGCCCCGATCAGATGATGATCGGGGCGCACCTGTGACGGCAGCGCCGCCCGGGTACGGCAGCTGCCCGGCCCCCTCTCACGGCACCCCGGCGCCCGGTCAGCGCACCGGCTCCAGGAAGCCCTGCTCCACCAGCAGCCGGATCTGCGCGGGCGTGCGGTCGCGGAGCAGCACCGGGTCCTCGCCGACGAGCTGCGCGATGGCGTCCAGGATCCGCCCCGCGCTCAGCGTGCCGTCGCACACACCCGCGAACCCGGCGCCGACCGTGTCCACCTTCGTCGCCCGGCGCATCCCGCGGTGCTGGCGCAGCACCACGTGCTCCGGGTCCTCGGCGCCGGGCAGCCCGACCTGCTCCTGGACCACCTCGGCGGCGAGCTTGAAGTGGCTGTCCAGCAGCGCCGCGTCGTCGTGCGCCCGGAGGTAGTCGAGCCGGTCGAAGTGCGCCCGGATCGTCTCCCCGAGCGGCTGCTCGACCGGGTGCGGCCACTCCTCCACGGTGACGACGGGTTCGGCGGACCCGGTCCTGCGCAGAGTGATCCAGCCGAAGCCGACCGCCCTGACCTTGCGCGCCTCGAACTCGTCGAGCCAGGCGTCGTACCGTGCCTGGTACTCCGCCGGGTCCCCACGGTGGTCACCGGCGTCCCTCAGCCACAGCTCGGCGTACTGCGTGACGTCCTGCACCTCGCGCTGCACGATCCAGGCATCGCACCCGCGCGGCACCCACGACCTGAGTCTGTCCTGCCAGTCCTCCCCTGCCACGTGCTGCCAGTTCGCGAGGAACTGCGCGAACCCGCCCTCGTTCAGCCGTTCCCCCGCCTCCTGAACGAGCGAGCGGCACAGATCGTCCCCGCCCATGCCGCCGTCCCGGTAGGTCAGCCGGGCCCGCGGGGAGATCACGAACGGCGGGTTGGAGACGATCAGGTCGAACGTCTCGTCGCTGCGGACCGGCTCGAACAGCGACCCCTCGCGCAGGTCTGCGGCGGGCGCGCCGGACAGCGCCAGCGTGAGCGCCGTGATGTGCAGCGCGCGCGGGTTGAGGTCGGTCGCCGTCACGCGCGTGGCGTGCTGCGCGGCGTGCAGTGCCTGGATGCCGGAACCGGTGCCGAGGTCCAGGGCGGAGGTGACGGGCGTGCGCACGGTGATGCCGGCGAGGGTCGTGGAAGCGCCGCCGACGCCCAGGACGACCCGCTCGTCGCGTCGGCCGATGCCGCCGGCCCCGCCCACCGCGCAGCCGAGGTCGGAGACGATGAACCAGTCCTCGCCGCCGGGACCGCCGTACGGCCGGACGTCCACGGTCGCGGCCACCTCGTCGCCGCCCACGCGCGTGAGCCAGCCGGCCTCCAGCGCGTCCTCGACCGGCAGAACGCCCACCACGCGCGCGTGGGGCACCGGCTGCTGGAGCAGGAACAGCCGTACCAGCGTCTCCAGCGGCGTGTCGCCACGGGTCGCCCGGAGCGCGGGCACGGTCTCGCTGCGGGCCAGCGCCGCGTACGCGGCGGGCCCGAGCAGGTCGAGCAGCCCGTCGGCGGTGAAGGAGGCGGCCAGCAGCGCGTCCCTCAGGCGCGCGGCGCTGTCGGGCCGGTCGGGAGCGGGCAGGGGAGCGAGTCCGGAGTCAGTCACGCCCCCATTGTGGCCCGCGGCGGCCGCCCGGGACCGACTGCGCGCGCGGCGTCCGCCGACGTCAGCCCGCGGTCGCCGGCGCCGTCGGGGACCCGGAGGAGGACGCGGCGACCTTGCAGCTGGGCTGCTTGGCCATCGCCTTCTTGACGTCCTCCTGCTCCAGCCGCTTCAGCGCCTGGGTACCGCTGTCGCTCTGCTTGCCGATCTCCTTGGACTGGCTGGCGACGTCCTTGAGGCCGCGGGCGAACTTGCCCTGGTCCTTGGTGTCGAGCCCGTCGACCTTCTTCTTCAGCTCGGCGTACGACGAGGAGAGGCCGGCGAGGTTCTTGGCGGCGTCCCGCTGCAGCTTGGCGCCGCCGTCGACGCCGGGGGGCGCGCCGGCGGTGTCGAGGGCGTCCGCGAGCGCCTTGTAGCCGTCGGCCATGTCCTGGAAGGCCTCCGCGTACGTCTTCTGGGCGCTCTTGGGCGGGAGGTTGCTGTCCGTGGCGATGGCCGCGATCGCGGCGTTGGCCGACCTGATCTTGGCGTTCGGCGCGGGTACCGCGTCGCAGACCGTCTTGGCCCAGGACACCAGCTTGGGGTCGGGCCCCTTCTCACCGCTGCCGCTGCATCCCGACACCGCCACTACCAGTACCGCACCGCCGGACAGCGCGGCCGCGAGCTTCTTGTTCACCGGATTGGTCCCTTCCATGGCTCTCGGCCCCCGGAATCTACACGGCGAACACACCCCCACCCCCTGCCGGACGGGTCGTAAGTCGGCTTTTGTGACCTTTCGCACCACAGGAGAGAAGGCTCACGACGTGGGCGAGCACACACGGAAGCGGGCGGCCGGCGCGTCAGCACGCGCCGTCCGCCCGCCCGTTGACCAGGCCTTGGCGACCGGTCCTACGAAACGACCGCGGCGTCCGGCGAGTTGGCGACCCGCTGGGCACTGTCGTCGTCACCGACGGAGATCCCGCGCCGCTTGGAGATGTACACGGCCACGACGATCACCAACAGCGCGAGGACCGCGATCCCGATCCGCACGCCGAGGTTCTTGTCGTCGCCGTAGGAGAACCTGATCACCGCAGGTGCGATGAGCAGCGAAACCAGGTTCATGACCTTCAGCAGCGGGTTGATCGCGGGGCCGGCGGTGTCCTTGAAGGGATCGCCCACCGTGTCCCCGATCACCGTGGCCGCGTGCGCCTCGCTGCCCTTGCCGCCGTGGTGGCCGTCCTCCACCAGCTTCTTGGCGTTGTCCCAGGCGCCACCGGAGTTGGCCAGGAACACCGCCATCAGCGTGCCCGCGCCGATCGCGCCGGCGAGGTAGGAGCCGAGCGCGCCGACGCCGAGCGTGAACCCGATGAAGATCGGCGCCATGACGGCGAGCAGACCCGGCGTGGCCAGCTCCCGCAGGGCGTCCCTGGTGCAGATGTCGACGACCTTCCCGTACTCGGGCTTCTCGGTGTAGTCCATGATCCCGGGGTGCTCGCGGAACTGCCGCCGCACCTCGAACACCACCGAACCCGCCGAGCGGGACACCGCGTTGATGGCCAGTCCGGAGAAGAGGAAGACGACCGCGGCGCCCGCGATCAGGCCGACGAGGTTGTTGGGCTGCGAGATGTCCATCGACAGGCTGAGCGGCGAGCCGGGCCCGGTCAGTTTTTCGCCGACGTCCTGCACATTGGTGGTGATCGCGTCGCGGTACGACCCGAACAGCGCCGACGCGGCGAGGACGGCGGTGGCGATGGCGATGCCCTTGGTGATGGCCTTGGTGGTGTTGCCGACCGCGTCCAGGTTGGTGAGCACCTGCGCGCCCGCGCCCTCGACGTCGCCGGACATCTCGGCGATGCCCTGGGCGTTGTCGGAGACCGGCCCGAAGGTGTCCATGGCGACGATCACGCCGACCGTGGTGAGCAGGCCGGTGCCGGCCAGCGCCACCGCGAACAGCGCCAGCATGATCGACGTTCCGCCGAGCAGGAACGCGCCGTACACGCCGAGCCCGATGAGCAGCGCGGTGTAGACGGCCGACTCCAGGCCCACCGAGATGCCGGAGAGGACGACGGTGGCGGGTCCGGTGAGGGAGGTCTTGCCGATGTCGCGCACCGGACGGCGGTTGGTCTCGGTGAAGTAGCCGGTCAGCTGCTGGATGACGGCGGCGAGCAGGATGCCGATGGCCACCGCGACCAGCGCGAGGATGCGCGGATCGCCGTCCTTGCCCTTGATCGCCGCGTCGGTGACGCCGTTGAGGGCGGAGTACTTCGACGGCAGGTAGACGAAGACCGCGATCGCGACCAGCGCGAGGGAGATCACCGCGGAGATGAAGAAGCCGCGGTTGATCGCCGTCATGCCGCTGCGGTCGGCTCGGCGCGGGGCGACCGCGAAGATGCCGATCATCGCGGTGAGTACGCCGATGGCGGGCACCAGCAGCGGGAAGGCCAGTCCGGAATCGCCGAAGGCGGCCTTGCCGAGGATCAGCGCGGCCACCAGGGTCACGGCGTACGACTCGAAGAGGTCGGCCGCCATGCCCGCGCAGTCGCCGACGTTGTCGCCCACGTTGTCGGCGATGGTCGCGGCATTGCGCGGGTCGTCCTCCGGAATGCCCTGTTCGACCTTGCCGACCAGGTCGGCGCCGACGTCGGCGGCCTTGGTGAAGATGCCGCCGCCCACCCGCATGAACATCGCGATCAGGGCGGCGCCGAGGCCGAAGCCCTCCAGCACCTTCGGGGCGTCGGCGGCGTACACCAGCACCACACAGGAGGCGCCCAGCAGGCCGAGCCCCACCGTGAACATGCCGACGACGCCGCCCGTGCGAAATGCGATCTTCATCGCGGTGTGCGAGACGGTGGTGAGATCCTTTTCCGGTTCGCCTTCCGCCGGGGTTGCTTCCCGGGCCGCCGCGGCGACCCGCACATTGCTGCGCACGGCGAGCCACATGCCGATATAGCCGGTGGCCGCCGAGAACGCCGCTCCGATCAGGAAGAACACCGAGCGGCCGGCCCGCTGATTCCAGTCGTCCGCGGGCAGCAGCATGAGCAGGAAGAAGACGACGACGGCGAATACGCCGAGCGTGCGCAGCTGCCGGGCGAGATACGCCTTGGCACCTTCCTGGACCGCCTCGGCGATCCGTTTCATGCTGTCGGTGCCCTCGCCGGCCGCCAGCACCTGGCGGACCAGAATCCCCGCGACCACCAGCGCGGCCACGGCGACCGCCGCGATGACGGCCACGATGATCCGGTTGTCGTCGGTCAGGACCGCGGCTGCGAGGGAAGAGGGGTGACCCAACTGACGTGGGGTAGAAAGCCCCGCCATTCGTCCTCCTTGACGCTTGGGCTGAGCTCAAGATGTGGACGGATTGTAGGTACCACCGGGTGATCTAAACAGGGGACGGTAAACGGAATTGGCCTGCATGCACCTACAGCGAACCCGAAAGAAGTAATGCCCCTGAGCCATTGACGGCCAGTTGGGTGCTTGATCAAATTATCGTGCTTTTGATCGTGAATTCCTTCACGAATTCCCCGGGGCCGTCCGAAAAACGCGACAGGGGCCCTGCTCAGCAGGGCCCCTGTGCGATTGCTCGGGGTCGGACCGGCCCGGTCGGCCGACCCGGTCATGCGAGTGCGGCGGCCGGCGGTGTGGTCGGCCAGGTCATGCGGATCAGGCCGCCGTTCTGCCCGGTGCTGACCTCCACGTCGTCGACGAGGCCGCTGATGACCGCGAGGCCCATCTCGTCCTCCTCGACCTCCGCGTCGCCGTCCTGAGCGGCGCCGGACGTGTCGCCGCCCGGCGCGGCGTGCGGCGCCTCGTCGCCGACCTCGATGGAGAACTGTTTCTCCTCTTCGATCAGCGCCACCTTCACCGGTGCCGTGACGCCACTGTTCTGGTGCAGTCCGACGGCGCGGGAGCAGGCTTCGCCCACGGCGAGCCGCACCTCGTCCAGGACGGCCTCGTCCACTCCGGCCCTGCGCGCCACCGCTGCCGCCACCAGTCGGGCGGTCCGGACGTGCTCGGGCAGCGCGCTGAAGCGGAGTTCGACGGTGGCCATGCATCCCCCTCGCGACTACGGGCGTGCGGTCGGGGGCGGGGCCGCCGGGCGCCCGCACCCCAGGTGTACTTCTGTGCCCGGCCCGCCTCCTGCGCATCCTCTGCGTCGGTCCGGGACGGGACCGGCCGGACGGGACCGGCCGACGTACAGACCCCCGCAGGAGCCCGACGCCGGCAAGCGGTCCGGATCGGTCAATGGCCGATCAGTCGGTGACCGATCAGTCGGTGGCCGCCACCGCTTCCTCGACCGAGGTGTGGATCGGGAACACCTTGGTGAGGCCGGTGATCCGGAAGATCTTGAGAATGCGCTCCTGGTTGCAGACCAGGCGCAGCGAGCCCTCATGGGCTCGAACCCGCTTCAGGCCGCCGACCAGCACGCCGAGCCCGGTGGAGTCGAGGAAGTCCACGCCCTCCATGTCGACGACGAGGTGGAAATTCCCGTCGTTCACCAGCTCGACCAGCTGCTCGCGCAGCTTGGGCGCGGTATATACGTCGATTTCGCCACCGACCTCGACGACCGTACGATCGCCGACGGTACGGGTCGACAGGGACAGGTCCACGGATCCTCCAGCACCTTGCTATCGAGCGGTTCGCCCCTCGGGCACCTCGGCTTGCGGCCCCCGGGACGCTACGCCAGCCGCGATGGCATTCAATCACTTACCGGCAGGCGTGCACGACGCCTTGACTCCATTGTCCGTCACGCCAGTGACACACTCGGTGCCGATGGCCAAGAATCACCGATCCGATCGACCCCAGGCCCACGCGGCCTCCCGCCCGTCTCCGGGCACGGTCCTGGACCGCCTCGCCTCCGGGCCGAGCCGGGCTGCGCGCATCACTCATACGGAGCACTTGCCCCCGCGCGCGGGCCGCCATGCCGTCTGGCCTGAGCGGATTCGATCCGAGGTGATCGCCGCCGTCCGGGCGTGCGGCATCGAGCACCCGTGGGCGCACCAGGCGCTGGCCGCGGAGCACGCCCTGGACGGGGACTCGGTGGTCGTCGCCACCGGCACCGCCTCCGGCAAGTCCCTCGCCTATCTCGTGCCCGTCCTGTCCACCCTTCTGGGTGGCGCCGAGGCGCCGAACGGCCGCGGCGCCACCGCCCTCTACCTGTCCCCCACCAAGGCGCTTGCGGCGGACCAGTGCCGGTCGGTGAAGGAACTTTCACAACCTCTCGGCACCTCGGTCCGCCCGGCCGTGTACGACGGCGACACACCGTTCGAGGAACGGGAGTGGATCCGCCAGTACGCCAACTACGTCCTGACCAACCCGGACATGCTGCACCGCGGGATACTCCCCGCCCACCCGCGCTGGTCCTCCTTCCTGAAGTCGCTCAAGTACGTCGTCATCGACGAGTGCCACACCTACCGGGGCGTCTTCGGCTCGCACGTCGCCCAGGTGCTGCGCCGGCTGCGCCGCCTCTGCGCCCGCTACGGCTCCTTCCCCGTGTTCCTGCTGGCCTCGGCGACCGCCGCCGAGCCGGCCGTCGCCGCCCGGCGGCTGACCGGCCTGCCGGTCGTGGAGGTCGCCGACGACGCCTCCCCGCGCGGAGAGCTGGTCTTCGCCCTCTGGGAGCCCCCGCTGACCGAACTGCAGGGCGAACGGGGAGCACCCGTACGGCGTACCGCCACCGCCGAGACCGCCGATCTGCTGACCGATCTGACCGTGCAGGGGGTGCGCTCGGTCGCCTTCGTGCGTTCCCGGCGCGGCGCCGAGCTGATCTCGGTGATCGCCCAGGAGCGGCTCGCCGAGGTCGACCGCTCCCTGGTCCGGCGTGTCGCGGCCTACCGCGGCGGCTACCTCCCCGAGGAGCGCCGTGCCCTGGAGCGCGCCCTGCACTCCGGCGAGCTGCTCGGCCTCGCCGCCACGACGGCCCTGGAGCTGGGCGTGGACGTCTCGGGCCTGGACGCGGTGGTCATCGCCGGCTACCCGGGCACGCGCGCCTCCCTGTGGCAGCAGGCGGGCCGCGCGGGCCGCTCCGGCCAGGGCGCCCTCGCGGTCCTGGTCGCCCGCGACGACCCGCTGGACACTTTCCTGGTCCACCACCCCGAGGCCCTGTTCGACCGGCCGGTGGAATCGACGGTCCTCGACCCCGACAACCCGTACGTCCTCGCCCCGCACCTGTGCGCCGCCGCCGCGGAGCTGCCGCTGACCGAGGAGGACCTGGACCTCTTCGGCCCCGCCTGCGCGGACGTGCTGCCGCAGCTGGAAGCCGCGAAACTGCTCCGCCGCCGGACCAAGGCCTGGCACTGGACCCGGCGGGAGCGGGCCGCCGACCTCACCGACATCCGCGGCGCCGGCGGCCGTCCGGTGCAGGTCGTCGAGTCCGGCACGGGCCGCCTGCTCGGCACGGTCGACGAGGGCGCGGCGCACTCCACGGTCCACGAGGGCGCCGTCCACCTGCACCAGGGCCGCACCTATCTGGTGCGCTCCCTGGACCTGGAGGACTCCGTCGCCCTGGTCGAACAGGCCGACCCGCCCTACTCCACAGTCGCCCGCGACACCACGTCCATCTCCATCCTGGAGACGGACACCGAGATCCCGTGGGGCGCCGGCCGCCTCTGCTACGGCTCGGTGGAGGTCACCAACCAGGTGGTCTCCTACCTCCGCAGACGCCTGATCACCGGCGAAGTGCTGGGCGAGACGAAACTCGACCTCCCTCCTCGTACGTTGCGTACACGCGCGGTGTGGTGGACGGTCACCGAAGACCAGCTGGACGAGGCCCGGATCACCCCGGAGATCCTCGGCGGCTCCCTGCACGCCGCCGAGCACGCCTCCATCGGCATGCTGCCCCTCTTCGCGACTTGCGACCGCTGGGACATCGGCGGCGTGTCCGTGCCCCTCCACCCCGACACCCTCCTCCCCACGGTCTTCGTCTACGACGGCCACCCCGGCGGCGCGGGCTTCGCCGAGCGCGCCTTCCACACCGCCCGTTCCTGGCTCACCGCCACCCGCGAGGCCATCGCCTCCTGCGAGTGCGAGGCCGGCTGCCCGTCCTGCATCCAGTCCCCCAAGTGCGGCAACGGCAACGACCCCCTGCACAAGAGAGGCGCGGTCCGCCTGCTCACGGTGCTGTTGCGGGGGGCGCCGGAGGAGAAGCCGACGGGGGATGGGGAGGCGGGTTAGGGGCTGGGCCCAGGAGACGGTGGCTGGGGGCCGGGCCCAGTGGCCAGGGGCTGGTGACTGGGGCCGGGCACAGGGCTTTGCTGCTGGCTGCTGGCTGCTGGCTGCTGGCTGCTGGCTGCTGGCTGCTATCAGCGTCCGGGCTGCTCGGCGCCTCCCGGCACCGGGGTGTCAGGCGCCCGCGGGACGGCGGGCGGTGCGGCCTGGGACGCGCCGGGCGGCAGCGGGCCCGGTGGTCCCGGCGGTCCTGGCGGTCCCGCTCTCGCCCTGACCTCCGCCGTGAACGGCCCCCGCCCCGCGGCCGCCGTCACCTCCGAGGTGTCGCCCACGATCGCGCACCGAACCAACCGCACCTCCTGGGCCGCCGCCAGCCGCTCGGCCCGGGCGCAGGCCGCCGCGCCACCCTCGGCCCAGTGGTCCGCCGCCGCGAGCGCGGCCAGGTCGGCGCCCCCGGCCGCCCGGTGCCGTACGACGACGGCCTGCCCGAGCGCGAGCACGGCACCGAACACCACGCACAGCACAGCGATCGCCCCCAGACTCCAGACGGTGGCGGACCCCCGATCGGAGTCCTGCCCCCGCCCCGGGCCCACAGGCCTCCTGCCCGGCGCCTCACCGCCGCCCTGGCGGCACCACCGGCGCACGCGTCCGGCCCGCCGCCGGCCATCGGCACATCCCTGCCCGCGGCCCATGTCACCCCCACACATCACGGCCCCGCCTCGCCCGCTCCGGGCGGCGCCCCCACCGTGTCCTCGGCGAGCGCCACGGCCTCCTCCCGCACCTCGAACGGCAGCCCGCTCAGCACCGGTGGTCTGGCCACCACCGTCACGCGGATTCGGTCGCCCTCGCGGGCGACGGTCACCCGTGCTCCCCGCGGTGCCGCTTCCCGGGTCACCGTCACCACCGCGTCGGCCGGGTCCTGACGGGCGGCGGCCCGGGCGCCCGCGCGGGCCGCGTCCACGCACTCGATCTGCGCCGCCACCACGAGCAGCCCCCAGACCAGCGCCATCGTGAACGCCACCAGCACGGACAGCACCACGGCCGCCTCCGCGGTCACGAACCCCCGGTCACCGCCTCGCTCACATCCGCGCACTGAGCGCCTTCTTCACGATGTCCTGCAGCTCCGCCTGGACCTGGCCGCTGTTGACGACCTTGTAGAGCACGAACGCGAACGCGACGGCCGCGATGATGCCCATGGCGTACTCGGACGTCACCATTCCGGCGTCCTGACGGCACGCTTCGCGCAACCGAACCGCTACTTTCCTGATCTTCCTGAACATTTCAACCCCCGTGAGGCTTTGATCCATTGCCGTCTTCCGGCGCTTACCTGACGTCTGTGTGCTGGTCCGCTCTCGTCCCGCTCACCTCCCTCCCAGCACCCCGCCCGCCAGTCCGATCACGACGGGCAGCACCCCGACCGCGATGAACGCGGGCAGGAAACACAGGCCGACCGGCGCGGAGATCAGTACGGCCGCCCTGCGTGCCCGGGCCGTCGCCGTGCGGGCCCACTTGGCGCGCGCGTCCGACGCCAGGCGGGTGACCGGGCCGGCCGCGGGCAGCCCGGACTCGTCGGCCCGCTCCAGTAGCCGCGCCAGCACATCCGCGCCGGGCAGCGCCGCCAAATTCCGCCATGCGGCCGCCGGTTCACCGCCGAGCCGGACCTCCGCCGAGCCGCGCGCCAGCGCCTGCCCGACGGGGCCGCCGAGGGCCTCGCCCACCGCCTGGGCGGCGATCACCGGACCGGCACCGGCCGCGATGCAGGCGGCCAGCAGGTCGGCGGCGAGCGGAAGTTGGCGCGCGGCTCCAGCGGCGTCGATCACCTCCTGGTCACTGGCGGAGGTCTGCCGACCCCGCCACCGCCACAGCGCCGCCCCCACGCCCAACCCGAGCAGGATCCCGGTGACCCCGCCGACCAGCACCCACACACCGCACGCCGCACCGGCCGCCGGCAGCCACCGCCGTACCGCACCGGGGATCACGAACGGTGTTCTTGCCGCGGGCACTTCGAGCCCCAGCAGCTCAGCCATCCGGCGCCGCGCCCGACGCCGCCGCCGCGCCAGCTCCAACCGCATGGCAGCCCAGCCGAGAGCCAGCACCACGGCCACCGTCATCCCCAGCCTGTGGATGACTTCCCCGCTCATACCGCCCACCCTTTCCCCGCCGTCCGGACCTCCGGACCGCTGACCGCATCACCCACCAGCCGCCTCCCCCTGCCTCCACCCGCCACCTCGCACACCGCCAGCCTCATACCGCCCGCCCTTTCGTCGCCAGCACCCGCATCTCGCACCACCTCTCACACGACCGCCTCACACCGCCTCCGCCCCCCGCACGATCCGCACCGCCCACCACATCCCGGCCACCTCGAGCACCGCCCCGGCCGTCAGGCAGCCGAGGCCGGCCCCGCTGTGCAGCAGGACCCGCAGGGGATCCGCGCCCATGGCCGTACCGAGGAGCAGGCCGAGGGCCGGCAGTGCGGCGAGCAGCACCGCGGTGGCGCGGGCGCCGGACAACTGGGCGTTCAGGTCGGCGCGTTGGTCGCGCTCGGCACGCAGGGCCCCGTCCAGCCGGTCCAGGCCGGCCGCGAGGCCGGCGCCCCGGTCCACGGCCACCTGCCAGCACGCGGCGAGTCCGAGCAGGCCCTCCGCGCCCGGCCGCCGCGCCGCCGCGGCGAGCGCGCCGGGCACGTCTCCGCCGAACCGTGCCGCCGCCACCACGGCGGCCTGTGCGTCGCCGAGCCCGCCGGAGTCCCGCGCGGCCCGCAGCAGCGCCTCCCCCGGCTGTCGTCCCGCCCGCACCTCCCCGGCGAGCGCCCCGCACAGGGCGATCACCGCGTCGGTCCGCCGGTCCCTCGTACGCCGGGCCTGCCGGGCCAGCCGCATCCGGCGGAGCACCGGCACCCCGGCCGCCCCCGCGACGACCGGAATCACCGAGGCACCCAGCAGGGCGACCACGAGCCCGGCGACGAGTGCCCACCACTCGGTTCCCCACCGGCCGCACCGGCGCCGCAGTTCCGCGAGGGCCAGCTCCCAGACGGGCGGCCCGGTCGCCACCACCCCGCCGCCGGCCAGCAGCAGCCGTGCCCGCCGCATCCCGTAGTGCCGCCCGCCCAGCAGCCAGACCAACGCACCGAAACAGACCAGCGCGGCCCCCATGGACGTCTCACCGATCATTCCGGTCACCTCTCCCCCACTCCACGAACCTCATCCGTCGTCCCGAACGTCACCGGTCGCTCCCGAACCCGCGAAGGCTCTCCGAAATCCGCTGAAACCCCCAGCAGTTGCCGCAGCCGCTCCCACCCCCGCTCCCGCGCGAAAGCCCGCTCGCCCCAGCGCAGGGCCGGAACCGTCCGCACCAGCCCGGTGCCGTCCCGCTCCAGCACATGCACCTCGGCGATCCGGCGCCGCCCCGACCGGTCCCGTACGAGGTGCACCACCACCGAGAGGGCAGCCGCCAACTGGCTGTGGAGGGCAGCCCGGTCCAGTCCGGCGGCCGTGGCCAGCGCCTCCAGCCGGGCCGGGACATCCGCGGCAGCGTTGGCATGGACCGTGCAGCACCCGCCTTCATGGCCGGTGTTGAGGGCCGCGAGCAGGTGCACGACCTCGGGTCCGCGCACCTCGCCGACGACCAGCCGGTCCGGCCGCATCCGCAGCGCCTGCCGCACCAGGTCCTCCAGACTGACCAGGCCGGCGCCCTCCTGGTTGGCGGGCCGGGTCTCCAGCCGGACGACGTGCGGATGCTCCGGCCTCAGCTCGGCGGAGTCCTCGGCGAGCACGATCCGCTCACCCGCTCCGACGAGCCCGAGCAGGGCGCTCAGCAGGGTCGTCTTGCCGCATCCGGTGCCGCCGCTGACCAGGAAGGACAACCGCGCCTCGATCAGCGCTCGCAGGATCCGGTCGCCGCCGGGCGGCACCGTGCCGGCCGCGACGAGCTCCTCGACGGTGAAGGCCCGGGGCCGCACCACCCGCAACGCCAGGCAGGTGCAGCCGACGGCCACCGGGGGCAGCACCGCGTGCAGCCGGGTGCCGTCGGGCAGCCGGGCGTCCGCCCAGGGCCGGGCGTCGTCCAGCCGGCGTCCGGCCACGGCGGCCAGCCGCTGCGCGAGACGTCGTACGGCCGCCGCGTCGGGGAAGGTCACCGCCGTCAGCTCCAGGCCGCCTCCGCGGTCCACCCACACCCGGTCGGGGGCGGAGACCAGGACGTCGGTGACGTCCGAGTCGGCGAGCAGCGGCTCCAGGGGGCCGCTGCCGACGAGTTCTGAGCGCAGGTGTTCGGCCGCGCCGAGCACCTCCGCGTCGCCGAGCACGCGGCCTTGTTCGCGCAGCGCCTGGGCCACGCGCGCGGGGGTGGGTTCCGCACCGCTCTCGGCCAGCCAGCGGCGGACGCCGTCGAGCAGGGCCGCGCCGTCGGCCCGGTCGAGTCCCGGCAGGGTCATCGGGTGCCTCCCGCCTCGACCAGCGCACGCTCCCAGAAGTGCGCGCAGAAGCGGGCGAGCGGGCCGCGTCCGGTCACGCCCGGCGGTTTCGCGCTGCCCTGCGGGCGCAGCAGTGCCGGTTCGACGGGCACCTCGCCGGCCAGCGGCAGGTCGAGCAGCCGGGCCACCTCGTGGTCGTCCAGGCCGGGTGCGTACGGCCCGCGGACCGCCACCCGCAGGTCGCGCACGACCATGCCGACGGCGGAGGCGACGCGGCCGGCCGCCGCGACAGCCCGCAGTTCGGCCGGGACGACGAGCAGGGCGAGGTCGAGCTGGGCGAGGGCTTCGGCGACCCCGTCGTCGAGACGGCGGGGCAGGTCGACCACGACCGTGCCGCCGCGTCGTCGGGCGGCGGCCAGCACCGCACGGACCGCGGACGGCGGAATGGCGACGCAGTCGCCGCGGTCCCAGCTGAGCACACGCAGGGAGTGCAGTTCGGGCAGGGACTCCTCCAGGGCGCCGCCGCCGACCCGGCCGCGGGAGGCGGCGAAGGCGGGCCAGCGCAGCCCTTCGGCGCTCTCGCCACCGAGGAGTACGTCGAGTCCGCCGCCGAGCGGATCGGCGTCCACCAGGAGTGTGCGCAGTCCCTCGCGCGCGGAGGTGACGGCGAGCGCGCACGCGAGCGTGGACGCTCCCGCCCCGCCCCGGCCGCCGATCACCCCGACGGTGAGGGCCGGACGGCCGATGCCCTCGGCCACGTCGGCGATGCGGTCGACCAGCCACGGCTCGCCGTCGGGAAGCATCAGGACGTGGTCGGCACCGATCTGGACGGCTCGTTTCCACACCCCCGAGTCGTCCTGATCGCGGCCCACCAGCACCACACCGGGCCGGCGCGCGGCCCCGCGCACCCGGCGGGCGGCGTCGTCGCCGACGAGCACGAGCGGCGCGGCCGCCCAGCGGTCGTCGGATTCCGGTACGCCGTGGTGGACCTCGGGTGTGGCGCCCGCCGCCGCGCACAGGCGCAGCAGATCGTCCAGGAGAGCGGCGTCCTCGGTGACGATGAGCGGCCGTCCGGGCCTGCCTGCGGGGCCGGGCGGCGGATCGTGGGTGACGGTTCCGGTCACTGGTGTTCCCCCTTCGCTGCATGGGCCGCGCGGCCTCTGCGGCCACGCGATTGCCAAAGGTGTGAAGAACCGGCAAGCGGCCTCCATATGAACGGCCGACAGAAACCGGCCATACGCGCTCCGGCAATCGGAACCGGCCATGAACTCGCCGCGGCCGGAGTGCGCTGCAATCACGGTGCAGCGATCGGCGAAATGATGTGGATCTTGCTCGAAAACTGTGGACAGGCCGGGGCCTGTGAATATCTCCGTCACCCGTACCGGTGACCCATGTACTGATCCGTGTGCGACTTCCACAGAGCAATCTGTCGATTACGCGCAGTGACCGATCATGGGCATGGCGAAGAGCGGCCACGACGGCGCGATGCCGGCCGTACAGCCGCGTGGCGAAAGGGGAGGAGCGAGAAAACGCATCCGGACATGCGACGACCCCCGCCGGGGGGGAGAGCGGGGGTCGTCCCCACGGCCGACTCGGGGGGGGAGGAGTCGGACCGGGTTAGCACGGTCGCGAACGATCCGTGACTTCCATGGTGTACCCGAGAGCCCTCTCAGGCAAACCCACGCGCCACACCTTACGCCGAATGGTGGGCGCCTATGCTCAGGGGCGTGGAAAACCACTCCTTGCCCCGCGCAGCGGCCTTCTTTGACCTGGACAAGACGGTCATTGCGAAGTCCAGCACGCTCACCTTCAGCAAGTCCTTCTACCAAGGCGGGCTGATCAACCGCAGGGCCGCGCTGCGTACCGCATATGCCCAGTTCGTCTTCCTCGCCGGCGGCTTGGACCACGACCAGATGGAGCGCATGCGCGAGTATCTCTCCGCACTGTGCCGCGGCTGGAACGTCCAGCAGGTGCGGGAGATCGTCGCCGAGACCCTGCACGATCTGATCGACCCGATCATCTACGACGAGGCCGCCTCCCTCATCGAGGAGCACCACGCGGCCGGCCGGGACGTGGTGATCGTGTCCACCTCGGGCGCCGAGGTGGTGGAGCCGATCGGCGAGCTGCTGGGCGCGGACCGAGTGGTCGCCACCCGCATGGTCGTCGGCGAGGACGGCTGCTTCACCGGAGAGGTGGAGTACTACGCCTACGGCCCGACCAAGGCCGAGGCCATCAGGGAGCTGGCCGCGTCCGAGGGCTACGACCTCGACCGCTGCTACGCCTACAGCGACTCGGCGACCGACCTGCCGATGCTCCGGACGGTCGGACACCCGCACGCCGTGAACCCGGATCGCGCGCTGCGCCGCGAGGCACTCGCGCGCGGGTGGCCGGTTCTGGAGTTCCGCCACCCGGTCCCGCTGAAGAAGCGGCTGCCGGGGTTCTCCGTCCCGCCCCGCCCGGCGCTGGTCGCGGCGGCGGCCATAGGCGCGGCGGCGGCGACCGCCGGCCTCGTCTGGTACGCCAACCGGCGCCGCGGCACCGCCTGAACGGGCGCCCGTTTCAGCCTGTTTGAACCTGAAAGTAAAGAAGTGCGGGCTGGGGTTCCGCTTCCTCCCGGCCCGGGGTACAAAGAAGGTAGGCCCGCGAGACCAAAGGACATCCGCGAGGATCCCCTACTACTACGCACTGGCCCACGGACCCCGCATGAACACCGGGCACCCACGCGACGTCGACCCGTCGATTACGGGCCAGCCGCACCAGGTGACGGGCAAAGCACCCCGACCTGATGGGCGACATATCGAGGACGCTTGGTAACTCGGTGAGCATGCCAGCGGCGGTACGAGAACTCGTACCGCCGCAACCCCTTTCCGGGGCCCCGCAGCTTCCTCAGGCCGCGCCGCGCTGCAGTGCCTCGCACACCGCGGTCGACTCCCGCACGCCCAGTTCGACCGCCCGGCCGCAGTGGGCGATCCAGGCCGCCATGCCCTCGGGGGTGCCGGAGGCGTACCCGTTCAGAGCGGCCAGGTAG
This sequence comes from Streptomyces sp. NPDC088810, assembly GCF_044750305.1. Taxonomy (NCBI): domain Bacteria; kingdom Bacillati; phylum Actinomycetota; class Actinomycetes; order Kitasatosporales; family Streptomycetaceae; genus Streptomyces; species Streptomyces sp. NPDC088810. The sequence continues at coordinate 137,362 of NZ_JBIVJQ010000009.1, forward strand.
GAGGCGCGGCCCAGTTCGGCGTGGCCGACCTCGGCCGGGCAGACCGCCTTCGGGTCCAGGCCGCTGCCGATCAGCACGATCCGCTCGGCCGCGCGCGCGACCAGGCCGTTGTGGGACGCGAAGGGGCGCAGGGCGAGCAGTTCGCCGTGGACCACGGCCGCCGTCACCAGCGCGGGCGCGGAGGTGCCCGCGATGATCAGGTCCGCCAGCCCCTCCAGCCGGCCCGAGACCTCCTCGGCGTCCGGCAGCGGCAGCTCGATCAGCGGCTCGTCCACCGGCTCTCCGGCCTGGCGCGGCCTGCCGACCTGGTCGTCCCCGCTCGCCGCGGCCACCAGGTGCAGCCGGGCCAGCACCCGCAGGGGCGACTGCCGCCAGATGGACAGCAGCTGCCCCGCCTCCGCCGTGAGCCGCAGGGCCGCGCCCATGACGCGGGCCTCGGGGTCGACGCCGAAGTCGGTGCGCCGGCGCACCTCTTCCAGGGCCCAGTCCGCGCCGGAGAGCGCCGCCGAGCCGCGGGCGCCGCGCAGGGCCGCCTCGGAGGTGATCTCGTTGCTGCGGCGCCGCATGACCCGGTGCCCGTAGACCCGGTCCACGGCCTTGCGCACGGACTCCACGGACTCGGCCACACCGGGCAGCGAGCCCAGGGCCGCGAGCGGGTCGGCGGTCGCGCCTGTCGTACTCATGAGTACGACACTACGCATCCCACCGCCCGACCCCACGAAGGAGTGGTCTTCTTCACTTTCTCGTGACACATACAGCTACCACGCCACTACGCTTGGTGAACATGAAAATTGCTTTCGTCGGGAAGGGCGGCAGCGGCAAGACCACGCTCTCCTCCCTCTTCATCCGCCATCTCGTGGCCGCGGGCGCCCCCGTGGTCGCCATCGACGCGGACATCAACCAGCACCTCGGCCCCGCGCTCGGCCTCGGCGAGCAGGAGGCGGCCGCACTGCCCGCCATGGGTGGACAGCTGCCGCTGATCAAGGACTACCTGCGCGGCAACAACCCGCGCATCGCCTCGGCCGCGACGATGATCAAGACGACTCCGCCCGGCGAGGGCTCACGGCTGGTCCGGGTGCGCGAGCCCAACCCGGTCTACGACGCCTGTGCGCGTCCGGTGGAACTCGACGGCGGCGCCGTCCGTTTGATGGTCACGGGCCCCTTCACGGACGCCGACCTGGGGGTCGCCTGCTACCACTCCAAGACGGGAGCTGTGGAACTGTTCCTGAACCACCTCGTCGACGGCTCCGACGAGTACGTCGTGGTCGACATGACGGCCGGTTCGGACTCCTTCGCCTCCGGCATGTTCACCCGCTTCGACATGACGTTCCTCGTCGCCGAACCGACCCGGAAGGGGGTCTCCGTCTACCGCCAGTACAAGGAGTACGCCCGCGACTTCGGTGTCGCCCTGAAGGTCGTCGGCAACAAGATCCAGGAGCCGGACGACATCGACTTCCTGCGCGCGGAGGTCGGCGACGACCTGCTGGTGACGGTCGGGCGCTCGGACTGGGTGCGTGCCATGGAGAAGGGCCGGCCGCCCCGGTTCGACCTTCTGGAGGAGGCCAACGCCCGCGCCCTGGAGACGCTCCGGGCCACCGTCGACGCCACCTACGAACGGCGCGACTGGGAGCGCTACACCCGCCAGATGGTGCACTTCCACCTGAAGAACGCCGAGTCCTGGGGCAACGAGCGCACCGGGGCCGACCTGGCGGCGCAGGTCGACCCCCACTTCGTGCTCGGCGAGAGCGTGGCGACGCCGGTCTGACGTCTACGGCCTGTCCGCCGGCGCCCCGGGCACGCCCTTGGGCGCCGGGGCCGGGCGGCCGGACAGGAAGGACGCCCAGCCCTGCCGGGGCGCCTCACCCACCTTCAGGGTGCGCAGCCTCGCCAGGGTCTGCGGGTCCTGGGCGTCCAGCCAGTCGGCCAGCTGGTGGAAGGAGACACAGCGCACCTCGGGCTTGGTGCACACCTCCTTCACCACGTCTTCGACGGCGCGCATGTAGGTGCCGCCGTTCCAGGACTCGAAGTGGTTGCCGATGATCAGGGGCGCGCGGTTGCCGTCGTAGGCGCGGTAGAAGCCCTTCAGGAGGCCGTCGCGCATCTGGTCGCCCCAGTAGTCGAACTTGTCGGGGTCGCCCTGGGTCTCGGTGCCGGACTGGTTGACCATGAAGTTGTAGTCCATGGTCAGCTGCTCATAGGTGTGACCCGGGAAGGGCACCAGTTGCATGGACAGGTCCCACAAACCCTGCTTCTTCTTGGGCCACAGCTGGTTGTTCACTCCGCTGGAGTCGTAGCGGAAGCCCAGCTGGCGTGCGGCCCTCATGAAGTTCTTCTGCCCTTCCAGGCAGGGGGTGCGGGCACCGATCAGCTCCTTGTCGTAGTCGAAGGGGAGCGGGGCCGCCTGCTTCATGCCGCTGTTGGTCCGCCAGGACTTCACGAACTTCTTGGCCTGGGCGATCTCGCTCTTCCACTCCTCCACCGACCAGGTGCCGACCCCGCCGTCGGGCCCGCAGAAATGGCCGTTGAAGTGGGTGCCGATCTCGTTGCCCTCCAGCCAGGCCAGCCGTACCTGCTCCAGGGTGTCGGCGATTCCCTGCTCGTCGTTGAAACCGATGTCTGAGCTGCCCGGCGCGTGCTGGGGCGGCTTGTACAGCTCGCGCTTCTCCTTGGGCAGCAGGTACACGCCGCTCAGGAAGTAGGTCATCGTCGCGTTGTTCTCCTTGGAGACCTCGCGGAAGTGCGAGAACAGCTTCTGGCTGTCCTCGCCCGCGCCGTCCCACGAGAACACGACGAACTGCGGCGGCTTCTGACCTCGGCTCAGGCGCTCGGCTCGGGGCAGATGCGGCTGGGATCCGGTGTACGCGGTGGATCCGTCGCCGATCGGCCGCAGGACGCTGCCCGGCGCCGGCGCCCCCCGCTCCGGGCCGGGCGCCCCTTCCTTCGTGCCGCTGGAGTCGGTCGCGCAACCGGCGAACGACGCCGCACAGGCCGCGGCGACCATGGCGCCGACGGCGATCCTCTGGGTGGCGGCCATCTTCCGCCCACCTTCTTCCTTCTCTCAGGCACACGCTGACGAGGGCCGTTTTCTGGGGATGTGCCGGGCTTGTACCGGCAGCGCCGCCAAGGTCGCACGCGATCGAGAAGGAATTAGTACGACAAGCCGATCAACTGCTCACTTCACCCAAGCGAGCGATCACCTGCCCCATTTGCCCCGAAAAGTTATGCTCTTGCTTTACGTGGCATTACGGTTCCTTTACCGAACGTTGATCCATCCCGCCGCTGCACGCCGTGACCCACGGCCGCGACCGACCCCGCCCATCGCCGCGGGTCCCACCCAGTCCGCGACCGCGCCGCCCCGGAGGAGACGGGAACATGCCAGCCTGCGCACCCCCTCACACCCAGCACCCCCACCCGCCGCACACTCCCGCTCCCGCACCCCGCCGCTTCCCCGTGGCGGGCGCCGACCTGTCCGCGGCCGTCGCGGTCTTCCTGATCGCCCTGCCCCTCTCCCTCGGCATCGCCCTGGCCACCGGCGCCCCGCTCCAGGCCGGTCTCGTCGCCGCCGCGGTCGGCGGGATCGTCGCCGGCCGGCTGGGCGGCTGCCCCCTGCAGGTCAGCGGGCCCGCCGCCGGACTCACCGTGGTCACCGCCGATCTGATTCACCGTTACGGCTGGCGGGCGACCTGCGGCATCACCGTCCTCGCCGGTCTGGCCCAGCTCGGCCTCGGCTGCCTGCGGGTGGCGCGCGGCGCGCTCGCGGTCAGCCCGGCCGTGGTGCACGGCATGCTCGCCGGCATCGGCATCACCATCGCCGTCGCCCAGCTGCACATCGTCCTCGGCGGCAGCCCGGACAGCTCCGTCCTCGCCAACCTGCGGCAACTGCCCACCCAGTTGGCCCACCTGGATCCGGCCGCCGTGTCGATGAGCGCGCTGACCCTGGCCCTGCTCATGGCCTGGCCGCGTCTGCCCGGCCGGGCGGGCCGGCTGCTGCGCCGGGTACCGGCCGCCCTCGTCGCCGTCACCGGGGCCTCCGCGACCGCCGCCCTCGCCGGCCTGGCCCTGCCCCGGGTGGAGCTGCCGTCCTGGCACAGCCACGCCCTGGCCGGACACCCCGAGGGCCCGGCGCTCGGCATCGCGGCCGCCGTGCTCACCACCACCCTGGTGTGCAGCGTGCAGTCGCTGCTCGGCGCGGTGGCCGTGGACAAACTGGTCGCCGCCCGGCCGGGCCCGCAGTCCCACGTCGGCCGCTCCGACCTGGACCGCGAGCTGCTCGGCCAGGGCACCGCCAACATCGTCTCCGGGGCCCTCGGCGGCCTGCCGATCGCGGGCGTGGCGGTGCGCAGTACCGCGAATGTGAAATCAGGTGCGGTCAGCCGGAACTCCACCATGCTGCACGGCGTTCTCGTAGTAGTCGCCGCGCTGCTGATGGTCCCGGTGCTGGAGGAGATCCCGCTCGCCTCCCTCGCCGCCCTGGTGATGGCCGTCGGCATCCAGATGGTGTCCCTGCACCACATCCGCACGGTGACACGCCACCGCGAAGTGCCGGTCTACGCCGCGACCACACTCGGCGTGGTGGCCCTCGGCGTCCTGCAGGGGGTGTTCCTCGGGATCGCCGTGGCGGTCGCCCTCGCCCTGCACCGCCTCGCCCGCACCCGTATCACCCACGAAGAGAAGGAAGGAGTCCATCACGTACGGATCCGAGGTCAGCTGACCTTCCTCGCGGTGCCCCGGCTCAGCAGAGCCCTGCATCTCGTACCCCAAGGCGCTCACGCCGTCGTGGAGTTGGACGGTTCGTTCATGGATCACGCGGCGTACGAGTCACTGCAGGACTGGCGCAGTGCCCACACCGCGCGGGGAGGCATCGCCGACCTGTCGGGCCGGCGCGGCGGAATCCGGACCGCCGAGCAGGCCCCGGCAACCGAGTGCCGGTGCCGCCCCTGGACCCCCTGGCGCAACCACCAGGCCTGCTTCGCCGCGGCCCCCGCCGCCCCGGCCGGGCAGGAGGCCGGCCGGGAACTGGCCCGTGGGATCAGCTCGTTCCAGCGGAACACCGCCCCGCTGGTGCGGGAGGAGCTGGCGCGACTCGCCCGGGAGGGCCAGCGACCGTCCCAGCTCTTCCTCACCTGCGCCGACTCCCGCCTCGTCACGTCGATGATCACCGCCAGTGGTCCCGGCGATCTGTTCGTCGTCCGCAACGTCGGCAACCTGGTGCCGCCGCCGGGCGAGGAACACGGCGACGACTCGGTGGCCGCCGCCATCGAGTACGCCGTGGACGTGCTCGGGGTGCGCTCCATCACGGTGTGCGGGCACTCGGGGTGCGGGGCGATGCAGGCGCTGCTGAACAGCGGGACCGGCCAGGGGGACGGCCCGCTGCGGCGGTGGCTGCGGCACGGGCTGCCGAGCCTGGCGCGGACGGCCGGCGACCACGGTGACCGGCCCCGGCTGGCCGGACGGGCCCCCGCGGACGCGGTGGAGCTGCTGTGCCTGACCAACGTGGTCCAGCAGCTGGCGCATCTGCGGGCGCACGCACCGGTCGCCCGGGCGCTGGCCAGGGGAGAACTTGAGCTGCACGGCATGTATTTCCACGTGGGCGAGGCACAGGCGTACCTGCTCGCGCGAACGGAAGGAGGAACGGTGTTCGAGGACGTCACGGAAGGCGTCGGCGGGGGCGAGGAGGCCGGCGGACGCGTGCGGGCCACCAGCCCCAGACAGGTCTAAACCAATTTTTCCGCCGACCCTTGTCATCGGACCCCCGCGTCTGATGAGCTGTGGCCTGGGACACAACGGACACCCTTGGAAAGGGAGATGTCGTGAGCAACGAGAGCCTGGCCAACCTGCTCAAGGAAGAACGCAGGTTCGCGCCGCCCGCCGACCTGGCAGCGCACGCCAACGTCACCGCGGAGGCGTACGAACAGGCCAAGGCTGACAGGCTCGGCTTCTGGGCCGAGCAGGCCCGCCGGCTGACCTGGGCCAAGGAACCGACCGAGACGCTGGACTGGTCGAACCCGCCGTTCGCGAAGTGGTTCAAGGACGGCGAGCTGAACGTCGCGTACAACTGCGTGGACCGGCATGTGGAGGCCGGACACGGGGACCGCGTCGCCATCCACTTCGAGGGCGAGCCCGGCGACAGCCGCGCGATCACCTACGCGGAGCTGAAGGACGAGGTCTCCAAGGCCGCCAACGCCCTGCTGGAGCTGGGCGTGCGCAAGGGCGACCGGGTCGCCATCTACATGCCGATGATCCCGGAGACCGCGATCGCGATGCTGGCCTCGGCCCGGATCGGCGCGGCCCACTCGGTCGTCTTCGGCGGCTTCTCGGCGGACGCGCTCGCGACCCGGATCAAGGACGCGGACGCCAAGGTCGTCATCACCGCCGACGGCGGCTACCGGCGCGGCAAGCCGTCCGCGCTCAAGCCGGCCGTGGACGAGGCGATCGGCAAGGTCGACAACGTCGAGCACGTGCTGGTGGTGCGCCGTACCGGCCAGGAGGTCGCCTGGGACGGCGAGCGGGACGTGTGGTGGCACGAGCTGGTGGGCCGGCAGTCCGCCGAGCACACCCCGGAGGCGTTCGAGGCGGAGCACCCGCTGTTCATCCTCTACACCTCGGGCACGACGGGGAAGCCGAAGGGCATCCTGCACACCTCCGGCGGCTACCTCACCCAGTCGGCCTACACCCACTGGGCGGTCTTCGACCTCAAGCCGGAGACGGACGTGTACTGGTGCACGGCCGACGTCGGCTGGGTGACCGGGCACTCGTACATCGTGTACGGCCCGCTGGCCAACGGCGCGACGCAGGTGATGTACGAGGGCACCCCGGACACCCCGCACCAGGGCCGGTTCTGGGAGATCGTGCAGAAGTACAGGGTCACGATCCTCTACACCGCGCCGACCGCGATCCGGACGTTCATGAAGTGGGGCGACGACATCCCCGCCAAGTTCGACCTGTCCTCCCTGCGCGTCCTCGGCTCGGTGGGCGAGCCCATCAACCCCGAGGCGTGGATCTGGTACCGCAAGCACATCGGCGCCGACCGGACGCCGGTCGTGGACACCTGGTGGCAGACCGAGACCGGCGCGATGATGATCTCGCCGCTGCCCGGTGTCACCGAGGCCAAGCCGGGCTCCGCGCAGACTCCGCTGCCCGGTATCTGCGCGACCGTCGTCGACGACGAGGCGAACGAGGTGCCGAACGGCGGCGGTGGCTATCTGGTGCTGACCGAACCGTGGCCGTCGATGCTGCGCACCATCTGGGGCGACGACCAGCGGTTCATCGACACCTACTGGTCCCGCTTCGAGGGCAAGTACTTCGCCGGGGACGGGGCGAAGAAGGACGACGACGGCGACGTCTGGCTGCTGGGCCGGGTGGACGACGTGATGCTCGTCTCCGGGCACAACATCTCCACCACCGAGGTGGAGTCCGCGCTCGTCTCGCACCCGTCGGTCGCCGAGGCCGCCGTCGTGGGCGCCGCGGACGAGACCACCGGCCAGGCCATCGTCGCGTTCGTGATCCTGCGCGGCACGGCCTCGGAGAACGAGGCGCTCCTCGGCGAGCTGCGCGACCACGTCGGCGCCACGCTCGGCCCGATCGCCAAGCCCAGGCGGATCCTGCCGGTGGCGGAGCTGCCGAAGACCCGCTCCGGCAAGATCATGCGCCGGCTGCTGCGGGACGTCGCCGAGAACCGCCAGCTCGGTGACGTGACCACGCTGACGGACTCCACGGTCATGGACCTCATCCAGGCCAAGCTGCCCGCGGCACCCAGCGAGGACTGAACGGCACCCCGGGGGGCACCCGGCCGGCGAACGTGCCGGGTGGCCCCCGGGCGTCTACGGTGAAGATCACCGGACCCGGCGCGCGGCACTTTAGGTAAACTAAGCAAAGTGTCGTACGACGCGGCACGCCAGGTGCGCCGGGAAGTCTGGTCGGCATGTGAGTTCCGCCTGCCCCCGGAGGTCTCCCGTGACCGGGCCCCGCACCAGCCCCCGCAAGCTCCTCGGCCGTCTGTCCCTGCCCGAGCGGACCTTCGTCGCGGACGCGCTGCGTACCGAGACGGTCGGCGGCGTCCTGCTCCTCCTCGCCGCCGTGGCCGCACTGCTCTGGGCGAACATCCCCGGCCTGCACCCCAGCTACGAGACGGTCAGCCACTTCCACCTCGGCCCCGGAGCCCTCGGCCTCGACCTCTCGATCGCCCACTGGGCCGCCGACGGCCTGCTCGCGGTGTTCTTCTTCGTCGCCGGCATCGAGCTGAAGCGCGAACTGGTCGCCGGGGACCTGCGTGACCCGAAGGCGGCCGTGCTGCCCGTGGTGGCCGCGCTGTGCGGGATGGCCGTGCCGGCGCTCGTCTACACGCTCAGCACCGTCGCCGGGGGCGGTTCCACGCAGGGCTGGGCCGTGCCCACCGCCACCGACATCGCCTTCGCGCTCGCCGTCCTCGCGGTCATCGGCACCTCCCTGCCCAGCGCCCTGCGCGCCTTCCTGCTCACCCTCGCGGTGGTCGACGACCTCTTCGCGATCCTGATCATCGCGGTGTTCTTCACCGACCGGCTGGACTTCGCCGCGCTCGGCGGGGCCGCCGCCGGCCTCGCGGTCTTCTGGCTGCTGCTGCGCAAGGGCGTGCGCGGCTGGTACGTGTACGTGCCGCTCGGGGTGGTCGTCTGGGCGCTGATGTACAACAGCGGCGTGCACGCCACCATCGCCGGCGTGGCGATGGGCCTGATGCTGCGCTGCACCACCCGGGAAGGCGAGGAGCACTCGCCGGGCGAGCACATCGAGCACCTGGTGCGCCCGCTGTCGGCCGGGCTCGCCGTACCGCTGTTCGCACTGTTCAGCGCCGGTGTGTCGATATCCGGCGGGGCGCTCGCGGACGTGTTCACCAGGCCCGAGACGCTCGGCGTCGTCCTCGGCCTGGTCGTGGGCAAGACCGTCGGCATCTTCGCCGGTACCTGGCTGACCGCCCGCTTCACCCGGGCGGAGCTGAGCGAGGACCTGGAATGGGCCGACCTGTTCGCGGTGGCGTCCCTCGCCGGGATCGGGTTCACGGTCTCGCTGCTCATCGGCGAGCTGGCCTTCGAGGGCGACGCCGTACTGACCGACGAGGTGAAGGCGGCCGTCCTCACCGGCTCGCTGATCGCGGCGGCGTGCGCCACCGCGCTGCTGAAGCTGCGCAACGCCAAGTACCGCAGGCTGTGGGAGGACGAGGAGCGCGACGAGGACCGCGACGGCATCCCGGACGTGTACGAGCAGGACGACCCGGCGTACCACCTGCGCATGGCCGAGATCCACGAGCGCAAGGCCGCCGAACACCGGCGTCTGGCCGCCGAGCGGGCGGCCGAGGCGCGCCACGGTCTTGCGGAAGTGCCGGGCGGGGCAGGCGATGAGGACGACCGTCCGGCATGATCTGACGAGACGGTACAAATCAAGACGGTACGCAAGACGGTTACGAGAGACCTCAGAGGGAGAACGCGATGAGCGCACCCGACGGCAGCCCGGTCGGCGCCGAACGCAGCATCGGCCAGCTGTTCGCCTCGGCGACGACCGAATTGTCGGCGCTGGTGCACGATGAGATCGCACTGGCCAAGGCCCAGCTCAAGCAGGACGTGAAGCGCGGCGCGGTGAGCGGCGGGGCGTTCTCCGTCGCCGGCGCGGTGCTGGTGTTCTCGCTGCCGATGCTCAACTTCGCGCTGGCGTACGGCATCAGGACCTGGAGCGGCTGGAACCTGGCCGTCTGCTTCCTGCTGTCCTTCGCGGCCAACGTGCTCGTCGCCGGATTCCTCGCGCTGCTCGGTGTGATGTTCGCGAAGAAGGCCAAGAAGGGCCAGGGCCCGCAGAAGGTGGCCGCCTCGATGAAGCAGTCCGCGGGCGTGCTGCAGAACGCCAAGCCGCACCCGCGGCGCCCGGAGCTGACCGAGGAGCAGACTCCCGCGGCCATCGAGGCTGTGGCACGCTCGTCGTCATGACGGAACCCGCCGCCCCCTCGGCCGTACGGATCGAAGGTCCCTGGACGCACAGGGACGTCGCCGCGAACGGCGCGCGTTTCCACATCGCCGAACTCGGCGACGGGCCCCTGGTGCTGCTCCTGCACGGCTTCCCGCAGTTCTGGTGGACGTGGCGGCACCAGCTGACCGCGCTCGCCGACGCGGGCTACCGGGCGGTGGCGATGGACCTGCGGGGCGTCGGCGGCAGCGACCGCACACCCCGCGGGTACGACCCCGCCAACCTCGCGCTGGACGTGACCGGCGTCATCCGCTCGCTCGGCGAGCCGGACGCCGCGCTGGTCGGCCACGACCTCGGCGGCTATCTGGCGTGGACAGCGGCGGCCATGCGGCCCAAACTGGTCCGGCGCCTGGCCGTGGTGTCCATGCCGCATCCGCGGCGCTGGCGCGCGGCGATGCTGCGCGACGCCCGTCAGACGGCCGCCAGTTCCTACATCTGGGGCTTCCAGCGGCCGTGGCTCCCCGAGCGCCAACTGACCGCGGACGGCGGCGCGCTGGCGGGCCGGCTGATCCGGGACTGGTCGGGGCCGCGGCTGCCGGAGGACGCAGCCGTGGAGACGTACCAGCGGGCGATGTGCATCCCCTCCACCGCGCACTGCGCGATCGAGCCGTACCGCTGGCTGGTGCGTTCCCTGGCCCGCCCGGACGGCGTGCAGTTCTACCGCCGGATGAAGCGGCCCGTGCGGGTGCCGACGCTGCACCTGCACGGCTCGCTGGACCCGGTGACCCGCACGCGCAGCGCGGCCGGTTCGGGCGAGTACGTCGAAGCGCCGTACCGCTGGCGGCTGTTCGACGGCCTCGGTCACTTCCCGCACGAGGAGGACCCGGTGGCGTTCTCCACCGAGCTGGTCAACTGGCTCAAGGACCCGGAGCCCGACCGGTGACGGTACGGTGACGATCCGGTGCGCGCAGTATCCGGTTCCTCAACACTTGTCCCCCGAACGGCCACATGCCCGCCGCATAGGCCAATTGGGGGGCGCGCGGGCGGTTATCGACCTTGGGGCGGGGGCACACGTCCGGGTATGGGCTGGACGCACGACTACAGTGACGCACCCCGCAACCGCCGCTCGGCCACGGGCCTGAGCACGCCTCAGCAAGGCACCCCGCAACTCGCGGAAGCGGACCCCCGGGTGGGGATTCCGCGCATCCTGCGCCGCCGGGCCCGCTGGGTCTCGGTTCGCCTGCGTCACCCGCGGGGCTGAGCGCCGCCGCCCCTACAGGGCGCAGCTGTCCGTACCCACCTGCTCGTTCGCCGTACGACCCCGCTGCACGTCGGGCTGGATCTCGTCCGCCGTCAGGGCGTAGCCGGTGTCCGCGTCGTCCAGGGACTTGGCGAACACCACGCCGTACACCTTGCCGTCCGGTGTGAGCAGGGGGCCGCCGGAGTTGCCCTGGCGGACGGTGGCGTACAGGGAGTAGACGTCGCGGCGGACCGTGCCGCGGTGGTAGATGTCCGGGCCGTTGGCTGTGATGCGCCCGCGCACGCGCGCGGCGCGCACGTCGTACGAGCCGTTCTCGGGGAAGCCCGCGACGATCGCGCCGTCACCGCCGGCCGCGTCCTGGCCGGTGAACCGCAGCGCGGTGGCCTTCAGGTCCGGTACGTCGAGTACCGCGATGTCGCGCTTCCAGTCGTACAGCACGACCTTCGCGTCGTACTTGCGGCCCTCTCCGCCGATCTGCACCCGCGGCGCGTCCACGCCGCCGACGACGTGCGCGTTGGTCATCACGCGGCGGTCGGCGAAGACGAAGCCGGTGCCCTCCAGGACCTTGCCGCAGCTCTGCGCGGTGCCGGTGACCTTGACGATGGAGCGCTGGGCGTGGAAGGCCACCGAGCTGTTGGCGAGGGCCGGGTCGGGCGGCCGCACGTCCTTGATCGGCTCGTTGGAGAACGGGCTGAAGACCTGCGGGAAGCCGTTCTGCGCGAGGACGGCGGAGAAGTCCGCGAACCAGGTGTCGGCCTGCGCGGGCAGCACCCGGGAGACGCCGAGGAGCACCTTGGAGCCGCGGACCTCCTTGCCGAGCGTGGGCAGGGTCGTGCCGGCCAGGGCGGAGCCGATCAGCCAGGCGACCAGCAGCATCGCGACGACGTTGACCAGCGCGCCGCCGGTGGCGTCCAGGGCGCGGGCCGGGGACCAGGTGATGTACCGGCGCAGTTTGTTGCCGAGATGGGTGGTCAGGGCCTGGCCGATGGAGGCGCAGACGATGACCACGACGACGGCCACGATGGCGGCGGTGGTGCCGACCTCCGCCTTGCCGGTCACGGCGTCCCAGATGACGGGCAGCGTGTACACGGCGACGAGACCGCCGCCCATGAACCCGATCACCGACAGGATGCCGACGACGAAGCCCTGGCGGTACCCCACCACCGCGAACCACACGGCCGCGACCAGCAACAGGATGTCCAGCACGTTCACGTACGACACCCTGTCATGCGTGCCAGTCGAGCGGGACCTGCTTCCCGCGGTCCCAGGGGCGCTCCCAGCCTGCGTAGTACAGCAGGCGGTCGATCACTCCGGCCGTGAAACCCCACACCAGGGCCGATTCGACCAGGAATGCGGGGCCGCTGTGACCTCTGGGGTGGACGGCGGTGGCGCGGTTGGCGGGATCCGTGAGATCCGCCACGGGCACGGTGAAGACCCGCGCCGTCTCGTTCGGGTCGACCACGCCGACCGGGCTGGGCTTGCGCCACCAACCGAGCACGGGCGTGACGACGAAGCGGCTGACCGGGATGTACAGCCTCGGCAGCACCCCGAAGAGCTGCACGCCGGACGGGTCGAGTCCGGTCTCCTCCTCCGCCTCGCGCAGCGCGGCCCGCAGCGGCCCCTCGCCCTGCGGATCGCCGTCCTCCGGGTCCAGCGCGCCGCCCGGGAAGGACGGCTGGCCGGCGTGCGAGCGCAGCGAGCCGGCGCGCTCCATGAGCAACAGCTCCGGGCCGCGCTCGCCCTCGCCGAACAGGATCAGCACGGCCGACTGCCGTCCCGAGCCGTTCTCCGGCGGCAGGAAGCGGCTCAGCTGGAGCGGCTGGACCGTGTCGGCGGCGCGCACGACGGGCTCCAGCCAGGCCGGCAGCCCTTCCCTGCTGAGCGTCACCGGACCGCCCTGTGTGTCACTTGTTCTCGTCATCGCCACCCCCGCCGCTCTGCCCTCTCCAACGCCCGAGGCCCCCGAGATCGTTCCGTCACGCGGCGCCCAGTGGCGGTGCCGGTTTGCCGCCCGCGTCGAGGTAGGCCTGCGGGGGCTTGAGCCGCTGGCCGGGGAAGCCGCCCTTCTCGTACTTCAGGAGCTTCCTGGCCTTCTCCGGGTCGGTCTCGCCCTCGCCGTAGGCCGGGCAGAGCGGGGCGATGGGACAGGCGCCGCAGGCGGGCTTGCGGGCGTGGCAGATGCGGCGGCCGTGCCAGATCACGTGGTGGGACAGGTCGGTCCAGTCGCTCTTCGGGAAGAGCGCGCCGACGGCGGCCTCGATCTTGTCGGGGTCGGTCTCGTCGGTCCACTGCCAGCGCCGCACCAGCCGCTGGAAGTGGGTGTCCACGGTGATCCCGGGCCGGCCGAAGGCGTTGCCGAGCACGACGAAGGCGGTCTTGCGGCCGACGCCGGGGAGCGTGACCAGCTGCTCCAGCTTTCCGGGCACCTCGCCGCCGAAGTTCTCGACGAGCGCCTTGGAGAGCCCTATGACCGACTTGGTCTTGGCCCGGAAGAAGCCGCAGGGCCGCAGGATCTCCTCGACCTCCTCCGGGTTGGCCGCGGCGAGGTCCTCCGGGGTGGGGTACTTGGCGAAGAGCGCCGGGGTCGTCTGGTTGACCCGCAGGTCGGTGGTCTGGGCCGACAGCACGGTGGCGACCACCAGCTGGAAGGGGTTCTCGAAGTCCAGCTCGGGGTGGGCGTACGGGTACACCTCGGCCAGCTCGCGGTTGATGCGGCGGGCGCGGCGGACCAGCGCGGTGGGGGACTCGCCGGCCGGCGGCCTCACGGCGATCTTCTTGACGGGCGCGGCCTTCTTGGCGGGCTTTTCGACGGACGCGGCCTTCTTCACGACGGCGGGTGCCTTTTGGGCTGATTTGCCTTTTTTATTACTTCCTCCGGGGCTCTGTTCGCCCACAGCGGAATCACGACGTGCAACCACCCGCCCAGCCCCCTTGTCCTGTGCTCTCACCGGCGATTTGGACACCCGGCCAGCCTAAAGCCCGGCACCGACATCCGCCCCGGAGCCCGCGCAGCGGCCCCCGATCGGACCCCTGACGCTTACCCCCGGACACCTGTGCGGCATCCTTGTGACAGATCACACTGTTTGGACCGTCCGGCAAAATGGGGAACACGGACCCCTGGCACGCGGGGGAGCAAGATCCCCTGAGCAGGTCGACAAGGAGAGAACTCGTGGACGACGTTCTGCGGCGCAACCCGCTCTTCGCGGCTCTCGACGACGAGCAGGCCGCGGAGCTTCGCGCCTCCATGAGTGAGGTGACCCTCGCACGCGGCGACTCCCTGTTCCATGAGGGAGACCCCGGGGACCGGCTGTACGTCGTCACCGAGGGCAAGGTCAAGCTGCACCGCACATCCCCCGACGGCCGCGAGAACATGCTCGCCGTCGTCGGCCCCGGCGAGTTGATCGGCGAGCTGTCGCTGTTCGACCCCGGCCCCCGTACGGCCACCGCGACCGCGCTGACCGAGGTCAAGCTGCTCGGCCTCGGCCACGGCGACCTCCAGCCCTGGCTGAACGCCCGCCCCGAGGTGGCCGGCGCCCTGCTGCGCGCCGTCGCCCGCCGTCTGCGCAAGACCAACGACGCCATGTCCGACCTGGTCTTCTCCGACGTCCCCGGCCGCGTGGCGCGCGCCCTGCTGGACCTCTCCCGCCGCTTCGGAGTGCAGTCCGAGGAGGGCATCCACGTCGTCCACGACCTCACCCAGGAGGAGCTGGCCCAGCTGGTCGGCGCCTCCCGCGAGACCGTGAACAAGGCGCTGGCGGACTTCGCCCAGCGCGGGTGGCTCCGCCTGGAGGCGCGGGCCGTGATCCTGCTGGACGTGGAGCGGCTCGCCAAGCGCTCGCGCTGACACCGGTCCCGGCGGTACGACCCGGGGGCCCGCTTCCCGGAAGCCGGCCCCCGTCGTCATGGCCGCCGCCGGCCCGCCAGCGCCGAAAACCGGCTGCCCAGGGCCACCGCGGACGGCACAGTGGGCGCATGACCGTGCTCCCCGCCCCCCGGGGCCTCGACGCCCAGGGCCGGCTGGCCCGCGAAGGCTCCCTCGTGCGCGTGCCGCCCGCCTTCCGCCCGGTCGTGGCCGCCGTCCGCGACCGGCTGCCGGCCGTCTTCGGCGCGCGCCTGCACAGCGCCTACCTCTACGGGTCGGTCCCGCGCGGCACCGCGCGCGTGGGGCGCAGCGACCTGGACCTGCTGATCGCCCTGCACGAGGAACCGGCCGACGCCGACCGGGCCGCCGTACGAGCCCTCGGGGAGGCGCTCGACCAGGAGTTCCGGCAGATCGACGGCGTCGGCACGCTGCTCTACAGCCGGGAGCGGCTGCTGAGCGACCCGGAGCGGTACGACCTGGGCTGGTTCGTCGCCTGCCTGTGCACCCCGCTGATCGGCGACGACCTCGCCGCCCACCTGCCCCGCTACCGCCCCGACTCCCTGCTGGCCCGCGAGACCAACGGCGACCTCGGGCGGTGGCTGCCCCACTGGCGGGAGCGGATCGCGCGGGCCCAGGACACCGAGGAGGCCCGCCGGCCGCTCGTCCGGTTCATGTCCCGCCACCTCGTCCGCACGGCCTTCACGCTCGTCATGCCCCGCTGGCAGGGCTGGACCAGCGACCTGCGGGAGATGGCCGAGGTGTTCGGCGCCTACTACCCCGAGCGGGCCGCGAAGCTGCGTACGGCGGCCGAGTACGGCTACGAGCCCGTCGGCGACCCGGAGGTGCTGCGGTCGTACGTCGACGAGTTGGGCCCCTGGCTCGCCGCCGAGTACGCGCGCGTGCACGGCGTCAAGGCACCCCGCCCGGACTAGATCAGCCCGTGGTCGCTCAGGTAGTCCATCTGCGCGCGCACCGACAGCTCCGCCGCCGGCCACAGCGAGCGGTCCACGTCGGCGTACACGTGGGCGACGACCTGGGCAGCCGTGCGGTAGCCGTTCTCGACCGCGGTCTCCACCTGGGCGAGCCGGTGGGCGCGGTGGGCGAGGTAGAACTCGACGGCGCCCTGCGCGTCCTCCAGGACCGGCCCGTGGCCCGGCAGGACGGTGTGTACGCCGTCGTCCACCGTCAGGGACCTCAGCCGCCGCAGCGAGTCCAGGTAGTCGCCGAGCCGGCCGTCGGGGTGCGCCACGACGGTCGTACCGCGCCCCAGGACGGTGTCGCCGGTCAGCACGGCCCGGTCGGCCGGCAGATGGAAGGACAGCGAGTCCGCGGTGTGCCCGGGGGTCGGTACGACCCTCAGCTCCAGGCCGCCGACGGTGATCACGTCTCCGGCGGCCAGGCCCTCGTCGCCGAGCCGGAGCGCCGGGTCGAGGGCACGCACGCGCGTGGCGGTCAGCTCGGCGAACCGGGCGGCGCCCTCGGCGTGGTCGGGGTGGCCGTGGGTGAGCAGGGTCAGGGCTATGCGCTTGCCGGCCTTCTCGGCCGTGTCCACGACGTTGCGCAGATGGCCGTCGTCCAGTGGACCGGGGTCGATCACCACGGCCAGGTCGGAGTCGGGCTCGGCGACGATCCAGGTGTTGGTGCCGTCCAGGGTCATCGCGGAGGCGTTCGGCGCGAGGACGTTGACCGCGCGTTCGGTGGCCGGGCCCGAGGAGACGGTGCCCCGGGGCTGGCCCGGCAGCGCGCTTGCGTCGGTCATGCGGGGCCTCCACCGGTGGTCTCAGCGGGCGTCGGGGCGGTCGGGACGTGCTTGGTGAACTCGTCGTGCCCGGGCCAGGACAGGACGATCTCGCCGTTCTCGAGGCGGGCCCGGGCCAGCACCGGGGTCATGTCGCGCGCGGGCGCGGCGGCCAGCGCCTCGGCGGCACTGCCGTACGGCAGCAGCTGGCGCAGGGTGGCGACGGTGGGCGGCATCATCAGCAGCTCGCCCTTGTCGTACCCGGCGGTGGCCTCCTCGGGGCGGATCCACACCGTGCGGTCGGCCTCCGTGGAGGCGTTCCGGGTGCGCTGCCCCTCGGGGAGGGCGGCCACGAAGAACCAGGTGTCGTAGCGGCGGGCCTCGAACTCCGGGGTGATCCAGCGGGTCCAGGCGCCCAGCAGGTCCGAGCGCAGCACCAGGCCGCGCCGGTCGAGGAACTCGGCGAAGGACAGCTCGCGCGCGACGAGGGCGGCGCGGTCGGCCTCCCAGTCGTCGCCGGTGGTGTCACCGACGACCGAGTCCGGGTCGGGCCCGGCGAGCAGGACGCCGGCCTCCTCGTAGGTCTCCCGTACGGCAGCGCAGACGATGGCCTGGGCGCCCGCCGCGTCGACGCCGAGCCGCTCGGCCCACCACGCGCGCGCGGGTCCCGCCCAGCGGATCTGGCGGTCGTCGTCACGCGGGTCGACACCGCCCCCGGGATACGCGTACGCGCCTCCGGCGAAGGCCATGGAGGCGCGTCTGCGCAGCATGTGGACGACCGGTCCGGCGGGGGTGTCCTTCAGCAGCAGCACCGTGGCCGCGCGCTTGGGGGTCACCGGGGTGAGCGTGCCTGCCGCGAGCGCGCGGATGCGGTCGGGCCACTCCGGGGGATACCACTGACCGTTCGCCATGGCCGGAGGCTATCCCGTGTAGGGCGAATGTTCGAGAGGTACCCGAGGTCAGCGGGGCTACTGAGCGAGTTCCACCTGGATCTCGACCTCGACCGGCGCGTCCAGCGGCAGCACCGCGACGCCGACCGCGCTGCGAGCGTGCACGCCCTTGTCACCGAGCACCTCGCCGAGCAGTTCGCTGGCGCCGTTGACGACACCCGGCTGCCCGGTGAAGTCGGACGCCGAGGCGACGAAGCCGACGACCTTCACCACGCGCGCGATGCGGTCCAGGTCACCGACGACGGACTTCACGGCGGCCAGTGCGTTCAGCGCGCAGGTGCGGGCCAGCTCCTTGGCCTCCTCCGGCGTGACCTCGGCGCCCACCTTGCCGGTGACCGGCAGCTTGCCCTCCACCATCGGCAGCTGGCCGGCGGTGTAGACGTACACGCCGGACTGCACGGCCGGCTGGTAGGCGGCCAGCGGCGGTACGACGGCCGGCAGGGTCAGGCCCAGTTCGGCCAGCTTGGTCTCGACCGCGCTCACGCCGGGTTCTCCTGCTTCTCGCGCTTGAGGTAGGCCACGAGCGACTCCGGGTTCGGACCCGGCACCACCTGCACGAGCTCGTAGCCCTGATCGCCCCAGCTGTCCAGGATCTGCTTGGTGGCGTGGATGAGCAGCGGCACGGTCTGGTATTCCCACTTCTTGGTCATGAGGGCGACTGTAGCCGCTGTGCCCCAGGGGGCCGGCGGCCCACCACGGCCCCCGTTATCCACAGCCTCCCGCGTGAGTGTCGGCCGGACTGGTTAGTCTCGAAGACGTGAGCAGGCTCCAGGTCGTCAGCGGCAAGGGCGGGACCGGAAAGACGACGGTCGCCGCCGCACTCGCGCTGGCCCTCGCGACCGAGGGGAAGCGGACGCTTCTCGTCGAGGTCGAGGGCCGGCAGGGCATCGCCCAGCTCTTCGAGACGGAGGCACTTCCCTACGAGGAGCGGAAGATCGCGGTCGCGCCGGGCGGCGGCGAGGTGTACGCCCTCGCGATCGATCCCGAACTGGCCCTTCTGGACTATCTCCAGATGTTCTACAAGCTCGGCGGCGCGGGCCGGGCCCTGAAGAAGCTCGGCGCGATCGACTTCGCCACCACCATCGCGCCCGGGCTCAGAGACGTCCTGCTGACCGGCAAGGCGTGCGAGGCCGTGCGCCGCAAGGACAGGTCCGGGCGGTTCGCGTACGACTACGTCGTCATGGACGCCCCGCCGACGGGCCGCATCACCCGGTTCCTGAACGTCAACGACGAGGTGGCGGGCCTCGCGAAGATCGGCCCGATACACAATCAGGCGCAGGCCGTCATGCGGGTGCTGAAGTCGCCGGAGACGGCGGTGCACCTGGTGACGCTGCTGGAGGAGATGCCGGTCCAGGAGACCGCCGACGGCATCGCGGAACTCCGCGCGGCCCGGCTTCCGGTGGGCCGGGTCATCGTGAACATGGTCCGGCCGGAGGTGTTGGACGCGGCAGATCTGGAACTCGTACGGACCGTGGAGCGTTCATCGGTTGCGCAGGCGCTCTCGGCGGCCGGTCTGGGCGGGGCCCGGCGCGGCGGGAACGCCGAGAAGCTGGTGGACCCGCTGCTGGCGCAGGCCGCGGAGTACGCCGAGCGGTACACGCTGGAGCAGGAGCAGCGCGCGGTCCTGGGCGAGCTGGGCCTGCCGCTGCACGAACTGCCGCTGCTCGCGGAGGGCATGGACCTCGCGGGCCTGTACGAACTCGCCACCGAGCTGCGGAAGCAGGGGTTGTCATGAGTCCGGAACCGGCCGAGGCATCCGAGACGGCCGCGGGGCCCGAGCAGGGCCGCCGCCTCTCCCCCGCGCGCGTGCTGGACGTGGACCCGCTGCTGGACGACCCGAAGACCCGGATCGTGGTGTGCTGCGGCGCGGGCGGGGTCGGCAAGACGACGACCGCGGCGGCCCTGGGCCTGCGGGCGGCCGAGCGGGGCCGCAAGGTGGTCGTGCTGACCATCGACCCGGCCAAGCGGCTGGCCCAGTCCATGGGCATCGACTCCCTCGACAACGTGCCGCGCCGGGTGAAGGGCACCGATGGTGACGGCGAGCTGCACGCCATGATGCTCGACATGAAGCGCACCTTCGACGAGGTCGTGGAGGCGCACGCGGACCCCCAGCGGGCCGCCGCGATCCTGGCGAACCCCTTCTACCAGTCGCTCTCGGCGGGCTTCGCGGGCACGCAGGAGTACATGGCGATGGAGAAGCTGGGCCAGCTGCGGGCGAAGGACGAGTGGGACCTGATCGTGGTCGACACCCCGCCCTCCCGCTCCGCGCTGGACTTCCTGGACGCGCCCAAGCGGCTCGGTTCCTTCCTGGACGGCCGGCTCATCCGCCTGCTGACCGCTCCGGCGAAGCTCGGCGGCCGCGCGGGGATGGCGTTCCTCAACGTCGGCATGTCGATGATGACCGGCACGCTGGGCAAGCTGCTGGGCGGTCAGCTGCTGAAGGACGTCCAGACGTTCGTGGCCGCGATGGACACCACCTTCGGCGGCTTCCGTACGCGCGCGGACGCCACGTACAAGCTCCTCCAGGCCCCCGGTACCGCGTTCCTGGTGGTGGCGGCACCGGAGCGGGACGCGCTGCGCGAGGCGGCGTACTTCGTCGAGCGGCTGGCCGCGGAGGACATGCCGCTGATGGGCCTGGTGCTCAACCGGGTCCACGGCAGCGGCGCCGGCCGGCTGTCGGCCGAGCGGGCGCTCGCCGCCGCGGAAAATCTTGAGGACCCCCGCATTGTCGATCAGGGGGACGGGAAAGCTGGACTTCGTAACTCTCCCGACACGTACGGCAGTTCACAATCTCCCGCACCCGAGACCGCAGTCACCGCTTCCGAAGAAGGCTCCCCCGCCGACGCGGAACGCTCCGTCGACCGGCTCACCGCGGGTCTGCTCAGGCTGCACGCCGACCGCATGCAGGTGCTCTCGCGTGAGCAGCGCACGCGGGACCGTTTCACCGCCCGCCACCCCGAGGTGGCGGTGGTCGAAGTACCCGCGCTGCCCGGCGACGTCCACGACCTCGCGGGCCTGCGCCACATCGGGGACCGGCTGGCAGCCGGGCGCCCGGAAGACCCGTAGGCCGCGGGCAGCCACGACGGCGCACGCGGCGGGCAGCCGGTCGCCGGCGCCCCGCGCGGCCCATGCGGGCGACACGCGAGGAGGGTCGCGGGCGCGCGAGTGGCGGTCGGGGCGCACGAGCGGCGGTCGCGGGTGCGCGTGGCCCGCGGCGGAGGAAGCTCCGCACGGCACGGCCGTCACAGACGCGTCGCATGCGAGGAGCGCACCTTCCGCACACGGCGGTCAGCAGTGCGCAGCAAGCGGCGCTCGCAGAGGTGGCGGTTGCCCGAAGCGGGCTCGCCCGGACCATGTGCCCGGGATACGCCCCAGGTGGGTGCCCGAGGGGGGTGCCCCTCAGCTCACCGCCGCGTAGTTCTCGTACACCTCGTCGCTGTCGAGGGGCACGATCCCGATGCCCCGCTCGTACTCCGAGCGGGCGGTTTCCAGCAGTCTGCGCCACGAGGTGACGGTGGGCCGGCGACGCAGCAGCGCGCGGCGCTCCCGCTCCGTCATGCCTCCCCACACGCCGAACTCGACGCGGTTGTCCAGCGCATCCGCCAGGCATTCGGTGCGTACCGGGCATCCGGTGCACACCGCCTTGGCCCTGTTCTGCGCTGCTCCCTGAACGAACAGTTCATCCGGATCGGTAGTGCGGCAGGCAGCCTGCGCACTCCAGTCGGTTACCCAGCCCATACCGGCGCCGTCCTCTCCCGAATCGAGGCTCCCCCACGGCGGCAGCGGCATATTCACCGCCGCCAGTTGAGGACGTTACGGAAGGTGGGCACAGCGCAACACCCCCTGCGGGCCCAATCTTGAATGGCCCGAACGGACTATGGGTAAGCGGCAGATCACCCGCGGGAGTGAGCTGGCGACATGCGTGATCATCCCGGCAAACCGGGACAGTCGTGGTACGTCACGCCGGGGCGCCAGGCGACACACGCGGCGGAATCGGGCTCGTCCCCGGGGGAAGCGGGACGCTCCCTGCGGATCTCCGGCTGGGTCCGGAACGATTCGGGGTCGCCGGACGTATAGCTACATGACCGCACTGCTGTGACAGTTGAGAGCAGCTTAGGCCAAGGCCTGGGCGCGTGTCCGGCGAATGGGAACGCAGACCCACCGCTTTGCCGTGCCGTGATGCGGTCGCTCCTTCGGAACGCTCAACAGTACGGATTAGGCTGCCCCCATGCCAAAGAAGCGCTCGGGCGGCGGTTTGTCGCCCATGCAGCAGGCCGCCAAGTTCCTCGGCGTCAGTGTGCTCGCCGGAGCCGTGATGGCCGGCATCGCGCTGCCCGCGGCCGGCGCGCTGGGCCTCGCGGCCAAGGGCTCGGTCAAGAGCTTCGACGAGATCCCTGCCAACCTGAAGAGTCCCCAGCTGAGCCAGCGCACCACGATCCTGGACAACCAGGGCAAACAGATCGCGACCGTCTACTCCCGCGACCGTACGGTGGTCGACCTCAAGGACATTTCGCCGTACATGCAGAAGGCGATCGTCGCGATCGAGGACTCGCGCTTCTACAAGCACGGCGCCGTCGACCTCAAGGGCGTCCTGCGCGCCCTGAACAAGAACGCGCGGGAGGGCGGGGTCGCCCAGGGCGCCTCCACGCTCACCCAGCAGCTCGTGAAGAACTACTTCATCGAGGAGGCCGGCGACGACCCGACCAAGGTCGCCGAGGCCACCCAGCAGACCCTGGGCCGCAAGATCCGCGAGCTGAAGTACGCGATCCAGATCGAGGACAAGCTCGGCAAGAAGAAGATCCTCGAGAACTACCTGAACATCACCTTCTTCGGCGAGCAGGCCTACGGCGTCGAGGCCGCCGCCCAGCGGTACTTCTCCAAGCACGCCAAGGACCTGAACCTGCAGGAATCGGCGCTGCTGGCCGGCATCGTGCAGTCCCCGAGCCGGTACGACCCGGTGAACGACGAGGCGGAGGCCACCAAGCGGCGCAACACCGTCCTGCAGCGCATGGCGGAGCTGGGCGACATCTCCCAGAAGGAGGCCGACCAGGCCAAGGAGAAGCCGCTCGGCCTGCACACCAGCCGCCCCAAGAACGGCTGCATCACCGCCGTGAAGGGCGCCGGCTTCTTCTGTGACTACGTCCGCCAGGTCGTCCTCACGGACCCGGTCTTCGGCAAGACCAGGGAGCGGCGGGCCAAGCTGTGGAACCAGGGCGGCCTGACGATCCGCACCACGCTCGACCCGCAGGCCCAGAAGTCCGCGCAGGCGTCCATCAAGGACCACGTCTACAAGAGCGACGCCGTGGCCACCGCCGCGACCATCGTCGAGCCCGGCACCGGCAAGATCCTCGCGATGGGCCAGTCCCGCCCGTACGGCGTCAACGTCAAGAACGACGAGACGACGATCAACCTCTCCGTCAACTCGGACATGGGCGGCGGCGCCGGGTACCAGCCCGGTTCCACGTTCAAGCCGATCGTCGCCGCGGCGGCCGTCGAGGGCGGCAAGCCCCCGACGCAGGAGTACTCGTCGCCGTACGAGATGGCGTACCCGAGCCCGGTGTCCGCGTGCAACGGCAAGATCTGGCGCGACGACCCGAACAAGCCGACCAAGCTGACCAACGAGAACGAGTCGGAGCGCGGCCCGTACGCCATGAAGGAGGCGACCGCGAAGTCGGTCAACACCTACTACGTGCAGCTGATCAGCGACATCGGCATCTGCCCGGTCGTCGGCATGGCCAAGAAGATGGGCGTGCAGCGCGCGGACGGCCGCAAGATCCAGCAGGCGCCGTCCATCGCGCTCGGCACCCAGGAGGTCTCGCCGCTGACGATGGCGAACGCGTACGCCACGTTCGCCTCGCGCGGGATGTACTGCACCCCTGTCGCCATCGAGTCGATCACCCAGAAGGTCGGCAGCGACCAGAAGTCCCTCGAGGTGCCGAAGTCGACCTGCTCGCGGGCGATGTCGGAGAACACCGCGGACACGGTCAGCACGCTCCTCAAGGGCGTGGTCGAGGACGGCACGGGTCAGGAGGCCGGTCTCGGCAGCCGCCCGAGCGCGGGCAAGACGGGTACGACGGACGAGCGCTTCGCGGCCTGGTTCGTCGGCTACACCCCGAACATGGCGGGCGCGGTGTGGGTCGGCGACCCGCAGCACAAGCGCAAGATGACCAACATCACCATCGGCGGCATCCCGCACGACAAGGTCTACGGCGGTGAGGTCCCGGGCCCGATCTGGCGCGACATGATGAGCGGCGCCCTCGAAGGCAAGACCGTGGAGGACTTCCACCTGGTCGACATCCCCGACGCCACCCACGAGGGTGATGATCAGGGAAAAGGCCGAGGGGGGAGGGACGACGGCAACAACGGGGACACGACGGGACAACTGATCGGCGGACTGGTCGGCGGCCCGACGGACGGGGGAACGCCGGGCACGGCCGCCACGGGTGACACCACCGCCGGCGCGCTCGGCGGCACGTTCCCGACGCCGACGTTCTCCATCCCCGAGAACTTCATCCAGGGCCAGGTGAACGGCGGGAACAACGGGAACGGGAACGGGGGCGGCCGGGGGTAACCGGTTCGCGGTACGACGGCGGGGCCGCACCCTGAGTGGGGGGTGCGGCCCCGCGGTCGTGGGCGTGGAGGTTCGGTTCGGCCGTCGTACTCGGCGCGGCGGTTGCCTTTGAGGAGCTGCTCAGCCGCAGAGCTACGGCCGAGACCCGGCCCTGCAGCCGAGACCCGGCCCTGCAGCCGAGACCCGGCCCTGCAGCCGAGCCCTGGACCTGCAGCTGAGCCCTGGATCCGCTGCTCAGCCCTGGAGGAGCTTCTTCACCGCGGCGGCGACGCGGCCGCCCTCGGCCTGGCCGGCCACCTTCGGGTTCACGATCTTCATGACGGCGCCCATGGCCCGCGGCCCCTCGGCGCCGGCCGCCCTGGCCTCCTCCACGGCCTGGGCGACGATCGCGGTCAGCTCCTCGTCGGACAGCTGCTTGGGCAGGTACTCGGCGAGCACCTCGCCCTCCGCCTTCTCCCGCTCGGCCTGCTCGGGCCGGCCACCCTGCGCGAAGGCCTCGGCCGCCTCACGGCGCTTCTTCGCCTCGCGGGTGATCACCTTGAGGACCTCGTCGTCGGAGAGCTCCCGCTTCTCCTTGCCCGCGACCTCCTCCTTGGTGATCGCGGTGAGCGTCAGCCGGAGCGTCGAGGAGCGGAGCTCGTCGCGCTCCTTGATCGCGGCGTTGAGGTCGTCCTGCAGCTTCGACTTGAGCGTGGTGGTCATGGCCCGATTGTCGCAGGTACACGGCCGCTCACGCCCGCGCATTTAACCGGGCGGCCGGTCTCGCCGTACCCAACCGGTCTGACACGATGGGCACATGCGCGCGCGATACGGAATCCCCCTTGGCATCGTGGCGGCCGGCGCCGCCGGCCTGGTGTATGCGGCGGGCTTCGAGGCCCGTTCCTTCCGACTCCGACGGGTCACCGTCCCCGTCCTGCCCCCGGGCATGCGCCCGCTGCGTGTTCTGCAGGTCTCCGACATCCACATGGTGAGCGGTCAGCGCAAGAAGCAGCGCTGGCTGCAGTCGCTGGCCGGGCTGCGCCCCGACTTCGTGATCAACACGGGCGACAACCTGTCGGACCCCGAGGGCGTCCCCGAGGTCCTGGACGCGCTGGGCCCGCTGATGGAGTTCCCGGGTGCGTACGTCTTCGGGTCCAACGACTACTACGGCCCCAGACTCCGTAACCCGGCCCGCTACCTGCTGGAGAAGACGAGCGGCCGGCACGGCCTGAACGGCAACCCGCCGGTGGTCGGTGCGGTCCACAACCCGTGGGAGGACCTGCGGGACGGCTTCGACGCGGCGGGCTGGCTGAACCTGACGAACACGCGGGGGGTCCTCAAGATCGAGGGCGCCTCCATCGAGCTGACCGGCCTGGACGACCCGCACATCAAGCGCGACCGGTACGCCCAGGTGGCCGGCGGCCCGTCCGGTACGTACGACTTCTCGCTCGGCGTGGTCCACGCGCCGTACCTGCGGGTACTGGACGCGTTCACGGCGGACGCCTATCCCCTGGTCCTGGCCGGCCACACCCACGGCGGCCAGCTGTGCATCCCCTTCTACGGCGCCCTGGTCACCAACTGCGACCTGGACACGGACCGCGTGAAGGGCCTCTCCACGCACACGGCGGAGGGCCACACCTCCTACCTCCACGTCTCGGCAGGCTGCGGCACCAGCCGCTACACCCCGGTCCGCTTCGCCTGCCCCCCGGAGGCGACGCTGCTGACGTTGGTGGGGCGGGAGTAATCCCGCGCGCGGGGGAGGGCCTGGCTGTGGGTAACCCACCTGGACGAGTCCGCCTGGCCGCGCCCCTCCCCCGCTCCTAGCGTGAGGGCATGACCGTCCCGATACCCAGGGACATCCCGGAACTGCCCGCGGTCCCGGGCCCGCCCCTGCTGCTGCCCGCCCCGGTCCCGGCCACGGCGGTGGTGGCGCCGGTCCGCCGCCCCCTGGCCGCGGTGTTCCGCCTCCTGACCGCCGTGGCGGCGGCAGCCGGCGTCGCCCTGGAACTCCTGCTGGGCCCCCCGGCCCGCGTCCTGAGCTACTTCAGCGTCCAGACCGGCGTCCTGCTGGCGGTGGTCATGCTCCTGTCGGCGAGACGGGCCTGGCACGCCCGCCGCCCGCTCCCCTCGGCGCTGACAGGCGCCACACTCCTGTACGCCCTGACCGCCGCGCTCGTCTACCACCTGCTCCTGGGCCACACGACGCCCCCGTTCTCCCTGACGGGCGCGACGACGGCCCCGGAGCGCTGGCACGCCCAGTGGGCGGCCCTCCAGATCCTCCACACGCTGGTCCCGACGGCGGCCCTGCTGGACTGGCTCCTGCTCACGCCCTCGGCCCGCCTGCACCTCCGCCAGACGGCGGCCTGGCTCCTCTACCCCCTGGCCTACCTGACCTTCTTCCTCACCAGGGCCGCCTTCCTCCCCACCACCAGCCCGTCCCGCTACCTCTACCCCTTCCTGGACGTGGCGGCCCACGGCTACCGCAGCACCCTGGCCAACGCCCTCCTCCTGGGACTCGCGATCTACGCCCTGGCCGTCCTCCTGGTGGCCCTCGACCACACCCGCCCGACCCCGGTCCGCCGCCGCGCCTGAACCGGATTTCGTCCAGAGCCACCAGTGGGCTAAAGTAAACGACGTCGCCGCGACAAGCAGCGACATCGGGGTGTAGCGCAGCTTGGCAGCGCGCTTCGTTCGGGACGAAGAGGTCGTGGGTTCAAATCCCGCCACCCCGACGCTGGTCAGAGGGCCAATCGCGTGATCGCGATTGGCCCTCTGTCGTGCTTGGGGGGCCAAACAAAGTTGATCAGGCCCCCGCGCCACAGTCGCCCTCCTCAACCTGCTCCCAGGAGCCGAGGAGGCAAGCTTCGGGCATCGCTACGCCGTTGTGCTCTTGACGTACTGACGCTCCGCTCGGGTCCTTGCCTGGCCAGCCGCAAGGCGGAGAGGATGCCGCGATGAACGGGGTCTTCTGGTTAGGGCTCATTCTCGGAGCCCTTCTTGGCATCGGAATGGATCTTTGGAAGCGTCCACTCGACAGGCTGCTTGATCGAAGACTGGAACATCGAACAGGCGTTCGCACTGAGGAATTGGTGCGTCGGCTAACGAACGACCGTCCAGCCCTTCGCGACCACGTCACTGAAGTCATCCTGCAGACGACGCTAGTTACCGCCCTCGTCGGAGTCTTGCAGGGCGTTCTAGCCACGGCGATGTTCCTGTACGCCAAGGTTGCCGGTGAGGTGGACCCACTCATCCTCCCTGTGCTTGCCGTCGTCTCCGCGGTAACCGGCGTGATTAGCGCCGGGTACATCGTCCGACTGGCAGGGGACGCATTGACGGTCGCTCGGCGTGTCTCCAGAGCGCACCAAGCAGACACGCCCCCTTCCCCACCATCTGGTGATGGACGGGAGTAGTTCCCCTCATCGAGTCGAATCATGCTGAGAGTGGGCCGCATCCCAGTGCAAGGGAGAGGGCCATTCACGTGACCGCGAATGACCCACCTTTGTGCCGTCGATCAGGCTACGGCGTCGCCTCTTCGTAGTCCGCTTCCTGATCACCAGCAAAGATGTCGTCCATGGCCTCGGCGCGCTTCGTGATCATAGGCCGGAGCTGTTTGCGGTAGATCGCCTCGGTCGTGACCAGTAGAGCGATGGTCTCCAGTGGGATGCCATGGTCGGAGAGCAGCGGCACGAAGCTGTGCCGGAGCGCCCGCGGCGTCCACTCCGGCTTGAGGCCTGCTTTTCGCACGATGGCCTTGAAGTCGCGACGGACGTTGGCTGCGTCGAGCGGCTCGCCGGCACGGGTCGTGAATACGCGACAGGCCGGGCTCCACTCCATCCCCCCGTGAGGCACGTTCCTGCTTCTGCCACCTCCGGTGCTCTTCGAGGACGTCGACCACCTGCTTCGGAAGAGCGATGGTCCGCCGGCTCTTCCTGGTCTTCGTCTCGCCGTGCTTGCGCACAGAGCGCCACACCGCGACGTGCGGGGGGATGCCGTCCTTCGTCTCCAGAAACACATGGTCCCAGGTGAGGGGGCGCGCCTCCTCCGTGCGGACGCCGCTCAGGAGCGACAGCACCAGGTACGCGTACAGCCGCGAGCCTCGCGCGGCGGCGAGCACGGCCTTGGCCTGCTCCAGGTCCAATGCCTTGCTCGGCCGGCCGGGGCGCCCCTCCGGGGCGGTGACGAGCAGGGCGACGTTCCGTGCCGCCTTGTCCCTGCGCTGGGCGTGTGCGATGGAGCGGCGCAGGATGGCGAGCAGGTCGCGCAGGCTGCGCGTAGCGAGCACTTCGGCCCTGTCGTCCAACCAGTCGTCAACGTCGTCCGCGCTGAGATCCTTCAGCTTGGCCTTGCCGAGCAGCGGAACCAGGTGCTTGTTCGCCATACTGCGGTTTTTGCTGCGAGTTAGCTCCTCGCGTCCCTTGATGCCGCGCTCCAACCAGTCGTTCACAGCGTCGGCCACGGTGTAGTTCACCGGTGACTTGACACCGGTCTGGACTTCCTTCTTCAAGTCCCGGATTTTCTGGCGCACTTCGGTCTTCGTCTTGCCGTAGACCTTCGGCCGGCGGCGCTTGCCCTTCGGGGCGAAGCCCAGGGAAACGGCCCCGACGTACCGCTTCTTGGCCGCGTCCCAATAGATGGTGTCTTCACCATGACCGGCCCGGGTGGTGCGCTTCGGGCTTTCGCTCATACTGCGTTGTGCCTCCAAGAATGCAGGGCTGCGCCCTGAAGGACGCGTCCCTGTGGAACGGGGTATTGAGGAATTCAGATGTTGGCTTCCGCCTCGCGCTTGAGGAGTTCGAAGTACTGCGCGATGTACTCCGGCGGCACGAGTCGGCGACGGCCGATGCGGACGGTCTGAAGTCGTCCGAGGCGTATCTCCTCGTAGACCATCGAGCGTCCGATGCGAAGAGCCTTGGCCGCCTCTTCAGGTCGGTAGAGGAGTTGTTCAGCAGGTTCAGCAACGGTGCTCATCCGGCGACTCCAGGATGCTTCTGTCCGAGGTACGGATTTCTGCGTCACCGCGTCACCTGCGTCATTCAGGCCGCTGACCTGCGGGTTTGAGTGACGCAGGGAGTTTCGGGGCGCGTCACCGGTGACGCGGCTGCCCGTCATCGGTGACGCGGGTGACGCTGGGTGACGCACTCGCCGGGCGTCTGCGTCACCGCTCTTTAGGCAGGTCACAGGTCGTTTGCCGTTCGTGGGTGACGCAGGTGACGCAGCGGCTCTTTACTTCGGACAACAGAGGGAGTGGTGTCTGTGTAGTGCGCGGCTCAGGGCGTGCAGAAGGAGCCGCTTCGCGGCGCGACCATCGCAGGGCGGCGCCGCCGCCGAACAGCAAGAGGAGCACGCCGCGCCCGGGTGCTCCGCGCACGCTCGCCGAGGAGGTGCTGAGGGCAGGAACGGACTTCGATGGCACCGAGCGGTCGCCGATGCGCAACGCGGAAGCCCGTGTCACGCTCGGAGTCACAGCGGCGCGTGAGGGCGACTTGGAGCTGGCACTGATCCTGGGGCAGCGCGCGGTCGAAGGAGACCGTCAGTCGGTGCCGTCCCTGATCATCCAGCCGGGAACTTGCTGCCGAGGTGCGGCGCCGCTACGCCGTAGAACCTGCAGCGCAGGACTACCTCAGCCGGCTCCACTCCCTGGCCCAGGAGAAGCCCGGTTTCATGCCGCGGTAGAGCAACAGGGTGGAGCCGTCACCGCTTGGTGCCCTAGCCTAAACAAATGCGCGCTGCGGCTGCCTCAATCAGTCACAGCGCGCATCCGGTTGCACGGCGTCAGCTTCGCCGGGTGATGCTTTTGTTTACCTGCCGCGGTCACCGACTAGGACGAGCGCTGCCACCATAAACACAGCGAAAGCGATGACCTTGATGTCGGTTGCGCTGCGATCCTGCGCGATAGCAGCAAGCAGGACAGCAGTGATCACGTAGCCCCAGCCCTGCGGCTGCTTTCGCCGTTCTGCGCTGTTCATACCTGATGTCGCCTTTCCGTCTTTCCAGTGCTTTGACGCCTGCTAGTCAAGCTGTCCGGTGCGCGGCGAGCCAGCAATCCGGACGAACATGGCAATACACCGGACACAGGGCACCTCTCTGACCTAGAGTCCTTTGCCACTTCCGGCACCATCCGGACGTGCCCGGACAGCACCGGACAGCCACGGACACACGGAGAGGCCATGACCACCAACAGCCTGACGGCACATCTGCGGACCCTTCGCGTCCGCGCTGGCAACCCCACCATCCGCGAGATCGAACGACTGGTGCAGTCGCAAGCCAGGCGGGAGAAGATGGCGCGCTCAACGATTCAAGACAAGTTGGCCGGAACTAGTAGAGCCACTTTGGCTCAGGTTCTTTCGCTTGTTGAAGCTCTCTCCGATTACGCCAGGTCGGTTGGCGCACCGCTCGACCCTGGGGAGACGGATATTAGAGTATGGCGCGAAAGAGTAACTTCAAGTGAAAACCCTTCCATGCCCCGCTCGTCACCCATTGAAGGAGCTCGTACATCGCAAATTGAATGGGATACAGAACCGCTGAAGAGGGCCGGGATGCTGGATGTAGCCGAGATTATCGAGTCGTCCAGCGGGGTTGATATTGCCGAGTGGTTGCCGAGAGTGATCGAAACCATCCAACTTGCCGGTATGAACCACAGCAAATATCTGCAGAGTGCGGCCAAGTGCAGCCCTAATGACATCGCCCGCTTGGTGGCTGCCATTGAGGAGACTTTTCCAACGCAATCCAACTTCCCTTGGGAGACACCCACGTCCCCCGTCGCCAAGCATCTGATTACGTGCACATCAACAGCCCACCTCCCGCCAATTGATCCCGTAATCAACGTAGCCTTGCGGAGAGCCGGCATGGGGCATTACGTACCGCACCACCTGCGAGCCATTGCGAAATTCCGACGACCTCACAATGTAATCGCAAGCGTAACGGCATTGCGCGATGCCGCCCTAGAGGCGGATGCGCAGACGCTCCTGAACAAGGTCGGGCGGGAACGAACTAACGACGATCTCGACGTTATACTCGACAACTACCGACTCCTAGGGACGAAGGCCGATTTACAGCGAATCCTTCTCGGCGTCGTAGAGGAGGGGGCTAGCAGATTCAGAACTGTGGTTGAACAGCTACAGAACAAGAAACATAACTGGATTGATACCTACGTCTCGCAAATGAAGGATCTGCTTCCAGAATCGAGCGATAAGGCGGAATTTGCTGACGTTCTTGGCAGCCTAGGGTACGAAGCGTGGAGTCAAGAAATTCGACCGCCTGCGGGATGGGGAGGCGCAAGCATGCAGTACAGCAATGAGCCGCCCTTCTAGTGCAGAGCTAGTACTCAGCTCTGTCTGTGGGACACCAGGAGCCGGGGGGCCAAACAGGGGGCCAAACGAGGCAGCACCGCCTGCACAATCGCGGACAACAGTGGACTGCACCGGAGTCGGTACGAGCTGGTGAGGGGCCGGCAACCAGGCAGCGAACGGCTCCCACCGCGTTCGGGACGAAGAGGTCGTGGGTTCAAATCCCGCCACCCCGACAGCCGTAGTACCAGGTCAGGGGCCTGATCCGCTTAGCGGGTCGGGCCCCTGAGTGGTTCCTGGGGTCGTTTGGGAGCCGACTGTGGAATTCGGCTCCCGGGCAGCTCCCGATCCGGTTCGCCCGCCTGCGGGAGGCGCATCCAGGTGGCTCGTCAAGCAGTAGGCGCCGCCCGGCTTCGCCCATGTGCCGTCCGTCGGCTGGCGCGGCCCGGCGAGGCGGGATCCGCTCGCCCGGCCAGCTGACACGGGGCCGACGGATTCGTGCCGGACGTGGGACCGGAAGCCCGGGGCGATCGCTCCAGGCAACGGCGAGCGGGTCTCGCCTTCGTCGTCCAGGCGGCCGGCACTCACCCCTTCCTGCTCGGTACGAGGGGACGGAATGCGGCGCAGGCAGCTTCCCAGTCGGATGCGACCGGGTCTTCCGGGGGAAGGGCGGGACCTAGGTCCTCTGCCGCGCGCAGCACGGCAGAGGCGAGCTCCGGCGCCGTCGTCCGTGCGAGGACTCCGTCCTCACCGGCGACCGACAGGCCGTCTTTGGTCCGTCGCACGACAAGGCCGAAGGAGGTGTCGGCACCGGCGAAGCTCAGCATGCGGGCGTTGCCCCGGAGAAAGGCACCCAGGCTGTCCAGCAACTGGACGACCGAAAGGTAGATCATCATGCCCTGATCAGGGACATGGCCGGCCGAGTCGGCCGTGCCGAGATTCCCGGTGACGGCCATGTCGCCCAGATCGAACCCGCTGGCGTCGCCCTGGCCGGGCCGTACGGTGAACTGCACAGTGATCACGGGGTGTAGCTCTTTCCTACCGGACGGCGGCCGGCGGTCGCTGCCAGAACACGACAGTGAAGGGCACATGCGTGAGTAAGCTGCCCACAGCACAGGTGGCCTTCCCGAGGCCGGGCTTCAGGTCTCGCGGCCGACAGGGCTCGTCGGCCGGGCGCAGGGTGGCACCATCGGCCACACGGACGCGTTCGTCGGTTCGCCCTGTACAGCCTTGTCGGGCAGACAGGGCCAGCGGCTTCGCCTCTCGTTGTGGGTGATCGAGAAGGCCAGCGCGGGGCCGCGTTCAGCTACCAGGCGCCGATGGCGAGTTCCCCTCGGGCACGGGTGTCCTCACGCAGGCGCTCCGGGTGGGGACTGCCCTCGCGGTCGCTGCCAGATCAGTCAGTACGTGCGGTGAGGATCTCCACGGCGATCGCACGGCATCCGGGAGGAACATCGTCCGGCCGGACCGACGGCAACTCGCCCCCCGCAAGGTCCCAGGGAGGGGCCGCTGGACGGGTGCCCACCGGCCTGCAGTAAGCGCCTCGCACTCCGCCATGCCGGCGAAGAGCGCGAGCGGACCGGCATCGCGAACCGGGCCGTCACTCCGTCAGGCGCCGGGTCGGCTTCCGTTCCACTCCATGGGGCGAGTTTGACCAATTTGCCCCGTCGCGTCTCGCTGTGGTCGCGATGGTCGTCCCATGAGTGAGATGCGAGAACTGCGAACCCCGCGCTTTCGGATCCCCCGAACGCGGCGCCCGCTGCCCTTACTGGTCCTGTGGGTCCTCGGGGTTCTGCTTGCCCTGACCGCCGTCCCCGCCCAGCGCGCCCACGCCGTCAACGGAAGCACCTCGCCGTGTGCGCTGCAGGGACGGGGAACGACGGTCAACGCGGGCCAGAACACCGACTACACCCAGTTCCTGGATCCCCTCGGGATCAAGAACGTCGGCGTGGTCTACGTGGACTTCCCCGATGTGGCCGGCGCCGGCAACGTCGCGGACTACTACAACCTCCTGTCCCCGGCCGCCGACTGGGTGTGGAACGCCTCGTACGGCAAGACTGGGCTGAGCATGCGGCCGGTCGTGAACCGCTGGGTCCGGATGCCGTCGGCCTCCAACGCCTACGGCACCTCCAGTCCCACCTACCAGCAGCACTCCCGGTACGTGACCGACGCGTTGCGGGCAGCAGCCGACGCCGGCGCCGATCTGGCCAGGTATGACCTGTTCTACATCGTCTCCACCGCTCACTCCCAGGTCAGCGGCTCCCACACGTGGTATTGGACGCCCACCCAGCCGATTGTCATCAAGGGCACGACGATTCGTTGGGCGGTGACGTTCGGCACTGACATGTGGCACTGGGGCCACAAGGTGGCCGCCCACGAGACCGCGCACGCCTTCGGCGCTCCCGACCTGTACGCCTTCAGCGGCGATCAGCACCGGTACGTCGGCGGCTGGGACGTCATGGGCCACGTGGCCGGAGCCGCCCCGCAGCACTTCGGCTGGCTCTCCTGGAAGTTCGGCTGGACGGGGGACGAGCAGACCGTGTGCGTGTGGCAGAACAGGACCCAGAACACCGCCACTTTGAACGGTGTGGAGTACGTGGGCGGCACCAAGCTGCTGGTAGTCAAAACCGGCACCACCACCGCCTACGTCGCCGAGGCCCGCAGGAAGGCCCACAACGATTCCAGTGCCTGCTCCTCCGGCGTTGTCATCTACAAGGTCGACACCTCCGTCGCGAACGGCCAGGGACCGATCCGGGTGATGCCCAACCCCGACGCCGCGGCGCCACCGGCAGGCTGCGGCACGCTGGACATGGCCACCTGGCAGCCGGGCCAGACCTTCCATGACCGCGCCGCCAACGTGCAGTTCACCGTCCGGTCCGCCGACGCCTACAACAGCACGGTGAACGCCATCAAGTGGTGACCATCAGGCCAGCAGCGTCAACCGCCGGTAGGCCAGAGCTTCGTGCGGCCCACACGGCCGCTATGGTGGTGCCGAGTCCTACCAGGCCGCCGTGCTTGTTGTTCCGGCGGTACTGGACGCAGTGGAGGCCCGACCGGGCGATCGCCGGAGGCGCGATCACCCAGAACTGACGACGCCGGAGCCGCAAGGAGCGTGCCGGGCGGTCTGTCGCAGCAGCCCCCGGCACTGGCCCGGGAGGCTACTTCTCGGCGGAGCAGGGGTCGCAGCAGGACGGGGCCGATTCGATGCAGACGGTGACGGTGTCCGTGTTGTTGTCGGTGTCGGGGTCCTTCTCGTTGCCGGTGGCGGTCGCGGTGTTGCTGATCAGTCCCACTTTGGTGGCTTTGGCCCGCAGCACGAGCGTGGCGGTGGCGCCGTCATCGAGGTCGCCCACCGCCCACCGCCCGGTGGCAGGGTCGTAGCCTCCCGAAGTGCCGTCGGCGGACAGGAAGGTGAGGGTGTCGGGGAGCTGGTCCGTGACGGTGACGCCGGTGGCACCGTTCGGGCCCGTGTTGTGAACGGTGATGCGGTAGGTCACCGTCTGGCCGACAGTGACGGTGGTCGCGTCGACTGCCTTCACCACGGTCAGATCGGCAGCCGGTTTGACCTCCGTGACCTGCTCGTTGGAGGTGGTGGTCAACGACTCCGGCCTGTCGCCGAGCCGGTTCTCGTAGGAGGCGGTGGCGGTGTTTGTGATCTGTTTGCCGCCGCTGGCCCGGTCGATGGTGACCCGGTACTCCACCGTGGTCCCCGCAGGCTGGGTCGCGGTGCTGGGCAGGCTGCCACCTGCCGCGCCGGAAGCGCCGTTGCCGAGATGGAACACGACCTTGTTCGCCGTGGCGTCGTAGTACGCCTGGTCATCGCTTCTCGCGTCACTCTTCGCTCCGGCGTTCGGGCCGTCGACGATGCGCAGGGAACCGGGCAGGTACGTCGTGCCTTCCGGGACGACGTCGGTCAGGACGAGGTTCTCGGCCGCGCCGCCGCCCTCGTTCTTGGCGGTGATGCGGTAGGTGACGACGTCGCCCACCTCCAGCGGCCCCGCCGGGATCGCGGTCTTGGCGAGCAGCATGTAAGGAGCGGTACCGAAGAAGATGCCGTCCAGCAGGTTGCCGGTGGCGCGGTTTCCGCCGGCGGCGGAGATGGAACGGAAGGCGAAGCGCGTCAGCGTCTGACCTGCCGGGACAGAGTACGTGCCGGTGTAGTACCCCCAGGCGGTGTTGCCGTCGGTGAAGCGCCTCTGCTCCACCATGGAGCCTGGCGCGCCGATGTCCAGCGCCATGGTGTCCTGTCCCTCGCGGCCTCGGTGATACAACCGCCAGTACAGCTTCGTGCCTGGCGTCGTCGGCAGGTCCTGGTACAGCGTGGAGACCTGGTTGGCGTTGAGCTCGGCGAACTGCGCGCCTTCGGCTGCCGGTACACCGTTGAAGCCGGAACGCCACAGCTCGATCATGTGGTCGGAGGCGGTGGTGAGCCAGCCCGGGACCCGCTTGGCCGCCTGCGTCTGTGAAGCGTCCGGCAGGAGCTCGTAGTTGGTCACGGGGGGATCCTCGAAGCTGCCGTTGACCAGGGTGACGCGGAGCGGAGCAGCAGGAGGCGTGGCCATGATTCTTCTCCTCGGGTCGACGTTGCCGGCGCACCGCTGACAGGACGCACTCTGCGTGCCCTGGGGGTGCGGAAACACCCAGAAGGACAGCGTGATGAATGAAGTGCGTAAAGCGGTGTGCGCGGTGGACCGGCCAACCTTGCGCGGCGGGTTTGCGGTACCCGCAGCGGGACAGTCTTCATCGCGTCGTCAGGCATTACGCCATCGGCAGGCCCCACCTGCCACACACGGCTTCCCCGTGCTCTCCCACCCGCCCCGCCATGGCTGGATCCGACCACTGCGCCTCTGTGCATTCACCCCCGCTCAGGGTGAAGCGCTTCTTTGAGAGTTGACGTACCAGCAGGCAACTCGCGCCATGTGGCTGCCCGGCACGCGCACCTGGTCGACGCCTCGGTGACCTGCTCCGCGGCGGGTGCCGGTGGTGGCGGTGCCGCGATCGAAACCGGCGCTGTGTTCCAGCAGCCACTCACGGCGCGGATGCGGGCCCGGGATGTCGGTGACGGGCCCAGTGCAGGCAGGAAGGCTCGGGCAGGTGCCCGGCAGGCGCCAGCCGCGTCGGCTGGCGCAGGTGATCGGGGCCGGGGCCGGAGGCCGCGTGCTTGTCGTGGTCGATGACCCGCAGAGTGGCGGCCGTGCGGATGAGGTGCAGGACCGCGGCTGCGGCGACGCCGTCCTCGTCGGCTTTGCGGCGGTGGGCCGAGGTTCCGACAACCGGAGAAAGGGGCCGCGTTGAGGACTGGAGAAGGGCGGCGCGACAGTCTCCAGCGGCTCGATCCGCGGCCCCTCCGCGTCGGTCAGAGGCACACCGACCGACGCGTCACCTCATCGTCCCTCTACCCGAGAACCGAAGACGATGTGCAGCCGAGACTGGCGCGGCTGGCGACGGTGAAGGAGATACTTCCGAAGTTCTCCCAGAGGTTGTTGATGTTGGTGAACAGCCACTTGGTGGTCAGGCTGTGGTCGGCCGACGAGAGGGTGGCGGTCCGTCCCTCCGTGCCGGGCTTGATCCGGAACTTCACCACGGTGTCTGCCAGCTTGTGCGGCGGTGTCTCCTGGGCGCTCAGGGTCGTCCCGGCGAGACTGCCCGGCCCTGCCACCGACTCGACATCGGCCACCGCCATGACCGAGGCCAGATTGACCCGGTGGATGTGGTACTGCGATCCCACGGGATTGCGTGTGGTGTCCGGGCGCCACCTGAACGTGAACGTCGACCCCGGCGCGATCCGTCCGCCGAACGGGTTCGGCCACGACGATTCGTTGATCACGCCCTCGCCCAACCGGGTGCCGAACACGTTCCGCCAGTAGAAGTGCGGGTTGAGCCACGCGTTGCCCGGTTGGATGCACTCCGGGTCACGTGCTGCCGCGGTCTGCGTCGCCGCGGCAGCCTGTGCCTGTGCCGTGGCTGCGTTGGCGGGCAAGAGCGACGCCAGCAGCATCGTCGCCACCAGTACCCCCAGGCCCCACGCCTCCCGTGCCCTCCACCGCATCCGCAGCACCGACATGGCAGTGCCCCTGCTGTGGGCCGCCGGTGTGTGTTCCATTTCGAGCATGCTTCGTCCCTTCTGCGCTGCTGGGGGCCGTCGGCGGCCCGGGTGAGTGCCGGAACCGCCGACGAGCCGGTTCGTCGGGGGCGTTCAGTCCTCGTCGGGGTCGAGGACGCGTCCCTTGAGCTTGATCGGGCTGGCGGCGCCCACCTTGAGCTGGCCGTCGGTGTAGCGGCCCGGCGTCGCACCGTCGACGGCGGTGACCTGGGCGCCGTAGCCGAGGCACTCCTGGTTGGTGGGCAGGTACGGGTTGTGGGTGAAGGTCAGGGTGCGGCCCCCGTCACCGAGGGTGCCCTGGGTGGTCTCCAGGTTGCCCTTCGCCTGGAGCGTGTTGACGTCGTGGTAGGCCCAGGAGAGCCAGCCGGTGAACACGAAGCCGGTGGGTGCCTTCAGCGTGAAGGTGATGTCTCCGGGGTTCACCGGGTCGGGAACGGTGCTGAGGATGCCGAAGCTGAGGTGGGCCGGGACTCCGCCCGGTGCGTCCTCGACGATGCCCTGCTGAAGGATGTAGAGCTTGTTCTCGGAACCCGGCTGGACGGGGGCCTGAGTCTGCGTGGCCATGGGTGTCCCTTCTGTGGATGGGTGCGTCCGCGTGAGCGGATCCGCCGGTGGCGGGCTTGGGGACCGGCCCGCTCGTGGACCGTCGCGAGCGGGACGGGCGTCATGAGCTGGGCGGTGTCGCGGAGTCGGTCGGTGCGTGGTCGGCCAGCAGCGGACCGAGGACCGCCAGGACACCGAGGGCGATGTCCTCGTAGAGGTAGAAGCCCGCTTCCAGCGGCGGCAGGTCCGCTTCGGTACCCTCCGGGTCGGATTCCGGACCGGTGGTGTCTCCGGCTTCGCCGTCGGTGCCGGCCTGGTGGGCGGGCGTCCCGAGCAGGTCGGTGAAGTCCTGCGCAGCGCCCAGGAGCGTGCTGCGGGCGGTGCTGGTCAGCAGGCGCAGCGGGAGGTCGAGGGCGGCGGCTGTGCGCTGGCCGGGGAGGAGTCTCGTCGCTCCGGGCTTCTCCTCGGTGGCGGCGGCGATCAGCTGTACGGGAAGCGTGCAGGCGGAGACGATCCGCTCGGTGGGCATCACGGGCGGGGGGTCGCCGTCGACCATGAGGTCCTCCCACTCCATCAGGTCGAAGAGGAACTGGCCGCCCTTGTAGAGGGGCCAGGGCCGGACGGTGTCGAGCAGGAGGCGGGCGCGTTCGGGGGCGTCGCGGCGCAGGGCCACGCCGTGCCTGGCCAGGGTGCACAGGCACTGGCGCAGGCTGCTGTTGACCTGGCCGAGGAAGGCGAAGGCCCGGTGGTCGGTGGGGGTCAGCGGGCCGGTGGCGGTGGGATCGGCCGACGGGGGCGGGGGCATGGTGGTGGTCACAGTGGCCTTGAGGTGACGTAGTGGGCGATCTGCCGCAGGACGGCTTTGCCTTCGTTCTCGGGGATGATCCGGAGGTCTTCTTCGAAGCGGGCGATACCTTCGGCGGCGAGCCGGTCGGCGAGGTCGGTGGCGTACTCGATGGAGCCGTGCCGGCGCATGGCGGCGAGGAGTTCCTCGGCGTGCTGCTGGGTCTTGTCGGTACGGCGCTGGCGCAGAACGTCGAAGAGGCGGGGGCGCTCGTGGGCGTAAACGGTGCGGAAGAGGTGGATCAGCATCACCGTGCGCTTGCCTTCGAGCAGGTCACCGAGAGGCTCCTTGCCGTAGAGGGCCTCCTCGCCGACCAGGTTCAGGATGTCGTCCTGGATCTGGAAGGCGATGCCGATCAGGCGGAACGCCTCGTCGAACCGGCTCAGCACGAAGGGGTCGGTGACGCCGGCGCAGACGGCACCGATGCGGCACGGGCTGATGCAGGTGTACCAGCCGGTCTTCTTGGTGCTCATCGTGAAGTAGGCGTCGTCGGTGTCGGGAACGACCTCGTGGCGGATCCAGCCCAGCTCCATGGCCTGCCCCTCGATGGACTCCCGGCACATGTGCACCGCCTCGTGGATGAGGCCGAGGGTCCGGACCAGGCCCAGCGTTTCCAGGTTGGACAGCACGGCGTCGACGGCGAGCAGGTTCAGTCCGTCGCCGACGTTGACGGCCAGGCCCAGGCCGTGTTCCTCGTGCATGGTCGGCAGACCGCGTCGGTGAGTGGACTCGTCGGCGATGTCGTCGTGGACGAGGAAGCCGTTGTGGAACAGCTCCAGCGCGGCGGCGGCGCGTACGGCGTCCTCGGGGCGCCCGCCGAAAGCGGCACACGCGGCGATGGTCAGGGTGGGGCGCAGGCCCTTGCCCTGACGGGCGGGGTAGGAGCGCATGAGGTCGTACAGCTCGGCACGGGGCTCCCGGTCCGGCAGCAGCCGTTCGATCTCCTCGTTGGTGCGGGCCCGGCACCGGAGCATGGTCTCCATCAGGTCCGCGTCCTGGACCCTGTCCTCCAGCGACCAGTCGGTGCTGGTGCGGCCGTCCCACAGCAGACGCGGCGCGGTGACGGTGGTGTCGCCGATCAGCGCGGGCGGTGTGGGCGCGTCCTCGGGGGAGCGTCGCGCGAGGAAGTCCAGCGCCGTCCAGTCGACCGGGTCGGCGTCCGTTTCCCGGGCGGCGGGCGTCGCGCTGCCCCACAGCTGAGGGGCCTGTTCGCGGTAGGCCCCCCACAGTTCCTGCATGCTGCGCAGGCCCGCCGCGCGCTGGGACAGCAGGGTGAAGGCACGCCACACCGCGAGGGTGTCGTCGCGGGAACCGCGGACGTCGAGGCTGTCGGGGAGGACCTGGTCGACCGGCGAGCGCTGGAGGTCGAACAGGAGGTTCATGGCCCGGTTGTCGAAGGCGACCTCGACGTCCGGATCCGGGCAGCGGTCCCGGTCCACCACGATACGGCTGTGCCGCGCGGTCAGCGTGGCGTGACTGCCGTCGTTGAAGTGCAGGCCCAACCGGATGCCGCCCAGCTGGCCGGCCGCGGCGGCGAGGATCGCCGGCGCCCGGTCGGACAGGGCGGCGACGGTCTCGTCCAGCAGCCGGGCACCGGTGAACGCGGGGACGGTCTCAGTCATGGGCACCCCCGGCGAACTCCACGATGCCGCCGGTACGGAAGCCGATACGGCGTCCGCCGACCCTGCCCTCCACGGTGCACGGGCCGAGGGTCTCGTGCACGCTGAACGGGTGCAGGCTGGTCTCGGACGGGTTGGCGATCCGGCCCGCCGTGTGCGAGCGGAAGTCGAGGACGAGACGGTCGTCGCCGAGTCGTGCGGTGATGAGCAGACGGCCGGGCACCGCGGCCATCGGCGGGGTGCCCAGCAAGCCCGCCAGCGGCGGCACCATCGCCACCCGGTCACGGTCCAGGCTGCCGCTCACCGCCACCCGCAGAGTGCGCCGCGGGAAGTGACGGACCATGCGCCCGTCGCGCCACAGCATCACCGACCCGTTGGCCGCGTCCGCAGGGTACGCGGGCTGGATCAGGGTGAAGACGACCGCCGAGGGCGGGGCCTGGTCGCCGGGGCCTGAGGGGTCGTTGACGAATCCGAACACCCAGCCCCCCAGCGTGGGCCAGGACCACCGGCCGCGTACCCGCTCGTGGTAGCCGAGCAGGTTCGTCTCCGACGCCGTACCGTCGCCGTGCCGCAGGGTTCCGGTGCCCAGGACGCCGGGCTCCGACTGCCACCGCAGATGCTCGTTCTCACCGAACGGCGCGCACTGCGAGGTGCACGGCCTGCTGGTCCTGGTCAGCCGTACGTCGACTGCCGGCGCCGCCGACCGGGCCGCCACCCGTAACGCGCCGGGCTCTCCATGCGGATGCGGCAACCGGAAAGCGGACCACGGAACCTCGGGCTGCTCGGCGTTGAACTGCGTCGCACTCCAACCGTGCTCCTCCCCGTAGAGGAGCAGGATCGCCATGTGCTGTCCCTCGGCGGCCGTGCCGGTGCCGCTGCGGCGGCCGGTGGCCGGGGCGCCCGGATGCGCGAAGACCGAGCCGGTGGAGGATCCGAGGACGGACAGGTTCGCGATGAGCGCCTGCCGGCCGCACCGGGACAGGAACGCGTAGTGCAGCCACTTGCGGTCGAGCGGGTGGGCAAGCGGGGCGTGCGGGAAGGGGCCCGGCGGGCCGAGCTTCGGGAGGGCGGGCGTGGACACGCTTCGAACGCTAACCCAAAGTTGCGTATCGGTTGCAATAGGTGACGGGCGTGAGGGTGACATGGGAGCACAGAAACGATTACCTCCGCATTTCGGGTTTGACATCGCAAAGAGCCGCCCATGGCGGGGTGCGCCACGGACGGCTCCGGGTCCGGTACGTGCCCTCGTCAGTCCTCGTCGTCTCCGAGGACGCTTGCTTTGAGGCGCACTTCGGGCCGGCCCGCGATCACCGCCCGCCCGTCGGTGTACCGGCCCGGCTCGGCGTCGCTCAGGGCCCGGACGCCGAGCGTGTAGACCAGGGCGGCCGCCGGGTGGCCCGGGGTGTTCAGGCGGGGCTCGTCCGCAACGGTCAACGACCTGCCGTCGCCCCCGACCGTCGTCGTCGGGGCCCCACCAGGGAGCACCGTGCGATCTTCGCGGTAGTACGCGCAGGTCACCCGGCCGTCGAAGACGAAACCTGTCGGAGCCGTGAAGTGGTGCTCCACCCGCCCGGGGGCCCAGGGGTCGGTGGAGGAGACCCGTACGTGCATGAACTCGCTGCCGCCGCGGGGGACTTCCAGTCCGACTTCCTGGCGGACGAGCAGCCGGGCGGGCGGGGTGGCGTCAGGGGCCGGGGTGGGGGCGGCACCCGCGCCACCACCCTGCGCGTTGTCGGCTCCGGGGTCAGGTTCCGGCTCCCGCTCCGGCTCCACCTCCGACTCCGGCACCGGCACCGGCACCGGCACCGGCTCCCGCTCGGGTCCGGGCTCCCGCTCCGGCCCCGTCTCCCGCTCCTCGTCCCGTACCCGCTCGGTGTCCTGGGGAGGAGCCGTGGTCAGAGGCACGGCTGCGATCCGGTGGTGGGAGTTGTCCGCCACGAGCAGGCGCCCGGCCGGGTCCACGGCGAGGCCGCACGGGTAACGCAGCGCGGTGTGTACGACGGCACCGGCCGCCCCGGCGGCCTCGCGGGCCGCCGGATCCGGCTGCCCCGCGACGACCCGGGCGGTTCCGTCGGCCAGCCGCCACACCCGGTGTCCGGTCTGGTCGGCGACGTAGAGCGCGCCCTCGCCGTCGATCGCCACCGCGCACGGTGCGCCCCAGTCGACCGCCAGGACACCGGCGGTCCCGTCCGGCGGTCCCGCCAGTACCCGAAGCGCCCCGTCCGGGCCGAGCAGCAGTACTCGCCGGCCCACCGGGTCGGCGATGTACAGCCGGCCGGCCGCGTCGACCGCCAGGCCGGCGGGCAGGAACGCCTCGCCCGCGTCGGCCGCAGCGCAGACCCCGGACCGTCCGGATGCCGCGACGACTGTGCTGATGACACCGTCGCCGTCGATCCTGCGCACTCGGGGAGTGCCCGCTTCCCCGACGTACAGCGATCCGGCGTCGTCGGCGGCCACGGCGCACGGGGCGTCGAGCCGGGCGCGGTCGGCTGGGCCGCCGTCACCGTTGCCACCGCCCTCACCTGCGCCTTTGTCTTCGTCTTCACCGCGCGAGCCGTCTCCCGCGACGGTGCCGATCACCCCCGAAGGGTCGATCCGGCGGACCCGGTGGTTCATCTCGTCGGCGAGGAACACGCCTCCGTCCGGGGCGACGGCGAGCGCGGACGGGAAGCCGAGGCGGGCGCGCACCGCGTCGGCGCCGTCCCCGGCGAAACCCCGCAGCCCGTCCCCGGCGACCGTCGTCAGGGTGCCGGTGCCGTCGATCCGGCGGACCCGGTGGTTCGCGTGGTCGGCGACGAAGACCGCGCCGCCTCCCACGGCAACGTCCGCGGGAAAGGCCAACTGCCCGTACGGCGCGGGGCCGCCGTCCCCGGAGAACCCGGCCGTGCCGTTGCCCGCCACGGTGACCGGCGGGCCGCCCGCCTCCGGCGCATCCGGCGTGCGCCGCCGCTCCGCGGCCTCGGCCGTCACGCCGCCCCCCAGCACGGGCGCGGCCGGGACCCGATGGCGCCCGGCACCTCCCCTGTCCACGGCCTCGTACCCTGCATCACCGTCTCCTTCCGCGCTGTCATCGATCGCTCCTGCATACCGGCCGTGACGGGCACCGCAGGAGCAGCCGCCGAACTCTCCACCCGCACGGGGGAGGAGCCGGGAGGGAGGGACGGCTGACGGATACGAGATCCGCACGAGGGACGACGGCAGGCACCGGTGCCTTCGGCAGGACACGGGCTGATGCGCTTCGCTCCGCCCCTCTGCGCCGTCTCCTGCTTCAACTGCACTCGAACAAGTGACGCAGAATCGATTCGGCATTCCAAACGGGGGAACGCCGGCATAGCACCGGTGGGTCCGG
This sequence comes from Streptomyces sp. NPDC088810, assembly GCF_044750305.1. NCBI lineage: Bacteria > Bacillati > Actinomycetota > Actinomycetes > Kitasatosporales > Streptomycetaceae > Streptomyces > Streptomyces sp. NPDC088810. Next base: position 181,394 of record NZ_JBIVJQ010000009.1, read on the forward strand.
GCTAACGATGAAGCCGGATGAAGGTCCGGTGCGTGCCGCGACAGCCACGCGAACGCCCCGCTCGCGGCCGCAGGCGGCGTCTGCGTTCCGGCTCCCGGACGCAGTTCCCCTGACCTGCTCGCTTCCTGCGGGCCGGGGCGAGCCGCACCAGGACATCTCTTCGCTACTCCGTCGCACGCTTCGATCACAGCCCCGGGAGGACTCGGACATGAGCACCGACGTGCAGACCAAGAAGGAAGCCTACAAGCGGGGGGAGGAACAGGGGCGCGCCGATGCGCTCGCCGGAAAGCCCTACGCCGACCCGCCGCGCGACGGCACGCGCGGCGAGCAGGACCAGTACGCGAACGGCTACGACTGGGGTTACGAACAGGGCCGTGCCCAGAAACTCGACCTCGTGGTGTGGCAGGAGGGCGGAGTCGAGGACGCTCCCGGGGGACTCGGCACCACCATCAACATCTGCGTCCGCACGCCGAACTGGAGCGAGACGGTCGACGCCGGCGAACGCGAACACGTCTTCACCGCCCCCACCGGATTCCGCTGGAACGGCACGGTGGGCGCCCAGTACAAGCGCATGGACCAGACCACGGGCGGCAACCTGCCCCCCGTTCAGGCCCGGGTGAGCGACGACGGGCGCACCCTGACCTTCACCTACCACGTGCACCTGAACACCGGCAGCGAGGACAAGGACTGCATCGTCTACACCTGCGGCCTCGAAGCCGTGGACGGAGCCAAGACCGGCCGCCACACCGACGGCGTCGCCCAGATCGGTACCGCACCGCCGGCCAAGCTCAAGGCCGAGGTCATCGAGGACGAGGACTGAGAGAGCGGGATCCAGACATCATGACCACTGTCGTCACCTCCGGCGTTTTCTCGTCCACCACCCCCGCCATCTCACCGGTCAACGGCGTGGGCACCGACTACATCCAGTGGGGCAGCGCCGGCAGCCAAAGCGGGTACCAGTTCCGCGGTGCCGCCGCGGACGTCCAGCTCGACGGCACCGAGTTCGTCGTCGGAACCTTCGTGCACCGCAACAAGCCCACGAACGTCAGCCCGAGCCAGTTCGATGTCCAGCTGACCGTCAACGTCATGTTCGAGGACGGCAGCACGACCGACCTCAACTTCAGCTTCCACCACAACGAGACGCCCAACAGCACAGGTACCAGCCCGGCGGACGACGACCTTGTCGACCTGCAGACCTTCATCCACCCCCAGCCCGTCACGATCGACGGCAAGCAGTACCGGGCGGTGCTGAGCGGGTTCAAGCGCAACGGCCAGATCGTCCGGCAGTTCCGCAGCCCGGAGGGCGGCATCAACTTCGCCGAAGTCGTGTGCATGTTCACGCTCGAAGAGCCTGACGTGATCATCTCCGGCCTGCGCTATCAGGGCACGAGCACCGGCCAGGCGGACGAATACGTCGAGATCTTCAACAAGGGCGGCGGGCCCCAGGACCTGACCGGCTGGAAGGTGGAGGCCAAGCCCACCGGCTACTCGTTCCCCTTCCCCCCGGGGACGGTCATCCGACCCGGCCAGCGCTACCGCGTCTACACCAACGAGAACCACCCGCAGTACGGCGGCTTCTCCTTCAGCTCCTCCAACGAGGTCTGGCGGGACCAGGGCGGCATCGCCCGCCTGGTCGCGGACGACGGCTTCGTCGTCGACCAGTCCCCCTACCTGGACAAGGGGTTCAACAAGACCGGCGGGCCGTGAGCAGGACCCGTCGGCGGCTCGACAAAGCGTAGGGCGCGCATGCGCCACGACGCCGTAGTACCGGGTCAGGGGCCTGATGCGCGTGAGCGGGTCGGGCCCCTGAGCGGTTCTGGGGGCGTTTGGGGAGCCGAGGTGCCTGCGCTGCCGGAGGTGCACACAGGGGGTGGACGCAGGCAGGGCCCGACCGGCGAGAGCGACCGTGTACCGGGTACGTGATCTCGCGAAGCGGCTTCGGGGGCCGGATCGGCCAGGGCATGGGCCGCGGCCTCGGAGTCGGGGTCCTCCGGGATGTCGACGTAGAGCGCCAGGCGGAACCGGTTCGGCGTGGCCTCGATCGAGGTGGCGTCCCCCCGCAGCTGCTCGTGCCCGGTTGGCTCACGGCGCTGTTCCTCATGGGACCAGGGCCCTGAAGGACGGGCGGCGCAGGGCTTCGGAGAGGGAGTGCTGCCAGTCGTTGAGAGGGGTCAGGCCGGCCGTGGCCCAGTTGTCGTGGGCGAGGACGCTGTACGCAGGACGGCGGGTGGGGGACGGGAAGGCCGAGGAGGGGATCGGGCTGATGCGGGACGGGTCGAGGCCGGTCAGGCGGTAGGTCTCCTGGGCCAGGCCGAACCAGCTGGTGCTGCCGCCGGCGGTGCCGTGGTAGACGCCGGCGGGGGCCCGGCCGGTGTGGGCGGCTCGGCCCAGTTCCACCAGTTTGCGGGCCAGGGCGTACGACCAAGTGGGCTGGCCCCGCTGGTCGTCGACCACGTCCAGGGTGTCCCGCCGGGCGGCGAGCCGGAGCATGGTGGCCACGAAGTTGGGGCCGTGTTCGCCGTACAGCCAGGCCGTGCGGACGGTGTAGCCGTGCTCCGGCAGCAGCTCGGCGACGGCCCGCTCGCCGGCCAGCTTCGAGCGGCCGTAGGCGTTGACCGGGCCGGTCGGTGCGGACTCCGGGTACGGCTCGGTGGCGTCTCCCGGCAGGACGTAGTCGGTGGAGACGTGGAGCAGCCGGGAGCCTGTTCCGGCGCAGGCGGCGGCGAGGTGGCGGACGCCGGTGCCGTTGACGGCGGTGGCCCGGTCCTCGGCCGTCTCGGCGCCGTCCACGTCCGTCCAGGCCGCGCAGTTCACCACCACGTCGTGGCCGCGGACCGCCCGGCGCACGGCGTCCGGGTCCGTGATGTCGAGATCGGCCCGGGTGGCTGCGGTGACGTGCTCGCCGGAGCGCTCCAGCACCGAGCGCAGGTCCCGGCCGAGCATCCCGCCGGCGCCCGTGACCAGCCAACGTATGTCCCTCATGGGGCCACACTCCGGTGCGCGGCTCGAGCCGGGTTCGAATCCCGCTGGACGCGGCCTGCCCGGCCCGGGAATCCCGCCCACACCGGCCACGGCCACGGCCAACGCATGCCCCTCGAAGAAGCACCTCCACCGCACGCGGCCCGAGCCGGGTGAATCCCACGGTACGCGGCCTGCCCGGCCCAGGAATCCCGCCGACGGCCGTCACCAGCCACCGCATGCCCCTCAAAAAAGCACCCCCCACCGCACGCGGCCCCAGCCGGGCGAATCCCGCTGGACGCGGCCTGCCCGGACCCGCGCCCCCCGCCGCCCGCCGTCACCCATCCGCCGTCATCCGTCCAGCGCTCGAGTCCGGCTGGGCGCGGCGGCGGAAATGTCGATTCGAGTGGGATTCAAGCAATGAGTGAGACGCCGTTGAAACGGTGTCGGTGAAGGCCATTTCCATGGGGGAGGTGAACCAGAATTCAATGACGATCACCGAGTGTGCCGAGGACGACTCGGCGACACTGCGCGACTGCCTGGCGCGCTGGCCGAGCGGTGTCGCCGTGGTGACCGCCGTGGACGGCGACGGGGTGCGGCGGGGATTCACCGCGACGGCCTTTTCGTCGCTCTCGGCGCGTCCGCCGCTGGTGCTGGTGTGCCTCGACCGGAGTGCCGACTGCCACCCCGCGTTCGACCGCGCCGAGGCGATGGCCGTGCACCTGCTCCGCGACGACCAGGCAGGACTGGCCGAGCGGTTCGCCACGAAAGGGGTGGACAAGTACGCGGGTCTGGCGTCCACGCCGGGGCTGGACGGGGTGCCGCTCCTGGACGGCGTGCTCGCCCGCATGGAGTGCGAGCTGGTCGACCGGTTCGACGGCGGCGACCACGTGATCCTGGTGGGGCTGGTCCGGCGCTCCGAGGTGTTTTCCGGCCGGCCACTGGTCTACTGCGGTCGCGCCTTTCGCTCCCTGCCCGCCGAGGAAAGCGTCGAGGAAAGTCCGGTGTGACCCGCGGCGCTTTCCGTCCGAGGCCAGAAGTCGAGCTGTTCTCAAGCGACAGCCGCGAGCATTCCTCCCAACTTCCAGGAAGGAACTGTCATATGTCCAGACGCGTCGTGATCACCGGAATGGGGGTCCGCGCACCGGGGGCGTCCGGAACCGAGGAGTTCTGGGACCTGCTGAGTGCGGGTCGCACCGCGACCCGCCGGATCAGCTTCTTCGACCCCTCGCCCTACCGGTCCCAGGTGGCCGGGGAGTGCGACTTCGACCCGGTCGCCGAGGGGTTGAGCGCCAGAGAGATCCGTCGCATGGACCGGTCCGCGCAGTTCGCCGCCGTGTGCGCCGGCGACGCGATCGCGGACAGCGGCCTGGAGGTGGAGCGTCTGGATCCGTACCGGGTCGGTGTCAGCCTGGGCAGCGCGGTGGCCGCCTCCACCAGCCTGGACGTCGAGTACCAGGTGCTCTCCGACGCGGGGCGGCACTGGGCGGTGAGCCCCGAGTATCTGTCCCCGCACATGTTCGACTACCTCACCCCGGGCATCATGCCCGCCGAACTGGCGTGGCGGATCGGGGCCGAGGGTCCCGTGACGATGGTGTCCAACGGCTGCACCTCGGGGCTCGACGCGATCGGCAACGCCGTGCAGGTGATCCGGGAGGGCACGGCGGACATCATGCTGGCGGGTGCCACCGACACCCCGATCACCCCGATCGTGGTCGCCTGCTTCGACGCGATCAAGGCCACGACCACGTACAACGACGACCCCGCACACGCGTCGCGGCCCTTCGACGCCTCCCGCAACGGGTTCGTCCTGGCCGAGGGCTCGGTCATGTTCGTGCTGGAGACGCTCGAGCACGCACTGGACCGGGGAGCGCCCATCTACGCCGAGGTGAGCGGCTACGCCACCCGCGGCAACGCGTACCACATGACGGGCCTGAAGAAGGACGGCCGGGAGATGGCCGAGGCGATAGGCGCGGCGCTGGCCGAGGCGGGCAGGAACGCCGAGGACCTCGACTACGTCAACGCGCACGGCTCGGGCACCAAGCAGAACGACTGGCACGAGACGGCCGCGCTGAAGCGCAGCCTCGGGCACCACGCGTACGACACCCCGGTCAGTTCGATCAAGTCGATGGTCGGTCACTCGCTGGGCGCGATCGGCTCCATCGAACTCGCCGCCTGTCTGCTGGCGATGAAGAACGGCGTCGTACCGCCGACCGCCAACCTGCACGAGGCCGACCCGCAGTGCGACCTCGACTACGTGCCGGTCACCGCGCGGGAGAAGAGGGTGGACACCGTGCTGAGCGTGGGCAGCGGCTTCGGTGGATTCCAGAGCGCAGTCGTGCTGAACCGGCCGGGAGGGACCCGATGACCACCGCTGTCGTGACGGGACTCGGTGTGGTGGCCCCCAACGGGGTCGGCACCGAGGACTACTGGAAGGCCACGCTGGACGGCCGCGACGGGATCGCCGAGATCACCCGGTTCGACGCCACGCCGTACGCGGCCCGGCGAGCGGGCGAGGTGCTGGACTTCGACTCCGAGGAGCACATCTCGGCGCGGCTGCTGCCGCAGACCGACATCTCCACGCGGTATGCGCTGGCCGCAGCCGACTGGGCGCTCGCCGACGCCGCGGTGCAGCCGTCCGAGCTGGTCGACTACGACATGTCCGTGGTGACCTCCAACGCCCTGGGCGGGTTCGAGTTCACCCACCGGGAGCTGGCGAAGCTGTGGTCCAAGGGGCCGGAGCACGTGAGCGTCTACGAGTCGTTCGCCTGGTTCTACGCCGTCAACACCGGTCAGATCTCGATCCGGCACGGCATGCGCGGCCCCAACAAGGCGCTGGTCGCCGAGCAGGCGGGCGGTCTGGACGCGATCGGCCACGCCCGGCGGGCCGTCCGCCAGGGCACCGGCCTGGTCGTCACCGGTGGGGTGGACTCCGCCCTCGACCCGTGGGGCTGGGCCTCCCAGCTCTCCGGCGGCCGGGTGAGTGCCACCTCCTACCGGCCCTTCGACGTGCACGCCGACGGCTACATCCCGGGTGAGGGCGGCGCCCTCCTGGTCATGGAGGACCTGGCGGCGGCCCGCCGCCGCGGCGCCGGTCAGGTGTACGGCGCGATCACCGGGTACGCCGCCACCTTCGATCCGGCTCCCGGTTCGCCGCGTCCGCCGGCCCTGCGCCGGGCCATCGAGCTGGCGCTGCAGGACGCCGGTCTGTCCGCCGGCGAGGTGGACGTGGTCTTCGCCGACGCGGCCGGTGTCGGCGAGCTGGACCGGCAGGAGGCGGAGGCGGTCTGTGCGGTCTTCGGGCCGTCCGGCGTTCCGGTGACCGCTCCCAAGGCGCTGACCGGCCGGCTCTATTCCGGCGGCGGACCGCTGGACGTGGTCACCGCGCTGCTGTCCATCCGCGACGGCGTGATCCCCGCGACCGCCAACGTCGGTGAGGTCCCCGCCGGTTACCGGCTGGACCTGGTCCGCGGCGAGCCGCGCTACCGGCCCGTGTCGCACGCCCTCGTGCTCGCCCGCGGCAAGTGGGGCTTCAACACGGCGATCGTCGTCAGCGCCCTGGGCGACTGAGCGGCCTGGCACCCCTACGACTTCCGACGACTTCCGACGACTTCCGAAACGAGGAAACACCATGAGCAAGCCCATCACGGCGGACGAACTGCGCGGCATCCTGGTCCGGTGCGCCGGCATCGACGACGCGGGCCGGTCGGACCAGGAGATCCTGGACCTGACCTTCGAGGAGCTGGGCTACGACTCGCTGGCCCTGATGGAGACGGCGGCCGTCCTGCAGCGGGAGTTCGGCATCGAGATCCCCGACGACGAGCTGTTCGCCACCGACACTCCGCGGGCGCTGCTCGACCGGGCCAGCAGCGCGGTCGCGAACGCCGGCTGACGGCCGCACGCGGAACGGCCGAGGCCGGCAGCCCCCACCGTGTCCGGGGGCTGCCGGCCTCGGCCGAGCGGTGTCCAGCCGTACGTCACCGCGCCAGGCCGGCGTACCCGGCGTCCGACGTGAAGCCGAAGTCGCCCAGGCAGAGGGCGGAGGCGTTCTCCAGCACCTCCTGGTGCAGTCTCTGCAGCCGGTGTGAGGGCTCGACCCCCAACTCCCGCACCAGGCCGTCCCGCAGGTCCCGGAAGGCGGCCAGCGCCCGCCAGGTGGCTCCGGAACGGTGCAGGGCGACCATGAGCATGGCGCACAGGTTCTCGTGGAACGGGTTCTGGGCGACCAGCGTCTGCAGCTCGGGAACGAGCGTGGCGTGCCTGCCCAGCATGAGGTCGGCGACGATGCGGCGTTCGAGCACCCGCATCCGGCTCTCCTCCAGACCGATGACCTCGGCGTGGAGCACCTGCCCGGCCGGTACGTCCATCAGGGCGGGGCCGCGCCACAGGGCCAGCGCGCGGCCGAGGAGGAAGGAGGCGCCGGCGGCGTCACCCGCTGCCAGCGCGGTGTCGCCCTCGGCCGACAGGCGTTCGAACTCGCGAAGATCCGAGTAGGTCGGGTCGGCCATCAACTGGTAGCCGTTGAAGTGGGTGACGATTAAGTCCTTGGCGTCCTGGCGGGAGTCCGTGTCCAGCGACAGGGTGATCAGCCGCCGCAGCTGCAGGATGTATGTCTGCAATGTGCAAGCGCTGCTGCGCGGGACGTCGGTGCCCCAGACCTCGTCGACCAGGGTCGGGACCGGGGTGACCCGGCCGCAGCGGACGGCGAGCAGAGCCAGCAGCTGCCTGGGCTTTCTCGCGGTCGGGACGATCGAGGTGCCGTTGATGGTGACGGTCATGGGCCCGAGCAGACCGAGCTCCATGGTTTTGACGCGATGATTTGCGGCAGGTACGACTGCGCAATGATGCCTGATGGTTCTCTACCCCCGTAGTACTTCCGCGGCTACCTGCGCACAAATGGTTGTAAGGCGCACATATCTGCGGGTCTTTTGATCATAGGCTGGCGCGCTCGGACGTGTCCACCAGCAAAGATCCGGGCGTGCTCCATCGCGGATACACCGTTGTTCAGGTGCCCTCGCGCAGGCTGTGCCGGACGGATGGACAAGGACGGAAGGAGCCACTCCGGCATGGCACGTTCGTTGAGGATGCTCTTCGTGGCCGCCGGCAGCCCGGCCACGGTGTTCGCGCTCGCCCCGCTCGCGACGGCCGCGCGCAACGCCGGCCACGACGTGGTCGTGGCGGCCACCGAGGACATGGTGCCGGTGGTCGTGGAGGCGGGGCTGCCCGGGGTGCCGGCCACGCGCAGGACCATGCGCGCGTACATGTTCGAGACCCGGGACGGGACCCCGCTCGCCCTGCCGGCGGACACCGCGACCCGGCTGCGCTTCGGCGGCCACGGCTTCGGGCGGCTGGCGGCCGGCAGCCTGCAGGCCCTGCGCGCGCTCAGCCGGGACTGGCGTCCGGATGTCGTCGTCGGCGGCACCCTCTCCTTCGCCGCCGCGCTGCTCGCCGTGGAACTCGGCGTGCCGTACGTCCGCCACGCCTGGGACATGGGCGAGCCGGTGGAGGTGGACCACGGCGCCGCGGAGGAACTCGCTCCGGAGCTGGCCCGGCTCGGTCTGCCGAGCCTGCCCGATCCACAGCTGTGGATCCACATCTGCCCGCCGAGCGTGCTCGCACCGGACGCACCGGCCGGCGCTGTGATGCGCTTCGTGCCCACGGGGCGGCAGCGCCGGCTGGAGCCGTGGATGTACACCGCCACCGACCGGCCCCGGATCTGTGTCACGGCAGGCAGCCGGGTCAGCGGTGAGCAGGACGTCGACCACCTGGAACGGCTGGTGGCCGAGGTGGCGAGGACGGACGCCCGGGCCGAGGTGGTCATCGCCGCGCCGGACGACGTCGCGGCGGCCCTGACCGCCCGGCGGCCCGAGGTGCGGGCGGGCTGGCTGCCGCTGGCCACCGTGCTGCGCACGTGTCGTGCGCTGGTGCACGCGGGCGGCGGCCAGACCGCCCTGACGGCGATGCAGGCGGGGGTGCCGCAGCTGGTGGTGCCCAACATGCCGAAGCTGGTGCCGCATTCACAGCGGCTGTCCGCATACGGCGCGGCCGTCACCCTGCTGCCCGGGCAGGACACTCCCGAGGCCATCGCCGCCGCCTGCCACCGGCTGGTGACCGCACCGTCGTACACCGAACGGTCCCGCGAGCTGGCCGCGGAGATGGCGGCGCTGCCCGGGCCGGCCGAGGTGCTCGCCTCGGTCGAGGAGCTGGCGGCGGCCTGAGCCTCCTCAGCAGGACGGGCCGGCCGCCCGGCGGATGCCCGCGAGCAGGTCGGCCTGGGCCAGGCAGCCGTCCGGCGACAAGGCCCCCGCGCACACCACCGCGACGAACACACGAAGACGGCCGCGCTGCCCGGACCGGCCAAGGAGCCGGCGCCGGCCTGAGCCTCCTCAGCAGGACGGGCCGGCCGCCCGGCGGATGCCCGCGAGCAGGTCGGCCTGGGCCAGGCAGCCGTCCGGCGACAAGGCCCC
>NZ_JBIVJQ010000009.1:190917-329430 GCF_044750305.1 Streptomyces sp. NPDC088810
GACCGGCCAAGGAGCCGGCGCCGGCCTGAGCCTCCTCAGCAGGACGGGCCGGCCGCCCGGCGGATGCCCGCGAGCAGGTCGGCCTGGGCCAGGCAGTCGTCCGGTGACAGGCCTCCCCCGCGCACCGCCGCGACGAACGCGTCGAGCGTGTTGGCGACCTGGTCGTCCGGCGGCAGCGTGTGCGTCCGGATGCCGTCCCGGGACTCGACGACGATCTGCGGGGCGTGGTCCGCGGGCGGGGTGAAGGCGCGGTCGACGAGGATGCGGCCGGTGCTGCCCGACAGCTCGTACCGGGACCGGTAGGCGTCCTCCATGCCGAAGGTCAGGTGCGCCCCGACCCCGTCGCGCGACCGCAGCAGCGCGGCACCGGCGGTGTCGACCCGGCGGCCGGGACGGCGTTCGAGGACGGCGCCCCGGACCTCCAGCGGCCCCGCCAGCAGGTGCACGGCCGCGCGGACCGGATAGACCCCGACGTCGAAGAGGCTGCCGCCGCCGAGTCCGGGCTGGTGGCGGATGTCGTCGTCGGGCAGCCGCGGAATCGTGAACGTCGCGTGCAGGGAGCGCAGTTCGCCGATCGCGCCGTCCGCCACCAGCCGGCGGACCACCTCGTGCCGGCCGTGGTGGACGAACATGACGTTCTCCATGAGCACCAGTGCCCGGGTGCGGGCCTGGTCGAGCAGCTCGCGGGTGCGGGCCGGATCCGTGGTGAGCGGCTTCTCGGCGAGCACGTGCTTGCCCGCCGCCAGCGCCGCCTCGACCCAGGGGGCGTGCAGCGCCGCGGGCAGCGGGACGTACACGGCCTGGACGGTGTCGTCCGCCAGCAACGTGTCGTACCCGACGACCGGCCGGCAGCCGAAGAGGCGGGCCGTCCCGGCCGCCTTGGCGGCGTCCCGGCTGGCGACCGCGGCGACCTCGATGAGCGGATGCGCCTGCATGGCGGGCAGCATGCGGCGCCGCGCGATCTCGGCGCAGCCCATGACTCCGACTCTCAGCACCTGGCGTTCTCCGTGGTTGGGGGCTGGTGTGACCAGGCCACCTTCGCGGCATGGCCTCGACGCCCGCTCGAAGGACGGCGGAAGCCGGTCCCGCCCGAGCGCCGCGTTGCCGAGAGTCGAGCGAACCACGAGCGCGGGCAGCGACTGTCGTAGGCGATCAGGCGTGGATACGGAGGTGGGACACGATGAGCGGGTCTCCGCGAGGTGGCTGGGCGGCGGACGGCTTCGCCGGGGTCGCCGAGGCGTTCGAGGCGAACTTCGCCGCGGGTGCGGAGGTGGGCGCCGGGGTGTGCGTCTATCACCGGGGCGAACCGGTGGTCGATCTGTGGGGCGGGTTCGCGGACGAGGACCGGGTGGATCCCTGGCGTCCCGACACGCTGGGAGTGCTCGCCTCGCCGACCAAGGCGCTGGTCGCCGTGTCGGCGTTGCGGCTGGTGGACCAGGGGCTGCTCGACCTCGACGCCCCGGTCGCCCGCTACTGGCCGGAGTTCGCGGCACACGGCAAGGCGGGGATCACCCTGCGGATGGTGCTCGCCCACCGCTCCGGTGTGGTGTGTCTGGACCACGCGCCGATCACCAACGAGGCCATGCGCACCCATCTGCCGATCGCCGAGGCGCTCGCCGACGCGCGGCCGGAGTGGGAGCCGGACACCGCGCACGGGTACCACGGGATCACCTTCGGCTACCTGGTCAGCGAGCTGCTGCGGCGGCAAACGGGGCGCACGGTCGGCCGGTACTTCGCCGAGGAGATCGCCGGTCCGCTGGGGCTCGACTGTCACATAGGGGTCCCGGACGACGGGGCCGTCCACCTGGCAACCATGTTCACGTCCAAGGCCGAGGCGCTCTTCGCCGGCGAGGACCGCGAGCTGGCCGCCTTCCTCGACCCGAGCACGCTGACCTACCGGGCGATGATGGGCAGCCTGGCCCTGGACGTGACGGCGCTCGACCCGGCCTGGGAGGACCCCTCCTACGGCGGCCGGGCGAGCGCGCGGTCGCTGGCCCGTTTCATGGCCGCGCTGATCGGCGAGGTCGACGGATCGCGCCTGCTGAGCCCGGGCCTGCTCGCCGAGATGACGCGCATGCACTCCAAGGGCCACTGCCTGGTGACGCAGACCGACTGCAACTGGGGCCTGGGCGTGCAGCTGCCCGACCACGCGGTCTTCCCGGCCTCGGCCGGGCTGACCACCGCCTTCGGCCTGAGCGCCGCCAACGGCTCGTACCTGTTCGCCGACCCCGAGCACGACCTGGCCTTCGGCTACATGCAGAACGCGGGCTCGCCGGTGATGGGCACGCTGGACGACCGGCCCCGCCGGCTCATCGAGGCCGTCTACCGGAGCATCGGGACGATGCGGTAGCCGCGGGGCCGGCGCCGCCCGCCGCCGGCAGCGGCCCGTCAGCCGTCGAGCCCCAGGGCGCTGACGGCGTACGAGGCCGCGGCCGGCCCCGGTTGCAGCACCACGTGGCCCGCGGCGGAGTTGGCGTCCCGCCAGAGCCGCTGCAAGGGGTGGTGCACGCTGTGTCCCGCGGTGCCCGAGGCCCGGAACAGCTGGTTGACCGCGCTGACCAGGAGATCTGCCGCGAGGGCGGAGTCCCGCTGGTTGCGGGCCCGCTCCAGGGGTGTGGTGCGCGCGCCCAGGTCGGCGACGCGGGCGGCCCGTTCCAGCAGCGAGCGGGCCGCGTCGATCGTGCCGGAGGTGCGGGCGAGGGTCTCCTCGTAGAACCCGCGGGACGGCCCGGGCTGCCTCGGGGACCAGGAGCGGATCTTCTGCGCGGCGTACGACGACCACAGGTCGAGCGCGCCCTCGGCGGCACCGAGGATGGGCAGGGCGAAGAAGAGCCCGTTCACCGCGGTCAGGGGGACGTGGTGGCAGCCGGGTGCGGAGGGGGCGGCGGCGCCTTCCAGGAGGGTGGTGAGCGGGAAGCTCAGGGCGGCGGGCACGAAGACGTCCTCGGCGATGAGCGTGTCGCTTCCGGTGGCCCGCATCCCGACGTCCGACCAGGTCCGCTCCAGCCGGTAGTCGGCGCGCGGCAGGGCGAACAGCCGCGGCTCGCACTGCGCACCGGACTTGGCGACGCCGCACACCAGCGCCCAGTCCGAGTGGGCGGCGGCGCTGATGTACTGCCACGTACCGGACAGCAGCCAGCCGTCCTGGTGCGCGTGGGCCCGGCCGACCGGGGAGACGCCGCCGACGATCAGGACGTCGGGGCCGTCCTGCCACACCCGCTTGCGGCCGTCCTCCGGCAGGTAGCCGGCCATCCTGGCCATGCTCGCCGCCAGGGACGCGCACCACGCCGTCGCCGGGCACTTCGCACCGATGACGGCGACGGCGGCGCCGAACTCCGCGAAGGTGCCCGCGGTACCGCCGTACTCCGGTGCCACGAAGTGGCGTCCGAATCCGGCCGATGTGATCGCACGCACCACGTCGGGACTCAGTTGCCATTCCTCTTCGGCTCGTCCGGCGTGACGGGCCGCGAGCGCCGCGATGTCATGCGCGGCCCGTTCCATCCCTGCTTTGGGTGAAATAAGTTCGGGCATCTTTGGCCTCCTGGGCTCGGCTTGAGCGCCGATGCTGCACCCGGCTGTTCGCAGCGAGCTAGAACTCCGCTTGAGCTGGCGGTGCCCGGCGGCTCCGGCACGCCGTTCAAGTGAGCCTCAAGGTGCCTTTCAGAGGCTGAACAACGGTGACGTCGAGGAGACGACTAAGCGGTCCGGCCGGGAACGGGGTGCGCCAAGACCTGCGCAGCTCGGCCGGTGCTCGAAGGCTCCTGCGAAACAGCCATGGAAATCTGTCCGCTGCCCCCACGCAGCGGCCGTCCCAGGGGGATCGAAATCATTCAGGACGTAGTGGCGCCGAGGCCGGTAGAGGCGCTCGATGAGCAGACGATGGAAATCAGCGTGCTGGGCCCGGTCGGCGTCCGGATCGGCGGCCGGTCCGTGGTTCCGACGGCCGGCAAGCCCAAGCAGGTGCTCACCTTGCTCGCGCTGCGGTGCGGGCGTGTGGTGCCGGTGTCGACGCTGATGCAGGAGATCTGGGGCGACAAGGTGCCGCGCAGCGGGACCACGACGCTCCAGACGTACATCCTGCAGCTGCGCAAGCTCATCGCCAGATCGCTCCCGGCCTCTTCCCCGCTCAGCGCGAAGGATCTGCTGGTCACCCACTTCAACGGCTACCAACTCGCGATCGCGCCCGGTGCCTTCGACCTGCGCGAGTTCGAACAGCTCACCGCCGAGGGCGACGCCATGCTCGCGGCCGGCGACGCGGAGACCTCCTCGCGCCTGCTCGGGCGCGCGCTCCAGCTGTGGAGCGGGCCGGCCCTGATGGACGTACCGGCCGGGCAGGTGCTGGAGATGGAGGCGATGGGGATGGAGGAGGCCCGGATGCGGGCCCAGGAGCTGCGCATCCTCGCCGACCTGCACCTGGGCAGGCACGCCATGCTCATTCCCGAGCTGCGGATGCTCGTCGCCCAGTCGCCGATGCACGAGAACTTCTGCGCCATGCTGATGATCGCGCTGCAGCGCTCGGGCGCGCCGTGGCGGGCCCTGCAGGTCTTCCGCACCCTCCGGCAGACCCTGATCGGCGAGCTGGGCGTCGAACCCTCCAACCGGCTGCAACGACTGCACCAGGCGGTGCTGTCGAACGTCCCGGAACTGCCGCTCGCCGCATACGACCTGGTCTGACCGTCCGGTCGCCACGGCCGGGAACCCTGTTACGTCTAGGAGGCTTTCGTGTCCCCAGCAGCCAATGAGCCCGTCCTGCAGGAAGTGGCCGACGGTGTCTTCGCCTACGTCCAGCCGGAGGGCGGCTGGTGTGTCAACAACGCGGGTGTCATCGCGTCCGGCGGTTCCGTCGCGCTGATCGACACCGCCGCGACCCGGGCGCGTGCCGAGCGCCTGCGCCGGGCGGTGCTCTCGGACGGCCGCCCGGCACCGTTCGCCCTGGTGAACACGCACTCACACGGTGACCACACCTTCGGGAACTCCCTTTTCCCGGAGGCCACCGTCATCGCCCACGTCAACGCCCGCGACGAGATGGACCGGGCCGGTCTGCACCTGACCGAGCTGTGGCCGGACGTGGCCTGGGGCGGGGTCGAGGTGCGGCTGCCCTCGGTCACCTACCGGGACCGGCTGACCCTGCACGTCGGCGGACTGACCGCGGAACTGATGCACTTCGGGCTCGCGCACACCGCCAACGACACCGTTGTCTGGATACCCGAGCGCAAGGTGCTCTTCACGGGCGACATCGTCATGTCCGGCTTCACTCCGTTCGTGCCGCTCGGCTCGGTCTCCGGCTCGCTGAAGGTGATCGAGCAGCTGCGCGGTCTGGGCGCCACGACCGTGGTGACGGGGCACGGCCCGGTGGGCGGGCCCGAACTCCTCGACGTCACCGAGGACTACCTGCGCTGGGTGCGGCAGCTGGCCGTGGACGGCATCGCCGCGGGCCGGGCACCGCTCACCGTGGCGCGCGAGGCCGACCTCGGCCGGTTCGCCGCCCTCGGTGAGCCGGAGCGGCTGGTGGCCAACCTGCACCGCGCCTACGCCGAGCAGCTCACCCCGGAGGCGGATCTCGACTTCGACGTCCTGCTCAAGGAGATGGGCGTGATCTTCGGCGAGATGGTGGACTACCACGGCGGGCCGCTGACCTGCTGCGCCTGAGCCGTACGCCCCAGGGGGCAGGCCCTCGCCCACCCGGCGAGGGCCTGCCCCCTGCCGGCCCGGCCGTCAGGTGCCGAGGCTGTCCCACAGCGCCGCCATGGACTCGCCCACGGTGAACCGGGGCCGCCAGTCCAGCGCGGAGCCGGCCAGGGCGATGTCGGCCCGGGTCCAGTCGCCGCCGTGGCTGTGCACCGCGCCACCGGTCTCCCGGACGGTGTCGGCGGGCAGGCCGGCGGCCCGCAGCAGCTCCCGCACCAGGGAGCGGACCGAGACGGCGGTTCCGCTGCCGATGTTCAGCAGGGGCGGCACCTCGGGCAGGACCGCGGCGCGCACGATCGCCTCCGCCGCGTCCCGTACGTCGACGTAGTCCCGGCGTGCGTCGGAGATCGTCAGCTCGATCCCGTCGGACGGGTCGGTCCCGCGCAGCCGGCGGGCGAGCGACCCCAGGAAGGTCTCGGCCGCGGGATGCGGTCCGAGGGTGTTGGCCAGCCGGACGACCACACCGTCGATGCCGTCGGGCCCCGTCGCGTCGAGCACCGTGCGGGAGGCGGCGAGCTTCACGCGCGCGTAGCGGCTCTCCGGCGCCGGGGGCAGCTTCTCGTGGATCGGGCTGCCCTCGGGCACCGGACCGTACTCGTGCAGCGTGCCGATGTGGACCAGGCGCGGACGGCCGGGCAGCCGGCGCAGCGCGCCGACGACGTGCTCGACGGGCCGGACGTTGAGCAGGTGCATCTCCTCGTCCGTGGCACCCCACCCGGTGACCGCGTTGACCACGGTACCGACGCCCTCGCGGGCGAGGACCGCGGCCAGCGCGGCACCGTCGGCGGCCGCCAGGTCGAGCGGCACGAACCGGTACGGCGCCACGTGCGGCGCCGGCCTGCGGGCGACCGCGACCACCTCGTGGCCCTGCTCCGCGAAGGCGGCGCAGACCTGCCGGCCCACCGAACCGGTGCCGCCGAGCACCGCGACCCGCCCGCGCACGGGCGTGCCGGTCACGCCCGCACCTGCCCCTCGACGCAGTCCTCGTACTTGGGCAGCAGCCCCCGCTCCAGCGCCTCCTGCAGGCTCATCGCGGCGCGGTCCCGGTCGGAGACGACGAACTCGACGTCCTCGGGCCAGGGAAGCGCGAGCGTGGGGTCGAACGGGTCTATCGCCTGCTCCAGCTCCGGCACGTAGCTGGTCGACATCAGGTACGACATCATCGTGTCGTCCTCCAGCGCCAGGAAGGTGTGGCCGACCCCGACGGGCAGGTACACCGCGCGGAAGGACTCGGCGTCCAGCTCGACGCAGTCCCACGCGCCGAACGTGGGCGAGCCGACGCGGATGTCCACGACGAAGTCGAGGGCCCGTCCGTGGGCGCAGTGGACGTATTTCGCCTGCCCGGGCGGGGCCGTGGTGAAGTGGATGCCGCGCAGCACGCCGCGGGACGAGCGGCTGATGTTGCTCTGGGCCACCTGGAATTCATGACCGACGTGGGACTGGAAGAGGGGCCCCTGCATCGGCGATACGAACACCCCACGCCGGTCGGGAAAGAGCTTCGGCGTGAATTCGTAACTTCCCGGAACGGCGAGTTCGCGCACATGCATGACGCAATCCTTGGCTGTTGGCCGAATGATGGTGGGAGACTGCGTGACGATGCTGCCAGAGAATCGTCGGCGCGCGGTAGCCGGAAAGACGGGCCGGTGACGGGGCTCAAGTCATCCGCAATTGGTTTTCGAGTGGCACCTCTCCGGTGTTCCACTCCAATTCCAGAAGGGATGGGCAGGTTAATTCTCCCGAACTGTGTCGGGCGAGAGGAAATTGATTCCATGCGTGTTCTGTTCTGCGCTTTCCCTGCGACGGCGCATGTGCACCCCCTAGTCCCGTTGGCCTGGGCGTTGCAGAACGCCGGGCACGAGGTGCGCGTCGCGATCCATCCCGGTGCGGCCCATCTGGTGACCGAGGCCGGTCTCGCCCCGGTACCGGTCGGGGCGGCGCTGACCGAGGTCATGGAGTGGAACGACAACTTCGAGAAGCTCGACTCGCTCACCGACTTCCTGTCGGTGGACGCCGCCCACGACGACGGCTGGGAGCGCAAGTGGGCCGGCATGACCAGGATGCTGGCCGGGTTCACGCCGATGCTCGACGACCTCGTGGACTTCTGCCGGAACTGGCAGCCCGACCTGGTGCTCTGGGACCCGTTCTGCGTGCCGGCCGCCGTCGCCGCCACGCTGACCGGCGCCGCGCAGGCGCGGTTCCTGTGGGGCCAGGACAACATCGGCTGGCTGAACGCCCGGTCGCGCGAGCGGCTGGCCCAGCGCAACGCCGGCCCGGAGGAGGACCCTGTCACCGCGCTGATGCGCCCCATGCTGGAGCGGTACGGCCTCGCCTACCGCGAGGAACTGCTGCTCGGCCAGTGGTCCGTCGACCCGGTGCCCGCGCCGCTCCGGCTGCCGGTCGATCTCTCGTACGAGCCGGTCCGGCGGGTCCCCTACAACGGCAACCGGACCCCTCCCGCCTGGGTGCACGAGCGGCCCGAGCGGCCCCGGGTGTGCCTGTCGCTCGGCATGGGAGGCCGTGGCCGGCAGCTGTTCCGGGAGTCCGGGCTCTCCTTCGCCGACATGGTCGCCGCCCTGTCCGAGCTGGACATCGAGCTGGTCGCCACGCTGCACGCCGAGCAATTGGCGACCGTGCAGGAGGTGCCGGAGAACGTCCGGCTGGTGGAGTACGTGCCGCTGAACTACCTGCTGCCCAGCTGCTCGGTGCTGATCCACCACGGCGGCGGCGGAACCTTCGCGGCGGCCGGGGCGCACCGGGTGCCGCAGCTGGTCACCCCGTTGTCGATGTGGGGCGAGGCCCGCACCGCGCGGTACGTCGCCGACAGCGGCGCCGGGCTCATGCTGGAGCCGGGCGAGCTGACCGCCGAGTCGCTGTGCGCGCAGGTGCAGCGGCTCGTCTCGGAGCCGTCGTTCCGTGCCGGTGCCGAGCAGCTGCACTCGCTGATCCGGTCCATGCCCGGCCCGGACGAGGTGGTGCGCAGGCTGGAGGCGCTGACGGCCCAGCACCGCCCTCAGCGTCGTGCGGTGACGTTGTAGATGCCGAGTTCGGGCCACATGTAGGGCGCGGGTGTGCTGCGCACGTCCAGCCCGCGCTCCCGCAGGATCCGTTCCACGGCCTCCCGCTCGTCGCCCACCTCGACCACCAGGGCGCCGATCCTGGGCCAGTCCTCCTCGGCGATGCCGTGGAGGACGTCCGGCTCCGCTCCCTCGACGTCGATCTTGACCAGGTCGACCGGGCCGGCCGGGACGGTCCGGCGGAGGACCCCGGACAGGGTCTCCACCTCGACGGCGAGGCGCGCGGTCGCGAAGAGCTCCGCCGCCTTGTCCGGTCCCACATGTCGCGCCATCAACTCGCGCTGGGGGCCGAGCTGCTCCGGACGGAGGGTGGAGTTCCCCGCGAGCCGCGGGAGGTGGGTGAATTCCGCGGCGGCGGCCGGCCGCGCGCCCAGGCAGGACTGCCGTACCACGACGTCCTCCGTGACACCGTGCAGCGCCAGGTTGCGCCGCAGCAGCCGGACGTTGCCGGGCACCGGCTCGAAGGCGATCACCCGGGCCCGCGGACGGCTGCGCTTGACCAGCAGGGTGAACAGCCCGATGCCCGCGCCGACGTCGACGACGACGGGCGTCCGCGGCAGGTGATCGAGGCGGTACGTGTCGTCCTCGAAGAGCTCCTGGTAGCCGAAGCGGGCGGTGGCCTCGTCCTCGGCGTGGCAGGAGAACCCCTCGGCCAGCTCGATCAGTCGGGTGCCGTCGTCGGGCATGCGGTCCCCTTTCCCGGGAGAGAGAGTTGCGGTGCGGCCAAGAGGAGGAGCCCGGCCGAGGCCGGGCTCCGTCCTGGACTACGTGTGCCGTGGCAGGGCCACCGCGGTGTACGCCGTGGTCGGCGTCGGCGGCAGCGGGAAGCGCGAGTTCGTCAGATACAGCCGGTCGCCGTAGGGCGCGACGGCGCTCGGCGAGTCGAAGCGCGGGTCGGTGATCCGGCGGACCAGGGAGCCCCTGGTGCCGTCCGGAGTCAGCCGGATCACCGCGAGGTCGGTCTGCGACGGCGCGTACAGCGTGCGGCCGTCGACGCAGATGCCGTTGGTGGTCGGGAACTTCGTGCCGTCCACGGCGACCCGGCGGGCGTCGCCGGTCCGCGGGTCGACCCGGAACAGGGTGCCGCCGTCGACGTACTGGTTGACGACCAGCAAAGCCCGCCCGTCCGGGGAGCCGGCGATGCCCGCCCCGGTGATCTGCCACTGGGCGTCGCTCTGCCGCCACTCCCCCGTCAGCGGCAGGGTGACGATCCCGTCCCGTCCGGGCAGCGTGCCGCCCGGCCCGAAGGGCACCCCGAACAGGGCGCCGTTGAGTCCGTCGGTGAACCAGGCGGCTTCCCGCGTGACCGTCGCTAGGTTCACGCAGGCGTTCGCGGCCCCCAGCCCCTCGTACGTCGTGAGCACCTCGCCGGTCCGGCCGTCCATGACGGTGATGGTCCGGCCCCAGCCGCCCCCGATGAACAGCCGTCCGCAGTGGTCCAGGGCGAGACCGATGGCGTTGTGCCCCGAACCGAGCCCCTCGTTGATGAACTCGCCCTCACCGGTGGACAGGTCGACCCGGTAGATCGCGGCGGTGAGCAGCGAACCGAAGTAGGCGAAGGGCAGCCTGCCGATCGCCAGGCCGTCCGGATGGAGCCCGTCGGGCAGCCGCAGGGTGGTCGGCCAGGGCTTCCGGCCCGATGGTTCGCCTGCCCAGGTCGGGGTCGCCGCGGCGCCGACCACCGCCGCGCCGCCCACCGCCGCCCCCAGGCCGAGGAATCCCCGACGGGTCAGCACCTTGTTCCGCATGCCGCTTCTCCTCCTCAGAATGGACCGCCGCAGGGCGGTGGCCGCACGATCGCAGGCCGGGCCGGAGAACCGCTTGAGCGGCCCTTTCGCGAGCTGAAGCGGTGCTCAAGCGGTGGTGTAGGCCGGATCTGGAGACTGCGGGTTCCTGCCACCAGCCGAGAGTGAGTGTCTGCATTGGACAGGACCGCCTTCCTCTTCCCCGGCCAGGGCGCACAGCGCGTGGGCATGGGGCTCGACCTGCTGCGGCGTTGGCCCGGGCTGACCGAGAGCTACTACCGCCGCGCCGACGAACTGCTCGGATTCGAACTGTCCCGGTTGTGCTGGGAGGGTCCGGCCGCACAGCTGCGGCAGATGCCCGTCACCCAGCCGGCCGTGGTGCTGACCAGTGTGGTGGCGCTCGAAGTGCTGCGCGCGCACGGTGTCGTACCGGACCTCGCGGCCGGGCACAGCCTGGGCGAGTTCAGCGCGCTGGTCTGCGCCGGCGTCCTCGACTGGACCGACGCGCTGCGGCTGGTCCGGCTGCGCGGCGAGCTGATGATGGCGGCGAACGCCCGGGTGCCGGGCAAGATGGCGGCGGTCGTCGGCCTGGACCTGGCGACGGTGGAGGAGCTGTGCCTCAAGGCCGCCGCCGTCTCCGGCGAGATCGTGGAGGTCGCCAACCACAACGACTTCACCCAGGTGGTCGTCTCCGGGCAGACGGCCGCGGTCGACGCGCTCACCGAACTGGTCGGGCAGGCCGGCGCCGACCGCGTCGTGGTGCTGCAGATCGGTGGCGCCGCGCACTGCACGCTCCTCGGCGGCGTCGAGGACGAGTTCGCCGCTGCCCTGGCGGACGTGGAGTTCCGTGATCCGGTGATCCCGGTCGTCTCCAGCTTCACCGCGGCACCGGTCAGGGACGGCGCCGAGGCGCGCACCTGCCTGCTCCGCCAGTTCACCGGCCGGGTCGACTGGACCGGTACGGCGCAGCGGCTGGCGGCCGAGGGTGCGGGGAACCTGGTCGAGGTGGGCCCCGGCAAGGTCCTGGGCGGCCTGTGCCGGCGCATCACACCGGGTGTGGTCACCCACCGGACCGACGACGAGCACCAGCTCACCCGGACCCTGGCCGCCCTCGCGGACCGGGCCCGCTGAAGCCGCCACCCCGTATCTGCCGAAGGGGCGTTTCCCGGCCGACGGCCGGGAAACGCCCCTTGTGCGCTCGGCACGTCCCGCGGTGGCGGATCAGTAGTTGCCGAGGCCGCCGCACACGTTCAGGGCCTGCGCGGTCACCGCGTCGCTGCCCGGGCCGACCAGGTAGGCCACCATCGCGGCCACCTCCTCCGGTACGACGTACCGGCCGATCGGCACCCGGGCGCTCACCCGCTCGTGGACCTCCTCGGCCGGGACGTTCCACAGCCCGGAGTAGACCTCGCGCACGCGCTCGGCCATCGGCGTCTCGACGAACCCGGGGCAGACCGCGTTCACGGTCACACCGGTCTTGGCCAGCTCCAGGCCGAGCGCCTTGCTGAACCCGACGACGCCGTGCTTGGCGGCCGAGTACGGGGCGCCGTTGACGACGCCCTGCTTGCCGCCGGTGGAGGCGATGTTGACGATGCGTCCCCAGCCCCGGTCCAGGATGCCGCCGTGGTTGAGGACCTCCTTGGTCATCATGAAGACGCTGTTGAGGTTGGTGTTGATCACGTCGAGCCAGAGCTCGTCGGGGACGTCCTTGGTGACGCCGCCGCCGGACCGGCCGGCGTTGTTCACCAGGATGTCCACCGGGCCGAACCGTTCGGTGGCGGCCCGGACGTAGGCGCGGACGTCCTCGCGGGAGGTGACGTCGCAGGCCCGGCCGTCGACGTCGAGCCCCTCGTCCTGGAGCGACTTCACGGTCTCGGCCACGACGTCCTCGCGCCGCGCGCACAGGTACACCCGGGCGCCGTCACGGGCCAGCCGGCGGGTGATCTCCAGGCCGATGCCGCTGGTGGCGCCGGTCACCAGGGCGACCAGAGGGGTGCGGGTCATGATTCCTCCTTGGTCGAGCGCTGTCCGACGCTCGAATAGACGGCTCGGACGAGCCGGTGGGCGCGGTCGTCGATGCTGCCCAGCTCGCGGGAGCCGGAGTTCTGCACGTAGGCGAAGGCGAGGTCGTGGCGCGGATCGGCGAAGGTGAACGTGCCGTTCGCGCCGTCGAAGCCGAACGCGGTGGTCAGGCCGGCCGAGGCCGGGAAGGTGGGGCTGTCGGGCAGCATGAACCCCAGTCCCCAGGCGGTGGACATCATGGTGATGCGGCAGGCGCCCTGCGCGTGCACCCGGCCGATCTCGGCCGACATCCGGGGACTGAGCAGCCGGAACCCGTCGACCTCGCCGAGGAGCGCGGCATACAGCCGGGCCAGGGACTGGGCGCTCGCCCAGCCGCCGTAGGACGGGTCCTCGGCCGTCAGGTCCGGTTCCGGTTCCAGGGCCATGCTGGCGACCGTCGACCGGTGGGTGAGCGAGTCGGGCTTGCCCAGTTCGGTCAGCATGGCGATGGCGTCGCCGGGATCACCGCCCGACATCACGTCCTCGGCCTTGGACTGGAGCATGGTGGCCAGGTGGACCGAGTCCGGGTCGGGCAGGCCGATGTGGCAGTCGAGGCCCAGCGGCGCGGCGATCTCCTCGGCGAAGAACGCGCCGACCGTGCGGCCGGTGCGCCTGCGGACCAGTTCGCTGACCAGGTAGCCGAAGGTCACGGCGTGGTACCCGTGCGCGGTGTCCGGCTCCCACTCCGGGCGGGCCTCGGCGAGCGCCTCGGCGATCGGGGTGTGCCGGCGCATGTGCTCGGCGGTGATCGGGGCGTGGTCCAGGCAGACCACGCCGGAGCGGTGGCTCAGCACCATCCGCAGCGTGATCCTCTCCTTGCCGTGCGCGGCGAACTCCGGCCAGTGGTCGGCGATCGGCCGGTCCAGCTCCAGCACCCCGCGGTCCACCAGGAGCAGCGCGGCGCTGGACACGAGTGCCTTGGTGGGTGAGGCGAGGACTCCCAGGGTCGAGGGCCGCCACGGGTCGGTCCGGCCGGGGTCGGCGAAGCCGCCCCACAGGTCCACCACCGGCCGGCCGCGGTGGTAGACGCACACCGCGGCGCCGATCTCCTCGCCGTCGGCGAAGTGCCGCCGGAAGACCCGGCCCACCTCGGCGAAGGCGCCGTCGCAGGAGCCGTCGTGGGGGATGCCGCCGGTCTCACTCATGACGCCACGACCCGGCGTGGTCGAGCGTGCTGCGGCTGTTGCGTCCCAGCGCGCTGCGGACGTACTCGCGCGCGTCGGCCAGTGTCTTGCCGGCGCCCAGCACCTCCGCGATGGCGGCCGGGTTGATCGCGACGGTGTGTTCGGCCGTCACCAGCACCTCGTCGCCCTCGCCGGCCAGCTCCCAGCGTCCGCTGTGGCCGAAGAGCAGCCGCGGCGGCACCAACTGCTTGTAGACGATGAGCTGGCCGGGCACGCACACCCGGATCGAGTGCGTGCTGTGCGTGGAGCCGTCCGCGGTGACCGTCTCCATCACCATGTCCTGGACACCGGGCACGTCCTCCTTCAGCGTCATCCGCCGCACGTGCGGGAGGCGCTGCGGCCACAGGTCCGAGCGGTGCAGGAAGTCGTAGACCTCGGCGGCCGGCCGCTTGAGCGCGACGGTGTCGGTGAACGAGAACACCACGTCGTCGATCGCGTGGCCCAGTTCGGCGATCCGGGTCAGCGCCTCCAGCTCCACCGCGCTGTTGCGGTCGAGCGCGGAGGCGATCCAGCTGACCGTCTCCTGGCTGTCGTCGGCGGCTGTGAACTCGTGGAGCAGCACGATCTCGGTGCCGCCGTCCGGCAGCGGCCGGAAGTGCCACTCGCCGCCCATGCTGCCGATGGGGGCGGCGCTCTCCTCCTGGTCGAAGCGGATCCACAGCGCGTCGGGGTCGAGTTCGCGCCGGGACACCCAGGACTTGACCTCGCCGTTCACCTGGGCCCACAGCCGGAACCGCTCGGTGCGCGGGCCGCGGCTCAGGTGCTGGGCGTAGATGCTGGGCCCGAAGATGGCGGGCCAGCGGGTGACGTCGGCGGCCAGCTCGTAGAGGGTACGGGCCGGCGCCATCGAGTACCTGACGTGCTCGGTGCGCCGCAGCTCGGGCTGCCCGTCCCTCGTGGCCGGCCTGCCGTGCCGGCCGCCGACGGGGATACTGCTCATGGTGGTTCCTCTCCTCCTGGTGCGCGACGACCGGCACGTGCGGCCACGGTCGGTGGCCGCGCCGGTCTGCTGCCGCTACCCGGTGGCGAGGCTCGCAGCGGGCGCTAGAGGACAGCTCAAGAGCCCGTGCCGGATCAGGCGAACGGCGGTGCCTCGGCCGTGGCGTTGAGCGCCGTCACCACGGTCTGCTCCTCGAAGTCGAAGTGGGACTCCAGGCGGCCGGCCAGTTCTTCCAGCTCGGCGCGCAGGCGTACCGGGTCGGACTCGCCGGGCACGAAGCCCTCGACGAGCGCCTGGATGGAGTCCTGGAGCTGGGCCACCACCTTGTGCTGCTCGCTCAGCTGGGCGAGTGCCGGGGCGAGCGCGGGGAACTGCGCGGCCAGCGAGGGGAAGACGGCCATGTCCTCGCCGGTGTGGTGCCGGCGCAGCGCGCCGCAGAAGCTGAGGCAGTGGGTGCGCATCTGCTGGGCGAGGTCCGGCGGAGTGGTCTCGATGGTCTCCGCGGTGCCGTCGATCACCCGGTCCGCCTGCTCGCGCAGCGTCCTCAGCTCGCCGCGCAGCCATTCGTGCACCTCGACGATCCAGTCCCCCATGCCCTTCACCCGCTCCTCACCGGGCCGGGGCTCGATGCGGTGCAGGACGACGACGGGGATCTCACGGGTGGTCTTGGCCTGGTAGTCGCCGTACCCGGGGGCCTCGGCCACCACCCGCTCGAAGAGCCGGTCGCGTTCGGCTCCCTGCGGGACGGCGGCGATGGCCCGGTAGGTCTCCTCGCCGGTCTCGACCGTCACGATGGGGTTCTTGCGGATGTTGTGGTACCAGGCGGGATGCCGGTCCGATCCGTTCGCTGATGCGACGACGACGCCCTTGCCGTCGATGACGAGGTAGCCGAGCGGGGTCTCCCGGGGCAGTCCGGTCCTGGCCCCGGTCGTGGTCAGCACGGTCAGCGACCAGCCCTCGAACATTCCGGTCATCTTGCCGTTGTTCGCGCGGAACTCGGCGATGATCCGCCGCTGGAAATCGTTGACGTCGAAGCCGGACCAGTTGTTCTCGGCCTGTTCCTTGCTCATGCACTTCCTTTCGGATTCCATCCGGAAAGGAGGGCGGCTGCACAGGAGGACAACACAAAAAAACCCGCATGCCTACGCAGTGGAGTGGGCGCAGTGAACCCCCGCTTCAGGGGTTGACGAAACTGCGAGAGACGGACGTGCCGGTCCCTGTGTTGGCTGAGTAGCCGCTACCTCCATACGTAGGCCCATACGGGGCTCACCAAGACTGTAACGCTGATCATCAGCGGGTCGCAAGGCCGGCCGCCGGGCACCGGGCACGGTCGGCCGGTCCTCAAGTCGCCCTCCGCCGTGGACCTTTGCGCGGGCAATCCGCGAGCGTACGGCGCGCGGTCAGCCCGCCACGCCGGACTTCTCCAGCGCCGCCCTGGCCTGCTCCAGCACGGCCAGCCGGCCGGCCAGGTCGGTGTCCACGGCCGAGATCATGATGCTGAGCGTGGTCACACCGGCCCCGGCGTAGGCCGCCATGCGTTCGGCGATCCGGTCGACCGGGCCGGCCAGCGACGTCCGGTCGATGAAGCCGGCGGGCACCGCCGCCGCCGCGCCCGCCCGGTCGCCCCGCCGCACCCGCAGGCTCACCTCGCGTGCCTCCTGCTCCCAGCCGAGCCGGGCGGCCAGCTTGCAGTAGAAGTTCCGCTCCGGGTCGCCGATCCCCATCAGATGGGCGTAGTGCGCGCGCAGCAGGTCGATACAGGCCGCGATGTCGTCGCCCACCGAGGTGGCCAGGCACGGGATCACCTCGAAGCCGGCCATGGTGGAGCCGCGCAGCGCCCGCCCGGCGGCGATCCGCTCGACCGACTCGGCGACGTGCTCGGGTGCGGCGAAGACGCCGATCCAGCCGTCGGCCAGCTCTCCGGCCAGCCGGAGATTGCGCGGCCCCACCGCACCGAGATAGACGGGGACCGAGGTGCCCGCCGGTTCGGTGATGACGTGCAGCGGAGCTCCGGTGGCGCCGGAGTACGGCAGCCGGTAGTGCTCTCCCGCGTAGACCACCGGCTCGCCGGAGAGCGCCCTGCGGACGATCTCCACGTACTCGCGGGTGCGTTCCAGCGGACGGTCGAAGGGCACCCCGTACCAGCCGTCGGAGACATCGGGGTTGGACACCCCGAGGCCGAGCCGGAACCGGCCGCCCGAGAGCGAGTTGAGGGTCGCCGCGGTGAGCGCGGCCAGCCCCGGTGTGCGGGCGGGGATCTGCATCACGCCCGAGGCCAGCCCGATCCGTTCGGTCCGGCCGGCGACCAGGCCGAGCACGCTGGCCGCGTCCGACCGGTAGCCCTCGGGGGCGAAGGCGACGTCGTAGCCGAGGCGTTCGGCGGTGACGGCCAGTTCCGACACGCCCTGGTAGGTCAGGTTCACGCCGAGCTTCACAGCGCCGGCTCCTTCCGGTTCAGATCAGCAGGTGGGCGCCGCCGTCGACGAGGACGACCTCGCCGGTGGTGTAGGCGGCGCGCTGCAGACCGGCCACGGCCTCGGCCACGTCCTCGGGCGTGCCGACCCGGCGCAGCGGTGTGGTGGCCTCGACCCGGGCCCGGATCTCGGTGAAGCCCTGGGTCCACGGGGTGTCGATCAGGCCCGGCGCGACCGCGTTGACGCGGATGTCGGGGCCGAGCGCCCCGGCGAGCAGCCGGGTCATGTGGTCCACCGCGGCCTTGCTCACCGCGTAGGGGATCGAGCTGCCGGCCGGACGGGTGCCGGCGACCGAGGAGATGTTGACGACGTGGCCGCCGCCGGGCGACCTGCGCAGCCACGGCACGGCCGCGACCGTCGTCTGCCAGGTGCCGACGACGTTCAGCCCGAGGATCCTGCGCCAGACGTCGCCGGTCACGGCGTCGAGGTCGGCGTGCGGGATCGGCTGCGTGACACCGGCGTTGTTGACCAGCAGGTCGAGCCGGCCGTACTCCGCGACGACCTGCTCCACGAGCTGCCGGGCCTCGGTCTCGTCGGACACGTCGGCGCGGACGAACCTGGCGTCGGGCAGCGACGCGGCCAGCTCCTGGCCCGCCTCGGCACTGCGTACCGCGTTCACGACGACCGCCATGCCTTCGGCGGCCATGCGGCGGGCTACGGCGGCGCCGATTCCGGACGACGATCCGGTGACGAGGGCGACCGGCTTGCCAGTCATGCGATTCCTTTCCGGGAAGACGAGGACAGCGGGGATCAGGCGGCGTCGAACAGGTGGTCGTGCGCCACCCGGCGGGAGCGGTTGCGCACGTCGCCGTCCTCGATCACGAGGACGTCGTGCACCAGGCAGCTCGGGCCGACCACCGGCTGCTTGACGCCGGGACGCGTGGTGAGGACCAGCGCGTAGAACGTCGCGTCGAAGGCGCCGTCCTCGCGCTCGGTCAGGTTGAGCATGCTGAACATGTGCCGTCGCTGCACCGGGTCGTCGGCGAAGCGGGTGTTGAACCGGCGCAGTTCCTCGACGATCCCGGCACGGCCGCGGGCCGGCGGGACGCCGGGCGTGTGCTGGAACTCCCCGTCGGGGGTGAAGGTCTGCGCGTACTCCTCGAACCGGTTGCTGTCCAGGAGCTGGACCTGCCTGCCGTAGAACTGGGAAACGGCCGTGTAGACGTCCGTGAAGCTCGCCGTGATGGGCATGCGGGTGAGGCCTCCGCTGATCTGTGGGATGGACCGGCCAGGGGCGCCCGGTCCCAGGTCAGCGAGTGTGCGCCCAGCGCCTTGAACGCGGCTTGAACCGGCGCTTCGTGAGCCGCCCGGCCCCGCGCGTTCCGGCGTACCTCCGGCACGGCTCGACCCCTGCTGAAGCGCCGGCCGCCACGCTGCGGCCGGAGGGAAGACCGGTGTCATCTGCTCTGGAGGCTCGTACATGAAGGCGCTCGTACTGTCCGGCGGGTCGGGGACCCGCCTGCGCCCCATCACCCACACATCGGCCAAACAGCTGGTGCCGGTGGCCAACAAACCCGTTCTCTTCTACGGCCTGGAGGCGATCGCCGACGCCGGCATCACCGAGGTCGGCCTGGTGGTGGGAGACACCGCCGACGAGATCCGCGAGGCGGTCGGCGACGGCTCCCGCTTCGGCCTGGAGGTGACCTACATACGCCAGGACGCGCCGCTGGGCCTCGCGCACGCGGTCCTCGTGGCGCGGGACTTCCTCGGCGACGACGACTTCGTGATGTACCTCGGCGACAACTTCATCGTCGGCGGCATCACCGGCCTGGTGGACGACTTCCGCGCGGAGCGGCCGGACGCGGGCATCCTGCTGACCCGGGTGCTCGACCCCCGGGCCTTCGGCGTGGCGGAGCTGGACGCCTCGGGCCGGGTGGTCTCGCTGGTGGAGAAGCCGGAGTTCCCCAAGAGCGACCTCGCCCTGGTGGGGGTCTACCTGTTCACCCCCGCCGTGCACGAGGCCGTGCGCGCCGTACGGCCCTCCGCGCGCGGTGAGCTGGAGATCACCCACGCCCTCCAGTGGCTCATCGACCAGGGCCGGGACGTACGGTCGACCACGATCTCCGGCTACTGGAAGGACACCGGCAACGTCGCCGACATGCTGGAGGTCAACCGGTCGGTCCTGGAGAGGATCGAGCCCCGCACGGCCGGGACGGTCGACGCCAGCAGCGAGATCATCGGCCGGGTCCGGATCGAGGAGGGCGCCCGGGTCAGCGGCAGCCGCGTCGTCGGCCCCGCGGTCATCGGCGCCGGTGCCGTGATCAGCGGCTCCTACGTCGGACCCTTCACCTCGATCTCCGAGGGCTGCCGCATCGAGGACAGCGAGGTGGAGTACTCCATCCTGCTGCGGGACTCGACGCTCACCGGTGTCCGCCGGGTCGAGGCCTCGCTCATCGGCCGCGACGTCGAGGTGACGCCGGCCCCGCGTACCCCGTCCGCCCACCGGCTCGTTCTCGGTGACCACAGCAAGGTGCAGATCTCGTCATGACGACCCGACTCCTGGTGACCGGCGGCGCCGGTTTCATCGGCTCCCACTACGTCCGGACGCTGCTGGGCCCCGAGGGGCCCGGCGACGTCCGGGTGACGGTGCTGGACCAGCTCACCTACGCGGGCAACCTCGCCAATCTGGAGGAGGTGAGCTCCCATCCCCGCTTCTCCTTCGTCCAGGGCGACATCTGCGACGCCGGCACGGTGGAGCGGCTGATGGGCGCGCACGACCAGGTCGTCCACTTCGCGGCCGAGTCCCACGTGGACCGCTCGATCGACGGCGGCGCGCAGTTCGTGCGCACCAATGTGCTGGGCACGCACACGCTGGTCGACGCCGCGCACCGGGCGGGCGTCGAGCGGTTCGTGCACATCTCCACCGACGAGGTCTACGGCTCGATCGACACCGGTTCCTGGCCCGAGACCGATCCGCTGCGGCCGAACTCGCCGTACTCCGCGTCGAAGGCCTCCAGCGACCTGGTCGCGCTCGCCTACCACCGCACGCACGGCCTGGACGTCCGGGTGACCCGCTGCTCCAACAACTACGGCCACCACCAGTTCCCCGAGAAGCTCATCCCGCTGTTCATCACGCACCTGATGCAGGGCAGGAAGGTGCCGCTGTACGGCGACGGCGGGAACGTGCGGGACTGGCTGCACATAGACGACCACGTCCAGGGCATCGAACTGGTGCGCACCCGCGGGCGGGCGGGCGAGGTGTACAACATCGGCGGCGGGGAGGAACTCTCCAACAACGACATCACCCGCATGCTCCTGGACGCCCTCGGGGCCGACTGGGACAGCAGCGTCGCATACGTCGAGGACCGCAAGGGGCACGACCGCCGGTACTCGGTCGACTGGACCAAGATCCGCACCGAGCTGGGGTACACCCCGCGCGTACGGTTCGCGGAGGGCCTGGCCGCGACGGTCCGCTGGTACCGCGAGCACCGCGCCTGGTGGGAGCCCCTGACGGCCCGGGTCTGACCGCCCGGGGCGGCGACCGGAGCGAGAACGCCCGGCCGGGAGATCCCGGCCGGGCGTTCTCGCGCGTCCGCGCCTCCGCGGGCCGCTAGGCGGCCTGCGGCACGGAAGCGTCCAGATCGGCGAAGGTGAGGAAGGTCAGCAGGCTCCTGGCCTCCACGTTGAGGTAGTTGCCGTAGCGGACGAACTCGGTCAGCTGACGGAGCGTCATCCAGGCGTAGCTCTCCGGGACGTCGGTCGGGAAGTCGTCACCGGCCTCGACGAGCATGTACCGGTTCTGCGCGTGGTAGAAACGGCCGCCCTCCTCGGAGTGCACCGACTCGAAGCGGATCCGCTCCGGGGGCGCGGTGAGCACCTCCTCCAGGAACCTCGGCCGGGCGCCGCCCAGCGGGTAGTTGGCCGGCTGGCAGTGGACCGTCGGCGCCAGCTCGATCAGGTCGCCGGCCCCCGTCTCGGTCCTGGCCTGCACCAGAAGGTGCATCACGCCGTTGACGGTCCTGGCCAGGAAGGCGATGACCCCCTCGCTGCGGGGCTGCAGCATCACCTGCGACCAGCTGCCCACCTCGCGGCTGCTGGCCCGGACGTCCACCCCGATCACGGTGAAGTGCTTGCCCTCGTCCTGGGCGATGGTCCCGTCGGTCCGCGACCAGCCGCGCACCTGCGCCAGCGGCAGGCGCTGCCGGACCAGCGAGGAACGGCACTTGGCGTCGGTGAACCAGCTCAGCAGCCGCGCCGTGTCGTGGAACGGCTCGGCGTCCGGCCGCCAGGCCCGGTCCAACGCCTGGCGGAAGGTGCCGTCCCCGTGGGCGGGGCCGGTCCGCCGGAACGGCGTCGCGCCGGAGAGCACGGTCCGGGTGTCCATGTTGACGAGGTTGTCGACCCCGAGCAGCTCGCCGATCTGCTCCGCGCTCAGCCAGCAGAAGTCGTCGAGCAGTTCGACGTCCTCGTCGGTCTCGATGACCATGTTGCGGTTGCGCTTGCCCAGGAACCAGGAGGCCTGCTCGGACTGGAGCGCGTCGTGCAGCACGCGCCCGCGGTGCGGGGCGATGAAGTGCTCCAGGTAGGGGACCGGCTTCCCGCCGTGCACCCGGGTGTAGTTGCTCTTCGTCGCCTGCACGGTCGGCGACAGCTGCACCAGGTTGACGTTGCCCGGTTCCATCTTGGCCTGCAGCAGGAAGTGCGGGACCCCGTGGAACCTCTTGACCAGGATCCCGAGGATCCCGTACTCGGGCTGGACGATGATCGGCTGCTGCCAGGCGTCCACCTCCCGCCCCGCGCCCCGGACGTCCAGACCCTCGACGGAGAAGAAGCGGCCGCTGCGGTGGACCAGGTTCCCGGTCGAGCGCTCGAACCGCCAGCCGTCGAGCCGGTCGAGGGGAACCCGGGACACCAGGTACTCGTGCGCCCGGCAGCGGTCGGCGAACCAGTTGCTGAAGTCTGCCGTGGTGGAAAACAAGTGGAGCTCCCAAGTGCTGATCCGAGCCGGACGGTGCCTAGCGGGCGCCCAGTCCCCGTACGAGCCGGTCGATCACCGACGCCGGGCTGGGCTGGTCCGCCATCTCCGCGCTGACCGCCCGGGCCGCCTCCGTGAATCCGGGCTCGTCGAGCAGGCGGCGCACCAGCTCCCGCACCGACGCCAGCTCGATGTCGGCGAAGGGCAGCGCGAGACCCGCCTTGCAGTCGACCACGCGCTGCGCCACCAGGGGGTTGTCGGCGCCCTCGGGCAGGATCAGCTGGGGCACGCCGTGGTGCAGCGCGGCGGCCGTCGTACCGGAGCCGCCGTGGTGCACGATCAGCGAGCAGGTGCCCAGGAAGGCCGACAGCGGCAGGTAGCCGGGCAGCCGTACGTTGTCGGGCAGCTCGCCCAGCGCCGAGACGTCCGTCGAGTGGTCGGCGAGGATCACCTCGGCGTCCAGTTCCCCGAGCGCCTGCATCAGCAGCCGGAGTTTGCTGCCGTCGTTCATCAGCGGGATGACGGTGCCGAGGGTCAGGCAGATCCTCGGCCGCTCGGGGCGGTGCAGCGCCCAGTCGGGCAGCAGGCCGCCGCCGTTGTACGGGATGTAGCGCATCGGCCACCACGGAGCGCCGCCCTCGCGGTCCTCGGCGTCCTCCGTCAGGCCGCCGAGGCTCGGCGGACGGGGGTCGATCCTGGCGACCAGCTCGGGCTCCCGGTCACCGATGCCCAAACGGTCGCGCAGCATGGCGATGAGCGGCGAGTGGTCGGGGATGACCCCGGTGCGGTGGTTCTGGGCACCGCTCGCCTTGACGCCCTCGTCCCGCATCGACCAGGAGACGCGGTTGCCGACCTCCAGGGCCGGCACCCCCAGGGCGGCGGCGGCCAGCATCCCCGCCGCGTGGTCGGACGGGTAGACCACGAGGTCCGCGCCGAACCGGCGGCCGGCCTCGACGGTGCCCTCGGTCATGGCCAGCGTGAACAGGTCGAAGGGACGCATCGCGCCGGCCAGCTCCCAATACCCGGGCGGCAGCCCGTCTCCCGCTTCCTCGCTCTTCGGTGCCTGCCCCTTCGAACCGAGCAGCAGGTCGGCCCCGACGTCACGGGTCGGGAAGACGTCCACCGTCGGCAGCCCCGACTCCGCGGCGGCCTTGGTCACGTAGGCGGTGGTCGCGAGCAGTACCTCGTGGCCGGCCGCCCGGGCGGCCCACGCCAAGGGGACGACGGGCAGCAGCAGCCCGTATCCGGGGGCGGCAGGGAAAAGAATTCTCATGGCCGGGATGCTGCCACAGAAAGGCCGCCCCGGGAGGGGCGACTTTCACCTGCACTCGCGCGTTTCAGATACGCACTGCCGGGATTCTAGCGGTCCGCGAGCAGGGCTCGACTATTCACGTGGAAATATCGCTGCGGGGGCGGGCCGGTGCCGGCCGACGCTCCGGACCCGGCGGAAGGAATGTACTGGTCATGGGCCTGAACCTCATTGAATTGGAAGAGGGATTCTCCTGCTATGCCAGCGGGGAGTTCGAAGCCCGATTCATCTACCAGGAGATATTCAAGGACAACAACTACGAGCAGCCCGGACTTCCGGATGCGCCGTTCACCATCGATGTCGGCGCGAACATCGGGCTGTTCTCGCTCTACATGAAGCAGAAGTACCCGGCGGCCCGGATCATCGCCTTCGAACCCGCGCCGGAGAACTACCAGGCGCTGCGGCAGAACCTGGAACTGCACCAGGCCGGCGATGTCACCGTCTACCCGTACGCCGTAGGCTCCGAGGCCCGCGAGGCCACCTTCACGTACTACCCGGCGATGCCCGGCAACTCCACCCTCCACCCGGAGGAGAAGGTCCTGCAGAAGCGCCTGATGGGCGAGCGCCTCGGCGAGCAGGCGGCCACCGACCTGTTCCAGGCCTCGACGATCACGGTCACCGTGGACCGGCTGTCCCGGTTCCTGGCGGAGCACCACCCGGACGTCACGACCATCGACCTGCTCAAGGTCGACGTCGAGGGCGCGGAGCTGGAGGTGCTGCGCGGGATCGACGACGCGGACTGGGCGAAGGTGCAGAACGTCCTGCTGGAGGTGAACAACACCGACGGCGCGCTCGACCGGGTCGAGACGCTGCTGCGGGAGAAGGGCTTCACGGTCACCAGCGAGCCCGTACCGCTGATGTGGGAGGAAATGGCGCTCTACTACGTCACCGCCCACCGCTGACCCCACCGCACGGCGCCCCCGGCCCCCTCGGGGCCGGACGGCGTCCTGGACCTGGTGCAGCACCGGAGAGGAGCAGCTCGTACCACGATCGCACCGGTCAGGACGCGGTGCGGCGCATGCCTTGCCCGGCCAGGGCGATCACACCGGAGACGGCGGCGGTCCCGGCGAGGCTGCCGATCATGACCATGCCCACGCCGATCGCGAAGAGGCCGGTCGAATCGTCCGACCAGTCGTACCAGGCCGCGGCCGTCAGCCCTGCCGTGGTGCCGAGGACCGCGCCCGCGGTGTGCCCCCGGGACACGGCCCAGTACACCGGCACCAGCAGCGTCAGCA
Organism: Streptomyces sp. NPDC088810; assembly: GCF_044750305.1. Classification (NCBI taxonomy): domain Bacteria; kingdom Bacillati; phylum Actinomycetota; class Actinomycetes; order Kitasatosporales; family Streptomycetaceae; genus Streptomyces; species Streptomyces sp. NPDC088810. Next base: position 215,543 of record NZ_JBIVJQ010000009.1, read on the forward strand.
CCAGCCCGACCACCTGCCAGGCCTCGTACGGGCCGCTCGTCGAACCGTCCGGGTGCACGTCCCGCTGCTGGTCCCAGCCCAGCCAGAGGGCCCACGCCGCCACGGCGACCAGGGCCGGCACGAGGAACGGCAGGATCCGGAGGACGGATGTCGGGAATCTTCGGCTCATGCCCCCAGCCTCTCGACCCGCACCGGCACCGGCCAGAGCGGATGTACTCAGGTCCGCCCGAGTACCCCGGCGGGGGCGGGATCTAGGCTTCCAGACATGAAGGAAGCCCCGTTGAACTTCTGGTCGCTCTACAGCCACGGCTTCGCGCGCATCGCCGCGTGCACGGGCCACACCGTCATCGCCGACCCGCACGCCAACGCCGAGGCGGTCCTGCGCCAGGCCCGCGGCTGCGCGGACGAGGGCGTCGCCGTCGCCGTCTTCCCCGAGCTGGGCCTCACCGGCTACTCGATCGAGGACCTGCTGCTCCAGGACGCCCTCCTCGACCAGGTCGAGGCGGCCCTCGAAACCGTCGTCGCCGGGTCGGCCGAGCTGCTGCCGGTGCTGGTCGTCGGCGCTCCGCTGCGCCACCGCAACCGGATCTACAACTGCGCGGTGCTGGTGCACCGGGGCCGGGTCCTCGGCGTCGTACCGAAGTCGTACCCGCCGAACTACCGGGAGTTCTACGAGCGCCGGCAGATCGCCGACGGTCATGACGAGCGGGGCGGCACCATCCGGGTCGCCGGCGCCGAGGTGCCGTTCGGGGTGGACCTGCTGTTCGCCGCCGAGGACGTGCCCGGGCTGGTGCTGCACACGGAGATCTGCGAGGACATGTGGGTGCCGGTGCCGCCGAGCGCCGAGGCCGCCCTCGCCGGGGCGACCGTGCTGGTCAACCTCTCCGGCAGCCCGATCACCGTCGGCCGGGCCGAGGACCGCAAGCTGCTGTGCCGCTCGGCGTCCTCCCGCTGCCTCGCCGCCTACGTCTACGCGGCGGCCGGCCTGGGCGAGTCGACCACCGACCTGTCCTGGGACGGGCAGACCATGATCTACGAGAACGGGGTGCTGCTCGCCGAGTCCGACCGTTTCCCGCTCGGCGACCAGTACGCGGTCGCCGACGTCGACCTCGACCTGCTGCGGCAGGAGCGGCAGCGGATGGGCACCTTCGACGACAACCGCCGGGCCCACGCCGCCCGCACCGGGGGCTTCCGGACCGTCTCCTTCGAACTGGACCCGCCGCTCACCGACCTCGGACTGCGCCGGCGCGTCGAGCGGTTCCCGTTCGTGCCCGCCGACCCCGAGCGGCTCGCCCTGGACTGCTACGAGGCCTACAACATCCAGGTCGCCGGGCTCCAGCAGCGGCTGGCGGCGATCGGCGGGCCCAAGGTCGTCATCGGCGTGTCCGGCGGGCTCGACTCCACGCACGCGCTGATCGTCGCCGCCCGGGCGATGGACCGCGCCGGCCGGCCGCGCAGCGACATCCTCGCCTTCACCCTGCCCGGCTTCGCCACCAGCGACCACACCAAGGACAACGCCCACAAGCTGATGCGCGCGCTCGGCGTCACCGCCGCCGAGCTGGACATCACGCCGACCGCGCGGCTGATGCTGCAGGAGATCGGCCACCCGTTCGCCTCCGGCGAGCCGGTGTACGACGTCACCTTCGAGAACGTCCAGGCCGGCCTGCGCACCGACTACCTGTTCCGGCTGGCCAACCAGCGCGGCGGCATCGTCCTCGGCACCGGCGACCTCTCCGAGCTGGCGCTCGGCTGGTCCACGTACGGCGTCGGCGACCAGATGAGCCACTACAACGTCAACTCCGGGGTGCCGAAGACCCTGATCCAGCACCTGATCCGCTGGGTCGTCAGCAGCGGGCAGTTCGACGACGAGACCGGCAAGATCCTCGCCGCGATCCTGGACACCGAGATCAGCCCGGAGCTGGTGCCCGGCGAGGAGATGCAGTCCACCGAGTCGAAGATCGGCCCGTACGCGCTGCACGACTTCACCCTCTTCCAGGTGCTGCGCTACGGCTTCCGGCCCTCGAAGATCGCCTTCCTGGCCTGGCACGCCTGGCACGACCCGGACGCCGGCGCCTGGCCGACCGGCTTCCCGGAGGCCAAGCGGGTCGCGTACGACCTGGCCGAGATCCGGCACTGGCTGGAGGTCTTCTGCCGCCGCTTCTTCGCGTTCTCCCAGTTCAAGCGCTCGGCGATGCCGAACGGCCCGAAGGTCTCGGCCGGCGGCTCCCTCTCCCCGCGCGGCGACTGGCGCGCCCCGTCCGACGGCAACGCCAGGGCGTGGCTGAGCGACCTGGACCGCTTCGACTTCGGCAGCGCGGCCGCCGGGCGGTAACCGGGGCCACCGGCTCAGGTGTTCCAGGTCTCGTCGTACGGGTCGCGCGGGGCCTGGACCGGTCGGGTCGCGGTGACCTCCAGGTAGGGGATGGGGCCGTCGTTGACCGGGTCGCGGGTCAGGCGGGGGGTGTACGTGCCCGTGACCTCCAGCCAGGCGTCCGGGCGCAGGACCGGCGGCAGCTCGCCGGTCAGCGCGATCTTCACCGGCTGGGCGTCCGCCGCGCAGCAGTTGAGGGCCATGCGGACCAGGTAGGGGCGGCCCGTCCGGTCCAGGGCGAGGAAGCCGGTGACCCGGACCGGGCGGCCGTGCAGGGAGCGGCCGTGGCCGTAGGCCGCGCGGGAGGCGTACTCCACGACCGAGAGCGGCACCGGGTCGCCGGCGGGCAACGGGCCGTAGGCGTACGGCTTCTGCAGCGCCGTACCCGAGCGCAGGGCGCTGTACGAGCCGAGGGCCGGCGGGGCGATCAGGATCAGGGCGAGCAGCGGCAGCAGGAGCAGCCAGGACACGCGCGGCTCGGGGTGCGCGTGCCCCGGCCCGGACCGGCCGGCGCGGCGGCGCTCGTACCAGGCCGTCGCCACGGCCGCCGCGATCAGGACGGCGCCGGAGGCCAGCAGGAGGGGACGCAGGCCCGCCTTGACGTAGCGCAGGTACAGGTCGGTGGCGCCCGCGTGCAGCAGGGCGGCGCCGAGCAGGAACAGGACGGCCGCCTGGGCCTGGCGGTTCACAGCAGCACCGCCCCGGTCAGTACGGCGCCCGTGACGGCCAGCGCGAAGGTGGCGGGCGCGAACCGGAGCGCGAAGGCACGGCCGAAGGTGCCGGCCTGCATCGCGAACAGCTTGAGGTCGATCATCGGGCCCACCACCAGGAACACCAGCTTGGCCGTCGGGGAGAACTGGGTGAGGGAGGCCGCGACGAACGCGTCCGCCTCCGAGCAGATGGACAGCAGGACGGCCAGGACGGCGAGGGCGAGCACCGAGACCAGGGGCGTCCCGGCGGCCGCGCGCAGCCAGTCCGCCGGGACCACCGCCTTCAGCGTGGCCGCGGCCGTCGCACCGAGCACCAGGAAACCGCCGGCGTGCAGGACGTCGTGCCGGACCGCGTCCCAGAACGCCTCTCCCTTGCTCGCGCCCTCGTGCGCGCCGTGGGCCGGCGGGCGCAGCCAGTCCGTGCGGCCCAGCCGCTGCCACAGCCAGCCCATCGCGCAGGCCACCAGCAGGCTCGCCGCGAACCGGGCCAGGACCATCTCCGGGTGCCCGGGGAAGGCGACGGCGGTGGCAGTCAGCACCACCGGGTTGATCGCGGGCGCGGACAGCAGGAAGGCCAGGGCGGCGGCGGGGGTCACGCCCCGGCGCACCAGGGCGCCCGCCACCGGCACCGACGCGCACTCGCAGCCCGGCAGCACCGCGCCCGCGACCCCCGCCACCGGCACGGCCAGGGCGGGCCGGCGCGGCAGGGCGCGCGCGAAGAAGGACGCCGGGACGAACACCGCGATCGCCGCCGACAGCAGCACGCCGAGCACCAGGAAGGGCAGCGCCTGCACGGTCACCGCCACGAACACCGTCATCCAGCTCTGCATGGCCGGGGTGCCGAGCAGCCCGCGGATCGGGGACTGGGCGAGCACGGCCAGAACGAGCGTCAGCGTCAGCACCAGCGGGGAGCTGAGCCGCCGGCCCCGCGGTGGCACGGGACGGCCCAGGTCCGCGCCGGGCGGGGCGTCTTCGGTGATGGCCACGGGTGGTTACCTCCGGCTGCTGGACTGCCTCCCCTTCCGTACGCGAGCCGTCTCCCGGCCGTTCAGGACGTTGCTGGAACCACGCATCTCCTTGGGGCACTCTTTTCCCTTGTGGCGAGCGTTCCGTATCAAGGGGGCCCGGGGGCCCGGCCGGCGCACATGGTGGTGTGCGGTGACGACGGGCTCGCGCACCGGCTGGCCGCCGAGTTGCGCGGGGTCCACGGCGAACAGGTCACCCTCGTCGTACCGCCGAACGAACGCACCGCCCGGCCCCCCGTGGTCGGCCGGGCCCGGGCCGCGTCGGCGGCACTGTTCGACCGCGTGGTCACCGCCGCCGTGGGCGGCCGGACCGGACAGCCCGTCGGCGGCACGGGCACCCAACGCCTCGACGCGGACGGCGTGCTGGAGGCGGCGGAACTGACCGAGGCGGTGCTCGCCGAGGCCGGGGTGGCCCGAGCCGCCGCGCTGGCCCTCGTGTACGACGACGACGAGACCAACATCCGGGCCGCGCTGACCGCCCGCCGGCTCAACCCCCGGCTGCGGCTGGTCCTGCGCCTCTACAACCGGCGGCTGGGCCAGCACATCGAGGAACTCCTCGACCAGGCCGCCGCGTTGGCCGCCGGCGACGACGACGGCCCGGGCGCCGGCGCCGAGGCCTCCACGACCGTGTTGTCCGACGCCGACACCGCCGCGCCCGCGCTGGCCGCCACCGCCGTCGCCGGCACCAGCCGGGTCGTCCAGACCGAGGGGCTGCTGCTGCGGGCCGTCGAACGGCCGCTCACCGGGGACGACGGGCCCGGCACCGGTCCCGGACTGTGCACCCTCGCCCTGCTGTCGGGCGGCGACCCGGACGGCGGCGGCGAACACCAGCCGCGGCTGCTCCCCGACGACGAGGAGGTACGGCAGGCCGCCGGCCGCCAGGCCGTGGTGCTGGAACACGTCTCCGCCCCGGCCGGCACCGAGTCCGCCGCGCCCACCCGCCGGATGACCGGCGTCATGCCGCTCGCCTCGCTCTTCTCCCGCCGGCTGCGCTGGTCCCTGGCCGGCCTGGTCGGCTGCGTGGTCGGTCTGGCCGTCGCCCTGTGGCTGGTCACCGGCATCCACCCGCTGCGCGCCTTCTACGTCACCCTCCTCGACCTCTTCGCGATCGACGACCCGGCCCTCAAGGAGCCCCTCGGCCGCCAGCTCCTCCAACTCCTGTCCGCGCTCGTCGGGTTGCTGCTCCTCCCGCTCCTGCTGGCCGCCGCACTGGAGGCGTTCGGCACCTTCCGCACCGCCTCCGCCCTGCGCAGGCCCCCACGCGGCCTGAGCGGGCACGTGGTCCTGCTCGGCCTCGGCAAGATCGGCACCCGGGTGCTGACCCGGCTGCGGGAACTGAACATCCCCGTGGTGTGCGTCGAGTCCGACCCGGAGGCACGCGGCCTCGCGACCGCCCGCCGGCTACGGGTGCCGGTGGTCCTCGGGGACGTCACCCAGGAAGGCGTCCTGGAGGGCGCCCAGATCCACCGGGCCCAGGCCCTGCTCGCGGTGACCAGCTCCGACACCACCAACCTGGAGGCCGTGCTCTACGCCCGGACCGTACGCCCCGATCTCCGCGTGGTCCTCCGCCTCTACGACGACGACTTCGCCACCGCCGTCTACCGCACCCTGCGCACCGCCTACCCCCAGGCCCTGACCCGCAGCCGCAGCGTCACCCACCTGGCCGCCCCCGCCTTCGCCGGGGCGATGCTGGGCCGCCAGGTCCTGGGCGCCGTCGCCGTGGAACGCCGGGTGCTGCTGTTCGCCGCGATCGACGTGGACGGCCACCCCCGGCTGGAGGGCCGCACCGTCCGGGAGGCCTTCCACTCCGGCTCCTGGCGCGCCCTCGCCCTGCTGGGCCACACCGCCACCTCCGCCGACCACGTCCTGGCGAAGGGCGACCGGGTGGTGGTGGCGGCGACCCGGCGGGGGCTGGCGGAGCTGCGCTGACGCTACCCGGGCAGGTGCCGCTCGGCGAACTCCAGTTCCCGCCTCACCTGCTTGATCCGCTCGTCCACGACCAGGGAACCGTGTCCCGCGTCGTACCGGTACACCTCGTGGACCGCGCCGCGGGCCTCGAGTCTCTTGACGTAGTTGTCGATCTGGCGGATCGGGCAGCGGGGGTCGTTGACGCCGGCCGAGATGTAGACGGGGACCTTGACCCGGTCGACGTAGGTCAGCGGGGAGGACGCGGCGAAGCGGTCCGGGACCTCCTCGGGGGTGCCGCCCAGCAGGGTGCGGTCCATGGCCTTCAGGGCCTCCATCTCGTCGTGGTACGCGGTGACGTAGTCCGCGACCGGCACGACGGCGATGCCCAGCGTCCAGGCGTCCGGCTGGGTGCCGAGGCCGAGCAGGGTGAGGTAGCCGCCCCAGGAGGCGCCGGTGAGGACGAGGCGGTCGGGGTCGGCGAGCCCGGAGGAGACCGCCCAGTCGCGCACCGCGGCCACGTCCTCCAGCTCGATCAGGCCGACCCGGTGCTTCAGGGCGTCGGTCCAGTCGCGGCCGTAGCCCGTGGAGCCGCGGTAGTTGATCCGGACGACCGCGTACCCGTGGTCCACCCAGGCGGCCGGGCCGGCGGCGAAGGAGTCGCTGTCGTGCCAGGTCGGCCCGCCGTGCAGGTCGAACACGGTGGGCAGCGGGCCGGTGGCGCCCGCCGGCTTCTGGATCAGGGCGTGGATACGGCCGCCGGGGCCCTCCACCCACACGTCCTCCACCGGCACCGACGGCGGGCAGGCCATGCCCGGAGGGTCCAGCACCACTCCGCCGGCCGTGGACCGCACCGCCGGGGGCTCGGCGGCCGACGACCACAGGTACTCCACGCTGCCGTCGGGGCGGGCCGTCGCGCCGGAGACCGTGCCGGGCGGGGTGGGGATGCGGGTCAGCTCGCGGGTCTCCAGGTCGTACCGGAACAGCTCGCTGCGGGCCTCGAAGCCGTGGGCGATGAGCAGGGCGGAGCCGTCCGGGTACCACTCGGCGCCGACGTCGCCCGGCAGGTCCAGGGGCAGGTCCGTCTCCTCGCCCGTCGCCACGTCCCACACCAGTGGCTCCCAGCGGCCCCGGCGCTGGTGGCCGACGAGCAGCCGGGTGTCGCCGTCGACCGGGGCGAAGCCCAGCACCTCCAGGCCCAGCTCCTCGGTGCCGCCCTTGGTGTCGTCCAGCTCGGCGACCGTCGTGCCGTCCGGGCGCAGCACCCGCAGCGCGGCGTGCATGGCGTCGCCGTGCTCGGTGTGCTCGACGGCGATCAGGGAGCCGTCGTGCGAGAGGTCGCCGACGCCCGCCGACTCGCGGTGCCGGTAGATCTCCACCGGGTCCGCGCCCTCGCGCGCCAGGTGGATCGTCGTACCGTCCTCGTCCGTGGAGCGGCCGACGACCGCCGTGCGACCGTCGCGGGACAGGGCCAGGCCGGCCGGGTAGGACGGGTCGAGACCGGGCACGGCCGGCTCGTCCGGGCCGCCCGTGAAGGGCTGGCGGCGCCAGATGCCGAACTCGTCGCCGTCCTTGTCGTCGAACCACCAGATCCACGCGCCGTCCGGGGAGAGCACGCCGTCCGTCGTGCCGTTCGGCCGGTCCGTCGCCTGCCGCTGCCCATCCGTCGCTCTGTCCCAGGCGTACAGCTCGTACGTCCCGGTCGCGTTCGACACGAACAAGGAGCGGTCCGGCGCGTCCTCCGCCCAGTCGGGCAGGGAGACACGCGGCGCGCGGAACCGCTTCTCCCAGTCCGGCATGTCCGGTGTGTCCGGCGTCCTGCTCTCACTCATGGCCCCAGTCATGCGCCCATACTGCCTGGTCGCGCCGACAACGGGGGGACGGGTGTGCGCAGCCTGTGGATAACTCGCGTCACCGGGAAGTCGCTGCTGAACCTGCAGTGCTCTGCAAGGGCCGACCCGCGGCCGGGCCGCCGGGCCGGGCGCCGTACCGTGGAGGGCGTGTACCGGTTTCTGCTGACACCCCGCTGGTGGGGCATCAACGTCTTCGTGCTGCTCGCCATCCCCTTCTGCGTCTTCATGGGGTCGTGGCAGCTGAGCCGGTTCGAGGACCGGGTGCAGGACCACCGCGCCGTGACCGAGCAGGTCGCGGCCGGCCGGGACGAGCCCGCGCGCCCGCTGGACTCGATGCTGCCCGTCGACAAGAGCACGGCGGGCCGGCGGGTCACGGCGAGCGGGCGGTACGGCAAGCAGCTGCTGGTGCCCGGGCGCGAGCTGGACGGCAAGCGCGGGTTCTACGTCCTGACCCTGCTGCGCACCGACTCCGGGAAGGCGCTGCCGGTGGTGCGCGGGTGGCTGCCCGGTACGGCGGACGCGGCCGAGGCGCCCGCGCCGCCCGCCGGCGAGGTCACCGTCACCGGCGCGCTGCAGGCATCCGAGACGCCCGGGGACAACGGGGTCAGCGCGCAGGGCGGACTGCCGGCCGGGCAGACCGCGGCCATCAGCTCGGCCTCGCTGGTGAACCTCGTGCCGTACCGGCTGTACGACGCGTGGGTCACCCTGGACAAGGGGGACGCCGGGATGAAGGCCGTGCCCGCGAGTGCACCGAGTGGCAGCGGGCTGGATCTGAAGGCGTTCCAGAACCTGGGTTACACCGGGGAGTGGTTCGTGTTCGCCGGGTTCGTGGTGTTCATGTGGTTCCGGTTGCTGCGGCGGGAGATCGAGTTCCAGCGGGACGCTGCGCTGGGCCTGGTGCCGGAGGACCAGACACCGGTGCCCAGCGCCTGACGGCGGCTGCCCCCGCGCTCACGCGCCGGGCAGCACCCCGGTGAAGTAGACCGTCCCCGCGCACGCGCCCGGTACCACCGCGGTGGCCGACGGGGCGCCGCCCTGGGCCGTGTGGGTGACCGCGATGCTGCCGTCGGCGGGACCGTCCTCGGTGGCCAACTGGGTGGTGGTGCCCGCCGAGCCGCCGGTGTCGGTCGTACCGCCGGAGGCACTCGCTTCCTGGGTCGGCGTCGGGTCCGGCGACTCGCTCGGGTCGGGGCCGCCGGTGCTGGTGCCGCCGGTGGTGGGGCAGGTCTCCGAGGGCACGAAGGCGAACTTCTCCTCGTAGGCCGAGCCGGGCTGCAGGAGCAGGGAGGAGACCTCGAGGGACGGGTCGGGCAGGGAGGTCGCCGCGTCCCCGGCGACATGCCGGGCGCTGAAGATCTTGGCCGGGTCGGCGGCGCCCTGGGCGGTCGGCGTGACGACGCCCGGGCCGGTGAGGGTGCACGCGGTGCCGGAGATGTTGGTGACGCGGAAGGTGCCGTAGACGACGCCCGCGGTGTCGGGGGCGTTCACCGTGCCGGTGGCGGAGCCCAGTTGGGCCGCCGTGCACAGCGGGGTGCCCGAGGCCACCGTGGCGGAGGGGTCGGGGCCGCCGGCGGAGCCGCCGGCGTGGCCGCCCTTGTTGCTCTTGCCGTCGCTCTTGCCGGGTTCCTTGTCCGGCTTGACCGTCGTGGCGGCGCCGTCCTTCTTGCCGCCCTTGTCGCCGCCCTTGTCCTTGCCCTGGCCGGTGCCGCCCTGGGCCTGGGAGGTCTGGCCGGCCATGGCGGTGTTGGGGTCGGGCCCGCCGGACTGGGAGACGTGCACGAGGGCGGGGATCGCGGTGCCGATGAACAGGGCCGCCGCGGCCACGCCGACGACCGCCTGCCGTTTGCGGGCGCGGCGCGCGGGGACGGCGCGGCGCAGCTGGTCCAGGGTGCCGGTGCGCGGTCGGATGTCGTCGACCGCCGAGTGCAGCAGCCGGCGCAGGGCCAGTTCGTCGGTGTCGAGCCCGTCCAGGCTGTGGACTCCGTCGAGCCTTTCGGGGCCCTTGTCGTCGGGGCCGTGGTTCACAGTTCCGTTCCCAGCGTGCGATGGCGTGTGCTCTTGCCCGGTGCGCTCTGTCGGCTCGTGCCAGGCGTAGGGCTCGTGTCGTTCATGGGAGTGGCGCTCATGGGAGTGGCTGTCATGGGAGCCGCCCCCCTCGGCCTGGTCGCTCATGCCGATGCCTCCATGGCCACCCGCAGCGCGGCGATGCCCCGCGAGCCGTACGCCTTCACCGAGCCCAGCGATATGCCGAGGGTCTCGGCGACCTGGGCCTCGGTCATGTCGGCGAAGTAGCGCAGCACGAGCACCTCGCGCTGGCGGCGCTGCAGGCCCTTCATCGCCTTGATGAGGTCGCGGCGCTCCAGCTGGTCGTAGGCGCCCTCCTCCGCGCTCGCCATGTCGGGCATCGGCTTGGAGAGCAGCTTCAGGCCGAGGATGCGCCGGCGCAGCGTGGACCGGGAGAGGTTGACGACGGTCTGCCGCAGGTAGGCGAGGGTCTTCTCGGGGTCGCGGACGCGCTTGCGGGCCGAGTGGACGCGGATGAAGGCCTCCTGGACGACGTCCTCGCAGGAGGCGGTGTCGTCGAGCAGGAGTGCGGCGAGGCCGAGCAGCGAGCGGTAGTGCGCCCGGTAGGTCTCGGTGAGGTGGTCGACGGTCGTCCCGACGGCCTCGGTCGCCACGGCGCCCGCGGTCTCCTCGGCGCCGTCGCGCTGACTGGGTATGCGGGCGGGCCGCGCTGCGGGCATGGGCGCGATCACCGGCATGCCGCCGGGCGTGCGGGGCCGGAGCGCCGCGCGGGGCCGCAGGGCAGTACCGCCGCGGGCCGCAGTGAGTTCGAGTACCTCTGCCACGCCTGTTGGACACGTTTCCCCCCTCGGGGGTTGTACGTGCCGGGCGTCACATGTGCGACAACCGGCGGAGGCTCAAGTGCCGTCATGCGTCCCGCTCTTCCCTTATGTCCCATTTGAACGGGCGTCCCCACGCCCCGATCACGGCGTCCCCACGCCAGGATCATCACGTCCCCAGGCCCCTCAAGGGTGACCGCAAAGACGCTCCCCGCCTCCGTACGGTTGCGGAAGGCGGGGAGTGAAATCCTCTGTCGCCGAGGGGGGAGGGTTCAAGTGGATTGGACCATGCCCCTGGCCACACTTCTTACGTAGATCCTACAAACCGGGCTGAACGGGGGCGGACGTCTCCGCCGCGATCAGCTCCGCGATCTGCGCGCAGTTCAGAGCGGCCCCCTTGCGCAGGTTGTCACCGCACACGAACAGCTCCAGCGCGGTCGGGTCGTCCAGCGCCCGCCGTACCCGGCCCACCCAGGTCGGATCGGTGCCCACCACGTCGGCGGGGGTGGGGAACTCGCCGGCGGCCGGGTCGTCGCACAGGACCACGCCCGGCGCGGTGGCAAGGATCTCGCGGGCTCCGTCGACGCCGACCTCCCGCTGGAAGCGGGCGTGGACGGTCAGCGAGTGCGTGGTGATCACCGGCACCCGGACACAGGTCACGGCGACCGGCAGCCTCGGCAGACCGAGGATCTTCCGGGACTCGTCGCGGACCTTCATCTCCTCCGACGACCAGCCGTCCTCGCGCAGCGAACCGGCCCACGGTACGACGTTCAGCGCGACCGGCTCCGGGAACGGCCCGGTGTCCTCCCCGACGGCCCGCCGTACGTCCCCGGGCTTGGTACCCAGCTCGGTCCCGGCCACCAGGGACAGCTGGGCCCGCAGCGTCTCCACGCCGGCCCGCCCGGCCCCGCTCACCGCCTGGTACGACGACACCACCAGCTCGCGCAGCCCGAACTCGGCGTGCAGCGCGCCCAGGGCGACGATCATCGTCAGGGTGGTGCAGTTGGGGCTCGCGACGATCCCGCGCGGGCGGGACCGTACCGTGTGCGGATTGACCTCGGGCACGACGAGCGGCACGTCCGGGTCCATCCGGAAGGCGCCGGAGTTGTCGACGACGACCGCGCCGCGCGCGGCGGCGACGGGCGCCCACTCGGCGGCGACCTCGTCGGGCACGTCGAACAGCGCGATGTCGACCCCGGCGAAGGCGTCCTCCGTCAGGGCCGTCACCTCGACCTCCGCCCCGCGCACGGTCAGCTTGCGGCCGGCCGAGCGCGGGGAGGCGATCAGGCGGATCTCGCCCCAGATGTCCGCCCGCTGGGACAGGATCTGGAGCATGACCGTGCCGACGGCCCCGGTCGCTCCCACGACCGCGAGCGTCGGCCTGCCGGTCATCGGCCCGTACCCCGGCTCATCGGCCGGTGCCCCCGTAGACGACGGCCTCGTCGCTGTCGGAGTCCAGCCCGAAGGCGGTGTGCACGGCGCGGACGGCCTCCGGGACGTCGTCGGCGCGGGTGACCACCGAGATGCGGATCTCGGAGGTCGAGATCAGCTCGATGTTCACACCGGCGTCGCTGAGCGCCTCGAAGAACGCGGCGGTGACGCCCGGGTTGGTCTTCATGCCGGCGCCGACCAGGGAGATCTTGCCGATCTGGTCGTCGTAGCGCAGCGAGTCGAAGCCGATGCCGGAGCGGTTCTTCTCCAGCGCGTCGATGGCCTTGCGGCCCTCGGTCTTCGGCAGCGTGAAGGAGATGTCCGTCAGGCCGGTGGAGGCGGCGGACACGTTCTGCACGACCATGTCGATGTTGATCTCGGCATCGGCGATGGTCCGGAAGATCGCGGCGGCCTCACCCGGCTTGTCCGGCACACCGACGACCGTGATCTTGGCCTCGGAGGTGTCGTGCGCGACACCGGAGATGATGGCCTGCTCCACCTTCTTGTCCCCAATCGGCTCACTGCTGACCCACGTGCCCTGCAGTCCGCTGAAGGACGACCGGACGTGGATCGGGATGTTGTAGCGGCGGGCGTACTCCACACAGCGGTGGAGCAGCACCTTGGAACCGGAGGCCGCGAGCTCCAGCATGTCCTCGAAGGAGATCCAGTCGATCTTCTTCGCCTTCTTCACCACGCGCGGGTCGGCGGTGAACACGCCGTCGACATCGGTGTAGATCTCGCAGACCTCGGCGTCCAGCGCGGCGGCCAGCGCGACGGCGGTCGTGTCGGACCCGCCGCGCCCCAGCGTGGTGATGTCCTTCTTGTCCTGCGAGACGCCCTGGAAACCGGCGACGATGGCGATGTTGCCCTCGTCCAGCGCCGTCCTGATCCGGCCCGGCGTGACGTCGATGATCCGGGCTTTGTTGTGGACCGAGTCGGTGATGACGCCTGCCTGGCTGCCGGTGAAGGACTGGGCCTCGTGGCCCAGGTTTTTGATCGCCATCGCCAGCAGGGCCATGGAGATCCGCTCTCCGGCGGTCAGCAGCATGTCGAATTCCCGCCCGGCAGGCATGGGAGAAACCTGCTCGGCGAGATCGATCAGCTCGTCCGTCGTGTCGCCCATCGCGGAAACGACGACGACAACCTGGTTGCCGTTCTTCTTCGCTTCCACGATCCGCTTGGCGACGCGCTTGATGCCTTCGGCATCGGCTACGGAGGAGCCTCCGTACTTCTGCACGACAAGGCCCACGTGCGCTCCTCGCTCGGTTCGTTTGTGTCGGCTCAGTCTAACGAGCGTCCGAATTCCACCACCCTGCTCCCGCATGGTGAGACATCCGGACGCTCGCCACCGGCACCTGCCCAGCGGGCGGCCGGACACTCGGAAAGTGCCCGGGGTCACAACCGCCGCGGGACGGGCGGCCTACGTCCCCGGCCGGATCCCGAGCGGCCCGCCGATCTCCTGGGCCATCACCCGGCCCGCCTCGAACTCCAGGGTCTCGTCGCCTATGTCCGCCTGGTCGGTGTCGAGGCCGTCCAGCTCCTCCAGGGGCTGGTTGAGGCGGACGTGGATGAGGACGGACTGGAGGGCGCGCAGCACCGCGGAGGCCGTCGGACCCCAGTTGGAGAAGTACGAGAACTGCCACCACCACAGGGCCTCGGTGGTGCGGCCCGCCCGGTAGTGGACCATGCCGTGCCGCAGGTCGGTGATGATGTCGGCGAGGTCGTCGGAGATCCGGGCCGGCACCGGCGCCTTGCGGGGCTCGTACGGGTCGAAGACCTCGGAGTAGACGTCGATCGGGTCGAGGAGCCGGGCGAAGTTCTCGCGCAGCTCGTCCACGTCCGGCTCGGGGCCCGGATCGGGCTCGTAGCGCTCCTCGGGGACGATGTCCTCGTGGGCGCCCAGCCGGCCGCCGGCCAGCAGGAGCTGGGAGACCTCAAGGAGGAGGAAGGGGACGGCCGATTCGGGTTCGTCGCCCCTCGCCACCTCCGTGACGGCCACCAGGAAGCTCTCGACCTGGTCCGCGATCTGGACGACGAAGTCGTCCGGGTTCTGTGTCGAGGCGTGCAGCGTGGCGTCAGACATCTAGGAGTCGTCTCCCCTCGAAGGCGCGGCCGAGGGTCACCTCGTCCGCGTATTCCAGGTCGCCACCCACCGGGAGGCCGCTGGCCAGGCGGGTGACCTTCAGGCCCATGGGCTTGATCATGCGGGCGAGGTACGTCGCCGTGGCCTCGCCTTCCAGGTTGGGGTCCGTGGCCAGGATCAGTTCCGTGACCGTCCCGTCGGCCAACCGTGCGAGAAGTTCTCGTATACGCAGGTCGTCGGGTCCCACGCCCTCGATCGGGCTGATGGCGCCGCCGAGGACGTGGTAACGGCCGCGGAACTCACGGGTGCGCTCGATCGCGACGACGTCCTTGGGTTCCTCCACCACGCAGACGACGGAGAGGTCGCGGCGCGGGTCGCGGCAGATGCCGCACAGCTCCTCCTGCGCCACGTTGCCGCACGTGGCGCAGAAGCGGACCTTCGCCTTCACCTCCAGGAGTGCCTGCGCGAGCCGCTTCACGTCCGTCGGCTCGGCCTGCAGGATGTGGAAGGCGATCCGCTGCGCGCTCTTGGGACCGACGCCGGGCAGCCGCCCCAGCTCGTCGATGAGGTCCTGGACCACGCCTTCGTACAACGGACTGCCCTTCCTGGAGACCTTCGGTACGTACGGTAGTTGGCTCCCGCCTCCGCTTGGAAGGCGGAGGCCTCAGAACGGCAGGCCCGGGATGCCGCTGCCGCCGCCCAGACCCTGGGCGAGCGGGCCCAGCTTCTGCTGCTGGAGCGCCTGCGCGTTCTCGCTGGCCGCCTGTACGGCCGCCACGATCAGGTCGGCGAGGGTCTCGGCCGTCTCTTCGGGAGATGCAGCCTCCGGGTCCACCGCCTTCGGGTCGATCTTCAGGGCGCGCAGCTCACCGGCGCCGGTGACGGTGGCCTGCACCAGCCCGCCGCCCGCCTGCCCGTCGACCTCCGTGTTCGCCAGTTCCTCCTGGGCCCGCTGCAGATCCTGCTGCATCTTCTGGGCCTGCTGGAGCAACTGCTGCATATTGGCCTGGCCACCACCGGGAAACACGATCAGCTCCTCTGCGTCTTCTCCTTGAGCACGAGCCTACGTGGTCCACGCCCCCATCGCCCCGCCACTCTTTCGAGTGAGAAGTTCGGCAGTCGTATACCTGATCAAGGCCCTCTTCCGGGCGGAAAAGCTGGGAAAGCTCCCTCCCCGCCACCCATTGGGCGGTAGGAAGGGGGCCGCGCGCCGACATGGAATGTCACGCAAAGTGACCGGTGGTGAGCAGCGATCAGTGATCAGTAGGGAGTGCCGGGTGGGTCAGCCGGAGATGCAGCCCGAGGGTCCGCCTCAGGACGGGCGGGGCGAGGGTGCGGCCGGGCTGCGGCCGGGCGATCTGACCGGGCGGGCCTTCCCGCTCGGGGACTGGGGCGAGCCCGCCGAACGGCTCGACGAGCTGTACCGGTGGGTGGAGCGGCGGGCACTGGAGACGACGGCCTGGTACCTGCGGGACCGGGTCTGGAAGCGGCGGGGGGCCCGCGTGCTGCGGATCGGGGCCGCGGCCGGTGCGGTGGCCGGGGCCGCGCTGCCCCTGCTGGAGCTGACCGGGGTGGCCGGCGGGGTGGCACCCTGGGGCTGTCTGGCGCTGCTGCTCACGGCCGCCTGCTTCGGCTTCGACCGGTTCTTCGGGGTCACGTCCGGCTGGATAAGGGACGTCGCCACCGCGCAGGCGGTGCAGCGGCGGCTGCAGGCGTTCCAGTTCGACTGGGCCTCGGAGAGCGTGCGGGAGGTGCTGGGACCGGCGGAGGGCACCGCGAGCGAGGCGGCCGAGCGGTGCCTGTCGGTGCTGCGGCGCTTCTCGGAGGACATCACGGAGCTGGTGCGCACGGAGACCACCGACTGGATGGTGGAGTTCCGCACGGGGGCGGCACCGCTGGGCATCCAGACGGCGGTGGCGGCGGTGCCGCGACAGGAGGCCGGGGGCGGCGGGGGCCGGTTTCCCCTGCCGCCGGCGAACGGCAGCCGCCCGAACATGCCCCGGCAACGGCCGCCGGAGCCCCGCTAGTCCCCGGGCTGCTCCCTAGGACCTGTCGTAGGTCAGGCTCTCCCCGCCGCTCCGCTTCTCCCGCTTGAGCCGCCCGTCGGGCAGCAGGGTGACCTCGGTGGCCTCGCCCGGGGTGCAGGAGGAGGCGGGTTCACCGCTGGTGACGGTGGACGGCCCGATCTCCAACGGCCCGTTGCCACCGGGCTGTTCGGCCAGCTCCGCCGCGAAGACGCAGTGGTACGACCCCCCGCCCTCGGTCGGCCCGTCCGCGACCAGTGTCAGCACGGTGTCGCCCACCTCGCCCTGCTTGATGGTCAGTTCCCGGGTGTTGGAGCCGGCCGCATTGTCGATGGTGGTCCGCCAGGTGCCCAGATAGGCCTCCGGTACCGCCCCGGCGGCGGAGGCGGACGGCGACGGCGTCGGGTCCGTCGGCGTGGCCGAGCCGGAGCCGTCCGGCGATGCGGAGCCCGCGGTGGGCGTCGGACCGACCCTGCCGTCGCCCTTGTCGTCCGTCCCGCCGCCGTTCTTCATCAGCGCGTACACCGAGCCGCCCGCGCCCAGCGCGACGACCAGCGCGATCACGACGAGCAGCGCGGTGGACCGCCCGTTGCGCCGCTCCGGCTCCGCCGGGACCCCGGCGGCCGCCGGCCCGTACGGCGGGGTGGCACCGAGCCCGCCGCCCGATCCCGCGTAGGGGTTGTACGACGGCTGGGCCCCGCCCCAGCTCCCGGGCTGGGCCGGATACCCGTAGGCGGCGGCGGCCTGCGCGTGCTGGGGATGCGGCTGCGGAACCCCGTACGCCGCCCCGAACGCGGGAGGCGCCGGCGGCAGACCGGGCGGCGGGGTCCCGGGCGAGACCACGGTCGGCAGATGGTTGACGGGGGCGGCCGGCCCGCCGTCGGACACGGGGGCGTGCTCGGGCGAGGCACCGGCACCACCGGCGCCGGGCGCCGCCTGCGGCACCGGCGGCGCGGGCGGCGCGGGCGGCAGCCCCTCGCCCTGAGAGGCCGCCGCGCCCCGCTCCGGGTTCTCCACCTCCAGCAGCTGCACCGCGTGCCGCCCGAGCTGCGCGACCAGCGAACCGGGCAGCCAGGGATCCCGGGACCGGCCCCCGACCACGGTGTCCTCCACCCCGGTCCGCTCGAGGATCGCGTCCAGCGAGGGCCGGCTCCCCGGCTCCTTGCGCAGGCAGTCCCGTACCAGGTCGGCGATCCCCTCCGGGACGCCCGTCAGGTCCGGCTCCTCCTGGGCGATGCGGAACATCAGGGCGTGCACCCCGCTGTTGGCGCCGCCGAAGGGCAGCGCCCCGGTCGCCGCGTACGCCAGCACGGAGCCGAGGCAGAACACGTCGCAGGCCGGGGTGATCCGGTCCCCGCGCACCTGCTCGGGCGCCATGAACCCGGGCGAGCCGACGAGCGCCCCGGTGCGGGTGAGCCCCTCGCCGCCGGCGGTCGCCGTCTCCCGTGCCCGCGCTATGCCGAAATCGATCACGCGCGGGCCGTCGATGGTCACCAGCACGTTCGACGGCTTGAGGTCCCGGTGCACGATCCCGGCCGCGTGGATGTCCTTCAGCGCGTGCGCGAGCCCCGCCGCCAGGATCCGTACCGACCGCTCGGGCAGTGCGCCGTGGTCGTGCCCGACGACCTGCTGCAGGCTCGGTCCGGCCACATAGCCGGTCGCCAGCCACGGCACGGCCGCCTCGGTGTCCGCGTCCAGCACGGGCGCGGTCCAGTACCCGCCGACCCGGCGCGCGGCCTGCACCTCCTGCCGGAACCGCGCGCGGAACTCCTCCTGCGCGGCCAGCTCCTCCCGGACGAGCTTGACGGCGACCGTCCGCCCCCGGTCCGACCGGGCCAGGTACACGTGCCCCATGCCGCCCGCGCCGAGCCGTGCCAGCAGCCGGTACGCCCCGATCTGCGGCGGATCCCCCGGTCCCAGCTTCTCCATCCCCGCGCCGCCTTCCCCCCATAGGTCTGCAACGACCGAGAATAGTGCGGCGGTACGACAGCGGGCGCGGAGCTGTGTCTACGGTTCCGTAACAGGCTTGCCCGGTTCGTCCACGGGCCTGCCGAGGTCGTCCAGGACGGCGGACAGCCGTTCCAGCAGGCGGACCGCCTCGGCGAGGTCCCGCTCCCCCATCGCCTCGGCCAGCCGGTCGGCGAAGGCCGCGTGCCCGGGGCCGATCCGCGCCACGGCCGCGCGCCCCTCCCGTGTGGGCGCGAGGAGCTTGGCCCGCCGATGGGCCGGGTTGGGCCGGTACTCGGCGAGTCCCCGCTCCACCAGCAGGTCGGCGACCCGCTGCACGCTCTGCCGGGTGATGCCCATGGCCCGGGCGATCCCGGCCACCGGCAGCGGCTCGCCCAGCACGGCCCCGAGCACCTGCCACCAGGCGGCGGTGAGCCCGGCCGGCCGGGCCAGGTCCTCGGAGACGGACAGGAACTGGCCGTTCAGCCGGAAGACCCCGAGCGCGCTGCGGCCGAGCAGCTCCTGCCGCTCCCGGCTCACGGCGCGGTGGCCCGGTGCAGGACGGCGTACGCCGCCGCGTCGGAGTCGTGGAACAGCCGGTACCAGGCGTCCAGGACCTCCCCCTCGTACACCCCGAGGCGGCGGAAGACCTCGCGGGCGAAGGCGACCGGTTCGGTGGGCCCGGCGGTGATCAGGTCGCCGTCGGTGACCGCGTCGGCGTCGGTGTAGCGGGCGCCGCCCGCGTAGCCGGTGGCCGCCAGGTAGAAGGGGGCGGCGCTGGTGTGGGCGCGGTCGTCGAGCAGCCCTTCGCGGGCGAGTCCGGCGGTGGCCCCGCAGATCGCGGCGACGGGGACGCCCGCGTCGAGGAAGGCGCGGGCGGTGCGGGCGAAGGGGGCGAGGTCGTCCGAGGTGTCCCACAGGTCGGCACCCGGCAGGATCAGCAGGGCGCTGTCCTCGGGGCGCAGTTCGCCGAGCGCGAGGTCCGGCCGGACGCGGAGTCCGCCGATGCTGACGACCGGCTCGCGGGCCGGTCCGACGGTCAGGACCCGGTATCCGGCCCGGGCGAGCCAGGCGGTCGTGTGCCCCGTCTCCCAGTCGGCGAGGGAGTCGTAGACGGCGAGGTGTAAGGGCTTGCGGCTCATGGCGGCCTCCTCGGCCGTTGGATGACAGCACGCTGACACCTGGACAGCATACTGTCAAAAGCGGGTCCCCGCATGCGGCGCCCTACCCGGACCATCCGCGACCGCCCGTCGACAACCTGTCGCGGATTCCCGTCCTCCACGGAACAGGACGCCGATAGGCCTTCCGCATCGCGGACATTTACCCTCACCGGCATGACCCCTCAGCCCAGCCCCGAAGCCGGCGCCGCGGTGAAGGCCGCGGACCGTGCGCACGTCTTCCACTCCTGGTCCGCCCAGGACCTGATCGACCCCCTCGCCGTCGCCGGCGCGGAGGGGTCGCACTTCTGGGACTACGACGGCACGCGGTATCTCGACTTCACCAGCGGACTCGTCTTCACCAACATCGGCTACCAGCACCCCAAGGTCGTCGCCGCGATCCAGGAGCAGGCCGCGAAGCTGACCACCTTCGCGCCCGCGTTCGCCGTCGAGGCCCGCTCGGAGGCGGCCCGGCTGATCGCCGAGCGGACCCCCGGCGACCTGGACAAGATCTTCTTCACCAACGGCGGAGCGGACGCCGTCGAGCACGCGGTGCGCATGGCCCGGCTGCACACGGGCCGCCCGAAGGTGCTCTCGGCGTACCGCTCGTACCACGGCGGCACCCAGCAGGCCGTCAACATCACCGGCGACCCGCGCCGCTGGGCCTCCGACAGCGCCGCCGCCGGTGTCGTCCACTTCTGGGCGCCGTTCCTCTACCGCTCCCGCTTCTACGCCGAGACCGAGGAGCAGGAGTGCGCCCGGGCGCTGGAGCACCTGGAGACGACGATCGCCTTCGAGGGCCCCGGGACGATCGCCGCGATCATCCTGGAGACCATCCCGGGCACTGCGGGGATCATGGTCCCGCCGCCCGGCTACCTGGCCGGCGTGCGCGAGCTGTGCGACAAGTACGGCATCGTCTTCATCCTGGACGAGGTCATGGCCGGCTTCGGCCGCACCGGCGAGTGGTTCGCGGCCGACCTGTTCGGTGTCACCCCCGACCTGATGACCTTCGCCAAGGGCGTGAACTCGGGTTATGTCCCGCTCGGCGGTGTGGCCATCTCGCAGAAGATCGCGGAGACCTTCGGCAAGCGCCCCTACCCCGGTGGGCTCACCTACTCCGGGCACCCGCTGGCCTGCGCCGCCGCCGTCGCCACGATCAACGTGATGGCGGAGGAGGGCGTGGTCGAGAACGCCAAGCTGCTCGGCGAGACCGTCGTCGGCCCCGGCCTCGCCGCACTGGCCGAACGCCACCCCAGCGTCGGCGAGGTGCGCGGCGTCGGCATGTTCTGGGCGCTGGAGCTGGTGCGGAACCGGGAGACCCGCGAGCCGCTGGTGCCGTACAACGCGGCCGGCGAGGCGAACGCCCCCATGGCCGCGTTCACCGCAGCCGCCAAGCGGAACGGCCTGTGGCCCTTCGTGAACATGAACCGCACCCACGTGGTCCCGCCGTGCAACGCCTCCGAGGCCGAGCTGAAGGCGGGCCTGGCCGCGCTCGACGCCGCGCTGAGCGCCGCCGACGAACACACCGTGTGACCGAACCACGGCTGCCGCCGGGCCGGTCCGAACGCGTAAGGTGACGTGCTCGTAAGCAAGAGGGACGCGCGAAATCGCGCGTCCGTACGAGTACCGCACCCGGACGTGTGAGGAGAGGTTCGGACCATGCCCGGCAACGGCGCCGTGACGCGCAGCACCCTGCGCCAGCAGATCGCGGACGCGCTCCGTGACGAGGTGCTGGCCGGGCGGCTGCGCCCGGGCCGGGCGTTCACGGTCAAGGAGATAGCCGACCAGTACGGCGTCTCCGCCACCCCCGTCCGCGAAGCGCTGGTCGACCTGTCCGCTCAGGGCATCCTGGAGGCCGACCAGCACCGCGGCTTCCGGGTGCCCGAGTACTCGCTCACCGACTACCGGAACATGATCGAGGCCCGCAGCCTGGTCACCGACGGCATGTTCCAGGCCCTCACCACCGGCCACCCCGCCTTCCGCACCCCGCCCGAGGACCCGCGCACGGCCGCGGCACTGGCCACCGTGCGCCGCCGCGGCGAGGAGGCCCAGCGCGCCGCGACCGCCGGCGACGTCACCGTCCTCATCGGCTACGACCTGCGGTTCTGGCGCGAGCTGAGCGCCCTGTTCGGCAATCCCTACCTCGGCGACTTCCTGCACCGCCTGCGCGTGCAGTCCTGGGTGTGCGCGGTGCAGCACCTGCTCCGCCTGCCCGACCTGCGCGGCCGGCTCTGGGCCGGGCACCCCGAACTGGTCGACGCGCTGGCCCGGCGCGAGGCCGAGGCCGCGCACGCGATCGTCGCCGCCGCCAACGCCCATTCACTGGCGCTGCTGGAACACCTGACCAACGGGTAAGTGACCGATACGGTCCCTCCGAGCCGTCCGAGGGGAGCCGCCCCGGGGCCGTACCGACTACCCTTCCCTGACCACCTGCTGCCGTGCGTGATCACGCGCCTGCCGATGCGAGGAGCCCTCTTTGGCCTGTGACCTGTGGCTGGTACCGCTCGTGGACGTGTTGTGCCACACCCCGGACAACCCCTTCGCCGAGGAACTCGCGCAGTACAACAAGGCACTGGCCGAGGCCGGTCTGCCGCCGGTGCCGGTGTACCAGTACATGCCGGGCCTGTCCGGCGACGTCGCCCCGGTCGCCGGTTTCGACTACGACGCCCTGCACTTCCTGCGCCGGGCGTACCTGCTCCAGGTCTGCGGGCTGCCGGTGACGCCCGTGGACGAACTGGGCGGCGACTACGAGCAGTTGCTGGAGATGTTCGAGTCGACGGCCCAGCAGTCGCACCTGGTCTGGCACTACGACCACGCGGGCGCCTACGTCCCCGTGGACTTCCCGCACCCGCTGTCCAACGACGAACTCCTCGCGGGGGGCGGCCCCCTGGGTTCCGCCCAGACGCTGCTGCGCGAACTGCAGTACGTCGCCCCGTCCATCGGCATCGACCCGGCCAACCCCCCGGCGCCGCCCGCCGCACCGACGGCCCCCACGGAGCTGGAGGAACCGGCCGTCCCGGCTCCGTACGACCCCAGCCCCTTCGCCCGCGAACGCCACGTCTGGCTGGGCCTGCACGCGGCGGCGACCCGCTCCCTGGCCCAGGGATCGATGATCGTGTTCAGCTGAGCACCGCGCGGAGCGGCGGCGGCTCAGTCCGTCTGCGGCCAGGCCCAGCCGAGCTGCAGGAACAGGCCCAGCCGGTCGCTCACCGCGCGGATCTCGGTGATCTTGCCGTCGGCCAGGGTGAAGATCCAGATCGCCTCGACCTCGAAGGAGCGGCCGGTCGGATCGGGCATCCGTGGGTGGGCCGCGCTGTGGACGCCCCGCTGGGTCACGCGGGCCACCACCCGGTCGCCCTCGCCGATCAGTTCGTCCACCTGGACGGTGAGCGGGGCGAGCGCCTCCGCCTGCTGCCGCAGCCCCTCGAACGCGGCCCCCGGCTCGTCCGCCTCGCCATGGATGATCTTGTTGTGGTCCACGACGTCGGCCGCCATGAAGCGGGGCAGATCCGCCAGCCGGTTCTCGCTGACCGCTTCGAAGAAGCCCTGGACTACCTTCTTGCTGCCGTCCACGCCGTCCGTTCCGTTCATTGCTCCCCCTGCACGAACCGATCTTGTGCGGGGCACTGTAAACGACAGCGCCCGCCGCTCACGCCCCGGGGGGACGGAACGGCGAGCGCTGCCGCGACGCGGTTTACAGGAACGAGTTGATCTCGATCGTCTCGTCGCGGCCCGGGCCCACGCCGATCGCGGAGATCGGGGCGCCGGACATCTCCTCCAGCGCCTTGACGTAGTTCTGGGCGTTCTTCGGCAGGTCGGAGAAGGACTTCGCCTTGGTGATGTCCTCCGACCAGCCGGGCAGGGTCTCGTAGACCGGCTTGGCGTGGTGGAAGTCGGTCTGGGAGTACGGCAGCTCCTCGACCCGCTTGCCGTCGATCTCGTAGGCCACGCAGACCGGGATCTGCTCCCAGCCGGTGAGGACGTCCAGCTTGGTGAGGAAGAAGTCGGTCAGGCCGTTGACGCGGGTCGCGTAGCGGGCGATGACCGCGTCGAACCAGCCGCAGCGGCGGTCACGGCCGGTCGTGACGCCCCGCTCGCCGCCGATGCGGCGCAGCGCCTCGCCGTCCTCGTCGAACAGCTCGGTCGGGAACGGACCCGCGCCGACCCGGGTCGTGTAGGCCTTGAGGATGCCGATGACCCGGCTGATCTTCGTGGGGCCCACACCGGCGCCGGTGCAGGCACCGCCCGCGGTCGGGTTGCTGGACGTCACGAACGGGTACGTGCCGTGGTCGATGTCCAGCAGGGTGCCCTGGCCGCCCTCGAAGAGCACGACCTTGTCGTCCTCCAGGGCCTGGTTCAGGACCAGCACCGTGTCGGCGACGTACGGCTTGATCTGCTCGGCGTAGCCCAGCAGCTCCTCGACCACCTGCTCGGCGGCGATGGCGCGCCGGTTGTAGAGCTTGGTCAGAATCTGGTTCTTGACGTCGAGAGCGGCCTCCACCTTCTGCTGGAGGATCGACTCGTCGTAGAGGTCCTGGACCCGGATGCCCACGCGGTTGATCTTGTCCGCGTAGGTCGGGCCGATGCCGCGGCCGGTCGTGCCGATCTTGCGCTTGCCGAGGAAGCGTTCCGTCACCTTGTCGACGGTCACGTTGTACGGCGTGATGATGTGCGCGTTACCACTGATCAGGAGCTTGGACGTGTCGACGCCACGCTCGTTCAGACCGCTCAGCTCGGAGAGCAGGACCGACGGGTCGACGACGACGCCGTTGCCGATGACCGGGACACAAGAAGGCGAGAGGATCCCGGAAGGGAGAAGGTGGAGGGCGTACTTCTGGTCACCCACGACTACCGTGTGGCCGGCGTTGTTGCCGCCCTGGTAGCGCACCACATAGTCGACGGAACCACCGAGCAGGTCCGTCGCCTTTCCCTTGCCTTCGTCACCCCACTGAGCACCGAGCAGCACAAGTGCGGGCACGCGCGTACACCCCTTCCGGGCGGGGCATGTCCAAGGTCGGGGGCGTGGGCGTAAGGTTCACCGCCGCGCACCACCGCGACCGTCGTCGGTCGCACAACCGTCGGACCGGATGCCCCGGAATAGACGAAGCCCCTGGCGCAATAGCGCAAGGGGCTCTTGCACAAAGATGCTACCCGAGGAAGCGAGGCAGGACCGAGGTGGCGACTTTCGCGACGTCCGATCAGCTGCTGGTGATCATCGATCCGGCCGCACGGCAGACGGACGGAGAGTCCGTACGCATCGCGAAAGACGTGCTCAGCGCGGGTGCGGCGACCAAGGTGTGTCTCCCGGAGGGGCCGGAGGAGTTCGCCCGGGCACTGGGCCGAAGGGGGTCCCGGCGGCCGGTCCTGATCGGCGACGACCGGGCATTGGTGCGGGCCGTGACGCTGCTGCACCGGCAGCGGGAGCTGGCCGGATGCGCGCTGGCGCTGGTGCCCGTGGGTTACACCGCGCTCGCCGAGTCGCTCGGGGTGCCCGGCGGGGCGGTGGCGGCGGCGCGGGCGGTCCTGGACGGCGCCGAGCGGCGGCTGGACCTGCTGGTCGACGACAGCGACGGGGTGGTGCTGGGCGCGCTGGGCATCCCGCCGGCGCCGGTCCGGGAGCCGGCGGCCGCGGTGCCGGTCCCCTCGGGCCGGCCCTGGTACCGCTCCCTGGCCCGCACCCTGGGCGCCCGCCCCGCCCGGCTGCCCGCCGCCCCTTCCCCCGGTGTGACCCGGCTGCGGGTGGAGGTGGACGGGGAGCCGGTGGTGGACCTGGACCAGCCGGTGGAGGCGGTGTCGGTGACCCCGGGCCCCGGCGGGGTGGCCTCGGTGGAGGTACGGCCCCTGTCGGTGGGCGCGTCGGCGACCCCGCTGCTGGCCTCCGGCCGCACGGTGACGGTCACGGGCGCGGACTTCCGCTACCGGGCCGACGCGACGGTCTCCGGGCCGGTACGGCGGCGGACCTGGCGGGTGATGGAGGAGGCCTGGGCGCTCACCCTGCCCGCCGGCCAGGACTCCCGGCCGGCCCCCGAGGACCCGCCCTGACGGCCCCTAAAGGTCTGGTGACACATATTTAACCGTGCCGACCCCTTCCCGAGTCACTGTCCCGTCCACCATCCTGCTCCATCAGGACCCACCGACAGGACAGGGAAGGGGCCACCCGATGGCTGTGGACGAGGGTGTCGCGCCGGTGACGGGCGCGGGCGGCGGCGAAGCGGTTCACCGACTGAAACCCAACGCCGTGGGGCTGCTCGGGGTGGTGTTCATGGCCGTCGCCACCGCCGCGCCGATCACCGCGATGACCGGCAACGTGCCCTTCATGGTGTCGTCCGGCAACGGCGTCGGGGCGCCCGCGAGTTATCTCGTGGCAATGGTCGTCCTGGCAATCTTTTCCGTCGGTTTCACCTCGATGGCGAAGCACATCACGTCGACCGGCGCCTTCTACGGCTTCATCTCCTACGGCCTGGGACGGACCGTCGGGCTGGCCTCCGGGCTGCTCGCCACCTTCGCCTACGTGGTATTCGAACCCGCGCTGATCGGGATCTTCTCCACCTTCGCCACCACCACACTGACGGACCAGACCGGGCTGCACGTGCCATGGTGGGCCTTCGCCGTGCTGATGCTCGCCGTCAACGCCACCGGCACCTGGTTCGGAGTGAGCGTCGCCGAAAAACTGCTGGTGGTGCTGCTGGCGACCGAGGTGACCGTGCTGGCGGCCATGGCGGTGTCCGTCGCCCTGCACGGCGGCGGACCGCACGGGTTCACCTTCGCGCCGGTCGACCCCGTCAACGCCTTCAAGGGCACGTCGGCCGGGCTCGGGCTCTTCTTCGCCTTCTGGTCCTGGGTCGGCTTCGAGTCGACGGCGATGTACGGCGAGGAGTCCCGCGACCCCAAGAAGATCATCCCCAAGGCCACGATGATCAGCGTGCTCGGCGTCGGGGTCTTCTACGTCCTCGTCTCCTGGATGGCCATCACCGGCAACGGCGAGGCCGAGGCCGTACGGGCCGCCTCCTCCGCCAACCCGCTCACCCTGTTCTTCGCCCCCACCGAGCGCTACGTCGGCCACTGGGCGGTCGACGTCATGCAGTGGCTGATGATCACCGGCTCGCTGGCCTGCGGCATGGCCTTCCACAACTGCGCCGCCCGCTACCTGTACGCCCTGGGCCGGGAGGGCGTCCTGCCCTCGCTGCGCGACACCATCGGCCGCACCCACGCCCGGCACGGCTCCCCGCACCTCGCCGGTCTGGTGCAGACCGCCGTCAGCGCGGTGCTGATCGGCGCGTTCTGGGCCGCGGGCAAGGACCCGTACACCGGCACCTACGTCCTGCTCGCCATCCTCGGCACCATGGCGATCCTCGTCGTCCAGGCCGTGTGCTCCTTCGCGGTGCTGGTCTACTTCCGCTCCCGCCACCCCGAGAGCCGGCACTGGTTCCGCACCTTCACCGCACCCCTGCTGGGCGGGGTCGCGATGCTCGCGGTCGTCGTACTGCTGGTGTCCAACATGGGCGTGGCGGCCGGGCCGGAGTCCGGCTCACTGGTGCTGAAGGCGACCCCGTGGCTGGTGGCCCTGGTCGCGGCGCTGGGCCTGGGCTACGCCCGGTACCTCAAGCACCGGGCCCCCGAGCGGTACGCGCTGCTCGGGCGGACGGTGCTGGAGGAGACCAGGGAGCGGTGAGCGGGGCCGGGGGACCGGGGCTGCTCAGCGCACCTCGACGGTCAGCCCCCGCAGGCCCCGGATCACGAAGTTCGGCTTCCGCTCCGGCTCGGCCGCCAGGGTCAGGGCCGGGGCCTGCCGGAGCAGGGCCGTCATGGAGGCGGCCAGTTCCATACGGGCCAGGGGCGCGCCGATGCAGTAGTGGATGCCCGCGCTGAAGGAGATGTGCGGGTTGTCGCCGCGGGTGAGGTCCAGGCGGCCGGGGTCGCTGAAGACCGCCGGGTCGTGGTTGGCGGAGCCGAAGAGCAGGGCGACCTCCGCGCCCCGCGGGATCGTCGTGCCGTCGATCTCGATGTCGTCCAGGACCCAGCGTTCGAAGAGCTGGAGCGGGGTGTCGTAGCGCATCAGCTCCTCGATCGCGGACGGGACCAGGGAGTGGTCGGCGCGCAGGGCGGCCAGCTGGGCCGGGTTGCGGAAGAGCGCCCACCAGCCGTTCACCGTGGCGTTGACCGTGGCCTCGTGGCCCGCGTTGAGCAGCAGGACGGCCGTGGAGATCATCTCCTGCTCGGTGAGGCGGTCACCCTCGTCGTGGGCCGCGATCAGGCCGGAGATCAGGTCCTCGCCGGGGTCCTTGCGGCGGGCCGCGATCAGCTCCCGCAGGTAGTCCGAGAACTCCACCGACGCCCGGACCGCCTTCGCCGCCGTCTCCCCCGACGGGTTCAGCTCGTACATCCCGCAGATGTCCGCCGACCACGGCCGCAGGAGCGCCCGGTCCGCCTCGGGGACGCCGAGCATCTCGGCGATCACCGCGACGGGCAGCGGTTCGGCCACGTCCGCCAGCAGGTCGCCGCCGCCGTCCCGGACCAGGCCGGCCACCAGCTCGCCGGCCAGCCCGTCGACGTACGGCTTCAGCCGCTCCACCGTGCGCGGGGTGAACGCCTTGGACACCAGGCGCCGGATCCGGGTGTGGTCCGGCGGCTCCAGGTCGAGCATCCCGTGGTCGTTGAGGGTGTGGAAGGGCTCGTGCTCCGGCGGGGGCGGGGTCCGGCCGAACTCCTCGTGGGTGAACCGGTGCCGGTAGGCGCGGCCGAGCCGGCGGTCCCGCAGCAGCGCCGAGACGTCCGCGTGGTGCGGGACCAGCCACTGGTCGGTCGGTTCGTACCGGATCACCCGGCCGCGGGCCCGCAGTTCGGCGTAGGCCGGGTACGGGTCGGCGACGAACGCCGGGTTCCAGGGGTCGAAGGCGAGGTCCGCAGCAGCTGCCATGGACGGACGCTAGCCCGGCTCACCCCGGTGTGACCAGCCTCGCCTCGTAGGCGAACACCGCCGCCTGGGTGCGGTCGCGCAGGCCCAGCTTCACCAGGATGCGGCTCACATGGGTCTTGATCGTCGACTCCGCCACCACCAGGCGCCCGGCGATCTCCGCGTTCGACAGACCCTGCGCGATCAGGACCAGCACCTCCGTCTCGCGTTCCGTCAGTTCCCCGTACGCCGCCTGGGCCGCCGGCATGAGGCGGGGCGTGTCCGCCAGCCGGGAGAACTCCGTGATCAGCCGTTTGGTGACCGAGGGGGCCAGGAGCGCCTCACCGGCCGCCACCACCCGCACCCCGTCGGCCAGCTGGCGCGCCGAGGCGTCCTTGAGCAGGAAGCCGGAGGCCCCCGCCCGCAGCGCCTGGTACACGTACTCGTCCAGGTCGAACGTGGTCAGCACCAGCACCTTCGCCGTCTCGTCGGCGGCGACGATCTCCCGGGTCGCCTCGATGCCGTTCAGCTCCGGCATGCGGATGTCCATCAGGACGACGTCCGGGGACAGTTCGCGGACCCGCTCGACCGCCTCCCGGCCGTTGACCGCCTCGCCGACGACCTCGATGCCCGGCATCGCGTTCAGCAGCACCGAGAAACCCTCGCGGACCATCATCTGGTCGTCCGCGATCAGTACGCGGATCGTCATGCCTCGCCCTCGATCGCAGGGACCGCCGCCGGCACCGGCAGGAACACCGTCACCTCATAGCCGCCCTCGGCCGTGGGGGCCGCCGTCATCTCGCCGTTCAGCATCGAGACGCGCTCGCGCATGCCCGTGATCCCGTGCCCGGCTCCGGGAGAGGGCTTCACCAGGTGCGGGGCGGGCGGCGGGCCGTTGACTATGCGCAGGCCCAGGCCGCCCAGGACATAGCCGATCTCGACCCGGGCGGTGGCACCCGGGGCGTGGCGCAGGGTGTTGCTCAGCGCCTCCTGCACGATCCGGTACGCCGACAGCTCCACGCCCTGCGGCAGTTCGCGCACCGCGCCGGTCACCGCCTTGTCCACCGCCAGGCCGGCCTCGCGCACATTGGCCAGCAGGCCGTCCAGGTCGGCCAGGGTGGGCTGCGGGGCGTCCGGCGCCTCGTAGTCCTCCGCGCGGACCACGCCGAGGACCCGGCGCAGCTCGGTCAGGGCCGCCACCGCGTTCTCCCGGATGGTGGTGAACGCCTTCTCCAGCTCCGGCGGCGGGTTCTCCACCCGGTAGGGCGCGGCCTCCGCCTGGATGGCGACCACCGACATGTGGTGGGCGACCACGTCGTGCAGTTCACGGGCGATCGTGGTGCGCTCCTCCAGCAGGGTGCGCCGCGAACGCTCGTGCTCGGTCACCGTCTGCTGGGCGGTCACCTCCTGCTCGGCCTGCCGGCGTATGTGCCGGACCGTGACGACCAGCAGGAGCAGCGCGGACAGGACCAGCATGGGCGCGGTGTCGGTCTCGTAGTGCCCGTAGCCGAAGGCGGCCTCCGCCCAGAAGCCGTACAGCGCGGTCAGCAGCCACATCCAGGCCGCCGTGCGCGGGCGGGTGCGGATCGCGACGATCGTGAGCACCAGCAGATGGGAGACGAGGCTGCCCGGCAGCCAGGGCCAGCTGCCCCAGCTGCTGCCGAGGACGGCGGTGGCCGCCGTCGCCGCGAACGACAGCCAGAACGCGCCGACCGGACGCACCAGGGTCAGCAGCACCGGGACCAGGGCGAGCAGCCCGCACAGCACCGTCCCGCCGCCGGCGTCCGAGCCCGCCACGCCCGCGAGCATCGCCACGACGGCGCCGGCCACCACCACGGCGTGCGGGGTCCAGGCCGCGTAGCCCTTCATCCGCTCGGAGAGATGGCGGGTCAGGGGGCCGTCCACCGCCATGCGGGGCAGCGGCCGGTAGGCGAAGGCGTGGTGGAACAGGTCCTGGCGCAGCCCGCGCAGGGCGTCCGCGGCCAGCCGGAACTCGGGGCTGCGGGGCCGGCCGGCCGGGCCCGGCGGTGTCGTCTGCGTGTGCGTCGTCTCGGTCACGGTGAGAACGGTAGGCGCACGCGGGGACCGCGGTCGTCCCCTTGGAGGGGGGCCTCGGGGATCCCTCTCAGGTACTACGGGCCCGGTCAGCGGCCGCCGGGCCGGACCACGCCCGACTCGTAGGCGAACACCGCCGCCTGGGTGCGGTCGCGCAGACCCAGCTTGACCAGGATGCGGCCCACGTGGGTCTTCACGGTCTGCTCGGCCACGACCAGCCGCTCGGCGATCTCCGCGTTCGACAGGCCCTGGGCGATCAGCGCCAGCACCTCCGTCTCCCGCTCGGTGAGGTCGCCGACGCGCCGCTTGAGCGGGCCGCGGCCGCCGCCGCTGCCGTTGCCGTCCAGACGGGAGAACTCGGCGAGGAGCCGGCGGGTGATGCCGGGGGCCAGGAGGGCGTCACCCGCGGCCACCACCCGCACCGCCTCGGCCAGCTTGTCCGCGGAGGCGTCCTTGAGCAGGAAGCCGGAGGCCCCCGCCCGCAGCGCGTCGTACACGTACTCGTCCAGGTCGAAGGTGGTCAGCACCAGCACCCTGACGGCGGGGTGGTCCTCGGTGATCCGGCGGGTCGCCTCGATGCCGCCCAGTTCCGGCATCCGGACGTCCATCAGCACCACGTCCGGTGCCAGTTCGGCGGTCCGGGCGATCGCGTCCCGGCCGTGCACCGCCTGCCCGACCACCTCGATGTCGGGCTGGGTGTCGAGCAGCACGGTGAAGCCCTGCCGCACCATCTCCTGGTCGTCGGCGATGAGGACCCGGATGCTGCCGGTACCGCTCGTCATGGGCTCTGGTCTCCTGTCGGGGGCTGGTCGGGCGGGGTCGGGGCGCTGTCCCCGGGGAGGAAGGCCGTGACGCTGAAGCCGCCGCCCGAGGTGCTCTGCGCGTGGACGTGGCCGCCGAGCATCGCCGCCCGCTCCCGCATACCGAGCAGCCCGTGCCCGGCGCCCGGGGAGGGCGGGACGGGGTGCCGCGGCGGGGAGTTGGTCACCATCAGCTGCAGACCGTTCGGCAGGTGCCCGACCTCGACGTCGACCCGGGACCCCGGCGCGTGCCGCAGGGCGTTGCTGAGCGCCTCCTGCACGATGCGGTAGGCCGACAGCTCCACCCCCGGAGCGTACGGCCGGACCTCGCCGACGACGTTCGCGGTCACGTCCAGCCCGGCCGCGCGGGTGTTCTCGATCAGCGCGTCGAGCCGGTCCAGCGTGGGCTGCGGGGCGTCCGGGGCCGCTCCGGTGCCGGGGCCGCCCAGGCCGTAGGGGTCCTCGGGGTTCTCGGAACGCAGCACGCCCAGCACCCGGCGCAGCTCGGTGAGCGCCTCCAGGGCGTTGCCGCGGATGCCGGCGAGGTTCTCCAGCAGTTCCTCGGAGGGGTCCTTCACCAGGTGGGGGGCCACCTGGGCCTGGATCGAGATCACCGACATGTGGTGGGCGACCACGTCGTGCAGTTCGCGGGCGATCCGGCTGCGCTCCTCCAGCAGGGTGCGGCGGGCCCGCTCCTCGGCGGTGATCGTCGTCTGCTGGACCAGTTCGCTCCGGGCCTGCTGGCGGCTGCGCAGGATGCCGCCGATGGAGACGGCGACGCCGAACAGGCCGACGGCGACCGTGGCGGTGCCGGAGTAGTGCCCGGTCGCCAGGCCGGCTCGCAGGACGTAGGTCACCAGGGTGGTCACGGCGAGCACGGTCACCGTGCCGCCCAGCCGCACGCGCACTGCGACGAGCAGCAGGACGGCCGTGTGGGCCAGCAGCGTGGGCGTCGACCAGGGCCAGTTGGGCCCGGACGACGTGACGGACTCCAGATGGGGACGGGCCAGCAGGGCGGTGAGGGTGGCGGCGGTCAGGGACACCGCCCAGGCGGGCACGGGACGCCGGACGGCCAGGACGATGGCGGCGGCCTGGAGGGACGTGGTGAGCAGGGCGACGGGGTAGGCGAGGTCGTACGACTCGGAGACGTCGACGCCGCCGGCGAGGGCGATGGCCAGGGCCGCCCAGGTCAGGAGGAGGTAGGTGAGGAGGCGGACCCAGCGGTACCGGGAGAAGGGCGGCGAGTGGCGGGCGGGGGCCTCGCCCAGCCAGACGCGCAGGCGCCGGCGGAAGCGGACGGTGTCGCCGGACAGGAGCTGCGGGCCCTCGGCGGGGGCGCGGCTGGGGCTCGGGTCCGGGGGCGTCACGGGGCAACCTTAGGCATGGTGGGGCGACTTGGTCGGCGGGAGGTGGCGGTGGACCACCCGGGACGGGCGGTTGCGGGGGCGGCGCGGGCCCTGTTCGTGGTGCCGGAAGGCCGCCCGGCACACGGTCAGCGCCAACAGGAACAGGGGCAGCCAGGCGAGGCGGTACGCCACCCAGGCCGGGGAGTCGGGCGCGGTGTGCAGGCCGGGCAGGCGGCCGGCCAGGAGGCCCGTGGCCGTCACGGCCATCATGGCCGTCTGGTGCCAGAGGAATATCGTCATCGCCGACAGGTTGACCAGCGCCACCGCCGCCCACGCGAGCGGGCGGGCCAGCGTACGGCGCAGCCGGTCGCGCAGCAGCAGCGCCAGGCCGCACTGGGCCAGGCCGAACGTGACGGCCGCCAGGGTCGGGGGGTTCAGGTTGGAGACCGCGCCGCCGGGGACGCCGACCATGGACGCCGGGTAGCCCGCGCACCCGACGAGGGCCGCGGTGGCCGCCGTACCGCCGAGGAGCAGGGCCCACGCCGAGCGCCGGCTGTGCAGCTCGCCCCGGGCCCAGGCCGCGCCCAGGGTGTAGGGGACCAGCCAGCCGGCGGCCAGGTTCACCCAGCCGAGCCAGGACGGGCCGAGGTGCAGGCCGAAGCGGAGCAGGTCCACGTGCAGGACCACGGCGAGCGGCCAGAGCGGGTTGAGGCGGGCGACGAGCGGGGTGGCGGCCGTCAGCGCGGCGAAGACCAGCAGGAACCACAGGGGGGACAGCGCCAGCTTCAGCAGGGTGTGGAGGGTGGCCAGGGAGGTGCCGGTGAGCAGCAGGGTGGTGGCCGTCACCGTCCACAGGACGAGGAGGGCGGCGACGGGGCGGAGCAGACGGGCCAGGCGGGCCCGCAGCCAGTCGGCGTAGGAGTCGCCTCTCGCCCGGGCCGAGGCCAGGCCGCGGGTCGCCACCTGCCCGCCGACCAGGAAGAACACGGCCAGGGTCTGGAACAGCCAGGAGACCGGGGCCAGCCGGGGCATGTGCTGCAGCGGACTCGCCGTGTGCAGCGCGCCGTCCTGCGCGACCAGGGCGGTGACCAGCCAGTGGCCGAGGACGACACCGAGGATCGCTACGGCGCGCAGGGCGTCGACCGCACGGTCGCGGGAGGCGGGGGTGGCGGCGTCCACGCGGTGGGCGGCCCGGCGGATCGCGTGGAGGGTGCGGGGGCTCGGGGTCGGCTCAGCCACGGGTTACCTCCGAGGGGGTGTCGAGGGTGATCCGGGCGAGGTTGGCGAGGGAGGCCGAGCCCGGGGTGAAGTAGCCGCTGTGGTCGGCGCCGGCCGCGTCGAAGAGCCGGGCGCCGAAGGCGGGGGAGACGGGGTCGGTGCCGAAGCCGACGGTGGTGCCGAAGAGGTCCGCACGGAGGTGCGGGACGTCCGCCACCCAGTCGCCGGCGCCGCGGGCCGCCCAGATCCGGGCGCGGGTGTGCAGGGCGGCGACGGAGTCCGCGGTGGTACCGGGGCTGCCGACCAGGGCGATGTCGTCCGCGTCCAGGCCGGGGGCGGCCCGGCCGCAGACCACCGAGCCGTAGGAGTGGCAGAGG
The DNA here is from genome assembly GCF_044750305.1 of Streptomyces sp. NPDC088810. NCBI lineage: Bacteria > Bacillati > Actinomycetota > Actinomycetes > Kitasatosporales > Streptomycetaceae > Streptomyces > Streptomyces sp. NPDC088810. The sequence goes on from NZ_JBIVJQ010000009.1 coordinate 249,581, forward strand.
ACGGAGACGTGCGCGCCGACGGGGGTCAGGGTGCGCAGCCGGCGGACGAAGTCCCGCAGGTGGGGGGCGGCCTCGCCGGCGCGGGTGGCGGTGGCCACGGTGGTGCTGACCGTGGCCGGGGTCTCGTAGCCGAGCCAGGCGACGACGGCGACCCGGGGGTTGCGGCGGGTGAGTTCCGTGTACAGGGACGCGGCGGCTCGGTGGAAGCGGGCGTAGGTGTCCAGGGAGGTGTCCGAGCCGGGGACCAGGACGGCGATGTGCCGTGCGTGCGTGAGGTCGCCGAGGACCTCGGTGGCCTGGCCCTCTCCCCGGCCGTCGAAGGTGAGGAGCCGGCGGGACGGGGAGGCGAGGGCGCGGTCCGCCGCGGCGCGGTGGGGGTCGCCGTGGGCGGCGGCCATGCGGGCGGCCTCGACGGCGTTCTCCCGGTTCGCCTCGTAGGCGGCGCGCAGGGTGGAGGGGGTGAGGGGGGTGGTGAGGGGTGCTGGGGGCGGGGCGGGGACTCCGGGGCGGGCCGCGCCGGCGAGGGGGATGACTATGGCGGCGGTGAGGAGAGCGGCCAGGAGGGCGCGGAGGGGGCGCGGGCGCGGAGGGGGTACGGCGTCGCGTGACCGTGCGGCACGCCCGGAACCCGCCACCGGGCCACGCCGGGCCGTGCCCCGCCGAAGTGCCGCCGGACCGAGCGAAGCCGAGCCGGCCCGAGGCGGAAAGGACGCCGGGACGGGGCGGGTCGGGCTGGGATGGGGGTGCCCCATGGGTGGCTTCCTTTCCGGGGGCCCGGGTGGTGGGCCTGGGTGGGAAGGAAGTTACGGAGTGGGGACGGTCGTCGGCGTCCCGCCAGGGAGCTGTCCCGGGGAGTAGCTCTCAGGTATTACGGGTAGCACCGGGGGCGTCCCGGAGGGGCTGAACCCGGTGGCCTACCAGGCCAGTTGGGCGATCTCCTCCGCCACCACCGCACACGCGTCGGCCGCCGGGTCGATCAGCGGGAAGTGGCCCACGTCCTCCAGCAGCGTCAGCCCGGCCACCTCCCCCGCCTTCGCCGCCGCCTCCGCGTACGACTCGGCCACCTGCTGCGGTACCACCAGGTCGCTCCGGCCCTGGACCAGGGTCGTGGCGATGCCCGTCGGCAGCAGCAGCACCGGGTCCGCGTACGGCCGGCGCAGGGCGAAACCGTCCTGCCCGCCGAGGAGTTGCAGGGACGCGTGCCCGCAGACGTCCAGCTTCTCCGCCACCTCGAAGTCCGCGATCGGCGCGAGCGCGACGACCCCGCGCAGCGGCGCCGGGCCGTCCGTGCGCCAGGCGGCGTCCGCGGGGAGGACATGGCGGGCCGCCGCCCACAGCGCCAGATGGCCGCCCGCCGAGTGCCCGGTCAGGACCGTACGACGGGGGTCCGCCTGCGGCAGCGCCTCGCGGACCAGCGCGGGCAGGGCGTCCAGGGCCGCCGCGATGTCGTCGAAGGTGTCGGGCCAGCGACCGGCCGGCGGTGTGCCGTCAGCCGCCGCGTCCTCGGCACCTCCCCGTCGGTACTCCACGTTCGCCACCGCGAAGCCCCTGCGGGCCAGGTAGTCCGCGAAGGGCGTGATGTGGCGGCGGTCGTAGCGGGCGCGCCAGGCGCCGCCGTGCAGGACCACCACCAGCGGGGCGAGCGAGGTCGCGTCCCGGCCGGGGCGGGGAGCGTAGAAGTCGATCACCTGGTCGGGGTGGTCACCGTACGCGGCCGTGACGTCGGGATCGACCGGGGAGTGCGAGAAGGCCGACTCCTCTTCGGCGGCGGCGCGGGCTGCTGCGGCGTCGTCCGGCATGCTCCAACCTCTCAGCGACAGAACACGTTTGGCGGACCAGGTGGCAGATCGGCCGTTGGCCGGGACGGTATCAGGACGGTGACGTGCGCGGATACGGGGATGTCACGCACGGTGAGGCTGGAACGGTTCCGGAGCGGATGCCGGGGCCCCGCGCCGGGCGGCGCGGGGCCCCGGCACCACCGGTGCTAGGCCAGCTCCTCCCCCAGCACCCGGGCCGCCCGCTCCACGTCCCGGAAGCCCACGTACAGCGGCGTGAAGCCGAAGCGGAGGACGTCCGGATGGCGGAAGTCGCCCACCACGCCCCGGGCGATCAGGCGTTTCATCACCTCGCCCGCGTCCGGGCAGCGCAGGGCGATCTGGCTGCCCCGCTCCGCGTGCCGCTCAGGGGTCACGCACTCCACCCGGCCGGGCTCGGTGTACTCGGCCACGCACCGCAGGAAGAAGTCCGTCAGCGCCAGGGACTTGGCGCGGACGGCGGCGACGGAGACCCCGTCCCAGACGTCGAGGGCGGCCTCGAGCGCCAGCAGGGACAGGATGTCCGGTGTGCCGACCCGGCCGCGCGGCGCGCCCGCCGCCGGGGTGTAGGACGGGCTCATGCCGAAGGGCTCGGCGTGCGAGTTCCAGCCGGGCAGCGGCGAGTCGAAGCGGTCCTGCAACCCCTTGCGGACGTACAGGTACGCCGGTGAACCCGGGCCCCCGTTCAGGTACTTGTAGGTGCAGCCGACCGCGAGGTCGACGCCGTGCTCGTCCAGGCCGACCGGCAGTGCGCCCGCGCTGTGGCACAGGTCCCAGACCGCGAGGGCGCCGGCGGCGTGGACCGCGGCGGTGAGCGCCGGGAGGTCGTGCAGCCGGCCGGTGCGGTAGTCGACGTGGTTGAGCAGCACCGCGGCCGTGCGGTCGCCCAGCGCCCCCGGCACCTCGGCCGGGGTCACCGGGCGCAGCGTACGGCCGGTCAGCCGGGCCGCCGACTCGGCGATGTAACCGTCGGTGGGGAAGGTCGTCGCGTCCACCAGGAGTTCGTCCCGGCCGGCGTCCGCCATGCGGATCGCGGCGACCACCGCCTTGAAGACGTTGACGCTGGTCGAGTCGCCGACGACGATCTGGCCGGGCGCCGCGCCGACCAGCGGGGCGATCCGGTCGCCGATCCGCTCGGGCGCCGTCCACCAGCCGCTCTCCTCCCAGGAGCGGATGCGCAGTTCGCCCCACTGGCGGCGGACGACGTCCGCGACCCGGTCGGGGACGTGCGCGGGCAGGGCGCCGAGGGAGTTGCCATCCAGGTAGACCACGTCGTCGAGGACGAAGCGGTCGCGCAGAGCCGCCAGTTCGTCGGCCTGGTCCAGCTCCTTCGCGAGCAGGGGCAGCTCAGACATGGGACCTCGCCGTCCACAGCTCGGGGAAGACGTTCTTCCGGGCGCGCTTCTCCAGCCAGGCCACGCCGGCGGAGCCGCCGGTGCCGGCCTTGGCGCCCATCGCGCGCCGGGTGGCGACCAGGTGGTCGTTGCGCCAGCGCCAGACCAGTTCGGCGACGTCGGTCAGCGCCTCGCCGAGCCGGGCCAGCTCGTCGCTCTCGTCGCCCGCGTAGACGGCGGTCCAGGCGGCCTCGACGGCCTCCGAGGGCTCGTACCGCTCGGAGACGTCCCGGTGCAGCACGGAGTCGGGGACGGCGTGGCCGCGGCGCGCGAGGAGCCGTACCACCTCGTCGTACAGGCTCGGCTCGTGCAGGGCCTTCTCCAGTTCCGCGTGGACGCGGGGGGCGCCGCGGTGCGGTACGAGCATGGAGGCGGACTTCTCGCCGAGCAGGAACTCCAGGCGCCGGTACATCGCCGACTGGAAGCCGGAGCCCTCGCCGAGCGCGCTGCGGTAGGAGTTGAACTGGGCCGGGGTCAGCTGGCCGAGCGGCTTCCAGGAGGCGTTCAGGGCCTCCAGTTCCCGCACGGAGCGCTTCAGCGCGGCGATCGCGGTGGGCACGTCGTCCGAGCGGAGCGCCTGGGCGGCGGTCTCCCACTCGTGCACGATGACGGTGAACCACAGCTCCATGACCTGGGTGGTCACCAGGAAGACCATCTCTCCGGGGTCGTCGGAGAGGGTGTGCTGGAGGTGGGTGAGGACGTCTGCCCTGACGTAGTCCTCGTACGGCGTCGTCCCCGCGAAATCCAGGTTCGGGGTCTCGGGCTCAGCGGCCTCGTAAGGGGGGTGAGCCTGTTGGGACATCGCTGTCTCCTGTTGTTACTCCGGGTAGCGGTCCGCCCCTGCCGATGCCGGCACGGGGGCCCCGGTCCCCACCCCGCATCCTCCGCAATGCCCCCGGCTACGGCAAGGCCCGCCTGCTGCCAGACGGGCCACACCGGTGTCCCGCCGCCGTCAGCCCAGGGTCTGGGCCGCCGTCGGCGAGGAGTCCTTCAGGAACTGCGTGCAGCGCTCGTACTCGTCCTGCTCGCCGATCGCCTGCGCGGCGCGGGCGAGGGCGTGCAGGGCGCGCAGGAAGCCGCGGTTCGGCTCGTGCTCCCAGGGGACGGGGCCGTGGCCCTTCCAGCCGCTGCGGCGCAGGGCGTCCAGGCCGCGGTGGTAGCCCGTACGGGCGTAGGCGTACGACTCCACGACCGAGCCCCGCTCGAACGCCTCGTCGGCCAGCTGGGCCCAGGCGAGCGAGGAGGTCGGGTGCTGGGCGGCGACGTCCGCGGGCGCGGTGCCGTCCGCCAGGGCCTGGCGGGGCTCCGGGTCGTCGGGGAGATGGGTGGGGGGCGGACCGCCAAGAAGGTTCTCGTGAATCGTCATGGGTTCAGTTTGGCGTACGGGGCGCTGCGCGGCTTGACCGGTGGGGCCGCCTGCCCACGCCGACGGCACCGCAGCTCCCCAGGGACGCGGGCAACTGCGCGACCGGCGGCAGCCGGGGCTCGGGGCCGCTCGCCCACGCCGACCGCACCGCAGCTCCCCAGGGACGCGGGGAACTGCGCGACCGGCCACGACGCACCCCACAGGCCAGCACGGCCCCCACGCCCACAGCGCAGCCGACCGACGGCAGCCAGGGCTCGGGGCCGCTCGCCCACGCCGACCGCACCGCAGCTCCCCAGGGGCGCGGGGAACTGCGCGACCCGCCACGACGCACCCCACAGGCCAGCACGGCCCCCACGCCCCCACGGTGCATCCGTCACGCCCCCCGGCTACCCCCGGCCCCCGCCTCCAGCGGCGGAGCCGTCACGCTGCCGTGGGTGCGGCATTCCGGGCGGCGGCAGCCGGGGCCCGGGCGGCGGACCAGGGCGAACGCCACGGCCGAGCCCAGCACCAGCACCCCCGCGCACATCGGCATCGCCCGGTCGAACGCCGCGTCGAAGGCGGCCGGGGAGCGGTACGCCTCCGGGCCCATCCCGGCGAGCAGCGGGAGCGCCGCCACCGCCACCAGGCCCGCCGCCCGCGCCGCCGCGTTGTTGATGCCGCTGGCCAGCCCCGCCCGGGTGGCGTCGACGGAGGCGAGGACCGTGGCGGTCAGCGGGGCCACCAGGGTGACCATGCCGGCGCCCATGACCAGCAGGGCCGGGAGCACGTCGGTGAGATAGTCCGCGTCCTTCCCCACCCGCAGCATCAGCAGCATCGCCGCCGCGCAGAGCAGGGGGCCCACCGTCAGCGGCAGGCGGGGACCCGTGCGGTCGGCGAGGGCGCCGGAGCGCGAGGAGAACAGGAGCATCAGGGCCGTGGTGGGCAGCAGGGCCGTACCGGCGGCCAGCGGCGAGTAGCCGGCCACCACCTGGAGCTGGAGGGCGGTGAGGAAGAAGAAGCCGCCGAAGGCCGCGTACACGCACAGGGTGACGAGATTGACCGCCGTGAACTGGCGGGACGCGAAGATGTCCGGCGGGAGCATCGGGTCCGGGCGGTGCCGCTCGACCCGGACGAAGGCGACGGCGGCCGCCAGGCCCGCCACCGCGGTCACCGCCACCGCAGCCGAGCCGCCCCGGGCCTCGATGAGCGCGTACGTCAGGAGGGCGAGGGCCAGGGCGCCCAGGGCCGCGCCGAGGACGTCGAAGCGGCCGTGGGCGCGCTGGTCGGCGGATTCCGGCACGTGCCGGAGGGCGACCGGCACGCACAGCAGCGCCAGCGGCACGTTGAGCAGGAACACCCAGCGCCAGCCGGGGCCGGCCACCAGCCAGCCGCCGAGGAAGGGGCCGACGGCGGCGCCGATGCCGCCGAAGCCGGACCACAGGCCGACCGCGCGGCTGCGGTCGTCGGGGTCGAAGGACGCCTGGATCAGCGCGAGGGAGCCGGGGGTGAGGAGGGCGCCGCCGATGCCCTGCAACGCGCGCGCGGCGATCAGTACGGCGGGGCTCGGCGCGAGACCGCACAGCAGGGAGGCGGCGGCGAACCACACCACGCCCAGCGCGAAGATCTTCCGCCGGCCGTAGCGGTCGCCGAGCGAGCCGCCCAGCAGGATCAGGCCGGCCAGCGTGACCATGTACGCGTTGACCGTCCACTGCAGGGCGGCGAGGTCGGCGTCGAGGTCGTGGCCGATGCGCGGCAGTGCGACGTTGACGACGGTGGAGTCGAGCATCGCCATGCTGGAGCCCAGGACCGTGGTGAGCAGGATCCACTTGCCCTGGGGCGAGGCCAGCCGGACGTCGGGCATGCCCCCAGGTATACAGCGGGCCCGGCGGCATGGACAGCCGCCGGGCCCGCCTCGAGCACCGCTTACTTGATCTTGTTGCCCGCCGAGCGCAGGTTCTGCGTGGCCTGGACGACACGCGCGGCCATGCTCGCCTCGGCCAGCTTGCCCCAGGTGCGCGGGTCGTAGGCCTTCTTGTTGCCGACCTCGCCGTCGACCTTCAGGACGCCGTCGTAGTTCTGGAACATGTGGCCGGCGACCGGACGGGTGAAGGCGTACTGGGTGTCCGTGTCGATGTTCATCTTCACGACGCCGTTCTCCAGCGCGGTGAGGATCTCCTGCTCGGTGGAGCCGGAGCCGCCGTGGAAGACGAAGTCGAACGGGGCGGCCTTGCCGAACCTGGCGGCGACGCCGTCGTTCAGCTCCTTCAGCAGCTCCGGGCGGAGGACGACGTTGCCCGGCTTGTACACGCCGTGCACGTTGCCGAAGGAGGCGGCCAGCAGGTAGCGGCCCTTCTCGCCCAGGCCCAGGGCCTCGGCGGTGCGGATCGCGTCGTCGACGGTGGTGTACAGCTCGTCGTTGATCTCGTGGGTGACGCCGTCCTCCTCGCCGCCGGTGGGGGTGATCTCCACCTCGAGGATGATCTGGGCGGCGCGGGCCTGCTCCAGCAGCTCCTGCGCGATCTCCAGGTTGTCGGCGAGGGTCTCGGCCGAGCCGTCCCACATGTGGGACTGGAACAGCGGGGTGAGACCGGCGTCGACGCGCTTCTTGGAGAGCGCCAGCAGCGGACGCACGTACCCGTCGAGCTTGTCCTTCGGGCAGTGGTCGGTGTGCAGCGCGATGTTGACCGGGTACTTCTCGGCGATGATGTGCGCGTACTCGGCGAGCGCGACCGCGCCGGTGACCATGTCCTTGCTGTACTGACCGCCGAGGAACTCGGCACCGCCGGTCGAGATCTGGACGATGCCGTCGCTCTCCGCCTCCGCGAAGCCGCGCAGCGCCGCGTTCAGGGTCTGCGAGGAGGTCACGTTGATGGCCGGGTAGGCGAACTTGCCTGCCTTCGCCCGGTCGAGCATCTCGTTGTAGACCTCGGGGGTTGCGATGGGCATCTGTCCGCTCCTTGTGTTGCGGGTTGGGTTCTGCGTTACGGCCCTGACCTAGACCTGGGGTTGCGACGTCATCGTCGGCCCCATCTTTCCAGACGAGGGGCGCGACGCGGCGCCCCCGGTCAAGTGCAGGTCACACCGCGTCGTCAGTCCAGACCCAGTTCATCCTTCGAGAAGGCGAACACGTACGGCACACCGGCCTGCTCGGCGATCGCCTCGGCCGCGCCGGTGGCCCGGTCCACGATCGTGGCGACGGCGACGACCTCCGCGCCGGCCTCGCGCAGCGCCTCCACGGCGGTCAGCACGGAGCCGCCGGTGGTGGAGGTGTCCTCGACGGCCAGCACCCGGCGGCCCTTGACCTCGGCGCCCTCGATACGGCGCTGCAGACCGTGCGCCTTGCCCTGCTTGCGGACCACGAAGGCGTCCAGCGTCTTGCCGCGCGCGGCGGAGGCGTGCAGCATCGCGGTGGCCACCGGGTCGGCGCCCAGGGTGAGTCCGCCGACGGCCTCGTAGTCCAGGTCGGCGGTCAGGTCCAGCATGACCTGACCGACCAGCGGCGCTGCCTCGCCGTCGAGCGTGATGCGGCGGAGGTCGATGTAGTAGTCGGCTTCCTTGCCCGACGACAGAGTCACCTTGCCGTGCACCACGGCCTTGTCCTTGATCTGCTGCAGCAGCGCGCCGCGTACATCCGTCATGCCGACCAGCTTAGAGGCGCCGCCAGCTCCAGGTGGTCGTGGCCTCCAGCGGGTCCAGCGGGGTGACCAGGCGCGGAAGGGTGTTCAGCCCGTTCGGCGGACCGGTCTGCGGCTCGACGCAGACGGCCTCGGCCTGCTCGTCGTAGATCACCACCCACTCCTCGCGGCTGGTCACCTTCAGCTCCAGCTGCTCCGGCCAGGTGAGGGTGACGTCGACGCCGCCGGGCATGCCGAAGCAGTCGTCCCAGGGGCCCGGCCGCGGGTCGATGCGGTTGCCGGTGGGCAGGTGGTCGGCGCCGCGCTCCTCCTGCCAGGCGGGCTTGAAGTCCAGCTGCACGTCCCGGCCGCCCAGGTTGCGGTGGAACCAGGGGTGCCAGCCCAGCTGGGCCGGGAAGGAGTCGTCGTACGTCTCCACGGACATCGTCAGCGTCAGGCTGTCCTCGGCGAGCGCGACGACCTGGGTGACGCGGCCGGGGTGCGGCCAGGGGTCGGTCAGCTCGTGCGTGATCACCGCCTCGTCCACCGTGACGCGCGCGGTGCGCCAGGCGCCGTCGCGTGCGGTGCCGTGCATGGCGTGCGGCGGGGCGTTCAGCGGCATCTGGCGGACGGTCCCGCCGTCCAGGAAACGGCCCTCCCGGGTCCGGCCGCACCAGGGCACCATCGGGAAGCAGCCGTAGCGCTCGCCCTGCCGCAGCAGCTCCACGCCGCCGATCCGGAGTCCGCCGATTCGGCCGCCGTTGCCGGGCCGCACGGTCACTTCCGCGTCGCCCGCGGTCAGCGTGATGTCTTCGTTACTCACGGAACCGACCCTACTGGGGCGATCAAGGGGGCGTGCGGGAAGCGTCAGCGGCGTTTGCGCAGGACGCGGGTGACCACGATCGCCGAGGCGAGGGCCAGCGCCGCGGCGGGGGCGGCCCAGCGCACGGCCGGGCTGCCGGTGACGGTCTGGGGGGCCGGTACGGGGGCGTAGCGGCCGCGGGGCGGGGCGTGGTCGACCTCCTCGGCGCTGCGGCCGATCATCGTGCGGCGCGCGTGCGCGGCCTCGGCGGGCGGTTCGCCCGTGTCGGCGAAGTCGCCGGAGAACCGGTCGGGGTGCAGGACGCGGGCGGGTTTGCCGGTGGCCCCCGCCACCTCCTCGTCCGTGTCCTCGGCTTCGGCGGCCGGCTTCGACGGCTCGTCGTCGTCCGCCGCCAGGGTTTCCAGGAAGCGGGTCAGCAGCCTGGTCGCCGCCACGCTCACCGTCTCCGCCGGCAGTTCCGTGATCCGGCCGGACACGTCCGCGGTGCCCTCGGCCGTGACCGTGCAGCCGCCTTCGGTGTCCGTGAGGGTCAGGGTCAGGGCGAGCTTGACCGCGCCGGTGCCGCGGGACTCGGTGGCGTCGCCGTCCACGGCGTACGTGCCGTCCTCCCGGGGGGTGATGCGGGCGCTGCCCCGGTAGGTGACGGAGTGTCCGCCGACACGGAGTTTCAGCCGGCCGGTGAGCGGTTCGGCACCGGCCTCCTGTTGCAGGCCGGGGACGGCCCGGGCCACGTGGGCCTTGTCGGCCAGCGCGGTGCGGAGCCGCTCTGCGGGGACCGGGACGAAGACCTGGTGCTCCATGGTCGGGGAGCCTACCCAGTTGTGGCCGGAACGCACCCGGCCCTGCCGAGGGCTCCGGCCCCGACCCCCGGTTCGCCACCCGTCCCGGTCGGCTGGAAGGCGTCCCCCCGGCACCGCTCAGTACCTCGGATGCACCAGCGTCGACGCCCGCACCCCCCGGACCCTCGTCCGCTCCGCCGCCCGGGCGTCCGCCGTCAGGTCGCTCTGGGTCAAGGTGGCCGAGTGGCCGGCGGGCACGCGCAGGGGCGGTGGGGCGGGGCCGGGGGCCGCGAGGAGGAAGCCCCAGTCGTGGGGGGCCCGGGACGTGCCGGTCGAGCGGTCGGGGCCGGGGGCGAAGCCGGTGTCGTGGCCGAGGACCCGGTAGGGGGAGACGGCGAAGCCGGCGGTGCGCAGGGTCACGGCGACGGTCCAGAAGGCGCGGGGTCGGGCGGTGACGGGGCCCGCGTGCACCACCAGGCGGCCGTCCCGGGCGAGGACACGGCGCGCGAGGCCGTAGAACTCCTGGGAGTACAGCTTGGTGCTGGCGGTGATGCCGGGATCGGGAAGGTCGGCGATGACGACGTCGTACGTCGGCCCGCGCGCCTGCCGCAGCCAGCCGAGCGCGTCGGCGGTGGTGACCCGGACGCGCCGGTCGGCGAAGGCGTGCCCGTTGGCGGCGGACAGGCCGCGGTCGCGGCGGGCCAGGTCCACCAGGCCGGGGTCGAGTTCCACGACGTCGACGCGGCGCACCCCGCGCCGGCGCAGCACCTCGCGGGCGGCCAGGCCGTCGCCGCCGCCGAGGATCAGGACGCGCGCGTGCGGGCCGGTCAGGGCGGGCCCGACCAGCGCCTCGTGGTAGCGGCGGGCGTCCCGGCCGCCGACGCGCAGGCGGCCGTCGAGGAAGAGGTCGAGGGGCCGGCCGTGGGTGCCGCCGGCCAGCACGACCTCCTGGACGTCGGTCTGTACGGCCACCCGGACGTCGGTGCCGTACACGGCGTGCCGGGCGGCCCGTTCGAAGTCGCCGGCGAGGGCGGCGGCCGAGGCGAGGACGCCGAGGACGACGAGACCGGTGAGCAGCAGGGTCCAGCGGGCGCGGCGGGTGAGGTCGCGGCGGAAGAGGCCGAGGACCAGGGCGCCGCCCGCGACCACGTTGACCGTGCCGGTCAGCAGCGCTCCGGTCAGCTGGCCCAGGAACGGCAGGAGCAGGAAGGGGAAGGCGAGGCCGCCGACGAGGGCGCCGACGTAGTCCGCGGCGAACAGGTCGGCCACCGCGCCGCCCGCGTCCTGCCGGCGGATGCGCTGGATCAGCTCCATGAGCAGCGGGACCTCGGCGCCGATGAGCAGGCCGATGGCGAGGGAGAAGGCGACCAGGAGGCAGCGCGGCCCGTCGGCCCACATCCCGCCCCAGCCGGCGGTCCAGGCGAAGACGGCGTACAGGGCCATGGCGCTGCAGCCGCCGACCAGCGCGAGGGCCGACTCGACGGCGCCGAATCCGGCCGCCGCGTGCCAGCGCAGCCGTTTGGCGGCGAGGGAGCCGATGCCCATCGCGAACACCATCACGGACAGCACCACGGAGGCCTGGGTGACCGAGTCGCCGATCAGGTAGGAGGCGAAGGCGACGAGTTCGAGTTCGTACACGAGTCCGCAGGCTGCGCAGACGAAGACACACACGAGGACCAGGAACCGCCCGGTGCCGGGCCGGACGGGCAGCCGGGCGGGGCCTGTCCAGGAGGGCGGGGCGCCCGGGGGCGCGGGGGCGTGCGGTTCGATCACGCTGCGACGTTACGTCACACACTCGGCACGCTTCGTCACCCACACGTGTGGATCTGAGGTCAGTTGACGCAGTGCGGGTTTATGCCGCCGTCACCGCGGCCGTGCCGCTTTCACTCGCGGTCCGACCCGGGTCCGGGTGGCCACCAACTGCCCGTCCTGCGGGTAGGCGTGCCACGTGCGCCAGTGCACCTGGCCCTCGTGCCACTGGGCCAGCAGCGCGGTGAACGCGTGCGGGCTGCCGGGGAAGACACCGGCGAGGCCGTGCGGATGGTCGGAGACGAGGGCCAGCAACTCCTGGGCGCGGCCGGCGAACGAGCCGGGGGTGAGCACCTCCACGCGGGCGGCGAACTCGTACTCCCAGTCGCCGACCCGCTTGGCGACGCCCAGCGGCAGCGGGGTGCTGGAGCCGGGGATGCACGCGACCGTCTCCGAACAGCTGCCCCGCTCCTCCTCCAGGAGCACCTGGTGCGACGCACCGAGCAGCCGCAACTGCAGTTTGGCGCCCGTGAGTTCGAGATCGAGCGTGGCCAGGGCGGGCAGCGGCTCGCGTCCCAGGGCCCAGGCGAGGTCGGCAGCGCGCGTATCGGTGTAGGAGGTGTTCAGGGTCGTGAGCATGGATCGGCTCCGCTAACACGCAAATGAGGGGGAGAACGGCCATGTCAGCCCAGCCGGTCCGGCCGGGGTGGGGAGTCTGGAGGACGTCCGAGGGGCTGCGTTGGCGATGTAGAGGGAATCATGAACAGTGGCGCCGCCACAGCGTTTTTACCCAACTTCGCCGGGTTTCCATCCCTCAGAGGGCTACACAGTTCAACTGTTCAACCATGGCGTGCGCCGGGCGCGGGGACGAACAGGCCGAGCGCCCGCCGATGGTCCCTCCGGCGGGCGCTCGGTGGTGTGCGGCCCGGATGCGGTTCCCCCTGTTCCGGAAGCTCGGCTGCCCCGTGTCAGCTGCCTCCCCCGCATCCGCCCCCGCCGCACGAGGAGCCCCCGCCGCACGACGAACCTCCGCCGCAGGAGTGGCCCCCGCATGAGTGGCCCCCGTGTCCCCCTCCGTGCCCTCCGTGCCCTCCGTGTCCGCCGTGTCCGCCGTGTCCGCCGGACGAGCCGGAGTCCCCGCCGCCGACCCACCAGCTGCTCGACCCGCTGTCCGTGTAGGCCGAGGACGACGAGGACGAGGACGACGAGCCGTACGACCGGTTCCGCCCGCGGCCGGCCCTGTGCAGCGAGAGCCGGGTGTTCCGGCTCCGGCGGGCCCGGCCCGCCGCGAGGAACACGATCACGACCACCGCCAGGATGATGCCTGCGAACATGGCGCCACCCTCCTTCCGTTCCCCCGAAGCGGCCCCCCGTGGGCGCCTCGCGTGTTGCCGCGCCTCGCGCGGTGCCGGGGGGATGCCCGTCCGCTTCCCACCGCAAAGCAGAGTTGAGCAAGTTCTGAGGGTCCATCCGGGAAAATGCCCTCTGACCTGCGGCGCAAGGTGAGTCGGGGGCCGCCGGGACGGATGCGCGTCATTGCCTGGAGGTGAGTTGAGGAAACCCCGGGCATGCGCGCAGGATGGCCGGCATGACCTCCAGCGCACGTCCTCACCTCAACCGCCGGCTCGCCGCGTTCGGGACGACGATCTTCGCCGAGATGTCGGCGCTCGCCGTGGCGACCGGGGCGATCAACCTGGGCCAGGGCTTCCCCGACACCGACGGCCCCGAGGAGATCCGGGAGGCCGCCGTCCGGGCGCTCCGCGACGGCCGCGGCAACCAGTACCCGCCCGGCCCCGGCGTCCCCGAGCTGCGCACCGCGATCGCCGCGCACCAGCAGCGCCACTACAACCTGTCCTACGACCCCGACACCGAGGTGCTGGTCACCGCGGGCGCGACCGAGGCGATCGCGGCCTCGCTGCTGGCGCTGGTCGAGCCGGGTGACGAGGTGGTGGCGCTGGAGCCGTACTACGACTCGTACGCGGCGAGCATCGCCATGGCGGGCGGCACCCGGGTGCCGGTGACGCTGCGGCCGCACGACGGGAGCTTCCGGCTGGACCTCGACGAACTGCGGGCCGCCGTCACCGACCGCACCCGGCTGCTGCTGATCAACACCCCGCACAACCCGACCGGTACGGTCCTCACCCGCGCGGAGCTGGCAGCGATCGCCGAGCTGGCCGTGGAGCGGGATCTGCTGGTGGTGACCGACGAGGTCTACGAACACCTGGTCTTCGACGGCGCCGGACACCTGCCGCTGGCCACGTTCCCCGGGATGCGCGAGCGGACGGTGAGCATCGGCTCGGCCGGCAAGACGTTCTCGTTCACCGGCTGGAAGGTCGGCTGGGTGACGGCCGCGCCGGCGCTGGTGAGCGCGGTCCGCGCGGTGAAGCAGTTCCTGACGTACGTCACCTCGGGCCCGTTCCAGTACGCGGTGGCCGAGGCGCTCGCGCTGCCCGACTCCTACTTCGAGGAGTTCCGCCGGGGCATGCTGGCCCGCCGGGACATCCTGGCGGAGGGGCTCACGGCGGCGGGATTCGAGGTGTTCCGGCCGGCCGGCACCTACTTCGTCACCACCGACATCCGGCCCCTCGGCGAGAAGGACGGCTTCGCCTTCTGCCGTGCCCTCCCGGAGCGGGCGGGCGTGGTGGCCATCCCGAACGCGGTGTTCTACGACGACCGGGAGGCGGGGGCGCCGTTCGTGCGCTTCGCCTTCTGCAAGCGGGAGGAGGTCCTCCGGGAGGCGGCGGAGCGGCTGCGCCGCATGTGAGCGCGGACGGGGGCACGGTCCGGGGGCGGGAGCCCCCGGACCGGCCCGGGGGTGCTGTTACTCCCCGTCGTCCTCGGGCTGCTCGGAGTCGTTGACCTCCTGCTCCAGGCCGAGCTGCTCCACCAGCCACTTGTCGAACTCGATCGCGGCCCGCACCCAGCTGACCGTGGAGGAGACGAAGTGGTTGATGTCGACGCCCGTGCCGATCAGCATCTGGGCCTCGCCGATCAGACGGACGGTGCCGTCATCGTGGGTGTGGGTGTACACCTTCGGCCACAGGGTGCGGCGGTTCCAGTCGTCGATCGACTCGAGCAGCTGCGGCTTCTCGTCGATCTTGTGCGGCCGGTCGTAGAAGGTCCGCACCGAGAAGATCGCCTGTTCGGCCTCTCCGCGGAACATGAAGTAGGTGCGGAACTGCTCCCACGGCGCGGCGAGGTCACCCTCCTCGTCGACGACGTACTTCAGCTCCATCTGGTCGAGAAGCTGCTTCACCAGGTCCTGATCCGGGAGGACGGGGCCCGCCGGTCCTTGGGGCTGCGGTTCGGGCTGGCCCCCGAAATTCGGAATCGAGGACGGGTCGATGCTCACCGTGTTTTTCCCTTCATGCGGATGCGGCCATCCTCCCACCGGCGGGTCGGGGGATGGCAACCCCCGACCCGCCGGTCAGCCCAGAGCTGACAACCGGGGTGTCCGCTAGAGGGTCTTTCCGGTCGCGGGGCCGACCAGCAGGCCCTCGCCGAAGCGGTCCACGCGGACCGTGTCGCCGTCCTTGACCTCGCCGGACAGGATCTCCTTGGCGAGCCGGTCGCCGATGGCGGTCTGCACCAGGCGGCGCAGCGGCCGGGCGCCGTACGCCGGGTCCAGACCCTCCTGCGCCAGCCAGGCCAGCGCCTCGGGGGTGATCTCCAGCGTGAGCTGCCGCTCGGCCAGCCGCTTGGCGAGCCCGTCGATCTGGAGCTGGGCGATCCGCTCCAGCTCCGGCTTGGTGAGCGCGGAGAAGACCACCAGGTCGTCCAGCCGGTTCAGGAACTCCGGTTTGAAGGAGGACCGGACCACCTCCAGGACCTGCTCCTTCTTCTGCTCCTCGCTGGTGAGCGGGTCCATCAGGAACTGGCTGCCCAGGTTGGAGGTGAGTACGAGGATGGTGTTGCGGAAGTCGACCGTGCGGCCCTGACCGTCCGTCAGCCGGCCGTCGTCCAGCACCTGGAGCAGGATGTCGAAGACCTCCGGGTGGGCCTTCTCCACCTCGTCCAGCAGGACCACGCTGTACGGACGCCGCCGCACCGCCTCGGTCAGCTGGCCGCCCTCCTCGTAGCCGATGTAGCCGGGAGGCGCGCCGACCAGCCGGGCCACGGTGTGCTTCTCGCCGTACTCCGACATGTCGATGCGGACCATGGCCCGCTCGTCGTCGAAGAGGAAGTCCGCGAGCGCCTTGGCGAGTTCCGTCTTGCCGACACCGGTCGGGCCGAGGAAGAGGAAGGACCCGGTGGGCCGGTCGGGGTCGGCGATCCCGGCCCGCGACCGCCGTACGGCGTCACTGACGGCCCGCACGGCCTCGCTCTGCCCGATGAGCCGCTTGCCGATCTCCTCCTCCATGCGCAGCAGCTTCTGGGTCTCGCCCTCCATGAGCCGCCCGGCGGGGATACCGGTCCAGGCGGCGACGACGTCGGCGATGTCGTCGGCGCCGACCTCCTCCTTGACCATGGTGTCCTTGGCGACCTCCTCCTCGGCCTCGGAGGCGGCCTCCAGCTCCTTCTCCAGCTGCGGGATCTCGCCGTAGAGCAACTTGGCGGCGGTGTCGAAGTCGCCGTCGCGCTGGGCGCGTTCGGCCTGTCCGCGCAGGTCGTCCAGCTTCTCCTTCAGCTCACCGACCCGGTTGAGGGACTGCTTCTCCTTCTCCCAGCGGGCGGTCAGGCCCCGCAGCTCCTCCTCCTTGTCGGCGAGGTCGCGGCGCAGCTTCTCCAGGCGGGCGAGGGAGGCCGGATCGGTCTCCTTGCCGATCGCCAGCTCCTCCATCTTCAGCCGGTCGACGGCCCGCTGGAGCTCGTCGATCTCCACGGGCGAGGAGTCGATCTCCATCCGCAGCCGCGAGGCGGACTCGTCCACCAGGTCGATGGCCTTGTCGGGGAGGAAGCGGGAGGTGATGTACCGGTCGGACAGGGTGGCGGCGGCCACCAGCGCGCTGTCCGCGATCTGCACCTTGTGGTGGGCCTCGTACCGGCCCTTGAGTCCGCGCAGGATCGCGACGGTGTCCTCCACCGTCGGCTCGGCGACCAGCACCTGCTGGAAGCGCCGCTCCAGCGCGGGGTCCTTCTCGATCCGCTCCCGGTACTCGTCCAGCGTGGTGGCGCCCACCATCCGCAGCTCGCCGCGGGCGAGCATGGGCTTGAGCATGTTGCCCGCGTCCATGGCGGAGTCGCCGCCGGCGCCGGCACCCACGACGGTGTGCAGCTCGTCGATGAAGGTGATGATCTGCCCGTCGGAGTCCTTGATCTCGGCGAGGACGGCCTTCAGCCGCTCCTCGAACTCGCCGCGGTACTTGGCACCGGCGACCATCGCCCCGAGGTCGAGCGCGACCAGCCGCTTGTCCTTCAGCGACTCGGGCACGTCCCCCTTGACGATCCGCTGCGCGAGCCCTTCCACGACGGCGGTCTTGCCGACGCCGGGCTCACCGATGAGGACCGGGTTGTTCTTGGTACGGCGGCTCAGCACCTGCACGACCCGCCGGATCTCCTGGTCCCGCCCGATGACCGGGTCGAGCCGGCCCTCGCGGGCGGCGGCGGTGAAGTCGGTGCCGAACTTCTCCAGGGCCTTGTACTGGCCCTCGGGGTCGGCGGTGGTCACGCGGCGTCCTCCCCTGGCCTTCTTGAAGGCCTCCAGCAGCTTCTTCGCCTCGGCGCCCTGCCGGACGAGCAGCTCGGCGGCGGCACCGCCCTTCGCGGCGACACCGATCAGCAGGTGCTCGGTGGACAGGTACTCGTCACCGAGCTCCTTCGCGCGCTCGCCGGCGTCCGCGATCACGGCCAGCAGGTCCCGGTTGGGCTGCGGCGGTGCGACGGTGGACCCGGTCACGCTGGGCAGGCCGGCCAGGATCCGCTCCGCGCCGGCGCGTACGGCTGCCTGGTCCGCGTCCACGGCCGCGAGCAGGTCGGTGATGTTCTCGTTGTCCTGCCCCTGGAGCAGGGCCAGCAGCAGGTGAGCAGGGGTGAGGTCCGGGTGCCCCTCGGTCACGGCGCGATTGCTCGCCGCGTTGATCGCGTCCCGGCTCCTGTTGGTCAGCTCGGCGTCCACGGTGTCCCTTCTCCTCCTCGACCACTGTCCACTGCTGACTTAACCAGCATACGCAAACTTGAGTCTATTCCACTCAAGGTTCCTTGCGGGAGTGCTTCGGGGCTAGGTTGCGCGCATGGACGAGCCGTACCTCGCCTTCTGGCGTGAACGACACCTGTGCACCCTGACGACCCTGCGCCCCGACGGCAGCCCCCACGTTGTGCCGGTGGGCGTGACGTACGACGCCGAGGCCCGGCTGGCCCGGGTGATCACCAACGGAACGAGCGCGAAGGTCCGGCACATACGCACGGCCGGGCCCGAGGGCGCCCGGGTGGCGGTGTGCCAGGTGGACGGCCGGCGCTGGGCCACGCTGGAGGGGCGGGCGCGGGTACGGACCGAGCCGGAGCGGGTGGCGGAGGCGGTGCGGCGGTACGCCGAGCGGTACGAGCGGACGCCGTCGCCGAACCCGTCCCGGGTGGTCATCGAGATCGAGGTGGAGCGGGCGCTCGGGCACGGCTGAGTACCGGCGGTTTTCCGCCACCGTGAAGCCCGGCGAAAGTGCGCCTATACCCCGATATCTCCCCGGAAACTGCAGCGGCGTCACCGTGTTCAGGTCACGGTGACGCCGCTGCGGGGGGAAGCGCCTGAGCGATCTGTTACGACGGGGGAATCGCGTCAGGCACTGCGGGGGGTGGCCGAGATGGTCCTCAGGTCGGACTCCGCCGGCTCGGCGAGCCGGTGGTCCCGCTGGTCCAGGTTCACAAAGATCATTCCGTACCGGATGGCACAGCGCACCGGCTGCGGCGCCCCGCGCGGCTTGCGCAGACACCGGAACGCCCGTACGTCCCCGTCGTCGTCGCGCGTGACGACGACCGGCTCCCCGAACACGGTCACCATCAGCGAGTCACCACTGTGGGGGATGGCGGTGACCAGGTCGATGAAGTGCCAGCCGGAACGGTAGGCGGTGGCCATTTCGCGACGGAAGGAGCGGTCGTCGGGTGGAGTGGTCACATCAGCTCCCCGCCACGCTTGCCGTCGACTCCGCTGCCGCTGCCGCCGGCCAGACACTGTCCGCCAGCACATGCCCCTTCGGAGCCAGTGGCCAGACACTGTCGCCCGCGTCATCACCTCTTCCGCCGGACCCTCCACCGAGAACCCCGACGGTCGCGACGGCGGCGAAGGTGGCGACAAGCACCGAGCGAAGCATTCTGTTACGCATAGTCGGCTTCGTCCTCACTTGAAGGTCCCCTCTTCCCCCGTCGGGTACGACGATGGCTCATTCGGGCACATCAATGCCACACGATCGGTGCATCATGTTCCTGCATGTTCAGGACCCTGGGGGGTGGAGATTTGGTGGCAAATCGGACTAAGGCGACACATCCCCATGCGATGACCGAGATGTGCGAAGTAGGCGGACAACTTTATGCTGCCGCCCTGCGTACTGGGCGAATCGCTCGGGAAGACGTGACGCCGGCTCCGTGCCTGATGGAGTTCGCCCTCCTCCATCCCGACCCCGACGATCCGGAATGGCTGCGTCCGGTGCCGCCTGCCGTCGCCCTCGCCCAGCGGCTCAATCCGATCGAGCACGAGATCACCGAACGCCGACGGCAGTCGATCCAGTTGTCCGACGCCTTCGCCCCCTTCATGGCGCTCGGCGCCCAGATGTCGACCACCAGCGACTCGATCACTGTGCTGGAGGGCAGTGAGCGGATCAACGCGGCGCTGGATCTGGCCACTTCGCAGTGCCAGACCGAGATGCTCACGGTTCAGCCGAGCGGCCACCGGCCCGAGCGCAGCCTCAAGCAGGGGCTGGGACGCGACCGGCCGCTGATCGAACGCGGGGTGCGCATCAGAACGCTCTACCCGCACACCGCCCGGTACAGCTCGGAGCGGCTGGATTACGCCGCCCGGCTCTCCGACGGCAAGGTGGAGCAGCGCACCATCGACGGACTGGTCGAGCGGCTCATCATCTGCGACCAGACCGTCGCCTTCATCCCGACCCGGGACGACCAGAAAGTCGCCCTGGAAATCCGTCAGCCGGGCCTCGTCAGCTACCTCATCAAGGTGTTCGAGTTCATGTGGGACCACGCCGTACCCCTGAGCGCCGGCACCCCCTACGAAACCGCCCCCGACGGCATCACCGAGATCCAGCACTCCATCGCCAAGCTCCTGGTCGAAGGCCACGTGGACGAAGCCATCGCCCGCCGCCTCGGCATGAACGTCCGCACCTGCCGGGCCCACATCGCCAAACTCGCCCAGGCCCTCGGCAGCGGCAGCCGCGCCCAGCTCGGCTATCTCATCGCCCAGTCCGGCATCCTGGACCGGGACCACTGACGGTGACCGGATCAGGGGAGGACACGCCCCAGGGGGTGAACGTGCGGACCGCGCGGCTGCACATCGCGCAGCCCTGGTACCTCATCGCGCGGTCGGGGGCTCTTGATCCGGACCGGTGAGGGCGGTGGCCGGCAGGGGCGGGCGGTGGCCGTCCAGGCCGACCTGGGCGATGCGGACACCGAGTTGCGTGCGGCTGGCGGCGCCCAGGGTCTCGGACAGCCGGGCGATGTGGGCCCGGCACGTCCGCACGCTGATGCCGAGCCGCTCGGCGATGACGGCGTCCTGGTGCCCCTCGGCGAGCAGCGCGGCGATGGACTGCTCGCGGTGGGAGATGCCCTCGATGCCGGTGTCGGGGAGGGGCGCGGTGAGCGGGATCGCCAGGCGCCAGAGGCGTTCGAAGACCGTGACCAGGTACTCCACCAGCGCCGGGTGGCGCAGCTCCAGGGCCATCGTGCGGTCGGCGTTGGCGGGGATGAACGCCACCGTGCGGTCGAAGAGGATGAGCCGGTCGATGACCTCGTCCAGGGTGCGGGCCTCCACCGTGTCGCCCATCAACTCCAGGTAGTTCAGCAGGCCCTGGCCGTGCCGGGCCACGTGCGTGTAGAGGTCCCGCATCCGCACGCCCCGGCCGCGCAGCGCCAGCGCCCGGTGCAGACCCTCGGTGAGTTCCGCCTCCCGCCGGATGCCGCCGGGCTGCACGGTGAGCACCTCGGTGGTACACGCCTCGGTCGCCTCGTCCATCGCGGCCTGGATGCGGGACAGCCCGTCCAGGACCCGGATGGCGCTGCCCTCGGCCGGTGCCAGCGTGTTCAGCTGCCGGCCCAGGCCCGCGTACCACTCGAACGCGGCCACCGCCGAGCCCACCCGCCGCTGGCTCGCGCTGACCTCGTCGTAGACCCCGCGCAGGAGCCGGGTCATGACCTCCTGCGGGGAGGTCGGCACCAGCCAGTCCATGTCGTCGGGGTCGGGGTGCAGCAGGGCCAGCTCCAGCAGGCAGGGCACCGGTTCGGCGTCCGTGCGCGGCACCCGTCCCCGGCGCACGGCACGGGAGTACACCCGATCCCCGGCCGCACACAGCCGGTCGGCACCGTGAGGATGCTCCTCCGCCCCGCGCCCGGCCATCGCCCATTCCACCCCCGGTGTGCTGCCACTTCCGCAGCGCAACTATGCGCGGCGCCGAAGGGGGTCCGCAACACGGCTCTCCCCACGGTGGCCACCGGAAAATCCCGCTATGCCCTGCTTTCGGCGCCGCTCCGTCCCCCGCATTGCAACAAGCTGACGGTGGCGGAGCGGACGGCGCTGCGGCGGGGCCGCCGGGCCTACTTGAGGCCGATCGCCGCGCAGGCGGCCTTGTACTTGGCGGTGCAGATGTCACCGACGCCGTAGATGCCGTCGGCGACGACGGTGTCCTTGATGCTGTGCTTGGTGAGCGCGGTGACCTGCACCAGCTTGGAGGGGATGTCCTTGGTGGTGGGGCTGTCCACCCGGTCCTGGGTGAGGGCGTCGAACTGGATGTCCTTGCCCTGGATCTTGGTGACGGCCATCTGCGCGGCGGCCTCGGCCTCGTCCGGGTAGGACTTGTAGACGCTCATGTACTGCTCACCGCCCAGGACCCGCTGCACGGCGTCCAGTTCGGCGTCCTGGCCGGTGATCGGCGGCAGTTCGGTGACGCCGGCCGCCTTCAGGGCCTTGATGACACCGCCCGCCATGCCGTCGTTGGCTGCGTAGACGCCGGCGATGTTGCTCTTTCCGATCTGCGCGATGGCCTTGGCCATGAAGGCCTCGGCGTTCTCCGGCTTCCAGTCCGGGGTGTCGAAGCTCGCCGCGATGTCCACCTTGCCGTTCAGCTCGGAGAGCGCGCCCTCCTTGAACTGCTTGGCGTTGGGGTCGGTGGGCGAGCCGTTCACCATGACGACCTTGTCGGAGGTGTCGACGTTCGGCCCGAGCGCCTCCAGCAGGGTGCGGCCCTGCACCTCGCCGACGAGTTCGTTGTCGAAGGAGATGTAGGCGTCGATCGGGCCCTCGGCGAGCCGGTCGTAGGCGATGACCGGAATGCCCGCGTCCTTGGCCTTCTTCACCTCGTCGGCGATGGCGTGCGCGTCCACCGCGTCGAGCAGGATGACGTCGACCTTGGCGTCGATCATGTTCTGCATCTGCTCGGACTGCCGGGCGGCGCTCGCGTCGGCGTTGGCGTACTGCACCTTGCCCTGCTTCTTGGTGAGTTCGGCCACCTTGTCCTTGATGATGGGGTAGTCGAACTTGTCGTAGCGGGTGTTCGCCTTCTCCGGCAGCAGCAGGCCCACCGTGACGTCGTTGCCCTTGGTCGGGCTCGCGCTCGCGCCGTCCCCCGTCGCGTTCAGCACGCCACAGCCGGCGAGCGAGAGGGTCATCGTGGACGCGGCCACGGATATGGCGATTCGACGCATTCGAGGGCTCACTTCAGGTGCGTTCCGGACGTGGGTGCTGCTTTACGACCCAGGTGTCTGAAAAGACAACTTCGGTGCCGCACCCGACGTCAAGAAGAATCACTTAACGAGTGCGCAACACCACGCTCAGCTGTCCCTGTGGAGGTCACGCGAAACCCCCTTCAAATACCCTTTACGGACCGTACATCCAAAGGGAGTTCACGGGTCTGCAAAGATCCGTACAACCAACACGGTTCGTCACGAGTCGTGATCATGACGGCCTCGAGCCGCACTACGACTCGATCAGAGGACCGAATGAACTCAGCCAGACGTACGACCGCCACGGCCGTCGTGCTCGCCGCCTCCGGTGCCCTGCTGGGCGCGGTCGCCCCGACCGCCTCCGCCGCGACCGGCTGCGCCTCGCCCGTCTACACCCGGCAGTTCTTCGCGAACACCACGTTCTCCGGCACTCCGAAGAAGGCGGACTGCGACAGCGCGGTCGCCGAGCAGTGGGGCACCGGCGCCCCCGCCACGGGCCTGCCCAAGGACAACTTCGGCGTCCGCTGGACCGTCACCCGCGACTTCGGCTCCGGCGGGCCCTTCGCCCTCACCGCCGCCGCGCAGGACGGGATCCGGGTCTACCTGGACGGCACCCGCAAGGTCGACCTCTGGAAGAACGTCTCCACGACCCAGAAGAAGACCGTCAACGTCACCGTGCCGTCCGGCAAGCACACGCTCCGCGTGGACTTCGTGAACTGGACCGGCTCCGCGAACGTCTCCCTCGCCTACACGCCCCGCACC
Source organism: Streptomyces sp. NPDC088810 (assembly GCF_044750305.1). Lineage (NCBI taxonomy): Bacteria > Bacillati > Actinomycetota > Actinomycetes > Kitasatosporales > Streptomycetaceae > Streptomyces > Streptomyces sp. NPDC088810. The sequence continues at coordinate 272,673 of NZ_JBIVJQ010000009.1, forward strand.
TCGCCCGACGTCGACAAGGTCAAGCCGCTGGTGCCCACCGGCACCGCGGTGACGTACGACTCCGCGACCGGCAAGGCGAAGATCGGCTGGTCGAAGAACAAGGAGATGGACCTCGCCGGCTACCGCGTCTACCGGCGGCTGGCGGGCTACCCGTACGAGGCCGCGCCGCTGGCGACGACCACCGCCACCACGTACACCGACACCACCCTCCCGGCGACCGGCGACACGTACTACTACGAGGTCCGCGCCTACGACAAGGCCGGCAACGAGTCCGCGGGCACGGCGGACAAGCCCGTCACCACCGCCGACCGCACCGCGCCCGGCGCGCCGTCCGGCCTGGAGGTCACCGACGCCTCCGAGCAGGACGGCCTGCGCATCGGCTGGAGCTCCGAGCCCGGGGCGGCCTCCTACCGGGTGTACCGGGCGGCGACCGCGAACGGCACCTACACCCGCCTGGGCAGCACGCAGGAGCTGTCCTACCGCGACGCCTCGGCCGCGGTGGGCACCACGTACTACTACCGGGTGACCGCGGTGGACGCGGCGGGCAACGAGTCCGCCCGGTCCGCCGTCCTCACCGGCAAGCGCCGGGACGACACCCCGCCGCCCCTCGTCACCGGGCTGAAGGTCACCCCGACCGACTACGGCTTCGAGCTGACGTGGGACAAGAACCCGGCGCCCGACCTGAACCGGTACTCCGTCTACGCGGGCCGGATCCTGAGCGACGGCGAGGAGCGGGTCTGCTCCGCGTCCCAGGACGCCTGGCTGATGCCCGACGTCACCTCCTACCGGTACCAGTCGACCCCGGACGGCGAGGAGCGCTGCTTCTTCGTGGACGCCGTGGACACGAACTGGAACTCCCGCTACCAGCTGACCCGCGAGGCCAACGTGGTGGTCGCGACCGAGCTGGGCACCCCGCCGGCCGAGGACGGCACCGAGCCGGCGTCCGCCGGCTGACAGGCATGCAGAAGAGGGGCCCGGTGTCCGGGCCCCTCTTTGTGCGCCTGAACGCGTCAGTCCTGCTGCTGCCGCTTCGGCCGCCACACCACCAGCGCGCTGGTCTGCTGGACCTCCTGGTACGGCACCAGGTCGCGCCGGTAGGAGGCGTGCACGGCGGCCTCGCGCTGCTGCATCGCGGCCGCGGCGCCGTCCAGGGCCGCCTCCAGCTCCGCGACGCGGGACTGGAGAGCGACGACCTGGTTCTCCAGTTCGATGATGCGCTTGATACCGGCCAGGTTGATGCCCTCGTCCTGCGACAACTGCTGCACCTGGCGGAGCAGTTCGATGTCACGGGCCGAGTAGCGGCGGCCCCGGCCCGCGGTGCGGTCGGGGGAGACCAGGCCCAGGCGGTCGTACTGGCGCAGCGTCTGCGGGTGGAGTCCGGAGAGCTGGGCCGCCACCGAGATGACGTAGACCGGGGTCTCCTCGGTCAGTTCATACGGGTTACGCCGACGGCCGTCCATACTCTCAAGCTCCCTTCGCGGCCTCGAACAGCTCCGCCCGCGGGTCCTCGCCCGCGGTCGCCTCGCGATACGCCTCCAGCGCGTCACGAGCCTTCCCCGACAGGTCCTTCGGGACACTCACCTCGACGGTGACCAGCAGATCGCCGCGGGTGCCGTCCTTGCGGACCGCGCCCTTGCCCCGCGCCCGCATGGTCCGGCCGTTCGGGGTGCCGGGCGGCAGCTTCAGGGTGACGGCCGGGCCGCCGAGCGTCGGCACCCGCACCTCGCCGCCCAGGGCCGCCTCGGCGAACGTCACCGGCACGGTGACGGTGAGGTTGTCGTCCTTGCGCCCGAACACCGGGTGCTCGCCGACGTGGACGACCACGTACAGGTCGCCGGCCGGGCCGCCCCGCTCGCCGGGCGCGCCCTTGCCGCGCAGCCGGATCCGCTGCCCGTCGGTCACGCCCGCCGGGATGCGGACCTGCATGGTCCGCGACGACTTGGCGCGCCCGCTGCCCTTGCACTCCAGGCAGGGGTGCTCGGCCATCAGACCGCGGCCCTTGCAGTCGGGGCAGGGGTCGGTGAGCGAGAAGCCGCCGCCGGAGCCCCGCGCGACCTGACCGGTGCCGACGCAGGTCGGGCACACGCGCGGTGTGCCGTTCTTGTCGCCGGTGCCCGAGCAGGCCTTGCAGGGCGCCTGGGAGGACATCCGCAGCGGCACCGTGGCGCCCTCGATGGCCTCCGTGAAGCTCAGCGTGACCTCGGTGTCGATGTCCTGGCCGCGCCGGGGCTGGGTACGGCTCGTCCCCGTGCCGCCGCGGTTGAACAGGCCCCCGAAGACGTCGCCGAGTCCGCCGCCGAAGCCTCCGCCCTGGGCGCCGCCCGCTCCTCCGAAGAGGTCGCCCAGGTCGAAGTTGAAGGAGCCGCCGGCCCCGCCCGGTCCGGGGCGGAAGCCGCCGTTGCCGAACAGCGCGCGCGCCTCGTCGTACTCCTTGCGCTTCTTCGGGTCGCCGAGGACGTCGTTCGCCTCGGAGATCTCCTTGAAGCGCTCCTCGGCCTTGGCGTTGCCCTTGTTGGCGTCCGGGTGGAACTCGCGGGCGAGCTTCCGGTACGCCTTCTTGATCTCGGCCTCGGTGGCGTCCTTGGGGACGCCGAGGACCTTGTAGTAGTCCTTCTCGATGAAGTCCTTGGTGCTCATCCTCGACGTACCCCCTTTCCGCGGTTCCCCTCAGTCTTCACGTCAGCCCTCGTCCGGGCCACCGCTCTCCTTGTCGTCGGCCGCCGGGGTGTTCTCCTCGGCGTCCTCGGCCTTGACGGTCTGCGCGCCGGGCTGCGGCTCGGCGACGGCCACCCGCGCGGGGCGGATGGTGCGCTCGCCGATGCGGTACCCCGGCTGCAGGATCGCCACGCAGGTCGTCTCCGTGACGTCCGGTGCGTAACTGTGCATCAGGGCCTCGTGGATCGTCGGGTCGAAGGGCTCGCCCTCCTTGCCGAACTGCTGCAGGCCCATCTTGGCCGCGACGGTCTCCAGCGACTCGGCCACCGACTTGAAGCCGCCTACCAGCTCGCCGTGCTCCCGTGCCCGGCCGATGTCGTCGAGCACGGGCAGGAGCTCGGTCAGGAGGTTCGCGATGGCGATCTCCTTGACCGCGATCCGGTCCCGCTCGACCCGGCGGCGGTAGTTCTGGTACTCGGCCTGGAGCCGCTGGAGGTCCGCCGTGCGCTCGCCGAGCGCCGTGCGCACCTGGTCCAGCTGGGCGACCAGACCGGCGTTCTCTGCGTTCGCGTCCCCGGCCGGGGCCGCCCCCTCCTCGGAGGAGGCGTCCTTCGGCTCGGCGTCGTCAGGGGTGGCGCCGGAGGGGACGTCGGGCTTCTCCTCGAAGCCCGGGGTCTCCTCCGTCATTACGCGGCACCGTCCTTGCGCTCGTCGTCCACGATCTCGGCGTCCACCACGTCGTCGTCGGCGGCCTTGGCGCCACCGGCGGTCGCGCCCTCGGGACCGCCCGCGGCCTGCGCGCCCTGGGCGTCGGCGTACAGGGCCTGGCCCAGCTTCTGCGAGACGGCGGCGACCTTCTCGGTGGCGGTGCGGATCTCGGCGGTGTCCTCGCCCTTGAGGGCTTCCTTCAGCTCGCCGACCGCGGCCTCGACCTCGGTCTTGATCTCGCCGGGGACCTTGTCCTCGTTGTCCTTGAGGAACTTCTCGGTCTGGTAGACCAGCTGCTCGCCCTGGTTGCGGGCCTCGGCGGCCTCGCGGCGCTTGTGGTCCTCCTCCGCGTAGCGCTCGGCCTCCTCGCGCATGCGGTCGACCTCTTCCTTCGGGAGCGAGGAGCCGCCGGTGACGGTCATCTTCTGCTCCTTGCCGGTGCCGAGGTCCTTCGCCGTGACGTGCATGATGCCGTTGGCGTCGATGTCGAAGGAGACCTCGATCTGCGGGACGCCGCGGGGCGCCGGCGGCAGACCGGTCAGCTCGAACATGCCGAGCTTCTTGTTGTACGCCGCGATCTCGCGCTCGCCCTGGTAGACCTGGATCTGCACCGACGGCTGGTTGTCCTCGGCCGTGGTGAAGATCTCCGAGCGCTTGGTCGGGATCGTGGTGTTGCGCTCGATCAGCTTGGTCATGATGCCGCCCTTGGTCTCGATACCGAGGGACAGCGGGGTGACGTCGAGCAGCAGGACGTCCTTGACCTCGCCCTTGAGGACACCGGCCTGGAGCGAGGCGCCGATGGCGACGACCTCGTCCGGGTTCACACCCTTGTTGGCCTCCTTGCCGCCGGTCAGCTCCTTGACGAGCTCGGCGACGGCGGGCATGCGGGTGGAGCCACCGACGAGAACGACGTGGTCGATCTCGTTGATGGAGATGCCGGCGTCCTTGATGACGTTGTGGAACGGCGTCTTGCAGCGCTCCAGCAGGTCGGCCGTCAGCTGCTGGAACTGAGCCCGGGTGAGCTTCTCGTCCAGGTGCAGCGGGCCCTCGGCGGACGCGGTGATGTACGGCAGGTTGATCGAGGTCTCCGTGGAGGAGGACAGCTCGATCTTCGCCTTCTCCGCGGCCTCGCGCAGACGCTGCAGCGCCATCTTGTCCTTGCTCAGGTCCACGCCGTGGCCGGACTGGAACTGCTTGACCAGGTAGTCGACGACGCGCTGGTCCCAGTCGTCACCACCGAGGTGGTTGTCACCGTTGGTGGCCTTCACCTCGACGACGCCGTCGCCGATCTCCAGCAGGGACACGTCGAAGGTGCCGCCACCGAGGTCGAAGACGAGGATCGTCTGGTCGTCCTTGTCGAGGCCGTAGGCGAGCGCGGCCGCGGTCGGCTCGTTGACGATGCGCAGGACGTTCAGACCGGCGATCTCGCCGGCCTCCTTCGTCGCCTGGCGCTCGGAGTCGTTGAAGTAGGCCGGGACGGTGATGACCGCGTCCGTGACCTTCTCGCCCAGGTAGGCCTCGGCGTCCCGCTTCAGCTTCTGCAGGATGAACGCGGAGATCTGCTGCGGGTTGAAGTCCTTGCCGTCGAGCTGGATCTTCCAGTCGGTGCCCATGTGGCGCTTCACCGAGCGGATGGTCCGGTCCACGTTCGTGACCGCCTGGCGCTTGGCGACCTCGCCGACGAGCACCTCGCCGTTCTTGGCGAAGGCGACGACGGACGGCGTGGTCCTGGCACCCTCGGCGTTGGTGATGACGGTGGGCTCGCCGCCCTCCAGAACGCTGACGACGGAGTTAGTCGTGCCCAGGTCGATGCCGACCGCACGTGCCATGGTTGATTCCTCCAGCTGACTTGAGTGGAACAGGCTCAAGTGTGCATGAGCAGAACCGCCGGGTCAACAGACCTGAGTCAGCCAGACTCAACTCTTATCCGTTCCTTACACGCAAGTGCCCGCTGACCTGCGTTGATGGCGGGCGGCGCCCCTGTGGAGCAGGAATCAGAAGGAGTACGAGGACGGCCAGCAGCACCCCGCCGGCCACCCAGAGCACGGCCTTCTCCCCCGTCCACCCGGTGTGCACGAGCACCCCCACGAGCACCGAGGAGAACGAGCCCGCCCCGAGCAGCACGACCGACCCCTGCGGGGTGAGCCCGAGCCGCCGCAGCCGGTGCGCGAGATGGTCCGGGCCGCGCCGGAGCAGCGGACGCCGGGCCACCCCCCGGGCGAGGACCACGAGCAGGGCGTCGGCGACGGCGACGGCACCGAGGCAGAACACCACCGCCGCGCTCGGCCCGACGTCGTACCCGGCGCGCGTGAAGACGACCGCCGACGACAGCACGAACCCGGTGAACAGCGAGCCGCAGGCGCCGAGGCCGATCCGCGCGGGATGCCAGTTGTGCATCAGGAAGCCGGTGAGGGCGGCGGCGACCACGCTCAGCAGCACGGCGAGCCCGTCCATCACCTCGGCGGCGGCGCAGACCCCCGCACCGAAGGCGGTGACCACCCCGATCGTCCCGGCCAGCCCGTCGGCGTGGTCGAGCCCCTTGAAGGCGAGGGTGGCGAGGACGATCCAGCCGACGGCCAGCACCCCGCCCGGCAGGCCCGTCTCGTCGTACGGCACCACGCAGACCGCCGCCACGGTCGTACCGGCGACGAGCACGCGCGCGCGGAGCCGCCAGACGTCGGCCACCAGGCCGATCGCGGCGACCACGGCGGCGGCCACGAGCAGCTCGGCGACCCCGTCCCCGAGCGGGGCGACCCGGGTCCACTCCCCCGCTCCGGCGACCAGGCAGGTGACGACCACGACGGCGAGTCCCCCGAGCAGCGGCAGCGGACGCTGCCGGCGGCGGTCGAGGATTCCGGCCCTCAGGGCGGGCAGCCGGAGCACCGCCGCGAGCACGGCGGTGCAGAGCAGAGCGGCGGTGGCGGCGGCGATCCCGTAGAGCACGGCTCTAAGGTAGGGGCGAAAGTATCAATTCGGTACGAATAACACGATCTGATTGCCCGGCGGCGACCCAGATCACCCCGCGCTCTACTGCATCCCGACGGAAGATGGGGGTAGTCTCAGACGGACTACATAAGTTACCGCTTAGTAATGTCGGCCGCCTCAGGAGCCCCAATGCAACTCGCCGCGATCATCGTGTCGCTGGTCCTGATCGTGGTCGGCGTGGCACTGTTCGGCCGCGCCCTCCTCCAGATCTTCAACCACCTGCGGCTGGGCCAGCCCGTGCCGGCCGGTACGCGGACCAACGATCCCGCCCAACGCACCCTCACCCTGGCCAAGGAGTTCATCGGCCACACGCGGATGAACCGCTGGGGCGTCGTCGGCGTGGCGCACTGGTTCGTGGCGGTGGGCTTCCTGACCCTGCTGCTGACGATCGTCAACGCCATCGGGCAGCTGTTCAAGGCCGACTGGATCCTGCCGGTCCTCGGCGACTGGGCTCCGTACAACATCTACGTCGAGCTCATGGGCACGATGACGGCCGTCGGCATCCTCACCCTGATCGTGGTCCGCCAGCTGAGCCACCCGCGCAGGCCGGGCCGCAAGTCCCGGTTCGCCGGTTCCAACTTCGGCCAGGCGTACTTCGTCGAGACCGTCATCCTCGTCGTCGGCGTCTGCATCTTCATGCTGCACGCCCTCGAAGGCGCCCAGCACCACGTGGACGGCTACGAGGCGTCCTTCTTCATCTCCTACCCGGTCGTGTCGTGGCTGGAGGGCATGGACGTCTCCACCCTCCAGAACCTCACCTACTTCTTCGCCGGCCTGAAGATCGCGACCTCCTTCATCTGGATGATCACGGTCGCCCTGAAGACCGACATGGGTGTGGCCTGGCACCGCTTCCTGGCCTTCCCGAACATCTGGTTCAAGCGCAACGCCACCGGTGAGACCTCCCTCGGCGCCCTGCTCCCGATGACCTCCGGCGGCAAGCCGATCAACTTCGAGGACCCGGGCGAGGACGACGTCTTCGGCGTCTCCCAGGTCGAGCAGTTCTCCTGGAAGGGCCTGCTGGACTTCTCCACCTGCACCGAGTGCGGCCGCTGCCAGTCGCAGTGCCCCGCCTGGAACACCGGCAAGCCGCTCTCCCCCAAGCTGCTGATCATGTCGCTGCGGGACCACGCGCACGCCAAGGCGCCGTACCTGCTGGCCGGCGGCGGCAAGACGATGGAGGGCGAGGAGAAGGCCTCCGAGGAGCAGCTGAAGGACGTTCCCGCCGCCGCGCTCGCCGAGGCCGAGCGCCCGCTGATCGGCACCGCCGAGGAGAACGGCGTCATCGACCCGGACGTCCTGTGGTCCTGCACCACCTGCGGCGCCTGCGTCGAGCAGTGCCCGGTGGACATCGAGCACGTCGACCACATCGTGGACATGCGCCGCTACCAGGTCATGATCGAGTCCGCGTTCCCGTCCGAGGCGGGCACGATGCTCAAGAACCTGGAGAAGAAGGGCAACCCCTGGGGCCTGGCCAAGAAGCAGCGCCTGGAGTGGACCAAGGAGGTCGACTTCGAGGTCCCGGTCGTCGGCAAGGACATCGAGGACCTCACCGAGGTCGAGTACCTGTACTGGGTCGGCTGCGCCGGCGCCCTGGAGGACCGCGCCAAGAAGACCACCAAGGCCTTCGCCGAGCTGCTGCACATCGCGGGCGTCAAGTTCGCGATCATGGGCGGCGACGAGAAGTGCACCGGTGACTCCGCCCGCCGCCTCGGCAACGAGCCCCTGTTCCAGGAGCTCGGCATGGAGAACGTGATGGCCCTGAACACGGCGTTCGGCGAGGAGCTGGACGACGAGGGCAAGGTCGTCCCGGAGTCCGCGAAGCCGAAGTCGGCCAAGAAGATCGTCGCCACCTGCCCGCACTGCCTGAACACGCTTGGCAACGAGTACCCGCAGCTCGGCGGCGACTACGAGGTCATCCACCACACCCAGCTGCTCCAGCACCTGGTGGACGAGGGCAAGCTGGTCCCGGTCACCCCGGTCGAGGGCATCATCACGTACCACGACCCGTGCTACCTGGGCCGCCACAACAAGATCTACACGCCCCCGCGCGAGATCATCGGCAAGGTCCCGGGCCTGCGCAACGAGGAGATGCACCGCCACAAGGAGCGCGGCTTCTGCTGCGGCGCCGGCGGCGCCCGGATGTGGATGGAAGAGCGCATCGGCAAGCGCATCAACAACGAGCGCGTCGACGAGGCCCTCTCCCTCAACCCGGACATCGTCTCCACCGCCTGCCCCTTCTGCCTGGTCATGCTCACCGACTCGGTGAACGGCAAGAAGAACGAGGGCAAGGCCAAGGAGTCCGTCCAGGTCGTGGACGTCGCCCAGCTGCTCCTCGACTCCGTCAGGACGCCGGTCGACCCGGCGGGCGAGGCCGAGACGGAGAGCGAGCCGGAGCCGGAGCCGGTGAAGTAACGGCCCCTGGAACCCGACGGCGCCCCCTGACCCGCACAGGCAGGGGGCGCCGTCGTATGTCCGTCAGGCGCCCTTGGGCGCGGCCTGCTGCACCACCTCGAAGGACCACAGGGTCGAGCCGGAGGCCGCCGGCTTCGGACGCTCGCCGCCCTCGCCGCCGCCCTGATGCGCGGACTTCATCGGCCCCTCCATCCAGGCCTGGAACGACTCCTCGTCACGCCAGCGGGTGTACACGAGGTACTGGTCGGTGCCCTCGACGGGGCGCAGCAGCTCGAACCACTCGAAGCCGTCGGAGCTCTCCACCGCGTGGGCCCGCGAGGCGAACCGCTTCTCCAGCACCTCCCGCTGCTCGGCGGGCACGGTCAGCACGTTGATTTTTACGATGCTAGGCACATGACACCTCTCACAAAACGGGGCCCGGGCTGGACCCCTAACCTGGACCATGTGCGTGCAGTCTCCTACATCCGGCAGTCCAAGAAGCGTGAGGACGACAGCAAGTCGTCGCCGGAAGCCCAGCTCACGAAGTGCGAAGCCCTGATCACCGCGAAGGGCTGGGACAACGCCGGGCACTTCGCCGACGTCGGCAAGTCCGGCTGGGACCCGAACGTCGTCCGCCCGGAGTTCGAGGAGATGATGGCCGCCGTCCGGGCCGGTCACGTAGACGCGGTGGTCGTGTTCTCCCTCTCGCGGCTCACTCGTCAGGGTGCACTGGAAGCGATGCTGATCAACGACGAGCTCGCCAAGCACGGCGTCCTGCTCGTGTCTGTCGAAGAGCCGTACCTGGACACCTCGACCCCGATGGGCGTCGCGATCTTCGGCCTGATCGCCGCGCTCGCCCAGCAGGAATCCGACATGAAGTCGGCGTACATCTCGGCGACCAAGGAGACCTTGCGGGCAGCCGGCTCGCACGTTTCGGGCATGGCTCCCTACGGCTTCCGGTCCACCCGCGAGGCGCGCGGCGAACTGGTCGTCGTGAAGCTCGTTCCCGACCCTGCCGAAGCCCCGCACGTCCGCGACATGGTGGCCTGGGCAACCGACGGCGTGGCCGCATCAGCCATCGCGCGCAAGCTCAACGAGTCCGGCGTACCGACCAAGGCCGCCGACATGACGGCTCGTGTCGCCGCCCGGCGGGCACGCGGGAAGTCCGACCCGCTGGAGCGGACCTCGTGGACGTCGTCGACGGTGCTGCGGATACTCCGTGACCCGCGCCTCGCCGGATACGCCGCGGAACGCCAGGGCACCAAGCGCGTCATTCTCCGCGATGACACCGGCGCACCGCTGGTCGCGCACGAGCCGATCGTCCCGGCTGATGACTGGTGGCGACTTCAGGACGTCCTCGACGGCCGGACGCCGGTCGTCAAGCAGGGCGGTCGCTCAGTCCCGTCGCTCCTCGGCGGTGCTGGGATGTTGTTCTGCGGCGTGTGTGGCTCCGTCATGGTCACCGACCGGCGGAGCGGAAAGCAGCTCTACCGCTGCAACCGGGCGCAGTCCGGCGCCGTCCCCGGGCACGGCGGCCTAGCCATCGACATGGCTACGACCGACGACGTCGTTACCCGTCGCCTGTGGACACGGCTCGCTGCGATGGACCCCGAGGACCCCGCCGACGTCGCCTGGCTCGATGAGGCCGCCCGTCGGTTCGCCGCCCAGCAGGACACGTCCGAGCGGGTCGCCGAGCTGGCCGCAGCCCGCGCCGAGCTGGAGCACGTCCGCGAAGCGCTGCGGACGCTGTACGCCGACCGGCAAGCCGGACTGTACGCGGGCAGCGTCGGCGACCAGATGTTCCGTGAGTCCGTAGAACGACTCACCGCGCACGAGGCACGTACCGCCGGTCGCGTCGCCGAGCTGGAAGCGGCCGGCTCTGACGCGGTCGCGATCCCGGCGGAGTGGACGGACCCCGGAGAGGACCCGATCGGACCGGGGTCGACCTGGGCGGGCTGGGAGCTCGCGGAGCGGCGAGAGTTCCTGGCGTTCTTCGTCGACCGGGTGGCCGTGGCGAAGTCCATCGGGCGCGGACGGAACGCCAACACGGCCGAACGCGTGTCGGTGCACTGGGCGGAAGCACCGGCCAGCTGACGGCCGAGGGGCGGCGTTCCGGGGTGTGGTCCCGGGGCGTCGCCCCCGTCGTCTACACGCCCGGCTGGCCCGGATCGGGCGGGGCCGTACCTTCTGCGTCGTCGGCCGGTGCGGAGTTCATGTGCTTGGCCACCTCATCAAAGAGCACTGTCGCTCGCGGTGCCTACACCTCGACCTGTTTCCAGGACCACGGTTCCTCGTATGCACCACCGGTCGTCGTTCGACATGTTCCAGGACCGGGGCACGCTTTTCGTCCGGCCAGCCGGCTCGGGGGACGTCCCCCGTCCGGCGTCCGTCGCGGTGCTGGTCGACATGGTCACCGACGCCGCCGCATCGCTTCCGGACGTCCTCGGTGCCCGTCAGGCGTACCGCGACCTGCGCACGTTCGCCCAGGACGACCGGCCGCACTAACGTGCACGGCTACTTCGGCGAGGTGGCTGCCGCCGTCCGCGTCATCGTCCCGCTTTGGAAGCCGCCGAAGGCACCGAAGGCACCCACCAAGCAGCTCACGCCCACCGAACGGAACGCCGACTACCGCGCGCGGAAGACCGCCGAGGAACGCGACACGTCGGCGAAGTGGCTGCAACCCATGCCGCGGCGGTGCCGCACGGCACTCGCGACCGCTGCGCCGGCAGGGCGGCCGACCGGGGTACGACGGCCATGACGCCACCGTCGGCCCGCGGTGCCGCGGCCGTCCGGTTCCCCCTCGGACGGCGCGCTCGGCGGCCCCGCGTGCGGGTGGGCGAGGATGTGGCACCGGTACCCCGCCGGCCGTCGTCGCACGGACGGCCGGACCACCGGGTGCGGCCCGCAATCAGGACTGCGCCTGCTCCTCGACCTCACCCTCCGGTGACACCCCGGCCGTCCCCACCCGCAGTTGCTCGGTGATCTGGACGAACGCGGCGCGCAGGTGTTCCGGGATGCCCAGGGCCGCCGCCGCCTGCTCGGCGGAGAGAGCCGCCGGCGACGGCACGGCGGGCGGGGCGGGCGCCTGGGGCAGGTCTTCCTCCGTCAGCTTGCCGGACCGGATGAGGACGTCCCGGACGGGGACGTCCAGGGCGCGGGCGAGCCCCCGCATCGTGTCCAGGTCGGGCATGCTCTGCCGTTGCAGCAGACGGGTGACGGCCGCCCGGTGCACGCCCGCGTCCTCGGCGAGCTTGGTCTTGCCGCCGCCGCGCGGGCTGTCGATGTCGTAGCCGCGCGCCCGCATCACGTCCTCGACCCAGCCGGCGAAATCCTCGATGTGCTCGGCATCGCTCTTCATCTGTGGTGCTCCCCTGTTCTTCGCTTCCCCCCGTGCTCACCTTAGCGTTCGCGCGCACGCGAAATCTGTGGGTGCGCGCACGCACAAGTAAGGATCCCGTGAAAGGGCAGAGGCGTCGACCCCATCCACCGAACCTCCCGGTCACGCCCCGTACCCATTGCGTGCGCCTGCGCAACATGCGACGCTAGATGCGCGCCCGCAACAAGCGGGCCCGGCAAGTCCGCCGGTGCGACCTTCCCGGCTCCCTGCCCGTCGGCCTCCCGTGCCGACCCCGCCCGTCGACACCGGCCCCACCGCCGACGAACCCGCCGACACACGATCGGAGTGCCCTTCCATGACTGTCCGCGCCGCCCGTCAGGACACCGCACGCGCCGCCCGCTGGATCGACATCCTCGCCCGCCAGTTCCCCGACCTGCTGGCGGAGCTGGCCCCGGGCGGCGGTCGCACGGGCATCTCGGCCGGCCGCTCCCGCGGCGCAGGCGGCGGCGCGGGAGCCGCCCCGATCCGGCTCCACGTCTCCGACGCCCTGCGGGACATCACCGACGGCGTGACCGAACTGGAGGAAGCGGTACGGGACAAGCTCGGGCTCGGCCGTGCGCCGCGCGCCGACGTGCCGGAACGGCTGCGCCGTATCGCCGGGCTGCTGGACCGGATCGCCGGCCACCCCGCCCTCGCGGCCCACGTACTGGACGAGTGCCGGCGCATGGCCCGCCGCGGCGGCCGCACCCTCGGCACGCCGGAGGCGATGGTCCGCGTCGACGGCCGCTGCCCGTGGTGCGACTCGGTCTCCCTGCGCGCGCTGCCCGCCGCGCGGACCGTCCTCTGCGTCAACCCCGGCTGCCGGTGCACGGATCCGCAGTGCGCGTGCGCCGAGGACCCCGGCCACCGGCACAGCTGGGCGGAGTCGGCGTGGGCGCGGCTCGCCCGGGAGTCCGGGGCGGACGCCGACGTGATCGCCGCACTGGTCGACGCCGCCGAGGCGGCGGAGGAGGCCGCCCGATGAGCCGTACGCCGAGCCGGCTGCTGCCCGCCGGGCCGACCCTGGTGACCGGCCCCGCGGCCGCCGCCGAAGCGGGGGTCACGGCCGCGACCGTGCGCAAGTGGGTGCAGCTGGGCCGGCTGACCGCGGCCGGCAAGCAGGGCCGGGCCCACCTCTTCCGCCTGGAGGACGTCTTCGCCGCCGAGCGGGCCGCGCGGGGGCGGCCCGGCCGCAGCTGACCACGTCTCCCGTCCGACCGCCCCGTCGCACCCCCTGGTGCGGCGGGGCGGTCCGCGTTCCGGCGCAGCGCCACGACCCTCTCGGAAACTAGATGTTGCGCTCGCGCTCGCAACGTGTCACAGTTGGTGCAGCGGCGGAGCTGTGCCCGGTGCCGGAAACGGACCGGACACCGGCCCGCCGCTTCGTCGTAGCCATTCGTAGCCATCCCCTCCGCGAAGGGAGGCCATCCCGTGGCCGATCCGACGGTCACCTTCCCCGACGTCGAACGACTCGTCGTCGACTACCTGAAGACCCGCGCCGAACTCGCCACCGCCACCGTGGACAACGTCCCGCCGAGCGGTTTCGACGGCACCCAGCAGGTCGTCCTGGTCTCCCGCTCCGGCGGGGCCTGGATCGACGACCAGCGTCTCGACCAGCCGCTGGTGGACTTCGAGGTCTACGGCCCCGACAAGACCACCGCGCACACCCTGGCCCTGAAGGTCCGCTCGGCACTCCTCACGCTGCGCGGCACCCTCTACGGCACGGCGCGCGTCACCGACGTCGTCGAGGCCGACGGCCCGCGCTGGCTGCCCGACTGGAACCGGTCGGCGGCCAACCGCTACTACTCCACGGTCCGGCTGCTCATCCACACGGCCTGAGCGCCGCACCCGAACAGGCCCTGCCCTCCTTCCCGTGCACGGCAGGGCCTTCGTGCTGCCCGGACACCTCCCGGTGCCGGGCGATTCACCATCCACTCAGAGGAGTCACACATGGCTGGCAACAACGCCAACGAGATCCGCGTCGCCGGTACCGGACGCATCCTGGTCGCCCCGGTCGGTACGGCCGCGCCGACCGACACCGCCGCCGCCTGGGCGGCGGCCTGGAAGGACCTCGGCTACACCTCGCAGGACGGCATCAAGCTGTCCAAGAAGGACAAGCTGGACCCGGTCGAGACCTGGCAGTCCGTCTCCCCGGCCCGGTTCATCTACTCGGACCGCGACCTGACCGTGAAGTTCCAGCTGCTCCAGCTGAACGAGGACACCCTGCCGTTCTTCATGGGCGGCGACGCCCTCGCCGAGACGGCCACCGGCTCCGGCATCTACAAGTACGACCTGGCCGTCGCCCCGAAGTTCAACGAGAAGGCGCTGGGCATCGAGTTCACCGACGGCAGCTCGATCACCTACCGCTTCGTCATCCCGCGCGGCCAGGTCACCGAGACCGAGGAGCTGTCGCTGACCCGCACGGCCTCCATCAAGCTCGGCGTCACCTTCACGGCCCTGTCCGTCGACGACACCAAGCCGCTCGCCACCTTCCTGATGAAGGACCCGGCGTACAGCCCGGCCTCCTGACCCTTCCCCTCCCCCCCGGCGGGCGGGCCGGGACGCACCTCCCCGCGTCCCGGCCCGCCCGCACCACCCGCTTCTCCTCATGAACGGAGTTGATCCATGGCAGGCTTCGACGTCAGCGCCGCCCGGGCCCAGCGCCTGGAGGCGCTCGGCCGCAGCTGGTCGTTCACCATCGACGGCGACACATTCACGCTCCCCACCGAGCTGACCCGCAAGACCGCCCACGCCCTGCGCCGGCTGGACGACAACGACGTGGACGGGCTGCTGCGCGTGCTGCTCGGCGACGCCCAGTACGCCCGCTTCGACCGGCACGACATCACCATGCAGGACATCGCCGCGATCATGGAGGCGTACGGCAAGGAGACCGGGCTCGGCCTGGGGGAAGGCTGAGCCTCGGCGAGCTGGTCGACGAGCACGCCGAGGCCCTGGAAGCGGACCTGCTCCGCCACTACGGCGTGGACCTGCTGGACTGGCACCGCGGACGGCTCTCCTCGCGCCGGCTGGCGGTGCTGGTCAGGCACCTGCCGCAGGACAGCGCGACGCTGCGGGAACTGCACGGCGAGGCGGTCGACTGGTCGGTCACCGACTACCTCCTCGCCGCCGTGGTCGACCAACTCGCCGAGGCCAACTGGATGTTCGCGACGGTCAACCGGGACGAGGACGCGGAACCACTGGAGTACCCGAAGCCGGTACCGCGGCCGGGCACGGCCGAGCGGACGACCGGTGCGGACGCCGCCGAACCGCCGTCCGGTGCCCCGGAGCCGCCGCCGGTCCGCAACCCCACGGCGACCGAACTGGTCCAGTTCTTCTCGTAGTCCCGCCCGGTTCCCCTTGTCGCACGCAGGGAGCGATGACCCATGACGAGCTACACCCCGCTCAACGCACTGCCCTATCCCCAGCCCACCGATCCCGCGAACCTTCCCCTGCACCTGCAGTCCCTGGCCGAGGGCATCGACGGACGGACGATCCTGCGATACGCCACCGCCGCCGACCGGGACGCGGCGGTCACCACCCCGGCGGCCGGCATGGTCGCTTGGCTGACCATGCCCGGCACGCTCAGCTACTACACGGGCTCGGCGTGGATCGCGCTCGGCGCGTGGAACACGTACGCCCCCGCCTGGACGGCCACGACGACCGCGCCCGCGATCGGGAACGGCACGCTGACCGGCAAGTACGCGGTGGTGGGCAAGGTGTGCCACTTCACCGCGCTGGTCACCTTCGGCTCGACGACCGCGTACGGGAGCGGCTACTACTCCTTCGGCCTGCCGGTCACGGCCGGGGCGCTGGGTGGCCTGCCGCAGTTCCACGGCATGGCGACGGTGACCGGCAACCGTGCGGTCCTCGCCGCCCAGCCGGTGGCGTCGACGGGCGCGACGTCGTACACGCTGTGGGGTCCCACCTCGGCGTCCGCTTCCGGGATCGGGCAGATCGGCAGCGGGGGTGTGTTCGGTACGGCGTTCGCGAGCGGCAACGTCATCCGGATCGGCGGCACCTACGAGGTGGCCTGAAGCACCCCCCTGTTTTCCGACCGGCTTCAGAAGGGTGTCGGGTATTCTCGATGGGTAATCGCTCATGTGTTCGATCACGGGGAGAGCGGTGCGGAGGGATGGGGCCGAGTGACGAAGAACGAGGGTGCGGTGCCGGGCGGGATCGACTACGTCGAGGCCACGGGCGAGCTGCGGCGCACGCTGGCCGAACGCCTGCGGGGGCGCCCCCTCCCTCCCGATCTCGTGGTCACCACGCGGTCCGAGATCGAACGGCGGGAGTTCCGGGCGTACGGGCAGGGCTGGCGCGACCGGGGCGAACACGAGGCGCGGCGGGCGGAGGGCACGGATCCCGCGGCCCGGACGGCGGACGGCGCGAAGGTCCTGCCGTTCCCGCAGTCGCCTCCGGCGCCCGCACCGGCCCCGCAGCCACCGGTGCCGCAGCCACCGGTGCCGCAGCCGCCGGCGTCGCGGTCGCCCGGTCCGCACGCGCATCCGTCGGGTCCGCCGACCGCGCGTCCACACCCCTCGGACGACCCGTCCTGAGCGCTCAGTGATCGAAGAAGTCCCGGCGGTCCTTCCGCCGGGACCTTCCGCGTTCCACCTTCGGTATGGTCGGCGCCTTCGACCGGGGACTCTTCTGCGCGAACCGGGGGCGCTGCCGGGCCGGGACCGTACCGCCGTCAACCGGTCCGTCGCCGCGTTCGCCCTCCGGCTCCTCCGGCACACCCTGCCGCTCCGGGAAAGGAATGACCTCTCCGCCTTCCAGCAAGGTCAGTTCGGGCCGGCGCAGCTGCGCGGGCAGGGAGGCGAGGGCATCTTTCCAGCCATGGGCGTACGCGTCGAACTCCCTGCGTTCGACCTCGTCCTGCGTGTACACGGCGTCGCCCCCGTCGCCGAACTCCTTGACCAGTCGCCGCAGTGCCGCCAAGATCTCGGCCAACTCGGCCTCCTGGCGGCGGTCTCCGCTCGCGTCCACCCCAGGTCGCCCTCACGATCGACCGCACCACGAAGGCCGGCCCCGCCCCCTCGCCGCCCCCGGCCGGGAACGGCACGCCCACCTGCCTGATCGGGCGGATGGACATTACCTGATGTGCCGTCAACAAACAGTTGCGCACAACACACTCCGCCCGGGAACTGATTTAGCGACGCGACGAACACCGGCACAATGGATGCCGCTTGGGCGCGACCGCACCGGGCTGGAGGGAAACCCGATGGACCATCTGCCCGGCCTGATGTTCATGGCCCCTGATACCCACCGTGTTCGGCATAGTTCTCGTCCACACGTACCGCAAGTACCGGTCGGCCCGGTTGCTCCAGGCATCGGGGATCGAGACGACCGGCGTGTGCACGTTCCTGTCCTGGCATGACGGCGAGGCGTCGGTGTCCTTCTCCTACACGTTGCCCGACGGTACGGAGCACAGCGCGGACTCGGTCCACGTACACAGCGTCTCCGTAAGCCCCGGTGACACGGTCCGGGTCTTCTACGACGCCGCGTCCCCGGAGAGGGCGGAACTGGCGAGCCTGCTCGACACCGCCCTGCGTATCTACCGCAAGACGCTGATCGGCCTGGTGCCGGCCACACTCCTCTTCCTGGGCATGTTCCTCACCCTCGCCGTCGCGGTCGTCATCACCATGTAGCGAACGTGATGACGATCGCCAGCACGCAGAAGAGGAGCAGCAGGCTGGAGCCGATGGCCAGCAGCAGCGCGACGCGGCCGGTTCCGACCTCGTCGGGCATCAGGACATTGCTCAGATCCCGTGGGTCGTAGACCACCTCGACCGTGCCACCGACCGAGACGGGAGGCCACTTGAACGGACCCACCGCGACCCGCTTGGAACCTCCTTCGACGGAGAACCGCACCAGCAACTCGGTCCGGCCGTTCTCGCTCCGGGTCCCCACACATCTCGCCCGCGTCCGAATCCCACGGGTCCGCAAGGCGCGCCCCCGCCAATAGATCCCCCACGAGAAGAAGAGTACGAACCCCGCAATCACGGCAACAGGAATCGCCGGCCCGCCCATACCGCCCCCTCCGTCACCGATGAACCGTCCCCCTCGCCGTCACACTCGACACTCGATCGACGAAGTTCACAGCGCAGTCAAGGCAATCGCGGCCAGCAGCGCGGCGACTCCCAGCCACAGCAGTGCGCGATCCTTGACGAGTCTGCGGGGACGATCCAGGGAGCTCGCCAGATAAAGTTCGTTCGCGTTCTGTGGGTTGTAGTAGATAGATATACTTTGCCCGATTTGGGGTATCTCCTCCGTGCTCTCAGGGACGAGTTTGCTGGAAAAGGCGGATCCATTGGGGGCCACGTACCTGACCATGACCGCTGTCGGCTTTGAGGAGCCGGTCTGAAACAGCCGGTCCTCGACCACCCCCGTGGCCGGCTTACCCACCCTTCTCATCCGCCTGTAAGCCCTCTCGTCCATGGCACCTATGGCGCCGAAGACGATGCCGAACAACCACAGCACGACCGACACCGAACCTCCATGGGACCGTGTAGCCGCCTCAGCCGACGAAGGTGATGACGATCGCCAGCACGCACAAGAGGAGCAGCAGGCTGGAGCCGAGGGCCAGCAGCAGCGCAACGCGGCCGGTCCCGACATCGTCGGGCATCAGGACATTGCTCAGATCCTGCGGGTCGTAGACCACCTCGACCGTGCCACCGACCGAGACGGGAGGCCACTTGAACAAGCCCACCTCGATCCGGTTGGAACCTTCCTCGACGGAGAACTGCACCAACAGCCTGGTCCGGCCGTTCTCGGTCCGGGTGGCCACACATCTCGCCCGCGTACGACGCCCACGCGTCCGCAAGGCGCGCCCCCGCCAATAGATCCCCCACGAAAAGAAGAGTACAAACCCCGCAATCACGGCAACAGGAATCGCCGGCCCGCCCATACCGCCGCCCCCTTATGCGCCCGCACCTCGGCGAGTCAGCTCACGACCTCCAGGGACCACTTCGTCAGCGGCCCCCATTTCAGCTCCGGACCTTCCACCGCGAGCAGACCCTTCACATCCGGCACGGTGACGACGTCGTCGAAGCGATGACCGCGTCCCGCGAGGACACGGATGCACCGCCCCCGTTCGTCGTAGACACCCAGCCGCCCCCCGGCGTCACCGAACTGCGCGGCGATCCGCGTTCCCGGTGCCGGGCACCGGAAGAACCGTGAAGCACCGCCGCGGACCTTCGACGGCATGGCCTCCATGGACATCGCATCCAGGAACCGCACCTTCCAGCGGCCCGACATATGGGTACCGCGAATGATGCGCACCTCCTCGCACTCCCCCGGCTCCAGAAGGATGTGCGCCTTCTCGCGCATCCCCCCGGACTCTCCGGCACGCTTCTCGGTGTAGCGCCCACGCGGCCGGGTCACCCCGACGACCTCGAACCCGCCGGCGCTGCCGAGCCATCCCCACGCCTCCATCACGACGGCCCGCCCGCGCAACTCCTCAGGCACCGGCACGACACGGGACCGGTATCCAGAGAAATAGTTTTCCTGACCACGATTGCCAGACATACCCACCCCAACCCCCAGATATGGGAGAATCATGCCGGAAAAGAAGACTGTTGACGAAAGGCTAAAGGACCTCGAGTCCAGCGTCCAGGAGTTCACAACCAAGTACGAACACGGATATGCGAAAGCGGAGAACGTAGGAGCGGCAGCCACGGCGACCGGCGCGTCCATCGAGGCTACTGGCGTTTCCGCAGAAGCGACGGCGTTCTCCGCCAGCCTTCGGCTCTGGGGCTACGACTGGGACCTGAAGGCGAAGTTGGAGGAAAACAAACTCCGCCGCCAGAAGAAGCACGCGGACAACCTCGATGCCCGGATCAAGGAGCTCAAGGCCGACCACGAGAAGTTCGTCCGCCGAATCGTCCCGATCATCAACCCGATCAACCGCCAGTTTCCAGAACTAAAGAACGATGTTGCCCGGGCGCTTACGAGGATCGACGGCCTCAGGGACAACCTCCGCGAATCCCGTGACGAGCTGCGCGAGGAACGGGAGGCCATCCGCCGGCTGCGGCACAACGCCCTCCAGGCGGAACCGACGCTCGAGTCCCTGCACCGGCACGTGCGCACGCTGGCAACGGTTCTCGGCGGCTGAACCGTGCCCACATCGTGGAAGATCAGGAGAACACCATGACTCTCGTCTCTTCGGTGAACAGCGCCGCGTCGAGCCTGGCCCGGCTGCGCAGCGGCATCAGCCAGACGGCGTCCGGCATGAAGCAGTTGCAGAACTCGATCACCGGCACGAACACCGCGGTCGCGAGGATCAAGTCCTCGGCCGGCGGAGCGACCTCCGGCATACAGGCCATCAAGGCGCCAGCGGGGCAGGCGGAAGCAGCGCTCGTCAAGGCCAAGGGCGGTGCCGACAAGCTCCACACCTCCCTCGGCAAGCTCAAGACCGCCGCGACCCAGGGCGGCGGGGGGCTCGACAAGGTGAAGTCGGCCTCGCGGGACGCCGACGGCGGGCTCGGCAAGGCGCGTACCGGGACCGACAAGCTCAAGTCCTCCTTCGACAAGCTCAAGGCCGCCGCCAAGGGGGCCCACGGCGAGCTGAAGAACGTCAAGAAGCAGTCGGACGCCGTCGAGAAGTCCGTCGGCAAGGCTGCGAAGAACGCCGACAAGGGCGGCAAGTCCATGGGCGGCCTCGGCAAGGGGCTCAAGGGCGCCTCGCTGGCGCAGAAGGGGCTGAACCTGGCGATGGCCGCCAACCCCTTCGGCCTGGTGATGACCCTGCTGACCCCGCTCATCGCGCAGTTCGTCAACATGGACAAGATCACCAAGCTGCTGCAGAAGGGCGTCTCGTACGCCATGAAGGCCATCGGCTCCGCGGTGGGCGGCCTGGTGCACAACGCCGGCCCCCTGCTGCGCGGCCTCGGCAACGCGATGCTCGCCCCGATGACCGGCCTCGCCAACGCCCTGAACGGCCTGCTCGGCGCGCTCGCCGGGATCCACATCAGCATCCCGGACTGGGTGCCGAAGTTCGGCGGCCGCTCCTTCGGCTTCCCCCGCCTGCACGTGCCGGTCCCGCACCTGGCCACCGGCGGTGTCGTCCAGGCCCGCCCCGGCGGCACGCTCGCCCTGCTCGGCGAGGCCGGCGAGAACGAGGCCGTCATCCCGCTGTCCAAGCTGGAGCGGATGCTCGGGCACGGCGGTGGTCTGCGCACCCTCGCCGCCGCGGTGGAACGGCTGGCCGACCGGCCCGTCGTCGTCCAGGTCGACTCGCAGGAGATCGCCCGCGCCGTGTTCCTCGGACAGCGGCAGCTGGCCCGGCGGTAGCACCACCCCGCAGAAGTACGCCTCCGGTCGACGGCTCACGCCCGTCGGCCTTTTTTCATGCCCTCAGGAGTCCTCATGGGAAACCTCTGGATCGGCCCGCCCGGGGCCATGACCGAGATCGACCAGGCCGCCAAGTCCTTCGACCGCAGCGCCGACCTGGGCGTCACCGAGTTCAAGTCGCTCGGCGGCCGGGTCACCGTCACCCGTAACCAGTCCCCCGTCCGCCGGCTGAAGCTGTCCTGGGACCTGCTCGCCCCGGCGCACGCGCGCGCCCTGGACCGCATCGCCCGCCGCGTCGACGGCCCCGGCCCGGTGTACGTCGTCGACCCCGCCGCCGGGAACGTGCTGAGCGCGTCCCAGGCCGCCGGTACCGGCGCCGCCGGCGCCACGGACATCACCGGCCTCGCCCAGTGGTTCAAGACCTCCGCGACCGGCACGGTCGCCGAGAGCGCCACCGCGCCCGGCACCTTCGTCTTCACCGCCGCCGACGCCAACAGCGCCCTGGGCTGGCGCCACACCAGCACCTTCGGCAACTTCCCCGTCTCGCCCGGCCTCCAGGTGTCCTTCCGCGCGCCCGCCGCCCTGGCCGCGCTCGGCACGCTCAGCGTCGGCATCGACTTCAAGAAGGCCGACGGGAGCTGGCTCGCCTCCGCGACAGCCACGGGTCCCTACGTCACCGGCACCGTCCCCGCGGGCGCCGTGTACGCCACCCCCACCGCCAAGCCGGGCACCGCCGGCACCTACGCGCTCGCCGGTGCCTGCTTCACGTACGGCGCGGTGGCGGAGTCCGGGGTCCCCGGTGACGGCCTGCCACCGATGTCGGTCACCGGCTACAGCGACACCCCGGGCCGCCCGCTGCCCTACCGCAGCATCGGCCTCGACCTCGTGGAGGTGTCCGGTGCAGCCGGCTGACGACACCACGGCCGCCGCCCTGTCCGCCGGCGAGCGGACCACCCGGCACCGCACCCGGCTCGGCGGCAAGGACGTCTCCGCGCAGGTGCAGTCCTGGCAGCTGGAGCGGTCGTACGCCACCGACCTGCCGGCCGCGATGCGCGCCTTCTCCGGCTCCTCCGCCGCCCAGTTGCAGCTGCAGCTGTCCGGCGCGGGCGGGCGGACGGCCCCGGAGCTGTACTCCCCGTGGGCCGCCCGGGCCACCGGCGACGTCGTGCGGCCCGGACAGTCCGTGGTCCACGAAGGCGGGGTCGGTGGCGCCCCGCTGCCCGCGTTCCGCGGCACGGTCCGTTCCCGCTCCGCCGCCTCCGGCAGCGACGCCGTCCAGATCACCGCGCTCGACGGGGCGGAGCGGCTGCGCGGCCCGGCCTGGCTGCCGAAGCCGTACGCCGGTTTCTACTCGAACCGGCCCGTCTCCTCGGCCACCTGGTGCGTCTCCGAACTGCTGCGCCAGGGAGGCATGTACGCCTGCCCGCCGCCCCGTTACCCGGACTTCGCCGACGGCAAGCCGCTGACCCTGGTGTACGCCACCCTGCACGGCGGGTTCAGCACCCCCTACGGCCAGCCGGAGGTCCTGCCCGACCCGGCGACGTACACCTTCAGCCGGGAGGGGGCGCCGCACGAGATGGCGCTGGTGCCCAAGCAGCCCCAGCTGCGGGCGACCTGGTTCCCGCGCAGCCGGGTCACCGTCCCCGGCAGCAAGCTCTTCGCCGAGGTGTGGGTCGACAACTCCGTCCGCTACGACAGCGACAGCGGCGACGACGGGATCGGCAACGGCGACAAGGTCGTCCTCCAGCTGGACCTGAACCGCAACGGCACGGACGTCGGCTTCCTGAAGCTCATCGTCAACTTCGCCGAGCGCTGGGTGCGCATCGTCTCCAACGACCTCGACTCCGTCTGGTACTTCGAGTGGACCTGGCCCGCGCTCAACCAGCGGGGCGCCTGGCACCTCGGCTTCTGGGTCGACACCACGAACGGCACCACCAGCGTCCACCCGACCGTGCAGCCCCGGCTCACCGCGCCGGACGGCTCCCAGCTCATCGGCGGCGAGGCGACCTTCACCAACCCGGAAGCCCTGCAGTACGCCTCCGAGCTGTACCAGGTGTCCCTCTTCACCGACCTGCCCACCGAGTGCCTGCAGGTCACCAGCGGGCTGCCGGCGATCCCGACGGCCACCGAGTTCTCGCACGCCGGCGCCTGGGCCTGGACGAAGAGCGTCGAACTGGACGACGTGGTCCTGCCGTTGTACGCGCTGCCCCGGGTCAGCGGCTCCCAGTGGGAGGTGCTCTCGCAGATCGCCAAGGCCAGCATGTCCACGGCCGAGATCGACGAGCGGGGCCTGTTCCGGTGGCGCAACCACACCCGGTTCGCCACCCGTCACACCACCCCCGACCTCACCCTCACCAGCACCCGGGAGATCGCCTCGCTGACCGCCACCGAGGAGATCGACGCGTGCCGCAACTACTGCGTCCAGCCGTACCGGGACTGGCGGAACGCCGGGTTCGACACGGGCGTGCGGACCCAGGACAGCGTGATCCGCACCCTGCCGGCCCGCTCGACGACCACGGTCAAGTACCTGTTGTCGAACGACGAGTACGACATCAGTCCACCCACCACCGACGACGACTCCGGCGTCACCGGCGGCAGCAACGTCCGCTTCGGCACGGCGCCGACGGGCGGCACCGCCGTCAAGGGCATGGTGGACATGCTCATCCGCCGGGAGGACGGTTACCTGGTCGTCCGGTACACCAACCGCGACACCCGGACGCTGTACACCGTCACCACCGACGGAAAGCCGTCCCTCGTCCTGGTCACGCTCAAGCCGAAGTCCGACCCCGTCGACCGGGTGGCCGTCGCCATGCTGGACGACCCGGCGAACGACCCGAACGGCGTCGCCAGCGAGAAGTACTACGGCCGCCAGGAGTACACCGCCGACAGCACCGACTGGATGCAGGACGCCGCCTCCGCCGCGGCCCTGGCGAAGGCGATGCGCACCGCGGGAGTGCTGCCCGTGCCGGTCATCGGTGACGTCGACGTGCTGTACGACCCGCGCATCCAGCTCGGGGACGTCGTCCGCGTCGTCGACGGCACCGGTGCCGCCCTCGACACCCTCGCCTGGGTCGTCGGCATCCGCACCGCGGCCACCGCGGACGGCGGCGTCCAGCAGACCCTGACCCTGCGCGGGGTCGAGCCGGGCGCCCTGCCGGCCGACTCCGGGCTGACCCCGGACGCACCGAGCAGCCCGGCGCCGGTGCGCTCGGTGACGTACGGGGCGGTCACGGCCGCCTACCCGAAGCTGTCGGATCTCACCGCGTCCGGTCTGACCTGGTCCGCGGTCAAGGAGGGAGCACGTGTCTGAGACCACCGTGGACCAGCCGCCGCCCGTCCCGGACGACACCCCCGGCGACCCGGTCGTGATCATGACGCCCGTCGAGGTCACCGTCACGCAGCTGCCACCCGAGGAGCCGCCCCCGCCGCCGGAGACCGACGAGGACGCCGTGGTCGCCGAAGCGCAGCCGGGCCCCGCCCCGGCCGTACCCGCCCCACCGCCGGACGGCGACCCGTCCGACCCCGACCTCAGTGAGGAGCCGAGCCCCGCATGACCGCCTACACCCCGCTCAGCGGCATCCCCTACCCCCAGCCCACCGACCCGGCGAACCTGCCCCAGCACCTGCAGAGCCTCGCCGAGACGGTCGACGCCCGGACCATCCTGCGCTACCCGAACGCCACCGCCCGCGACGCGGCCGTCACCACCCCGGCCGCCGGCATGGTCGCCTGGCTGTCCAGCCCGGGCCAGCTGACGTACTACACCGGCACCGCATGGCTGCCGGTGGCGGCGACACCGGTGTTCCTCTACAACAACGACGCCGGTACGACCACCTCGACCACCCCGGCCGAGACCCTCTCGGGCGCGACCGGCGACCCGCTGGTGGGCGCGTTCACCGCCCCGCCCAGCGGCAAGGTGATCATCACGGTGGGCGCCTGGATCAACTGCTCCATGGCCGCGTCCGGCTTCATGGGCGCGACCGTGAAGAAGCTCTCGGACAACTCGGTGTTCCTGGCGTCCTCCATCGACCGCGCCTGCTCGGTCTACAACACCGACCGCATCTCCGCGTCGAGCCAGTTCGTCGTCACCGGTCTCACCCCGGGCACGGCGTACTCGGCCACCCCGACGTACTGGTCCTCCGTGCCCGCCTCGGGCACCAACACGGTCGGCTACGACAACCGGTTCATCCGCGTGGACCCCGTCCTCTGACCTGCCGTACCTCCAGCCGTACCGAACACCCCGGAGCCCCGGTGCGCCGTGCCCGTCACGGCCACCGGGGCTCCGGCGTTCCCACCCCACGAAAGGGACTCCCATGGCGACACCCCTGTCCGCCTCCGCCTTCCGCGCCGCGCTGCGCGCCGAGGGCGTCAAGGCCGCCGAACACGGCACCTGGTCCACCCACAACCGCAACGCCATCGGCGCCTGGGGCCCGATGGCCGGCGTCATGCTCCACCACACGGTCGGCGCGAGCAGCGTCGACATCTGCCGTACCGGCCGCCCCGATCTGCCGGGCCCGCTGTGCATCGCGGTCATCGCCAAGGACGGCACGGCCCACCTGGTCGGCTACGGCCGCACCAACCACGCCGGCCGCGGCTCCCAGGCCGTCTACGAAGCCGTCCGCACCGGCACCGCCCTCCCCGCCCGGCCGGGCCCGGACGCCGTCGACGGCAACGCGCACTTCTACGGCTTCGAGATCGAGAACTGGGGCAACGGACGCGACCCCTACCCCGAGGTCCAGCTGTCGGCCGTGGAGAAGATCGCGGCGGCGATCTGCCGGGCGCACGGCTGGGGCGCGGACCGCGTGATCGGCCACAAGGAGTGGACGACCCGCAAGATCGACCCCAGCTTCTCCATGTCGTCGATGCGCGCCAGGATCGCCAAGCGGCTCGGCACGGGCACCGGCACGGACCCGTACGAGCCGTTCCCGGGCTCGGCGTTCTTCGTGCCCGGCCGCCACAGCGCTGTGATCACCGCGATGGGCCGGCGCCTGGTGGCCGAGGGCTGCGGCCGCTACATCCAGGGGCCGGGCCCCGACTGGACGGAGGCGGACCGCCGCTCGTACGCGGCCTGGCAGCGCAAGCTCGGCTACTCCGGCGCCGACGCGGACGGCATCCCGGGCCGCACGAGCTGGGCGAAGCTGCGCGTGCCGCGAGTGTGAGGGAGCCGACGAGAAGCACATGTCCGAGATCGACGAGAACGGAGCTGGCTGAGATGTCCGACTCGACCCGCAGGGCCGTCCGTACGGCGTTCCAGACCGTACTGGCGGTCGCGGCGGCCCTCCCGCTGCTGGCCGACGACGCCCGGCTGGCCGACCTGCCCGCGTTCGGCGCGCTGGTGACCGTGGCGACGGCGGTCAGCCGGCTGATGTCGGCGCCCGCCGTGGAGAACGCCCTGCCGGACTGGCTGCGCAAGGAGGAGTCACCATGACGGGCCACCCGGGCGAGGGGGTCGCCCTGGAGCTGGAGCGCCTGCGCCGCTCGGTGGACGTCGGCTTCGCCACCACCCGCGGTGACCTGGCCCTCCTCCTGCAGCGCGCCGACCAGACCGACAAGACCCTCGGCGACCACGAGGACCGCCTCGACGCCCTGGAGCGCACCCGCTGGCCCCTGCCGTCACTGGCCGCGGTCGTCTCGTGCACGGCCCTGGCGGTGGCCTTGTGGGAGGCGGCAGGCCGATGACCCGGCAGCGGCGGCAACATTTCCAGCACCCCGTACAACCCTTGCCGCGCCCCGGTGAGTCTCCTGATCGCCGACCGCCCGCGCACCGCGGAACAACCCGGGACGAACACGGGCGGACCGCACCCCATCGTCTGCGGACGCCCCGCCCGGGGCGTCCCCCGCATGCAGCAGGAGACCGCATGCACGCGTACTCCCGACTCGCCCTCGCGACGGCCGCGGCCGCCGCTGTGACGGGCGGTCTGCTCACCGCCGCCGCGACGCCGGCCACCGCCGCCGACTCCTCCAGGGTCGCCAGGGCCGACTTCAACGGCGACGGCATCGGTGACGTCGCCACCTCGGCCGCCACCGCCTACGTCAGCGGCCACAAGGACGCCGGCCAGGTCGTCGTCCTGTACGGCACGTCCACCGGCGTTTCCTCGGCCAAGCGCACCACCCTCAGCCAGAACTCCACCGGCGTCCCCGGCACCGCGGAGACCGGCGACCAGTTCGGCTACGACCTGGCGTACGCCGACTTCAACCACGACGGCTACGACGACCTCGCCGTCGGCACCCCGCACGAGAAGGTCGGCACCGACGCCAACGGCGGCGCCGTCACCCTCCTGTGGGGCTCCAGGAGCGGTCTGACCGGCAAGGGCGTGGAGATCCCCGACCCGGCCGCCGGCTCCCACGACTACTGGGGGCAGAACCTGGCCGCCGGCGACTTCGACGGCGACGGCAAGGCCGACCTGGCCGTCGGCAGCTCCGCCGCCACTCTCTACCTCTACAAGGGCGGCTTCGGCAGCACCGGCACCCCGGGCAGCCGCACCACCGTCAAGCCGCCCATCGAGTCGGGCACCAACGACTACCCGTACGGGCCGATGAACCTCACCGCCGGTGACGTCAACGGCGACGGCCGCACCGACCTCGTCGTCGACGGCTACGAGACGAAGACGTCGTCCCACTGGAACACCAACTACTGGCTGCCCGGCACCGCGAACGGCCTGAGCACCGCCTCCGCCAAGGCCCTCAAGTCCGGCATCGTCACCGGCATCGGCGACATCAACCGCGACGGCTTCGGCGACATCGTCACCGGTGCCTCCTGGGACAACAAGACCAGCGACGGCCACACCGTCCCGGACGCCGCCAAGGGCGGCCGGATCAGCGTCACCTACGGGTCCGCCTCCGGCCCGGCCACCGTCAAGGTCATCAACCAGGACACCGGCAACGTGCCCGGCAGCTCCGAGACGGGCGACGGCTTCGGCTGGGACCTCGACCTCGGCGACGTCAACGGCGACGGCTACCAGGACGTCGTCGTCAGCTCCCCGAACGAGGACATCGGCGGCGTCGCCAACACGGGCCAGGTCACCGTCCTGTACGGCTCCCGCGCCGGCGTGAACACCACCTCCGGCGCCCAGGCCTTCGCCCAGTCCACCGCGGGCGTCCCGGGCGGCGACGAGAAGAACGACCTCTTCGGCGCCGACGTCAAACTCGACGACGTCACCGGCGACGGGAAGGCCGACCTGGTGATCGGCTCCTACGAGAACGGCGGCGACGGCGCGATCACCTACCTGCCGTCCGACGGCAAGAAGATCACCACGTCCGGCTCGCGCGCCTTCGGCGCGAACACCGTGGGCGTCTCGACCTCGGGCAGCCCGCAGCTCGGGGCGGTCTTCGCGGACTGAGCACCCGCGATCCCCGAGGAACCCCGAGGCCGGCTGCTGACGGCCCCTTAGGGGATGTCACAGGTCGGCAGCAAAGCCGGGCCCGGACCACCGGGCCCGGCACATCGGCCCGCAGGACCAGGTACGTTCGATGACGTGGCTGGATTCAGGATCGGACGCGGGGGCCGGGACAACCGCACCCCCCAAGGACAGCAGGCGCAGCACGGACCGTCGTACGGGCGCGGGCACGGCCCGGCTCAGCCCGGAGGACCGTCGTACGGTCAGCCGCCGTACGGCCGGCCGGGCCCCTCGGGCGCCCCGGGCCCCTCGTACGGCTACCCGTCGGCGCCGCAGCCGCCGTACCCGCAGCAGGGACAGTCGTACGGACACCCGGGACCCGGCGACGACGGACCGGAGTACTTCGGCGACGGCGGCTACCCGGCCCCCGGGCACGGCGCGCACGACCCGTACGCGGCCAACAACCCGGGCCACACCCAGGCCTTCTCCATCGACGAGGCCGCCGGCTACACCCAGGGCTCGACGTACCACGCCGGCGCCGCCGCCGCGCCCGCCGCGCCGCTCGGGCCGCCCCTGCACTGGAAGGAACTGCTCAAGGGGATCATCCTGTCCCCGAACGAGACCTTCCTGCGCATGCGGGACTACACGATGTGGGCGCCCGCCCTCATCGTGACCTTCCTCTACGGCCTGCTCGCGGTCTTCGGCTTCGACGGCGCCCGCCAGGACGCGATCAGCGCGACGCTGTCCAACGCGGTGCCGATCGTGCTGATCACGGCCGTCGTGATGGTGCTCGGCCTGTTCGTCCTGGGTGTCGTCACCCACACCCTGGCCCGCCAGCTCGGCGGTGACGGCGCCTGGCAGCCCACGGTGGGCCTGTCCATGCTGATCACGGCCCTCACGGACGCGCCCCGCCTGGTCGTCGCCATGTTCTTCGGCGGCGACGCCGGCTTCGTCCAGCTCCTCGGCTGGGCCACCTGGATCGGCGCGGGCGCCCTGCTGACCCTGATGGTCTCCCGCTCCCACGATCTGCCCTGGCCGAAGGCGCTGGGCGCGTCGGCGATCCAGCTGGTCGCCCTGCTGTCGATCGTGAAGCTGGGCACGTTCTGATCCGTCGGCGCACACGGAAAGGGCCCCCGGCACGGCAGCCGGGGGCCCTTACGTGTGCGGCCGACGCTTCTCAGGCGTCCAGAACCTGCCCCGCCCGCTTCACCACCGGCGGCTCGACACTCCACGGGAAGTTGATCCAGTCGTCGGTCCGCTTCCACACGTACTCGCACTTCACGAGCGAGTGCGACTTCTCATAGACCACCGCGGAGCGCACCTCGGCGACGGTGTCGAGGCAGAAGTCGCGCACCAGCTTGAGCGTCTTGCCGGTGTCGGCGACGTCGTCGGTGATCAGCACCTTCTTGTCGGAGAAGTCGATCACGTTGGGGACGGGCGCGAGCATGACCGGCATCTCGAGGGTCGTCCCCACACCGGTGTAGAACTCCACGTTTACGAGGTGGATGTTCTTGCAGTCCAGGGCGTAGGCGAGCCCGCCCGCGACGAAGACCCCGCCCCGGGCGATGCTCAGCACGATGTCCGGCTCGTACCCGTCGTCGGCGATGGTCTGCGCCAGCTCGCGGATGGCGGTCCCGAACCGCTCGTAGGTCAGGTTCTCCCGCACGTCTGCGCTGCTCATGCTGTCGTCGCCCTCACACCTGGGTCCGATGGAAATTGAGGAAGGACCGCGAGGCGGTCGGCCCGCGCTGCCCCTGGTACCGGGAGCCGTAGCGCTCACTGCCGTACGGGTGCTCGGCGGGCGAGGTCAGCCGGAACATGCACAGCTGCCCGATCTTCATCCCCGGCCACAGCTTGATCGGGAGCGTGGCGAGGTTGGACAGCTCCAGGGTGACGTGCCCGCTGAACCCGGGGTCGATGAACCCGGCGGTGGAGTGCGTGACCAGCCCGAGCCGCCCGAGCGAACTCTTCCCCTCCAGCCGGGAGGCGAGATCGTCGGGCAGCGTGATCACCTCGTACGTGGAGGCGAGCACGAACTCCCCGGGGTGCAGGATGAACGGCTCGTCGCCCTCGGGCTCGACCAGCCGGGTCAGATCGGCCTGCTCGACGGAGGGGTCGATGTGCGGGTACCGGTGGTTCTCGAACACCCGGAAGTACCGGTCCAGCCGTACGTCGATGCTCGACGGCTGCACCATGGTTTCGTCATAGGGATCGATCCGTACCCGCCCGGCGTCGATCTCGGCCCGGATGTCCTTGTCTGAGAGAAGCACGTAGCGAGGATACGCAAGGCGCGCGGAGCCGTGGCAATCCCGACAACTCCGCGCGCCCGCTGTGACAGCCCGACTACAGTCGGTGCCCGCCGCTGGTCACCGCTTCTCCAGCACGACCGGCACGGCGCTGCGGAGCCGGGCACAGCGCGGGCACCGGACCAGGCGGCCGGGGCCCAGCCGCTCGGCCTGCTGCATCGGGAACGAAGCGGTGCTGAAGACGTGCCCGTCCGCGCATCGGACGACGGTGCGTTCCATCAAGTCCCTCAAGTCCCTTCCCCAAGAGCCGCGTCCGGCGTTGCTGCCCGGACGACAAAAGCCACATTACGGGATCAAAGAGACGACTCTCCACGTGGCACTCCGGCCCTCCGCGAGGCCTCCACGGTACGCCCCAACTCCGGCCGCCCGCAGCCGGATCCCACCCCTGAAACCGGCTCAGGCCCCCGGGATCCGAACACCGGAGGCCTGCGATGATGTAGAGTGAGCACCGTCCGGACACCGGCCCCTCGGGACCGCGTCCGTACTTACGCGGGTGTAGTTTAATGGTAGAACATCAGCTTCCCAAGCTGAGAGCGCGAGTTCGATTCTCGTCACCCGCTCCATGATTAAGGCCCAGGTCAGAGACCCGGGCCTTTTTGCTGTGGGGGTGATCAGCGGTCGCCTTTCCAGGCGGTCTACAAAGACCAGTGCCTCCCAGCGGTATCGATCAGCATCACCGCCGGCCTTGGGCCGGTGAGTGAGGCTCGTACGAGCCGACCAGCACGCCCATCTCGCACAGGATGCCCAGGGCGAGGGTGTCGGAGATGCCGGCGGTCACGGGTGGGGTCCAGGATGGTGGGCTTCTCGTTGGGCGGCCAGGTGGTCGCAAGCGCATCGGGCCCGATCTTGCTCAGGTCCCACAGGCTGCTGGATCGGCGGGCCCCCTGCCTGAGTGGGTCATCCACAGGGGTGTGGAAGGGCAGCACGGGAATGCCGTGGGCGTCGAAGGGGCTGGCGTCGAGGTAACGCAGACCACCGGTGCCGCACAGATAGCGGGTACTACCGGTGGCTAATTCTGTGGCTCTTCGCGGCAACCTTTTCAGCCTCTCGGACCACTCAGTGGTGTCCGGCCAAGTGGTCCGGGCAGATGCAATAGCTGAAAGAGAGCACAGACATGTCCCTGGAACGAGAGCACAGACATGTCCCCGGCCCACCCACGTCATCGGTGGCGTCCCGCGGCGGCGCGCGCGGTGGTCGCCCGAAGCATCGTGGCCGTCGGTTGCTCGCGCGTCGGGGTCTCTGGGCGGGTCTCGCCATGGTGGTCGTGGCCGGCTCGGCTGTCGTGGTCAGCCAGGCTTCGGCGGAGCAGAAAACCCTGGATCCGAAGAAGTGGTACGTGCTGGTCAACCGCAACAGCGGCAAGGTGCTGGACGATCGCGGCTCCGCCAAGAACGACGGCGCGGCGGTGGTGCAGTGGGCGCGCCACGGCGGGGCCAACCAGCAGTGGCGGTTCATCGACGCGGGTGACGGGTACTACCGGCTGCAGAACCGGACCTCCGGCAAGGTGCTGGACGACCTCGGCTGGTCGAAGTCCGCCGGCTCCGCCATCGTGCAGTGGAAAGACCTGAACGCCACCAACCAGCAGTTCAAACTGGCCAAGTCGTCGAACGGCTACGTGCGTTTGGTCAATCGCTTCAGTGGCATGGCTGTCGGTGTCCACAAGGCCGCCAAGGCCAACGGGGGCAACGTCGTCCAGAAGGACCGGGGCGGCGCCGATCAGCAGTGGCAACTCGTCCCGGCCGGGAGTGTCGGCGGCGCCGGTACGCCCACCGCGCCGGGCAGCGGCGTGCCCGCAAGCCCGACTCCGAGCGACACGCGACCGTCACCTTCGTCTTCGTCTTCGTCGCCCGCGGGCGGTGGCAGCAGCTCGGCGAAGCGGTTCATGGGCAGTGACAAGGTGATCATCGGCGGCTCGGTGTCCGACGCCTCGGCGACCGCCGCGCCGTTCGACGCGCGCTACGCCTATGTGCACAGCCAGCCCGCGCCCTCGTCGGACTACTACACCGCAGCGCGCTGCAAGGATGAGTGGTCGAGCTGGTGGGGCTGCTGGAACGGCAGCACCACGGCGCCCGGCACTTACGTGACCTGGCGGGACGACGTGGCGGCCAAGGCGACGTACAAGGGCAGCCCGCGTCCGCAGAAGATGCTCTGGACCTGGTACTCGTTGCGCGACCTCGGGGATGCGGCAGGCGAGGGCGACGGTCCGGGCGAGGTCAAGGCCATCAACCGGCTCGACCTGCTCACCCGGTACCTGAACGACTACCGTTTCTTCCTCCAGAAGATCGGCACGTCGCACGATGCGATCGACCTCGAGCCCGACTTCTGGGGCTACGTCCGGTCGCTCGGTGATCCGCACCAGGTTCCCGCACAGGTCTCGCGCGCGAATCCGAAGGATTGCGGATCGCAGGAGAACAGCGCCACCGGACTCGCCCAGTGCCTGATCTCGATGGCGCACAAGTACGCGCCGAACACCGCCGTGGGGCTGCACCTTTCCTGCTTCGACTGGGAGACCGCCCCGCAGGCTTGCGTCAAGGACTACGCGAACCTCGGGGCGAAGAACGCCGACTTCCTGGTCAGGGATGTGTCGGACCGCGACGCGGGCTGGTACGCACAGCCGGCCCACGGCGGCCGTGACACCTTCTGGACCGACCAGAAGGCCGCCGCCGCGCTGAAGTTCTACAAGACGATGGCCGAGTCCGTGGGCAAGCCGGTGGTCCTGTGGCAGATCCCGGTGGGCAACATGGCGCAGAACAACACCCGCAACCACTACAAGGACGACAAGGTGGACTGGTTCTTCGCACACATGGACCAGGTCGCGAACGCCCATGTCGCCGGCCTGTTCTTCGGTCCAGGGCAGGAGGAACAGACCACGGCCGAGTCCGACGGCGGAAACCTGATCAACAAGACGATCGCCTATCACAACTCGGGCGGTACAGCACTCAAGTAGGCGAAGCCGACGAATGCGCCCCCATCTCTTCGATGGGGGCGCATTTCGTCATCTTCGTCGGGCTGAGGACTTCTCCGGAAGGGGATGATCGTGCTGACCGGTGACGGCGGGGAAGGAGCCCACCCATCAGCCCGACAAGCCTCGCCGAGCCTCCGTTTGGTCCCCGGACGACTGGAACCCCAGCCGGCGCACGGCTGGGGTTCCTCGATGCGGTGAGTATCGGTCAGCGCTTCAGGGTGAGGATGCCGGGGCGGTACGGCAGGTTGTCGTAGGAGGTGTTCGGCGGTGTGTTGGGGGACTTGCCCTGGTACAGGAACTGCAGGTTGCAGGGGTCGATGGTCATGGTCTGGTCGGGGTTGGTGCGGACCAGGTCGCCGTGGCTGATGTCGTTGGTCCAGGTGGCGCCGCTGTTGGCCTTGCCGGCGAAGGGGTTGGACTCGGTGGCGGCCTGCGGGGTCCACGGACCGTTCAGGCTGGTGGCGGTGAAGGAGCGGAAGTAGCGCTGCTCGCTCGCCCCGCGAGCCTCGACGATCATGAGGTACTGGTTCTGGCCCTGGACCTTGTAGACCTGCGGTGCCTCGAAGAGGTTCTTGACCGTGTCGCTCATGACGGTCGTGTACGACGAGCCGAAGCTGCCGGGGAAGTTGCCGATCGGCATGGTCGACTTGTAGATCTTGCCGTTGTCACCGGCGAAGAACAGGTGGATGTTCTTGTCGTCGGCGATCAGGGTCTGGTCGATCGGGCCGGTGGGGGAGTCGGTGCGGGGGATGCTGCCGGTGAACAGCGGCTGCGGCGCGGACCAGCCGTTGGGGTCGGTGGGGTCGCTGGAGGTGCGGTAGCTGAAGGGCCACGGACCCCACTGGTACGCCAGCACCCAGATCTTCTTGGGCGCGAAGTAGAACAGCGTGGGTGCCACCGCCTTCTGGTTCATGCCGGTCTGGCGGGCCGACGCCATGTCCGACCAGTTCGTGAAGGGGCTGAACGCCATCGAGCCGTAGGCCGATCCCGAGTAGTTCGACCCGTAGACCAGGTGCTTGCCGTTGTAGGTCGCGGTGGTGAAGTCCTTCAGTGAGGCCCACCCGTTCGCCGGCTGCGCCAGCGCGCCCGTCGA
Source organism: Streptomyces sp. NPDC088810 (assembly GCF_044750305.1). NCBI lineage: Bacteria > Bacillati > Actinomycetota > Actinomycetes > Kitasatosporales > Streptomycetaceae > Streptomyces > Streptomyces sp. NPDC088810. Next base: position 307,780 of record NZ_JBIVJQ010000009.1, read on the forward strand.
GGTCCACCGGTACGTCGACGGAAGAGCACACGTGGCGCTCTTCGGCGCCGCGGTCGGCTGGAAGTTCCAGCGCTGGTTGGCGCCGCTGCCGTTGGTGTCCCAGATCTGGACGGGCGTGCCGTTGGCGGTCCGACCGCCGGGGATCTCCAGCGCCCGGCCGCTGGCGACGTTGGTGAGTGTGTAGGAGCCGTCGCTGTTCCGGTGGGCCTTCCAGTGCTGGTGGGCGCCGCCGTTGGCGTCCCAGACCGTCATCCTCGTCCCGTTGGCCGTCCGGTTGGCCGGCTCGTCCAGTACCCGGCCGCTGGCGATGTTGGTCAGGGTGTAGGAGCCGTCGCTGTTCCGGTTGGCCCGCCACTGCTGGTTGGCGGCGCCGCTGGCGTCCCACACTTGGAGCGGGGTGCCGTTGCCGTTCTGTCCCGCGGGCTCGTCGAGAACGCGCCCGGCGGCCGCGTTGGAGAGCGTGTAGACGGTGCCGGAGGTGATGCCCCCGGCCTGTGTGCCGCCGCTGCCGGTGCTGCCCAGGGCGGTGAGCACGGCGCTGTAGGCGGGCTTCTTGTTGCCGCCCGCGTCGAACAGCAGCGCGTTCTCACCGGTGCGCCAGGAGTCGCTGTCGCGGATGCCCCACACCGTGATGCCCGTGCAGCGAGCGACGTTCATGCACGCCTGGACGGCGTTGGTGTACGCGGTGGCGGACGCCTGGGCGATGTCGAGCTCGGTGATCTGCACGTCCACGCCGAGCGCGGCGAAGTTGGACAGGGTGGCCTGGAAGCTGGCGGGCGGGCCGCCGGCGGCGAAGTGGCTCTGGAAGCCGACGCAGTCGATGGGCACGCCGCGGGACTTGAAGTCCTTGACCATGCGGTAGACGCCCTGGGTCTTGGCGTCGGACCAGTTCTCGATGTTGTAGTCGTTGTAGCAGAGCTTGGCGGAGGGGTCGGCGTTCCGGGCGGTGCGGAAGGCCTCCTCGATGAAGCCGTTGCCCAGTACGTCCTGGAACACGGAGCTACGGTGCCGGCCGCTGCCGCCGTCGGCGAAGGCCTCGTTGACCACGTCCCAGGCGTAGATCTTGCCCTTGTAGTGGGTCATCTCCTGGGTGATGTGGTTCTTCATCACAGTACGCAGGGTGTTGGCGTCGGTGATGGACTTGACCCAGCCGGGCAGTTGGGAGTGCCAGACCAAGGTGTGGCCGCGCAGGCGCTGGCCGTGCGCGGAGGCGTGGCTGACGATCGAGTCGGCGGCGGCGAAGGTGAACGACCCGCGGGAGGGTTCGATGGCGTCCCACTTCATCTCGTTCTCCGGGGTGATCATCTTGAATTCCCGGTCGAGAATGGCGGAGTACGTGGAGTCGCCGAGCTTGCCCGCGGCCACTGCCGTGCCGAAGTAACGGCCGCTGCCGGCCGCCGCGTCGGCGGCAGTGGTCGGTGTCGGGGCCTCCGGCGTGCGTGCGGCCAGGGCGACCAGTGGTACGGCGGCACCCGCGGCGGCGAGGACAACGGAGGCGGCGAGCACGCGGCGGGTGGCCGGACGGCGACGATGAGAGCGGTTCTGATCTGACAACGGCATGTCCTTCTGGCACAGCGGGCCCTGATCCGGCCCCGGTCACCCCCCAGTTGCCGCCACGCACACAAAGGTTGCCGCGATCGAGGGAAGAACGGGCAGGCGTGGGGCCCCGCCAGGCAGGACCTGGCGGGAGTTTGCGTACGCGTCCGTGACGTCACGTCAGCATCTGATCTCCGCACGCGGCAGCCCATGCATGGTTGTACCGCCAGAAGCGTCGGCCTCCCCCCTTCCGAGGCCCGTGCCCTCCGCGTGCCCGTAAGAGCGGAAAACAGCGGTCAAAGGCGGTGCGGTCCGCCCCTCACAACCACCTCGGAGGGAAGGTACCTACGCAGGTCAAAGCAGAGGAGCCCGCCCAAGCGCCGTCGCTTCCCGAGCTGAGAGCGCGAGTTCGATTCTCGTCACCCGCTCCAGTGTGAAGGCCCAGGTCAGAGACCTGGGCCATGATTTCGGCTCGCACATTGTGTGAGAGGCATTGACGCTGTTCAGCTGATCCCTATGATCCAGTCTGCCCGACATCTCGATCCTTGTTCGTTATACCGAACACACCTCATATCGCGGTCCGCACAACCAACCCGGAAACCACTCACTCGAGGAATACGAGGTCTCCATGCGCAGACGTAGTTTCCGCCGCAGACATCTGTCCCCGGTGCTCGCCGCCGCGGTCGCGGCCATGGTCTGGTTAACGGCGATGCTCGTCGCCAACCCGGCCCAGGCGGCCACCAGTGGCGCCTTGCGCGGTGTCGGTTCCGGCCGGTGCCTCGATGTGCCGGGCGCCGGCCAGACCGACGGCACGTTCCTCCAGATCTGGGACTGCACCGGCGCGGCCAACCAGCAGTGGACACTGACGGACAGCAACCAGCTGACCGTGTACGGCAACAAGTGCCTGGATGTCCCGAACCACGCCACCACGGCCGGTACCCGGGTGCAGATCTGGAGCTGTAACGGCGGCGCGAACCAGCGGTGGCGGGTGAACACCGACGGCACGATCGTCGGCGTGGAGTCCGGGCTGTGCCTGGACGTCTCGGGGGGCGGGACGGCCAACGGCACGGCGGTGCAGATCTGGAACTGCGTCGGCGCCGGCAACCAGAAGTGGACCGGCCTGTCCGGGGCGGGCCCCACGTGTTCTCTTCCGTCGGCCTACCGGTGGACCTCGACGGGTCCGCTGGCGCAGCCGGCGAACGGGTGGGTCGCGCTGAAGGACTTCACCACCACGACGTACAACGGGAAGCACCTGGTCTACGCGACGGCCTCTGACGGTTCCTCGTGGAAATCGATGGGGTTCAGTCCCTTCACGAACTGGTCGGACATGGCGACGGCCACCCAGACCGGAATGAGCCAAGGCGCGGTAGCACCCCAACTTTTCTACTTCGCGCCCAAGAAGACCTGGGTGCTGGCCTCACTGGGATGGGGTACCGCCTGGCCCTTCACCTACCGCACGTCCAGCGACCCCACCAACGCCAACGGCTGGTCCGCGCCGCAGCCGCTGTTCACCGGCAGCCTCCCCACCGGCACCCCGATCGACCCGACCCTGATCGCCGACGACCAGAACATGTACCTGTTCTTCGCCGGTGACAACGGCAGCATCTACAAGTCGACCATGCCGATCGGGAACTTCCCGGCCAGCTTCGGCTCCTCGTACACCACGGTCATGAGCGACACGGTGAAGAACCTGTTCGAGGCTCCGCAGGTCTACAAGGTCCAGGGCCAGAACCAGTACCTCATGATCGTTGAGGCTCGGGGTGCGACCGAGCAGCGCTTCTTCCGCTCGTTCACGGCCTCCGGCCTGAACGGTCCGTGGACCCCGCAGGCCGCCACCGAGAGCAACCCCTTCGCGGGCAAGGCCAACAGCGGTGCGACCTGGACCAACGACATCAGCCACGGTGACCTGGTCCGCGACAACCCCGACCAGACCATGACCATCGACCCCTGCAACCTGCAGCTCCTCTACCAGGGCTACGACCCCAGCACCCCGAAGGACACTCCCTACATCCGACTGCCGTACCGGCCGGGCGTGCTCACCCTGCAGCGCTGACCTTGCTGACCGATACGCACCGCCCCGAGGAACCCCAGCCGCGCGTCGGCTGGGGTTCCTCTCTTTGCTTGCCGGCCGTGGTGTGCCGTGCATCGGGCGAACGACCCGACACCCACGAGCAGGTGCAGGTCTCGTACGACGGCGGGCGCACCTGGAAGAACACGGCACCACGAGGTGACCGGAAAAGGTTCCCGGCTCGAGGCAACCCTTTGCGGAGCCTGTGACCACAAGGGATCGGACGAGCCAGTTGCGGTGTCTGGATCCGCCCGCCTCTGCTGAGAGCTAGGCAAGGAGCACATCTCCCCCATGAACATCCCCACGAACGGCGGGCGCCGCGGGCGTCACCGCCGGCGCTGGACCGCGACCGGTCTGCTGCTCGGCGTACCCGCCATCGTCGTGCCGTACCTCCTGTTCGTGCAGGAGGACTCGCAGGCCGCGACGGTCGACGGCAATGCCTACTACTGCCTGGTCTCCGTGCGCAGCGGCAAGGCGTTGGACGTCGACGGCTTCTCCACCGCCGACGGCACCCGCATCCAGCAGTGGACCGACCAGAACACCGCCAACCAGCAGTGGAGGCTGAGACCCACCGGGGACGGCTACTACGAGCTGGTGAACCGCAACAGCGGCAAAGTGCTGGGCATTACGGGCGGTTCGACCGTCAAGGGGGCCGTCGCCGAGCAGCAGACCGACAGCTCCTCCCCCTCGCAGGAGTGGAAGATCGAGGAGGTGGGCGGCTCCGACGCGGTCACCTTCACCTCCCGCAGGAGCGGCCAGGTCCTGGACGTCGCCGGGGGCTCCACGGCCGACGGCGCGGCAGTCGTCCAGTATCCCGGCAGGGGCAGCACCAACCAGCAGTGGAAACTGGTGAAAGCGGCCGAGAGCCGGACGGCCGGGACCGGCGGGGCGCGGACCACGGCCGCGGCCGGACCGTACCGGTGGAAGAACACCCAGGTGGTGGGCGGCGGTTACGTCACCGGGCTGGTGTTCAACCCGCGGGAGAAGGGCCTGCTGTACGCCCGTACCGACATGGGTGGCGCCTACCGCTGGGACACCGGAGCCGAGCAGTGGATCCCGCTGACCGACTGGATCGGCGAGCAGGACTGGAACCTGCTGGGCATCGACTCGCTGGCCACCGACCCCGTCGACCCCAAGCGGCTCTACCTCGGGGCGGGCACCTACACCAACCAGTGGGCCGGCAACGGCGCGATCCTGCGCTCCACCGACCGGGGCCGCACCTTCAAGCGCACCAACCTGCCCTTCAAGCTGGGCGCCAACGAGGACGGCCGCGGGGCGGGGGAACGGCTCGTGATCGACGCCGCGGACCATCGCAGCCTGCTGCTGGGCACCCGCAAGAACGGACTGTGGCGCAGTACCGACTACGGCACGACCTGGCGCCAGGTCTCCTCGTTCCCCGTCAAGGACGGGGCGAGCAGCGGCGCGGGCATCTCCTTCGTGACGTACGGCCCGGCCGGCAGCAGGACGGTCTACGTCGGCGTCGCCGACAGGTCCGTCTCCCTGTACCGCTCCACCGACGGCGGCAGCACTTGGCAGGCCGTCTCCGGTCAGCCCACCGGCCAGCTGCCGCAGCACGGCGTGGTCTCCGGTGACGGCTCGCTGTACCTGACGTACACCGACAACCTCGGGCCCAACGGTGTGACGGCGGGCTCGGTGTGGAAGTACACGCCGGGCAGCGGGGCGTGGAAGAACATCTCCCCCTCCCGGGGCTCGTACGGGTTCTCCGGTCTGGCCGTCGACCCGCGCAAGCCGTCCACGGTGATGGTCACCACCCTCGATCGCTGGTGGCCCGAGGACGAGATCTACCGGACCACCGACGGCGGTACGACCTGGAAGACGCTGGCCTCGAGGTCGGTGCGGGACGCCTCCGCCGCTCCTTACGTCGGCACCCATACCGGGCACTGGATGACCGCCCTGGCCATCGACCCCTTCGCCTCCGGGCACGTGCTGTACGGCACCGGCAACGGCATCTGGCGCAGCAAGGACGCCAATGCCTCCGACAGCGGCGGCACCAGCCACTGGAGCGTGGGGGCCAGAGGGCTGGAGGAGACCGCGCTGGCGGACGCGATCGCCCCGCCCGGCGGCGCCACCGTCATCACGTCGATGGGCGACCAGGGCGGTTTCCGCCACGGCTCCCTGACCGAGGTGCCCGCCGGGCGCCTGAAGAACCCCCTGATGAGCAACAGCAGCGACATCGATTTCGCCCAGTCCGAGCCCTCGATGATGGTCCGTGTCGGCCGTGGCGGCGCACAGGACGGCGCCTACTCCACCGACGGCGGCAGCAGCTGGAAGGGCTTCCCGGCAGAGCCGGTGGCCGGCGCCGACAGCGGCCATGTCGCGGTCGCGGCGGACGGCTCCGCCATCGTCTGGACGGAGGCCGGCCAGGCCCCGTACCGCTCGACCGACAAGGGCGCGAGCTGGTCGAAGGTCAGCGGCCTGGGCACCGGTGCCGTGGTCGTCGCCGACCGCTCCTCGGCCAGGACCTTCTACTCACTGGCCGACGGCACGCTCTACGCCAGCACCGACGGCGGCGCGAGCTTCACCGCCCGCGCCGCCAACCTGCCCACCGACGGCCGGCTCTCGGCCGTCCCCGGCGTCGCCGGGGACCTCTGGATCGCCGGCGGCGCCAAGGGGCTGCTGCACTCCACCGACGGCGGCCGTACCTTCACCACGCTCCGGACGGTGCAGTCGGCCTCCGCCCTCGGCTTCGGCAAGGCCAAGCCGGGCACCTCCTACCAGGCCCTCTACCTGATCGGCACCGTCAAGAACGTCACCGGAGTCTTCCGCTCCACCGACAAGGGCGCCACCTGGCTCCGCATCAACGACGACGCCCACCAGTGGGGCAGCATCGGCGCCGTCGGCATCATCACCGGCGACCCCGACACCTACGGCCGCGTCTACATCGGCACCAACGGACGCGGCCTCCAGTACGGCGACCCGTCCTGACACAGGCGCCCCAGCGAGGCCGCAGGCGCCAACAGCCTGCGGCCCCGCCAGGGCCGAGACCTCGCCCGGCGTGGACCGTGTCACTTCCCCGGCAGGGCGCCCGGCACCGCTCAGAGGCTCGACGGTGAAGAAGTTGTACGTCATGACGGATAGGTCCCGTTGTAGATGTCCAAAGCCTTCTGCACAGCCTGTGGGGCGCTGGCCGGCGCACGACAAGTTGTGGCCGTGCGGTGGGCAACGTCCGTGACCACACTGGAATCATGGAAGACCGGGCTACCCCGCAAGCCGCGGCCGGGCCCCAGGCGGACGCTGCCGAGGGGCGCGAGTACACGGGGGCCGTGTACGGCTCGCTGCTCGCGGCCTCGGTGGTGGTCGGAGCGGGCTCACTCGGTTCCGCTCCCCGGCTTGAACTCGTTCTCCTGCTGCTGTGCACCGGGGCCGTGTCCTGGGCGAGCCGCGTGTACGGCCGGCTGTTCAAACAGCGGATCACTGGCGGGTCCCTGGGCGGGAAGGAGGTCCGTGGAGCGTGTACGGACGAGTGGCCCGTCATCATGGCGGCCGTGCCGCCGGCCGTGGCAGTCGCTGTCACTCCCCTGCTGGGCATCGGTCCGAAAGGGGCGGTGTGGCTGGCCCTCGGGGTGGCGCTGGCCGGTCATGTCGGCTGGTCCACGGTCGCCGCCCGCAGCGCGGGGGCCACAGGCCGCGCGGTGCTGATCGCGGGGGCGGTCAACCTGGTGCTCGGCCTCGTTGTCGTCGTCTTCAAGGTCGCCAGCAAGCGTTGACGCCGTAGCGGCCCGAGCCGTTGATCAGCCCGACCGCTCAGCGGGCGCACCCGCTGGAAGTGGTCCGTCCCGGCCTTCGGAACACGGGAGGAGCAGACATGGAGATCAAGCCGCAGGCGGCCGTCATCCCCAAGGAGACCGAGCACATGAGGGAAGCCTCCTGATGGAGACCCTGCACCTGGTGCTCAACGCCGTCACCGTCATCTTCATCGCGGCCACCATGTTCGCCGCCGGCCTGGGCACCACCGTGCCCCGCTCCTCGGCTGGGGCATCGGTGCGCTGTTCGGCCTCCCCTCCGCCTCCTTGATCGTGCTCATCCTGGTCGCCTCCTCCCCGGGCGAACCCTTCGGGGCGAAACTCGCCATGGTGCAGAGCGGTGACGTCGTCGGCGGCGCGGCGATGCAGGTGCTGCTCGCCTCCGTCGGCAGCATCACCTGCTCCAGCTCGTACCGTTCGCCATCGGCCTGCTGACACCCCACTACGCCGAGCCCACCGCAAGGTCGTGGCACCCGGCGGCAGCGACCGTCTCGAACGTCACGTTCCTGATCGTGCTGGCGGGCATGCTTCTCGGCAACTGGCGGGGAGTCGTCGCGCTCCTGGGCTCCCTCGCCCTCCTGGCCGGGTTCCTGCTCTACTGCGTACGGGCCGGCGGCCATGGCCGCGACGGTGACCGTGCGCGAGCACCCCCTTGCCGTCACCACCCCTTGGTAAGGGTCGGGTAAGATCCGGCCACTTGTGCGAGGGCGCGGACCCTCGTAAGGGAGGGAACATACGTGGGCAGACACGCCCTGAGACGGGGCGGGCTGACCGCCGCCGTCTCCTCGCTCGCGGTCGCCGTCGTGGCCGGGTCCGTCGTCGTCCTGTCGCAGGGCGGCGGCTCCGCGCAAGCGGCCGAGGCCGACACCACCGCGATCACGCTGGTCGACCCCGGCTCCACCACACCACGCACCGACCGCCCGTACGCCGCGGGCCACGCCGGCTTCCTGCACCGGCAGACCGGCCGGACCGGACTGCTGTGGACCGACTACGCGACCGGCAAGACCGTGACCGTGAAGAACGCCGACGGCGTCTATACCCCGGGCACCGGCTGCACGTACATCGGCTCCGAGTGCCGTGACGCCTGGTACGGCTCGGACGGCGACCTGGTCGCTCTGCCGACCACGGCCAACGACGCGTACGCCACCCTGTGGGATCCGACGACGGCCACCTCCAAGAAGGTGAGCTGGAACGGCTCCATCCAGTACGGCCAGGGCTACTACCGGGCCCTCGCCGGCGACACGATCGTCACCACCCATTCCCTGATCGACAAGGTCGACGGCGAGTGGCGCACCCGCAAGGTCACCGGCGACGCGACGAGCGTGGGGAGCGAGGACGTCCTCGCGGCGGACTCCGCCGGTGTGCTCTGGTCGGTCGACACCGGCCGGATCGGCTACATCGACGTCGCCTCGGCCGTGAACACCTACGCGTTCACCGACGCCACCTACGCCTCGCACTACGTGATGAGCGAGGACCGCATCGGCTGGTACCAGGCCGGCACCGCCGAGCTGCACCTGAAGTCCCGCACCGACCTCACCGCCGCCGAGCAGGTCGTCACGCTGCCCACCAACCCGGGCACGCTCGACGGCGACCCGGTCCTGGTCGGCGACTGGCTGCTGCTGCCGCTGTCCTCCAGGTCGCTCGGCTCCCAGCTGCTCGCGGTCAACGTCGACGATCCCTCGGTGCAGCAGACCCTGCTGGCGAGCGCCGGCGAGTACACGCTGGCGGCCGGTGACGGCAGTGCGCTGGTCACCGGCGGCACCGACGCCGCCGACTGGTGGGTGCGGCGGGTGCGCCAGGCCGAGGACGGCACGCTGAAGCTGGAGAAGGTCCAGCAGGCCCCGGCGGTGGAGAACGCCAAGACGGGCATCGCGCTCAGCCGCGGCAGCCTGCGTGTCGCCGAGGACGACCCGAACGCCACCGCGGACACCACGTCCGTGCGCACCCTCACCACCGATGGCTCCGCCACGCTGACGGCGTCCGAGGCCACGGCGAGCGGTTCGGTCTACGCCGCCCTCTGCCCGTACGAGGGCACCACGTGCTCGGCGCTGTGGGGGAACCTCGACGCCCGGGACGTCTACCTCGACTCGAACGGCGGCACCGACGAGGGCGAGAGCCTCGGCGATGACCGGCTGGTGGAGATCGGCGGCCACTATCTGGACTTCGGCAGCCGGGGCGGCCGAATCGTCGACGTCTCCGACGACTACGCCGTCTTCGACTCCGGCGGCACCAGCCCGGTGCAGTACATCGGCGAGTTCGGCCAGGGCGAGAAGCTGAAGCGGTCCGTGCGCGCCGCCGCCCTGAACGGCTCCACCCTCTGGAGCGCCACCAGCACCGCCGGCACGCTCACCTCGTACGGCATCCCGCAGAAGAAGACGCTCACCACGGTGACCGTCCCGGGCCTGGCCTGCGTGCCGAGCGAACTCCAGGCGGCCGGACGCTGGGTGTACTGGGCCTGCGGGACGGACTCGGCGGGCGTGTACGACACCAAGGCCGGTACGTCGACGGCGGTCACCCCCGGTGACGTCCTCCTCGGCGACGGCTTCACCGTCCGCCACGACCATGGCGCGGGCACGCTGGTCCTCACCGAGGCGGCCACCGGCACCACGCGCACGATCGCCTCCGACCTGGCCGACAAGGGCCTGACCGTGGACCGCCGTTACCGCTGGACGGTCGACGAGTACACCGGCCTGGTCGCCTGGTTCGACGACTACGAGCGCACCCACGTCACCACCACGGGCATCGCCCCGTCCGCCGTGACGGCCTTCGAGACGTCGGTCGGCGACTACGTGGCCCCGGGGGTGTCGTTCCAGGGCACCTGGGTGCTGTCCCGCCCGGCCACCTCCTGGTCGCTCACCTTCACCTCGGTCCAGAGCGGCGCGAACGGCAAGGCCACCCGCACGCTCACCGGGGGCGCGACCGCGGGCCGGGTGACGGCGACCTGGAACGGCAGGACGGCCAGCGGAAGTTACTTCCCCAACGGCCACTTCACCTGGACCCTGAAGGCGACCGGCCTCGGCACCGCCACGCCGAACACGGTGACCAGCGGCGAGGGCTACCTGCAGCGCGGAGCCGCGGTGCGCCGCGACTTCGTCAGCCCCGAGGGCCCGGACGGCCGCGGCGACCTGCTCACCCTGAACTCGTCGGGCGGGCTGACCTTCCACAGCGGGACGGGGACGGGCAAGTTCGGCGACACGTACACGGGCACCGGCTGGCCCACGACCATCATGGCGATCCCCTTCGGCGACCTCAGCGGCGACCGCTGCAACGACGTCCTCGTCCGTTACAGCAGCGGTGCGCTGCGGCTGTACAAGCCGGGCTGCGGGGCGGCGGTCAAGCCGTCGACGTCGTACACGACCCTCGCGACCAGCGGCTGGACGCAGTACAACGCGCTCACCTCGCCAGGCGACGTGAGCGGTGACGGACGCCCGGACCTGATCGCGAGGAACTCGTCCACCGGAGCGGTCTACCTCTACAAGGGGACGAGCGACGGCAAGCTCGCCTCCCGCGTCAAGCTCTACGACAACTGGAAGGGCTACAAGAAGATCGTCGGCACCGGTGACATCACCGGGGACGGCAAGGCCGACCTCCTGGCCCAGGACACGTCCAACAACCTCTACCGCTACGACGGCAAGGGCAACGGCACGTTCGCGGCCCGCGTCAAGGTGCTGTCGGACTGGGGCGGCTCGTACAACGCGGTCGTCGGGGTCGGCGACATCACGGACGACGGCAGGCCGGACCTGGTCTCCCGCGACACCAGTGGCAACGTGTGGCGCAACAGCGGGGACGGGAAGGGCACGTTCGGTCCGCGGGTGCGGATCGCGAGCGGCTGGAGCGGCTACAAGGTCCTCTCGTAGTCGGTGATTCGATCCTCCAAAGGCGCCCGGAGACCGGATGTCACCGGGCGCCTTCACACGTCCCGCGGGAAGCCGGCGGACTGGTCGAGGCGGAACGCGGCGCCCGGAGCCGTCGGTCAACCGTCTGCTCGTCCTCAACGCCGAGCCGCGGCCCGGGCGCGGCACCGTCCTGCTGCCGTGCGCGGTGATCAGCTCGGTCCCCCGCAGTCGGCCGTCACCACTGGACGGCGTCGTCCATCGACTGCTGCCAGTACGTGACCTTGAGCGAGTCGTCGACGTAGACACCCTTCGCGGGCAGCGAGGGGTGAGCGGCCGTGCCGACGCTCTCGTTGCCGGAACGGCCGCGGAAAGAGACGGTCAGGGAGTTCACGGTGTGGCCGTTCGAGCCGCTGCCGTCGGTGGCGGACAGGTTCACGGAGGCGTAGCCGGACTCGCCCGGCTCGAGCGTGACGACTGCTTGCGGCTGCGAGGCCTCGATGACCGGGGGCACCGCCTGGGCCTCGCCTAAGCGGACGGCCGGGTAGCCGTAGAGGTAGCAGGTCGCGCGGCCGGTGTTGGTCACCGTGAGCAGCATGTGGTTCACCGGGCGGTTCAGTGGGGCCGCGACCGTCTTGGTGTTGGAGCCCTCGCAGGTGACCGGCCGGCCGGCGGGGACGCGCGCCTTCGACGTGGACGTGGACGCGGCGGGCCGTGTCGTGCCGGTGGTGGACCTGGCCTGCGGGGTGGAGGAGCCGGTGCCGGAAGGAGCAGTGCCGGGAGCCGGGGGTGCGGACGGGGAGTTCGCGGTCGTGGTGGCCGCCGCCGGGGTGCCCGATGCGTGGACACCTGTTCCGTCCTGGCATGCGGTCAGGGAGAGCGCGGCGAGAACGACGGTCGCGGCGGCGCCGGCGAGACGGGTGCGGGAGGTGCGGAGGCTGGACATGTGGCTTACCCCTTCGGTGTTCGGGTGGGGGTGGTGATTGGATGACCGAAGCTTGTGAGGTGATCCGTCCCAGCGGCCACGGACGGCGGGCAGTTGGGGACGCTGGAACACCGAAATGCGCTCTGACCAGGGAGAACGCGGTGACCCTGGAACGCGCGGCTGGAACACGAGGGGACGGGGAACGGGTGACGGGGACAACGGGTGCCGGCGGAACGGAGGCGTTCGCCCGGCTGCTGCGGGAGCTCAAGGACCGCTCGGGACTCAGCTACGGGACGCTTGCCAAGCGGCTGCACATGAGCACGTCGACGCTGCACCGCTACTGCAACGGCACGGCGGTGCCGGTCGAGTACGCACCGGTGGAACGCCTCGCGAGGGTCTGCCGGGCAACGCCGGAGGAGCTGGTGGAGCTGCACCGGCGCTGGATCCTGGCCGACGCGGCACGAGGGAGCAGGGCGGAGAAGGCCACGGCGGCGGGTTCGGCCCAGGGAGCCGGAGATGCTCTCGAACCTGCCGGTGCCGCTGATGCCGGGGACACGTTCGGACCGGTCGACGCCGGCTTAGCGGCATCGCACGAACCGGGCCGGGGCGAGAACGGTGAGCCGGTCGCCGTCGACGCGCCGCGCGAGCTCGCGCCGCCACGTGGTCCCCGTCCCCGCCGTCATCGCCGTACCGTGCTGATCGCCTGCGCCGCGGCGGCCGTCGTGCTGGGAGCCGTGGTGCTCACGGTGCGCCCGCTCGGTGGCGGGTCCGACACGGCGGACCGGCGGGCGGGCGGTGCCACCGCCACGCCCACCGGTACGGCGGACGCCGGGAAGCCGTCCGCCCCACCGTCCCCGAGCGCGAAGGGACACAAGCCGTCCGCGTCGGCCTCCGCCTCCCCCGCCGGGTCCGAGAGGGCCGCATCCGAGCGGGGCGGCTCCGGCACTTCCAAGGGCGGCAGGCAGGGCGGGGCCCAGCACGCCGACGGCAGCACCGCCGGCGCCGTCCCGGTCACCGTCGGCGTCCGTCCCTACGTCTACGCCGACCCGTGCAGCCAGCACTTCCTCGTCAACAGCGAACCCGAGCAGGTCGGCCCGCCGGCGAACGAGCAGGACGCCCCGCGCTGGGCCGCCGCGTACGGGGCGGTGTCCTCGGGCGCACAGCGGATCGCCCTCACCGTCCAGGGGACCGGCGAGGACACCGTGGTGCTGGAGGCGTTGCACATACGCGTCCTCACCAAGGGTGCGCCGCTCGCCTGGAACGACTACTCGATGGGCGTCGGCTGCGGCGGTGGTGTCGAGACGAAGTCGTTCGACATCGACCTCGACAACGGCAGTCCCACGGTCACCGTCAAGAACGGCCAGCGCGATTTCCCGTACAAGGTCAGCGAGTCCGACCCGGAGGTCTTCTACGTCACCGCCCACACCGAGGCGCACGACGTGCGGTGGGACCTCCTCCTGGACTGGTCCAGCGGCAGCCGCCGCGGCACCCTCCACATCGACGGCAACGGCACCCCGTTCCGCACCAGCGCCGACGCGGGCCGCCCGGGCTACGACTACCCGCTGGGCGGCAGCGAGTGGATCGAACGGAACAGCTGACGGGATCCTGGAGGCCGGGCACCGGGACCAAGCGTTCGCGAGGGGGCTGTGGTCTACCTCTCCTTTCCGGGTTCCGGCGCGCTCGTCGGTGTGCCGGCCGCCGATGACGGCGGTGGTGCCGTACGAGCCGTTACAGGAGGTCAGGGCGGTGTGCGCGGAATCGCTTCCCGGCAGTGCTGCACCGCCGGGAACCAATATCTGTGGTGGCAACATAAGAAATCGATGCGGTGCACGGTAATTATTCCTGCGACAACTGGCGGCGCGGAATTACCGACCGCGCAGGGCCGGCATCGACGTGCTACTGTCGTCATCAGTTGCAGGTGTGGTTGCCAGAAGGTTTTTCCGACGGCTGATCATCACGGCGACACGGAATGCGCACAGGGCGTATTTCCTGGCACCGTCTCCGAAGGAGAAACAAAATGGCTACTGGCACTGTGAAGTGGTTCAACGCGGAAAAGGGCTTCGGCTTCATCGAGCAGGACGGCGGCGGCCCCGACGTCTTCGCCCACTACTCGAACATCGCCACCCAGGGCTTCCGTGAGCTGCTGGAAGGCCAGAAGGTGTCGTTCGACATCGCGCAGGGCCAGAAGGGCCCGACGGCCGAGAACATCGTTCCCGCCTGACACACCGGCACGGACGCATACTTGCAGCTGGGGCCCGCACCTTGGGGTGCGGGCCCCAGCTCGTTTCATTTCCAGGGTGATTCGGCCCTGTCATTTTCGGCTCGTTCTCGCGATTCTCTGCGCCGCTCGCCCTGCTGCGGAAATTCCTTGATACGTGCCCGCATCGAGGAAGGTTCCGCATGAACCGCACCCGTTCCACCCACGCACGCACCCCTCGCACGTACGACCGCTCCAGCGTTCCGCGCCGCTCCACCGGTTACCGGAGCCGGCAGTCCGCGGGGGGCGAGTTCGCGCTGCCGAAGACGGTCACGCCCGCGCTGCCCGCTGTCGAGTCGTTCGCCGATCTCGCCATGCCGGCGCCGTTGCTGGCCACGCTCGGCCACGAAGGCGTGACCGTGCCGTTCCCGATCCAGGCGGCGACCCTGCCGAACTCCCTGGCCGGCCGTGACGTACTGGGCCGCGGCCGCACCGGGTCGGGCAAGACCCTCGCCTTCGGCCTTGCGGTACTGGCCCGTACGGCGGGGCGGCGCGCCGAGCCGCGCCGGCCACTGGCCCTGATCCTCGTCCCCACCCGTGAGCTGGCCCAGCAGGTCACCGACGCGCTCACTCCCTACGCCCGCTCCGTGCGCCTGCGGCTCGCCACCGTCGTCGGCGGAATGTCCCTCGGCAGGCAGGCCGGTGCGCTGCGCGCCGGCGCGGAGGTGGTCGTGGCGACGCCCGGTCGGCTCAAGGACCTCATCGACCGGGGCGACTGCCGGCTCGACGACGTCGGCACCACCGTGCTCGACGAGGCCGACCAGATGACCGACATGGGCTTCATGCCCCAGGTCACCGCCCTGCTCGACCAGGTGCGTCCCGAGGGTCAGCGGCTGCTGTTCTCGGCCACCCTGGACCGCAACGTCGACCTGCTGGTCCGCCGGTACCTGACCGACCCGGTGGTGCACTCCGTCGACCCGTCGGCCGGTGCCGTCAGCACGATGGAGCACCACGTGCTCCACGTGCACGACGCGGACAAGCACCGCACGACCACCGAGATCGCGGCCCGGGACGGCCGGGTCATCATGTTCCTGGACACCAAGCACGCCGTGGACCGGCTGACCCAGCACCTGCTGAGCAGCGGTGTCCGCGCCGCGGCCCTGCACGGTGGCCGGTCCCAGCCGCAGCGCACCCGGACCCTGGCGCAGTTCAAGGACGGTCACGTCACCGTCCTGGTGGCCACCAACGTGGCGGCCCGCGGCATCCACGTCGACAGCCTCGACCTGGTCGTCAACGTGGATCCGCCCAGCGACCACAAGGACTACCTGCACCGTGGCGGCCGTACGGCCCGCGCCGGCGAGTCCGGCAGCGTCGTCACGCTCGTGACGCCCGGACAGCGCCGCGGCATGACCCGGCTGATGGCTTCGGCCGGCATCACCCCGCGCATCACCCCGGTCCGCTCGGGCGAGGCGGAGCTGAGCCGCATCACGGGTGCCCAGGCGCCCTCCGGGGTGCCGGTGGTCATCACCGCGCCTGCCGCGGAACGTCCCCGTCGCGGGTCTTCGCCGTCCCGCAGCCGCCGGGGCCGCGCCGGCCAGGGGCGGCCCGTCGGCGCGGGGGTGCGCCGCAGGGCGCCGCGGCGGCCGGGCGACGACTCGGCCGCGTAGGCCGGCCGGCCGCCCCGTGGCGGTATGAGGAAGGGCGGGAAACCGCACCCAGGATCCCGGCAGGGGCCCTGCCGACGCGCGTCGGCAGGGCCCCTGCCGCTGTGTGGGCCTCTCGGAGACCACCGGCCGGGCTACGGGCGAAGGCGGCGTCTCACTGGTCGAAGTAGCTGAGGTCGCCCACGGTCCATGCGCTGACGTCCTTGATCGCGACTCGGTACATGCCGCCCGTCTCCGGGATACCGAGGCTGCCCTGCAGGATCCGGGCGAGATGAAAGTGCAGATGCGTGGGCGGCTCACCGCGACCCGGCCCACTGCCTCGCGGGCCGCGGGCGAAGACGTCCGAGAACGGGCCGAGACGGTCCGAGTCCTTCAGGACCTCCGCCACCCGCTCCCGCCACACCGCCTCGGGAGCCAGCCGGCCTGTGATGACGGCACCGCCGACGACCACGGTCAGCGACATCTGATTGCTTCGCTCGGACTCCACCGCGGCGGAGATGGCGACGAGCAGCTCATCAGGGTTCGACATGACAGCAGAGCTTATGCGGCCCAGCCGGCACCCGGATCCCCGAGGGTCGATCACGGCAAGGATCTTCCTCCACCACAGGAGTGAAACCTTCTCTTGTCAGGGTAGATTTTCATTCCTGATGTGGGTACGCTTCTTCACGTAGACGAGGTCGAACGAGAGGAACGGAGGAGCTGACGCCATCAGGATCGCCCGGCCCGAGAAGCACTCGGCCCGGGTACCGCAAGACCCCGGATTGGATGGTGGTCCCCGGTCACGCAGCTGCGATCCCCCGCTCCGCCCTGCCGGGCCGGGTAGCGGAAACAGAAGGTCGGCGCCGCAGTAGGGCCGACAGATGGTGTTGAATTTCCTTCGGGGCCCTGGTGCCGTACGGCACCAGGGCCCCTCGACGCGTTGCACAGCGAGGTGACATGACATCGGACAATCCACTGCATGATCGTCTGGACGACGACGACTACCCGGCGTACACGATGGGCCGGGCAGCCGAGATGCTCGGTACCACCCCTGCCTTCCTCCGGGCCATCGGTGAGGCTCGTCTGATCACCCCGCTCCGCTCGGAGGGCGGCCATCGCCGGTACTCCCGCTACCAGCTGCGGATCGCCGCGCGCGCCCGCGAGCTCGTCGACAAGGGCACCCCGATCGAGGCCGCGTGCCGCATCGTCATCCTCGAGGACCAGCTCGAGGAAGCGCAGCGCATCAACGCCGAGTACCGCCGTGCCGCCGGCGAAACGGCGGGCCGCTCCGGCTCCCGCTGACCACACGGGCGCCAGCCGCGTCAGTGCTGCTCGAAGTGGCTGGGCCGGCCGTCGTGGTACATCAGGCGACCGAGCCGGGCCGCTGTGGCGCGCGGTACGAGCGTCCACGTGCCGTCGGCGCGGTGCAGTGCGGAGGAGTGCCAGGGGGTGGTCCAGGCATCCGGGGCGTCGAGGAGACGGATGCCGAATTTCGGGGCGCCGATGGGCTGCGGGTGGATGGACAGGCGTACGGCACGGGGGTGGTGCTCGGCGATCAGGGCTCCCCAGGCGCGGCTGCGCTGGATGACGCCGTAGGCGCGTTGCCGGCAGGCGCGCTGGAGGGCGGAACGGGTGCCGGTCCAGTCGGCGGTGTCCTCCACGAGGAAGCGGGTGATGCCCCGGTAGAGGGCGAGCGCGTGGTCGTCGGCACGGATCTCGGCGCGCAGGGCGTCCACGGCGGGGGCGTGGCGGTGGTGGACGTGGGCGCGTTTCGTGTCGTGGTCCAGGTCGCCGAGGACGTCGCGCAGGTCGAAGAGGGACAGTCCGGTCAGGCCCTGCCGGGCCATGAGTACACGTAGTTCGTCGGCGTAGGCGTCGATGTGTACGTCGGGCACGTGGACGAGGTCGCCGAAGACGTGGCCGTCGGAACAGATGATCACGTGGGCGCCCGGCGGGTAGATGCGCTCGATCTCCGTGCACAGGGTGTGGAGGAACGTGAGGGAGAGGCGTTCGCCCTGGTCGGGCAGGTAGCCGAGGACCTTGGCAGGGTTGGGGGACTTGCAGGGGAAGCCGGGCAGCGTGAAGACGACGGGGGCGCCGTCACGGACGAAGTCGGCGATGCGGCGCAGTTGGTGGGGGAACGCGTCCGCCGGGGCCGGGGTTCGGTCCGTCGTGCGGTGGTAGGGCAGCAGGATGTTCAGAATCGCGGCGCTGATGCTCGTGAGGCGCGTGTCCGACGCAGTCGTCAGCGGCATGGCGGATCTCCAAAAGGCATGAGGACATGGCGGCATGAGGACATGGCCGCGTGGCGGCACGGCGCCGTGGCGGGCGGCCGGCCGGGCGCCGTCGAGTGAGTGCGGTGAGTCAGCCGGAGCGGGGGCACCACCCCACCGGTCGCCGCGGGCCGGAGCCGGCGGTCCACCGGAAACCGATCAGCCCCACACCCGAGCCGGGCAATGCCGTACCCGAGTCCGAACCGACGTTCCACCCGGAACCGGAGCCGGCGGCGCACCCGGTACCGGTCGGTCCCGGGGCGGGGTCAGAGGCGGCGGTCGTAGGTGACGGGCAGGTGGTTGGTGCCGCGGCCCAGGACGGACGGGATCCACTCGATGGCCTCGTCGGCGATGGCCAGGTGCAGGCCGGGCAGCCGGGTGAGGAGGGTGCCCAGGGCGATCTGGAGTTCGGTGCGGGCGAGGGCGGCTCCGGGGCAGAAGTGGATGCCGTGGCCGAAGGCGAGGTGCGGGTTCGGGCTGCGGTCGAGGTCGAGCGTGTCGGGGTCGGGGAAGCGGCGCGGGTCGCGGTTGGCGGCGCACAGACTGATGATCACGGAGTCGCCGGCCGGGACCTCGGTGCCGTACAGGTCGCTGTCCCGGTCGAAGAAGCGCCAGGTGGTGAGCTCGAAGGCGCTGTCGTAGCGGAGCAGTTCCTCCACCGCGCGGGGCAGCAGGAGGGGGTCGGCGCGGAGCCGGGCCGTCTGGCCGGGGTGCCGGAACAGGGCGATCAGGGCCGTGGTGATCTGGTTGGTGACCGGCTCCTGGCCCGCCACGAGGAGCTGGAAGATCATCGAGTCCAGCTCCTCCTGCGACAGCTCCTGCCGGTCGCGGGCCGCGACGAGGCGGCTGAGCAGGTCGTCCTCCGGGTGGGCGCGCTTGTGGGCGACGACGTCGGCGATGTAGCGCTGCAGGCCGTGCAGCCGGGCCTCGTACAGCGGGCGTCCGGCGTCGGTGGGGCCGACCGGCTGGACGACCTTGCCCCAGTCGCGGTCGAAGCGGGCCGCCGGCTCCGGGGGCAGGCCGATGACTTCGGCGAGGACCTGGAAGGGGAAGCGGGCGGCGAAACCGGTGACGAGGTCGGCGGGACCCCTCTCGGGCAGGGCGTCGATCAGCGCGTCGGCCAGTTCCTGGAAGCGGGGACGGAGCTGTTCGATGCGGCGCGGGGTGAAAGCGTCGGTGACGAAGCGCCGCATGCGGGTGTGCCGGGGCGGGTCCTGGTGGAGGAGGTGGACCTGGAGCTGGGAGTGCTGGGGCTCGGGCATGATCGAGGCCCGGACGCGCCAGCGGTCGTTGCCGCGGTCGTGGTTCTTGCCCAGGCGGTCGTCGTTCAGCGCGGCGTGGGCGGCGTCGTAGCCGGTGACGAGCCAGGCGTGGACGCCGCTGGGGAAGAGGACGCGGTGGACCGGGCCGGCCTCGCGCATCCGCTCGTACAGGGGGTAGGGGTCGGCCTTGTAGGGGCAGCCCGTTAGCGGGACCGGGTCGGGCAGGGTGTCCGGACCGGTGGCGGGCATCGGGTCCTGGAGGGTCATGGGGAGGCTCCTCAGAGGGCGAGTTCGGGCTGGTGGTGGTCCAGCCACAGGGCGAGGTCCACGACGCGTTCGAGGCGCAGGCGGTGGCCCCACTCCAGCCGGTCGGGCGGGGTGTCGAGGCAGGGCTTGATGCGGGTCTCGTCGGCCAGGGCACGCACCTGTGCGGTGGCGAGGGCGTCGCGGGCCATGTTCTGAAGGCCGCGGTTGTAGTCGGGGTGGTGGGTGGCCGGGTAGTGGTTCTTGGGGCGGTACAGGACCGAGTCGGGGGCGAGGGCCGTGCCGATGGCGCGCAGCAGGCTCTTCTCGCGGCCGTCGAAGCTCTTCAGTGCCCAGGGCACGGCGAAGGCGTACTCGACGAGCCGGTGGTCGCAGTACGGGACGCGGACCTCCAGGCCGTGGGCCATGCTGAGGCGGTCCTTGCGGTGCAGGAGCTGGCGCAGCCAGCGGGTCAGGGACAGGTGCTGCATCTCGCGCTGCCGGTGCTCGGCGGGCGTCTCGCCGTCGAGGTGCGGTACGGCGGCCAGGGCGGCGCGGTAGGTGTCGGCACGGAACTCGCCGATGCGCAGGTCCAGTTCCGGGTTGAGGGGCATGGCCGCCTCGTCGCCCGTCACCAGCAGCCACGGGAAGGTGTTCGCGGCCAGTGCCTCGGGGTTGTGGAACCAGGGGTAGCCCCCGAAGACCTCGTCGGCCGCCTCGCCGGACAGGGCGACCGTGGAGTGTTCACGGATCTTCCCGAACAGCAGGTACAGCGAGGTGTCCATGTCGCCCACGCCGATGGGCGAGTCGCGGGCCACGACGACGGCCTTGCGGTGCTCGGGGTCGAGCAGGGCGAGCGGGTCGAGGACGACGGTGCTGTGCTCGGTGCCGATGAAGGCGCCGGCTTCGGCGGCGTACGGGGTGTCGTGGCCGGTGCGCAGGACGTCGCCGGTGAACCGTTCCGCCTGGTCGCTGTAGTCGACGGCGTACGAGCGGATCCTCGCCTCCGCGCCCTCCCGCCGGCGGAGTTCGTCGGCGAGCAGGGCGGTCAGGACGGTGGAGTCGAGGCCGCCGGACAGCAGGCTGCACAGCGGGACGTCCGCCTCCAGCCGGCTGCGGGCCGCCGTGCCGACCAGGTCTCGGATCCGCTCCACCGTCGTGTCCTGATCGTCGGTGTGGTCCTGGGCCTCCAGCTGCCAGTAGCGGCGTTCGCGGATGCCGTCGCGGTCCAGGATCAGCAGAGTTCCGGGCTCTGTCTCCCGTACACCGGACCACACCGTCGGGCCGGTGTTGAACAGCAGGCTGTACGCCTCCCGCAGCCCGTCGGCGTCCACGCGGGGCCGTAGCCCGGGATGGGCGAACAGGGCCTTGGGCTCGGAGGCGAAGGCCAGGCCGCCGTCGACGGCCGCCCAGAACAGCGGCTTGACGCCGAGGCGGTCGCGGACCAGCAGCAGCCGCTGGGCGCGCTCGTCCCAGACGGCGAAGGCGAACATGCCGACAAGGTGGTCGGCGACGTCCTCGCCCCACTCCGCGTACGCCCGCAGCACCACCTCGGTGTCGCTGCGCGTGCGGAACACATGGCCGCGGCCGCGCAGTTCGGCCCGCAGTTCGTGGTGGTTGTAGACCTCGCCGCTGTAGCTGAGGACGAGGGCCGGCTCGTCGGGCCGGTCGGTCATCGGCTGCGTGCCGCCCTCGAGGTCGATCACGGCGAGGCGGCGGTGGCCGAGCGCGACGTGCTCGCCGAGCCAGACCCCGCCGGCGTCGGGACCGCGGGGCGTGAGGGTGGCGGTCATGGCCTCGATGACAGGGCCCTGGGCACGGGCGTCGTGGTGGAAGGACACCCAGCCGGTGATTCCGCACATACGGGTGACTCCTCGATCAGGGACGAACGGCGGGCAACGCGAGCA